>NZ_VANT01000009.1:0-83012 GCF_005771485.1 Cohaesibacter sp. CAU 1516 | reverse complement strand
CTCAATCGCAACCTTGCGTATTCTCATCGCACAATCCCTAGTGAAATCTCTCGAATTCTGCCCATGTTGTCGAAGAAAATGGAATAGACAAAAATGCACAGCCAGAAAAGTGACGCAGTAGGAGTAAGTCAGTAATATTTTACTAACCATTTCAACCTGTAATTGGTGCCTGTGTGATGGCAAAAGGATTCAACAACATGCCCTATGATTCGCGGAATGGTCCGAGCGGGTCGGACAAACCAACCTCAAGACAAGAAGTCTCAGGTTCAATCTCCTTGATGAAGAAGCTCAAAATCGGTACGCGCATCTATATCGGCTTTGGCATTTTGCTTGTGACCATGGTGGCGCTGGTTCTGTCCAGCATCATCGAGCTGAAAGGGTTGGGAACCGCTTTCACAGCAACAAAAAACATGTCCCGTCAGGCGGCCCTAAGCGCTGACATTCGCGCAACGGTCTATGATGTACAGCTCAAGGCGGCATCCTACATCAAGAGCGGTGAAGAGGAAGATCAGCGTGCTTTCGTCAAAGGGCAGGAGCATCTGCGCGAGCTGATCGCCAGCGCGCGGGGAGTCATGACCGCGCCGACCTTCAGGGCTGCCATCACCTCTGTCGAGACGGAGATGGAATCCTACAAGAATGCCTATCAGCAGATCGCCACCCAGATGCAGATGCGCCATGATGTCGTCTACAACATTCTGTCGCCGACCGGCATGGCGATCCTGAACAATCTGTCACATATTGCGAACGAAGCCTCCAGAGCCCAATCCTATGAGGCCGCCCTGCAGGCAGGCATAGCGCAACAGGACCTGCTCAAAGCACGCCTGTTGGTCATGAAATTTCTTGATGTGAACTCGGCCGATCTGGCAAATCAAACCAAGGGGGAATTCAAATCCCTTGAAACGATGCTGAGCAAACTGGAAGACAATCTCAGCGATACCGGACTGCGCACCAAGTTGGCGCAGGTTCGTCAGGATGTGGCGGAGTATGTCCGCTCCTTTGAGCGTCTTGTGAAGTTGATCAATGAACGCAACGCCTTGCGCGACAATGTGCTCGACATGAATGCCAAGGCGATGATTGCGTTGACGGCACAAATCGAACAGATGATCGAAACCGACAGCAACACGCTGAGTGATGAGACCACACGCAATCTGGATAGCGCCCAACGCTTTCAGCAGATCTTTGGCCTGCTGGCGGTCTTGTTCGGTCTGGTCGCCGCGATCTTCATCGCCCGAGGCATTGCCAAACCGGTGGTCACTCTGACCCATGCCATGAAGCAACTGGCCGACGATGATCTCGGTGTCGATGTGCCGGGATGCGAGCGCGGGGATGAACTGGGCGAAATGGCCACTGCCGTGGAGGTCTTCAAGCAAAATGGCATTCATAGCCGCGAGCTGGAACAGCAGCAGGCTCTCGCCAAACAGCAGGCTGAAGAAGAGAAGCATCAATTGATGATGCAGATGGCCGACGACTTTGATGATCATGTGGGTGGCATCGTCAATGCGGTTTCCAGTGCCTCGACGCAACTGAGCGGCACCGCGCAATCCATGTCGGATGTCTCGGAGGAGACCGCACAGCAGGCGTCGCAGGCCTCGGCCGCCTCGACCCAGACCTTGAGCAACGTGCAGACCATTGCCTCGGCCACCGAAGAAATGACCGCCACCATCGGAGAAATCAGCGAGCAGGTTGCTCTGGCTGCCAATGCTGCGGTGGAGGCCGTCGAAAAGGTCAACGAGACCAACCAGCAAATGGTCGCACTGGCAGGAACGGCCGACAATATCGGCAAAGTGGTCGAAATGATCGCCAGCATTGCCGAACAGACCAACCTGCTGGCGCTCAATGCCACCATAGAATCGGCACGTGCCGGGGCTGCAGGCAAGGGCTTTGCTGTGGTCGCGGGCGAGGTGAAGGCGCTGGCGGGTCAGACAGCGAAAGCGACCGAGGAGATCAGCCAACAGATCTCCAGCATTCAGGGAGCCAGCAAGCAGGCTTCCGGCTCGATGGAAAGCGTCAGTACGGTCATTCAGAGGGTCAGCGACATTTCGACCGCCATTGCGGCGGCAATGGAAGAGCAGAATACCGCCACCCATGAAATTGCCGGCAGCATCAATCAGGCTGCGCAAGGGTCTGAAGTGGTGAATACCAACGTTGAGGCCGTCTCGGATGCATCCAAGCGGGCAGGTGCCGCCTCAAGCGAAGTCATGAGCGCAGCGGGAGAATTGTCGGAACAGGCGGAGAATCTCAAACTCGAAGTCGAGCGGTTCATCCGACAGGTGCGGACCGGCTAATCAGGCCCGCACCACTTGTCAGCACACAAAACCCGGAAAAGAGCCTGTCTTTTTCCGGGTTTCTTCTTGGTTGCGGGGTCTTGTTGTTTATTCGACGGTTGCTCCTAGCGCCAGCATGGCGCCGCGCAATTCGGCCAGACCTTTGAGGCGCCCGATCGCCGGATAGCCGGGGTTGGAGCGGCGGGTCAGATCATCCAGAATCTGATGCCCATGGTCGGGGCGGAATGGCAGTGAGCGCCCCAGCCGATCCTCAAGAGCCTTGAAGGCCCGGATGACTTCAACCATATCGACGTCGCCGCCAAAATGATCCGCTTCATAGAAGCTGTTGCCATCACGCTTGGTGGCGCGCAAATGGAAGAAATGGATCACCTCGGCAAATTCCTCGATCATCGCGACCAGATCGTTGCCTTCGCGCACCCCATAGGAGCCAGAGCAGAGAGTAAAGCCATTGGCCGGACTGTCATTGATGGCCCGCAGGGCGCGCATATCCTCGATAGTGGAGACGATGCGCGGCAGACCGAACATCGAGCGCGGAGGGTCATCAGGATGGATGGCCATGGTGGCCCCCACTTCATCGGCGACCGGCAGAACGCCATTGAGGAAGTCGGCCAGATGGGCGCGCAGGCGGTCCTGATCGATGTCATCATAGAGCGCGATCTGGGCGGCGAACTGCTCAATTGTGTAGCTTTCTTCCGAGCCCGGCAAACCGGCAATGATGTTGCGGACCAATTGATCCTTTTCTTCATCGCTCATGGTTTCGAAGGCTTTGCGACCGGCAGCCATATCTTCTGGCGAATAGTCAGCCTCGGCCCCTTCGCGCTTGAGGATGAACAAGTCAAAGGCGACGAAGCGGTCCTGATCAAAGCGCAGGCAGCGGGCTCCATTGGGCAGGGCCCATGCAAGGTCTGTGCGGGTCCAGTCGATCACCGGCATGAAATTGTAGCAGATATTGGTAACGCCTTCGGCGGCAAGATTGCGCATGCTTTGCGCCCAGTTGGCTATCAGTTGGCGCCAGTCACCACGCTGTAACTTGATATCCTCGTGGATCGGGATCGATTCCACAACCGACCAGACAAGGCCAGCTTCCTCGATCATTTTCTTGCGTTCGGCAATTGCCTCGCGCGGCCAGACGACCCCGTTGGGAAGATCATGCAGAGCGGTGACGATGCCCGTTGCACCGGCCTGTTGGATATCTTGCAGGGTTACAGGGTCATTTGGCCCAAACCAGCGCCAGGTCTGCTTCATGGCTTTGCCTCTTATTGTTCGGTACACCGTCCAGTTCGCAGCCCCTCAGGCCAAACGGGTACAATTTTGATAACATTACGGCTTGTTGAGCTTGATGACCTTTGGGGTCTTGAACAAGTAGCCGTCAAATTTCGGGTCCTCAACATCGGACAGGATCAACAGGGTGTTGCGGACATTCTCCAGATGGTTCCACATGGCATCCCGTGCCTTGCCCGGATCCTTGCGATTGAGGGCGGTCAGGATCTGCTGATGGTCATCGAGCCATTGCTTGCGATAGCTTTCATCAAAGATGCGGGCATGCAGGCCATCCCAGATCTTGTTGCCCTCGCGCAGCCGCCACATATCAGCAACCATATCGACCAATACGCTATTCTGGGTGGACTCGGCGATCAGCCTGTGGAACCACTCATCGCCATCATAATCGTCGCGCCCGGCCTCAATGGCCTGAATTTCCATATCAAGCGCTTCCTGCATGCGCGTGATGTCATTCTTGGTGACCATGGTCGCCGCAAAGGCCGCAATGTTGCTCTCCAACAGCTGACGGGCCTGCAACAGCTCGAACGGACCGATGTCACTGCGCGCCATTTCGGTCTTCTCGGACTGGTTGGGTAACCGGGCGATATAGGTGCCCGAGCCTTTGCGCACCGAAACCAGTCCTTCAATCTCGAGCATGATGATGGCTTCGCGTACAACGGAGCGGGACACTTCGAAGTCATCAGAGATCTGCCGTTCGGTGCGCAAACGCGTGCCGACAATGAGATGCTGCTCGATCATCTCCTTTTTCAGCGCCTCTGCGACTTCCTGGTAGCGTCTCTTGCCAGCTTCCGGGATCATCTGGGACCTCACTTCCCGTTCTTGTTCTTGCAAGCCTCTTGCTCTTGCTGCTTCTGTGCATAGAATGCCGCGAGCTTGTGAAAGGCTTCCTTCTTGGTCTGTTTGTCTCCGGCGATCAGACCCTTCTTGTTGCGGCCCTGCTGGAACATATTCTGGCGTCTCTCAACACGGAAGTCATACAGAATCCACGGAGAAATCCCCTTTACATAGTCCAAGGCACGCAAAGTCTCAATCTGCCGTTCATAAACATGAGTCTGATAAGCTTCGCTGAAGAGCCCGGCCTTGGGTCCAGTGCTGCTGATGTCCGCATCGGCCCCGGTTTCGGAAATCACCACCGGCTTGTCTGGTGCACTGTTGATGCCGATTTCGACCAGATCCTCGAAATTCTCTTCATACCAGCCGTAATATTCGTTGATGCCAATCACGTCGATATAGTCAGACAGGCGATCCTCGATCTTCTTTTTGGCATGGTTGATCAGGCAGGCTGCCGATGTCAGGCGGGTCGGATCATAGGCCTTGGCGGTTTGGGCCAATGAGCGCATGAAATCAAGGCGGGCATCGGTGTCCGGATTTTCGTTGCCGACCGACCAGATGATAACGCTGGCGCGGTTGCGGTCGCGCTTGATCAACTCGATCAGCTGATTCTGGGCATCCTTGTAAGTGGCCGGATTCTCGAAGTCGATGGCCCAGTAGACAGGGATCTCTTCCCACAGCAGGAAGCCCATTTCATCGGCAATCTTCGATGCCAGTTCATGATGCGGATAATGGGCCAGGCGCAGGAAATTGCAGTTCAATTCACGCGCATGCTCAAAACGGCGGCGGATGTCATTCTCGCATGTCACCTTGCCAGTATCGAAATCATCCTCATGCACAGAGATGCCGCGCAGGAACAATGGCGCGCCATTCAACCGCAGCTCGGCGCCGATCTGTTCGATCTGGCGGAAACCGACCCGGTCGCGCACCTCGTCGTCACCGATGCTTGCGACCACATCATAAAGCTTCGGCGTGTCAGGGGACCACAGCTCTGGCGAGGCTTCGAGGACCGCCTTGGCGAGGCCATTCTCATTCGGCGTCAGGCTGGCATAGAGGCGCAATCCGGGAATGGAAAACTCCACATCGCCTCGCGCCGGGCCGTCGACCTGCACTTCCACGGCAATGCGTGAATAGGTCCCATCAGCCACCAAAGCCACATAGAGATCCCGAATGATGGTTTTGGGTGTGGTGTAGAGCGCCACCTCGCGATAGAGGCCACCATAATTGAACCAGTCGGTGTTGCGCATGGGCACACGATCCGTCGTGCGCGTGTTATTCACGCAGAGCATCAACCAGTTTTCCCCTTCGCGGAGCGCACCGGTCAACTCGAAGCAGAAAGGGGTGGAGCCACCATAATGGTTGCCCAGAAAATCTCCATTGAGAAAAATCTTGCAGTCATATTGGGCCGCGCCAATGCGCAGGAACTTGCGCTCGTCAGCGGATAATTTGTCGATCATCAAGGGGCGAGAATACCAGGCACTGCCTTCAAAGAAGTACCATTTCTCCTTCAGCATCTGCCAGTTGGAAGGCACCTCGACCTGTTCGCCCATATAGGGATCGTAATCATAGGGTTCGATCCGATCAATCGGGTCCATCTTTTCCAGAGCGAACCATTTCTGGCGCAGGCCTGTATCCAGCAGATCAACGCAGAAGTTCCACGACCCGTTGAGACTTTCGGCCTCACGACCTTCGACAAACAGCATGGTCTGGTGGTTGAGCGCCTGATTGTTATAGGGCAGATCATAAGCCTCGTCATGGAGGCATTGGAGCGCGTTTTCGGCCAGTTCGGAACGTTCGAGGACCATGGTTTGTCTTCCTGTCTTTGATTGCCGGGGGCTTGTCCAGCGAGGAGGCATGGCGGCAATCCGCCATGCCGAAGCGTTTCATTCGGTTGCCTCAAGGGGCACGGGCAACCTGCAAAACGGTCACAGACCGTTTGTTGCTTGCCGTTTGTTACTTGGCAACAGCCTTGATGCGTTCGATCAGGTCTGCAACGCGTTCGGATTTCGATGCAGCTTCTTCATGCATTGGCAGAACGGCTTCGATGAACGGGCCTTTTTCGACTTCAACGAATTTCACGTCGAGTTCGGCTTTGGCTTTTTCGATTTCAGCAGCAACCGTCTTGTTCCATTCCGCACGGTGGAAATCCATGGATTCACGGGCAGCCTGTTTCAGGGCTTTCTGCTGGTCTTCGGACAGGTCGTCCCAAACCTTGGTCGACATCACCACAACGGAAGGAATCATGGTGTGGCCATCGTCGGAATAGACTTTGGAGACTTCACCATGACGCGCAGTGGTCAGAGCGGTCGGGTTGTTTTCAGCGCCGTCAACAACGCCCTGTTTCAGAGCGGAATAGAGTTCGCCCCAGGAAATAGGGGTCGGGTTGCCGCCAAGCAATTCCACCATGCGAATAGCCGATGGGGATGGCTGTACGCGGATTTTCATGCCTTTGAGATCGGCCGGAGAATTGATGGCCTTGTTGGCATAGAAGGAGCGTGCGCCTTCCACGTAATAGGTCAGACCAATGAAGCCCTTGTCACGGGAGGCCATCATCACGTCGTCGCCAATTTCACCGGACAGCACATCATAGTAATGGTCTTCGGAGGTGAAGATGTATGGCAGGTTGAAGGCGGTGTAGGATTCTTCAAAGGCTTCCAGTTCGGAGCCGTTGGATTTGGCCATGGCGAGCGTGCCATTCTGAACCAGCTCCATGGATTCACGCTGAGTGCCAAGCTGGGCGTTGGCATAGACGCGGATCTTCACTTCGCCATTGGTCAGCTCTTTCACACGGTCAGCCATGAACTCCATGGATTTGTGCAGCTGATGCTCTGGCGGGTTGTTGTGGTTCAGCTTCAGGGTCACTGCGCTGGCAGCGGTTGCGGTCAGTGCGAATGCGGCACCAGCCACTGCACCAAGAACGGCAAGATTGCGTTTCATCGATTTCCCTCCCGATTGAAGAATTCAGTCGGCTTCGTTGTCTCAGACCACCCGTACGCTGATTGTTTCGGACGGCCGCGGTGAGCTTTGTATGGCGCATCGCAACAGAATCGAGTGTCTTAATGCTGCGATGCGGTCTAACCAATTTTCTAATTTGGTCGACCAAACAATTCGCCATTTTCGAATTTTTGTCAAACAATTTTTATTTTGGTTGACCAATTTTGTTTTTTGAGCGATGTGTATAGGTGAGTGAGATGCCGGATTATTCCGATACTGACTGGCATGGCCCACCGATTTGCGGCAATTTTCACAGGAAAACCGCACAAATCTGGGCTTTAAAAACCGCCAGCGCTCTTTTCGGGAGGAAAAAACGTGCCAGCATCCCCCAACATACTGCGTGTATGATCTTGGTTTCGTCGCCCCGTTCGGCGACCGCTGAGAGACTGCGCAAATCCAGCATTTTGGGTTGTGTCGAAATTGGCCGACCAATTTCAGTTTCCCAGAATGTCAACCCGAGCCCGACCTTGTCGGGCCGAGCGCTATTTTTATGGGAGTGCGGGCATGAAACATGCTGTTCGCTTTGTGAACGGGGTCCTAGGCAGCCTGACGGTTGCGATTTTCACCATATTGGTCATTTGTGTCGTGTGGCAGGTCGTATCCCGCTTCATTCTTGGTACACCGAGCACCACAACTGACGAGATTGCCCGCTTCCTGTTCATGTGGGTCGCTTTCATGGGCGCGGCCTACACGCTGGGCCAGAAGCGCCATCTGGCGATCGACGTTGTCAGCCTCTGGCTGGAAGGCAAGAGCCTGCGCAATATCCGCATCGCGGTTTACTTCATTATCGCCGCCTTTGTCATTGTCGTCATGATGTATGGCGGCTGGCAGTTGATGATGGACACGTTGCAGAAGGGACAAGTCACCCCGGCACTCCGCATTCCGATGGGCTATGTGTATGGTGCCATTCCCTTTTCTGGCGCAACCATGCTGTTTTATTGCGTGGTTCTGATCGTTGAGCTGCTCGATCCGGACAGCCCAAACGACACCCAAACGTCCTGAGATCGAAAGAGGAAATCTGAGCTATGGAATGGCAAGCAACAATCACGCTTTTTTCGATCTTCATTCTGTTGATGGCCCTCAGTGTGCCCATCTCCTTTGCGATCGGCATTGCGACCTTCTTCACATTTATGGTGATCTCCTTCACCTTTGATCAGTCGATCTTCATCGTCGCCCAGCAAATGGCGTCTGGTCTGGACAGCTTCACTCTGCTGGCGATCCCTTTCTTCATTCTGGCAGGCAACATCATGAACCGGGGCGGTATCGCCATGCGGTTGATCGAATTTGCCAAGATCCTTGGCGGTCGTCTGCCCGGCTCACTGGCCCACTGCAACGTGCTGGCCAACATGATGTTTGGTGCGATTTCCGGCTCGGCTGTGGCCTCGGCTGCTGCCGTGGGCGGGGTGATGGCTCCGGTGCAAAAGAAAGAGGGCTATGATCCGGCCTATTCGGCCGCGGTCAACATTGCCTCCTGCCCAACCGGTCTGCTGATCCCGCCATCGACCACCTTCATTGTCTATTCCCTAATCACCAACGGCACCTCGATCGCCGCTCTGTTCGTGGCGGGTTACATTCCCGGTATCCTGATGGGCCTTGGCCTGATGGCCGTGGCTGGCTTCATTGCCAAGAAACGCGGCTATCCACTGGCCCCCAAGCCAACCTGGAAGGAAGTGCTTGAGAAGTCCTGTGATGCCGTGCTGCCACTGGGTCTGATCTTCATCATCATGGGTGGCATCATTGGTGGTATTTTCACAGCAACCGAAGCCTCGGCTGTTGCAGTGGTCTATACCCTGTTCCTGGCGCTGATCTGGTATCGCGAAATCACGATTTTCGATCTGCCCAAAATCATTCTCGAATCAGCAGTGACCACCTCCATCGTGCTGCTGATGATTGGCTGTTCGATCGCCATGTCGAAGGCAATGGCTTTCTCCGACATTCCGTTCACCATTTCCGACGCGCTGATGTCCCTGTCTGACAATCCAATCGTGATCTTGCTGGCAATCAACCTTGCCCTGCTGGTGATTGGCACCTTCATGGACATGACGCCTGCGCTTTTGATCTTCACCCCGATCTTCCTGCCGGTCGTGCAGGATCTGGGCATGGATCCGGTGCATTTCGGTGTGATGATGACCTTCAACCTGTGCATCGGCATCTGCACGCCTCCGGTTGGGTCGGCCCTGTTTGTCGGCTGCTCGGTCGGCAAGGTTGCCATCTCTCAGGTGCTCAAGCCACTGCTGCCTTTCTATGTGGTGCTTGTCGCGCTGCTGCTGGCCGTCACCTATATTCCACAGCTGTCGCTGTTCCTGCCACAGCTGTTCCTGGGCTACTAAACGAAGCCTTCCTGGGAAGCCGCCGGATTTCTGGCGGCTTCCCACCTCTCTTGCCTGCAGGTGCGCACCGTCCAGCCGTTCAGGCTCTGTGATTTGGCACCATAAAGACGCACCGCGTCCCGCAAGAGCCTATCCAATCAGGGCCTTTGCCCCCTCTCAGGAAACTGAGCCCCATTCAGGACTATGAGCATGTATCAACTGAAAAACTGGAGTCTGGCCAGCCAATCGGACACAGGCGTCGCACTTGACGTCGAAGGCCGTCATGTCATGCGGATCGACATTCTGGAACCCAAAATGATGCGGGTGCAGTTGCTAAAGGATGGGGCCTATCGACTGGATCGCAGCTGGACCGTCGCCCCCAATGGCGATGCCCCACTTGAAGGGCGTGATCGGTCGCGGTTGGATGGATTTTCCTGTCCCAGCTTTGATGTGATCAATGAAGGCGACCGTCTGACACTGGAAAGCGACTGTCTGAAAGTCACCGTGATGACACCGCTCCGGCTGGTTTGGCATGGGCGCACAAGCAAAGACGCACCCTGGCAGAAAATGGCCGAAGACCGCCCGACCGGCGCTTATGAGCTGGGGCGCAAAGATCATGCCCATCGCCATTATTTGCTGCGCCAGCCGGGGGATCTTTTCTTTGGTCTGGGTGAGAAATCCGGCGCGCTGGAGCGCACGGGCCGCCGCTTCGAGATGCGCAATCTGGATGCCATGGGCTATGATGCCAGCAAAACAGACCCGCTTTACAAGCATGTGCCCTTCACCATCACGCGGCTGGAGAGCGGTCTGTCCTATGGCCTCTTTTACGACAATCTGGCCCCTTGCTGGTTTGATCTGGGCAACGAGCTTGACAATTACCACAAGCCCTATCGCGCCTATCGGGCCGCTGATGGAGATCTCGACTATTATGTCACCCTTGGACCTAGCATCGCCGATGTCACCAAAGCCCATGTGCGGCTGACCGGCGGCACAGCCTTTTTGCCACGCTGGGCGCTGGGCTATTCCGGCTCGACCATGTCCTATACGGATGCGCCCAATGCGCAGGAGCAGTTGGAAGGCTTTGTCCGACTGGTCACCGAGCATGACATTCCCTGCGATAGCTTCCAGCTTTCCTCGGGCTATACCTCCATCGGCGACAAGCGCTATGTCTTCAACTGGAACCACGACAAGGTGCCAGACCCGAAAGGCATGGCGAAGCTGTTTGCCGATGCGGGTGTTGAGCTGATTGCCAATATCAAGCCATGCCTGTTGCAGGACCATCCGCGCTATAAGGAAGCCGACGTCAAGGGGCTGTTTGTCCGCGACAGCGAGACCGGCAACGCAGAACGTTCGGTCTTTTGGGATGACGAAGGCAGCCATCTCGACTTCACCAATCCGGACACGCAAGCCTGGTGGCAGGCCAATGTGAAGACGGCGCTGCTTGATTATGGCATCAACAGCACCTGGAACGACAATAACGAATATGAAATCTGGGACCGACAGGCCCAGTGCGCCGGTTTTGGCACGCCGGTCGATATCGACCTGATCCGTCCGGTTCAGCCATTGCTGATGACCCGCGCGTCGGTTGCAGCCCAGCTGGATTTTGAGCCGTCCAAGCGGCCTTATCTGATTTCGCGCTCCGGCTGTCCGGGCATTCAGCGCTATGCCCAGACTTGGTCCGGCGACAACCGCACCAACTGGACGAGCCTCAAATACAACATTCCGATGGGCCTTGGGATGAGCCTGTCCGGCCTTTACAATATCGGCCATGATGTCGGCGGCTTTGCAGGTCCACGGCCAGAACCGGAATTGTTTGTCCGCTGGGTGCAAAATGGCATTTTCCATCCGCGCTTCACCATCCACAGCTGGAATGATGATGCAACGGTGAATGAAGCCTGGATGTTCCCGGAAGTCACCCACCATATCCGCAACGCTATCAAGCTGCGCTATAGTCTGCTGCCATATCTTTATACGCTGCATTATCAGTCCGTCGTCGATGACGAACCGATGCTGCGCCCGACCTTCCTTGACCATGAAGGCGATGATCGCTGCTTTGACGCGACGGATGACTTCTTCCTTGGCAGCGATCTGCTGGTCGCCTCGGTGGTGGAAGAAGGGGCAACCAGTCGCACCGTCTATCTACCAGACAATGGCGCTGGCTATTATGATTTCTGGACCGGCACCTATTATCAGCCCGCGCAGGTGATCCGCCAGAGCGTCGATCTTGCCTCAATCCCGCTCTTTGTGCGGGCAGGGGCAGTTCTGCCACTCTCGCCCGGTGTGGATCGATCTGGCTCGGTCACCGGGCAAATGCGCCAGTTGGTGATCTATCCACGCAAAGGGGCGCAGCGCGAGGCCTGTCACTCCTTCCTTTATGAGGATGGGGTCGACAATGCCGACGCCCTGGATGGTGCCCACCGTCTGACAGAAATCACTTTGGTGGAACAAGAGGATAGGCTCTTGCTCAATTGGAGCCATTCCGGCACATTTGACCCGCAGCTTGCAGGATGCAAGATCAGTGTCTGCGGGGACGACCATCGCCCCGTCCTTGTGAATGGGGTTGCCTATCTCGACGACACGATCCTTCGCTTCTGAGCCAAATGCCAGAAAGTAACCCCGCCAAATGGAGCCCCGCATGACCATTTCCGATCTCATGAATGCCCCCGGCAAGCCGCAACTGCCAACCTATGACCGGAGCAAGCTTCGGCCCCGACTGATTCATCTTGGCTTTGGCGCTTTCGCCCGCGCCCACTGGATGAGCTATCATCAGGACTTCCTGCTTCAGACGCCTGACAGCGACTGGGGCGTGGTGGTCAGCGATATCCTGTTTGGCGCGGATCGCTTTGGTCAGTTCGAAGAGAATGATCACCTCTATTCGGTGCTGGAGCATAGCGACACGATCAGCAATGTTCGGATCATCGGCTCAATCGTCAAGACCGCCCATCCGGAGCGCGGCGGCATGGATGCCTTCTTTGCGCCGTTCCTTGAGCCCGACATCGCAATCGTTTCGATGACCGTGACAGAAAAAGGCTATTGTCTGACCGGTGGCGCGCTCGATCTGGCCAACCCGGCCATCGCCCATGATCTTGACAATCCAACGGCTCCAAAGTCCGCCATCGGGGCGCTGGTTGAAGCGCTCGCCCGCCGCAAGGCGGCCGGACTGGACGGCTTCACCATTCTGTCGCTGGACAACCTGCCGGCGAATGGCAAATTGTGCCAGCAAGCGGTCCTGAGCTTTGCCGACAAACGCGACGCAGTGCTGGCCGCATGGATTCGCAAGCATGTCACCTTCCCTTGCTCGATGGTTGACCGGATCGTCCCTGCCCTGACCGATGAGAGCCGGGCACTGATCACGGAAAAACTTGGCGGCATGCAAGACCCCAATGGCATTGTCTGTGAGCCATTCCGGCAATGGGTGATTGAGGATGCTTTCGTCAAGGGGCGTCCTGCATGGGAAGAGGTTGGAGCGCAATTTGTCCCCGATGTCGAACCGTTTGAAGAGATGAAGCTGCGCACCCTCAACGGTGCCCATTCCTTCCTGGCCTATCTGGGCTATCTGGCGGGCTATGAGACCATTGATGCCTGCATGGAAGACGCCAATTTCCGCTCGGTCGCTCATGCGCTGATGGTCAAGGAACAGCAGCCGACCCTTGATGTACCCGGTGATGTGGATCTGGATGCCTATGCTGCGGCGCTGATCGAACGTTTTTCCAATAGCCAGCTGAAACACAAGACCGCGCAGATTGCCTCGGACGGCAGCCAGAAATTGCCTCAGCGGATGCTTGCCTCCATCGCCTGGCATCTTGAGCATAATGGCGACTGGACGCGGCTGGCGTTGGGGGTTGCCGGATGGCTGCGCTTCATGACCGGCAGCGATGAGCAGGGCAACCCGACGCCAATCAACGACCCGCTGGCCGAGCCAATTGCCAAAGCAGCGGCCCTGTTGCCGGATTGGGACGCCTATATCGATGCCGTCTTTGCGATGGAGGCCATTTTCCCACCGGCGCTTGTTGCCGATGTGCGCTTTGTTGGCGGTGTCAAACAACAATATGCCGCCTTAATCGAACTTGGGTCAAAGCGCCACATGACAGCAATGGTAGACTGCTAGCCTGCAACAAGGCTATGAAGGAGGCACATGTCCCATTTGTGCCTCCTTTTTCCGGCTCCCCCTTCCCCTTCGGCCCTTTTCTAGTGGCGGCACCCTTTAACAGGAGAGACTTGAATGCAAAATTTCCTCGGCCCCGATTTTCTGCTGGATACGGCAGCCGCGCGTCATCTTTATCATGACGTCGCCGAAGACCTGCCGATTGTCGATTATCACAATCATCTCGTCCCGGCAGAAATCGCACAGGATCGCAAGTGGGACAATATCGGGGCGATCTGGCTGGAAGGGGATCATTATAAGTGGCGCGCCATGCGCTGGGCCGGAATTGATGAGCGTCGCGTAACGGGGGATGCGTCCTTCCGTGAGAAGTTCGATGCCTTTGCGCAGATCATGCCCCATTGTGTCGGCAATCCACTGTTCCATTGGACCCATCTGGAATTGCAACGTTACTTCGGCATCCGCGAACTGCTGACACCAGCCTCAGCGGATCGCATTTGGGACATGTCCGCCGAAATACTGGCTGAGGACAGCCATTCGGCCCGCGGTCTGTTGCGCAAGATGAAGGTGGAATTTGTCGGCACCACGGACATGCCGTGTGACAGCCTTGAGCATCACAAGGCGATTGCCGAGGATGACAGCATCAATGACATGGTGGTCGCTCCAAGCTTCCGGCCTGATCCGGCCTTCAAGATCGACCTGCCGGGCTTTCCGGCTTTCCTGCAGTCGCTTGCAGCGGTCAGCGGGGCGAGTGTCGAGACCTATGAAGCCCTGATGGCCGCCCTGATCGGACGGCTTGATCACTTTGTCGCCCATGGCTGTCAGGCCACGGACCACGGCATCGAGATCCTGCGCTTCGCGCCGCCGGTCGATCATGCAACTCTTGACCGCATCCTTGCAAAGCGTCTGGCGGATGAGGACTTGTCGGAGCTGGAAATCGCCCAGTTCCAGTCCACCATGCTGGTGGATCTGTCCCGCGCCTATCACAGTCGCAATCTGGTCATGCAGCTGCATATCGGGGCGATCCGGAATAACAATCCACGGCTGTTTGAAAGCATCGGGGCAGATGTAGGCGGCGATTCCATTGCAGACCGCCCGATTGCCGCGCCGCTCAATGGCCTGCTGGGGGCGATGGATCGGGACGGCCATTTGCCGCGCACGGTGCTCTATTGCCTCGACCCGACCAAGAATGAAGTGATCGTCTCGACCGCTGGCAATTTTCAGGACGGGTCGATGCCGGGCAAGATCCAGGCTGGATCCGGCTGGTGGTTCAACGATCAGCTCGACGGCATGGAACGACAGATGACCCAGCTTTCGCAGATGGGCCTGATCTCGACCTTTATCGGAATGTTGACCGACAGCCGCTCTTTCCTGTCTTTCCCACGGCATGATTATTTCCGCCGCCTTGTCTGTCGGATGGTTGGACGCTGGGCCGAAGGGGGACATGTCCCCAACGAGCGCGCCCTGCTTGATGGACTTGTGACCCGTGTGTGCTATCAGAATGCAGCTGATTGGTTTCTTAAGGAGCGTGGTTGATGTCTGATAATACGAAGAAAGCACCGCTAAAGGCGGTCTGCATTGGCGAATGCATGGTGGAGTTGTCTCCTGCTGGTGACGGGTTGTTTCGACAGGCATTTGCCGGAGACAGCTACAACACTGCCACTTATCTGGCCCGCCAGTTTGCCCCTGATGTCGAGGTATCCTATTTGACGGCGCTGGGGACCAGCGGTCTAAGCCTTCAAATGATCGATCATTTCAAGGCCGAGGGCATCGGTGTGGACTCGATCCGCAAGTTGGACGGCAAGAATCCCGGCCTTTATCGGATCGAGAATGACGCGAGCGGCGAGCGCTTCTTTGACTATTGGCGCGGCCAATCGGCGGCGCGCGATATGTTTGCCGGTCAGAGTGTCGCCGATTTGGTCGAAGAGTTGGACGCTTTCGACGCGATCTATTTGTCCGGCATTTCGCTGGCCATTCTGGATGAAAGCCAGCGCAGCAATCTGATGCAGGCGCTCAAGCAACTGGTGGCGGAAGAATCCTGCCTTGTTGCCTATGACCCCAACCATCGCCCAGCTCTCTGGTCATCGCCTGAGGCGGCCCGTGCCGTCTCCGAAACCATGGCGGGGATTGCATCCCTCTGCCTTGTGGGGCTGGAAGACGATGCGGCGATTATGGAAGAGGCCTGCGACGCAGAGGCTGTGGCCAGCCGCTGGCAGGCATGGGGCACCCGTGAGGTGGTGGTCAAGGATGGTGGTGCCAACTGCCTTATCCGTCAAGGGGAAGCGACCCTGACCATTGCCCCGCAAGCAGCTCTCTCGCCTGTCGATACAACGGGCGCGGGGGATTCCTTCGCCGCCGGTTATGTCGGCGCGCGCCTGACGGGAAAGGACCCGGCGGAAGCGGCTGCCCTTGCCCATCGCATTGCCGGACAGGTTATCATGCATCCCGGCGCAGTGATTGCCCGCGATCTCTGGCAGACAATCGATTGAGCCCATTCCGGCTCGCAACGACAATGATAGGTTCGATCATGACGAAATCTCCAACCAGCCTGCTGGCAGGCAACAAGGTCATCCCGGTTCTGGTCATCGAAGATCCCGCAGATGCTCTGCCACTGGCCCAGTGCCTTGTCGACAATGGCCTGCCTGTGCTGGAAATCACCCTGCGCAGCGATGCTGCCCTTGCCGCCATTGAAACCATTGCCAGCAAAGTCGACGGGGCCATTGTCGGGGTCGGTTCGATCCTCAATGGCGCACAATTGCAATCGGCAAAAGATGCAGGTGGCCAGTTCGGTGTGTCGCCGGGGGTTTCCAATGCGCTTCTGGATGTGTTGGTTGACAATGACTGGCCGTTCCTGCCGGGTGCTGGCACCTTGTCTGAGATGCTGACCTTGCGCGATGCAGGCTACTTTGATCAAAAGTTGTTCCCGGCGGCTGTGTTGGGTGGCCTCTCCATGCTGAAGGCCGTTGCGGGACCCGTTGCAGACATCAGCTTCTGCCCGACCGGCGGCATCAAGCCTGACAATGCGGCAGAGTTTCTGGCGCAGCCCAATGTCTTTGCCATTGGTGGCACATGGATCGCACCGCTTGATCTGGTCCGTGCCCGCGACTGGGCAGAGATTGGCAAACGCGCCGCCGAGGCTGCCAAACTGGCATAAGTCAGCCGACCAGAACCCAAAGACAATCGATCACAGCGATTGATCGGGGCATAGGACCATCATCCTATGCCCTGTGGACTGGACGGCGGAACGCTTTCCACCTAGGCTACCGGATATGTATTTTCCCGTGCAACAAAGCCTTGCGCCTTGAAAGGGCGAGGCTTTCAGCGTTCCGGAGCCATTCTCTTATGTCTTTGCCTTTTTGCCCTTCTGTTTTTTCCAAACCTTTCGCCTCCCGTTTCCTCTGGTGCGCTGCTTCCCTGATGCGATCACTTTTGGTGCCTCTGGCCGCCCTGCCCTTGTTGGTCCTTGCCGCACAGGCAGAAGAGGATCATTCGATCGATCTGCGGCTGTTCGGGACCAATGTCACGGAGGGCTATGACGGCTGTCGCCTCGCTTTCTGGCAGGCCAACAAGGATCCGGACAAAGACAAATATGCCTATGTCTTCTTCGCTCCCTTCAATGATGGCGAAGAATTGCCCGCATGGATGAAGGTCGGCAAGGACATCGAGAGCCTGATACGGCAAGACGGAATGCAGGCCTCCGGACGCAAGCTTGAGGATATTCGGCTCTATCGCAGTGACAAGAACCGCTATACGGTGCTGGTTGAGGTGATGGAACAGCGCGAAGATGGCGATGACCTGAAGGTTGACAAGGGGCGCTTGATCATCACACGGCAAGGCCGTTTTCCCTTCTCGATATCGGTGAAAGGCGGCATCTTCTGCCCTTCGATGAAAGCATCCAGTGCTGCGGCTTCTGATCAAGCGACCTCGGCACAGCCAGCCGCGACACCGGTTGAACCGATCCGCATTCCGGCCAATCTCTACGGCGATGCCATTTCACTGGGCCGAGGCGTGGCCTTTAACACTCTGTCAGAGGTGCCTTCCGGGGTGCTGGATGCCGTGGGTCGGGACGCGCCCAATTGTGCACCAGCCAACACCCCCGGCATGGGCGTGCGCTATGCCATCAGTGACGCCATGACGCTTTGGGAGGTGCCATGCAATCTCTATGCAAGGGCAGGCAGCTCGGTCTATGTCACCTCGCTCAACGACAATCCGGCTTATTCTACCGTGTTGTTGCTGCCATCGGTGCCGGATCACGGCGACGGACATGATCTGTATGAGTTGCGCTCGCCGCAAGTGACGCCAGTCAATGCGGTGGTGACGTCAGCCTTTTATGAAGGCGACGGGACCTGTGGCAGCTTCGAAGCCTATCAGTTGCGGGCTGTCGAAGGGGAAGCGCTTGAGTTTTTCTTGTTGGAATACCGCGAAAAGCCAAGCTGTGATGGTGGCGAAGGGGACGCGCGCCGCTTTCCCCTCATCTATCGGGCCCAGTAACCCTGTCATGGGCCAATGCCGTTGCGGCGTGATGCCCGTCTTTGTGGTCTAAGAGGCCTTGAGACGCTGTTTCTGCTTGTGCTTCTCTTCAAACTCGAAGCCCAACTCGTTGACCTTCAGTGGTGTTGGCGACAGGCCATAAGTCGCCTGACGCAGATGCTCCATCATGGCGCGGCTATCGGTGGAGAGCGGATCAAGCACATCGCGGCCGATTGGCTTGCCAATCACCACCTTGACCGGGCTGTCGATGCGCTTGCGGAATTCTTTGATCAACAGGCCCAACCGCAAGGTAGGATGCAGGTGGCTGGCGATCTGGAACAGGCGCGATGTGTGGCCTTCGAAGAAGATCGGCACCACGGTGGCATTGGATTTTCCAACCATACGGGCGGTGAATCCCCGCCAGCCCGGATCCATGGGATGGGAAAATGGCTTGGCGGCCGTGCTGACGGTGCCGCCGGGAAAGATACCGATTGCCCCGCCTTGCCCGAGATAGGACAAGGCCGCCTTGCGGGTCTGGACATTTTCCTTCACCGCTTCCCTGGTTTCATCAAACGAGATCGGCAAAATGATCCGATTGAGCTCTTCGGACTTGCGGAAAACATGGTTGGCAAGAATGCGGAAATCACCGCGAGTCCGGGACAGGATCAGTCCCATCATCATGCCATCAAGAATACCATAGGGATGATTGGCAATCAGGATCAGAGGGCCGTCCCTGGGAATGCTGGACAGGCAGCCGCCCGTCACATCGAGGGTGAGGCCATAGCGCTCGACAATCACCGACCAGAAGTCTCGCCCGGCGGCCACTTCGCGCTCATAGCCGTTGGCGCGCTTGATCAGCTGCAGGCGGCCTGTTGTGTTTTCCAGCAAACGGATGACGGCTCTGCCGCGCTTGGTGGCTGCGGAGTGAGCGTAGGTTATGTCCCGCGCGACATGACGGTGAGAATGCATGGATTGTCTCCGGTCTCTACGGCCATCTGATGGCTGCATCTAACACTTGCCTAGCCTCTATGACATTCCTGTGAAGGTTCTATGTCACAGCGCGGTCCAGCATGTGCGCCCTTCCCATTTCACTCCAGTTAGTGCGTCCCTTCCGCAGGGTCAAGACAAGAAGAAGTCCCTATTCCTGAAAAGGCACACACCCTATGAAAAAGGCGGGGAAGCCCCCGCCTTTTCGTTGTGGATGCTGGTTCTGACGCAAGGCTTAGAAGCTGATGACTTCCAGACCGGTCAGCAGGATCAGCGTGATGGCCAATGGGGCGACAAAGCGCAGGATGAAGATCCAGGCCTTGGCCAGACCACTTGGCTCACCTTCGCCAGACACTTCGCGCAGGGCGCTTGGGGCCATGACCCAGCCAACAAACAGACAGATCAGCAGTCCGCCGATCGGCAGCAGCAGCTTGTCGGTCAGCCAGCTTGCAGAATCAAGGAAGCCCTGACCCTTGATGAGGTGAATATCGCTCCAGACGCCAAGAGACAGCGAGGAGGGAATCCCCATCAGGAAGGCCAGAAAGCCGGAGCCGATGGTGACCTGGGTGCGGGTAAAGCCTTTGGTCGAGAAGAAGGAGACGATTGGCTCCAGCAGCGAAATCGACGAGGTCAGCGCAGCAATGGTCAACAGAACGAAGAAGACAATTGCGAAGAATGAGCCACCAGGCATGGACTGGAAGACGGCAGGCAGGGTGACGAAGGTCAGACCCGGACCGGCAGCAGGATCCATGTTGAAGGCGAACACGGCTGGCAAGATGGCCAAACCGGCAAGGATCGCCACAAAGGTGTCAAGGAAAGCAATCTGGAACGCGGACTTGCCCAGTTTGGCATCACGGCCAAGATAGGACCCGTAGGTCAGCATCACACCCATGCCCAGAGACAGGGAGAAGAAAGCCTGACCCAGCGCTGCCATGACGGTGCTTGCTGTGATCTTGGAGAAGTCCGGCGACAGGAAGAACTCGATGCCTTTGCTGGCATTTGGCAGGGTGATGGAGCGAGCAGCCAGACCGATCAGGATGATGAAGAGCAGCGGCATCAGGATTTTGCTGGCGCGCTCGATACCCCCGGACACGCCGCCGAGCACGACGATGACAGTGAGAGTTGCAAAGATACCATGATAGATGATCGGCTCGACTGGGGAGCTGACAAAGGCCCCAAATGAGTCGCCGATCGCGGCTGCATCCATGCCATTGAAGGCACCGGTGGCGGATTTCAGAACATAGGCGATCGTCCAGCCAGCGACAACGCTGTAGAAGGAAAAGATCACGAAGGCCGTGACGATACCGATGATACCGATGATCGACCATCCGCCCTTGCCCATTTTCCGGAAGGCAGTGATGGCGTCAGCCTGAGTATGGCGACCAATCACGATTTCAGCCAGCATCAGGGACAGGCCGATGGTGAAGACAAGGCCGAGATAAATGAAAATGAAGGCAGCACCACCATTCTCACCAGCCATGTATGGGAATTTCCAGATGTTACCAAGGCCAACCGCAGACCCGGCGGCGGCCATGATGAAACCGAGACGGGAGCCCCAGTGTTCGCGTTTTACACTCATTGTTCTTCAACCCAACAGAGTTTGTTTTTGCAAGACAGTGGACCTCTTCGGGTCCTTGCCTAACCAGTTCGCTTTTGACTGTTTGGGACTCGGACAAACCTAACCAGCATCCGGTCCTGACATGCATGCGACTCCGATATTCCCCGGAATCATGAGACGAACTAGCCTGTTTGCGCGCTTGATTGAAGCGCACATGAAGCATGACAGATGGAATGGAAACGCTGGTCTCCGGGCTGTCGCAGGGAACGGCCGACACGTCCCGCATATTTCCCGTGCGCATGCCGTTCAAGATCTAACAAACAGTAAAAGGATTTCTGCGCAATTTTCGCAGCAGAGTCGATGATAGATGTAGCAAATAGTCCAAAAAAAACGATTAAGTCACAAGTTTATTGCTCAAAATTAAGTCTGTTGCCCATTAATTGATCCACATCAAGCAACGCAGCGGATTTATATTGCGCGTTATTGATCTTTTATTGCAGTCAACGCGCTCTCATAATCAGAACAAGGAACCGGCCACCCGTACAAAAATGACACAGAGCCCTGCCATCATCAGCACTAGACGAATGGGCAGGCGATAGGCCGAAATCAGCCCAAAGGAGAGCATTGCGAGCCCCAAACCAACCTGCAGGGCACTCACAATCGCCAGCACAGGCTCGCTGCCCAGCCGGATCAATTCGGGATTGGCAATCATGCCGAGCGGAATGATATAGAGCCCGATGCCAAGCGCCATCGCGGTTATGGCAACCTTCAGCCAGTCCTCGCCGATCATGCCTGCGGCGATGAAGACCGCACCACAGACCGGCGGGGTGATGGTGGAGATGAGCGCAAACCAGAAGACAAACAAATGGGCCTGCAAAGGCTCCAGACCAGACTGGATCAATGCTGGACCGGCCACCGACACGCAAATGACATAGGCAGCGGTGGTGGGCACCTCCATCCCCAGCACCAGACAGGCCAGAGCGGTCAACAACAAGGACGGCCAGAGCAGGCCGCCGGAGCCTGACAGGATCAGCGAGGTGATCTTGACGCCAAGGCCGGTGATGGACAGAACGCCAATGACAATCGAGGCACACAGGATGATCGAGGCGATCATTGAGACCTGGCGGGCAGCGGTACAGAGCGCCTGTTCAAGGCGTAGCAACACCTGTTTGAAATCGAAAGACAGGTGCCGATTGATCAGCAGCATCAAGGCCCCCGCCAGAATGGCCAGACTGGCCGCATATTGCGGTGTGTAGCTGACGATAAACATGCCCCAGAGCAAGACGACGAAAGGCACAAGAAAGAAGCAGGAGGTGATGATCACATCACGCAGTTCCGGCCGGTCATCCTGCGCGATGCCTGACAAGTTGAATTTTGTGGCATAGGCATTGATGCCGATCCAGACCGCGAAGAAATACAGCAAGGCAGGCAAAAAGGCGGCGACGATGATGTCGGTATAAGGGGTCGAGGTCAACTCGACCATGACAAAGGCCCCGGCACCCATGAGCGGCGGCATGATCTGACCACCGGAGGAGGCCACGGCTTCCACGGCGGCAGCCAGCCGCTTGGGATAGCCTAGGCGGGTCATGGCAGGCAGGGTAATGGCCCCGGTGGAGGCGACATTGGCACTGGCCGAGCCGGAGATCGAGCCGAACAGAGCCGAGGAGATCACAGAGACCTTGGCTCCGCCGCCCTTCAAGCGCCCGGCAGCCGCCGCAGCGACATTCATGAAGCCTTGCCCGGCTTCGCCCGCATTGAGCACAGCACCGAAGATGACAAAGATCGCCACAACAGAGACGGACACCCCCGTCAGGCTGCCCCACAGGCCACCCTCAGCCACTGTCAGGGTGCCAAGGAAGGAGGTCAGAGGGGTTCCGGAATGGCCAAACTCGCCCGGTATATGCTGGCCGAACAGGCCATAAAGCAACGCCAGCGTTGCAACGATCGGCAACGGCCAGCCGATGGCCCGACGGGCAGTTTCCAGCACCACGATCAGTAGAGCGGCGGCGATCCAGATCTGCAAATCGCCCTCAAGCGAGCCATATTGATCGGCCAATGCGGACTCATTGAGCGCGATATAAAGGCAGGCACCGATGCCAACCAAAGCCAGAATCCAGCCGGTGACCCGTGTCACGACACCGGTCTTGGCCCCCACCCCGAGGATCAGAATCCAGGGCAAAGCCAGAGCCATATGGATCGGCCGGGAAAAGAGATTGGGCACCAAGCCGGAAAAGATCAGTCCGAGATGAAAGACAACCAGCAGGATGGCGAGGAGGACCATTGTCAGGCGAAGGGGCAGACTGTTGGCCGTCGGGGCTTGCATCATGGCGGAGTTCTCGAAATCGGGTTGGCTCTGGAAGGTGCTGTCGCACGGAACGGCAGGCGGTTTTGTGACAAATCTCGACAAAGCCGCTTGAGATTTGTCACAAAACCGTTCTGGTCACAAAGGCGCCCCTCCCGATCAGGACATCAGGAGGGGCGCATGGTGGTTGTCAGGAAGGCAGACTTACATCTGCTTGTCGGTCAGGGTGAAGCCGGCTTCCTTGTAATATTTGATCGCACCGGGATGCAGTTTGGTGGTGATGTTGGCCATCAGACCTTTATTGACACCATTCCACCATGCAGCGGCGGCTCCCATTTTGGCTTTTTGCTCCCAGAAGGTCTTGGTGAGCGCATAGGCGGTGTCTTCATCCATTGCGGCCGTGGTGTAGGCAGCCACAGGCAACGAAGTGGTGGTGATGTCTGCATCCTGACCGGCATAGGTGCCTGCCGGAATGGTTAGGCTGGTGCGCTTGGTCTTGGCGATCTGTTCATCAGACAGGGACAGGATCGTGACCCCCGTTGAGGCAGCAGCTTCGACCACATTGGGAGCAGGCCAAGAGCCAGAGGTGACGAAGCCATCAATCTGACCGTTCTTAAGCGCAGCCACGGCATTGGACAATTCAACCTCAGCCAGCTTTACCTTGTCCTCAAGACCAAACAGCTTGAGATATTTTGCCCCTTCACGCGCCCCGAATGAGCCTTTGCCGAGCAGAATGGTCTTGCCTTCCATGTCAGCAAAGGAGGCCGCACCGCTGGCTTCGCTCATGACGAAATGCATGGTCAGGCTGGGGATCGGGAACAAGCCGCGGATATCGGCAAATTTCGGATGCTCCTTGCCCTTGAACATGGCCTTGCCACCCTGAGCCAGCGAAACCATTACAGGCGGCGTGGTGAAGACATAGTCAGCGCCACGTCCCTTGACTTCCATGACATTCTGCACCGAGCCCTGGCTTTCTTCCAGGGTGACGATGATGTCACCGCTGGTGCCTTCTTTCATGGCTTCGGCAATCTGCACGCCCATCTGGTAGTAGGACGAAGTGGATTTCGCGGATTTGTAGGTTACACGCGTTTCGGCCTGAGCCATTGCGCTGCTCATCAAAAGAGCTGCACCGGCCAGCATTGTGGCTCCAAATTTCAGCATCTTGTCCCTCCGGTAGATCTTGTCTGGTTCTTGTTCGTGCCCAGACTAGCGAAAATCGGGAGCGCCGCAAGTCTATCGATTGAAATTGGATCCAGTTGCGTAAAAATTGTTCAATTTGGATAGCGCTTTGGTTCAAACCGTTCAACAAATTGAACAATATCTCTTCTCGCTTGCGTAGTAGAACGCAATTGGTGCGAAAATTTTTCAACAATCGGTGGAGAAAATGCGCCGATCTCTCGCCTCATCTGGAGCCATTGTCCGCTGGTGGGGCAAGCACCGGGGCGAGGATCGCAATCACCAATGCTAGCGCGGAGAGCAGCAAAAAAGCCCATCGGATGAAGAAGATATCGGCCAGCAGGCCAATCAATACTGGCCCGAGCAGCCCACCGCCATAGCCAAAGGTCGCCACTGCCGCAATGGCCGCACCGGGTGAGAGCTTGTCATCATTGGCCGCGCGCGAAAAAATCAGCGGGAAGATCAGGGCATAGCCGACCCCCATCAGGGCAAAACCGCAAAGGGCGGCGGGCAGAGTTCCGGCAAGGATCGCCAGCAGGGATCCACTGGCCGCGGCAAGGCTGCTCAACCGGGCCGCCCGTACAGCCCCCAAGCGGGTGATGATCCTGTCACCGACCAGACGCATGCCCACCATGACCACCGAGAAAGTGGCAAAGCCCAGTGCCGCGATGCCGTCATCGACCGCCGTGACCTGAACGAGGAAAATGGCACTCCAGTCGGCCATCCCCCCTTCTCCGAGCGCCGAGCAAAAGCCGATAATGCCTGCCAGTGCCAAAGCACCTTGTGGCAGTGGGAAGCGTTTTTTCTTTGCGCTGGCCGGTTTCGCTTCAGGGGTTGCCTCAGAGGCATCCGTCTTCTGTCCGGCTGCGACGGGCGATTTCCACGGGATGAGGCCGAAATAAAGAGACAGGGCCAGGCAGAGGCTGGCGGCGACCAGAAAATGGAGCATCGGTTCTGCTCCAAGCCGGACCGCCACATATCCGGAAGCGGCGCCCGCCCCTGTGCCAAGGCTCCACATGGCGTGGAACGATGACATAATCGGTTTTTTGAGATAGCGCTCCACCTCGCCTGCCCACGCATTCATGCTGACATCCATCGATCCATGGGCAGCGCCAAACAGGAAGAGAGACAGGCCCAGCAGCCAGACATTGGGGGCAACGGCCAAAGCCACGAGGGTTGCGCCATAGGCAAAGGCAATCTTTTTGGTCACTTCGGCGGAGCCATACAGATCGACCAACTTGCCTGCCAGCGGGAAGGAGACGATGGCACCGGCCGCCATGCTGAGCAGCAGGATGCCAAGAAGGGATTCGCTTAATTGATGCATTTCGGCGATGGCCGGCACGCGCGAGGCCCAGATGCCATAAAGCGAGCCATTGAGGAAGAACATCGCCACGACGGCGCGGCGTGGATTGCGCCAGCCGGAATATCCTGCAGGCTGCATGACTGTCTCAGACATGGATAATCTCCGCTCCAACCTCTTTGAAAGGCAGCATGGATGCCGCGTCGGCATCGGTGATGACGAAAGAAAGCTGATCCGGGTCAAGCACCCGATGGCGGGCCTTGCGGCCGAGTTTTTCCTTTCGGCAAATGACCGCCGTGCTGCGTGCCGCCCGAGCCATGGACAATTGCAAGGCGGCCTCGTCGCAATCATCGGAGCTCAGGCCGAAGGTATCATCAAGACCGCAAACACCAAGAAAGGCCAGATCCACCGCCATAGCGGCCAAGGCCCGCTCTGCCTCTCGGCCCACAGCGACACCACCCCATTGACTGATCCGGCCCCCCAGCAGATAGGTCGGGATATCTTTGTCCAGAAGGATGGTGGCAATGACCGGCGAAGGTGTGATGACCAGCAGATCCGGCAATGGCTCAATCCGCTCAGCCAGTTTGGCAAGGGTTGTGCCACCATCAAGGATGAGGCTCATGCCCGGCTTTATGAGCGGCAAAGCGGCATTGGCAAGCGCCGAAACATCCCTGTCCGGACTTTGCCGCCGTTGGCGCAGGGGCTGTAGGGGCTTGGTGGCAGGCACGGCACCGCCCCGCACCCGCTGGGCATATCCTTGTTGTTCCAACATCAGCAGGTCACGCCGGATCGTATCCAGAGAGATGCCGAATTCACCCGCCAGATCGGCGGCCACCAGCTGGGTGCCGTCCTGAAGACGTTTGCGCAGCAAATCCTGACGCACAAGCGGATTGTTCAAGGCCAGTTCGGACATATGGCGGCTCATCCTCTGCATGCACGGCCGTATGGGCTTTTCTCTACATGCATTTTTTTGCAATATTTTGCATGTTATTGCATTTTTGCGCAGAATGTTGCAAGTTCTTTTTGGTCACGCGGGTCACAGATGTCCGCATTGATGCAAGAGACAAACTGTAGTTTAGTGAGCAGAGGACTGTTTTGTCGCCACATTCGCGTTTTGGCGGATAACAGATAGGGAGAAAATAATGATCCGTTGGGGAATCCTGAGCACAGCAAAAATCGCCCGGGAGCATTTGGTCCCGGCCATTCAACAGGCCCGCAATGGCACTTTGCAGGCCGTTGCCAGCCGCCATCAGGACAAGGCCGATGCCTTTGCCCGGCAGTTCGGCATTCCGGAGGCCTTTGGCAGCTACGAGGCGATGCTGGCAAGTGACAGCATTGATGCTGTCTATGTGCCGCTGCCGACCTCGCAGCATGTGGAATGGAGCCTGAAAGCGCTTGCGGCGGGCAAGCATGTGCTGTGCGAGAAGCCGATTTCACTGCATGCCAAGGAGATCGAACCGATCATTGCCGAGCGCAACCGCACTGGTCTGTTGGCGAGCGAAGCCTTCATGGTCACCTATCATCCGCAATGGCACAAGGTTCGCGCCTTGTTGGCGGACGGGGCCATCGGCACGCTGCGGCATATTCAGGGGGCCTTCACCTATTTCAATGTCGATCCGTCCAACATGCGCAACCAGTTGGAGCTGGGCGGCGGCGGCCTGCCGGATATCGGCGTTTATCCGACCGTTACGGCACGCTTTGCCACCGGCAAGGATCCGGTTCGGGCGCGGGCCTCGATCATTCGGGATCCGAACTTCGGTATCGATATCTATGCCAATTGCCAGTATGATTTTGGCAGTTTCGACATGACCTTTTATTGCGGCACCCAGCTGGCAGCGCGTCAGGTGATGGTGTTCCATGGGGACAAGGGCTTCATCGAAGTGACGGCGCCTTTCAATGCCGACCTTTATGAAGCGGTGGATGTTTGCCTTTACAATGCCAGCCATTCCGAAGTGCAACGCTGGAATTTCCGCGGCATCAATCAGTATCGCGAAGAAATCGAGACGATCGGCGATCATCTGGCAGGAAAGACCAAGGAAATTTTCAGCCTTGAAAGCTCGGTCATCAATCAGGCGGCGATCGACGCCCTGTATGAAGCCGACCTCACCGATGGCTGGGTGACAATCTGACGTCAGCAAGCCACGGCTTGCAAAGAAAAAGGGCATTTCCTTTTCAGGAAATGCCCTTTTGTTTTTCCGTAAGGGATCAGCTTATTCAGCCGGAGCCATTGGAGGCTTTTTGCTCTGACCGAGCAACTCGGCTGGATGATTCTGTACCCACGGCTTGCCCATTGGCAGAATTTCGTGGCCATAGACATCCTTCAGGATGGCGCCGATCATCATGTACCATGCGCTGAAGGCACAGCCGATCAGAACGAAGGCAGCAACGGTGTTCATCACTGGGAAGCCAAAGTGGCCAATATCAAGCAGGATGAAGCCAGCCAGCAGCAGCGCGAAAGTGGTTGCCATGGCGCCGTGGACACGGATCGCACCCATCATCATGAAGACGGTGTAGATGGTCCAGGCAACGAGGAACCAGCCAATATCGGTGGCCGAGCTTACGAAAACGCCATAATGGTTGCCCATAAAGATCAGGCACAGGGCGATCCAGAATGCACCATAGGAAGCGAAGGCACTGTAACCGAAATGGTTACCCGTTTTCTGCTCCTGGAAGCCAGCAATCATCTGGGCAAGACCGCCATAGATGAAACCAACCCAGACAACAGGGCCGGTTTCAATCAGGCCGAGATTGTGGATTTGCAGCAAGAAAGTGGTAAGGGCAAAGCCACCCAGACCGACAACGGCAGGGTTTGCATTGATAGCACCTTTAGAAGACATGTCAGATACTCCCGCTTGTAAAAGCTTTGTCTGTCTGAGGTAATTCACGTTAAACTTTCGTCTGAATACCCAGTTGAAACGAAAGAGACAACCTGTCTTTTGGAAGGTGTTTTTGTGTGTTTTCAGTATTTCATATGGCTTAATACTTAAAATCTGCCCTCTTTACCTAGGTAGATACACTTGTTTTCGAGAAACCTAGCCATTATGTCAGTCGATTTTTCACAGCAAAATGCGCCTTGCAACGTTTCAAATGCTGCTTTTATGCGCTTTTTCCGGACCTTAAAGGCAACAACAAAGCCGGGATCCATAGGATCCCGGCTTGCACATTTCATCACACTGGTCTGAGATGACCCGACTTACTTGCCGCTATATTCATTCCATGCGGTGCGATCAACATTGAGATCGGGGAACTTGTCCGGATCAAAGACCGGACGCTCGACGCCCGCTTTCAACTGATCCCGGAAATCCTTCAGGATTCGCAGGCAAGTCGGCAGCAGCATCATGATCACCACAAGGTTGACCACGGCCAGCACACCCATCAGCGGATCGGAGAAGAAGAAGACCGAGGTCGCACCCGGTGCAACAGCCCCAAGGAAGACAACGCAAACCACCAATATGCGCAGGATCGTCAGAGAAGCCGCACTTGACGTGATGACGGTCAGTGCATTCTCACCCAGATAGTAATTGTAGATGATGGAGCTGAAGGCAAACAGCAGGATCATCAGGGAGAGATAATATTGCGACCATTCACCGAGATGGTAAACCAGAGACTGCTGGGTGAGTACCACGCCGTCGATATTCTCCGCACCCGGCACATAGACATTGCCCAACAGAATGACAAAGGCAGTGCAAGAGCAAATGAAAATGGTATCGATGAAAACCGACAGCGACTGGGTGATGCCCTGACTGATCGGATGGCGCACATGGGCCGTTGCAGCGACGTTCGGTGCAGACCCCAGACCGGCCTCGTTGGAGAAGAGCCCACGGCGCAGCCCCTGCGCAATCGCAGCCCCCATGCCACCGCCCACGGCTTCCTTCAGACCAAAGGCATTCATCACGATGTCGGTCAGGATCCGTGGCACTTCGGTGATGTTCAACACAATAACAACGAGTGCCATGGTGATATAGCCTACGGCCATGATCGGGACGACAACGTCGGCGGCTTTGGCGATGCGCTTGATGCCACCAAAGACAATGAAGGCAGTCACGATGGCGAGACCTGCACCGGTGATGTAGCGGCTGATGCCTACGGAATCGACCAGTGCACCGGCAACCGTGTTGCCCTGAAAGGCGTTGAAGCCAAAGCCAAAGGCCGCAATCAGGCAGATACCATAAAGGACCGCCAGCCAGCGATAGTTGGCCCCGAGACCAAAGATGATGGAACGGGCCGGGCCGCCACGAAAATGCCCGTCGGGCTCGCGTCGCTTGTAAAGCTGGGCCAGAGAGCATTCAACAAGGCTGGTGGCCATGCCGACCAGAGCAATGGCCCACATCCAGAAGACCGCCCCAGACCCGCCAAGGGTGATGGCCACGGCCACACCGGCAATGTTGCCGCCACCAACACGCCCGCCAACGGACAGCAGCAGGGCTGCGCGTGCGGTAATGGCATTCGGATCTGCGGACTGGTTCTTGCCAGACAGGACCCGGAACATGCGACCAAAAAACTCGAACTGGACGAATCCGGTCAATGCAGTGATGAAAATACCAAAGACGACCAGAAGCGGGATCAGAGACCACCCCCAAGTGAGATCGCCGATCAGGCCGAAGAAGCTCTCAATATATTGCATGTTTTACTCCAAATGGTTCTGCTGGTCGGGTGGCCTTTTTCACGCCTTTGTTGACCCTTTAGGCAGATCATATTGGCGCAAGGATTTGCCGGCTCTCTTGACCAGCCAACAGCAATCAACATTCCATCCCGCTCACACCCCAACAATGTGTTACGAGACGATGACCAAACCTAAACAAAATCTTAAGGTTGCGCCTTACTAAAGTTTAACAATGCACAAGCCTTTGCCCTTTTTTTTGGCAAAAACCCGCTAAATGGCTGCAAAATTGGGCAGTAATTTCGAACATATTGGAGCAATTGCGGCGACGGACTGTCGCGCATGAGCCAGCACTAGGAAACTATTCCTTTATTTGATCACCCATAAAAAAGGGCCTGCACATACGTACAGGCCCCAATCTGACTTGCCAAAATCCAGACGGCTTGCGGCCCAGAGGGAGCCGATCGCACGTCTAATTCGGGATATCACCCCTGATTTGCTGGTTTAGGGTGCAATCTCTTCTTCTGCTTCTTTGGCAAGCTTCTTCATTTTCTTGGGCAGGATGCGACCGACGAAGATCGGCAGAACGAAGCCGATCACAGCCACAGCCCAGAGGGTGAGCGACAGCGGGCTTTGGAACAGCACCGACCAGTCGCCATCCGAGATGGTGACCGCGCGACGCAAGTTCACTTCCATATTGTTGCCCAGCAGAACGCCCAGAATCACAGGCACCAAGGGCACATCCAGCTTTCTAAGCGCCCAGCCAATAATGCCGAACATAACCATGATCGTCAGGTCGAAGCTCGACCCGGCAATGCCATAAATACCGACAAAGCTGATCATGGCAACCGCAGGCATCAGGATCCGCGGCGGGACCAGCAGGATGCGGATGAAGATCCCGACGAATGGAATATTCAGCAGCAACAGGATGATGTTGGCAATGAACAAAGCCGCAATCAAACCCCAGACCACATCCGGATTGTTGTTGAACAACAATGGGCCGGGTGTGATGTTCAGGGCCAGCAGAACGGCGAGCAGCACGGCCGTGGTGCCGGAACCGGGCACACCAAGCGCCAGCATTGGCACCAAGGCACCACCGGCGGCAGCGTTGTTGCCAGCTTCAGGCGCGGCAACACCACGCGGGTCGCCTTTGCCGAAGGTACCATCCTTGTCACAAATGCGCTTTTCCATCGAATAGGACAGGAAAGAGCCAAGCGATGCACCGGCACCGGGCAGAACCCCGGCAATGAAGCCAACGATCGTCGAGCGGATGGTTGGCATGATGCTGCTTTTCATGGTTTGCTTTGACGGGGTCAGGCGACCCAGTTCGACCTTTTTGCCTTCCACATCAGACGCACCGTGACGATGCTCGATGAAGATAAAGACTTCAGAGAGGGCAAACAGACCGACGATGGCAACCAGGAAGTCGATGCCGTCGTAGAAATGCACCATGCCGAAGGTAAAGCGCGGCACACCGGTCTGGGTGTCAACGCCCACCATGGCGAGGCCAAGCCCGAGCATCGCGGCGAGTGCGGCTTTGCCCTGGTTTTTCGACGACACACCGCCAAGGGTGGCAAAGGCCAGCACGAACAGGGCGAAATATTCCGCAGGCCCGAAGGCCAGAGCGATTTTCACCAGCTGAGGAGCCAGCAGAACCAAACCGATCGTGGCCATGAAGGAGCCGAAGAAAGACGCGAAGCCGGAAAGGGCAAGCGCTTCACCACCCCGTCCCTGCTTGGCCATCGGATGGCCATCGATACAAGTCATCAAGGCCGGTGCATCACCGGGAATGTTGAGCAGGATCGAGGAAATACGACCGCCATACATGGCGCCATAATAAACCGATGTCAGCAGAATCAACGAGGGCGTGGCACCAAGACCAAGGGTAAAGGCCAGCGGAATGAGAATGGCAACGCCGTTCGAGGGACCAAGACCCGGCAGGGCCCCCATGACGGTGCCCAGAAAGCAACCCAGCAGAGCCAGAAGCAAATTCTGCCATGTCATCGCAACCACGAAGCCATCGGCAAGCGAGGAGAAGGTTTCCATCAACAGATCTCCTTAGAAGCCAAGTGGACCCTTGGCCAGCGACAGGCCAAAGATGAGGTGGAAGATGACATAGATGCTTGCAGAAATCGAAATCCCAACGATCACGGACTGGATCGGTGTGGACCCCAGACGCCAGGTCAGGTAGGCCGATGCGACAGCGGTCGAAATGGCAAAGCCAACAACAGGCAGCAGTTCGGCATAGGCAAGCATCACGACGAGCGCGGCGAAGATTTCAGCCAGACGCTTGACATTTGGCCAGTCCGGCTCGGAATCCGGTTTGAGGATAATCGAGAGGCTGGAAATCGCCAAAATCGCTGAAATGATCAGCGGAAAGGCCTTTGGGCCAACCGAGTCGGACAAGAAACTTTCCTGAATCTGCAAGGCAGAATAGGCAAAGAGTACTGCTAGCAGGAGCCCCACGGCTCCAAATATACGATCACTCATGATCCCCTCATATGGGTAGAAAGAGCGGCGGGAGACCACGGCGGGTCACGGGGCACACCCCGGACACCGCCGCAGCAAGGTTGGGATTAGCGGATAATGCCAATGTCCCGGGAGATTTTCTGAATGGTGGCGACAGATTCGCTAACGAATTTCTCGAATTCGGCACCCTGCAGATCCAATGGCGCCAGGCCATTGTTTTTCATGACGGCTTTCCATGCGTCAGACGCATAGAGTTCGTCAATTTTGGCAACCCAAGCTTCATACGCTTCGTCGCTCATGTCTTTTGGAGCATAGAAACCGCGCCAGTTGGCACCAATCGCATCAACGCCCTGTTCCTTGGCGGTTGGGAAGGCAGCATAGTCGCCATCAAGACGCTCTGGGGACAGAACGGCAATCACGCGAATATCGCCGGAATCAACAAAGCCCTTGGCTTCGGAGATGTCACCGGAGAAAGCCTGTACGGAGCCAGCCAGCAGCTGGGTAACCGCTTCACCACCACCAGCAAAGGCGATGTATTTCACTTTGCGAACATCTTCAATGCCAGCCGCATTGGCTGCAATCAGGACCTTGAGATGGTCCCAGCCACCCACGGCGGAGCCGCCGGCGACAGCGATGGAAGCCGGATTGGCTTTCATTTTTTCGAGCAGCTCAGGCAGGGTCTTGATGTCACTTTTTGAAGACACGGCAATCACGCCATAATCAGCGCCGATCGCACCAACCCAGCGAACCTGATCCATGGTGTTGCCTGGATAGGCACCCTGAGCCAGACGGGTTGCCGTTGCAGACGAGGCTGCAATGATAAGATCATTGTCATCACCGCGCTTGTTGACGACTTCAGCGTAAGCCACGCCGCCACCGCCACCGGAGAGGTTGACAACCTGCATGGTCGATTTGATCAGGCCAAGATCCTGAAGCGACTTGCCCACCTGACGGCAAGTGAAATCCCAACCACCACCTGGGTTGGCTGGCGCGATGCATTCCGGGCTTTCAGGTTCGAACGCTTGAACAGAGGCTGGAACAAGGGCCAGACCCGCGACAGCAATCGCTGTGCGAACGATTTTCGAGATCATGTGAATTCCTCCAAATTCGGCCTGCCTTCAATGGCATTGGCCATCTCACAAAGGAATACGTTACGTCGCGAGCCTGTCACCAAGCTGACATGCTGCAAGGTCACCGGTTCCAAGCGGGTCAACGCTTTTGGCGTAAATCTTGGGAATCTTGTCCCAAACTCGGTTAGACTTTGATTTAGTTCGATTTTTCGGAATTTCTTTCGATAGATTTCAGGCGTCAGCAATGATCGAAAAAAATATGTTCCCTGTTGGAATCTTTTGCCTCCCCCCGCTTGCCGCCCGTGCAATCTGTCAGGGCCCCCACCGTCAGAGTGCAACTTGCTTTGGATTTCGCAAAAAGGTGCTGTTTCGCAAACGACCAAAAGCCACGTATAGTGGCTGCTTGATCGACAGCGCCGGGGAACAAAAACGCATAGCTGCCCTGACGTCACTTTTCGGTTCACGGGTCATTTTTGTCAGGAAAATGACAGGTTTTCCGACTAACGTGTCAGATGCAAAAGACAGCCTTGTCGCCTGATATGCGGCCCTGTCTTCCGGCGCTGCGTGAAGCCCATGACGAGCGGCGTATGGCTTTGCCATTCCGCTCCCATTGACAGCTCCAACGAAAGGCCGGTTGATGCGGCAATGCAGCCCAATCGTTTGGCAAGGTCATACCGTGGATCGCGGCATGGGCCAGCCCTCCACCGACCAATATTCTGTCAAGCGAAGGAACGATGCTCGTGAGTGACGGATTGGATTTTTACACGGTGGAGCCAGCCGCCGATCCTGAAGCACGCAGGGAGATTGTGGCCTTCCTCGCCGCCTGCGACCTCGACTTCGAAGAGCAGATCGAAGCCATGGTGCTCTGCCGCGAGAATGACCAGCTCGTCGCCTGCGCTGGCCTTGATAAAGGCATCATCAAGGATGTGGCCATCAGTCCGGCCCTGCGCGGCACATCGCTGAGCCTGCGTCTGGTCAGCGAAATCATCTACCTTGCCCATAGTCGTCAGTACAAGACCCTGTTTGTCTATACCGAGCCGCATAATGCGGATTTCTTCGTTGGGTGCGGTTTTTATCCGCTGGTCGAGGTGCCGGGGCAGACAACCTTGATGGAGAATTCTCCAGTAGGAATGAAATCCTATTGTCAGGAATTGGCTAAAAAACGGGTTGAGGGTGACATCATCGGTTGCGTGGTCGCCAACGCCAATCCCTTTACCCGTGGTCACCTCTATCTGATCGAACAGGCAGCCAAGGCCAGCGACTGGCTGCATTTGTTCATCGTGTCCGAAGATGCTTCCTTGTTCAGCTACGAAGACCGTCTGGCGCTGGCGCGACAGAATGTTGGCCATATCCCGAACCTCACCCTGCATGAGGGCTCGAAATATATGGTCTCGCGCGCCACCTTCCCGGCCTATTTCTTCAAGGACAAGGGCATGGTCGGCAAGTGCCGTACGGCCGTAGATCTGTTGCTGTTCCGCAGATATATCGCACCGGCACTTGGTATTACCCATCGCTTTGTCGGGACCGAGCCTTTCTGTGACACCACCCGCAAATATAATGAAGACATGAAACACTGGCTGCAAGACCCTCTGCGCAAGGCGGAGCCGGTGCATGTCGTTGAAATGGAGCGCACGCGCCTTGATGATATCGCCATTTCGGCGTCCGAAGTGCGGCGTCTGCTCAATCAGAATCATATGGAGCGCATTCAAAGCCTTGTCCCCCCTGCGACCTACGATCTGATCGTCAGCAAATATGTCGCCAAGGTGCAGCAACAAGCCTAACAAGACCGCCGGGATCTCCGACGGCGCCACGAAATCGAGAGGAAAGATATATGAAGATCGTACAGGAGGCGTTGGCGGGAACACTCGAATCGAGCGATCTCTTCGTCAGGGTCTCGCCTATAGACGGCCCGTTGGAAGTGATCGTCCAGAGTGAAGTCGAACATCAGTTCGGCGATCAGATCCGCAAGGTCATCGGCGAGGTGCTGGAAAAACTTGGTGTCACGTCCGGGGCCACCTTGATCGTTGAAGACAAGGGCGCGCTGGATTGCGTCATCCAAGCCCGGGTTGAGGCCGCGATCATGCGGGCCGCTGGAAGCCCGAAGGTTGAATGGGAGGCTTTGTCATGACGTTGCGCCGTTCCATGCTGTTCATTCCCGGCTCCAATGCGGCGATGCTGTCGACCGCCTTTGTGTTCAAGCCGGATTCGGTGATGTTCGACCTTGAGGATGCGGTCTCGCTGCGCGAGAAGGATGCCGGTCGTCTGCTGGTCTATCACACACTGAAATCGGATCTTTATCGCAATATCGAGCGTGTTGTGCGTATCAATCCGCTCTCCACCCCCTTTGGCCATGACGATTTGCAGGCAGCGATCCGTGGCGGGGCCGATGTGATCCGTCTGCCAAAAACGGAAACGGCCGATGACGTGGTTGAGTTGGAAAGGGCAGTTGAGGCCATTGAGAAGGATTGTGGACGCGCGATTGGTTCGACCAAACTGATGGCCGCGATCGAAAGCGCCTCCGGCGTGGTCAACGCGGTTGCCATTGCCTATTCGTCGCCTCGCATGATGGGGATCGCCGTGGCCGGTTTCGACTATGTCACCGACATGCAGACCGAACGCGGGGACGGCACCGAGCTATTCTATGCCCGCTGTGCCGTGTTGCATGCGGCGCGTGCTGCCAAGATCGATGCCTTTGATGTGGTCTTCCCGGATCTCAATGATGAAGAGGGATTCCTCAAGGAAGTCGACGTCATCAAACGGCTTGGCTTTAACGGCAAGTCCCTGATCAATCCGCGCCAGATCGAATTGCTGCACAATGCCTATGCACCGACACAGGAAGATGTGGACTATGCCAACCGCGTCATCGCGGCCGCAGCCAAAGCGGAAGAACAGGGGCTCGGGGTCATTGCGCTGAATGGCAAGATGATCGATGCGCCCATTGTGGACAATGCCAAGCGGGTGCTAAGCCGCGCCGCAGCTTCGGGGGTGAGACGGTAAGATGGACAAGAAACAACTCGAAATCCTGCGGGCTTCCGTTCCGGCCAACAGTGTCTATGCGGGCGCGGTTGAAGAATATGCTGGCTTTGCTGCCAAGATCCCCTATCTGGCGGACCCGGAAGAAAAAGTCGGTCGCAAGGTCGTTGAAAGCATTCAGGAAGCGGTGCGCCGCTCTGGCCTGAAGGATGGCATGACCATTTCCTTCCATCACGCTTTCCGTGAAGGGGACAAGATCCTCAATCTGGTGGTTGGCATTCTGGCCGAGATGGGCTTCAAGGATCTGACCCTTGCGCCCTCTTCGCTGGTCACGGCCCATTTTCCGCTGATCGAGCATATTGAAAATGGCGTCATCCGGAAAATCTATACTTCCGGCATGCGCGGCAAGCTGGCCGATGCTATCTCCCATGGCCTGATGGATGAACCGATCACCATCCACTCCCATGGCGGGCGAGTGGGCCTTATCCAGAAGGGTGAGATCGAGATTGATGTGGCCTTCATCGGTGTGTCGGCCTGCGACCCATATGGCAATGCCAATGGCACGTCTGGCCGGTCCTGGTGCGGCTCGCTCGGCTATGCGATGGTCGATGCCTCCTATGCCAAGAATGTGGTGATGCTGACCGAGGAAATCGTCCCCTATCCCAATGCGCCAGCCAGCATCCGTCAGGATCAGGTTGACTGGATCGTCGAAGTGGAAGAAGTGGGCGATCCGGCCAAGATCAGCGTCGGGGCGGCGCGCGCGACGACCAACCCACGCGAATTGCTGATTGCCCGCTGGTGTGCCGACGTGATGGAGCATGGTGGCTATTTCGAAGATGGTTTCTCGATGCAGACCGGCACTGGTGGTTCCTCCACCGCCACGGCCCGCTTCCTCGAAGCCCGGATGCGGGCCAAGGATATCAAGGCGGCTTGGGCCTTGGGCGGGCAGACCGGCGGCATGGTGGATCTGCATAACAAGGGGCTGATCGGCACCTTGCTCGATACCCAATGCTTCGATTCGGTTGCGGCCCGCTCGCTGGGCACCTCGCCCAGCCATGTGGAAATTTCCGCCCATTTCTATGCCAACCCGTTTGCCAAGGGAGCGACGGTCGACAATCTCGACATGGTGATCCTGTCGGCACTCGAGATCGATCTTGATTTCAACGTCAATGTGCTGACCGGCTCGGACGGGGTGATGCGTGGGGCCTCTGGTGGCCATTGTGACACTGCAGCCGGGGCGAAATTGTCGATTGTGGCCGCGCCTCTGATCCGCTCGCGCATTCCCACCGTGGTAAAGACGGTCACAACGCGGGTGACGCCGGGCGAGACTGTCGGCGTGCTGGTCACCGACCATGGCATCGCGGTCAATCCCAACCGACCTGACGTGGAAGAACGCCTGAAAGCCGCCAATCTGCCAGTCTTTACCATCGAAGAGCTGCATAATCGGGCCATATCGATCACCGGAGAACCTAAGCCGATCGAGTTTCTCGACAAGATTGTCGGCGTGGTTCGCTATCGTGATGGCACCATTCTGGACACTGTTCGACAGGTTGCCTCATGACCAAGGAACGCCTCCCGACCTCCTCCTTGCATCGGTCTGGAGGCGTTTCGCTTCTTCAGCAGTCCATTTCTACTCCGGCTCCTCGGTGTGACGGACCGGAGGCTGCATTTGCTGCACAACTGGGCCAGATTGCCCATCAGGCCTTGCTGGTCGAGGCCAAACTGACCCCGAAGCCGGGTCTGGTCGATGCGGCCAACGATGGCGCACATCGCGACATGTCCCTTGTCACTTTTCATGCGAGCGCGAAGGCTCTTCGCCCCTATCTCAACGCCTTTGTTCTGGCGGGTATCAATGCTGGCAACGAACCGGCTACCGAGGCGCTTGCTCCCTTGCGGGCGCTGGGGCTTGATGCCGAACGGGCCATGCTGGCAGCGACGAGGCATGTCAACACCCACAAGGGTGCGATCTTTGCCTTTGGGCTGCTGCTTGGCGCAGCCGGACGCCTGTGGGCCAAGGGGCAGAGCCTCACCATTGATAGGCTTTGCTCAGAGGCCGGGTGCTTTGTTTCCGGGCTGGTCAGAAGCGAGCTGAAAGAGCGGGTGAAGACTGCCAACAGCGCCGGGGAATATATCTATCACCGCTACGGCCTGACAGGGGCACGGGGGGAAGCCGAAAGTGGCTTTGCCTCGGCTCGACAATGGGCCCTGCCGGCCTACCAGCGGGCAATTGAGGCCGGGTTTGACCCGCAAAGTGCGCTTCTGTCGGCTTTGGTGGCGCTGATGGCAAACAATGACGATACCAATCTGGTGGCACGTGGCGGCATTGAAGGGCTCAATTTTGTCAAGGACGAAGCCCGTCAACTGACACCGCTGGCGCTCTGCGGTCCCGTTGCCTTCAAGGCGCAGCTGCAGGTCATGGATGAACGGCTAACCGCCCGCAACCTCAGCCCCGGCGGGTCTGCAGATTTGTTGGCAGTGACGTGGTTTCTGTCGCAACTAGCATCATCCACGGACAATGGTTACTGACGGGAGGAAAGGGAGGAGCGGCAGTGACAGGGACTAAACGGGACGGGATCGCAATCGACTTGCAGGCCCTGCTTGCCTCACGGGATGCGCGCGCCGCGCGGCGGGCCTCATGCTTTGCCAAACGCCGCCAACCCACCATTACCCTCACTCTTGTCATGCCCGGTCCGGTGAAAGACAGCCCCTTGATCCGCGCCATCGCCGAAGTGGCCCGCCACGAAACCCTTGCCATGCTGGCCCGGCGCGGGTGGGGATATGACATCCATTTCAACACCGATTTGCCAACCGGCCCGGAAAGCCTTTATCAGGTGGACGGCGACGCGGCTCTCCTCAAGCGGGCGCTGGTGGCTCTGGAAGACAATCACCCACTCGGGCGGCTCTGGGATCTTGACGTGCATGATGCGGATGGACAGGCCCTGTCACGCAGCAGCGTCGGTGACCCTCCACGCCGCTGTCTGGTATGCGACGCCGATGCCCGGGCATGCGGTCGATCCCGCACACATGCCCTCGACGAACTCTGGTCCAAGATAGAGACGCTTTATGATCAATGGCTTGGACAAGCTAAGCCGGATTGAGCTTTTCGCGCAATTGTTGCGCGGGAGTTGAAGATTGCCTGCGAAGGGCCTATGGTACCGTCGCACTCCACCCCGCATGCGGGGCACAACCGGAGGCGACTGGGGGACACAGCCTTGGTGGGATCTGTTCAAGGCCTTTTCAGGGGAAGCCATCCTGATCGGGTCTGGTAGTTCATGGAGCAACATGTGGTCAGGCAACTCACACATCCAGATATTCTCGAAGCACTCGATGCCCATGCTGAGGAGTTTGATTTCCTTTTGGTGCCGGGTTTCAAGAATAGCGGGCCTGAGCACTGGCAGAGCTTCTGGGAACGGGATGTGGGGGGCTTCAACCGCATATCCCAGCGCCGATGGGATCAGCGCGACATCGAGTTATGGATCGACGCCATCAGCCGATCACTGTCCGACTGCAATCATCCAGCCATTCTGATCGGCCATTCCCTCGGAGCGCTTGCCTCTGCCTGTGTCATTGCCCAGAAAAACCCCGATGTGGTCGGTGCGATGTTTGTCGCACCCGCCGAACCTCTGCGCTTTGAAGCCGAAGACCGGATTCCGATGGAACGACTGTGTGTGCCAACCTCTCTTGTTGCCAGCCACAACGACAATCTGCTCCGTTTTTCCCGCGCGCGCCACTTCGCAGACACGTGGGGATCCGACTTTGTCGATCTGGGAGAGGCGGGCCATATCAATTCGGAAGCCGGTTTTGGCCGCTGGCCCTATGGCCTGACCATTCTCGTCGAGTTGTGCGACCGCATCAAGCTCGAACAGGAAAGCCTCGTCAGCGCTGTGTGACAACAAACTGCGGCCCAATCGAGCTTTATTCCCCCTTACCCAGAGCCGCCTTCCAGACCGCCCACTGCTTTGTTGTTCCGACCAAGACCGAGCGAAGCCCTTTTCAACCAGCACTGCAACATTGCGCCTTCACCAGCATTGTCACCGTGCTGGTTGAAAAGGTCACAGATTCCAATAACAAGCACGACGCAAAACGCGTGCATCGGAGCATGTGTAAGCATTGAATTTTAAAGGGGAAAATGGCGCGCTGGGGAGGATTCGAACCCCCGACCCCCAGATTCGTAGTCTGGTGCTCTATCCAACTGAGCTACCAGCGCAACCGTCTGCCGTGGAATATTGCCCGGCAAGTGAGGCTGTTGTCTAAAGGACATTGACCGCCATGGCAAGGGCGATTGGTGCTTTTCTTGCACTTTTTTAACAGCGATGAAATTGCCTGTGCACAGGCTGTCAGGGGGCGGGTCCGAGTTCCCCCCTTCAAATGGCAGAAACAGGCCGAATTCAAGCCTTTTTGCCGTGCCAGATATCCACGTTCCACATATGGTTAAAGGCGTCTCGATAGGTGGGATAGAGCATATCGCCTCCGATCAGGGCATGCAGTTTTTTGTTATCGCAGCGCTTGTTCTCACCATAGAAGGATCGGGCCATCGGGGTCATCTCTGCCTCATCGAACGGGATCTGCGTGAGTGGTTCCAGACCCATCAGTTCGGCGCAAAAGGCGATGACCTCTTGCGGTGGGGCGGGTTGGTCATCGCAAACATTGACGATGCCGCTCTGAGCGATCAGAGCTGCCTTGGAGACAGCAAGTGCGATGTCATCGACATGGATGCGGTTGAAGACCTGACCGGGCTTGTCGATGGCGCGACAGGTGCCTGCGGCAAGCTTGATCATCTGGTTGCGGCCCGGACCATAGATGCCTGCCAGCCGATAGATGCCAAGAGGCTTGTCGATCTGTTTGGCAAAGGTCTGCCAGGCCTGTTCCGCAGCGACGCGCTGGACGGAGCGTTTGGAAACGGGATGGCATTCGCTTTCCTCGCTCACCCAGGCTCCATCATGGTTGCCATAGACGCCAACGGTTGAGAGATAGCCCAGCCACTCCAGCTGTTGATTGGCACGAAGATCATCTCCATGGCAGCGCATCACCGGGTCTCCGTCTGCGTCGGGCGCGATGGAAAGCAGGATATGAGTGGCTTCTTTGAGGGCTTCTGAAATGGCTGGACTGGCATTCTCGCCATCGAACTGAAAGGCGCGCAAACCGTCGGCCTCGATCACAGCGCATTTTTCCAGCGAACGAGAGGTCCCGGCAATCCAGTCACATTGGTCTTTCAGGTCCCGTGCGATGGCCTTTGCGCTGAAGCCATATCCGAAAATGAAGAGTTTCATGCCAGTTCCTTATTTGGTTCAAGATTGCAAGGCCTGTTGCCATTCCTGTTGCACATAAGGGTCCGTTTCCTCGACTGCAAGGCGGCCCGCCCATTGTTCGAGTTGTTGTGTGGACAGGAGACGGCCCAAGGCCCAGATGGCCGCCCCACGCACCACCGGATCTGTGTCGATCAAATGGCTTTCAATGGCTGCAACAAGGGACGTCTCCGCGCTGTTGCCTGCCGCAATCAGCACATTGCGCAAGAAGCGGTTGCGGCCGATCCGTTTGATCGGCGAACCGGTGAAATGGGCGCGGAAGGCCGCGTCATCAAGACCGAGAAAGTCGCGCAAGGCTGGGGCTTTCAAATCGTCGCGGGCCTGCAATTTCGCCTCGGCAGCGGTTTGGGCGAATTTGTTCCATGGGCAAGCGGCAAGGCAATCGTCGCAGCCATAGATCCGGTTGCCCATCGCGGGGCGAAATTCATGCGGGATTGGCTCTTTATGTTCGATGGTGAGGTACGAGATGCAGCGTCGCGCGTCGATCTCATACGGGGCCGGGAAGGCACCTGTCGGGCAGGCATCAAGACAGGCGCGACAAGAGCCGCAATGATCCACCTCGGTCTCATCTGCAGGCAGATCGAGGTTGGTGAAGATCGCGCCCAGAAAGATCCATGAGCCGAAGTCCCGGCTGACCAGATTGGTGTGTTTGCCCTGCCAGCCAAGCCCTGCGCGATAGGCAAGAGGCTTTTCCATCACCGGCGCAGTGTCAACAAAGACCTTGATTTCGCCGCCGGGATGGCTGTCGCGCAGGCGGGAGAGCAACTTGGCAGAGAGTTGCTTCAAACGCCCCTTGATGACGTCATGATAATCACGGTGGCGGGCATAGACCGAGATGTTGGCCTTGTCTTTTTGGGCGAGCAGTGGCCGTGGGTCTTCATCGGGGCCATAATTGAAGCCAAGCATGATGATTGAGCGGACATCACCCCACAAAGCCGACGGATGGGCGCGGCGCTCCAGCGTCTCTTGCATCCAGCCCATGGTGGCGTGATAGCCTTGTTTGGTGAAATGGCGCAAGGTGTCGGCGTGATTGGCCGCCTCGTCGGCACGACAGATCCGGATATCGGCAAAGCCGAGTGCCTTGGCTTCCCGGTCAAGGAAGGTCCGCAGTTTGTCATCTGAGGCAGTTCGGTTGGCAGTCATCGGGTAACGCTCGTGACATCTCATGGGCGGCAGAGCGCGCACCTTGCATCAATATGAATCAGAAATCCAGATCCACATAATGGGAGGCCGCCGGGATGCCTTTCAGGCTGTCGGCAAGAATCGGACGGAAGGCGGGGCGGGATTTGATCCGCTGATACCATTCCTTGACCACCGGTTCCTTGTCCCACGGCACCTCCCCCATATAGTCGATGGTCGACAGGAAGGCCCCTGCGGCCAGATCGGCATAGGAGAAATGCTCACCCGCCAGCCAGTTGCGGCGCTCGGCGAGATAAGCGATGTAATTGAGATGGATGCGCAGATTGGCCCGCGCTGCGCGCAGAATGGTCGAATCCGGAGGGCCACCCCCCTCGCCCGGTCGCCGCATGCGTTTGTAGATCTTTTCTTCAATGAAGAATTGGGCGCTTTCCTCAACCGCTTTTTCCAAAAACCAATGGATCAGACGCCGCACTTCAGCGCGCTGGTTGGGATGATCAGGCAACAGGCGGCGATCCCCCAAGGCATAGCCGCGGGTTTCATCGAGATATTCGGCAATCACACTGGCACCACAGACGGGAGGGCCGTCATTTTCGCGCAGCACCGGTACCTTGCCTGCAGGATTGATGCGCAAAAAGGCTTCGTCCCGCTCCCAAGGCAGCATTTCGCTCAGTTCCGCACCAGCTTTGCATTCGGCCAGCACGAGACGGGCAAAGCGGGAAGGAATGGACATTTTCGTGTGATAGAGCAGCAACATGCTGGCGCGACCCCTTTTGACCCCGACGAACACCCATATGGACAGGACAGGTCGGGTTGTGATGTGAGCACCCGTCTATCCAATGGTAAAATGGTTATCAGCGATTTAATAGATTCGCTTTCACACCCTTCCTTACCCGCTTTCCACCCTTCGCTGACAAGGTGGAGTGGGGCCAAAAGCCAAGGGTGTGACAGTGCGTTCATACATCGCTGGTTCGGAATGGAGGCGCGACCATATCGCCCCTTCTTTTGCTTCGCCAGTGATTGCGGGTCGAAACTGCCCGCTTGTCACACTTTTCCACGCACCGGCCCGATGCATGGCCGCCGCCTTGTGGCAAGATCACTCCGGTGGAGCTGCAAACTGGACTAGTCACATCCTGTCAGAGGCTGACATAGCCATAGGCCATGGCAAGTAGGAAGATACCAAGTGCGAATCGATAAAGCACGAAGGGCAGGAAGCTGATCCGCTTGACCAACGCCATCAGGAAGGCAATGGCCGCGAAGGACGCAAGAAAGGACAGACCCGCGCCGAGCCACACATCGGACGACATGGTTGTTCCAGTTTCGATGGCTTCCTTAATGGTCAACAAGCCGGCACCAGCAATGGCTGGCATGCCAAGCAGGAAGGAAAAGCGTGCAGCCTCGGGCCGCGAGAAGCCCAAGAAACGAGCCGCTGTCATGGTGATGCCCGAGCGGCTGGTGCCAGGAATGAGCGCCAGCATCTGCGCCAGACCGATCACCAAAGCAGGCGGCAGGGTCATGTTTTCCATGGCCTTTTCACTGGGTCCGAAACGGTCAGCCAGATACAACAAGGCACCATAGACAATGGCAGCCCAGCCAACCACCTGTAGTTTGAGCAAATCATCAGCCCGCAAAGCGTCCAACGCACCGGTCTTCTTCAAGATCAGACCGAAAATCACCGCCGGGATGGTTGCCAGCACGATGTAAAGGGCCAGTTTGCCATGAGGGGTCAGGCGACCACGTAAGAGATTGAGGCCACCGATGGCAAGGTTCAGCACGTCGCGCCAGAAATAGACGATGATGGCAAAGAGTGAGCCGACATGAAGCATCACATCCATCGCAAGGCCCTGATCGGCCCAGCCGGTGATGTCTGAGGTGATTGCCAGATGGCCGGAGGAGGAAATGGGCAAGAATTCGGTGATGCCCTGAATGATGGCAATCACGATGATTTGCATGAGCGGCATGCTATGGCCTTTCTGGACGAAAAATGCGGCAGGAAACTGGATTGGTCATTATAAAGCAAATGTGGCTGCTTTATTACCAAGCCTGTCAAAAAGAGAAAAGCGGGAAATGCACCCCGCTTTGCACCTTTCTGCACGCCCATCCGGTTGCTCGGCCCTCTTGCCAGTCTTGCCCCCTGGCTCAGGCCAAGGCCCGTTCCGCTTCTGCCGCATTCAAGGCCCGGCGGAATTGGTCAACGCCAGCGGCCCCATTCAACAAATATTTGGAGTTGAGGATGATGGCGGGAACGCCACTGATGCCCTGCTGACGCCAGAATGAGATATGTTCGCCAACATCGGTTGCAAACCGATTCTCGGCCAGAACCGCGCGGGCCTCGTCCGCATCAAGCCCCTGATCACTGGCAATATCAACCAGAATGTCGGTATCGTCGATATTCTTGCCGTCGGTAAAATAGGCCTTGAGCAGGGCGAGCTTCAAGTCATGCGCCTTGCCAAAATCTCGTGCCCAATGGATCAATTGATGGGCTGCAAGGGTGTTGTAGGTGCGCTGTCCTGCGGCAAAATTGAAGGTGAAGCCGACTTCCTTGCCCAGATCGGTTATCCGCTGCTGGGTTTTGGCTGCATCATCCGCCGAGATGCCGTATTTTTCTGCCAGATAGCCCAGACGTTCCTGCCCTTCGGGTCCCATATCCGGGTTCAACTGATAGGGGTGCCAGTGGATGTCCGCTTCCACGCCGGTGCGCTCCAGCGCAACACGCAGCTGGTTATAGCCAACGGCACACCAGGGGCAAACCACGTCTGAAATGATGTCGATGCGAAGCGGGTCTGTCATGGGGCCTGTCCTTGTCTGTCATAGTCTGTCGCATTGCTCGAAAAGTCGGAGCGTTTGGAGACAGACTATAGAAGACCGTTCGGTCCCAAAATAATCAATTGGGCGTGAAGAGCTGCATTCTTTAATGACAAATCTCGCCTGCGATGCCCCGGGTGGGGCAAGCAACAGCTCTTACAGCTCCAGTTTGCTCTCACGCAAGCGGAACAGGGTGATGCCGGTGGAGACGGCAAGATTGAGGCTTTCGGCGCGGCCTGCCATGGGGATTTTCACCAAATGGTCGCAGGTGTCGGCAAAGGCGTCCGGCAAGCCGGATTGTTCATTGCCCATCAAGACCATCACCGGATCCTCAGGTTTGACGTCGCGATAATCGACCGCCCCTTTCAAATGGGTGCCGACGATCGCGCCGGGCCAATTTTGCCGCCACGCAAGGAACTCTTCGCGGGTGGCACGATAGAGCGGTATATGAAAGATCGAGCCCATGGTGGCGCGGACCGCTTCAAGGCTGAAAGGATCGGTGGTCTCACCGATCAGCAGCATGGCGCTGGCCCCAACCGCATCAGATGTGCGGATGGTGGTGCCCAGATTGCCCGGATCCTTGACCCCTTCCATGGCGACCAGCATGTCACCGCCAGCGGCTTCGACATCGCTGGCCAGATCAGAAAGGGTGCCGAAGCGCTGCTGAAAGACGCCGATGACATGCTGGGGATTGTCCCGGTGGGTGATTTTCGACAAAACCTGTTCGGAGACTTCCAGAATAAGCCCGCCCTTGGCATAGACCTTGGCGGCCACTTGCTGGACCAACTCATGGGTCTTGATGTTTTTGGCATAGACCAGCGTTTCGGCGACCCATCCGGCTTCCAACGCAAAGGCAACCAGCTGCAGGCCTTCGGCCATGAAGAGGCCGGTTTCGTTGCGGATCTTGCGGCGCTCCAGCGCCTTGATATCCTTGATATGCTGGTTGGAGACCGCGGTGATTTCCTTGATCAGGCCGTTGCGTTGTGCGCGGCTATTCATGCGCTGATCTCCTGTTGGCTGGCTGCTTCGTCTGCATTGAGCGGACGCCAGCGGGTATAAAGAGAGGTATTAAGGCAGCGGGGGCCATTTTCCTCGGCAATCATCAGTTCGCCGGATTCGACAATCCCGCCCTGCCCGGTCATCACTTCGATCATCAGTTCGTCAAAGGCGGCATAAGAGGCGCGCATCGCATAGGCGGTGAGCGTGTAAAACAGCGCCTCCTTGGACAGGATCTGACGGCAGGCATCGAGCATTTCAGGCAGCATTTCGAACAATTGCCAGACTTCACCCTTCGGCCCACGGCCAAATTTCGGCGGATCGAGCAGGATGCCGTCATAGACATTGCCGCGACGGATTTCGCGCTGGACGAATTTCATCGCGTCATCGACGATCCAGCGGATCGGCTTATCATCAAGGCCAGCGAGAAGCTGGTTTTCCTTGCCATAGGCGACGGCTTTTTTTGACGCATCGACATGGGTGACTTCGGCCCCCGCACGGGCGGCGACCAGCGAGGCAACGCCGGAATAGCCAAACAGATTGAGCACCCGAGGCGGACGCCCCAAAAAAGCACCACGCAATTGCTGGTCCATCCATTGCCAATGAGCGGCCTGCTCGGGGAAGAAGCCCACATGGCGAAAGGCGGTGAAGCGGCCATAGAAGCGGATCTGGTCCCAATGGGTTTCCCATGTCTCGCCCAGTGGCTGAGGATAGCGCCAGCGGCCGGGGCCTTCTTCTTCCAAGTCGCCGGAAAAGATCGCGTCAGCCTTGTCCCAGATGGCTTGATCGAGGCGCGGGCTGCCCATGGCCTGCGGCTCTGGCCGGACGATGGTGTAGGGGCCATAGCGTTCCAGCTTTTGGCCGTGGCCCATATCGAGCAGGGCATAATCATCCCATGGGCCGGTGACCATCAGGGCAAAGGGGGCGCGGCGCGGGGTCGGGCCTTCGGGGCGCTTTGGCAGGATGAATGGCGCGCGCGGCTCTTCGGCTGGCTTGGAGGGTTTGGTGTCTGTGCGGTTCTGCTTGATGATGCGGCCGGGTTTGAAGTCAGGTCTCGGCTGATCAGGCTTGCCACTTCGAGTGGCTTGGCCGTGACGGGAGGGCTGACCTTGACGGGAGGGCTGACCTTGACGGGAAGGCTGGCCGCCACCGCGATTGGCAGCGCCAGCTCGGCTGCCTGCCGTTTTGCCGTCGCCGCGTCTGGCCGATTGCTTTGGAGGTTTGCCACCGCGCTTGTTTGCCATTGCCGTTCCTGTGCCGTCCTGTGCTGATCCTGAGCCGATCAGTCTATGGCGTTCGCTCCGGTCCGGCGATACGGATCGTTTGGGAACGCGCTGAATTGTCTCGTTTGCTAAGGTGCCCTCTATAATCCAGAAGAAAGAGCGGCGCAATGTCAAAGGCAGCGCCAATGGGGCATACGGCAAAAGGCCGCCTCTTGCGAAGGCGGCCTGATACATCCCATCGGTAAGCCAGGCATCGCTCGCCTCAGGCAGGCACACGGACCTTGGCGTTGGCCAAGGATTTGACCTCGGAGGAATGGGCGATTTTGCTCTCCTTGGCATAGGCCTGATGATGCTCTTCGATCTTGGCTTCATTATAAAGATAATTGACCATCACGCCCCAGCTGTTGCTCTTGCCACGCGGCGACAAGTCAGCCTGCGCATGCACCTTGTGCAGGATCGCACCATTGCCAAGGTGGAAATGGGCGACCGGATCATAGGCCGTGCCCCGCTTGCTGCGCGCATTGACCAGATAGCGAGCAGCAAGGCGGGCAATGACCTCTGCAGGCGGCAGTTGGTTCTCTTCCAGCCCCTGCAACACAGTTTGCTCTTCGATTTTCAAGAGGCTGTCCTCCTTGTCCATGGCCTCGGCCACCCAGCGACGCAGACCCGGCACAGGCGACAGGGTGACAAAGGTGGTCAGAGACGGCAACTCGCGCTGCAGTTCGGCCACCACCTGCTTGATCAGGAAGTTGCCAAAGGAAATGCCGCGCAAACCATGCTGGCAGTTGGAGATGGAATAGAAGACCGCGACATTGGCCACATTGGGATCAAGGGTCTCCCGGTCATGCTCCAGGATCGGGGCAATCGCGCCGGGAATTTCCTTGGTCAGGGCGACCTCGACGAAAATCAGCGGATCATCGGGCATGGCCGGATGGAAGAAGGCGAACAGGCGACGGTCTCGCTCGGCCACACGCTGGCGCAGATCATCCCAGCCGTGGATTTGGTGTACCGCTTCATAGGCGATGATTTTTTCCAGAATGGACGCAGGCGTCGACCAGTCGATCTGTTCGATCTCAAGAAAGCCCCGGTTGAACCAGGCGGACAGCAAATGCTGGAAATCCAGATCGAGGCCACGCAAATCGGGATGTTTGCGCAGGAAGCCCAACAGCTCCGAGCGCATACGGACCAGACGCCCCGTGGCACCGGGCACCCTGTTGATGCGGCGGATCAGCTCAAGGCTCTTGGGCTCAGCGGCGAAATAGAGCTCACGGGCTGATGCATTGTCGCTTGGCTGCCATTTCTCGACCGCTTCGGTCAGGGCATCATGATCAACCCCGTAGCGATCAGCCATGGTTTCGAAGAAAGCCAGCTTTTCCTCGTCATTGGCCGTGTCGTAGATATCTAGAATCTTCAGCGCAGTCTTGAGGCCGGATGCTTCACCCTGATCGCTGATCAGCTCGTCGCATAACGGAATCAGATCCGCGGGGCTGCTGGCGCTTTTGGACGACAGGAAAGGGGCACGGGCGACGCGTTTCAAAATGTCGCTTAGAAAATGTTTTTCCGCCATAAAAATACTTACCTCAATATCTTGGGAATCGGGTCGACGAGGCGGCTCCCGGCCGCTTTGCCTACGTGGGAGAACGGACCCGCATTCCTGAAGCAGAATGCCCTGGGAGAAGGCATCTGAACCCAAAGCATAGAGGCAGCAAGGGCTTGCGGGCAAGTCCTCCGTTGGCATTGCGACTAAGATATCAGAAGCGAGGCATCCCTAACATAACAAGCAACGTCGTTGACTCACTTATTGTAATAATCGCGGAACCAGGCAACGAAAGCCTTCACGCCATCTTCAATGGTCGTGGCGGGTTTGTAGCCGGTCAAATGATGAAGCAGGCTCGAATCCGAAAGGGTGGCAGGCACATCCCCCTGCTGAATTTCCATCATGTTGCGGATCGCCTTCTTGCCAAGCGCTGCTTCTATGGCTTCGATGAAGTCGAGCAGCTGGACCCGCGTGGCGTTGCCAATATTGACCGTGCGATAGGGAGCAACCGGGGAAAGCGAGTCCCCGTCTTCGATCTGGTCGCGGCTTTGCGGGCGCACTGGCACCGCTTCCATCAGCAGACTGATCGCCTTGACGAGATCGTCGACATAGGTGAAGTCGCGCATCATCCGGCCATGATTGTAAATATCGATCGGCCGATCATCGAGAATGGCGTCGGTGAATTTGAACAGGGCCATGTCCGGACGGCCCCATGGGCCATAGGCGGTAAAGGTGCGAAACATGGTGATCGGCAGATCATGGATATGGGCGTAAGAATGGGCCATCGATTCCGTGGCCTTCTTGCTTGCAGCATAAAAGGACATTTGCGCGTCGGTTTTGTCGACTTCGCGATATGGCATCTGCTCATTGGCGCCATAGACCGAGGAGGTCGACGCCATCAGCAAATGCTCGACCCGTTGTTCGAGCGCCGCTTCCATCACATTGAAGGTGCCGATGATGTTGGCTTCCAGATAGGAGCGCGGATTGTCGATGGAATAGCGCACGCCCGCTTGGGCTGCCAGATGGACGATGATGTCGGGGGCAAAGTCGCGCACCGCCTTGGCCACCGCATCCTGATCTTCGAGCATAGCCTCGGTCACGGCGAAATTGCGGTTTTGCATCAGCATCGCATGGCGGCGCTGTTTGAGCGTGATGTCGTAATAGTCGGTGATGCCGTCAAAGCCATGGACGATATGCCCCTCGGCCAGCAAATGTCTAGCGAGGTGAAACCCGATGAAACCCGCTGTACCGGTGATGAAGACGCGTTTCATGATCTGGGATCCTCTCTGGCTCGTCGCCTCGATAGGCTCTGTGGCTATCGTGGCTTGCATGATCTGCCCGGGTTGTCTCAGAAAGTGGGATCGCATTCAAGCGCCGGGAGGGCGGCTTTCTCAACTTTTCCTAAGACATGGCAGTAAAAAAGGAGGATGCGGCAGCCGCACCCTCCTTGCTGCATCTGGTATCAGGCGACCCGTCTGTCAAGGGAATCAGACGGACCAATCATAGATCTCGGTCTTGCCGAGATAGTCGACGATGGCGTCGGCGGCCTCTTCGGCGCTCATGTCGGCTGTGTTGACATGGATGTCCGGATTGAGCGGCGCTTCATATGGCGCATCGATGCCGGTAAAGTTCGGGATGTCGCCTGCCCGCGCCTTGGCATAGAGCCCCTTGACGTCGCGTGTTTCACAGACTTCCAGCGGGGTGTCGACATGGATCTCGACGAATTCCCCCTCGCCCAGCATATCGCGGACCACATCGCGCTCGGATTTGAAGGGCGAGATGAAGGCGGTCAGCACGATCAGGCCCGCATCAACCATCAGCTTGGACACTTCGCCAATGCGGCGGATATTCTCCACCCTGTCGGCATCGGTGAAGCCGAGATCTCTATTCAGACCATGGCGGACATTGTCGCCATCGAGCAAATAGGTGTGTCGGCCATCCCGATGCAGCTTCTGTTCCACCAGATTGGCAATGGTCGACTTGCCCGAGCCGGAAAGGCCGGTGAACCACAGCACTTTCGGGGTCTGATGTTTGAGCGCGGCGCGGGAGCCCTTGTCGACATCCACCGCCTGCCAATGGATGTTGTCTGCCCGGCGCAGGCCCTGCCAAACGAGACCAGCGGCGACCGTCTGGTTGGAATAGCGGTCGATCAGGATGAAGGATCCGGTCTGGCGGTTCTCTTCATAGGCATCCATGGCCAGCGGCTGGGAGAAAGCAATGTTGCAGAAGCCGATCTCATTCAGCTCCAGCGTCTTGCCCGCATCCTTGCGTGAGGCGTCGTTGACGTCAATCTTGTGGTTGAGGGCGGTGATGGTGGCCTGCACCTGCTGGCTGCCAAGCTTGATAATATAGGGCCTGCCAACAAACAAATGAGCGGAATCCATCCAGATGAGATGGGCAGAAATCTGATCGGTCACCAATGGGCGGTGTTGCGCAGGGGCCAGCAGATCGCCGCGGGAAATGTCGATTTCGTCTTCGAGCGTGATGGTGACCGCTTCGCCGGCCTCGGCATCGGGCAGCTCGCCATCCATGGTGACAATCGAGGCGACCTTGGAGGATTGACCGGATTTGGCCACCACGACTTCATCGCCTACCTTGACGATACCTGAGGCAACCGTACCGGAAAAGCCACGGAAATTGAGGTTCGGGCGGTTGACCCACTGGACGGGAAAACGGAACGGCAAGGCGCGGTCGGCGCTTTCGGTGTCGATCTCTTCAAGATAGCCGAGCAGGGTCGGGCCTTCATACCAAGGCATATTCTCGCTTTTGGCGACCACATTGTCACCATAGCGAGCCGAGATCGGCACGGCGGTGATGGTGTCAAACTCAAAACTCTGGGCAAAGGTCTGATAGTCGGCGAGGATCTTGTCGAAGACCTCTTGGCTATAATCCATCAGATCCATTTTGTTGACCGCCAGCACCACATGGCGCACGCCGATCAGGGCATTGATGAAGCTGTGGCGACGGGTCTGGGTCAGGATGCCTTTGCGGGCGTCGATCAGAATGACGGCCAGATCGCTGTTGGAGGCGCCGGTCGCCATGTTGCGGGTATATTGCTCATGGCCGGGCGTGTCGGCGACGATGAATTTGCGCTTGTCGGTCGCAAAAAAGCGATAGGCCACGTCGATGGTGATGCCCTGTTCCTGCTCGGCCTGCAGGCCATCGAGCAGCAAGGCCAAATCAACGTCATCGCCGGTGGTGCCGTGCTTTTTGCTGACTGCTTCGAGCGCCGTCATCTGGTCTTCGAAGATGGTCTTTGAATCATAGAGCAGCCGACCAATCAGGGTCGATTTGCCATCATCAACGGAGCCACAGGTCAGGAAGCGCAGGATGTCGCGGCTGTCCTGCTGGGCGATCTGGTCGATTTGCACGGGGGTTGCGGTTTCAACGGTCTTTTGTGTCACAGGAGCAATGGTCATCAGAAATATCCTTCCCGCTTTTTCTTCTCCATCGAGGCGGTGTCGTCATGGTCGATCATTCGCCCTTCCCGCTCGGAAGTGCGGGCCACAAGCATCTCTTCGAAAATGGCTTCAAGACTATCGGCGCTGCTTTCCACCGCACCGGTCAGCGGGTAGCAGCCCAAGGTGCGGAAGCGGACAATGCGTTCCTCGGGCACTTCACCGGGCTGGAGTGGCAGGCGCTCGTCATCGACCATGATCCAGGTGCCATCGCGTTTGACGACGGGGCGTTTCTTGGCAAAGTAGAGCGGCACGATGGGGATATTTTCCAGCATGATATATTGCCAGATATCCTGCTCGGTCCAGTTGGAAAGCGGGAAGACACGAATGCTCTCACCCGGTTTGATGCGGGTGTTGAAGAGCTGCCACAGCTCTGGCCGCTGGTTTTTCGGATCCCAGGCATGATTTTCATTGCGGAAGGAGAAAATGCGTTCCTTGGCGCGGGACTTTTCCTCGTCGCGGCGCGCGCCACCAAAGGCAGCGTCGAATTTATGCTCTGTCAAAGCCGCCTTCAGAGCGTCGGTTTTCATCACCTGGGTGTAGAGCGATGAGCCATGATCAAACGGGTTGATATTGTCCGCGACCCCTTGCTGATTGGTATGAACAATCAGATCGAGATCATAATCGCGAACCATTTGGTCGCGAAAGGCAATCATCTCGCGAAACTTGAAGGTCGTGTCGACATGCATCAAGGGAAATGGCAGGCGGGAGGGATAAAAAGCCTTCCTTGCCAGATGCAGCATCACGGCGCTGTCCTTGCCAATGGAATAGAGCATCACCGGGTTTTTGAACTCGGCGGCCACCTCGCGCATGATCTGAATGCTTTCATGTTCAAGGCGTTTGAGGTGCGAAATGCGGCGTTCCTGAGCCGGATCAGACATCATGGTCATCCTTCGGGGTCCTGTCTGGTCACAAGCATCGCCTTCTGTTTGGAAACTGCGAAGGCAAGACTTGGCGTTCATGAATGCAGGTCTGACAGCGGCCTTGGCCCTACCGTTTGACCTGGATTTCGAATAAGCGTCATCCTTCGTGCTCCAGTCGGTATGACTTGGGAGCACGTCTGGACCACACTGTGGTGGTTTGCGGATCAGACATATCCAGCTTCGGGCCGGTTTGGTCTGATCAGTGTGTGAGTGGCGACTGCTGCCTCAGGCCCGGTTGTGGCCCTTTTCGAGAAGCCCGCGCTCCCAATCGAGCGCAGTCCTGACGATCAGATCGAGATCATCATATTGCGGCTGCCAGTTGGTGATGCCCCGCAAGCGCGTGGAATCGGCCACCAGGTTGGCCGGGTCGCCGTCCCGTCTTGCGACGATATCGGCGGAGAAATTGTTATCAGACACGCGACGAACGGCATCGACCACTTCCAGAACGGAATAGCCCTTGCCATAACCGCAATTGGCGACGAACGGTTCGTGCCCGTCCAGCAGTGCTTCAAGCGCCAGTGCATGGGCGGCCACCAAATCCGAGACATGGATATAGTCACGGATGCAGGTGCCATCAGGCGTCGGATAGTCATCGCCAAAGATGGCGAGCTTGTCGCGCTGCCCAAGCGCCACCTGATTGGCGACCTTGATCAAGTGGGTTGCCACCGGAGACGATTGGCCGGTGCGACCTTTCGGATCAGCGCCGGCAACATTGAAATAGCGCAGGGCAGCATATTTCAGGCCATAAGCCACCGCGCTGTCACGCAGCATATATTCGGTCATCAGCTTGGAGGTGCCATAGGGCGAAATCGGCTCGAGCTGGAGATCTTCGCTCAGAGCTCCCTCGACACCTTCAGGGTTGCCATAAACGGCGGCCGTGGAGGAGAAAATGAAGGCCTTGACGCCTGCCTTCACTGCATTCTCGATCAGCGAACGGGACTTGACGGTGTTGTTGAGATAATAACCGAGCGGGTCGGTGACAGAATCCGGCACAACGATGGAACCGGCAAAATGAATGACCGCGTCGACCTTGTGCTCGGCCATCACATCGGCAACCAGCGCACTGTCGCCAATATCGCCTTCTATGACAGGCACTGAATCGGGCACCAGCCACTGGAAGCCAGTGGAGAGATTGTCGATGACCACGACATCCTTGCCGGCATCAAACAAGTTCCAAACCATGTGGCTGCCGATATAACCGCAGCCTCCCGTCACCAAAATGCTCATCCTGTCCCCAACCTGTTTTGCCAACGCTTCCCGGCCAGATTTGCGTTGCTCAGGGTTGCTGCCAATCTTGCCCCCGAAAAACGAAATCATGCTCATTATTTGCGGCTTTCGACGAAAGACTGCAACCCCAAACTGGCGTTGAGAAAGCAAATAAGACCCAGTTTCGAATGTATGCAGTTTTTGGAACGCGCGAGTTCCAACAATCGGCACAATATTGAAAGCAAATTTCCTACCGCCCTGCCACGACTCACCATTTTTCCTGCTTTCATCCCCAGCCAGCACCCCATGATCGCCTGCCTTTTGCCTCCAGCCGGTCTGCAGGCGGGCACCAGCAAACTCCGTATTCCGCTTTTGTTCCCGAGATTTGGGCTATAGTGTCACACTTGCGTTTTTCAACGCGGGATAGGTGCCGGAATGGCAGGGGTTAACTTGATTCCAGCCGAGCGCTCTGATACAGCGAAAAGGGACTTTTATGAGCCGTTGTCGAAAATGATTGGAATTAACGAATTCGTTTCTGGTCTTTTTTCGAAGGCAAATTGATTTTTCGGGTGCTTGTATGACTATGAATAAAGACCGGACCATTGCGCGATGCGCGCGTGCAGCGCTGCTCGCCTCTACTGTTTCCATCCTCGGTCTTGCGGCACCGGCCAATTCTGCCGATATGGGACAGGTTTTCGGCACCAAGTCGGCCTATGACTGGAGCGGCCTCTATATGGGTGTTCAGTTCGGCATGGGCACCGGTAAGGTCAATTCATCGGATGGCACCAACAAGGTTTCCGAACGCTTCTCTCAGGGCGACAATACGACGGGTGGCGTGCTGGTGGGCTGGAACTATCAGACCGGCAACATTGTCTATGGTCTGGAAGGCGGCCTGTCGATCAACGAAATCAAGGCCAATCATAACGGCAGCACCGTGGCCTATCACAATAGTGACTATGTCTGGCATGCCGAAGCCCGCGGTAAGGTGGGCTATTCGCTCGGTCGTTTCCTGCCTTATGTTCATGCCGGGGTTCTGGCTGGTGAATTCTACCAGCAGAGCGCACCGGGTGCGACCAGCCCTTCCGCAAAGATGAAAACCGTTTACGGCTACACCGCCGGTGCCGGTATCGATGTTCGCATTGGCCCGAAAATCTCGCTGCGCTCCGAATATGTCTATCAGAATTATGGCAAGCAGAATTATTACCTTGCCAGCGTGCCAACCACGCTGAAGTCCGACTTCGACGTGCATATCGCTCGCGCGGCTTTGCTGTATCATTTCGGCAATCCGATCACCCAGTCCGATGAGCCGACCAGCAATGCCCTGTTGTTTGCCGGACCGTCCTTCGGTGTCAATGTCGCCACTTCGACCGGAGATGTGAAACTGGGGGGCTACAGCTCAGGCAACTTCAGCCTCGACACCATTTCGGCCGGGGCAACGGTTGGCTATCTCTATCCGATCAACGATTTCCGCGTTGGTGCGGAAGCCGAACTGGCGATGCATAGCGGCTCCGAAAGCACCAATCCGGGCGGCCTGCTGACCAGCCTGAAATATCGCCTGATGTGGCATGCGGCCGTGCGCGGCAAGGTTGGTTATGTGTTTGAGAATTACATGCCTTATGTGATGGCCGGTGCCAATCTGGGCCAGTTCACCACCAGTTCGCAGCCCAACAACAACACCAACCTTGACCCTTACAAAAATGGCTACAGCGTCGGGGCCGGTTTCGAATATGCGATCAGCGATCATCTGAGCGCCGATGTGGCCTATAGCTACAACACCTATAAAAAGACCGGTGTTGATACCAGCGGCAGCGTGACCAAGGTCGGCCATGATTTCCATCAGGTCCGGTTCGGCCTGACGGTTCGCTAACCGCCGTTTCCAGCAATCGGATTTTTAAAGGCGTGCTTCGGGCACGCCTTTTTCATTTGTCGGGCATAACAAAGCCGGCCCTGATCTCAGGACCGGCTTTGTTAATTTTCATGCGGCTTGGGATCAGACCGACAGCGCATTCAGCGTGTGGCGGGCGATCATGATCTCTTCATCGGTCAGGATGATATAGACCGGCAGAGATCCATCTTCGGAGATCAGGGATGCGTTGGCATCATTGCGAGCAGGGTCGATGCGAATGCCGATCCAATTGAGATAGTCGCCGATCTTCTTGCGGATGATCGGGCCATGTTCGCCAATGCCTGCGGTGAAGACCAAAGCATCCAGACCGCCGGTGGATACGGCCAGAGAGACAATCTGCTTGGCAACCCGACTGCAGAAGTAATCGACCGCCAGCTGAGCGCGTGGGTCGGGATTGTCCTGAAGGTCACGCATGTCATTGGAGATTTCAGAAATGCCGAGCAGACCGGACTCCCGGTAGAGCAGCTTTTCAAGATCTTCCGCATCCATGTCATGTTCCCGCATCAAATGGATCAAGATGCCCGGATCAATGCTGCCTGGCCGGGTGCCCATGGGCACACCTTCCAAAGCGGAGAAGCCCATAGAGGTCTCGATGCTCTTGCCGTCCTCAAGCACGGACAGGCTGGCACCATTGCCCAGATGGGCAACGACGACGCGGCCCTTGGCCAGATCTGGCATTTCCTGCTTGAGATAATGCGCGATATATTCGTAGGACAGGCCGTGGAAACCATAGCTGCGGATGCCCTGATCGGTCAGACGCTTTGGCAGGGCATAGATCGAGCAGAGGTCGGACTGACCCTGATGGAAGGCTGTGTCGAAACAGGCAACTTGCGGCAGGTCTGGCCGGGTCTTGGCGAGCGCTTCAATGGCAGCCACATTCTGCGGCTGATGCAAGGGAGCAAGCGGGCTGAAGCTTTCCAGCTGCTTGAGGATCTCAGCCGTTACCACCACGGGCTTGTCATAGACTTCGCCGCCATGAACCACTCGATGACCGGCAGCGATCAGCGGCAGATCAGCTGGCAGACTGGTTTCGATCCATGTCAGCAGATGTGGCAGGATGGATGGAACAGTGCCTTCGTCCTTGGTGGCCCAGCTTTCGTCGGCCAGTTTCTCGCCTGCCTCGCTTTTGGCTTTCAAATGGGCATCCGTGCCGATGCCGGTCAACTGGCCTGCAAAGAGTGGGACAACCCCTTCCGCGCCGTCTGCGTCGAGCTGAAAAATGGAAAATTTCACACTGGAGGAGCCGCTGTTCAGGACGAGCAGCGCTCCCTTCTTGATGTCGGATTGTGTCATTCTGTCGATGCTTTCAATCGTCGCTTATTTGCGTTTTTCGCCTGCGGCCATCAGGACGGCCAATGCGCAAGAGGCAAGACGGGCAGGCAGGCTGTCGGCGCGAGAGGTCAGAATCACAGGCACGGAGGCCCCGACAATGATGCCAGCCGCGTCGGCGTGGGACAGGAAAGACAACTGTTTGACCAGCATGTTGGCCGAGGCCAGTTCCGGTGCCAGCAGAATGTCGGCCTGACCGGCCACCTCGGAGATGATCCCCTTGGTGCGGGCAGCTTCTGCGGAAACCGCATTGTCAAAGGCCAGAGGACCATCCAGCAAACCACCGCGGATCTGACCGCGGTCCGCCATTTTGCAAAGCGAGGCCGCATCGACGGACGAGACGATGCGCGGATTGACCGTTTCAATCGCCGACAGGATGGCAACCTTTGGTGTTTCAACACCCAACAACTGTGCCAGATCGATGGCATTCTGGATGATATGGACCTTGTCTTCCAGATTGGGTGAGATATTGACCACGGCATCCGAAATCAGCAAAGGCTTCGGATAGCTCGGCACCGACATGACGAAAACATGGCTGATGCGCTTGGCCGTCCGCAGACCGACTTCGCGCTTGACCACCGCGGCCATCAGCTCGTCTGTATGCAGAGAGCCTTTCATCACGGCACCGGCTTCGCCATTCTTGGCAAGTGCCACGCCTTTGGCTGCGGCGTCGAGCTCATCGCGAGCATCGACCAGACGGAAGTTGGAAATGTCGAGATTGTTGTCTTCGGCCACTTCGCGAATTTTGTCTTCCGGCCCAACCAGAATTGGGTCGATCAGGCCAAGCTGATAGCCAAGGCAGGCGCTTTCCAGCGCGACGCGACCGCAAGGATAAACCACCGAGGTTGGCAACGGATCGAGATCTGCGCATTTTTCGGTCAGCAGATCCAACTGATCGTGGGCGATGAATTGCAGTTCCGGCAAGGCATGGCCTTCCTGACTGCGATGCTCACTTGGGGGAATGACGATCGCCTCGCCCTTGACCAGCAGCTTGCCGGTCTGGTCGACACAGCTGCAGTCGAAGGAGACCAGCTTGGGACCGTTCTTGGAGGCTTTCTTGGATTCGATGGTGACCGTTGCTGTGACCGTGGAGCCGAGGGGGATCGGCGCAAGAAATTTCAGATTCTGTTTGTGGTAGATCGTTCCGGGGCCGGGGAGGCGCGTGCCCAGAAGACCGGAAAACAAAGAACCGGCCCACATGCCGTGACCGACAGGCTGCGAGAAAATCGCACTTTCCGATCCTTCGGGGAAATGCAGTGGGTCCGTGTTACCGGACATGGTGGCAAACAGGTTGATATCGGTCAGGGTCAGTACGCGGGTAATACTGGCAGACTGGCCAATCTCCAGCTCGTCAAAGGTGAGGCTGGTCAGCTGGGTGATGGGCTGTTGCAGTTCGGAAAATGCGGTCATTTGTCTGTTTATCCCTAGATGGAAAATCTGGCCTTCATGTACCACCCGAGCTGAAAGGGAGTCTAGCAGGCGACCTATTCCAATCCTGCATCACAGCCACCCAAATGCCCTCGCGTGTTCTGTCGGGCCAATCCTTGCCTAGCCAGACTTATGGCTGGTTTCATTGACATTACTCAGAAATTAGCGATTATTTACATCGCATGGCAGTTTTGCACCATTTGCATAGCCCAAAATGCGCACTTCTCGCACATCCCCTCATTCTGCCGCAATGATCTGCCAAAACAGCATAATAGCCCACAACAAGGTCAGCTCTCCTGCACCATTCCGCGCGCTTGCAGCCGGAATCGTCCCGACCTACGTTTTGTGCGCTGCAAATTTGACGCAATTGCCACCTCTTTTTGTACCACCAAAGGCGAGCTTTCACCCTGCGACGACGAGTCGCTCTTGATAGTCGAGACCGATTGACGCCCCCCCCCCGCCACACCCTTCCCCTCGGTCAGGAATACTGTCTCTTTGCCGGAAGGTCTACCGGGCGCATCAGACAGCAAAAAGGCAGCCTGCAACCACCGCCGCAGACCGCCTCATCCGTGATCCCTTTGCCAGGATACCCAGCGCTCATGATACCCGACGCTCATGATACCCGGCGCTCATGATACCCGACGCTCTGGGCCATCATAGTCAGCATCGAGGGTCTCGCGCCGGTCGAGCGGTCCCTGACGCAATCCAAGGATAAACTCCGAGACTTCCCTTTGCAGGATCGAGGCATCCCCATTCATGCGTTTGGCAGATGCCATGACGAAGTCTGCCGCCTGTCCCGTTTCCTCCGCATTGCGCGACACGGTGGTGATATTCTGGGCGACCTGCTCGGTTCCGAGATGGGCTTCTTCGACATTGCGGGCGATTTCGGCGGTCGCCGCATTCTGCTGTTCGGCAGCGGCTGCGACAGCCGAAGTGATGTGTTCCATCTCGCCAATCACCTCAGACACATTGCCAAAGGCGGTCACGGCCCCTTCTGTCGCAGACTGGATCGCATGAACCTGCTGGGTGATTTCCTCAATCGCCTTGGCGGTTTGGCCTGCCAGCTCCTTCACCTCGCCAGCAACCACGGCAAAGCCCCGCCCTGCCTCTCCGGCACGGGCCGATTCAATCGTGGCATTCAGCGCCAGCATATTGGTCTGTTCGGCAATAGCAGAAATCAGTTCAACAACGCGGCCAATGGTTTCGGCAGAGGCGGTCAGCCCCTTGATTTTTTCTTCCCCCTGCCGGGTCTCACTGACCGCCCGACTGGCGACCCGGGCGGATCGTTCGATCTGGGTGCCGATTTCGCGAGAGCTGGCGCTCAATTGTTCCACCGCAGAGGAAACGGTCTGCACATTGACCGACGTTTCGTGACTGGCCGAGGCAACAATGGCTGCCCGCTCGTTGGTGTTGGCAGCGCTTTGGGTCATGTCGGTCGCGGTGGCATTCATCTGATCGCCAGCCTGCGACAGATTGGCAGCAATGACCTTGGTTGCCTGTTCGAAATGGGTCGTCTTACTGGCAAAGTCATTGATGCGGGATTGCACGCGATTGATGGCATCATTCATCTGGATGGCATAGGCCTGAAAACTGCCATTGAGACCCGCGAGTTGAATGCGGCGATAATATTTGTTGTGGGACAAAGCGTTGGAGGACGCCACCGCCTCACGGATGAAGGTGTCAAACCGGTCAACGAGATAATTGACCGCCGTCATCATGGCGCGCACATCACCTGAATCGAGATTTTCATTGACCCTGCCCTCAAAGTCGCCGCCTCCGATCTGCCTGCAGATCTCCGCCGTGTGGGCGAGAGAGCGTGCAGTGGTCTGGCTTTGCCATAACGCATAGACCAGCCCCAGCAGGGCAATCCCCATCATTGCGGCAAGCCCGCCACCCGTTAACCCGGTTGCCATGAGGCCAACAGCAGACGCCATCGACAAGCTGCTGACCAACAGTCCCAGACGCAGTTTAGAGAGTGAGGATAAATTGATCATAGGTCGTTCTTTTCTCTTCCAGAATGTCGGCAAGATGATTGGTGCTTTTCTGAAGGCCAACCTTGCGATTGTCTTCGCCGTTTTCGATGGCCCGCAAGTCACGATAAAGGGGTTCGATCACATCGCTCAGGATGGACCGTTCGGGCGCACGGCGGGCCGAGTGGTATCCAATCACCTGCCCTGATCCGTTCAGCGAGGGCGTAACATGAGCAAAAACCCAGTAGTGATCGCCGTTGCTGGCCATATTCTTCACATAGGCGAAGACTTCGCGCCTGGCTTCCAAAGCAGTCCATAGATGCTTGAAAACAGCGCGCGGCATGTCAGGATGACGGACACAACTGTGGGGCTGGCCAAGCAACTCCTTGTTGCTGTAGCCCGCAATGGTGCGGAACAATTGGTTGCAATAGGTGATGCGGCCCTTCATGTCAGTCTTGCTGACAAGCATTTCGCCGGGATCGAAGTGACGTTCCAGTCCGGTTGGCATAATTCGTTGTGCCATTCCCAACTCCAAAAAAAATTATTCAATGGAGACAGACTGGTATAAAACTGTAAATAAATTCTTATTTAATGAATTATATCAATAACATATAAGTATTTTACCGATAGCGCCATTTGTCAACTATTGCAAGCAGAGCCCTTGCTTGGCTCCGCATTGCTGTCCGGTACAGCATCGTCGGTGAAGCGTCGAGACTTATCGACCAATTTGCCCCGACGGGTTGGGAGATGCGAGAACTCTTCTTTTGTCGGATGGAATGTTGGGGTTGGTCACGGAGCCATCACAGCAATGGCAGGCTCCTCATCTATGGTTTAAATTGTTATATTTCAGCCAGTTAGCTTTCTTTTCCCATAGCTTTATCCCTGTCACCATGACCAGAAGCAACTTTTGATGGCTCAATCCTCTTTATACCCTTAATATGTGCGACGTCGGTTACCATCAATCCAAAGCAGCAAGTCACCTATCTGGCGTTTTGTTTTTGAGAGTTTCTACTGGTTAAAGCCCCTATGGATCTGCGTCTCATTTCGGCCCACAATGATAGGCAAGCAAGAACAGCGACACCATAATGAACGGGACAAACATGGCGTTTCACTTGAAAACCTGCGGTGGCTGCGCGTTGACCGATCCGAACGGCCATTCCGTCAATGTGCCGGCCTTGTCTCTTGTCGGGCTGGCTTTTCTGCATCAGGAAGGCCGTCCGGTTGCGCGCCGCGAGCTGGCACGCATGCTTTGGGACCGGGATGATTCTGTGGCTTCTACCAATCTGCGTTCGATGCTCAGGCGGCTTGGCTCTGCCTTGCCTGCGGAGGGCGACGATCTGCTGCAACTGGACAATCGCCACATTGCCATTGCACCGGGCATGCTGGGCTGTGATCTGGAGGTGATGGCAGAGCCAGATCCGGTGAAGCGGCTCAAGGGGTTGTGTGAGCTGATATCGAAGGGGTTTCTTCAGGGCTATGGTCACAATCAGGCGCCGTTGGACAAATGGGTCCGCGCGGTGCGCATTGCGCTTGTGAAGAATTTGCGGTGCGATTTCCTGGCCCTTTGTGACAAGCCCGCCGCCAGTGCGCTGAAGGCCGATTTGAAGCATGCGGCCATTCTGTTGCTGGAAGATGACCCGCAGGATGAGGAAATCCGACAGGCACTGGTCACCCAAGCCGCCCCCGAACAGGTTGAGGCGACGCCACTGCTGTTGCCCGCGTCCGCCAGAACGCCGGATCAGCCAACCGCCTTCAATCCGGATCGGGCGGTGAGCAAGACTGCGTTACCGCGGGTGGCTCTGCTGCCTCCGGCAGAACTTGGCATTGTGTCGAGCCAGAATTCGATTGCCAGCGCCCTGATCGAGGATATCACCATTGGGCTATGCGCCAGCCGTACGGTTTCTATGGTTGCGCCTTACACCTCGGAAAAGATAGCCCAGTCAAAGGATCGTGCGTCCCTTCTCAAGCAGTTTGACGTGGCCTATGTGCTGGATACCAAGCGCTCCGGCGATCATCTCTATGTCCAACTGATTTTCATGCCTACAGATGAAATCATCTGGGCCAATCGCTTCTTGCTTGATCCGGGTCATACGATCAGCCAACGCGCCATGATCTCGGAGGCCATCCAGTCCTCGATCATCGACTTCACCCATTATCACACCCCGGCGCTGCATGACTTCAAGGCCAATCCCGACGCCTATTGTGCCTATCTCACCGGACTGCAGACTCTTTCGAAACTGACCCTGCCATCCGTCCGCAGTGCCCGGCGGCAATTCAAGGATTCGCTGAATTTGCAGAGTAAATTCTCCCATGCTCTGGCGGGCGTATCGCGGACGCTGAGCATGGAATGGGTTCTGACAGCCCAGGGAGATGCGGATCTGTTGCTGGAGGCGGAACGAGTGGCAAGCATCGCCATCGAGGAAGACAGCCAATCCGCCGAAGCTTTCAAGGCACTGGGTATGAGCAGGCTTTATCTGGGCAAGATTGATGAAAGCCTGCAGGCACTGAGCGAGGCGGAACATCTCAGTCCCCATTATGCCGATGTGTTGTGCAGTCACGCGGACAGCCTGACCCATGGGGGCGATCCGAAACGCTCACTGGAGAAGATCGACACCGCGATTTCGCTCAACCCGATTTCACCGGATGCCTATTTCTGGAGTGCGGCGGGTGCCTGTTTCTTTGTTGGCGATTATCATCAGGCACTCGATTACATCAATCGCATGAAAGACCGAAGTCCTGCCCTGCGTCTGGCTGCTGCTTGTTGGGGTATGTTGGGGGAAACGGGCAAGGCTCGTACCTATCGCAGTCGCGTTCTGAAAGACAATCCACAATTCGACCTCAATCAATGGCTCTCGGTCGTGCCGATCAAGGAGGCATGGCAAATCGAGCTTTACCGCGAAGGCCTCAAGAAGGCTGGTTTTTAGAAAGGAGACGTTTATGTCAAAAATTGTTGTATTCGGGCTGGAAGGCGAAGACGGCCTGTGGGAAGCGGATCTGGAAGCAGGTACCGTGGTGGCACTGGATACCGGCCCCAAGGGCGATATGAAGAAAGTGGCAGAAATGCGCAATGCCAAAGCGCCTCTGACCCGTGGCATCGATTTTGCCGTGATGATCAATCAGGCAGAAGAGGAAGCCGGTGGTTTCTTTGAAGCATCCGGCGGTTTCTTTGAGGCCTCTGGCGGATTTTTTGAAGTGTCCGGTGGTTTCTTCGAGGCATCCAGCACGCTCCATGACCGCTGAATTTCTTTATTCGGGAATCCGTTCTTTCCGAAAATGCACACCAGGAGAGACCTTCGACAAGGTCTCTCCATATTTTTCGCGTCTGGGCATCACCCGGGTTGCGAGCCAGACCGGCCTTGATCGGGTTGGCATTCCGGTTTGGTGCGCCTACTCCCCCAATGCGCGGGCGATCGTCATCGCGCAAGGCAAAGGAGCGGACGATGAATGCGCCCGCACCTCGGCGGCGATGGAAGCCGTTGAACGGATCATTGCCACCCAGCCCGACTGTGAGACGCTCTGTACCACGCAGGAGCAATTGCAGTCTGACGGCTGTGAAGTGCATCCGATGAAGTGCCTGCTGACCATCGGCAAGCAACCGATTGAGCCGGATGAGACCATCAATTGGGCCAGAACCACCAATCTTTTGACCCATGCGCCAACCTGGGTGCCGTTTGATGCCGTCAGCTTTGATCGCACCGCACTCGAACCCCGTTTCTGGCATTCGTCTGATGGTCTGGCTTCCGGCAACACATGGGCCGAAGCGGTGCTGCATGGCTTGCTGGAACGGGTCGAGCGCGATGCCCTGACCTTGTGGGCTGTGACCAACCCGGCCAAACGGCTGAGCAAACGGATTGATCCAGCCAGTCTCGAAGATACCGAGCTGCAGATGATGCTGGAAAAGATCGATGCCGCCGGGCTTGAGATTGCCCTGTTTGACATTTCCAGCGATCTGGACATTGCCTGCATATCTGCCCTGCTGGCCCCCAAGAAACGGTCCCCCGGCTCGCTGCGCCATGTGGATGTGACGCTCGGGGCGGGCGCATCGCCCTTCCCGCTGATTGCTGCCTCACGGGCCATTTCAGAAGTGGTGCAATCGCGCATGACCTTCATTGCCGGAGCGCGGGATGACTTGCTGCCAAGCACCTTCACCCAGCCGGCCAGCCCGATCACCCTGAAAGCCTTTGACGCCCCCTTTGGCCAAAAGCTCGACGGAATGCCGGTGATGGCGGTGGGTGACACAGAGACAGCTCTTGATCGATTGGTGGCGCATCTGGCTGAGCGGGATATTGACGAATTGTATGCGGTGGATATCGGACCCGACTGGCTACCCGTTAGCGTTGCCAAGGTTTTTGCACCGCAATTGGAAAATCCAGACGGCGACCGCAAGGTGCGGTTTGGCAGTCGCGCCCTGTTACGGAGTTTGCAATGAAGGTTGTGTTTGTCGGGCCAAGTCTACCCGATGCAAAATTCCATGCAGGGGACGATCTGGTCGTCCGCCCGCCTGCCTGTCAGGGCGATGTGATGCAGGCGCTTGAGGATGGGGCAACGGCCATTGGCCTGATTGATGGCCAGTTCGAATTTGTTGCGCCGGTTTGGCACAAGGAACTGCTTTTTGCGCTGTCTGAAGGCAAGGCCGTTTATGGTGCCGCCAGCATGGGCGCCTTGCGGGCGGCGGAATGTGCCGCCTACGGCATGATTGGGATTGGCAAGATTTTTGATGCCTATATTTCCGGCCAACGTATTGATGATGCTGACGTTGCACTGGTTCACAGCCCCGCAGAACTCGGCTACTTCGCCATGACGGTTCCGCTGGTCAATGTCGATGCAACGCTGGCCGAGGCCGTGGCTATCGGCTTGTTGTCGGACGAGGAGGAAGCCCGCCTGTCCAAGGCGGCACGGGCGCTGTTCTTCAAGGACCGCACATGGAAAAAAATGGCGGCAACAGCAGAGCTTGAATGGGCGAGAGTGGACCCCATCATCAAAGCGGCCCAAGTCAATCAGAAACGTCTTGACGCCATCGCATTGATGGACGAAATGCGTGCGACCGATTGTCTCAACCAGCCTCAGCAGGAGTGGCAATTCAATGCAACGCCACTTTGGCGAAAGTTGTATTCCTAAAGCATTTCAAACAGATCGTCATCACTTACCTTCAACTCGTGTTGCGTGTGCAACGCCTTTGCAACGCGCATGCGCCGTTTTTTTGTGCCACAAAATGCAATAGAGCAATATGTGAGGCACGAGATGATTACACCTGAGACCAGACCAACGTCTCAAGACCGCGTGGATGAATTCATGGCCGTCATCAACATGATCGGCTATGCGCGGGGCGTCGCAGAGACTCTCGGCGTCCCCGGAGCCGCTTCGGACCTGCAAGCCGCAGGCCTTAAGCTGGCATTGGAAATTCAACGTGAAATGTCTTGGAATTTGACAAGCAAAGACATTATCGACATGGCTGTGACCCCCCACGGCCGTTGCTGATTGGCAAAGCCTGACCCCGTCCCCGCACTCTTTGTGGGGTCAGGCTTTCGCCATTTTTTGAGCAGTCCTGAAGCAAACAGGTTGCTCGCCCTATCGGAGTTCCAATTGCCTCTCTAGGCAATCCGCTCCCGGTCCGGCTCGCAAAGCCCGCACTTTGCTGATCCGGCCGGGAGCCCTTCACTCCTTGGCCAGTCTGGCCTCAGGCCTTGCGGTCTCTTCCTCATCAGACATGTCGGTTTCCTCGATGGCATGACCTGCCAGACTGCGACCGGCTTCTTTCAGGGAAAGATAGGTCTGATCAGCCCCGGCATCATGGATCATGTCGACATGATCCGCATGCAGAGCGTGGCTGACGATGGTGCCTGCAAAGCCATGCTCCCGCAACATACGGGTCGCGATCAGTTTGGCCTCGATATCATCCATTGCCAGCACAACGGCGTCGATGCCTTTGATATTCACCCCATCCCAAAAGTTGCAGTCTTCCGCGTCAGCGAAAATAACGTTGCGCCCCGCCTCTTCATGGGCTTCAACCTTGTAGATGTCGGCATCCAGACCAATCGGCTGGCGGTCATTGGCAACCAGCTCCTCATAGGCGGCAGAGCCTGTCCGGCCCATGCCGAAAATCAGCACATCCGCATCTCCGAGATCCTTGGGCACTTCGTCCGGGTGGCGGATCGGGCGCTCGAAAGGCTGCAACAGCACACCAAAGCGTTCGAACAACGGATGGGCGAAGTGATTGAGCGGAGCAGCGATCAGGAAAGACACCGAGACGGCGATGGCCAGTGGCACCAGATAGGGCTCGACCGCAGGAATGCCAGCAGCAACAATCAGGCCGAACTCGCTATAGGCCGTCAGCGACAAAGCGGCGATGAAGGACGTGCGGGCACGCAGTTTGAAAAGCACCAGAATGAGGAAGAACAACACCCCTTTCAGCGGCAACAGCAGACCAAGCCCGATCGCAAACAGCAAAGCGTGCCAGTCCGGCAAGCCGGACATGCCGATCGAAAGGAAAAAGCCGACAAGGAAGATTTCCTTCAAGGCCCAGAGCGATTTTGACAATTCGCTGGCACGGGGATGGTTGGATAGAAGCAGTCCCATCACCAAAGCGCCGATTTCGCCCTTCAAACCGATCATCTGAAAGCCGACGCCCCCGATCACCAGACTGAGCACCATGCCGGTCAACACCAGCACCTCATCATGCCCCGCCAAATCCAACAGCTTGTAGAGCAAGGGGCGCAGCAACGGCGTCGCAAAAATCAGCAGCGCCCAAGGACCGGGCACCTTGCCGGCAAAAATCGCCAGCACCACAAGGGCAATGATATCCTGCATCACCAGAATGCCAATCGCGGTGCGCCCATGAAAGGTGCCCATTTCATGTCTGGTTTCGAGCAATTTCGCCGAGAGCACCGTTGAGGAAAAGGCCACGGCAATGCCGATCAAAAGAGCCGATAACCAGTCGTCCGTAAACAGAAGTCGGCTAATGGGCGCAAAGATGGCGATCGACAGGGCAAAATGCAACAACGCGCCACCGAGCACATGAGGTTCGGTGATTTGACGCAGTTTGAGCTTCAGGCCGATGGTAAAGAGCAACAGAAGAACGCCGAGATTGGCGATATAGTCAAGAATCGCTCCGGTTTCTGCAGGAATTCCGCCCTTGGGGCCGAGCCAGTTGATGCAAAAACCGGCTGCCAAAAAGCCAACAAGGGGCGGCAATGCGACCTGCCTTGCGGCAAGGCCGAACAGAAACGCCGCACCAATGGCAAAAACCTCAAACAAATGCGTTTCTCCGACAAGGCCCCAAAAAGAGCGACGGCAATCTGGGCCTGTAAACTGAAATAGTGAACTAAAACAAGAAACCGGGAGTTGGTTAACAGACTAGAGTCAGCCCCTCTTTTGTCAAGGCTTGTGGCAGCAATTGCCCCTTTGCCAGACCAAGCACCGACAGCGGCACCACCCTGCCCATCCCATTGAAGCATAAAGCCTGTCGCTCAGCGCGTTACCCCAGCTCGAGGCTGGAGATGGCAAAGACCCGGTCCATGTCAAGGCTCGGCATGCCACCCTTATACATCCGGGCGGTTTCAAAGCCGCGCTCGAAACCTCTTGCGGCAAGTATGTGTGAGAAGCTGGTTTGGTTGGCTGGTACATCCAGATGCAGCATCGCGCCTGTACAGGCATTGGAGGCCGCGCCGAACAGTTTGAGCGCACTCTCTTCATCATCGGCAAAAAGCGGGCCGAGCTTGAACCCATCCTCGCACTCACGCAAAACTGCATAGCCTGCCAGCTTGCCTTCGCGCGTGATGGCAAAAGCGGAACGAGGGGGCGACAGCCATGCCTTCAAAAAGGCCTTGCGCGGAGCCGGGAACGCCTGGGCGTCATAGGTTGCAATTTCATCCAACTGCTCGGCATCAACCTCGAGAACATCGTAGATCCGTTCATCCTTCTGGAAGCTGCAAAGGCCACTCCATCGTGCGGTTTCATAAGCCTTGGCAAAGCCCATCGAGGCATAATTGTCCTGCTGCTGAGGCACGCCATCAAGCCCGATCATCCGTCCCTTGAGCCGCTCCATGGCCGCATTCCAGACCTTGAGGCCATAGCCCTTGCCGCGCTGATCCGGATGGGTGATGTAAAGACCGATGAAGCTGAAATCATCTCCATAGGTGACGCAGGAAATGCCCGCAACGAGGGCACCATCGACAAAGTGACCCAGAAAACCTTGCCTGTCGGCGGCATAAAAGGGCGCGGCATCCGCTTTGCCCGGATTCCATCCCTCCGCCTTGGCCCAGCCGATCAACTCGGCGACGTCTTCTTCGGTCATGGCGCGGATGATGCTCTGCTCTGTCATGGGAATGCTCGATCTCGGGTCAATTAGGGGGATGCGATAGATCCGGGCGCGAAGGGTGCCAACATGCCGCCATAGGGCTTTTGAATCGGGGCGGCATAGACCCCCATCTTATAGGTCGTGAGATCAAGAGCAACCAAAGCTTCGGCCTGTTTGACAGCGGCAGACACGCCATCGATCACAGGCAGTCCGAACTCGGCTTGCAGGCTGGTCGCCAGATCGGCCATCCCTGCACAGCCCAGAATGATCGCTTCGGCACGGTCTTCTTTGAGGGCGGTGGCGATCTCACTGCGCAGGCGGTCGCGGGCATTGGAAGCTGGGTCTTCGAGGGAGAGCACCGGGATATCTGCGGCCCGCACATTGCAGCGCTCCGCATGCCCATAGCGCCTGACCAGATGCTCAATCGGGATGCGCGAGCGCTCCATGGTGGTGATGATGGTGTATCGCTGGGCAATGAAAGACGCGAGAGACAGGGCGGCCTGACAAATACCCAGTACCGGGAAGGGCGCCAATGCGCGCGCCGCATCGAGCCCCGTATCATCAAAACAGGCAATGATCGCTGCGTCTGCGCCTTCTTTGTCCGCCTTGGCCAGTTCAAGCAGCAAGCCGGGCACAGCAAAGGCCTCGTCATAATAGCCTTCAATGGAGACCGGCCCCATTGCGGAGGTAATCCCTGTCACCTTGGTGGTGGGAGCCGCCACTTGCCTTGCTGCATCAGCAATGGTCGCGGTCATGCTCTTGGTGGTGTTGGGGTTGATCACACGAAGCTTCATAACACCTACCTCTTCGCCCGACCACGTTGTTTGTTCATGTAGTAGATCAGACCCAAAGTGGAGAGGATCACCAGCAGCGAGAAGAGCGTCGTCACCGTCCCCAGAGCATAGAGAACCGGGGTCGTCACATTGGTTGTCATACCGAAGATCTCCAGCGGCAGGGTGTTGTAGGTGCCGGACGTCATCAGGGTGCGGGCAAATTCATCATAGGACAAGGTGAAGCCGAACAGACCGACGCCGATCAGGCTGGGGGCGATCATTGGTAGCAGCACATAGCGAAAGCTCTGCCACGGGGTGGCGCCAAGGTCGCGGGCGGCTTCTTCATAGGAAGGCGAGAAGCGGTTGAAGACGGCAAACATGATCAGCACGCCGAAGGGCAAGGTCCATGTTAGATGCGCCCCGAAGCCGGAACTATACCAGGCCGGTTGCCAGCCCAATTGCTGGAAGAGCACACCAATGCCAAGCGAAATGATGATCGAGGGCACCACAAGGCTGGCAATGGCGAGATAGAACAGGGCCGTTGCGCCGCGGAATTTGCGCCGGAAAGCAAGCCCTGCCAGCAACGAGACCAGCACCGTGACAACCATGACCATCAGACCCAGCGTGAAGGAGCGGGAGAAAGCGCCGCCAAAGTCACCCACAGCCTGAGTTTCGAACAGGTTGAAGAACCAGTGCAGCGATACACCGTTGAGCGGAAAGGTCAGTCCGCCATTCGGGCCCTGAAAAGACAGGATGAACACCGCAGACAAGGGACCATAAAGGAACAGGACAAACAGGGCGAAAAAGGCCGCCAAGATGTAGAATTCCCTGCCTCTTTTTTCACTGATCATCTCAAAGCTCCTTGCGAATATCGACGATGCGCAGGATACCTGCCACCATGGTGAGAACCAGCACCAGAAGAACCACCGCATTGGCGGCGGCTGCCGGATATTGCAGCAGTGACATTTCATTCTTCATCATCAAGGCCACCGAGGCGCTCTGGCCGCCAGACATGACCTGAACGGTGATGAAATCGGCCATAACCAGCGTGACGACGAAAATGGTGCCAATGGCCATACCGGGCTTGGCCAGCGGAATGATGACGTTGGTTAGGATCTGCAAGCCGGACGCACCGCCATCGCGGGCAGCTTCAACCAAAGAGCGATCAATCCGCATCATGGTATTGAAGATCGGGACCACCATGAACAGGCTGTAGAGATGAACCATGGCCAAGACGACCGCGAAATCGGAATAAAGCAACCATTCGACCGGCTCAGCCACGATGCCCATCTCGGTCAGGGCCGAATTGACCAGCCCGTTGCGCCCCAGCACCGGGATCCATGAAATCATCCGGATAATGTTGGACGTAAGGAATGGCACCGTGCAGACCAGAAACAGAATGGTCTGGGTGGTGGCGGTCTTGACATGGAAGGCCAGAAAATAGGCCACCCAGAAGCCAATCACCAAGGTGATGACCCAAACCATTACCGCATATCTGAGGGTATTGAGATACGTTTTCCAAGTCACCCACGACCCCAGCGTTTCGCCATAATTGAAGGTGACGAAATCGGGATACATGCGAGCAAAGTCATAGTCCCAGAAGCTCACGGTGGCGATCATGGCAATGGGCAGCAGCAAAAAGGCCCCGAGAATGACGGCGAGCGGCAGCGCCTGCAGATAGGAGGCGATCGCGCCGAGACGGAAAGAGGAGGTGGTTGCCTTGATGTCTGTGCCGCTCATATGGCTATTTTCCTGTTGCCTATGCTGTCCGGTCTTTTGCCCTGACCATTGAAGGATCCGTGGCTTGCTGGTTGCCTCCCCCCGAGCCGGTCGGGAGGAGGCCTGATGGACCGGGGAGAGGTGACCCGGCAGTAAGCAGGATGGCGCATGCGCCCAACGCTTAGGACGTGCTTAGGAAGCGATGAACTCGTTCCAGCGGCGCACCATGTAGCGGTCCTCGTCCATGACCGAGTTCCAGCATGCCACCTTGCCCATGCGTTCGGTGAAGGAGCCGCCATCCCGCACGGCGCCGGCTTTTTCCATGACCTTGCCTTCTGGCGAGAGGATGTCTTTCTGCGCAGGCTTGCCTTCGATCCAGAAGCCCCATTCGTCTTCGGACATATAGCCTTTTGCGGTTTCCATGCAGGCGGAATAATAGCCCTGACGGTTGAGATAGCCGCCAACCCAGCCGGAGGTGTACCAGTTGATATATTCATAGGCTGCGTCGAGCTGAGCGCCGGACAGGTGGGCAGCAAGGCCCAGACCGCCACCCCAGGAGCGATAGCCCTCTTTGAGTGGCTGATAGACGCATGGGATGCCCTTGGAGCGCACAGCGGCGACAGCAGGGGACCACATGGACTGGATGATCACTTCGCCGGATGCCATCAGGTTGACGCTCTCATCGAAGCTCTTCCAGAAGGCACGGAACTGGCCGTCTGCCTTGGCTTTCATCAGGAATTCGATCGTGGTGTCGATTTCTTCCTTGGTCATATTGCCTTTATCGGCATAGGTGAGGATGCCCATGGCTTCGCAGATCATGGCAGCGTCCATGATGCCGATGGACGGAATGTTGAGGATCGAGGTCTTGCCCTTGAAGGCCGGATCCATGATGTCTGCCCAAGAGGTGATATCGCGCCCCACAAGGTCGGGACGAATGCCAAGGGTGTCGGCATTGTAGATGGTCGGCACCATGGTGAACCATTCGGTTTCGCCCTTGGCAAAGGTCTTGCCGTCCGGCCCTTCGACATAGCCAACGGTGTGAGGTGCGGTGCCCTGCGCAATGACGCTGTCAGGGGTCAGCTTGCCATTTTTGAACAGAGGCACGATTTTGTCGTAGTGGGTCAGCTTCTTGGTGTCCATCGGCTGGATAACACCGGCCGGGAAGACCTTTTTCAGAATCCAATATTCGATATCGGCGATATCGTAGGAGTTTGGCTGAGTGACCGAGCGCTGGGCAGCGGAATCGGAATCAAGCGCGGTCATTTCCAGCGTGATGCCGAGATCTTCCTTACATTTCTGGGCAATCGCGTTGATGTTGGATACGCCGGTGCCGATCTGGCGCAGGGTGATCGGGTTCTTGGCCCAGATGGTCGGGAAGCCGGTGATGGCGCCGGAACCGGCGGCCAGACCCGCAGCGGCAGCACCGGTTTTGAGCAGATTACGGCGGCTGATGCCTGCGGTTTTCTTGGTCTTCTCAGACATGGTTTCTCTCCTGTTTGAAATCCAATGTTCGACTAAATTTTGCTTTGGCTTGAAGGATGTTGAGACTAGGAAGCGTTCGGATGACCAAGGACGACCGTGTCCTCCTCGGCCCATGACAGGTGCACGGCCTCGCCGGTCTTGACCGGTCTGGCGAAGAAATCGGCATCTCTAAGGACAATGGTGAAGGTGTCTATGTCCGCCCCCTGAACAGACACCTTCACTGTTGCCCCCAAATCCTCGACGTTGGTGACCACACCGGAAAAACCCAGGGAGTCCGCGACCGCATCCACGAACCGAACATGATCAGTCCGGATGGCAATGTCGGCGCAGTCCGGATCACCGTGATGGCGGCCAACACCCTTGAACCGCCCACCGGGCGTTTCAATCGTCACCCCGATGGCATCTTCTTGGACCAAACGACCCGAGAGCACATTGTGGTTACCCATAAAGCGGGCAACAAAGGGGGTGGCTGGTTTCTGGAAAATCTGACGCGGGGAAGCAGCCTGCTCGATCTTGCCGTCGCTCATCACGACGATCTGATCGGCCAGCGCCATCGCCTCCTCTTGCGAATGGGTGACATGAACGAAAGTCATGCCGAGAGAGGCTTGCAGCCGCTTCAATTCCGCGCGCATGCGGATCTTGAGGAAGGGGTCAAGCGCCGAGAGCGGCTCATCAAGCAACAGGGCCTGAGGCTGGGTGATCAAGGCGCGTGCCAGCGCGACGCGCTGCTGCTGGCCTCCCGACAGTTGATCGGGGCGCCGATCCGCAAAAGCCTCAAGCTCCATGCGCGTGAGCATCTCCATGGCCTCGGACCGGCGTTTGGCTTTCTCCACGCCCTTCATCTTGAGGCTGAAGGCGACATTGTCGACCAGATCAAGATGGGGGAACAGGGCATAAGACTGGAACATCATGGCCGTGCCGCGCTTGGCGGGCGGCAGGTCATTGACCACCTTTCTGGCAAGAACGACATCGCCGTCGCTGATGGCCTCATGGCCGGCAATCATCCGCAAGGTGGTCGATTTGCCACAACCGGAAGGGCCAAGCAGGCAGGCATAGGACCCGGCCTTGATCTTCAGACTGATCTGATCCACTGCCACGTTCGAGCCATAATGCTTGGACACTGACGCCAGTTCGATTTCCGCCGCGTTCGTCATGAAAACTCCTTGATAATCACCCTCTCCTACAGAGCAATCACCGTGCCAAGTTTTCCGCTTTCTGCTAACCGTCTGGAATCATGCCATTTTATACTTGTATGCCGAAAATCTGCAAAAAAAGCGGCTGGTCATTTGCTTAAACTTCACGCAAGCTTGTGCACAAAAAATAGACTTTTGAATTCAATAGAACTTTATAATTGCATACAATCTTGTTGGAAATGAAATGCAAAACTGTATTAAACATTGAATTTTAGCCACACGGCCTATTGAAGGAATCGAGGCGAAGCGGCATATAGAAAGAAAGAACGATCGGTAAATGGTGATGAGCAATCTTAAAAATCTCAATCTGGATGCCAATCAGGAGGATCGCGCCAAGGCCATCCGCGACTCCCTGCGCGATGCAATCGTCGATCGTCGCCTGGCACCCGGTGCCAAGCTGTCTGAAGCAGAAGTTGGATCTCTTTATGATGTCAGCCGGACGGTCGCCCGCCACGCCTTGCAAATGCTGACCTTTGAAGGTCTGGTGACCAGTGAGCGAAATAAGGGTGCCTTTGTATCCAATCCCAGCCCGGAAGAAGCCCGCCAGATCTTCACCTCACGCCGCCTGATCGAGGCAGGCCTGATTGAAGAAGCCGCCCACCGCATGCAACCGGACGATTTTGCAGCTTTCCGGCAGCAATTGAGCAAGGAAGCGGGCCTCAAGGCCAATCATGGGGCAAAGGCCCGGCGCGAAGAGATCAAGGCATCCGGTGATTTCCACCTGATGTTGACGGACGTGGCGGGCAATGAAATCCTGAAGAAATTCATGGACGAGCTGATTGCCCGTTCCTCTCTGGTAATCGCTCTTTATGGACGCACGGGCACATCCAGCTGCGGCAATGATGATCATTCAGACATCCTTGACGCCATGGAGGCAGGGGACGTGGCGCGGGCGACACAAATGATGCTCCGCCATATCGATCACATCGAGGCGGATCTGGACCTGCGCTCGGTCGATTCCCTGACGCTCAAGGAAGCTTTGCTGCAATAGGACCGGCCAATTCCACTTGCTGAGAAGGGAAAGAAAAAGCCCGGCCATGGCCGGGATTTTCCGTTTCAGATCAGTGCGCTTTGTTCACAGACGACAGCGACGGCGTGGACCGTTATAGGGCTGGTAGGTACAATTCTGCGGCCAGAAGCTTCTATAGCGCGCGGAACAAGCCCGGTAGTTGCAACCATAGCGCGGGGCTGGGCGATAATAACGCGGAGCAGGACGATAACGCGGGCGATAGTAGCGACGTGGAGCCGGACGATAGCGCGGCCGATAATATCTGCGATAGGAACGATATCGCCGCTGGGCCTGCGCCTCAGATACGGCTGAGATGCTCAGCGAGGTCCCGGGAACTTTCAATGGCAATCCTACGATGCTGACCGACAAGGCAAGCAAAACGGACATAACAAAATGTTTGATTTTCATGGCACTTCCTTTGACGTCGTACGCATGGGATGAAAAATTCGTTGGTTTTTTGGTAGAATTACTTAGGATACCACATTACCAAAAATTAATCTTCTCAACAATCCAACATTTGGCTTCCTACCAATTCGACTGGCAGGCACAATCACCTTTGTTCAGTGTTACATTTCTCTCAGAGGCAACTGTCCCGAGGAGGCCATTGGAGAGATGGGAAGAGTTGGAGACGCAGGTCCCCATAAACAGCATCACCATCGGCTTGCAAGCCGGATGGGTGCTGTTGCAAATGAGAAGCCCCGACACAAGCCGGGGCCCTCCATCTCGAGCAGAGATCAAACGGCCGTCACAGGCGGCAATAGCGCCGTGGACCATTGTATGGCTGGAAAGTGCAGCTTGCCGGATCAAAGCTTCTGTAGCGATAGGAACAGGCGCGATAGTTGCAGTAGCCTCTGCGCGGTGGCGGAGGTCTGCGATAGCGTCTGTCATTCCTCGCAGCGTTGGCTGCGATGGCACCAGCAGCCAGACCAATGATCGCCCCAGCCGCGAAGGCGCCCCCTCTGCGACTGCTTCTGCGAACGGGAGCTCGGCGACGCACAGGAGGACGACGATAACGTTGTGCCTGAGCTTCAGACACACTGGAGAGCGTGAGCGATGTACCTGGGATGTTGACAGGCAGCCCACCGACGCTCACCCCAAAGGCAAGGGTAACTGCCAGCATTGCATGGGATAGTTTCATAACAATTCCTTCCCGAAAGCATGAAATAGAGGAATAATTTTATCAATCGCACTACTACTTTATGTATTTCAGCTTATCGGACATAGCGATCCTTCGCAATTGTAAAATCGTATTCGTCCATTTGCCCCCCCTTATCAGGCGACTGCATCCGCTGTGACAGGACCCGCTCCCGGCTTGCCAGTGCATCAATTTGACAAAATCCCGTCAAGCGGACGAGACCTTCTGCGGCAAAGCAATAGGAAGGTGACCGGGGGCTTAGGATGAAGCGTGTCACACTCATCGCAGAAGGGCCGTCCAGATCGTCGGGAGAGAGACCCTCGCTCGATCTGGTCATTCGAAGGAAAGGCAGGTCATAAAAGCCGTGTCTGAACCTGCTGTCCCGGCCCCATCCCGGCCCCATCCCGGCCCCATCCCGGACCGTGTGAGCGATAAGCACCTGTTACGATCAGATTGGCTGATCAGAGGCCGAGCAGTGGATACTCCCGCAATCGGCCCCTCCAAGACCCCTTCGAGCCCTGGTATTTAGACAAACTCGAAGTCATCAGCGGAGATCAAGGAATCGTCGAAATTCAACAGGGTGACAGAGGCTCCGCCAAACGACAAAGCGGTATCAAGCCCCTGTTGTATGTGCGTGATATCAGCCAAAGACGAAACACCGAGGCCGCCAATGCGGATGGTGTCAATGCCATTTTCGAAATCGGTAATCACATCCATCTCGCCAGCCCGACGGAAAATAAAGACGTCGCTGCCCTCGCCTCCGGTAAACTGATCATTGCCGCTGTCATCAAGGAAGGCATCGTTGCCTTTGCCGCCAATGAGAATGTCATTGCCAAAGGCACCATTGAGAATGTTGTTGCCGTCATTGCCGGTGATGGTGTTGGCGAGGCCGTTGCCCGTGCCGGTCGTGTTGGCAAGGCCCGTCAAGGTCAGGCTTTCGAGATATTGCGATTGGTTTCTCAGAGCAAAAGAGATGGTGCTGTAAACATGGTCTGTTCCCGCACCAAACGCTTCCTCAATGGTGTCACCGGCATTGTCGACATAATAGGTGTCGTTGCCGATGCCGCCGACCATCTGATCCGCGCCGATATTGTCCTTGAAGATATCATCGCCCGCGCCGCCAAATAGCGTGTCGTCACCAGCAGCGCCGTTGAGGATGTTGTTGCCGCCATTGCCGACAATGACATTGTTCAGCGCATTGCCGGTGCCATTGATATGGCCTTGGCCAAGCAGGGTCAGGTCTTCGAGATATTGCGACTGGTCTCTCAGCGCGAAACTGATGGAACTGAATACTTTGTCATTGCCGCCGCCATCATATTCTTCGATACGGTCACCGGCATCATCGACATAATAGGTGTCGTTGCCGGTGCCACCGACCATGCGATCAGCCCCGATGTCATCCTGGAAAATATCGTCGCCGGCGCCGCCAAACAGCGTATCATTGCCAAAGGCACCATTGAGAATATTGTTGCCCGCATTGCCGACAATAATGTTGGCTTGCCCATTGCCGGTGCCGTTGATGTCGCCTTGACCATAGAGGCTCAGATTTTCGATATGTTGCGAATGGTCCCTGAGGGCAAAGTCGACAAAGCTGAAGACCTGATCAAAGCCGGCTCCGGGGGCTTCTTCGATGGTGTCACCGGCATCATCGACATAATAGACATCGTTGCCAAGGCCACCATTCATCCGATCCGCACCGGCATCATCGATGAAGATATCATTGCCCTGAGCGCCAAGGAGCCAGTCGTTGCCAGCACCGCCATTGATGATATTGTTGCCCGCATTGCCTTCGATGCGGTTGGCCAGACCATTGCCCCAGGCGCGAAGATTGTCGGAGCCCAACAGGGTCAGATTTTCCAAATGGGCCGAATGATCGCTCAGCGCAAACTGGATGCTGCTATAGACCTGATCGGTGCCCTCATCTGCCAGTTCTTCGATGACGTCGCCTGCATTGTCGACATAATAGACATCATCCCCGAGGCCGCCAACCATCCGGTCCGCGCCTGTATCATCGAGGAAGGTATCGTTGCCTCCCCCGCCAATCATCACATCATCGCCAAAAGCACCGTTGAGAATATTGTCTTTGGTGTTGCCGGTGATGATGTTGGACAGGCCATTGCCGGTGCCGGAAATGGCGTAGTTCATGAGGGTCAAATTTTCAAGATTTTGGGAATGGTCACGCAAAGCAAAGTCGACATAGCTCTCTACCAACTCGGTCCCTTCGCCGACATTCTCGACGATCGTGTCGTTGGCATCTGTCACGATATAGACATCGTCGCCCTTACCGCCGAGCAGCAGATCCGCGCCGCTTTGGCCTTCAAGCCGATCATCGCCGTCGCCGCCGATCAGTGTGTCGTCTCCGCCATAACCATGGAGCCAGTTGGCCCCGCTGTTGCCCTCAAGAATGTTGTTACTGGGATTCCCGTCACCACTAAGGTTCCACGTGCCGAAAAGCTTCAGATTTTCGACATTGGCCCCAATTGAAATAGAGACGGTCGAATAGACCCAATCAGTCCCGGCATCGACGGCTTCATACACTTGATCGAAGCCACTATCGACATAGTAGAGATCGTCGCCATCTCCGCCTTTCATGAGGTCGCCACCTGCGCCGCCATTCAGGATATTGTCGCCCTTGTTGCCAATCAACGTGTCAGCGACGCTGGTACCGGTCAGATCGAGGTCAGCCACACCCAAAAGCCGTGCCTTATTGATGCCTGAGCCAAGGGTCAGGCTGATCGAGCTCCAGATCGTGTCGCCATCAACAATGTCGAGCTTGGCATTTTCGCCCGCCAGATCAATCGACACAGTGATGGGCGCAGCAAGGCCACCGCCAGAGAAGGACACAGTGTGCTGCCCGGCTGCGGTTTGTACCTGATAGCCGCCGGTTGAGACGGTTTGGGTCGCGTCTCCCGAGACGGAAATACTCATCCCCGACACGCCTTCACCGACAGAATAGAAATCGTCGCTGTCATCGTCGTTGAAGGCCACGCCAGTGACAAAAACCTTATCACCGGAACGGGCATAATCCTGCGTCGACATCAGGGTCAAATAATCCGTTCCCTCATAGGTGAAGGTGCCGGTGATCTGACCGATGCCAACTTCCTGAAATACACCCCTCAGCGTGTTTTCGCGATGACCGGCGCTGCGGAACAACCCTTCCGCCTGTTCATAGACATAAGACAGATAATCAGGATTGACCACATCACCAATCCGGGCCAGATTTTCGCCCCACCACCAATCGCCGGTAAAGTCATAGCCCGCATAGGCCATGCGGTCGCTCGGAGAGGAAGAGAGATAGCCGGTGTGGTCAAAAATGTCGTTGTCGATTATCCATTGGCTATGGAAACGGGCGGCGTCGATCAAAATCTCATTCATAGCCAGAGCTTGCTTGGCCGTGCCATCGAGCGTGCCCGGCTCCAAATCCTGGTTGAGATCAATCCCGTATCGCTCTGCTTCTCCCAAAGGGTCCAAACGCGCACGGTTGATCAGCTCCAGCATCAGCTGTTCCATGTCATTCTGAATGGCCATGATGTGTCTCTTCCCTGAATGTAAACTGTCTTCACATTTCCGGGCTCAGCTTGAATAACTGGCCTTATGCAGGAACATCCATCGCTTTAATTGTCTTTTAATTTTGTCAGATCTTGTCAGAATGTTTCCGTACCCACAAGCACAACCACAGGGCGCATGCACATAAAAGATGGTAGATTTGGTTAGATATGTCTTGATTGCCGCACAGACCCCATGGAAACACTGAGACAAACTAACGCAACCGACAGAGTGACCGCACGCCACCCTCCGTCAATTGCCCGGAACACCAAGGCAATTCAGGCAACAAAAAACCCCGCTGCACACACAGTGCAACGGGGTTTTTTGGTGCCCAGGATAGGATCCAAACTACCAAATATCTCCCTGATAATACTCGATTTCTGCCATTCTGAGCTTATCACGGTACACAATTCAGTACACCAAGGCCTATTCTCATGTCAAAATCAGCTGACCTCCCCAAGTATGTCAGCCTCTCCAAGACAGGCGTTTATCAGTATCGCCGCCGTGTCCCTGAAAGCCTCAAGGCTCACATTGGGAAATCCGAGATCAAGAGCGGGTTTGGTAAGGACTACGCCGAGATGATGAAGCAGTACGGAGAGTTCCAAGCCACCGTCAACAAGCTCTTCTCTTACAAACCCAAAGCAGGAGACAACCACGGCCCTGTCATCGTTGCTGCAATGAAGGAGTTTGGCCTCGACATGCAAGCCCTTGCTGCTGTCTCCGCCGGGATCGATCCAGACAATGAAGAGGAGATGGGCGTAGCTGCTGCTGTTGATGCCATGCTTGAAAGCCTGATGGAACGCAAATCAAGCGGTCAGGAAGCCCCAGCGATCCCGGAGGAGCTTTACAGGGAACTTACCAAGGGCAACACGCCTATTACCCTAGCGGATACACTAGACGAACAAAGAGACCGATTTATCAGGCGCTCCCCCGGCAGTGCGAAAGAAATCCGCAATCGCTTTCAGCGCCACAAGATAGCCCTGTCAAACGTGATCGGCAAAGACTTGGTTCAAAAGCGGCACCTTCGCAACGTACGGCGCATCAACGCCAACCAATTCAGAGATAAGATGCTCGACAATGGCCTCAAGCCTTCTTCTGTCAGACGCTCATTCAGTGATATCAACGCTGCCGTGAACCGAGCCATTCAAGAACATGCGCTTGATATCATCAACCCATTCGCCAATGTCTCGATTGAGAACGCCCAGCATACCAAGAATGACCGAATGCCATTCCTGCCCCCTGAAGTTGCCTTGGTTGATGTCATGAGCGGCAAGGATCACCTGAGTTTGATATGGCGTCTCCTCAGGGACACAGGCGCTCGCCCAAAAGAGATTGTGGGGCTACGCTGCCGAGACCTTAACTCCGATGGCGCATTCATTTCTATTTGCCAGTATCAAGGAAACAGGCTCAAAACCCCGCACAGTGAGCGCGACATTCCTATACCCGGCGACTTGGCGGCTGATCTGGCATTGCTAAAGACCGACAATCCATCTGCCGCTCTGTTCCCCGAGTACCGAGACAAACCAAGGGGCAGTGATAGCTGCACCGCCGCCCTGAATAAGCGCATCAGGATCGCTCTATATTCCAATGAAGGCGCTCCATTAGAAGGCGTTGAGGAGACAGAGAAGCGCAAGACCTGCTACAGTGCCCGACACAGCTTCAAAGACGCCCTCAGGGACACCGATTGCCCTGAAAGTCTCGCAAGGGAGATCATGGGCCACTCTGACCAGTCCAGCGCCGCCAACTATGGCCGAGGGTCCAGCCTGAAGCGCAAGAGAGAGGCTATGGATAGAGTCTGGAATCTTTAATCCTACTGCGTCACTTTTCTGGCTGTGCATTTTTGTCTATTCCATTTTCTTCGACAACATGGGCAGAATTCGAGAGATTTCACTAGGGATTGTGCGATGAGAATACGCAAGGTTGCGATT
>NZ_VANT01000008.1:0-162631 GCF_005771485.1 Cohaesibacter sp. CAU 1516 | reverse complement strand
CTGGACCCAATATCTCGCCGCGCATCAAAATCCTCGCTAAGACACGTCAATAAGGACGTCATTATTGACGTGTCTTAAATCAGAAGACCGAGTTCGGAAAGGCGGTGCCAACCGGGTGATTACCTACTCCGATACCGCTCCATCGCCTGTTTGGCGACAAGGAGTTCGAGATTGTCATAGGTATAGTCCATGCCGTGAAGATACTCGTCGCGATGGATGACGTAATCAAGCACTGTGCCAAGGGCGTCATCAACGGGGATGCCCTCATGGTCGGCGCATCGCAGGACAGTATTCAGAAGCCATTCCTGCGAGGGGGCAAATTCATAATCCAGTGCCCAGTCATACCAGCGCCAGACAAGGCGGTAGGTTTCTATCTTCCGGGTTACACCATCGGGGAATTCCAAGTTCCGAACAGAGGTTCGAAACATCTCTTCCCGTTCCCTTTCAACCAAATAATCAAACATATTTGCAGTTTACCGGATTTAGCAGCAGGGCTGCAAACTTCATTCAATTTCTGGTTCATTTTCAAAGCCATGGCGCATAGTGCGGGAAGCACTATCGAGACGTTTTTCCAGATGATTGATGCGCCGCTCTCGCATGCGCATCCATGCACGATCTGAATCATCAGAATCCTCAATCCAAGATGGCTTCGGGTAGTTGTATTCAGGAACGGTGGGATCATTGTCCCGATCAGCAATCAACTGATCCAGTTCATTGCGGGTGACAATGTCAGGCTCGGTGTCTGCCATGAGGTTTCAGGCTCCTTGACAAGAGAAACACCCACCCGCATGAAGCGGATGGGTGATGTAGTAGGGCGATCACATTTCAGGGTCGTGGTCGCGTGAAGGGGTGTTGTCACGCTCACGAGTAGGGAGACCCTGTTCAGCACGCACCTGTTGGAGATAGTCAAACGGGTCTTTCTCAAAGGCCTCGTTGAACTTTGAGGCAATCATCGCCTTCATTTCATCCTTCGGATAACCAGTTTGATCTGAAAGTCGATCCGCATAAGCCGAAAGCGTTTTGCTATAATAACCTTTTTCATCAATCTGATTTTTGATTTTATCCGCATAACCTTGCGCCTCCTTGTCATGAACCTCTTGCCATGGCACTGGATCAGGCGTTGCCACGACAGGGCCATTGGCAGACTGGAACACTTGGGCTTGTTCCAGATTGTCCGGCAGCTCCGCATTCTGGAAGTAGTCTTTGAGCGGAGTGCCTTGTTGGCTGCGCGGAACACGGGCAACGCCATCGCGGGTTGGGATCAGGCGGGTTTCTCTTGGATCGTCCATCTTGCTCTCCTTGGGTTTGGCTATCTCAATTTTCGGAACACAACGAATGGGCAATCAGGACCATCCAGAGTGAACTGCTCAAGGCCGATATAGTGACAATCAGACATCGGACCCGGCCTTGAGTAACTCCCAGTAAAGCTGTATTGCAGCCGCAAGTGGGGCGTTCCCAGGGCAAACCCGGTCGCAATCAGGGCGGAAGTCACAATCGCTATAGAGAGCGGCAAGCGGGAGATGATGTATTCCGCGATCAGAGGCCAACGCTTGACGTCCATCACGGGGAAGCGACCACGGCGTGTTACCTTGGCTTTCTTGCCTTTGATGATGACTTCGACAGGTTTCAGGTAACGTTTGCCGCCATACATGCTGTTTGGCGACAATTCCATACGCCAGGGTGACACCGAGAAGACCTGTACCTTGCGCGATACAATTGGCTTTAAGTTGCCATAAAAGATCAATTGAGCGTCTTTGCGCAAACGGCGGATCTCATCAGGCTTTTGCAAAGGCCTGCCTGTATGGCTTAGGCTTTCCTTCACATCATCATCTTGGAAGGCATAGCTAACACTGCCCGTGGTGATGTCGCCAAGATACTTGCTAATGAACTCCAGAGTGGTCTGCGACCGGATACCGCCCAAGAAGACCTTGATATCTGTCTCGGACAAGATGGTCTCATAGGCGGCGGGTCCATAGACCCGTTTCAAGTCCTCCAAATCTTGCGTTCCGCCCACCCATTTGACCCCATAGGATCTGAGGAGCGTCAATATGGTCGGAAGCGAATAGAGTGGCGAGTTGGCACATTCATCATGATAGATGATCACTGGGACATTGTTGTTGGCGCGCACCAGTTGGTCAGTAGCAATCCAGAGCATGAGGCCAGCCCATTTGCCCAACACCTCTCTAATGGCAAAATCAACGGTCAGATAGGCGGTGATCTTCTCGGTCTTGAGATCAGCAAAAGAGATGGTGGTCTTGGATGTGATATGCGCCAAATAATTTCCCGGCCCAAAAGCTTCCAAAGCTTGCATAGACCCGATGCGGAATTGCTCAAATGTCTTGGCTGCGCCATCTTCCCCAAAAGCCATCCGGTGCAGGTCATCAGCCATTTGGGCAATCTCGCCCTTGAATTCTGTGCAACGTCCGGCCTGCATCAAAAGCTCATTGAGAAAGCCCGCATTGGTCAGTGCTCGATAAACAGTGGTTAGATTGCGGTGCTCAGCGGGGCATGTTGCGACCACCGCCAGCTCAAGCGTGACAATCATCAGACGGGTGCCATCACGAAAGAACTTGTTGGCACCTTCTTGAGGTGGTTCAGGATAGAGTTGAAGCACCAAGCCGCGTGCCAGTGACAAGGCTGCAGGTGAGCCAATCTTGAAGAACTCAAAGATATAATCGAGGGGGTTCAGACAATCGGTTTCAGTGCCCATGGGATCAAGAACGACAATGCGATGCCCGAACTTCTTGGCTCGCAAGTCTGCGGTGGTTTCGAAAAATTCCCGCTTGATATCAACGACAATGCAGCTTTCGTCGTTGCTCACGAGCATATTGGCAAAAGCCGCCGTGCTCTTAGAGCTACCTGCAGGCCCGATGATCAGCATATGGGTTTCTGTTATGAGCCATATAACAGTCTTGCCAATCACTCCGGCAAAGCGACTGCCCCATGTTCGAATGTGAAGCCCGGCATGCCGTGCCTCTTTTTCCGTCAAAAAGGCAGACGTACCATGAGAGGAACCTGGACTGATGGCTCTCAAATATCGGGCAAAGTTGCGAAAGCCATTCCAGCCAACGCCAAAAGCCTTCATCGCATGAACAACAGAGCCAACAACCAAAGTCCCCGCAAGGAGTTTCATCCAATCGGGAGAGTAAGATCCCGGCCAGAAATAATAAGCCCCATAGGCAAAGCCAGCGGACAGAATGGTTGACCCAATCAAACTTGGGCGCTCAGAGGGAGGTTGATTTGACACAATCGCTTCCTTTCGCAAAAAAGGCGCTCCGCGTGATGCGAAGCGCCTTTTGAGATTGGAGTTTTCCTGCGATCTGTGAGGGCGAAGACCGGGCCGGGCTTGGGCTATTCTCCGGTCAAAACATCCTCCGGCTTGATAATAACCCAGGCCTTATTTGGCACTTGACCGTCACGCATTACAGTTTCTGCACCTTTGCCTTTGTTTCCCCTTGTCTCGGCAATCTTGAAGGGTTTGGCCCAAACCTGATCACCGATGGCAATGCGAATTTCGCCAGAGACACCACCAGCAGGCACCTGACCGCTATAAATATTGATCGCCAGCATTGTATCGCTGAGATCAAACGTGCCGTTCAAAGCCACAGTCTCAAAGCCATTGACGGGGCTGTTGCGGAAGTCCTTGTAAAGCTGACCTTCCTCGGTTGCCTGCCCAAAGAAGATTACAGGCGAGGATGGAGTGGGGCGAACAAACAGATCCAAGTCAGCATTGGGAGCATTCCAGCTAATACCAATACGAGGATTAACCGCACCACGCCAGACTGGCTCAGGAGCAGGTTCGGGCATCGAACGCGCGTCGTAAATCTCTGCGACCTTTCCTGTATCGCGACCAAACTGGATCATTTCCAACTTGTCCGTCGCGACCAGTGGTTGGCTGTGTTTCACATCCGGCGCATCTGTTCCGGCCTTTTCAAACAAGGTCGCCAGATCATTGCCGAAATAGGCAAGCGAACCACCATGTGCCTCAACGCTCAAAGACCAGAAGCGTTTTACATGATAGCGATGCGCATTGGACACAGCCCAATCATCTGTAAGGGTTCCGATATAGACATCATAGCCTTTCAAGGAACCGGAAAGCCCGGCAGTGCCATAGGAGCTTTCCCCAACACCAGCAGCAATGTGACCGTCATTGGGAACACGACCACCCACCATAGACAATGAAGGCGATTTCGGATCATCCTGGATCTGTGACCCCAAAAGGATCAAATCAGCCCCTTCTTCTGTTTGGTAATTCTGACGCAAGGTTGCAAACAAAGCGGGCATATCAATCCCGCCAACGCGCCCCGGAACGGCCTCAGCACCTTTGAGGAACTGTTTAAGGCCAGCCAAACCCTTGGCATTAGCATTCAAGAACACACGCGTGTTATTGGCATGCTTACCAGTTGGAGCTTTGAAAGTAGCCATCAGCTTGCCTTTGCTTGCATCAAAGAAGCGCGCTGTCTCACCGGGCTCAAGTTTGTCCAGCATATGAGTGATCGCCTGTTCAGCCTGTGCCTTCAAAACATCCGGGCTTTGTTGGGATGAGAAGCCAAACACCATGTCCCGAGCAATAGAAGGGGTAGAAAGAGTGGTGACTGCAAAAAGTGCAAGTGCGAATGTTGAGCGTTTCATAACGTCTCTCCTTGATTAAAGAATGGATGGGGATGGTTGACCGCGACGGCCTTCAAACATCAGCAAGGCGGTGTTGATATAGCCTGCAAGTTCAGCCTCAAGTTTGCCTTGTTCAGCGAGAAACTCATCCAACTCGTCTTCGAGTTTGGGCAGGCGCTTCTCAAGGGCGCTTTCGCGTTTCTTGAGATCGACATAGTCTTGATTGGTGTGGAAATAGTCAGGGGAATAGCGACCTGCGATAATAGTAAGACGCAAGGCAAACACAGCACCGATCAGGATTTCTGTGCTAAGCGAGACGATGATAAACACCGTATCGCGAACTTGATCCCACCAAGAGGTTTCATCAAGTATGCCACCCCCAGTAACGCTGGAACTAAGGCCATGATAGGAATTGGCATAAAGCAAAATCCAGAGGCAAACGGAGACAAGCATCGCTGATACGAGTGAAAAGATGTAAACTCTTGTCTGCCAGCCATTTCTGAGGAAGCCGTGGATTGACTTGATCGCAAAACCGCACAAGGGTGCCAGAGCGGCCATAGAGGCTGGCAACAACGGATTGTCCAGAAAAACAACAACACCGCTCCCAATCAGATTGGTGTAGGCCGTGATAAAGGAGGCCACCACCGCCATTGACGTGGCCGCACCCAGAATGAACACTTCGACCTTATGGCGGCTTTGCCATTCACAAAACTCAGCCTCAACCATATCGGCATCGTCTTTATCGCGATTGCCACGCCAGGATGGTGTTTTCTCGCTCGTTTCGCGCAGTTTTGCTTTCACATCAGAAAGCTCAGTTTTAGCAAACTGATATTGCTCTTCCTTTCTCGTGATTTTACTCTTGAGCCAAGTCAGGCTTCCCATATAGGCGGCATAAAACGCGGCCTCGACATTCTTCATCAAATAGGATTTGGCGGTATCATCATCTCTAATTTGAAGCGCCGTCGTCACATAGAGAGTGAGCTGCTCCAGAATGAAGCTCTTCAACATCGTCCCTACATCCATAGGTGTGCTGTTGCCCCAAAACTTGTCTTTTGACATGGTCATTCCCCTGTCTCTGTCGAAAAAATCTTCACCGAATAGTTTTTCCGGTATGCAGGTTTTCGTCAGATCCTATGGGGCAGAACTGGGCGCAACTCGGGCTAACTAAACACCACAAGAGTGTTTCAGCGCACACCGATCCACTCATGCGGGTATTATTTTTGACTGAACGGGCCGAAATCTGGTATACTCTAAGGAATTGAATTATAGATAGATTTATTGATTTCTTTGGGGTTTTGGTGGGCTATACGGACGAATTTACTATCATCGCGAAAGCACAGAAAGAGCGTGACCGACAGGTTGATTACGACGATCACAACAATGCGCTGCGTGGCACGGATGTGGGCCGCGATCTTCGTTTTCTTAGCCCCGAAGCGCACGAAGCGGTCAATGGCGACCGTAAAGCCAAGAAGGGGTTAGATCCTTTAGAATTGGCTTTGCTCAGCGCTGAATATGCTCAGATGTATAATCTGGTCTTAGATGGTAATAGGGACGCACAAAACGCCATCACAGACCTTGGAGATCGCATTGACCTCCTTATGGATAAGGTCAATGAGAGGATTGATCAGACGCTCGACAAAGCCGTGACTTTGCCGGATGGCCGTAAGGTGTTCATGCATGAGGACGGCAAAGTTTACACCAGCGACGACAAGCCCGTAGATCCGGTCCATGTTGCTGGGATTGATTGGACAGACCGCCCAACCTACAACGAATATCGCGCATTGCTAATAGACCGAGATCGCTTGCAAGAAATCCGCGATGAAAATGACCAAAACAGCTTGCGCCTCGGTGAGATCCGAGACGATCTTGAAAACCGCGACAATCCGCTATCCCAGAACCAACTTCAATCCCACAAGAAGGAGCAAGAGACCATTGGCGACCGGACGGATGAATTGAAAGGTCGCGTCTCTCAAATCGAAGAACGATATGATGAGAATCGGGAGCCCTCGCAATCCAGCCCATCTCAATCAATCGCAGTCGCACCAAAGGCAGAGGGTCTTAATTTTTAGACTTGGTGTACTTGAAAGAACCACATTTCCGTTCAGCAACCGCGATAATAATCGACATTGGGTGATGATCAGAGTTCTTCCCCATAACCTCCCTTATATAGCGCACATTTCCTTCCCGATCTGAATCAAACCAGCTCCCGATGCAATCTGATTGCTTTATGTCGTTCTGGCTAGCAATCGTGTTTGCCGTCATGAGCACAGTTTGAATGTAGGAAGATATGTTCTCGTCTTTCCATCCCAGCAATTCCTTAGCCGTAAAACCCGCATATGCAGGCATGCAAAAGGCCAAAGACATTGCGGTAGTAGCGACAACTCGTGCCAAGCTCGACTTTCTCATAAGTGATGGAATTTGTTAAAGAAATAATACAGCTGAAACATGAATTATGCAAAACAGAAAAGTGGCGGAATTGCTGGATTTACAAAATCCAAGCCCCGCCGGAGCGCACCAGGATTCCCCAGTTCAAAAAGGATCGTTTTTGAAAAGGGAGTTGTGCCATGAGTTTCATGCCGGAGCTAAAATGTCACGGACGGCTCATGGGCTATGCCCGTGTCTCAACACCGGAACAAAAGCTCGACCTTCAAATCGATTGCCTCAATTCCGCTGGCTGCATACGAATTTTCAAAGATCACGGCATATCAGGAGCAAAAGCCAAACGCCCCGGCCTAGACGACATGCTCGCAGCGCTAAAACGGGATGATATGGTGGTGGTCTATAAACTCGACCGCCTCGGACGTTCCGTCCTCCACCTCTCCGATCTACTGGTGCGGTTCCAGAGAGAGGGTATTCATTTCAGCTCATTATCAGAAGGCATCAACACCGCCACTCCCGCAGGGCAATTGACCTTCCATCTGTTCAGTGCAGTTGCTGAGTTTCAACGCCAGATCATCGCGGAGAATACCGCTGCTGGACTGCATGCCGCCCGCAGGCGCGGCACACGCTTAGGCCGTCCTCGCCGTCTGTCCGAAAAACAAGCGATAGACGCGGCCCATACCATCACCAAAACAGGGCGCAGGCGCGAGGACGTCGCCAAGCGTCTTGGCGTCTCCCGGATGACACTAGACAGAGCCATACGCAGAGTGGGAGCAACAGCATGAACCGCGATGATAAAGATATTGTAGTAGATCACCTGATCGATATCATGACCGAGCTAGCACTTATCGAAAACCAAGTTCGGGCGTTGCGGCAGAATATCGAGCCCTTCGCGAACAAGCTGATTATTGAGGACATAAATAGGGACTAAATCCATTAAAATGGCGGCACCCCAAAATCCAGGATGCCGCCTATTGCTTTCTTAGAAGTCCAATTTAACTTCTGGTGCTTTGAGAGCTACATGTAGGCGTTGCAAACGCTTTTGGAGATCCTTTGATGGCGCTTGCTTTAGGCCGTGCAACTTGCACTTCCTCGGGAAATCAGACAGCCATTTGTAGCCTGGGTCATCGCCGAAAACCTCTTCAAGATAGTCTTCATGGATGACGATTTCTTTCCCCATCATATCGACAATGGTTCCCCCCGCATAAACGAAATAGTCCAGGCGAGATTGCAGTTCATCAATGATGCTACGACGGGACAAACCCAAATCGTATAAAAGGCACCCAACTGCTTCTGCGTTGCGCTTATTGTTATAGACCCTCACGTCATGCATTTCGATAAATCCAGATCCTTCCGTTGGGAAGGTCGTAGGAAGCTGTGCCATAGTTTGCTCCGTGACACTGCGGAGAGCTCTCCTGGGTTAACCCCGGGCTTGGTCGACAGGGAAAGCTTGGCCTCAAAAACGGAACAAAAAAACAGATATGGGACTGATACAAGCCTGATATCGAACTGATATAGTTACGTAAATCACTGTTTTGTTGAGTTTTTTTGATATATTCGATACAATGAAAGAATGAGCAAGACATATATCGAAAAAGCATTTGTGGAGACTGAAGTAGACCTACACTCCGATCAAACAAAAAAAGAAATCTGGAAAAATGAAGATGGACTTCTTCATCGAGGACGCGGACTACCAGCAGTGACGACCTATGATGTCGAGACAGGAAACCCCACTGGCAGAGAACGCTGGTTCAGAGGCATGATGCATTGCATTGATGGCCCTGCTATTGAGGTCATCTGCCCCAAAACAGGCACTGTTATTCATGAAGCATGGTATCGTTTTGATGAACCAAAAGGCGATTTGACCCGCGACGCAGAAACAGGAAAAGTTGTGCGTTCAGATTTCGAAAACGCTGAGAACCCGTTATCAACACAGCAATCTCAAGAACTTGTCCAAGAGTAGCATTTTCCAATAAACACAACTAATCTTCTCTCAAATGATCGGATTGAGAGATTCCATGAGCGGACCCCATATTTGCACCCCGTCCAAGCAAGCCTTTAATCAGTTTTCGAAACTGATTAAAACAGGACTACAACCCGATGCACCAGACCTTTCATGGGCGATTAAAGACACCCTTCAGCCTTCGCTTGTAGAGGCATTTGGCATGTCTAATAATAGAGTTGTACCACTAGTCTGGAAAGAATTCCTGACGCAGATAAATGCTCATTTTCGTGTAGGCAAGTTACACGAAGTGATTGAATGGGTTCAGGAGGACATCCAAGCTAAACTTCTAAATGTATGGACCTTTGGCGGGACCAGATCACATAAGGAAATCGCACTCGCTGCCTACTATTTTGCCCACATTTCCTCGAACGGCGAGATGCGCAAAGCAGCAACAGATATTGATCAAAAAGTCCTTGGCAGCCCGTTCAGTGAGCGTTTTGGTGCACCAGTTCCGCTAACTGAAGAAGATGTAATTGGATTAAGTAAAAAGACTTATAATCAGGGGACAAATAACCGATTGGAAGATCCTGAGGATGACGACAGGAATGGCCACAATCATATTCCAATACGGTGGTATGGAATTGTAGCAGCAGCATTGCTTATATCAGTTACATTATCTGCGTATTTTTACGCAACATACGATAACGTCCCGACGAAGAATTTCCATCAAGCAGAAATCAAAAACGACATTGCCACTGATACACCTCCCGGTTCTGACACTTTCAAAATAGCACTTGACCACGAAAAGGCAGGTCGAGAAGATGATCGAGTATCGGCTCTGTTACAAGCGAGCCATGAAGGGAACCCAACTGCTGAATTGGAACTCGCATTCTCCGACTATCGAACTGGATCAGGTTCAGAACTCGAAGCAGATTTCAATGAAATTAGTAATCGCCATGACATGATTTCCCGCGCTGAAGAAGGAGATGCAGAAGCACGATATTTCTATGGCCTCATGCTCATGCACGGCCTTTCAATAGGCAAAGATGTTTCAAAGGCACATACCCAACTCGTCGCCGCGATGAATCAGGGTATTGTTCGTTCGGCAATACCACTTGCCATCTTGATCTTGGATCATAAAAATATTGCTCCGAAATGCGCGGGTTTCTCTTATGCAAGCAGAGCTGAGGATAGCGGTTACCTGATAGCGAAGTGGATATTAGCCAGATATCTCAAGGACTATTCTTGCCCGGCCAAAATGGGTACTAAGCAAAAAGCAATCCGAGATGCCATTTCAAATTTGAACTCCGCTATTGAAGTCAACGGAAACGCAAAGTCTCAAAACCTTCTTGGTGTGATGTACAAAGAAGGAATTGGCTTTGCTAAAAGTGATGAAAGCGACACAGAAGCATTCAAATTATTCGAGCAAGCCGCTGAAAAGGGGAACTTAGACGCGAAAAACAATTTGGGGGTTATGTATGCCCAAAATCGTGGGGTGGAAATCAATGCGAAAAATGAACGAGAAGCGGTCAGGCTCTTTAGAGAAACCGCGAACTTAGGAAACGCCAGAGGTCAGTACAGTCTAGGTTGGATGTACATGAAAGACCGCGTTGGTGACGACAAGAACGCTGACGAGGAAGCTTTTAGATTATTAAACCTCGCTGTATCGCAAGGCCATGTGTCTGCAAAAATCGATCTCGCCTGGCTGTATCGACAAGGTCGCGGTGTTGAAAGAAATTATGAAGAAGCACTGAGGCTTTACGAAGAGGCAGCTTTGGCAGGAAACAATCTTGCCAAAATCAATCTTGGTTACATGTACATATCCAATTTAGGTGCACCAAAGAGCGAGCAGAACAAGGAAACAGCTTTTAAGTGGTATAAAGACGCTGCGGAGACAAGTGCGCAAGCCCAGTATCAATTGGGAGAAATGTACCTATACAATCAAGGAGTTCCAGAAGGGGACGATATCGATGCTAAAGCGCTTAAGTGGCTAACCAAATCTGCGGAGCAAGATTACCCTGCAGCAATTAACGGATTGGGTGTCCTTTACGAACATGGGCGTGGTGTCGAGAAGAGCCTTGTTCAAGCGCACAGCTATTATGTACAGGCATCAAGGCTTGGTAGTTCTATCGCAAAGACCAACCTAGGTTGGCTGTATACAAAAGATGTATTGTTTCGGCGAGATTACGGCAAAGCACTGCAATACTTTACTGACGCTGAAAAAGCAGGCGATGAGGCAGCTACAGCAGCAATTGGATACTTATATGCCTATGGGCATGGAGTCCCAAAAAATTTTACTGAGGCTGAACGCAGGTTTGAAAAGGCGGCTGCTTCTGGAGACAGCTACGCTCAGTTTTACCTCGGGCAAGCTCACCGATTAGGTTGGATTGGCAAAAGTGTTGATTTCGATAAGGCTGTAGACTGGTATCGTCAGGCCGCAGAACAAGGACACCAAAGGGCTCAATATCAACTTGGTTTGATGTATAAAAGAGGTCGGGTTGTACCTGAAGGTCCTGAAAATGATCGCCTCGCAGCTGATTGGTTTCAAAAAGCCAGCAATCAGGGTAATGGATATGCGCAATTTGAGCTTGCACAAATGTATGCAAAGAAGCGCGGAGTTCCAACGAATGTAGATGCCGATGCAAAGGCATTCGAGCTTTTCAAAAAAGCGCTTCCCAAAACTGGGGTGTGGGAACTTAGAAAACTCGCTGAGTGGAATACGCTATACTATAAAAACAATGAAATTAAGCTACTTTCCCAGATCACTCTCGAGAAATACATTGAAGAAAAAAATACCAATGAGTTATCTGAAATTTTCAGCAATAATCCTTGGTACTACCTATCGTTAATGGCGGGCGCATCTACAGTTTTCAGAGATGAAGAACATCCATGCGGGACTGGTGCTGCTTACTATTGGTGTTTTGACTATACAGAGACTGAACTACATGAAAAAATGAAGGCCATGTCTCAGGCAGGGGTGTGGGAAGCGAGTTTCACCCTAGTTTTTCATCACTACGAAAAAGGGGATTGTGAAGAAGCAAATAGATATTTGCGGCTAGCTATTAATAGCAGTCCCAAGCCTTCGAACAGATTTAAATACGAACTAGCTAATGTTCTCTATGAAATGCCCGTCGATTTGATTTGCAACAGGGGCGTTGATGCCACTTATGTGTTAAATGGTTTATTTGAAGCGGTTTATGAAGGCTATAACGCTGGAGATATTCAATTTGATATTGATCCACCCGCACAGTTCGCTGCAATATTTCAGGATCTTTATCCAAGTTGGATTGCCAAGTTTGAAAAGAAGTCTATTGACGACAACAATTCAGACTGGTGGCTTACTCTTGGTAGGCTCTATGCACAGGGTGGCCCCGGCATTTATAAACAGCCTAAAATTGCTGAATCTTGGTTTGAGAGAGCGGTAAACGCTGGCAAAGAACATGCGTCCTTTGAACTCGCAAAGCTGTATGTGAATGATTTTAACCCTCCCAGAACATCAGAAGCGATTAGTCTGATTAGTGCAAACAAGGAACCTAAGGCCGCCATTGAAGAACTTGAGCAGCTTCTTGATCGCGTTAACTCCGATTCCAATAAAGTGGCCACTACCCAAACGCTAAATGAAGCAATTTCCAATATAAAAAGAAACCTTCAAACAAGGCAGTAATCCAAGTTATATTAGCTTCTGCATATGTTGCAGACCATTTGCGTGCGGCAAAAGCCACAGATTGCAAGTCGTGTGTTCACCAGAGGTTCACACGGTATGCAAGATGTGCCCTAAAGGGCGGTATGCAAGATGTGCCCTAAAGAGCGGTATGCAAGATGTGTATTGTCTGCCGACAATACATCTTGGCAAGGGAGGCCCGCTGCGCGCCTCCCGTTGCATCCCTCCCGACCATTGACGCTCTCAAGACATTGAGCCTTTCAAACGTCAGCGAAACGTACGGACGTTTCATCACCGTCCAAGAAATCATTCATGCTCCCCTTGGAGCCTCATATCGATTGGAATACTGATCAACAGTTCATATGAAAATCAAAAGTCTTATTAATACATGGAATAATCGAACCAGCAGAGCCGAAAATTTGAAGACAGAATTTTGGATTTTAGCTTAAAGAACAACCATTGTGGATGGTTTTTCTTAGCCGATCGACTTTTCCTGCGCATCACGTTAAAATCACCTGTGGAATCAATAATAACAAACGAGGCTAGGAGTCTGAATGCGACCGATTGGAATTGATCTTTTTGCCGGAGCTGGCGGTTTAAGCTTGGGGTTCGAGCAAGCGGGCTTTGATGTAGTCGCTGCTGTTGAGATCGATCCTGTCCATTGTGCGGTGCATAAATTCAATTTTCCAAGAACTGCAATCATTCCTCGCTCGGTCACTGGCTTAAGCGCTAAAGAAATCCGCATTGCCGCAGGAATTGGCGGCAAAGAAGTCGATTGCGTTTTTGGCGGCGCCCCGTGCCAAGGCTTTTCGCTTATTGGGCAAAGAGTGCTCGACGATCCCAGAAACAAGCTGGTACTCGAATTCGTGCGTATAGTCGCTGAACTTAGAGCGCGCACATTCGTTTTTGAGAACGTTAAAGGCCTTACACTTGGTAGGCATAAGAGTTTTTTGAAAGAGTTGGTAGAGGCGTTCGATGATGTTGGCTATGACGTGCGATTGCCTTGGCAAGTCCTGAACGCTGGAAACTTTGGTACTCCACAATTTCGAGAACGTTTGATCCTTTTCGGGTGCCGCAAAGGAGAAACACTACCTGACTACCCAACGGCGCAGACCAATCTCAGCGCTAGAAAAAATCATATTGATGGACTGGAAAACGGTCCCACATGCGAAGATGCCCTTGACGATCTTCCTGATGCGGATCGCTTTAAGTCACTTTTGGGTTCAGACACAGTAAAAACCAGCAAATTTGGGCGGCCTTCAAAGTACGCTGCCGAGCTTCGCGGACTGTCGAATGATTCTTGGCATTTCGGCTATGTGCGCAGATGGGATGCGACAGTTCTCACGTCAAGTGCTAGAACAGAACACACTGATATTTCTCGCCGACGCTTTGCTGATACTGAGCCTGGCAACGTTGAGCCAATCAGCAGGTTCTATAAGCTTTCGCCAACAGGCGTTTCAAACACTTTAAGAGCGGGTACTGATGGCGCGCGAGGCGCTTTTACCAGTCCAAGACCGATCCACTACCGTTTTGATCGCTGCATAACAGTCCGTGAGATGGCTCGCCTTCATGGCTTTCCTGATTGGTTTAGGTTCAATATCACCAAATGGCATGGAGCGCGGCAAATCGGAAATTCAGTACCCCCCCCTATGGCGCGCGCTGTTGCGGCTGAAGTCATGAAAGCACTCGGCGCTGCTCCATCTAAGCCGCTTGAAAGCATCGATCTTGGAGACGCAAAGCTCTTATCGATGGATCTTTCCAATGCTGCTCGCTACTTTGACGTGGACACACCTCCGAGTCGTCGCGATAAAAAGAGCGGAAATAAAAAGCGGAAACAGATAGAAATTGAGGAAGAACGTATAGCTGGGCAGGTGGCACATGGCTAAGGCACCAGTAAATCGATACAGCTCTCTGATAGAGAAAATCTTCTTTGACCGGTATCAAGAAGGCGCGACAGAGCTTGAATTTGCACGAACAGATATAGAAGATGCGGCGGAAAAATTGGGCATAATACTCCCGAAGAACCTTGGTGATGTTCTTTACTCTTTCCGTTTTCGCGCGGCGCTTCCTGAAAAAATCATTGCTACCCAGTCCGATGGTATGGAATGGGTCATCGAATTGGCCGGACGTGCGATTTACAAGTTTCGCCTAGTCAAGATCAATAGAATCTTGCCGCGGGAAGATCTAGCGCGGATCGATATTCCAGATGCAACGCCCGAACTGATAAGAGCTTACGCTCTTGATGACGAGCAGGCATTGCTTGCTATTGTTCGTTACAATCGCTTGATCGATACTTTTCTCAGTCTTACGACGTATAGCCTTCAAAACCATTTACGCACGACCGTTAAGGGAATTGGACAGATCGAAATCGATGAGCTTTATGTCGGTATCGATAAACGAGGCTGTCACTATGTCATTCCTGTTCAAGCCAAAGGCGGTAAAGATCAGATCGGAATAGTGCAAACAACGCAGGATATTCGTTTCGTTGAAGAGAAATTTTCTGGCATGCGCTGTCGTGCAATTGCTGCTCAATTCATGGATGATAGCGTTGTCGCTTTGTTCGAATTAGCGCTGCAAGACGATGAGGTCAAAGTTGTTGAAGAGCGGCACTACAAGCTAGTTCCCGCGAGAAAAATCAACCAAGAGGCAATTCGCGATTATCGAGATTAAAAAGCAAAGAGCCGTCAGTTGCTCAGTCTGCATATTTGTCTGGGCCAACGAACAAAAGGCATCGCAAGATTTCCCAAACCGTCAGGAAATGATCGTGGGATATGTAGCCAAATTTTCGTAAATCGCCTGAAAAACCAATTTCATCCATGACATTTTCAAAGCAATACCTATTGTCTTCGGCAAAAATAACCCGAAGCAAGTCGCTCACATTTGCCCGGACTTATACGTTATAAGCCTACACAGCACGGCTTCAAAAACCTTGTCTTTTCGAACATACCAAAAATAGCATAATTATCATTGCATAAACTTAGGATAGTAGTCTAAAATCTTATCAAATAAGCGAAATTCAAAATACCTTCCTATAATGCTACTCGACTGAGCGATGTCCAAAATACAAATCACCACAGAAGCAGAAGCATTGCGCGAAATTTTGATATGGTCTCAGGATCGGCCATCATGGCAGCGCGATGCTCTCAGGCGGTTAGTCACACAAGGTGAGCTTTCGGAAGCCGATATCGACGGTCTTACCGCCCTATGTAAGGACAGCTCGGAAAAGAGCGATCCTCTGGTACAGGGACATATTAATGCTCAGCATAAAGGGGCACCAACTGTCGCTCTGAAAAATATTCACAATGTCCAAAATGTGAACGCGCTTGCTGAGGGACAAAAACTAACCTTCCTGCCGAAAGGCATGACAATTATCTATGGCGATAATGGCGCGGGAAAATCCGGATACGTGCGTATTCTAAAGCGAGCATGTCGTGCACGGACAACGCGCGGAAAAGAAGAGGCGCTACTTCCCAACATCTATAATCAACAACCGGGCCCAATGCGAGCAGGGTTGGAATACAATGCTGGTGCACAGGTTCAAAAAACCACCTGGCAAAACGGCTCTGCGACAGACGACTTACTGTCGGAAATTAGCGTCTTCGATTCTCGGACAGCTAATGTTCATGTCGAAGAAACTAACGATCTAGCTTACACGCCGTATCCGATGAAGCTGCTTGAGAGGCTCGTCAATGCATGCAAGTCGGTAAAGGAAAAGATCGACGACGAAATTTCCACGATCGAACAGCAAACACCTAAAAGTATTTCGGAACCTAGCTCCGCACTGGGAACCAAAGTGAACGCGTTAATGGTCTCCTTAAACGAGAACACGAAGGAAGACGATGTAAACAAGCTTGCTACGCTCTCAAATGAAGAGATAGCTCGTCTCGCCGAATTGACGGCGGATTTCACTCAAGACCCTGCCGTAACGGTAAAACGTCTTCGTGCTCACAAGCTGCGATTGGATGGCTTGCGTACGAAACTAGAAAACTTGTCCAAGGCCAGCTCCTCCGAGAACGCGGTGCAGCTTACGAAACTTGCCGAGGATCTGGCTATCAAAGGCGAAGCGGCGAAACTAGCTGCTCAAGATCTTTCCAAAGACGAGCCGCTTTCTGGCGTTGGTTCAGCCACATGGCATACACTTTGGAAAGCTGCCCGTGCTTACTCCACTGAAGAAGCCTATCCCGAACATGATTTTCCCAATACCGAAAAAGATGCGAGGTGTGTCCTGTGTCATCAGGAATTGACTCCTGATGCCGCGAGTCGATTGCGCAGATTTGAAGGCTTTGTTCAAGACCGTACGCAGCAAGAGGAAACAGCAGCCCGCATTGCGCTTGAAGATTTCAGAAAAGATCTGATTGGAAAGGTGCTTCCATCGAAATTGCTTCTAGAAGAGCGCTTATTCCTGGCAGATGAACTCGGAAATGAAGATTTGGCAGCAGCAGTTCGGGCATTTTTGCTTAAGGCGCAATGGCGGTTACGCTGCATTCTGCGTTCGAATGCTGATGCGCAAGTTGATGTACCACCACTCGAAGATACCGGGTTGGAGGATGTCATTACCTCACTTCAATCCCGGATTACGGCTCTCTTGGCTGAGGAAGATAGTGATGAGCGCAAGGCGCTACGTGCAGAACTTCAAGAGCTGAAAGACAGGCAATGGCTTGCCGGGGTCAAAGCCGATGCTATCGCAGAAATCGGCCGTTTAAAGGCAAAAACAAAACTAAAATCTGCTCTTAAAGACACCAAACCAGCCAGCATAACCTCGAAAAATACCAGCCTTTCGCAGGCTTTGATCACGGATCGTTTGCGAGGGCGTTTTGCCCAAGAAATTGATCATCTGAATCTTGCTGGTCTAGCTATTGAACTAACGCAAGCGGGTTCAAAACACGGCGTTTCTCGGTTTAAAATCAGCTTAATCCAAAGTTCGTCGCGCAATGCAGGCGACGTATTGAGCGAAGGCGAGTATCGCTGCGTTGCTTTGGCAGGCTTCATGGCCGAACTTGCGACCAACAACAGCCACTCTGGAATTATTTTCGACGATCCGGTCTCGTCTCTCGATCACTTGCACCGTGAAGCCATAGCTAAGCGACTCGCAGAAGAGGGACGCAATCGTCAAGTGATCGTTTTCACGCACGACCTTCCTTTCTTGTTTCTGCTTCGCAATGCCTGCGCTCAGGTCGATGATCCAGCTCAAAAAACGGAAGTCGCTTTGCGCCACATCCAAAAGAGGCAGGACACCCCGGGTCACTGTCGAAACGAGCCGCCGGAAAAAGCTCAAGATGCGACCACACGTCTGAAAACAATTCGTACCCACCTTGACAATACGCGCATACAATATGAACAAGACCCGGATGGAACGACTTGGCTTATCACAGCCCGCGGACTGATCGATAGCCTTCGTCAAGCCTGGGAAACGGCAGTGGAAGATGCTGTTTCTCCCGTATTGCGCACCTTCTCAAGCAAAGTCGATACAAAGGGTTTTGCGAAGCTTTCTGCCATCCAACAAAAAGATGCAGAAACGATGCGAACGCATTACGGACAATGCTCGAAAATGCTTCACAAAACGTCTGATGCAATGAATCCTGTTGCTCCAACTCCTGACGCCATTACTTCGGAAATAGAAGCGTTGGAAAAATGGTTGGCTGCAGTCACAGATCGACAGCGCAAAATAAAATAGAAGATAACCAGTTCATGGACATCCGGGCGGGCTCTTGCGAGCCAAGCCCACGTTTGCGGTCTTGACCGTTCCGGCTTCGATCCCTGATGCATGATTAGTGCCGCGTCGCGGCGCTTTAGTTTATCGGGGAAGCCAAGTGGCTTTGCCTCTTTCTCCCCGCAAGGAAAATAGACACGGACCGTGGCTCAGTGCCTTGCGCCCGCACCATCCGCATCGATTTTCCTTTTCCCCTCCCATCTCCATCCTCGACCGGAAGCAGGGTTGCAAGCGCAACCCTCTATTCATTCGGAAAGGAAAAGGAGATGACCCAATTACACGCACAGCCCTATGATATTTCAGCAACTGGCTTTTATTTCGAAAGCTATGAGGAATACCAAGCTAAAGCCACAAAGGCCGTAAATGCCTATGGCGATAAGGTCGAAGAGTTTGAGATCCAGTTTATCGATGGGGAAGACATTGATTGCGATCTAGCCAAGGCCATCGGCATCAAACAGGCGAATATAGATGACTTCTTGGAACTGGTAGTAGGGTGGGACGACTGGCAAAAGATCAATGTGATTATCGCATGTGGTGAATGCGGTTACGATTTCGATCCAGAATGTGACCCAAACCTCTTAGGCGTAGAACTCTATTTCGCAGACAGTTTGAAAGAGCTTGCAGAGCAGTTTGTTGATGAGGGGCTTTACGGCGATATCCCCGAAAGCCTGCAATATTACATCGACTATGACGCCATAGCCCATGACCTTGGAATGGAATATTCCGAAACGGAGATCGCTGGGCAAACCTACATCTATCGTTGTTCGTAAGAGGGGGATGAGATCATGACCAATCACCCCCAGCAATATGGATTTGACGCGCTCCTAGCCGATGCCGACACAGACAACAAAACCCTGAAGTTCGAGCGGGAAACCGTTCACTTGCCCGGCACCATGAGCGAAGCGATAGAGTTTCATCATCGCCAGATCACCCAACACCACGCCGCCATGCTGGACAATGATTTCGAAACCGCCATAACAATCCGGGAAGAAGCCCGCCAACTGGCACGCAAGCTCAATGGCAACGAACCCGGCATTATCGCCCATGACGATGCACCGGGTTGCGTTCTTGCTCGAAAAACCGCAACCGAACCCGGTATTGTTCCTTTTTGGGGGCAAGAGGGCACATTCCAGACGACAGCCGCCAATATGACGCTGAATGTCTCTATGGGCGGTATCTTCGGGATTGGAGCAACCGCCATGCCTTATCTTGGCTTCTCAGTCCGTGCAACGGATCAAGACAAGCCATTTCTAAGTTCAACAGGCTATCGCAGTTTCTTAGGCGTCTCCATTCCGCCAGAACCCCACATGGATGTAGAGGCCTTTGTCCGCCGCGTCGTTGAGATACATGTCAAAAATGAACTCAACAACCGCCTTGTTTCTATCGCCCAACAATATCACCCAAGTGATTGAGGAGGGTGCATGTGCATACTAACGTATTCAATTTTATTGCTTTTTTTCGATTTTTGCGGTAGATTAGGAATATCTTCCCCATACGTGCGCCCGCATTTTGCCCCGTGTCTCGCCTTGATTGAGCCCACACGGTCGATGACGCACGTCTTTATTTTAGATCTATTTCAACCGCAAGACATGCGGCTCTTGATCGGCTCCCACGGCTGGAAGGAGCCGCATGGGAAAGACAATTTCATGACCTATGACCGCGAGCGCTATCGCAAACACCTAGCGCCCCTTAAACTGACCAAAAAGGCCGAGGACACCATCCTCGATGAGCTTTGGATTCTGACCGAGAATCTAGCACGCCAATCCCGCACCGCTCCACTTTACCCCCTGCAATTTGCACTCGTTGCCGAAGCATTTGATGCAGTGGAACGCGCCATTGCGTTAGAATCCAAAGAAAACACAACGACAAGAGAAGAGGAGGAAGCATGTCCATAGCTGTCATTTACACCCGTGTATCCAGCAGGAGCCAAGTCAAAAAGGGCGATGGCCTTGCTTCCCAACATCAGCGCTGTGCCGACTTCGCAGACTACAAAGGCTATGAAGTCGTCGAATCCTTTCAAGATGAAGGGGTCTCTGGCGGCATTGCAGACCGTCCAGCCATCAAGCAAATGATGCAATGGCTCAGAAAACACCGCGCACAAGAGCCCGTTGTCCTGATTGATGACATCTCTCGTATCGCTCGTGGCGTTGAAGCCCACTGGAAGCTTCGCAAAGCCATAAGCTCAGTCGGTGCCAAACTGGAAAGCCCGTCTATCGAATTTGGCGAAGACAGTGACAGCCAGCTTATTGAGAATATGCTGGCATCCGTCTCTCAACATCACCGCCAGAAGAATGGAGAACAGACAGCCCATCGCATGAAAGCGCGGCTTCTCAATGGCTACTTTGCGTTTTGGGTGCCGACAGGTTACCGCTATACTCGCGTCAAAGGCCACAGCGGCAAGGTCATGGTACGTGATGAACCTCACGCCAGCCTGATCCAAGAAGCTCTTGAAGGCTTTGCATCAGGCCGCTTTCAATCCCAAGCCGGCGTAAAACGCTTTCTTGAGCCGCACGACATTTTTGGTCGCGACAAATTCGGACACATCCACCCGCAGCGCATCAAGAACATACTCACCAACAAGATCTATGCAGGCTACTACGCCTATAAGCCTTGGAATGTGCCCCTCACCAAGGGCATTCACGAGCCGCTAATTTCTTGGGAGACCTTCCAGAAAATCCAAAGCCTTCTCGAAGACAAAGCCTATGCGCCCACACGCAAGGACACCGAAGGCCTATTCCCCCTCAAGAGCTATGTCACCTGCGCTTGCTGCGGCAAGCCGTTAACCGCATACCATGCCAAAGGACGCAACAAGCATTACCCATATTATGAATGCTTCAACAAGGAATGCGACCAGCGCCGCAAATCTATCCGCAAAGATGTTCTGGAATCAGACTTCGAATCTCTAATTAAGAAGCTACGCCCATCCATTCACATCATGGCGACCATGGCGGCGATGTTCCGGGAAGCTTGGGACAAACAATCTCGCGAACTTGGTACCCAATGGAAGGAGCAGAAGCAGGCGCTTAAGACCATCAATGCCAATGTTAGCAAACTAACCGACCGCCTGATTGAGACTACAAGCGCGTCAGCCATTAGGGCTTATGAGGCAAAGTTGGAAAAACTGGAGACGCAAAAAGCGTTAATTACCGAGAATCTGGCCAAAAAGCCCGATCCGAAGAAAGACTTCGATCAATCTTTTCGAACCGCTATGGGATTTCTTGCAAACCCTTGGAATCTATGGTCTTCCAGCAACCCTGAGCACCGCAAAGCCCTCATAAAGTTGGTCTTTGCAGCCCCATTGCCATACATGCGGAATCAGGGCTTTCGAACCGTCAAAACAACAAGTCCGTTCAAAGCCTTAGCATCGATTTCAGAGGAAGAAAAAGAAATGGCGGAGAGGAAGGGATTCGAACCCTCGAGACAGTTACCCGCCTACGCCCTTAGCAGGGGCGCGCCTTCGACCACTCGGCCACCTCTCCGCCGCCCTGTTTAAAGACCCTGATGGGGTTAATCAACGTCTATTTTGTCATATGTTTGACATTTCCACATGAGGCTGTCTCGCAGGCTTCAGGCATGCGCCTGCGCTCACTGCGGGCATCCGGGCACCAATTTGAAGAAACTAAAACTTTGAAAAAACGTACAGATCACGTTTTAGTGCGCTGGGGTTCAATTTCCAGCACCGCATCAAAGAAACTGGCGAACAGCTCTTTTCCTTCGGTCTCGAGGTCCAGCTCCATGAATGGCAGCAGAGCCTTCTCAACCATGCCGACAAACAGACAAAGACACGAGAGCGCGGTGACCTTGGGGTCCATATTTGCCTTTAACTGACCCGCCTTCTCGATGCTTTTGAAAGCAGTGGCAATCGTATCCTGAAACATCTGATGCTGCTCAGACAGAAACTGATGCAGATCGCCTTCCTTGTCTGAAATTTCCATATTGTGAATGATGATAAACATCGCACGCGACACAAGACGATCACGGGCAAACACGTCGATCAGACGGTTGATTTGCACCCGGAACGCACTGGCTGGGTCGTCTTTGGGCAAACTGATCAGCGCCTGCCGAACAGGATTGAAACCCGGATAGGCATGATTTTCCCAAATGCCCTTGATGACGTCTTCCTTGCTTTGGAAGTGCCAGTAAAACGCACCTCGCGTCATGCCAGCATGAGAGGCGATCTCGTTGATGGTCGTGCGAGCATACCCCTGACTGCTATATAAGTCCGCCGCCGCTTCAAGCAGGGCAAAATAGGTTTTTTCTGCTTCTTCTTTCGTCTTGCGCGCCATGGTCGGGTCCGGTTGGTCAGTCTTCATTCAGGATGGCATTGCAGCAAAGCTGCCTAGCAAAGCCGCTTAGTTATGCATAGCAGCATCCTACAGGAAAAAACAACTAGACAAACATACATTCATGCATGTATTTAACAGGCTACTGCGGGCGCCCCCTCTTATCCCGCGTCTTTGTAATATTGAACGGACCCAAAACATGCTCCGAAAACTGCTCTTGATCGGCCTTTCTGCCTTGGCTCTTGCTGGCTGCAAGGATGGTGTTTTTGATGCCATTGCGGAAGAACCCGTGCAGGAAGATCCCTTTGCCCGCCCTGCGAAGATCACAACCGCCAGCAAGGTAGCCTTCAGCTTTTACAAAACCTTCCCCGGCGTGACTGCGGCGTCCCGCAATTCGATCCTGGCCTTTCGCGTGGCCGGGCAGATTTCTGAGCTGCCAATTCATGCAGGGCAGATTTTGAAAGAAGGGGACGTCATCGCCAAGCTTGACGACACGCCCTACAAAAATGTCGTGGCGCAGCGGCAGGCAACCTTCGATCTGGCGCAAATTCAGCTGACCAGAACCGAATCCCTGTTTGAAAAGAAGCATGTGGCAAAAGCAGCGCTGGATACGGCAAAGGCAACCTTTTCCGGTGCAGAGGTCGCCCTCAAGATGGCCAAGGAAGATGTTGGCTATACGGTCTTGCACGCGCCTTATGATGGCGTGATCGCCAAGGTCAATGTCGAACGCTACCAGAATGTGGCTGCGGGCGCGGCTGTGATCCAGTTTCAGGGGCGCGATGACATCGACATTGTCTTCAACGTACCGGAGAAGCTGTTGCTGCTGTTCAATCCGATCAGCAACTCGCTTGGCCTGGCTTTTGAGGTGCGGTTCGATGCCCTGCCCGATCAGAAGTTTCTGGCAACCTACAAAGAGCATGACGCCCTTCCCGATGCTGTGACACGCTCTTTCAAAGTGACGGCGACCATGCCGGTTCCCAAAGAGCTTAGCGTGTTGCCGGGCATGAGTGTCAATGTGCGGGCCGATGTGGCCGGTCTCACGGCACCCGAAGGCACCGGCGGTGTCCTTGTGCCGCTTGAATCCGTTTTTGAAGAAGCTGGCAAGCGCTGGGTCTGGAAGGTGGATCCGCAGAATCAGGCCCGCAAGACAGAAGTGGAAGTATTCGGACTTGAGGATGGCTCTGTGCGCATTCTTGAGGGTTTGCAGGATGGCGACCGACTTGTCGCCGTCGGGGTTTCCCATGTCGCAGAAGGCATGAAACTGCGTGCCTACCAAAAAGAACGTGGCCTCTAGGAACCGCTATCATGAATTTGACTGATTACGCCATCGAGCGGAAAACCGTCAGCTGGATGGTCACCATCCTGTTGTTGGCAGGCGGTGTCCTGGCCTTTTTCAATCTGGGTCGTCTGGAAGACCCCGAATTCACCATCAAGCAGGCAGTGGTCGTCACGGCCTATCCCGGCGCCTCATCCATGGAGGTCGAGGAAGAAGTAACGCTGCCGATCGAAACCGCGATCCAGCAACTGCCCTATGTCGACCATGTAACCTCCATTTCCTCGGCTGGCCTCAGTCAGGTCACTGTGGAAATGAAATCGATCTACCGCAAGAAGGATCTTGCTCAGATCTGGGATGAAATGCGGCGTAAAATCAACGACCTCGCCCCTTCCCTGCCGCTCGGATCGCGTCCGCCTGTGGTCAATGACGATTTCGGTGATGTCTATGGCATGTTCATGGCAGTCACGGGGGCTGGCTATTCCCATCAAGAGCTCAATGACTATGTCGACTTTCTGCGCCGCGAGCTGGTGCTGGTGGATGGGGTCGGCAAGGTTTCGATTGGCGGCGGGCTGGAGCGTCAGATCATCATCGAGATCAACCGCGCCAAGCTCAATTCGCACAATATTTCGGTGACAGCCCTCAAGCAGCTGCTGCAAAACCAGAATCTGGTCACCAATGCAGGCAATCTGCGCATCGGTACGGAATTTATCCGCATCAGTTCGACAGGCAATTACAGCAATGTTGAACAGATCCGCGACATTCTGCTGGGCCAGACAGGAGACGAGCTGATATATTTGTCGGATGTGGCCAATGTGAAAATCGACTATGTGCAGCCACCGCGACATGTCTATCATTTCAACAGCGAAAATGCTCTGACGATCGGAGTTTCCTTTGCCAGCGGTGTCAACGTGGTGGAAGTGGGGCAGTCCGTACGGGCCCGTCTCGCGGAGCTCGATTATACCCGTCCGATCGGGGTGGAACTGGCGACCATTTATGACCAGCCGCGACAGGTGGAAAATTCGGTCAATGACTTCCTTGTCAGTCTTGGTCAGGCGCTGGCCATTGTGGTGGTGGTGCTGCTGCTGACGATGGGGGCGCGATCCGGGGTCTTGATGAGCCTCATCCTGTTGCTGACCATTTGTGCCACTTTCATCGTGATGGACATTTACAATATCAATCTCCACCGCATTTCCCTTGGTGCCTTGATCATTGCGCTGGGTATGCTGGTTGACAATGCCATCGTCATCACTGACGGCATTCTGATAGGCATCAAGCAAGGTCTTTCCACCCGTGATGCTGCCAAGCGGATCGTCGGTCAGACCATGTGGCCGCTGTTCGGGGCAACGGTTATTTCCGTCACAGCCTTTGCTCCCATTGGCCTGTCACCAGATGCATCAGGGGAATTTACCGGTTCGCTGTTCTGGATCCTGTTCATCTCATTGCTAATCTCCTGGCTGTTCGCCATCACGCTGACGCCTTTTCTTGCCTCGGTGATGTTCCGCGGCAAGAAACCAACCAAAGACAGCGGTAACGAGAGCGACAAAAGCGAAATAGATTCTTCAGACAGCCAGCAACTGGATGATCCTTATCAGAGCATCTTCTATCAGATCTACAAGGGGCTGTTGCTGTTCACCTTGCGTTGGCGTTGGGTCACCACTTTTGTGATGATTGCCACGATGGCAACAGCGGTCTATGGCTTCAAATATGTCAACAAGGCCTTCTTCCCGCCTTCCAACCTGCCGATGTTCACGGCGGACTACTGGTTGCCACAGGGCTCCGATATTCGCTCGACCATCGAGGACATGGCTGCTCTGGAAGTCAAGATCCGCGCACATGAGGGCATCGATCAGGTGACGACGACGGTCGGCACCACGGCAGAGCGTTTCATGCTGACCTATCAGGGCGAGCGGTCTTTTGCCAACTTTGGCCAATTCATCATTCGGGTGAAATCCTATAATGACATGCCAGAAATTCGCAATTGGGTGCTCAATCTACTGAAGGAAGAAGCGCCGCAAGCCTTTGTCAAAACCAACCAGTTCCAGATCGGCCCTGCCACCAAGGCCAAGATCGAGGCCCGGCTTTCGGGTCCGGATCCGGAAGAGCTGCGCCGGTTGGCAAGTGAAGTGATCGACATCTATCGCGATGATCCCGATACCATCAACATTCGCAATGACTGGCGGGAACGTAGCAAGGTGTTGCAGCCACAATTCGCAGAAGCCGAGGCCCGCAGACTTGGTATTTCCAAGGCCGACATCGATTCTGCCATTTTGATGAATGTGAAGGGGCTGGAAATTGCCAAAATGCGCGATGGATCCTCGATTCTGCCGATCATCCTGCGCCCGCCTCTGAACGAGCGGTCGAATGTCGAGCAATTGAGTGACATTCAGGTCTTCAGTCCCGTGCTTAACCGCTATGTCAGCATTGATCAGGTGGTGCAGGAAATCGGCTTGGCATGGGAAGATCCGCTGGTGATGCGTCGCGACCGCAAACGCACCATTCAGGTCTGGGTGGATGCGGATCCGAATTCCGACACCAACAGCTTTGCCCTGTTCGAACGTCTGCGGCCTCAGGTCGAGGCGTTGGACCTGCCACCGGGCTACGAGTTATCATGGGGCGGCGAGTTTGAAGCCCAGTCCAAGGCCAACAAGGCGGTCTTTGCCTTCGTCCCTCTTGGTGTGCTGGTCATGTTCGCCATCACCATCATGCTGTTCAACTCGTTCCGCCAGACGATGGTGGTGTGGTTGACCCTGCCTTTGGCGGTGATCGGGGTGACCTCGGGCCTTCTGACCTTCAACCAGCCCTTCGCGTTCACGGCTTTGCTGGGCTTTTTGTCCCTGTCGGGCATGTTGCTGAAAAATGGCATCGTGCTGATCGAAGAGATCAAGCGGCTGAATGAGGAAGAAGGGCTGAATATGCATGATTCCATCACACGGGCCGCGGTGTCGCGTATGCGTCCGGTGACGATGGCTGCCATCACCACGGTGCTGGGTCTGATCCCTCTGTTGAGCGACGTCTTCTTTGCGCCGCTGGCGGTGACCATCATGTTCGGCTTGGCAGCCGCCACCATCCTCACCTTGATTGTGGTGCCGGTGCTGTTCTCCATCTTCTATGGTGTTTCCTACCGACGCGGTGAGACAATCTAAGAGCTGACCTTCAGTCTTACCGATTGGCCGGGCCTGTTCATTCAGGCTCGGCCTTTTTCGTTATGAGGCGCATTATTTGCAATTTAAAGTTCGTTTTTGTTCACATTCCCTGTGAAATGAACTTTCACCCTTGGCAAAAGGAAGATTCGAGCGCATGATGCCCACCAAAAGGAGCATAGTCTTGGATCCCCTTATTCCACGCCATTCTGACATTATGGAACTTGCCAAGCGCGACGGCCGGGTTGATGTCGACGGGTTGGCGGCTCATTTCGATGTCACGCCGCAAACCATCCGCAAGGACCTCAACGTGTTGTGCGATCACGACCTGCTGGAGCGTGTGCATGGCGGTGCGATCTACAAATCCGGCGTGTCCAACTATGCCTACACCGCGCGGCGGTCACATGCGGCAGCGGAAAAAGCAGCCATTGGCAAGGCAGCAGCCCAGCTGATCCCGGACAATGCCTCTCTCATCCTCAATATCGGGACAACCACCGAACAGGTGGCTGAAGCCCTTGTGCGCCATGATGGCCTGATGGTCATCACCAACAATATCAACGTCGCCAACATTCTGCATAACGGATCGAATGCTGAGGTGGTGGTGGCAGGTGGCATGTTGCGCAAGTCTGATGGCGGGCTTGTCGGTGAAGCGACCATCGATTTCATCAAGCAGTTCAAGGTCGATTTCGCGGTGATCGGGGTTTCCTCAATCGATAGCGACGGATCCCTGCTGGACTATGACTATCGCGAGGTGCGGATTGCGCAGGCGATCCTGCAACATGCCCGCAAACGCATCCTGGTCAGCGACTCGATGAAATTTGAGCGCAACGCCCCCGTGCGGATCGGCCATCTGGCCGATATCGACTATTTCGTAACCGATCGGATGCCCAGCGAGGCCATCCAGACCCTTTGTCGCGACGCTGAAACCGAGATCATCGTCGCCCTCCCCTCGAACAGCGAGAGTGAATTATGACTGCAGACCTCAAGGATATCTTTGTCATTGGTGGTGGCATCAATGGTGTAGGCATCGCGCGTGATGCCATTGGACGTGGATATTCCGTGACCCTTGCGGAAATGAACGATCTGGCTAGCGCCACCTCCTCCGCATCGACCAAGTTGATCCATGGTGGCCTGCGCTATCTGGAATATTATGAATTCCGTCTGGTCCGCGAAGCGCTCAAGGAGCGCGAAGTGGTTTGGGCCAATGCGCCGCATATCGTCTGGCCATTGCGCTTCGTGCTACCACATCACAAGGACCTGCGTCCGGCTTGGCTGATCCGCCTTGGCCTGTTTCTCTATGACCATATTGGTGGCCGCAAGGAGTTGCCTGCAACAGCCGACATTGACATGACCAAGGATGAAGTCGGCAAGCCGCTGAAACCGCTCTTCACCAAAGGCTTTGAATATTCTGATTGCTGGGTCAATGACGCCCGTTTCGTTGTGCTGGCAGCCATGGACGCCCGGGATCGCGGTGCCGACATACTGGTGCGCGAAAAGGTCATTTCCGCCACCTACGAAGGCACCAGCTGGAAGGTCGTGACCAAAAATCAGATCAGCGGCGAAGAGACTGTTCATCACGCCCGGATGGTAATCAATGCTTCCGGTCCGTGGGTCGATCACATCATCGGAGATGCCCTGGGCAAACCGGACGACAAGAATGTGCGTCTGGTGCAGGGCAGCCACATGATCGTGAAGAAAATGTTCGATCACAAGCGCTGTTACATCTTCCAGAATAAAGACGGCCGGATTATCTTCTCCATTCCTTACGAAGAAGATTTCACCCTGATCGGCACCACCGATCATGACTTCAAGGGCGATCTCGACAAGGACAAGGTCGCGGCAACAGAAGAAGAACTGCTCTATCTGTGCAATGCAGCCAGCGAGTATTTCGCCAAGCCGGTCACCCGCGATGATGTGGTGTGGAGCTATTCCGGCGTGAGGCCGCTTTATGATGATGGCGCGTCGGCAGCGCAGGAAGCCACCCGCGATTATGTGCTACGCCAGAGCAAGGAAGAATGCGACAATTCGATCATTCATATTTTTGGCGGCAAAATCACCACGGCCCGTATGCTGGCGGAATCGGTGCTCAAGAAAATTGAAATGAAACTCGGCCCGAAAGGCAAGAAATGGACCAAGGTCGCTCCTTTGCCGGGGGGTGACTTCAATGCCAGCGCCTTTGACGATCTGCTGGCCCGCCTGAAATCTGAGCATGGTTATCTGTCGGACCGTCTGGCCTATCGTCTGATGCGGCTGTATGGCACCAAGGCGTGGGGTTTGCTCGAAGGCATCACCGATACCGACGGTCTTGGCCAGTGCTTCGGAGCGGATCTGTATGAAGCCGAAGTGCGTTATCTGATCGAAAACGAATGGGCCATGACCGCGGAGGACATTCTGTTCCGCCGGACCAAATGCGGCTTGCATTTCACATCCGATCAAACAGCAGCCCTTGAGGCCTATCTAAAGGCCTATTGGGCGGGCAAAGCCTAGCTCCTGCCCACGGCATCCAAGAGATGAACCCTGCGTCCCCCTTGCAAGGCCAAGAGGGACGCATAAGATCAAGAGACGCGCAGCATTCGAGGGAAGAGGCGAATCGCTCATGAAACACAATTACGTAATGGCCATCGATCAGGGCACCACCTCATCACGGGCGATCCTGTTTGATGCGGACTACCGCATTCGATCTGTCGCACAGCAAGAATTCACCCAGCATTTTCCGCAATCGGGGTGGGTGGAACATGATCCCGAAGAAATCTGGGATACGGTGGTGACCGTCTGTCGAGAGGCGATGGAAAATGCCGGGGCGCATGCTTCCGAAATTGCCTCGATCGGCATCACCAACCAGCGCGAAACCACCCTTGTCTGGGACAAGCGCACCGGTGAATGCGTCTACAATGCCATCGTCTGGCAGGACCGCAGAACGTCGGACTATTGCAAGAAGCTCAAGGATGAGGGTCTTGAGGAAACGGTGACCGAGAAAACCGGTCTATTGCTTGACCCCTATTTTTCTTCCACCAAGGTGGCCTGGATCATCGACAATGTCGAAGGCGCGCGCGAGAAAGCCGAAGCGGGCCATCTGGCCTTTGGCACGATTGACAGCTTCCTGTTGTGGCGCCTGACGGGTGGCAAGGTTCATGCGACAGACGCGACCAATGCCAGCCGCACGATGCTTTATGACATTCACAATGGCCGCTGGAGCAGCACCCTGCGTCAGATCCTCAATCTACCGCAAGCTCTGGCACGTCCAGAAGTGAAGAATTGTGCCGATGATTTTGGCACCTGCATGCCCGAACTGTTTGGCGGCCCGATCCCGATCACCGGGATTGCCGGAGACCAGCAGGCAGCGGCCATTGGTCAGGCCTGCTTTGAGCCGGGCATGATGAAATCGACCTACGGCACGGGCTGTTTCGCCCTGCTCAATACAGGCGAGAAACCGGTTCGTTCCGAGAACCGCCTGTTGACCACCATCGCCTATCAGTTTGACGGCAAGCCGACCTTCTCACTGGAAGGTTCGATCTTCATTGCAGGTGCTGCGGTGCAGTGGTTGCGCGATGGTCTTGGCATCATCGAAAAAGCCAACCAGACCGGCCCACTGGCCCGCAAGGCGGATGAAAGCCAGCAGGTCTATCTGGTGCCGGCCTTTGTCGGCCTTGGCGCGCCCTACTGGGATGCGGATTGCCGCGGGGCCATGTTTGGCCTGACGCGTGCCACGGGACCGGAAGAAGTCTGCCGTGCAACGCTGGAGTCGGTCTGCTACCAGACCCGTGATCTACTGACTGCGATGCGCAAGGACTGGGAGACCGACAGCGAAACGATGCTGCGGGTGGATGGCGGCATGGTTGCCTCCAACTGGACGATGCAGTTCCTGTCCGACATCCTCAACACCAAGGTGGAGCGGCCACGCATTCTGGAAACCACCGCGCTTGGTGCTGCCTATCTGGCAGGCTGGAAGGTCGGTTTCTATCCCGAGCCTGAGGAATTCGCAAAAAGCTGGGCGGTTGAAAATCGCTTTGAGCCACATATGGACGAGGATGTGCGAGAGCGCAAATATGCTGGTTGGAAGGACGCGGTGTCGCGCACGCTCAGCCACTAGGGCACTTTCTATCTGGCAACAGACATAAGAAAAGCCGTCATTTGCATGACGGCTTTTCTCGTTTTGACAATTGGTGCTTCGGCACCCCGTGCAGACCCTTGGATCAGGCGGCACGGATCTTGTTGACGAAGTTCTGAACAGTGTCACGCAAAGCGCTCGACTTGCCAGACAGATCAAGCGCAGCGGAAAGAACGTTGGCTGCGCTCTCCTCGGTGTCACTGGCTCCCTTGGTCACCAGCACCGTGCTTTCGCTCACTTCCTGTGTACCCTTCGCCGCTTCATTGACATTATGGGCGATTTCGCGCGTTGCGCCGCCCTGCTGATCGACGGATGCAGCGATTTCAGAAGCGATCTCGTTGATCTCGACGATCACATCCCCGATGCCGCGAATGGCACCTGCGGCTTCATTCGACACCGACTGCATGGCGGAAATCTGCGTGGCAATTTCATCGGTCGCCTTGGAGGTTTGATCGGCGAGTGACTTCACTTCTGACGCCACGACCGCAAAGCCCTTGCCTGCTTCACCGGCACGCGCTGCTTCAATTGTCGCATTGAGGGCCAGCAGATTGGTCTGGGCCGCGATGTCGTTGATCAGGCTGACGATTTGGCTGATCCGGTCTGTGGTGGACACAAGGCTTTGCACGGTCTGGTCCGTCTGCTTGGCTGCACCACTGGCCCGTTCGGCAATTTCGCGGGACTGGTTCACCCGGCGGCTGATTTCGGAAATCGAGGCGGCCAGCTCTTCGGATGCGGCGGCAACCGAACGCACGTTGATCGAGGCTTCCTCCGAAGCGGCTGCCACTGTGGTCGCACTGGCGGCTGAGGCTTCTGCGGTGGAATTCAGAGATCCTGCGGTGGTTTCCAGTCCGGATGAAGAGACCGAAATCGTCTTGAGAACTTCACTGACTTCCAGATCAAACTCGGAGATCAATTGATCAACCAGTTCGACCCGCTGCTGCTTGGCCTGTTCTTCCTTGGCCTGCTGTGCACGCAGTCGGTCCTGCTCGATGGCATTCTGTTTGAACACCATGACGGCTTCTGCCATTGCACCAATTTCGTCCTGACGATCAAGTCCATCGATTTCGACGTCATTGTCCCCGTGGGCAAGGCGGCCCATGGCGGACGTCATGTTGCTGATCGGCATGGCAACCAGTTTGGTGAGGAAGAAGCCCAGCACGATGATCATCAGAATGGCGGCCAGAGTTGCCGCGATTGCGGCCGACATACGGAAGTCAGACAGCGATGCATAGGCCAGATTTTTGTCCATCGACAGGGCGACATACCATTCAACCGGCAGGCCTTCGATCGGCACAAAGGTCATCAGCGAGGTTCCGTTGGCGTCTTCCACTTCGGCCATTTCCTGGCGAATGGCCGGAGCACCATTTGGGTAGGCAACGGAGAGGTCCTTATCGACATAGTCGATATTGCTGTGAACGAGGATTTTGCCTTCCTTTGACACCAGGAAGGCATGCCCCTTGCCGTCGAGGTCCGTCTGGGAAAGCATCTGGACAAGGCTTTTAATGCTGAAGTCACCTGCGGCCACGCCGAGCAGACCGTCTGAGGTCTTGACCGGATGCGCGGCTGAGATGATCAGATCTTTGGTGGAGGCATCGACATAGGGAGCGGTCAGAACCGGCCCACCCTTGGCAACAGCGTCCTTGTACCAAGGCCGTTTGCGGGGGTCGTAATCGTCCGCCATCTTGGTAACTGGCCAGATGAAGAATTCGCCTGTCTTTTCCATCCCAATATAGGAATATTGGAAGTTGTCGAGATAGGTCTGGTTGCTGAACAAAGACAGCGGATCCGTGTCACTATCCATCTTCTTGGCAAACTCGGTCGACGATGCAATCAGCGTCATCCGGCCCTGCAGCCAGTTATTGATGCTATTGGCAGTCGTCTTGCCGATATTGTCCATCAAGACGGCGGTTTCGTTCCGGATGGTTTCACGCTGCAGTGTATCGTTGTAGAAGGCAAACAGCGCAAAGACCGCAATAACCGCAGCAGTCGCGACGGTCAGAGTCTTTGCCATGATTCCCTTCGTCAACCTGATTTCGGTCGAGACTGGTTTCTTAGACATGTTGTTTTCCCAATACTGAGGGGCATTTTGGTCCTATTTGGGAAAAAGCATGACTGTACAATCCTAATCAATTCTTTATTCAAATAGTCTGGAACAATTAAAATCAGAAATATTGTAAAAAATTACGAGTTTTCCAGCCCAAATTTGCGCCATATACGCATTTTTTCGTATTTTCCGTCTGCTTTTCGCCCGCCATGTAAAGAATTATAGGTTGTAAAGACGCACAATTACCCGCCATAAACAGGTTCAAAAAGAAGATTTTAAGCAAATTGGAAGCTTAAGTTCAGGATATTCTTTACAATAATCACGCCTCAAATCCCAGTTTGGCTATCCACTCCAGTTATACTTGAAGGAACTGTAAGGTGAGATGAAAGTGGTTCATGCCTTCCCTTTGACGGCATAATGTCGACCGGATATATCCCATGACGCACGAAAAAAGCCGCCTCCAGTTGGAAGCGGCTTTCTTGAATTCGCGCAGTTCGAAGCGTGAGATTAACGCTTGGAGAACTGGAAGGAACGACGTGCTTTCGCGCGACCGAATTTCTTACGTTCGACAACACGAGAGTCACGGGTGAGGAACCCACCCTTTTTCAGAACGCCGCGCAGCTCTGGCTCATAATAGGTCAGAGCTTTGGAGATGCCGTGACGGATCGCACCGGCCTGACCGGACAAACCACCACCAGAAACGGTGCAGATGATGTCGAACTGGCCATCACGGTCAGCAGCGACCAGAGGTTGTTTAACAACCATCTGCAGAACTGGGCGACCAAAATAGACGTTGTATTCTTTTTTGTTCACGATGATCTTGCCAGAGCCTGGCTTGATCCATACGCGAGCAACAGCGTCTTTACGCTTGCCGGTGGCGTATGCACGACCATGAGCATCAAGCTTCTGAACGTGAACTGGTGCGGACTCTTCAGCTTCTACGCCAATAGCAGAGCCGAGTTCTTCAAGAGACTGTACAGAATCGCTCATTCTTAAGCCCTCGCATTCTTGGCATTCAGGGATTTAACATCCAGTGCCTCTGGGGCCTGGGCTTCATGCGGGTGCGTTGCACCAGCATAGACACGCAGGTTGGACAGCTGAACGCGGGTCAGTGGGCCGCCTGGCATCATGCGCTGAACAGCTTTCTCCAGAACACGCTCAGGGAACTTGCCCTCGATGATCTGACGAGCGGTACGCTCTTTGATGCCGCCCGGATGACCGGTGTGCCAATAGTATTTTTTGTTCTCGTATTTGCGACCAGTCAGTTTGACTTTGTCGGCATTGATTACGATCACGTTGTCACCACAATCCATATGTGGCGTGAAGGTGGCTTTGTGTTTGCCGCGAAGACGCATGGCGATCAACGCTGCCACACGACCCAGCACAAGACCTTCGGCATCGATGAGAATCCACTTCTTCTCGATGTTGGAAGGGTTTGCAGAAAATGTTTTCATTGCTATTCCGTATCTCGGTGTCACATTGACAACAGGAAACGGCGACCCGAGAGAGCCGCCGCAATGTCTGGCGCTTCTTTTATACGAGCTTGTGACTTTGTCAAGCAGTTTCGAACAAAATTCATCAACAAAAACAATGCATTATTTTTGCGGTATGTAATTACCACAAAAAATGGCGTTATTTTTGTCTTTGTCTCTTCATTTTTTTCAAATACCGCTTTTAATCTAAGGTAGATGAAATTCTCGAAAACACCTATGCGAGTAAACCTAAATGCCTTTTGTAACATCTAGTGCGATTAGTCGCATTGAATGGGAAGATGGAATTCTTTCAATTTGGTTCAAGTCTACTGGACGGTACGATTATCCAAATGTTCCCTTGGAATTGTTCGAAGCCTTTTTAGATGCGCCGTCAAAAGGCCGCTTCTATAACATGTACATTCGTGACAAGTATTGAACGCTTATCTGGGCGGAATCGAATAAGTAGCCGTGGCGTGGGCAACCAGATCTTCCTGCCCTTCAGACCACATATCCACTTCGACCACCACCAACCGCTTGCCCATTTTCAAAGTCCGGACATGGGCCAGCATGTCTCCCGGAGCGGGTTTCATCAGAAAATTGATGTTAAGGCTGGTGGTCACGGCAAGCGCAACAGGGCCAAGCTCTGCCAGAATGACAACATAAGCGGCGAAATCTGCCAAGCCCATCATGGTTGGGCCCGACACCGTTCCTCCGGGGCGCAAATGGCGTTCATCAGCCTTCAGCCGCAAAACCGCCTCTCTATTCTTGACCCAGTCGATGAAGTAACAACGCCTGCCCTGATTGAGCTGCGGGAAAATGTCGTCAAGCAGAATGGTGATTTCCTCAGCTGTCATTGCTTGAGCTGTCTCTTGAGCTGCTTGTTCCGTCATTGTCGTTCCCTCCTCCTGACCCACGAGATAGGCCGCGTCACGCATTTACTTTGACGTTTTGGTCAAATGTTGACCCGGATAAGTACGGATTGCAAGCCCTTCCAGCCTTGGATGGGGGCATATTATTCACGAGGCTAACTTGACAGAGGGAATTTTTGGCAGGCAATGTGCCGCTCACCTGATCGCAGTTTTGACTATGCCGGAGGAAAGAAAGCATGTCTGCGCCAACCCCAGTTCAAGAGGCTTCTGCCCCAGAGGCTGCTGTCCTCGTCGAACAGATTGGATCGATCCGTCGGTTGATCATGAACCGCCCTGAAAGCCGCAATGCCTTATCGGAAGAGATGATGCATGCCCTGTCGGACGAGATCGAACATGCCAACAATGATCGCCAGACCCATGTCATTGTTCTGGCGGCCAATGGTCCGGTTTTCTGCTCCGGTCACAATCTCAAGGAAATGACCGCCCGTCGCAGCGATCGTGATGGCGGTCGTCATTACTATTCGCTGATCATGCGCACCTGCGCAGCGCTGATGCAGTCGATCATCAACACACCAAAGATCGTCATTGCCGAAGTGCAAGGCATGGCCACAGCCGCAGGCACCCAGTTGGTCGCCACTTGCGATCTGGCCATTTGCGTCAATGAAGCCAATTTCTGCACCCCGGGGGTCAATATCGGCCTATTCTGTTCAACGCCGATGGTTGCCCTCACCCGCGCCGTGCCACGCAAACAGGCGATGGAAATGCTGGTCACCGGGGAGCAAATCGACGCCCATACTGCCAAGGCTTATGGTCTGGTCAACCGGGTGGTGCCGAAGGACTATCTGCGTCTGGTCGTTGACAAATATGCGATGGAGATCGCAGCCAAGTCCCAGACCGCACTGAAGTTCGGCAAAGAGACCTTCTATCGTCAGGCCGATATGAATGTTGCCGATGCCTATGACCTTGCCTCTCTTGTGATGGCGGAAAACATGCTTGCGGGCGATGCCAAGGAAGGCATCAGCGCGTTCCTTGAAAAGCGCAAAGCCGACTGGCCGGACAGCAAATAACATGCAGGATCATCAGGCAGACACCATCAAGCACATTCTGGAAACGACCAAAGTCATTGCCCTTGTAGGAGCCAGTGACAAGCCGGCACGCGCCAGTCATCGCGTTATGGCCTTTTTGCTCGACAAGGGATATCGGGTCATTCCGGTCAATCCGGGCAAGGCTGGCGGTGAGATCCTTGGTCAGACAGTGGTCGGTTCGCTGGCTGACATTGCCGAACCGGTCGATATGGTCGACATCTTCCGCAATTCCGAAGCGGCGGGCCAAGTGGTCGATGAAGCCATTGCCATCAAGGCAAAAGTCGTCTGGATGCAGCTTGGCGTCATCAATGAAGAGGCGGCAGCGCGTGCGGAAGCCGAAGGCATCACCGTCATTATGGATCGCTGCCCGAAGATAGAATATCCGATCTACTTCTAACCGGCCCCACTTGAATTTGTTTGATAGGCCGCAGATCCCCATGTCTGCGGCCTTTCTGTTTGCGTCAGGACATGGGCGTTGAGGTTTATTCTTTCTGTGTAAAGGCATCGATTTGGACACAGAAGAACAAACTCCCTTCTTCCCTCCCATCTTCGAAAAAATATTCCAAAATCGGAAATGGCATCCCATTGGCTGCTGCTATAAAGTCTTGCGCATATTTCGATCAATAACGCGATTTGCGGTGAGGCCAATCAGAGGCCTGCGCGCAAACATTCTTTAGAAGGGGGCTTTCATGAGCGAGGCGAACAATCCGGGCTTTTCCACTTTGGCGATCCATGCAGGGGCACAGCCTGACCCGACCACTGGCGCACGCGTGACGCCGATCTATCAGACCACGTCCTACGAGTTTCAGGATGCGGACCATGCGGCCGCCCTGTTCGGTCTGCAGGCCTTTGGTAATATCTATACCCGCATCATGAACCCTACACAGGCGGTTCTGGAAGAGCGCATTGCTGCTCTTGAAGGCGGCACCGCAGGTCTGGCTGTTGCGTCTGGTCACTCGGCGCAGTTGCTCACTTTCCATTCCATCATGCGCCCCGGCGACAATTTCATCGCCGCCGACAAGCTCTATGGTGGTTCGATCAACCAGTTCAACCACTCCTTCAAGAGCTTTGACTGGCATGTCAAATGGACCGATGCAATGGACCCGGAAAAGGCCCGTGCGTTGATCGACGAGAAAACCAAGGCCATTTACATCGAGAGTCTTGCCAATCCGGGTGGTGTCATTTCGGACATTGAGGGCTTTGCCAAAGTGGCTGCCGAGGCTGGCATTCCGCTGATCGTCGATAACACAATGGCGACCCCCTATCTGTGCAAGCCAATTGAGTATGGCGCGGATATTGTGCTGCATTCGATGACCAAGTTCATGGGTGGTCATGGCAATTCGATGGGTGGTATCATTGTCGAGGCAGGCAAGTTTGACTGGTCCGCATCAGACAAGTACCCGATGCTGACCGAGCCACGGCCAGAATATAACGGCGTCAAACTGCACGAAACTTTTGGCGGCATCGCCTTTGCGATTGCTTGCCGGGTGCTTGGTCTGCGCGATCTGGGCCCTGCAATTTCGCCTTTCAACGCCTTCCAGATTCTGACAGGCGTCGAAACCCTGCCTTTGCGTATGGAACGCCATTGCGAGAACGCACTGAAAGTCGCCAAGTGGCTGGAAAAGCACGAAGCGGTCAGTTGGGTTTCCTATGCCGGTCTGGAATCAAGCCCGCATTACGAGTTGCACAAGAAGTACATGCCCAAAGGTGCCGGGTCTGTCTTCACCTTTGGCCTGAAGGGCGGTCATGAGGCAGGTGTCAAACTGATTGCCGCCTTCAAACTCTTCAGCCATGTTGCCAATATCGGCGACACCCGTTCTCTGGCGATCCATCCGGCCTCCACCACACACAGCCAGCTGACCGACGAGCAGAAGACGGCCGCGGGTGCAGCGCCAGAAACGGTGCGTCTGTCGATCGGCATCGAAGATGTGGCCGATATCATCGCCGATCTGGAACAGGCCCTTGCCTGATCCTGCGGATTGAATGACATAGGAAAGCCGGGCCCCGTCAGCCCGGCTTTTTTGTGGCTGGACGATCAAATGCAAGATGGGTCAAATGGACCGGTTTGCAAGGGACATCGCTCCCCATAAAGTATCATCATGACCTTTGATGACCATTACCAACTGGCGATGACCGAACTGCAAGGAACAGAGATCCTGCGGGACAATTACGCGCCGCCTTTGCACAAACTGCTGCTACGATTGGGATTCTCGATGCGGCCGCCTCATTATGCCAGCATGCCCGTCAATATGCTGACGACTGGCATTCCATTCGGCATTCTCTGGAGTGGCTTGATGTGGCTGTTTGTCTGGGAAGACCAGATTGGCATGACGGTGTCGATTGCCCTCTGGGCGGGCTTTTTCGCCGGCATGCTGTTTGGCATCGGGATGGCGATTTATTATCGCGCGGCTGCGCGCAAGCACGGCCTGTCCAGTTGGACCCAATTGGCCATGAAATGACAAAGGGCGCGTTTGCTTTCGCGCCCTTGCCTTTGCTTTTCTTCACTTCAGATCTCTTCAGATCCGCTGTTGACTATCCTTCAAATCCCGGTACAGAACGGTACTGGCAGCCAGCAGCAGAGCCGCCGTTGCCTGATGCAGCAGGCCAAGCCACAAAGGCACAACCAACAGCAAGGTCGTGATGCCGATCACCACCTGCACCAGCACCAGCGCTGCAAGAATAGAGGCTGCAATGGTCATTTTGGCCGCGTACGGATCGCGCCAGATGCGCAACCAGACCAACCCAACAACGACCATGATCAGATAAGCCACGACACGGTGGTTGAACTGGATCGTCAAATGATCTTCAAAAGCGGCAAGCCATGGCGGGCTGTAGACATAAAGCCCCTCAGGGATCAGGCTGCCATCCATCAGAGGCCAGGTATTGTAGGTGTGGCCCGCATGGGTGCCAGCCACCAATCCGCCAAGAAAAATCTGGACCAGCAATAGACCCACAACCACAGCAAGCGTCCAGCTGTGACGTTCGCTGCTGACACATTCAGGCACTTGCCTGACGCTGCGATAGCCGCGCGCCACCCACAGCAGCGCGACAAATATGATCGAGGCGAGCAACAGATGGGTTGCGAGGCGATATTGGCTGACATCGACCCGATCCACCAGCCCGGAGGCCACCATCCACCAGCCAATCGCCCCTTGTGAGCCGCCCAAAAACAGCAACACCACGAGCCGGGGTTTGACTTCGTCGGAAAGACGTCCGCTCAACCAGAAAAACAGCATCGGCACAAAGAAAACCAGACCGATGAAGCGGCCCAACTGCCTGTGACCCCATTCCCACCAGAAGATGAACTTGAAATCTTCAAGGCTCATGCCCTTGTTGACCTGTTGGTACTCAGGTGTCTGACGGTATTTTTCGAATTCTTCGGTCCATTCGGCGGCATTCATCGGTGGAATCGCACCATGAATCGGCTTCCATTCGGTGATTGAAAGACCGGAATCGGTCAGGCGTGTCGCGCCGCCGACAATCACCATCAGGAAAACAAGGAACGCGACGCAATAGAGCCAGACCCGCACGGCACCTCTGGATGGTGCCACCTTGTCCGGTTTGATGTCGACATAGCGACTGGCCCGTTCCGCTTCACTGATATGGCCTTCCATCTCACACTCCCTATTGGTCTTTCGGTCTTGAAGTCATGCCTGTTTTTGTTGTTGAATCCCTTATACGCGATTGCCAGACAAAATGCCCACGGCAAAGTGCAAATTCCACCCCGCCCAAGCGCCAATTGGTATTTTTCCCATTGGCATTGAGCCTTGCTGGTCTTTTTTCTTTTCAGAGCCGTCAAGCTGGTTTAAGACGCTGGGCGTGAGCTTTCGTTTCACGATCCTTTCCACTTCGCAACGCCTTGGCAAGACAGATTATGAACAAACGCACGCGCAAATTCATCGGCATGATCCTTTTGGTGAGCTGGATCATTCTTTATGCCGCGGTCGGCATGACCGTAGGCGCCGCTGTCGTCGCCAATGCCAGCGGCTGGGTTCAGATCATCTTTTTTGTGATTTCCGGTGCATTGTGGGTGGTGCCTGCGGGTTTGATCATCCGCTGGATGGAAAAGGACTAGTCGACAGGATCACTCAGCCGCAATGGCCTTTTCCTGTTCTTCATAACCGATGAAATCCAGCTGCTTTTTGCAATCCAACGGCAAGATCAGGCAGTCCTGATAACCGAAATGCCCTATCACGGCTCGCACCTGTTGGGCAACCGATTCCCCGGCATCGGGTGCGTCAATGCAGGCCAGTGCATCGCGAGCAATCCCCAGACTCTTCAGCGCATAGTCATTGTCGTAATGGCTGCCGAGATCGATCAACACGATATCGCATGCCTCTTCCAGAGCCAGCAGCAACCCATGAAATTCATGACTGAAGAAGTCCTCAAGACGCATTGCCCGCGTACCGCGAGCGATGTGATGCAGCCCTGTGTTATCATCGATTTGCACCAGATCGGCATAGCTGGCGGTCTGATCGATGAGATCGGTGATGCCTGCATGAGCGTGATCCGTGCCTGCATCTCCCAATCTGACCAACAGAACAGCCTGATCGAGATCCATCAGCGCCTGCATGAGGATGTTCGCCTGTTCACCCCAGCGGCCACTCTCTGACAACAGCACGACCCGTTGGTGCCCAGTGGCCCGTATTTGCAAGGCCACGCTGTCCATGTCCAAGTCTGTCCCAGACATGATGTCGTGGACGGGTGAAGGGGCAGCCACAGGGGCCTGTTGCGCCGGTGCCTGTGGAGTTGTCACAAGAGGAACTGTCACCTGAGGCACTGTCTCCAGTGGCACTGTCTCCAATGGTACTGGCAACTGAGAAATTGAGGTCGGGTCGACTGCAATCGGATTGCGTGTGTCAACGCCAGATTTTTCCAGAGAGACCGGAAGGTCTGGACGCACAGCAGAGCGGCGAGCGGACTTGCGTCGCAGATGCAGGCTGTAGATCCCCCAAAGACACACCATCGACAGGGCGCTGATCCATAGGGTCTTCACAAAGAGGCCCAGCGCGCTTGCCTTGATCGAATATTCGGGCAGCGATGCGCGCACGAGCAGTCGCGCTTCTGGCGGCAGCAGATCATATTTCTGTTTTGTAACGGCCTGCTGGTGCAAATTGCGCATATTGTTGAGAATGCGGTCCGTAGCATTGATGCTTTTCTGCACCCGGGCGATCCGCAGGGCTTCCTTTTCCTTCCAGGTTTGAAGAGCAGCGTCACTCTCCAATTGGGGAACTGGATTGGGTGCCAGCCTAGCGGTCAGAGCGACCTGCTGGAACTCAATCGCGGAAATATCGGTAGCAAGCTTGTCTACTGCATCATGGAACTGCGTGGCGCGGCGGGCTTTCAACCGGGAGAGATACGCATTTGCCAGCCGGTTGGCATTGTTCATTGCCTCTTCACGGTCTTCGTCGGTTACTCGGATCGACAGGGTTCGCAAGGCTGCGTCAAAGGATAAATAAACTTTGGCCATCAGGGCACTTGTCCGCTCTCCTTCCCCAAACAGCAATTGCCGTGCATCCTGAACAATTCGGTCTGCATTCTGCCAGTCAGAAACCGACTGGGCAGCCCCCTGCTCCGGTATATAGCGCTCATTGGGCGCTAGGATCAGAATATTGGCGGTTGCGCGGTAGCTCTCCTCCTGCATCGTCACCCAATATGCACTGACCGAAGCGACCACCAAAGGCAACAGCAAAGCAAGGCACAGCAACCACCCGGCATGCGAAAATGGCTGTCTGACAGGCGTGGCGTTGTTGTTGGAACTTTGACTGGTCTGATTGGGCATGGATCTAGGTCGCCGTAAATGAGGTTTCCCAAATCCTGACACGTCATGGTAACCAGCTCCTTAACAACGGCCTCGCCTCGCCAAAATCGAAGCAAAATGCACGAATAACGCGATCAAATGGATATGCACCTCCTCCTCTTTACGCAGAATTAACCACAATATTTCATAAAAGATGCAGTCTTAATCTGATGAGTCGGTTCCGATGTTTGTTCGTATTCTCGTTCTTTTGGCCGTAATTTCCGGTTTGGCAGGTTGCTCCAGCTACCGGCCTGCAGGCGAAGCCTTCCACAAATCCCTCGTCGGGCCCTATTTGCTCGATTCAGGAGATAGGGTGCGTTTGATTGTCTACAATCAGACCGAACTGAATAATGAATATACAGTAGACCAGTCGGGCTATGTCTCGGTGCCGTTGATCGGCAATGTGGTGGCCCGTGGCCGCGAGACGAACGATCTGGCGCGGGACATTGCCGCACGCCTTGAAAATGGCTTCATCAAGAATCCTGACGTGTCCGTCGAAATTTCCCAGTATCGGCCGTTCTTTGTCATGGGTGAAGTGACCACTGCCGGGCAATATGCCTATGTCACCGGCATGACGGTGCAGACAGCCATTGCCATTGCAGGCGGCTTCTCGCCGCGCGCCCAGCAACGCTATGTCGATGTCACGCGGCAGTTGAATGGCAAGATCCTGACAGGCCGCGTCAAGCTGACTGCCCCGGTGCGTCCGGGTGACACCATCTATGTTCGCGAGCGGCTTTTTTGACGGACCCACTGAGCCAGCCTTGCTGCGTGTCGTCTTTTGAACTTTGTTAACTACAATGGCCAAAAGCGGTTCACCCGTGTTTAGAAAAACAGTCGGTTAAATCTTATTCAAAAATTGGCTGTTAATCCTCTTAGTCACAACCGAACTCAAAACCAATGGTGTTGGACTATGCAGGCTCTGGATCCGAAGACAGCCTTTTCATCAAGTGCTGTTCTGGCGACCGCACAAGAGGAAGATTTCCGGTCAAGTTCCCAGATTTCCGACCTTGCTCGTGAAGTCGCCTCGGAATTCTCGACGACGACCTACGCCCCCATGATGGTGCGCGGGCTGGTGCAGCTTTCCGATTTTCTGATTGTCATGATCATGGGGCTGACGGCCTACTCCATCGCGGGAGGGGCGCAGTTGGCCGGATACGAGATGCCACTGACCTTCCCGATCGTCGGTGCGGCCTTGTTCATGCTCTTCATGTTGTCTGCGGACGGCTATAATGTGCATGAAATGAACAATATGGCGCCGCATCTGGGCAAGGTGATTGGCTCGATGACGATGCTGGTCGTGCTGTTTCTTCTGGTCGGCTTTCTTTCTGGCACGGATCTGGAACAAAACCGCGCTTGGCTGGGCATCTGGTTTACGCTGGGATTGGCCGTAATGTGCTCCATGCGAGCCGTCGAGACCCTGTTTATCCGGCGCTGGCAAGCCGATGGCCGCCTCGAACGTCGCGCTGTTATTGTCGGCGGTGGGAGACCAGCGGCAGAAATCATCGAGTCACTGGAAGCGCAGGAAAATAACGACATTCGCATTTGCGGAATTTTCGATGACCGCGATGATGACCGGTCACCTGCGATTGTTGCGGGCTATCCCAAGCTCGGCACTGTCAGTGATTTGGTCGAGTTTTCCCGTCTTTGCAAAATCGACATGTTGATTGTCACCATTCCCGTGACCGCAGAGAATCGTGTCTTGCAGATGCTGCACAAGCTCTGGGTTCTACCGCTTGATATTCATCTGAGCGCTCACATGAACAAGATGCAGTTCCGTCGCCGCACATACAGCTATGTCGGAAATTTGCCCACCGTGCCGGTCTTTGCCAAACCGATCGCCAATTGGGGTTCGTTGTTCAAACGCGCCTTTGATGTGGTGGTCGCGGCGACAGCTATTCTTGTGCTGTCTCCCCTGCTGGTTGGCACAGCCATCGCCATCAAACGCGACAGCAAGGGACCAATCATCTTCAAACAGAAGCGTCTTGGCTTCAACAACGAGGAAGTGGTCGTTTACAAATTCCGCTCCCTCTATCATGAAAGCTCCGACCAGAAGGCGCAGAAATCGGTCACCAAGAACGACAATCGCGTCACCAAGATCGGTCGCTTCATCCGCAAGACGTCGATTGATGAGTTGCCACAATTGTTCAACGTGCTTTCCGGCACCTTGTCACTCGTTGGCCCCCGGCCCCATGTGCCGCACCAGCAGACCAACAACAAGTTGTTCGAGGAAGTGGCCGACGGTTATATGGCGCGCCACAAGGTCAAGCCGGGCATCACAGGCTGGGCGCAGATCCATGGCTGGCGCGGTGAAATTGACGATCCGGAGAAACTCAAGCAGCGTGTCCAGCATGATATCTACTATATCGAAAACTGGTCGTTATCGATGGATCTATATATCCTTGCCGTCACGCCACTCAAGCTGCTCAATCAGGACAATGCCTATTGATCAGCCACGCGAATGGATGACCGCTGATTGTATCAGGGCCAGCATGCCACATGCCGGCCCTTTTCCGTTCTGCCTCTGAAATCCAACTTTGTTATGCATTTCAAAGCGGTTGACTGAGGATAATTGCCCAACCGGGCGCAAGTTTTATTGCAAGCGGATGACAATGACTCTATAAAGCCCACGTGTCGGAGCGTAGCGCAGCCTGGTAGCGCACTTCGCTGGGGGTGAAGGGGTCGTAGGTTCGAATCCTATCGCTCCGACCATTACTTCCCCTACAGCATTGATTTCATTGATAAATTTAGATCGACGATTTTTTACCCGCAATCATACCCACAATTTGAAATTCACTGTGACGCCCTAAAACGCGAAAAGGACCGCAATAACACCTATCTATTCATTGATCAAAACAAATTCGTCAAAATCTTTTGCGGTCATGGATTTAACAACATCGACAATTTCTGGAATAGTGGATCGTATATCATTTGCCAATTCCTCAATCTGATTTGCTATATCGATCAGAACGGCAGCGTCGAGATCATGGACTCTAAGTTTCAGTTTTCCATGAGCACTGAACTTTAAAAGCTCATTTTTCCCTGCTACAAATTTGCCGTGCGCCAAAAGATTGCGAACATTGACAGAATAGTGAGCGGTAGAATCCAACAGTTCTTTTATTTTATCGCTTAATTCATCACCAAGCGGACTAGCCAGCGAACGTGCGGCAGCCTGAAGTGAACTAATTTTTGCTTTGGAGGTCATGTTCTCTGTAATGCTCAGGGCATGAGTGGGATCTAACCTGAATAGTGCCACGAACATAATATCAATTTCAGCCTCCACTAAACTCCACCAGACCATTATCAGCCCGATGTTGTAAATTGATTGTGCATCCAACGTAGGTTTTTCAATTGGAGTCAGAAAGTCATTTGGGTCGTAGTTTATTGGCCAATCATCCACCGGAATTTCTCGCTGAAATGGTTATTTCTAGTTATTTGACTATTTATGATCGCTGTGACTTCGTCCATTAAAAAAATGTTCGTATTCTAATGCCTCGCCCAATCGCCACTAGAAATTGCATCTATAGTCTCAGCGATATTTATTAGAAGAGCAGTTTTTCCCGTCCAATTGAAATCGCCATGCACCCATGCGCCAAGGCAATTTGGATAGCCAGCGGTAATTAGGTATTGAGCGAGCAGGCCAAATTGCTTGCAAGCATGGGCCGGATTTAGCGCTCCCCGCCCATCACGAGTGCGACGGAAAGCACGCGTGATTGATCGGCCTTGCTCGTCCACAAAGGTCAGGGTGATCCGGCCGTAATTGTGTTGCTTGATGGTGTGAAGCATCAACGGCACGTCGCGGCCCTGATAATCGATCCGCCCTGTTATATGCGCCCCCGTCGTCCATATGCCGCACCCACTGGGCGCTTGATCAAGCCAATCATTCAGTTGGGCTAGGGCTTGCTGGCGCTGTGCGCTCTGTTGCTGTAACGCCTTGAAGGCATCATTGTCGTTAGCCTGCTGTCTGCGTGCTAACCATCTGTCGTTTGATGGTCGAACCGACAACAAAGCATTGTCAAAAACGGTTTGCTTTTGATCCCACTTGTTGCCATCGCCGCTATCGCTCCGACCATTTTCTTCTCTTTAAAATCTATCCATCTTCCCCTCGCAGCATATTGCTTGCTGCGCCTCTTGCGCGTTTGCCTGAAGGGGACTGGACATTTCCAATGCAAACACAAAAGGCGCGATCAAAGCCGCGCCTTGTGGTTTGCAGGGACTGTTCTCCGAAGACAGCTCTCAAAGGTCCTTGTGGACCTCCGGCACGAAGGTCTGCTCGTCCATTGGTGGACGAACATAGCCGCTCTGGACCGGTCGCGGTTCCAGCTCGAGCGGCTCGGGTGTCAGATCCTCATAAGGCACCATCGAGAGAAGGTGACTGATGCAATTGATCCGCGCATGTTTCTTGATGTCCGACTCGACCACATACCAAGGCGCTTGCTTGATGTCCGTATGGGCGAACATTTCATCCTTCGCCTTGGAGTAATCCATCCATCTTTTGCGGCTTTCCAGATCCATTGGGCTCAGCTTCCAACGTTTTGTCGGATCTTTCAGGCGGTTCTGAAAGCGGCGTTCCTGCTCTTCGTCTGAAACGGAGAACCAGTATTTGATCAACTGGATGCCTGAACGCACCAGCATGCGCTCAAATTCCGGACAACTGCGCAAAAACTCGCGATATTCTTCCTCAGTGCAGAATCCCATGACCCGCTCGACACCAGCCCGGTTGTACCAGGATCGGTCCAAAATGATCATCTCACCCCGAGCAGGCAAATGGGCGACGTAGCGCTGGAAATACCATTGAGTCTTTTCGCGCTCGGTCGGAGCGGGCAAGGCAACGACTTGCGTGATGCGTGGATTGAGCGGTTCGGTGATCCGCTTGATGGTTCCGCCCTTGCCTGCAGCATCACGGCCTTCAAAGATGACGACCACCCGATGTCCGGTCTGCTTGATCCATTCCTGCATTTTCACAAGTTCAATCTGCAGGCGCAGCAACTCGCTTTCATACAGTTCGCTGGAGATCTTGCCGCTCTTTTTCTGGTCTTCGGAAGAGTTTTTCTTCGCCATCTGCCTGCCTCGCTGTCGTTACCGGAAAAAGCCTAACATAGGGAGACGCACAGTTTGCATACGTAAATTTCCCATGCCCCATAAAAAAGATGCACAGACACAGCTTGTTTGGCACTGAATGACAAACAAAGCCCAGAGCTGCTTGCTGACATCAAGACATGTCACATGAGTGCAATATCCGATGCCTAGGTTCGCTGCATCACATTGGCAGGGGTGACATCCACTGAGTCGCTCTTGTCGGAGATCGTTAGGCTCAGCGCATGGCCATTTGCCACGCTGGCCGAACCACGCACACCAGAGCGTCATGGTTTCTGACCGATGATGCCTATACTGGCCCTGTTGGATTGCGGGGCCATTTTTTTGTCCGGCAGTCTGTTCTGTCGTAACAGTTAACGACATTCTTACAAAAAGCACAGATTTTTGCGGTTCGGGCAAAAAGACGATTAAGATTTCGGCGCTATACTGAAGCAATGATACCAGCATTGTCCATAGCCTCCGCCGGAATGACGGCTGCAGCAGATCGCCTCGAGGATATCGCGATCGGCATCGCCAATCCTGTGCCCGACAATGCGCCGGAAACGACAGTCAAGGCACAGTCAGAGGTCAAGCCGACCGATCCGATTGCGCCAGTCTCCGCATCCCCCAGTCTTGATCCTGCCAAATTGGTGGAATTGATTGAAGCGGAGGTTGCCTTCAAGGCCAGTGCCTTGGCAACCAAGACGGTTGCATCTGCCTCTCAGGACCTGATGGAAGCCCTGCGCTAACCTCCCTGCCCTCATGGCGACCCTATCTGTCTTCAGAGCGAGCCTGATCAAGGATTCGCTTGCATTCGAGCAGTTCGAACAGCGTGGATTGCAGACGGCGAATATCGTCTCTTGCCATGCCGGCTTTGGGCTTTTCAGACTTGGCGGCATCTTCCGAGCGTCCACGCAGCCGATTGAACAGGCTGGTACCGCCGCTTTGTTCACCCAAGACGCGCTGCGCTTCGGAAACCGAAATAGACGCAGCCTCACCAGAAACGAATTTGGGTTCACCCATTGCCAGATCGCGGGGTAGCGCAACGCCGTGATGCTCGCCCTCATGCGGATGCATCCGCGCCAGATTGGCGGCCTTTGGCGGCTGCATGTCGCTGGTTGGGACCTGTTGCTGAGTTGACTTTGCGACGACTGGCTGTGGGAGGGTAGTGGATGAAAGCAGCTGCTGCGGTTCTTGCCAAACAGATGGCTGACCGACGGGCTGAGCTTGGTCCGGCTCCCTTGTGACAACAGGTTGGGCCGGTTGTGGGGCAGAAGACTGAGGCTGCTGGTCCTGATAGTGCGGCTCGGCCACCGGACGTTGAGCCAGAGCAGTTGCGGCATATGGCCCTGTCAGAGGCCCGGTCTGGGACCCAGTCTGAGGCCCGGTCTGGGACCCAGTCTGAGGCCCGGTCTGGGGCCCTGCTTGAAGTCCTGAAGGTGGCGCAGCTTGCGGGCCCGGTTGGTTCGGAGCGGGAGCGGCTGGGTGGGCAGGACCCGCGTCACCTTGTCCGAGCACTGCATTTGCTGCCGCCTGCTGGATCGCATGCACGGCCGCAGCCGGTTGCGGAACGGGTGCTGTAGCTGTTCCGTGATTGACTGGAGCTGAGGGAGCGGCTTGAGGGGCATTGTATCCCCCCGCAGCAGGATGCACAGGTTGGGCGGCAGAATGATCCGCTCCTTGCGCTGGCATCTGACCTGCCGGGTGAGCCATCTGTTGCTGAGGCGATTCCGGTGCCGAGGTGCGTGGCGCAACCAATGGCGGACGGGCCACTTCCAACTGATTGGGTTCAAGATAGTCCTGATGTGCGGAAGTCGCCCCTGCATCAGTCTGTGCGGCAGTTGCGGTTTCTGATGTCTCATCGGTGCCGACGATCGTGTCGATCACATGGCGGACACCTTGCTCTTTCAGAATGCGCTGCACGCCTTTGATCGTGTATCCCTCATCATAAAGCAGATGGCGGATACCCTTGAGCAGATCAATATCATCGGGACGATAGTAGCGACGACCGCCGCCCCGCTTCATCGGCTTGATCTGGGAGAAGCGGGTTTCCCAAAAGCGCAGCACATGCTGCGGCAGGTCGAGATCCTGCGCAACTTCGCTGATCGTCCGAAATGCATCTGGGCTTTTGCGCAAGATTCCCACCTAGCTCGCGTAACCGATTATCGCCGCCGCTAAAAAACAACAAAATATATCATGCCGCCAGACCATCCAACCCCGGCGCAATGCGTACATATCATACAAATCAGGCGTGATTTGGGTCACGCCCATCCGCACGATGAGAAAACAGCCTTCATGAAATCAGGATTTAACCGGAGCAAGCGAATCGTTGATCTTTTTCTTCAGTACGTTGGATGGCTTGAAAACCATGACCCGACGTGGAGAAATCGGCACTTCCTGCCCGGTTTTCGGGTTACGCCCGATCCGTTCACTCTTCTCACGCACGAAGAAAGTACCAAACGAAGACAATTTGACCTGTTGCCCTTCTACGAGGCTATTGCTTACTTCTTCCAGAACCATCTCAACCAGTTCGGCAGATTCTGTTCGAGACAGGCCAACTTTCTGATAGACCGCCTCACACAAATCCGCTCGTGTAACTGTCTTGCCCCCCATGCTACAACCCTCATCTAGAAGCATAAACTCTGACTCACCTAGGCTAAAATGGTATTGCCGGAATCGGGTTCCGTCAACTGCAAGAGTGCGCAATTGTCTGTATGGACGGTCATTAATTCGGCTATTGTTGGATGAAACGGCTATCGGCAGCTTCGTTGATGCCTGTCAGGTCCCATAATCTCGACAAGAGTCGTTGACCGTTGAAGTTCTGATTGAACCATGGATAGCAAGCCTCTGTATTGTCGCAGGAAATAATGACGCACAAAAAACCCGCCGAGCTTGCCATGGTGCAAGCCCTGCGGGCAAACCAAATATCTCAAAGGCCAGAAGTCGACTACCAGCGCAGCAGGACGGACCCCCAGGTGAATCCGCCGCCCATGGCTTCGAGCATCACCACATCCCCTTGCTTCACACGGCCATCGCGAACGGCGGTGTTGATGGCCAGCGGAATGGACGCTGCCGAGGTGTTGCCATGCAAGTTGACTGTAGTGACCACCTTGTCTTTGGCGATATGCAGCTTCTTGGCGCTGGCATCGATGATCCGGCGGTTGGCCTGATGCGGGATGAACCAGGTCAGATCGTCCGCCGACATGCCCGTCGCGGCGAAGGCGTCGGTGATCACATCGGTGATCATGCCCACCGCATGCTTGAAGACTTCCTTGCCTTCCATGCGCAAATGACCGGTGGTCTGTGTGGTGGAGGGACCACCATCGACCAGCAGCTTTTCCTTGTGGCGGCCATCAGACCGGATATGGCTGGTCAGAATGCCGCGATCGTCATTCGTCCCTTCCCCTTCCTGTGCCTGAAGCACAAGAGCACCGGCCCCATCGCCGAACAGCACACAGGTGGTCCGATCCTCAAAGTCGAGAATACGGGAAAACGTTTCGGCTCCGATAACAAGTACATTCTTCGCGCGACCGCAGCGGATATACATATCGGCAGTCGACAAGGCAAAAACGAAACCCGAGCATACGGCCTGCAAGTCGAATGCGGCACCATGATGAATGCCCAGACGGTTCTGGATGGCAACGGAAGTCGCAGGGAATGTGTTGTCCGGAGTGGCAGTGGCACAGATGATCAGATCAATGTCCTGCGCATCCATTCCGGCGTTGTTCAGTGCGTCGATTGCGGCATTGTACCCCAGATCAGAGGTATATTCGCCCTCCGCAGCAAAGTAACGCTGCTCGATACCAGTTCGCTGGCGGATCCACTCATCCGACGTATCGACGATTTTCGTCATATCGTCATTGGTGACGACATTTTGCGGCAAGTAGGCACCCGAACCTACGACGACTGATCGTAACACACTCACTTATGCGTTCTCCTCATCGGTCGCGAGTTCTTCTTCGATCGCGTACCGGTTTTTGTTGAAAACAGACAAATCCTGTTCAATATTTTGCGTCAGGCCATTTTTGACCATGTCATATCCAAGACCGATGGCAGATGAGAATCCCTCGCCGTCGGCACCGCCGTGACTTTTGATCACGATGCCATTGAGGCCGAGAAAGACACCGCCATTGACCTTGCTCGGATCCATCTTTTCGCGCAATCGGTCAAAAGCCGAGCGCGCAAAGACATAACCGAGCCGTGACATCCAGGTCCGCTTCATCGATTCCCGCAAATAGGTTGCCAACTGCTTGGCGGTCCCTTCTGCAGTCTTCAGCGCGATGTTGCCGGAAAAGCCTTCCGTCACAACCACATCGACGACACCCTTGCCCAAATCGTCGCCTTCCACAAATCCTTTATATTCGATATGCGGCAGCTTGAAATCGCGAAGAAGGCGGCTGGCTTCCTTGACTTCATCAAGGCCCTTCACATCTTCCTCGCCAATATTGAGCAGGCCCACCGTCGGGCGCTCAATGCCAAACAGGGATCTGGACATCGCACCACCCATCATCGCGAAGTCGATGAGTTGTGATGCATCGGCACCAATGGTTGCCCCAACGTCAAGCACAATAGACTCGCCACGTAAAGTTGGCCAAATGGCAGCAATGGCCGGACGTTCGATATCCGCCATGGTTCGAAGACAGAATTTCGACATCGCCATCAGGGCGCCGGTGTTGCCCGCCGAAATGCAGACATCGGCGGTCCCGTTCTTTGTAGCTTCGATTGATTGCCACATGGAAGACTTGAATCGGCCGCGCCGCAAGGCCTGACTCGGGCGCTCATCCATCTGGACACTCACCTCGCAATGGATCAGCGTGCTGGCAGCTTTGACCTTCGGGAATTGTTCCAGCAGCGGCTCGATAATGGCGCTGTCACCATAGAGCACATAACGGATATCCGGATACCGTTCGAGTGCGATGTCAGCCCCTGACAGCACAGTTGCAGGTCCCTTGTCACCACCCATCACATCGAGGGAAATGTTCACAATTTCTGCCATACCTGACTACTCTACGCCGCTTTCTGTTCGTTCGGACATCCGGTCCGCTGGCCCTGCGCCTGCTATCGAATATCGTCCTTTGGATTTTAGCCAAATCGCACCGTCACAAGATTGTGATGGACAATATCGATTTCTAATCAAGAAACAACCGCCTTATGGGTTAGTTGATCGAAAGGCCCTTAATTCTCGCCATCTGTTGACAATTGATCCTTCAGGCCTGCAAGGGCTGCAAATGGATTGTCAGCGCTGTCGGGGCCGCCTTTGTCCTCGATATGATCGTGGAAGTCGGCATCATCAGCACGCGGATAGTCATCAAGGGCCAGTGCGAAGAACTCTTCGGCATAGGCTCCGACATCAATCACTTCGCCTTCAAATACCTCCGGTGGATCTTCTCCTTCCGGATCGATGATCATTTCGCCACCAGAGAGCTCGTCATTGGACTTGCGGGCGAAGGGCGATCCTTCCGGCACCAGGGTCAAGGAGAAGGGTTCGTCAATCACTTGCAGAACTGGTTTCAGGGTGACGACGCAAGCTTGCTCCACCTCACCCATCACGCGCCCCTCCATCCGTGCTCCGGTTTTCTTGAATGGTGTCACACGCGCATCGATCGCGAAGGACTTGACCGACAAGATCCCCAATCGACGGCACAACTCGGCGCATTGGTCCGCGTCAGCCTTGGCCTTGACGACTTCGCCAAGGCTCTTGATGCGGGCTACGATGACCGGCAGGGACAAAAGGGGGTCACGTTTTTCAGTGACGGGGTCGTTGTGTTTTTGCGTCACGGGCGTTGCCTCGGATCGCGCATCTTGCTGCGCTGTTATCTTTATTGGGCTGTTTTCTTTGCTTGGTGTAGATTTAGAGGCTTTTGAGGCCGTTCCTAGGCCCGTTGGCAAATTCCTTAGGGCAAGGCGTCAATCATACACAGATTTGTTGTCAAACAGCCCCTGTTTTGCTCACCGCAATGATTGCCGGGAAGTGGATCTGTCCTTTGGCAAAGTTTTCGACGCTTTGTTCAGCCAAGGCTTGGGTGCAGGCCTGAACATAGTCGACCAATGCAGGGGCCTTGTCATGAATGCCATCTGTATCGGGATAGATGTTGCGGGTAAGGGCGGCAGCAAAGCTCTCGTCGCCCTCTTCGCGACTGGTGTCATAGGCACCCACATGGCCATAAAAGGCCTGTGCCATTTTCTTGATCTTCTTTGGCACCGACAGATCCCCAATACCGATTTCGCGCAAGGAATGGTCCATATCCTTGAAGAAGCGGTCAAACACAGCCTGCCCCAGATCCCGTGCCTGCTGGTCTTCGTCCCGCAACCGGTGAAACAGCATATAGGCATGCAGAACGATCATTTCGAACCGCCCCGTCACACTATCTTCTACTTGATAGTCGATATAGAATTCAGGTTGCCGTGCCTGGGCAACAATCTCGCGATAAAGAGCGTCGGCGGCCTTTTCCTGAGCAGTTTCCTTGTGAAATAGGCTGAAGATCATGCTTTAATCCGTCTTGTCGATCCAAAATGTGCGAAAGCGGGGCTTTGCTTGGTTGTTAGTATCACAATTGCCAGAAATCATCGCCCGATTTGCGACAAAGATTGCATTTAAACAGCAAAAAGGATACCGACTAGAAAAAATGACAGACATCGAGATGTCTGTGGTCTGGCGTTTGCATCGGCCGCGCCTCATTTTACCCATTGCGTTGCATGTTGCTCGTCAACAGGCATGTGGATCAGTCATCAGCAGGAGTAGCACACTCACATGTTCAGCCTCAGTCACCGCGCCGACAGTCGCGACGCCCGTCAAAACCACAAGATCCTATCGTCTGTCAAGGCCGTGAGCGCCGCTGTTTGTCTCGGTACTTTCCTGTTGGCAGGCTGCTTTACCGAAGAGACCTCGGTCCACGGCTTCGTGCCGAGCGATTACACGCTCGACCAGATTGCTGTCGGCTCCAGTCGTGAACAGGTGATCCTCACTCTGGGCTCCCCATCAACGACGGCCAACTTTGGCAATGAGGTGTTCTATTATATTTCGCAGACCCGCAAAAAGCCGGTTGCCTTTATGAATGCCAAACCCGTCGATCAGACCGTTGTCGCCGTTTATATGGACGAAGAACAGCGCGTGGCTCGCACCGCTCGCTATGGTCTCAAGGATGGCAAATTGTTCGACTTCACCAATCAGGTCACCCCGACCGGTGGTGCGGAAGCTTCGTTCCTTGGTCGTCTGATGGAAGGCCTTGGCCCGGCAAGCCCGTTCGGAAACTAGTTTCTTTGATCCGAACCTTTTCCGACAGATCAGCTCTGAATACCACAACACCGTCAGCCTCAGGTTGACGGTGTTTTTTATGGCTCCGATTGCATTGTGATCAAAAATGCTCGTAGGCGGTCATGTTGCCGATGGACTGCAAAGCACCCTGCTTGTCGCGCAAGTGCACATCGTTGCCTTCGCCAACGGAACCGACATGGGTGATCGGGACACCACAGGCCCTCGCCACGCTTTCCGCTTCGATGCGATGCTTCGGTGGAATCGTGAAAAGAAGCTCATAATCATCACCACCGCCCAACACTGACTGCCACATGTCGGGCATCAGAGTCACAACGGCGCGGGCCGCGTCGGAAATAGGAACGTTTTCCTGACTGATGGTGATTGCAACCTTGGCAGCCTGTGCCATCTTCGTGGCGTCTCCCAACAATCCGTCCGATATATCCATCGAAGCAGTGGCCAGACGAGCAATCATCTCGCGCAGGGCGACGCGTGGTTGCGGCAATAGAAACCGATCGGCCAGAAAGGCATGCTGCTCTTGTGTCAAGATATCGGCCAATTCGCCCTTGCATACCTGAAGCCCGAGCGCACCGTCACCGATGGTGCCAGACACATAGACCAGATCGCCGGGCGCGGCATTCTTGCGCAACACCTGCCGATGGTGATCTAGCAGGCCAAAGGCGGTGATGGAGAGGGTCAGTCGCTCCGGACTTTTGACCGTATCGCCGCCCAGCAGAGGAAAATCGAACAGCTTCTGGTCGCGCGCAAGCCCGACACAGAATTGCTCAAGCCAGTCTTCGGTCCAATCGAGGGGCAGCCCCAGACCGAGCATGTAGCCATAAGGCTTTGCACCCTTGGCGGCGAGATCGGACAAATTGACCCGCAGGGCTTTCGCGGCAATCAGGTCAGGGCGATCCTTGGCAAAGAAATGCACGTCGGCGACCAGCATATCTTTGGTGAGCACCAATTGCTGGCCGTCCGGCACGCTCAAAAAGGCCGCATCATCGCTCAGGCCATAGGCGGCATCCTCTTTGCACAAAGGGGCGAAGTAACGCGCAATCATCGCGCTTTCGCCAATCCGCCGCTTCTGGTCTGACATGAGTAGGCCTGTTACTTGTTGCTTTTCTTCTTCATTTCGTCGGCGCGCATGCCACGGGCCAGAGTATCCAGAACCGCATTCACCAGACGCGGCTCATCTTCTTCAAAGAAGGCTTTGGCAACATCGACATATTCAGTCAGGATGACTGGAACCGGCACTTCCTTGTGTGACATCAATTCATAGAGGCCACAGCGCAGAATGGCGCGCATCGTCTGGTCGATACGGGCCAGAGGCCAGCCCTTTTCGAGGGCTTGATGGATCATCGGGTCAAGGGTGCGCTGTTCACGCACCACACCGCTGACCAGTCCCTTGAAATAGGAATAGTCTGCAGGCAGATACAGTTCGTCATCGACTTCCTTGCCGAGACGATACAGTTCGAATTCCTGCAGAACTTCCACCAGCGGCGTTCCGCCGACATCCATTTGATACAGGGCCTGCACGGCACCAAGACGGGCGGAGCCGCGCTTGTTGGCCGTGCGCACCGGTTTCTCACTATCGGTCATTATTCGATTCCGAATTTTTCTCGCAGTTCAACCATGGCGAGGGCTGCTTTCGCGGCAGCGCCACCTTTATCCTTGTCCGTGACATTTGCGCGGGCCCAAGCCTGGTCTGAATTTTCAACGGTCTGAATGCCATTGCCGACAGCCACACAGCCCTCGACGGCCAGATCCATGATGGCACGAGCGGATTCGTTCGCCACAATATCATAGTGGCTGGTTTCTCCGCGGATCACCACACCAAGGGTGACATATCCATCATAGTCGGCTTCCCCTTCTTCCACGGCGGCCATCGCCATGGAGAGGGCAGCAGGAATTTCCAGCACACCTGGAACGGACACACGCTCATAGGTGACACCTGCTTCCTCAAAAGCAGCCATGGCACCTTTCGCCAACTCGTCGGCGAGATCGTCGTAGAAGCGAGCTTCAATGATCAGAAAGTGGGGGTCTTTTGCACTCATTGCTTTGTCCAATCGTCTTGTTCCAGCGATAGCGCTGTGAGGGCGTGTCAAACCACGAAAGGTGGAATTTGTCCAGCCCAAAAAGGCAATCAGGTGCGCCGAACCTCAATCCGCCGCACCTGTCGATCCATTATAGCATGGTCCGGTCAGACCGTCCCCTGTCAGGATGGGGTATATTCATTCAGTCGGGCAACATATCGGGCCATCATGTCGACTTCGAGATTGATCTGATCTCCGACCTGCTTTTCCGCCCAACTGGTATTTTCCAATGTGTGAGGAATGAGAAAGATGGTGAAGTCATCTCCCTCGACATCGTTAACGGTCAGCGAGGTGCCATCAAGAGCGACCGAGCCTTTGGCCGGAATGAAGCGCGCCAACTGATCCGGGGCGCGCAACTTGAAAAAGACGCTGTCGGGATGATCTTCGCGCTCGACGATCTGAGCGACGCCATCCACATGGCCAAGCACCAGATGCCCACCCAGCTCGTCTCCCATTTGCAGGGAGCGTTCCAGATTGAGCTTGCGCCCGACAGACCATTGACTAGCGTTGGTCAGATCGAGGGTTTCCTTGGCGGATTCGACCACGAAATAGTTACTGCCACCGTCCAGGGCACCACAGGCAATAACCGTATGACAAACGCCGGAACAAGCAATGGAAGCACCAATCTCGATGGTTTTGGGATCAAAACGGGTGGCAATCTTGACCCGCTGACCTGCGGGTATCTTTTGTTGTTCGATCACTTCGCCAACGTCGGTTACAATTCCGGTGAACATCTTTGCTTCCCTTTATTCCACTGGCGCCCAGTCAGAAGGGGCGCCATACAAGTCTGACAGGCTTTGAGGACGTATATAGACCTCCATCCGGTCCTTGCCCAGACTTTCCTGTCGTTCGCGATGCAATCCAGCCTGTTTCATCACTTGATCCGCTGAGGTTTTAAACGCGGGAATGCCGTCCGGGCCAACGCAGGATCCACTGCGATACAGGAAAAACTCATCAATCAGATCGACAGATATCAACGCAGCGGCCAGCGCAGCACCGCATTCGGCAAAAAGCGTGTTGATGCCCTCCCCGGCCAGCCTCCGCATCGCCGCATCCAGCGGAACATGACCGGACGGGCTTTCATCAAACAGGAACAACCGACAGCCAGCCTCCTCGAGCAACAGGGCCTTGTCGGCAGCAATGCGTCCTGTCGCCAATATCCAGACGGGGACATCGCGGGCGCTTTTGACCAACTGGCTATCGTGCGACAGGGTACCTGCACCATCCAGAATGATCCGGATTGGCGAGTGTTGCGTCAGGCCGGGGCTGCGCACGGTCAAGGCAGGATCATCGATGCGTACGGTTTGCGAGCCAATCAGAATCGCATCGGCTGTTGCACGTAGCGCATAGGTCTTGTTCTTCGCCAATTTGCCGGTAATCGGGTGGTTCGGCACATTGGGCATGCCGATTTTGCCGTCTTTGGACAGCGCCATTTTGGCTTGCAGCCAAGGCCGCCTGCGCACAGTGCGCGATAAGAATCCGGCCAGATCCCGGTGCGCGATGCTTTCCAGCAGACCGGTTTCGGTTTGAATGCCAACGGCCTCGAGCATGGCAAAGCCGCGCCCGCCGACACGTGGGTCGGGATCAGGATGCGCAGCAACGACGCGCGCAATGCCAGCTTCGATCAGGGCTTCGGCACAGGGGGGCGACTTGCCGTGGTGCGAACACGGCTCCAGCGTCACATAGGCAGTGGCCCCTCTTGCGGCAACACCCGCCTCTGCCAATGCGACGCGTTCGGCATGGGGACGTCCCCCGGTCTGGGTCCAACCGCGGCCAAGAATGGTGGTGCCATCGACATCCTGACGGGCAATCACGCAACCTACGGCGGGATTTTCGGCGGTATTGCCCTGCCCCCGGCGACCAAGCCGCAGGGCCAGTGCCATCAACTCTTCGTCGCTCAGTTGGCGTGTAAAGCGTTGCATGTCGTCCATGCCTCCCACTTTGCCTCGCTGTTCGAGCAACCCGGTTTGATGTCACGCTGCTCTAGCTGGCTGGTTCGCCGCCGTCTTTGACCTGATCTTCGGACAGCTCATCAAGCATATCCGAAAAATCCTTGGCTTCGCGGAAATTCTTGTAGACGGACGCGAACCGGATATAGGCGATCTCGTCAAGGCCTTTGAGCCCCTCCATCACCAGGGTCCCAATATGCTCGGCCTGGACTTCGGCGTCGCCGGCGCTTTCCAGCTGGCGCACAATGCCAGACACCATCCGCTCGACCTTCTCGTCTTCTACGGGGCGTTTGCGCAGGGAGACCTGTACGGAACGCATCAATTTGTCCCGATCAAACGGGACGCGGCGACCTGTGCGTTTGATCACCGACAATTCACGGAGCTGGACACGCTCAAACGTGGTAAAACGACCGCCGCAACCTGCGCAAACGCGGCGGCGGCGGATCGCGGTATTGTCTTCGGTGGGCCGGGAATCCTTGACTTGGGTATCATCAAATCCGCAATAGGGACATTTCATCGCTTGGCCTCACCTCAATTCTTGGCATGCCTCATAGTCAGGCATGCATGGGCGGGCTCAGGGAAGAGCCCTGCCCGCACCTTTTTTAGAGATCCGCATAAATCGGGAAGCGACTGGTCAGGGCGATGACCTTTTCCTTCACGGCTGATTCCACGGCTCCATTGCCTTCTTCGCCATTTGCGACCAGACCGTCAAGCACTTCGATGATCAATTGACCGATGAGCTTGAACTCTTCTGTGCCAAATCCGCGCGAGGTGCCCGCAGGCGTGCCAAGACGAATGCCGGAAGTGATCATCGGTTTTTCCGGATCAAACGGCACGCCATTCTTGTTGCAGGTGATGAAGGCACGACCGAGGGCCGCTTCGGCCACTTTACCGGTCAGCCCCTTTGGACGCAGATCAACCAGCAGCAGGTGGTTATCGGTGCCGCCCGATGCCAGCTCGACGCCACCAGCATAGAGGGTATCGGCCAGCGCCTGAGCATTGTCCTTGACTGCCTTTGCATAGACCTTGAACTCATCGGTCAAGGCTTCCCCGAAGGCCACAGCCTTGGCGGCAATCACATGCATCAGCGGACCACCCTGCAGGCCCGGAAAGACCGCGGAATTGACCTTTTTGGCGATATCCGCGTCGTTGGTCAGCACCAGACCACCACGAGGACCGCGCAGGGTCTTGTGGGTGGTGGAAGTGGCAATGTGCGCATGCGGGAATGGGCTTTGATGCAGGCCTGCGGCGACCAGACCGGCAAAGTGAGCCATATCGACCATCAGGTAAGCGCCGACGGAATCAGCGATCTCGCGGAAGCGTTTGAAATCGAATTCGCGGCTGTAGGCAGACCCACCTGCAATGATCATGGCGGGTTTATGCTCGTTTGCCAGCTCTTCCACCTGATCGAAATCGATGCGCCCGTCCTGCTTGCGCACGCCATACTGGATGGCGTTGAACCATTTACCGGACTGGTTCGGTTTGGCACCATGGGTCAGGTGACCACCAGCATCAAGGCTCATGCCGAGGATGGTGTCGCCCGGCTTGATCAGCGCCATGAAAGCCGCCTGGTTGGCCTGAGAGCCAGAATTGGGCTGAACGTTGGCAAATTCACAACCAAACAGCTTGGTGACCCGTTCAATGGCGAGATTTTCGGCCACGTCCACAAACTGGCACCCACCATAATAGCGACGGCCCGGATAGCCTTCGGCATATTTGTTGGTCATGATCGAGCCCTGCGCTTCGAGCACGGCCTTGGAAACGATATTCTCAGACGCGATCAGCTCGATTTCGTGCTGCTGACGACCAAGCTCGTCCTGAATTGCCTTGGCGATTTCCGGATCACCGGCGGCAAGATCGCGGGAGAAAAAGTCCGGGAAAATGACTCCCGCATTGTTATCATTGGCAGACATGAAACGTACCCCTTCGATTGGCGGAAGCAAGGATGGCGGTCAACACATGCCAGACCTGCTCGCGATTTTGAGTGCCTTTTGGTGTCCAAGGTGCCGAGGAAGCACAAGGGACTCAGCATTCCGTCTGATGCGCAAGACAAAAATGGAGGCTATTAGCTAGCACAAACAGCCTCGCAATGTCTGTCACAAATATCTCTATGAAACTTGATTTCATGATCACATATTGGCATCACTGTGGACACTTTTTGCGACTTCATGCTCGTCATATTTTGGGATTAGCACACTCGCTTCTCAAACCCAATAAGGATTTAGAGCGACAGTGGATGCAGAGGAGTGAATATTCCCCAAAAAGATGGTTTCAGGAATGGCCGAGTTGGCGCAAACGCATTTGCAGCTTTCGGACGGCCAGATTCTGCAGGTCATGCTGTGAAACGCTTGCCGGGCCGAAAACCGTCACCTCGACACCTGTGGTGGCATCGACCGCAACGGCTTTCACCTGCTGTCCGATCTGGAAGAATTCGATGTAGATTTCACCGGGTTTTGGCGCAACCATTGGCGATCCCTCAGCTTCAATCCTGTTGTCTCATCACAGTGGCTGGGAAGCCTGCAAGGTCGGCTCCATGGCGGACAGACCATCGCGGTTATAGATATCATCGCGGAAATGGATCATGCCGCCGTTGGTAGACCAAGCGGTGATGTATGTCATGTAGATCGGCACGCGACCACGCACGGAGACATCGACCCGCTCGCCGGCCCGGATCGCTTCATCAATTGCCAGCCGGTCCCAGCCCTGGGTATCCTTGAGAACCCATGTCACGAACTCGCGGACATTCTGCACGCGAACGCAGCCTGAAGAGTGGAAACGATAGCTCGACCCGAACAGCGTCTTGGACGGGGTGTCATGCAGATAGACCGCATGTTTGTTATGGAAGTTGATCTTGATCGACCCCATGGAGTTCTTGGCGCCCGGCTCCTGACGGAACTGATAGTTCAGAGCTTCATCGGTCGTCCAGTCCACTTGCGTGGCATCCAGCTCAACATTGTTTCTCAGATCGCGGATCTTGATCTTGTTGTCGGACAAATAGCTGGGATCCTTCTGCATCTTCGGAATCAGATCCTTGATGATGATGCTTTTGGGAACATGCCAGTAGGGATTGAAATTAATCTCGTGGATCTTGGAAGCCAAGACGGGTGTCTGACGGTCAATCTTGCCAACGACGCCGGTATGACGGGAATGGACATAGCCACCTTCGACGGTCTCGATCTCGGCGGCTGGGATATTGACCATTACATAGCGCTCACCGAGATAGCCGGACATGGAGCGCACGCGCACGAGATTGGTTTCCAACTGGCGCATGCGCACCTCTGCCGGCACATTCAAGGCTGCAAAGGTGTCCTTGCCAACAATGCCGTCCGGGGAAAAGCCATGACGGGACTGAAAGCGGCGCACGGCGGCATCGACGTAGGAGTCAAACACATCGCTCATGCCGACATTCTGTTGCAAATCACCGGACATCAACAGGCGACGGCGCAGAATGGCCACGGTTTGCGACCGCGCACCAATGCGCAAGGTCTGATCATCGGGCACCAGAGGCCAGCCACCCTGTTGAACAATGCCATAATAGGTCTGGATTGCCATCTGGATATTGTCGGCGGTGTTTTTTGAAAGAGTTGGCTCGGCGGTCCGTACCGCAGCGACGGTCTGGCCGGGCGTATCGAAACGATCCCCCCATTCGGCCGGTCGCTGCTTGAGCACTTCATCAATCGGATTGGTGCTTTGTGCCCAAACCGGAGTGGCTGTGAGCGAAGCGAGACCAGCAAGCATAGAGCCGCTCGTGGTCAAGAAGCTGCGCCGAGCGCTGTTCACGCCCGATGCCTTTGCGCACTCTGAGGAATAATTCGTCTTCTTCATCGCCTTCTTCACCAATTCTCACTCCATAGACGGTCTGTTTGCCACACAGCATCGGATTTGCAAAGTCATCTTGTGATGCCAAGCTGCTGGTGGTCCTGAATGACCGGATCAATGACCGCCGTGATGGGCGACCAGTCAGGCAGATCAAGCTATTATTGATTCTGCCACGTTCGACAACAACTTCACTGACGCGTGCCAGCATAATGTGGCAAATTCTGGATGAATGACAGATGAACCGCGCCAATCGCATCACTTCCCTTCACGTCGTTGTGAAAGGGCAACGGTTTACTGGGTCTGTTGGTTCCCCCTGTTGTCAATGAAAGGGGCATTATAACACAAAAAACCCCCGCAAGTGTCCTTGCGAGGGTTCGTGCATGTGGTCAGAACATGAACGCCGTCAAATTGTGTTCAAGTGTCGCAAACTTGAGCCCCACGGCCATGACGAGCCGTGACGACGTTCCAGATTTCTGCTGGACATGCCGCAGAATTAAAGACGGTAAAGAATCTGGTCGGTCCAGAAGCGTTCCAGACGCTGAAGCGATTTGTTCAGGACCATGAAGTCTTCGGACGACACGCCACCCAACTGCTCGATCGTGTTGATATGACGATCATACAGTTCGCTGACAATCTCCCGCACTTCCACGCCTTTGTCAGATAGGGAAATTCGCACGGAACGACGATCTACCTTGGAGCGCTCGTGGTTCACATAGCCCATATCGACCAGTTTCTTGAGATTGTAAGAAACGTTTGAGCCTTGATAATAGCCACGGGAACGCAATTCGCCTGCCGTCACTTCTGAATCGCCGATATTGAACAACAAAAGGGCCTGCACACTGTTCACATCAGTCCGACCACGGCGTTCAAATTCATCCTTGATCACGTCAAGGAGCCGGCGATGGAGGCGTTCTACCAACCGCAGAGCGTCCATATAAAGCGGCTTAACTTCCGCTTCACCTTCGGCTTGCTCGGCTGCATCCATTGCTTTTTGTGCTGTAATCATCCGTCTGAGCCTCGTTTTCTAGACTTTTTTCTTGGCGGTTTTTCCGCTTCTGAACCAAACGTAGCTATTTCGAAATAAAATCTGCTTAAACAACACCCTAAACAAAGGCTTAATACGCAGAAAGTCGGCCTTTTAACGGGCCGACTTCCAACTGTGGTAAATAAGTGGTTAGAGAAAAAGACTGAATACGCAGTTCGCCCAAGTCAAAGCTTTCGAGGCGTCACGATGACTGAATAAGCCGACCCCGACCAAGCGTGGCCGGGGTCTCGTTTGCATCCCCATGCGGTCGCTTTGGCGCGAAGGCATTAACCGCGCAGCATCTTGATGATGCCTGAGAAGTCCACCCCGTCATTCCCCTCTTCACAGAAGGCATTATAAAGGGCACTGGCTTGCGCCCCCAAAGGCGTGTTGGCGGCAACTGCATCCGACGCATCCTGCGCCAGCTTGAGATCCTTGAGCATCATGGCTGCGGCAAAGCCGGGCTGATAGTCGCGGTTGGCTGGCGATGATCCCACCGGTCCGGGCACTGGACAATAAGAGGTCAGCGACCAGCATTGTCCCGAAGCGGTGGAGGAAATGTCATAAAGCTTCTGATGATCAAGACCCAGCTTCTCGGCCAGAGCGAAGGCTTCGCAAACCGAAATCATCTGAATGCCAAGCATCATGTTGTTGCAGATTTTGGCTGCCTGTCCATTGCCTGCACCGCCTGCATGGATGATGGTCTTGCCCATAATGTCGAGAAACGGTTTGGCGGCTTCAAAGGCCTCGTCAGGTCCGCCGACCATGAAGGTCAGAGTGCCGGCCGTGGCTCCCCCTACCCCGCCGGAAACCGGGGCATCGACCATTTTCATGCCAGCCTTGGCAGCGGCCTCAGCCACAACGCGGGCGGATTCGACATCAATCGTCGAGCTATCGATCAGGGTCGCGCCGGACTTAACGGTCGACAAGATGCCATGTTCACCAGAATAGACGGTGCGCACATGTTTGCCGGCAGGCAGCATGGTCACAACCACATCTGCGTCTTTTACAGCTTCAGCGACGGAGACGGCAGCGGTGCCGCCTTGCTCCTTCAGCTTGGCAAGCGCCTCCTCGCTCAGGTCATAACCGCAAAGCTGATGACCGGCAGCCAACAGATTGGCCGCCATCGGCCCACCCATATTTCCCAGACCGATGAATGCAATATTCGCCATGGTTTCCTCCCCCAGCAATATCTTATGTGGTGTTGCGGGCCGGGTATCAGGTCCGGCCCACCTTTGTTTCAGGCCTCTTCTTGTGGTCTTAACGCCTTGAAGTAGATCCAGCCACAAGCCGCCGCCAACATCAACAAAGCGGTGAAGTGGCTGATCGAGATGATCGCCTGATAGGGCATGAATTTATCAATCATCACGATCGAGGCAGTCTGTGCGGTGGTGCTGAGCACCCACATGACCACGCCCCAGAAAGTCAGCTGCCAAACGCCAACCGAGGCGATCAGGAACGAACAGGCGAGCAGCACCCGCGCCCCGGCCTCCTGCCATGGCCCACGAACCAACCCGCTCTCTCCCAGAATTCCCAACATATCCACCCAGTAGAGTATGCCAGTTGCCATCAGGAACAGGCTGGCAATGCGTGCAATCGCGCTGAACCAGAAGGGTAGCTGTTCGCCCCAGATTTTGGGTGCCGGGTCTGTCAGTTTCAGTGTCATTGTGTCTCGAATTCAAGCTCCGGACCATCGAGAGGTTCGAAATGGGCCGCGATGAGGGATGGATTGACCGATTCAAGGTCTGCCGGATTCCACTTCGGCGCCCCATCTTTGTCAACAATCGTCGCACGGACACCCTCATAAAAATCCTCATCCTGAAGTATGCGATGAACAATGCGATATTCCAACCGCATGCAATCTTCAAAATCGAGCTTTGCACCGCGCATCACCTGCTCAAAGGCGACATGGACGGACGTTGGGGACTTGGAGCGGATCACTTTCAGTGTCGTCTGGGCGAATTCGGATGGATCGTCTTCAAGCGCGGCAACGATGTCGGACACGTTGGCGGCGGCAAAGGCCGTGTTGATGGTGGCCATCTCAGCGTCGGACAATTCCGATGGCACATTTTCAGCCAGATCAGCCAGCACCGCATCAACAGCCTCGCCCGCAGCAACACGCTCGATGATGGAAGCATGCTTTGACGCTGTCACCGCATGGGTGACCAGACCGAGATCAAGACAGGCTCCCTGTTTCAGGCGCGCGCCAGACATGGCGCAATAGGTGCCGGACTTGCCTTTCATGCGGGGCAACAGATAAGAACCGCCAACATCGGGGAAGAAGCCGATCCCAACCTCTGGCATGGCAAAGCGAATGCCTTCGCCCGCAACACGATATTGGCCATGGAGCGAAATGCCGACGCCACCGCCCATGACGATGCCATCGATCAGCGACAGATAGGGCTTGGGGTAGCGGAAGATTTTCTGATTGAGGCGGTATTCCGCATAGAAAAACTCGAAGGGCGGATTGCCTTTTCGCTCCCACATATGACGAATGTCGCCACCTGCGCAAAAGGCTTTTTCACTGGCAGAGGTCACGATGACAGCCTTGATGTTGTCATTCTCGCGCCAGGCATCAAGCTGGTCTGTCAGCTGGACAATCATGTCATGGGAAAGTGCGTTGAGCGCTTTAACGCGGTTGAGGGTTACAAGTCCGACAACACCGCGTTGCTCAAACAGAATATCATTCATTGCCCGATGGCCTCCAGATCATGATGAAGAGAGAGAGGAGAAAAGAGCGCGTCCGAAAACACGCCCCTCTTGGCCTATCAACTTGTCAGTCTTTCAGCAAGTCGCGGGAAATGATTAGGCGCATGACCTCGTTGGTCCCTTCGAGGATCTGATGGACCCGGACGTCACGGAAGAAACGCTCGATCGGATAGTCACGCAAATAGCCATAGCCCCCATGCAGCTGAAGCGCCTGATTGACTACGTTGAAGCCGATGTCGGTTGCCAGACGCTTGGCCATGGCAGCCTGTTTTGTGGCCTCTGGTTTTTTGGCGTCAACGGAAACAGCCGCGCGATGCAGCATCAAGCGGGCGCTTTCCAGCTCGGTTGCCATATCGGCAATGCGAAATTGCAGGGCCTGAAAATCGGCAATCGGGCGGCCAAACTGCTTGCGCTCTTTCATGTAGGTGATGGCACGATCGAGGCAGAATTGGGCCCCGCCCAGCGAGCAAGCGCCAATATTGAGGCGACCGCCATCAAGCCCGGACATGGCGATGGAAAAGCCCTGCCCTTCTGCGCCAATCAGATTGTCGACGGGCACGCGGCAATTCTCGAAAATGACTTCTGCGGTTGGCTGGCTCTTCCAGCCGAGCTTTTGTTCCTGCGCACCGAAGGACAGGCCGGGTGTGTCTTTTTCGACCGCAATGCAACTGATGCCCTTTGGTCCCTCTTCACCGGTGCGCACCATCACCAGATAGATATCTGCCGCGCCACCACCGGAGATGAAGGCCTTTGAGCCATTGAGCACATAATGGTCGCCGTCTTTTTCAGCCCTTGTGCGCAAGGACGCAGCGTCTGAGCCGGAATTTGGCTCGGTCAGACAGTAGGCCCCGAAGAGATCCATACTACACATGGAAGGCAGCCAGCGCTGGCGCTGGGCTTCATTGCCATAGGTGTCGATCATCCAGGCCGTCATATTGTGAATGGAGATATAGGCCGCTGTCGAGGTGCAGCCCTTTGACAATTCCTCAAAGATGATCGCCGCATCGAGACGGCTGAGCCCTGAGCCGCCGACATCATCGCGCACATAAATGCCACCAAAGCCCAAGGCAGCCGCCTCGCGCAACTTGTCGACCGGAAAAATGGATTTTTCATCCCATTCGGCCGCATGGGGTTCGAGCTCGTTTTGCGCGAAATCCGACGCCATTTGCTGAAATGCGAGTTGCTCTTCTGACAGTGCAAAGTCCATTGCGTTCCTCCCCGGCCCCTATCGGACCACGTATTGTTCCTTATGCTCTGTCACAGATGGTCCAACAGGTCAATGCAATTTCGCAAATTCCGGCCAACCATAAACCTTCTTACTAGATGTAATATATATCAAAATGTCCCCTCTAATATCGTTTACGTAAATGTCCATCAATAAGCATTACCAATTGGTCAGTTTTCTGCTGGCGGAAATATGATAAGCATGACAACAACAACCGGCATGGTCACCTGAGACCTAGACCAAGGTTGATTTGAGAAAAGACTGATCAACGGGACCGACCATCATGAGCAGATCCAGCAAGAGCAATGTGGACAATGCATCCGCACCGCATATCGATGTCAGCGCAATCACCGGCGGGCGCCGGATGCGACGCAACCGAAAGAGCGACTGGTCGCGTCGGCTGGTCCAGGAAAATGCTTTGACGGTGAATGATCTGATCTGGCCGATCTTCGTGGTGGATGGAGACAATGTCCGTCAGTCCGTCACATCGATGCCGGGCGTCGAACGGCTTTCGGTTGACAATGCAGTACGCGCAGCAGAGCGGGCTGCCAAGCTTGGCATTCCAGTCTTGGCGCTGTTCCCCTATACCGACCCGGATTTGCGCGATGACACCGGCTCTGAAGCCCTCAATGAAAACAACCTCACCTGCCGTGCGCTCAGGGCGATCAAGAAAGAGGTGCCCGAAATCGGTCTGATGACCGACATTGCGCTCGATCCCTATACCAGCCATGGCCATGACGGCCTTTTGCAAGACGGAGTGATCGTCAATGATGCGACCGTACAGCAATTGTGCGTACAGGCATTGGTGCAGGCAGATGCTGGCTCTGACATTATCGGCCCATCAGACATGATGGATGGCCGGATCGGTGCGATCCGCGAAAGCCTCGATGCCAACCATTATCAAGACGTACAGATCATGGCCTACACGGCCAAATATGCGTCCGCTTTCTATGGCCCGTTCCGCGAGGCGGTTGGTGCCAATGCAACACTGAAGGGCGATAAGAAAACCTATCAGATGGATCCATCCAATGGCAGCGAAGCCATGATGGAAGCTGAGCTCGACATTCAGGAAGGCGCTGACATGATCATGGTCAAGCCGGGCATGCCTTATCTGGACATTGTCCATCGGCTCAAGTCAGCCTTTTCCCTGCCGACCTTTGCCTATCAGGTGTCGGGCGAATATGCGATGATCTGTGCTGCTGGCCAGAATGGCTGGCTCGATCAGGACCGCGCAATGTGGGAAAGCCTGCTGGCCTTCAAACGCGCAGGCGCCGATGGCATTCTCACCTACTTCGCGCCACAAGTGGCCGAGGCCCTGGCCAAATAGTGTTTGAATTCTGTGTCTTAGGCCAAAATTTTATACATGTAGGTGGTCGAATCCAGACGGTCTGAATCCGTTGCTCGGGCAAAGTTCGGGATCCGGCCAGCAATCTTGTAATTGAGCATGATATAGAGCGGCTCGGCCTGATCGCCTGATCTTGTATCCAGAGTGATCAGGCTTTTTCGCAATGTGCGGGCTTCGCTTTCGAGCATTTCCATCAGCAAGGTGGCGATGCCGCGTTTGCGAAACTCCGGATGGACCAGCAATTTGGCAACCTCACAACGATGAGCCTGATTGGGGGGCATGGCGATTTGCAGCTGAACCGTGCCGACGATCTTGTCTTCGCTCCGGGCGATCATCAACAGGGTTGCTCCATCACGCACTGACGGGAAGACCTTGTCATGCCAGAAGGTGCGGGCATCCTCGGGGCCAAAAGGTTCGATAAAGCTGACACTTGCGCCTTTGTTGACACAGGCATGGAGAATCTCGGTCAGATCCGGCAAGGCCGCATCCAGATCGTTGCTGGTCAAACTTTCAATGCGCATGTCAGTCATAAACTCTCTCCCCATAGAGGGCATGTATCATTTTGGCTAGCTATTGCTGATACAGCTTTGATGATCGCACCTCAAGCACGAAGCGGTGGTTTGGGGGATCTTTTTGCGCCCATTGCCCACCCACAACATGCAGACATCCCCGACGAATGGCCAGTCTTCGGCCCGTAAGTGCTCAGAGCATTTGAAAGTGGGGGAGCAATAGGGCATTGTCGGCGGATCACTCCAACCCAGATAGAAAAGAAATCCATGTCTCAGTCCCTGTCTGATTTGCGTCCAAGCCTGTCTGATATCGAAAAAGCTGCCGAGAGCATCGCAACTGCCGTGCTTCGCACGCCAACGCTGCCTGCGCAGATTCTATCACAGATTTTCGGGGCCGAGATTTTCGTCAAATACGACAATATGCAGATCACCAATGCCTTCAAGGAACGCGGGGCGCTGAACAAGCTGCTGTCGCTAACCCAGGAACAAAAGGATGCTGGCGTGATTGCCATGTCTGCGGGCAACCATGCGCAGGCCGTGGCGCTTCATGCGACGCGTCTTGGCATTCCCTCGACCATCGTGATGCCTGAATTCACCCCCTTCGTGAAGGTGGCAGCAACCAAGGCTTATGGGGCCACGGTCATTCTGGAAGGCGAAACCGTTGCAGAGGCCGGGATTGCGGCGATGCGGATGGCCGAGGAGAGTGGCGCGACCTTTGTTCACCCCTATGACGACCCTTATGTGATCGCCGGTCAGGGCACGGTGGCGCTCGAGATGCTGGCCGATGTGCCAAACCTTGACTGTCTCGTTGTACCGATTGGCGGCGGCGGGCTGATTTCCGGCATGGCGACCGCTGCCAAGGCAATCAATGCGGATATCGAGATCATCGGTGTGGAGACCGAGCTTTATCCGACCATGTATAACGAGCTTAACAATCTGGAACTGCCGTGCGGTGGCCAGTCTCTGGCCGAAGGGATCGCGGTAAAAAAAGCTGGACGGCTGCCCGCCCTGATCGCGTCGGATCTGGTGTCAGACATCATTCTGGTGACCGAAGGCCAGATCGAACAGGCGATCAATGCCTATGCGACCCATCTGAAAACCATGGCGGAAGGCGCTGGAGCTGCTGGTCTGGCAGCCGTAATCGCCAAGCCTGAGCGCTTCAAAGGCAAGCGGGTTGGCCTTGTGCTGTGCGGTGGCAATATCGATCCGCGGCTTTTGTCCTCGATCATCGTGCGGCAGTTGGGGCGCAAGCAGCAGATTGTCGGCCTCAGGATCACCATTCCCGACCGTCCGGGCATTTTGGGTGAAATCTCCACGGTCATCGGCGATCTGGGCGGCAATGTTCTGGAAGTCGATCATCACCGCACCTTCCTCAATGTGCCGGTCAAGGGAGCATCAATCGACATTACGATTGAAACCCGGGACGCCGAACATGCGCGGGAGATCATCCGTGGCATTGAGGCCAAAGGCCATGCAGTGGCGCATTTGAACGCCCCTCAGGAATGAGCGAGCCGAAGCGCTTCCATGCCGGGCCTTTTCCACAGAGGCCCGCTGATTTTGATGCCCACAGTCCTTGTTATAAGCAATTAACTACTTATTTCCATTTTCGTGCGAATCTACTAGCATGACACACAGTCCTCCTGAACACGGTGTCATCGTTCCGCGAAGGTGAAGGTGAAGAGTTCAGGCTTGGTTTTCCTCCCGACCAGGTCTGATGGCCGAAAGGCCAAAATAAGAAAACCAGCTTTGCAAGACTGGCGCTTCGAAAATTTCGAAGCGCCACTTTTTTTTTGCAAATGCTGCGATCCGGCGTAAAACCTTCCAACGCGCAGATTTTCCCGCTGTTTCCTTGACAATCGTCTCCCGCATACAAATGTCTAGTATGTCGACCATGAAACCATCCGTTTCATCGGTGTTGACGAACCAACCGCATTTGAAAGGATTGTTTTCCAAATGAACCAAGCCGAAACGGCTCATGGCGACATGTCCGGCAGGACCAATGCCTTTAACCCGCAGTCCCATCCTGCGCTGTTTGACGGCGTTTTGTCGCGGCGCTTTCTGGCCTTTCTTTTTGATGCTGTGATGATCATTGCGTTAATGGCCGTGATGTCTGTCGTTATCTTTGTGATAGGCATATTGACCTTCAGCCTTGGCTGGGCGCTCTATGCGATCCTGTTTCCCTTGGTTGCCCTTCCCTATACCGCACTGACCCTTGGGGGCCATAAGGCCGCGACGCCAGGTATGCGCTTAATGGGGCTGGAGATGCGTCTGTGGTACGGGGCCAAGCCTTATGGCCTGTTGGCGATGATGCATGCAATTCTGTTTTGGGTGGGCAACACGATCCTGACCCCCTTCATCATTCTGGTGGGGCTTTTCTCTCGCCGCAGCCAGCTGTTGCATGACATGATTCTCGGCACCATGGTCATGGACAGAGACGCGCTTTGGGATCTGGAGCACAAGGTCGACCAATAGACCTCAGCCAACCCCTGAGTGAAACAAAGTGCCCGCCCAGATGCGGGCATTTGTTTTTTGAGGGCCGGAATGCGGGAATTGCTTCGCCTTTCCAACATGTTGGCTTCTTTGTCTATTGAACCAGAGCAAGGCATACTCTATCCATCAAGGTTGCGGACTGACCATCCCCTGACCATATTTTTGCCTTGGCGGGGCCGGTTGGCTGGACTATGTTGAATTGCCTTTTCAATGACCTCAAGGATATGCCGCTTGTTTCACCTCACTGTCGAAATACAGATGTGGCTGACCTTCGCGGTCATCGCCGTCACGATTGTCTCCTACAGTCTGGAGGAAATCGCAATCGAGATCACGGCGCTTGGCTCCCTGTTGGCCCTGATGCTGATCTTTGTTGGCCTGCCAACGGCCGATGGCGCGGAGAGTCTGGTCACGCTGGAAGAGTTGCTGTCTGGCTTTGCCAATCCGGCGCTGATGACGGTGCTCGCCTTGCTGATCATCGGTCAGGCCCTGTTTCAGACCGATGCACTGGATGTCCCGGCACAAATGATCACCAAGATGGCGAAGAAATATCGCTTCATGGCCTTCATCGGTGTCTATGTGGCGGTGTCCTTCATCAGCGCTTTCATCAACAACACACCCGTTGTGGTGATGTTTCTGCCGATCATGACCGTGGTTGCGTCCAACCTGCGCCTGTCCGCCTCAAAAGTTCTGATGCCCTTGTCATTCGTCTCCATTCTTGGCGGCATGACCACAATCATCGGCTCCTCGACCAACCTCCTGGTCGCCGAAGCCGCCCGCAAGAGCGGCGCCCTTGATCTGCAATTCTTCGACTTCACCATTGTCGGCCTGCTGGTTACCAGCCCCGGTGCCTTTTATGCCATGATGATTCTGCCGCGCATTCTGAAAAGGCGCGAGACAATGACCGATCAGATGAGCCAGACCACCGGCAAACAATTCATCGCCCAGATTCCCATTTCGCACGGAGACCGACTGGTCGGTCACAAGGCGGTGGCAGGCATGTTCCCGGCCCTCAAAGACATGACGGTTCGCCTCGTCCAGCGCGGTGAGACACCATATTTGCCTCCCTTTGACAATGTGACCCTACAGGTCGGAGACACGGTGGTGGTGGCCGCCACGCGACAGGCTCTGACCAGCGCGCTGAAGGGCGGACATAATGTGGCGACCGAAGGGGCAGAAGAGGATAGCGGCAATCAGGCCTACAAATCCGACTTCACTCTTGCTGAAGTCATTGTTCCCCCGGCCTCTCGCATGACCGGTCAGACGATTGAGCAGTCCGGGATGCGGTCAAAAACCAATTGTATTGCCATGGGTGTTCAGCGACGCTCGCGCATGCCGCGCATGGCAATGAGTGACATGCGTCTCGAAGCAGGCGATGTGCTGCTGGTTGGCGGTCCACGCGATGATGTGGAAGCCCTGCGGCTCAACAAGGACTTGCTGCTGATCGAGTTGTCGACCACTGAAGTGCCGCAGCGTCGCTATGCGCATCGTGCCTTGATGATCTTCGTGCTGACAGCCCTTGTCGCGTCCAGTGGTCTGATGCCCATTGCGACAGCAGCCCTTGGCGGCGCGTTTCTGATGATCATCGGCAAATGCCTCAATCTGCGACAGGCGGTGCGTGCCCTCGACAGTCGCATCTTCATGCTGGTTGGGGCTTCATTGGCAAGCGCCATGGCGCTGCAGGAAACAGGCGGAGCGCAATATGTGGCCAATGCCGTTGTTGACGCGATGAAGGGTCAACCTGCACCGGTGCTTTTGTCCGGTCTGTTCCTGCTGATTGCGGTTTTGACGAATATCTTGTCAAACAATGCAACCGCCGTGCTGTTTGCACCGATTGCGATTGCCATTGCCAATCAGACCGGCTTGCCGGTCGAGCCGTTCATTGTTTGCGTGATCTTTGCAGCCAACTGCTCCTTTGCCACACCGATCGGCTACCAGACCAACCTGCTTGTCATGGGTCCGGGTCACTATCGCTTCGCCGACTTCTTGATAGGTGGCGTCCCCCTGATGTTGATCATCTGGCTCAGTTTTAGCGTCATTGCACCGTGGTATTACGGATTTCAATGACCAAAAAGCCTTAGTCCGTAAGGACTTTTCAAGTTCGGGCAAACGTGGTTTGATAGTGTTCGACCATGTTTCCGAAAGACATCCATGACACGGCATCTGATTGACCAGCCACAGTTTTATCTGACCGCCCCACAAGCCTGCCCTTATCTTGAGGGCGAGCATGAACGCAAGATATTTACCTATCTGGTGGGACAGGATGCGCCGCATCTCAATGACCTCTTGAGCGTTGGCGGTTTTCGGCGCAGTCAAACCATTGCCTATCGCCCGGCCTGTGAGGGATGTCAGGCGTGCCTGTCTGTGCGTGTGGTGGTGCCGCAGTTTCGCTTTTCCCGCAATCAGACCCGCGTCCTCAAGCGCAATGCAGACCTGATCGGGATTATCAAGCCGGCAGAAGCAACGTCTGAGCAATATGCCCTGTTCCAGCGCTATCTCCAGTCACGCCACGGGGATGGCGGCATGGTGGAAATGGCCATGCAGGATTATGCGGCGATGGTGGAAGAAACCCATATCGACACGTTCCTGATCGAATATCGGCTACGCGATGCTGACAGCGGCATCACAGGGACCTCCAAAGGCGATCTGATCGGTGTGGCCCTCACCGACCGGCTGAATGATGCCACCTCGATGGTCTATAGCTTCTTCCGGCCGGATCTCGACCATCGCAGCCTTGGCACTTTCTTCATTCTCGACCATATACGCCGAGCGATGGCAGAGGGTCTCAGTCATGTCTATCTGGGATACTGGGTCAAGAATTCGCAGAAGATGGCCTACAAGACCCGTTTCAAACCGCTCGAATTTCTGGGCAATGATGGCTGGGAACTTCTGGATTGAGGCGATTAGCGCTTTGGCATCTCACTTTGGCCATGATAAGCCTTTCTTGCTTTCCTGAAGGCTCGCATGGGCCGTTGCGATATGCGCTCTGCGCGTGACTTACCACAAGGCCCTTTTCATTGATGATTTCCCGCTTCCGCGCCCTGCTTGACTGTCTGATTTTTGCAGGGCTTGTTCTTGCAGCTCTGCTGACCCTGTCCGGTCTTTTGGGGGCTTATGTGCCTGCCCTCGACCTGATCAACCACTTCCAGCTGCCATTGTTCCTGAGCGGCTCCCTCGCCTTTGCGATGACTTTCGTCTGGCCGTATCGTCTGCCGCGTCTCAAGCGCCCTGCGCAGGTCATTATTCTTGCCGCATTGCTGGCATCAAGTGGCTTGATTGGCACGGAAGCCGTCAAGCGGCTGATGGGGGCGGAGCAAAGCCCTGAAGTGCTGGCGGCGAGCAACAAACGGGTGCTTAAATATCTCAGCTTCAACATCTATCTTGGCACATGGGATGGCATTGGCCTTGCTGAAACCGTGCGTCGCTACGACCCGGACATTGCGACGCTGCAGGAATATGCGCCCAAGCGGTTTCGCCGCCAGCCGGACCTCAAGCGCGACTATCCCTATCAGGCACGCTGCGGCTATTGGCGGCGCTGTACGCTGGCGATCCTGTCCAAGCATCCGATGGATGAAATCAAGCGGTTCGACCTTGGACCGGAGGTCACCCGCAATCCGATGCATGGCAAGATGTTGGCCGCGACGGTGCGCGTTAAAGGCTCCGCGCCGATCCGCATCTATAATGTCCATCTGGCCTGGCCGTTGCCTGTCGCCCAGCAGAGGCGGCAAATGGAGGAAATCGCCGCGATCATCAAGCGCGAGCGCAAGCGCTATCCGCAGCAGGTGCTAAGCGGGGACTTCAATTCCACTGGCTGGGCCTTCGGCATTGATCGGCTGGCAGCCAATGCGGGGATGAACCGACAGAGTCATTTCGTGCCAACTTTCCCCTCACCCAATTCGCGGCTCAAGGGATTCTTGCAGCTCCCCGCCTTTCTCAGTCTGGACCATATTATGGTCAGCGCCCCGCTTTCAAGCGGCCCTGTGGTGCGGGTAGCGACAGAAATTGGCGATCATTGGCCGATTTTGACTGATCTTTATGTCCCGATACAATAAAGCCGCCTTGCAACCCTTTCGGTTTCAAGACGGCTTTTGATTTCGAACAGCAGATAGGTTCTAGTTGCTGAACTTGTTGCTGCGCGGGAAGCCATTTGGCGGCATCCGTCCGGCTTGGGCCCGATCACCGCGCCATTCTGCCAGATCATCTAGCGAGCGCTGGAAGGTACGTCCGGAGCTGTCGTTCCAGCTCAGCCCTTCCTCGCCAACAAAGACTTTGACATCAGAGATGCCGCCATCCTTGTAGCGCTGGAGCATGACGCCACGACCGCGGTTCATCTCTGGCAATTGCTCGATCGGGAAGACCAGAAGCTTGCGGTTTTGACCGATGACCGCCACATGGTCACCAACCGCTTCAACGCAGATCTTGGCTTCACCCGGTGCAGTGACATTGAGCACCTGCTTGCCTTTTCTGGTGTTGGCGATCAGAGCGTCCTCGCTGGTGACAAAGCCACGACCGTCAGTCGCCGCCAACAGCAATTTGCGCGTTGGCTTATGGACAAAGAGATGCACCACATCAATGCCCGGCTCCATGTCCACCATCACGCGGATCGGTTCCCCATGGCCACGACCACCGGGCAACTTGTCCGCCTGCAAGGTGTAGAAGCGCCCGTCGGTCGCCATGATCAGCACCTTGTCTGTGGTCTCCGCATGCACGGCAAATTTCAGCTTGTCGCCATCCTTGAAGTTGAGGCTCGCATAATCGGCAATATGGCCACGCAGGGCCCGGATCCAGCCTTTTTCCGACAGAACCACGGTGACCGGCTCACGCTCGACCATGGCGAGATTGATATCCTCGATATCACGCTCTGCGGCCTCACCAAAGCTGGTGCGACGGCGACCAAGCTCGGTGTCGGGACCAAAGATCTTGTAGACCTCACGGATTTGCTGGGCGATCCGCTTCCATTGCAATTCTTCAGACCCGAGCATCTCGATCAGCGCTGCACGTTCCTTGCTGAGCGTGTCATGCTCGGTGCGGATTTCTATTTCCTCAAGCTTGCGCAAGGAGCGCAAGCGCATGTTGAGGATCGCATCAGCCTGCACTTCGGTGAGGTTGAAGGTCTTCATCAACTCGGCCTTCGGCTCATCCTCAAAGCGGATGATGCGGATGACTTCGTCGAGATTGAGATAGGCGATCAAATAGCCGTCGAGCACTTCGAGCCGATGCTCGATCTTGTTCAAGCGATAACTAGAGCGCCGCTGCAAAACCACCCGGCGATGGTCCAGCCATTGGCGCAGAACATCCCGCAAGCTCAGGACGCGCGGCACACCGGCATTATTGAGCACATTCATGTTGAGCTGGATTCGGCTTTCCAGATCGGTGAGCTTGAACAAAGCCTCCATCAAAAGATCCGGATCCACGGTGCGGTTCTTCGGCTCGAGCACGACGCGGATATCTTCCGCAGATTCATCGCGCACATCGACCAGAAGCGGCAACCTGCGATTCTGGATTAAATCGGCGATCCGCTCGATCAGGCGGGACTTTTGCACCTGATAGGGAATTTCCGTGACAACAATCTGATAGGCGCCACGGGGCAGCTCTTCCTTCTCCCACTTGGCACGGACACGGAAACCGCCACGACCGGTGCGGTAGGCCTCAAGGATCTGCTCCTTGGGTTCCACCAGCACGCCCCCCGTTGGGAAATCGGGACCGGGCAGCAGTTCGAGCAGCTTGTCGTCGGTGCAATTGGGATATTTGATCATGTGAAGCGCAGCTTCACACAATTCCGAGGCATTGTGGGGCGGGATAGCGGTTGCCATGCCGACGGCAATGCCGTTGGAGCCATTGGCCAACAGATTGGGGAAGTTGGCAGGCAGGACAATCGGTTCCTTGTCCTCGCCATCATAGGTTTCGCGAAAATCGACGGCGTCCTCATCGATGCCTTCAAGCATCAGACGCGCAACCTCAGTCATTCGGGTTTCGGTGTAACGCATCGCAGCGGCACTGTCGCCATCGATGTTGCCGAAGTTGCCCTGACCATCCACCATCGGGTAGCGCGAGGCGAAGTCCTGTGCCAGACGAACGAGCGCGTCATAGACGGCCTGATCACCGTGGGGGTGGTATTTACCGATCACGTCACCGACCACGCGGGCAGATTTCTTGAAGCTCGCAGAGGGGTCCATTTTCAGCTGCCGCATGGCATAGAGAATGCGTCGATGCACAGGTTTCAACCCGTCTCGCACATCTGGCAAGGCACGCTGCGTGATCGTTGACAAGGCATAGGCCAGATACCGCTCTTCAAGCGCTTCGCGCAGGTTGATCGTTTCCAGCTCGCCGGACTGTATGATTTCGTTTCCCATGAGGTGATACCTATAGAATCAGCGCGATTCGTGCAATCTCTGCGCCGCAGGAAGCTGTTAGTCTTCCAAGGTGAGATCGCGGCGCAGCGCGTCGATAAAGCTGGAGCGCAAACCGGGTGCGCTTTTCTCTGCCGGACCGTATATGTGCTTTTCTAAAAAGAAGCCGCTCAACTGGAAGCCTTGAGCAATTTCCTCAAAGGCAAGGCGGTTGGATGCGGCCTCCCCGCGCAAAAATGCCGGCAAGGGCAGCATACGGTCGTGATAGGGGGCTCCTGCCTCCCGGCTAACCGCCCTGCCCGACTTGGGCGAGACATAGATGAGATCCTCCCGCCCCCCGGTCGCAGCACATGCATCGAGGGACAGACCATAGCCAAGCTCGCTTAGCAAGGCCAGTTCGAAGCGGACCATCAATTCGCCCGCCACGTCGCCTTCCCTGAACTCATCAACGATCACCTCAAGTGCCTGAAAGAGATAGGGATGCGGGTCACGCTCTGGCAGCAGGCGGGTGAGATCGGCAATGAACTGGATGCCATAGGTGCCCATCGGTCTGGCCATCAGGGCGGCAGCGCGTGAGGTGGTCAGTTCAATCGAGAATTGGCCGACATGACTTTCCAACCGGGCGCGCCATGTAACCGAGAGGCTGTTGCCCGGCTGAAGCACAGGCTGCTGGCGCTTGGAACGGCCGCCACGTACCAGCCCCAGATGCCGACCGTGAGTGCGCGTCATCACTTCCAGCAAAACCGAGGTCTCACCATGCCTGCGCGTTCCCAAAATGATTGCCTCATCACTCCATTCCATCAGGCGACTTTGGGCTGATTTGAGGCAAAAGGGAAGAGAGATCAGACCGTTTCAAAGCGGCTTTCCAAACCAATCGGCCGCTTCAATCATTTTCCCTGAAGGCTTTGCGATCCTGAACGGTCATCGGAATTTCCGGCTCGACATCAAGATCGAAAAAGGTCATGCGGGGCATTTTGTCCGCGAGATCAGGGTTGCTATTCAGCAGAGCCTTGAAAGGCTTGTGACTGAAATATTTCAGCAACTCAAGCTGAAAGAAAGTGAGATAACCGGTCTGGGCCAGCTCCCTCTGTTTCTGCCAAGCCGTGATGGCTGCGCGAGACCCTGCCCCCAGTTTGCCATCAATCCCCTTGGGATCAAAACCGAGAGCCAGCAACCGACCCTGAATTTCAGTTGCCAAACCGTCAGTCATGAATTCCGCCTCAAGGGCGGGCGTGCCGTGGGTTGGATCCTGGGCCGGATCGGGTTGTTGCGCCGTGGCAGTTGCGAGCATCCAGAATGTTGCAAAACAGATAACGAGAATGCGTTGCAAGTAAGATAACACCAAACGGGCCATTGCTCCCTCCTTCATCTTTTGCATCCAAATGGGTAAATGAAAAACCCTGCCTCAGCTTAGACGCTGGGCAGGGTTTGGCAATTCTCTATTTCAGCACTGCGTGTTTGTGCTTAGCTTTCGGTGTTTCTGCGAAAACATCTGTCGCTGATAGCACAGTGTCTGGGGCACCACGGTGCGCGTTTGGCGAAGGCTCTCGGTGTTTCTGCGAAACACCTGCCGCTGATAGTCCGGTGTTTGTGGCACCACGGTGCGCGTTTGGCGAAGGCTCTCGGTGTTTCTGCGAAACACCTGCCGCTGATAGTCTAGTGTTTGTGGCACCACGGTGCGCGTTTGGCGAAGGCTCTCGGTGTTTCTGCGAAACACCTGCCGCTGATAGTCCGGTGTTTGTGGCACCACGGTGCGCGTTTGGCGTTGCCAAACGCTATACTGGGAAATCGATGCCCATTTCGCGGTAGCGTTCCGGGTCGTCGACCCAACGTTCGCGGACCTTGACGAAGAGGAACAGGTGAACCTTGGTTTCCAACAGTTCCTGAAGCTCTTCGCGGGCGGCCATGGAGATGGCCTTGATCGACTTGCCACCCTTGCCCAGCACGATCATTTTCTGATTGCCGCGCTCGACATAGATGACCTGTTCGATGCGGACCGACCCATCGTCCTTCTGCTCCCATTTTTCCGTCTCGACGGTGGAAGAATATGGCAGCTCCTGATGAAGACGCAGGAAGACCTTTTCGCGGGTGATTTCTGAGGCCAGCTGACGCATTGGCAAATCCGAAATCATGTCTTCGGGATAGAGCCACGGGCCTTTTGGCATTTGCTCGGCGAAATAGTCGAGCAGATCATCGGTGTGATCGCCATTCAGCGCCGAAACCATGAAGGTTTCATCGAAGGGCACGGCATCATTGATCTTTTGCGCCAGCGCCAGCAGGCTGTCGCGTTTAACCAAATCGATCTTGTTGAGGATCAGCACGCGAGGCAGCTTGATATCTTCGAGGCGCTCGAGGATCTTTTCAATCTGCTCGGTGACACCCTTGCGGGCGTCGACGATCAAACCGATGCAGTCTGCATCCTTGGCGCCACCCCATGCGGTGTTGACCATCGCGGTCTCAAGGCGGCGTTTCGGCGCAAAAATACCCGGCGTGTCGACAAAAATGACCTGCTTTTCGTCCTTTAGCGCGATGCCGCGGATCAGCGACCGGGTCGTTTGCACCTTGTGGGTGACAATCGAAACCTTGGAGCCAACAATCTTGTTGACCAAGGTCGACTTGCCCGCGTTCGGGGCGCCGATCAGCGCGACATAGCCGCATTGGGTATTCATTTCGGGCAGATCGCCAGACATTGGGGCGTTTGGCAGTTGAGAGGATGTATCTGACATGGATGTCCTTTGTTGAGGTAATCGGGATGGATCAACCTTGATCCGTATCCCACTGTCCTTCTCGAATAAGAATGGTGCGAGCAGCATCCTGCTCGGCAATTCGTTTGGAGGAGCCTTTGCCGGTGGCGCTTTTCATACCCGGCACATCCACCCGCAGGGTGAATTCGGGGGCATGATCAGGACCGGTGCGTTCAACCATCTTGTAGGTGGGAGGCGGCAATTTCTTGCCCTGCACCCACTCCTGCAAGGTGGTTTTGGCATCGCGCAGCGGGCCGCTCCATTCCAGCATGCGCTTTTCCCAGTATCGGGTGACGAAATCACGCGCCGGATCGAAGCCGCCATCCAGAAAGATGGCACCAATGATGGCTTCGCAGACGTCGCCAAGAATGGCGTCCTTTTTGCGACCTCCAGCCTGCGCTTCTCCCTCGCCGAGGCGGATGAATGGGCCAATGCCGATTTCTCTGGCAATGTCTGCGCAGGTTTCGTTGCGCACCAGGCCATTGAAACGACGCGCCAGTTCTCCTTCATCTGCCTTGGGAAAGGCATGCAACAGCATGTCTGCGATCGTTACCGCCAGAACTCGATCACCGAGAAACTCGTGACGTTGGTAGGTTTCTTCCACCTGTAGCTTGGGCGAGGCAACGAGGCTGGTATGGCTCAGCGCCTTCTCCAGATGGTTCTTGTCACGAAATTGGTAGCCGAGTAGCTCTTCGAGCGGTCCGACATCTTTCTTTCGCATGGGAGTTTCCAGTTTCTGTCAGCGTTTTTGGTCGCCGGTTAGTGTGCAGCAGTCTGTCGCAAACAACAATGCCGCGCAGATTGTCCGCGCGGCACAAATGCTGTTCAGAGGTTGCGCTTTTGTAACAGCTTTTGCCGCAGGGTCAATGAAAAGCGTTAGCTCTCACTAACAATTTACGCCTGAGCTTTGCCCCTAGGCCGGATTCCAATGTCAAGGTCATCGATCGGAATCGGTAGCAAATACTCAAAGACCAGTGAACCAGCGATCCCAACGTGCCGCACTTGGCCATTTCCAGACCTGCCAAGGCGCGCTGCCCTCTTCGATCGAGAAGAAAATGACCTGCGCCTTGCCGATCAGATTTTCATAAGGCACATAGCCGACCGAGCTCAGCACACGGCTGTCCGATGAATTGTCCCGATTGTCGCCCATCATGAAATAGTGGCCCTTTGGCACTTCATAGACGGAGGTGTTGTCGAGATAGTTGTTTGGCCGGATGTCGAGGGTGTCGTAGGTGACCCCGTTCGGCAGGGTTTCGCGATAACGAACGACGCGGCTTTTGCGTCCCTGGCTGTCGGTTTCGATGAAATCGTCAACCTGCTCTCGCTCAACCACCGAGCCATTGATATAGAGCTGACCGTCGATCATCTGGATCTTGTCGCCCGGCAAACCGATGACACGCTTGATATAGTCCGTGGAATTGTCGCGTGGCAGTTTGAAAACAACCACATCGCCACGCTCAGGTTCACTGCCCATGATCCGGCCGGAAAAGAGCGGAAGACCAAACGGCACGGAATAACGGCTATAGCCATAGCTGTATTTGGAGACAAACAGATAGTCACCGACCAGCAAGGTCGACTTCATCGAGCCGGACGGAATGGAGAAAGGCTGGAACAGAAGTGTGCGGACGACAAGCGCCAGCAACAATGCCTGCACAATGACCTTGATGGTATCCCCAAGGCCGCTATCGGTTTCTTTCATGCTTTCGTCAGACACGTCAATTCTCTTTTCTGCTTGTCTTCCCGCCATCAGGCCGCGGGTTCGGACCAGTCGGTCGAGCTATAGGATCGGGCCAGCAGTTCGGGCAATGAGCGCCCGGCCGGCCAATATCAATTTGTCATAGCGAGCCAAAGAGCCGCTGACAATATTCAACTTTACTGAAGGGCAAAGTCACGGCCTGTTGTGAATATTGTGAGGCATACGCGCCAAACAAGGCGCTTTTCCTCAGATAATTGTCTCATTTCGGTCGAAATGAGGGGTCGTTACAGGATCGGATTGGCTGAAATGATGACATAGGCCTGTGCAAGGGGGAACTCATCCGTGATGGTGAGATCGATTTGCGGCTCGTACCCGTCCGGAATCATTGCCTTGAGACGCTCTTGTGCGCCCCCGGTCAGCACCATGGTCGGCTTGCCCGAGGCCAGATTGCTGACCCCCATATCCTTCCAGAAAACTCCGTGGGACAGGCCCGTGCCCAGCGCCTTGGAACAGGCTTCCTTGGCAGCAAAACGCTTGGCATAAGAGGCCGCTCTTTGGGCCTTGCGTTCGGAACGGGCGATTTCCTTGTCTGTGAAAATGCGCTGAATGAAGCGTTCGCCAAAGCGTTCAAGGGATCGTTCAATACGCCGGATGTCAATCAGATCGTTGCCAGTTCCAATGATCATGGAGACCTCTTTTGCCGCTCAAGGCCATGGGCCAATTGTGCGGACGTTCTCAGGCGGACTGCGCCTTGCCGCGTTTGCCATCATGCTCGGCGATCGCCTTGCGCCAACGCCCCGCTTCGTATGCACGCTCTGCCAGCATGGCCTTGCGGCGCTTTTGATAGACGAGCGCTGCCTTGCGCGTGACATAGTAGAAGATCAAGGCAAAAACCAGACCGACGGGAATCGCGCCTACCGCCATGACCTGAATGGTCGGCCAGATGGTGGAGAAGGACTCGGTCAGCAAATCATGCTTGAGACTATGCAGTTGACCATGAATGGCCTCCTTGCCGAGCAGAAAACATCCCGTCGTATAGGTCGCCCCCCAAATAAAGGGGAAGGTGATGGGATTGCCCACTCCGGTGCCGATGGCAGCAGCCAGCATGTTGCCGCCAATCAGGAAAGCGATGGCCCAGCTGATAAGGAAGTGGAAGCCGAGAAAAGGCGTGAAGGAGGTGAAGACACCCGCCGCAACGCCAGCGGCGATCATATAGGGGGACCCGGACAGACGCAGAATACGTTTGACGAAATACTTTCCAGACCGCATCCAGTTGCGGCGCGGCCACAGAAAGATGCGGATACGCTCGGCCATGGATGGCTTGTCTCTGCGGCCAAATAACACTGTCTCTTATCCTCACCCATTGCTTGGCCTCGGGGGCCCACAGGTCGATACTTATAGACCCATCGTCGACTTTTTCCAGTATGGTTTTGGTAGCATATTAGGTAATCGCAAATTTTTTCCTGACAAGAGAATGCATATTCACATTCATGCGACAGTTTCGAGCGTGAACAATCGTCGCAAAGAAGAATCAATCTCCTTTGTCGCTTGCAACTTCGCAGCCATGCTATCGGGCATCAATTGGACCGTGCGGCGCGAGATACGCTTTTCTTGGCGCGGATCTGCTCGATGATTCGATTGAGATGGTTCAGGTTCCAGACCGATAGATCGATGATCATCTCGAAGAAGTCGCTGACCTTTTGTTCCATCTTTATATTTTCGATGTTGCCGTCATTCTCACCGATAATTGTGGCAATTTCACCGAGGGTACCCGGTTCATTGATCATGCTGACTTCAATTCTTGCAGGAAAGCGGTCTGAATTTTCCTCATCAATGTCCCAGCGGACATCCAGCCAACGTTCCGGACTGTCATCAAACTGGCTGAGAGCGGGAGAATGAATCGGATAGATGGTCACGCCCTGCCCCGGCGTCAGAATTCCGACGATACGGTCCCCTGGTACGGCGCCGCCGTCAGGGTCGAACTGCACGGGCAAATTGCCAGACAGGCCGCGAATAGGAATTGAAGCTCCGTCTTCTTCCAAGCTGCCATTTTGATCCCCTCGCGCACTGGAACCCGGAATACGAAACTTCATTGCATTGGCTTGCTTGAGACCGAACCAGCCGTCACCACGATCATCACGTTCTTTGCGATCACTGCTGCTTGAGGCAGTGGCGCGCTGGTCCTGATAGTCCGGGAAAACAGCCTCAATCACGCTGCGGGACTGCAACTCGCCTCGCCCAACCGCAGCCTGCACGTCGCCGACTGAAAGATATCCCAGTCGCGACAGCGCCAGTTTGATTTGATCTTCGGTATAGTCCTGATCCGCGCGTTTGAAGGCATTGCGCAGGATCTGTTCACCCAATCCGGCATATTGCGCCCGAACCGCAGACCGGGTGGCGCGACGAATGGCGGCTCTTGCCTTGCCTGTCACCACAATGCTTTCCCAAGCGGCGGGAGGGGTTTGGGCCTTTGAAGTGATAATTTCAACCTCATCGCCATTGGCCAATTCGGTGACCAGCGGCATGATCGCACCATTGATTTTGCAGCCAACGCAGGTATTGCCGATGCCGGTATGGACCGCATAGGCGAAATCAATGGGGATCGCACCCCGAGGCAAGGCGATCAGACGGCCTTTGGGGGTGAAGCAGAAGACCTGATCCTGAAACAGTTCAAGCTTGGTATGTTCCAGAAACTCTTCTGCAGAATCGCCCGATGACAACAGCTCCACCGTGTGGCGCAGCCAGGCATAGGCGTTGCTGTCCCTGGCCAACTTGGACAAAGAGCGACCGCCCTTGGTCTTGCCGGTGATATCCTTGTAGAGGGCGTGAGCCGCGACACCATATTCGGCGAATTGATGCATTTCGTGGGTGCGGATCTGCAACTCGACCCTTTGACGACCCGGTCCGATCACCGTGGTATGAATCGAGCGATAGTCATTGGGTTTGGGTGTTGAAATATAATCCTTGAAACGCCCCGGCACGCATGGCCAGATGGTATGGACAATGCCCAATGCCTGATAACAGGCTTCGATATCAGGGACCAGAACACGGAAAGCATAAATGTCGGAGAGCTGCTCAAAGCCGATCGACTGGCGCTGCATCTTGCGGAAAATGGAATAGGCCTTTTTCTCGCGCCCCGTCACCCGGGCGGCCATCCCCTTTTCTTCGAGGGTGTGCTGAAGGTCGCCACCAATTTCTTCGATCAGGGTCTGGTTGCGCTCGCGCATGTCGTCAAGTTTTTCCGAAATAGCCTCATAGGCTTCCGGATTGACATATTTGAAGGACAGACCTTCGAGTTCCTCGCGAATGTCCTGCATGCCCATGCGTTCAGCGAGTGGTGCATAGATGTCGATGGTTTCCTGAGCGATGCGATGGCGTTTATGCTCAGGGACAAAATGCAGAGTGCGCATATTGTGCAGCCGGTCGGCCAGCTTAACGATCAGGACCCGGACGTCGTCCGAGATGGCCAACAGCAATTTGCGCAGGTTTTCGGCCTGCTTGGTGCGCTTGGAAACCAGATCGAGCTGGGCGATCTTGGTCAGACCTTCCACAAGCTTGCCGATTTCCTCACCAAACAGGTGATCCAGTTCAGCCCGGGTGGCGTCGGTATCTTCGAGCGTGTCGTGTAACAAACCAACCGCGATGGTGCCATCATCAAGGCGCAGGTCTGTCAGAATGCCAGCCACTTCAAGAGGATGCAGAAAATAGGGATCCCCTGAGGCGCGCTTTTGCGAGCCATGTTTCTGCATGGAATAGACATAGGCCTTGTTGAGCAAAGCCTCATCAGCGTTTGGATTGTAGCTTGAAACACGTTCCACAAGCTCATACTGACGCATCATGGTCGAAATTAATCCTGACTGGGCTGATTATCCGAAAACGGAATGCGGGGAAATCACTCTCACCATATTAAGCGGGAGCATCCGTTCACAATAGGTGAAAGCCCACGAAAAAGGCAAGCGACTTGAACCCGCTCATTAGGCTCGATAGGAACAGGTCATTGCGAAACAAAAAAGCGATCCCACTGGACCGCTTTTTTGAATTCTTCAGCAATGACAAGACTCAGTCGTCGGTGCGATCCGGCGGCACGAGGCTTTCGAGGCCGCGCAGCAACTCTTCCTCAGACATCTGGTCGAACACGACTTCGCTCTTTGGTTCGGAGAGAACGTCATCATATTCGGTGGTCGCCGCGTCATCAGCGGTGATCATGTGGACTTCTTCAGTCTCAGGCTCATCCACTTCAACATATTTCTGCAGGGAATGAATGAGATCTTCCTTCAAGTCACCCGGGGATACGCACTCATCCGCGATTTCGCGCAGGGCCACAACCGGGTTCTTGTCGTTGTCGCGATCAACCGTGATGGAAGATCCGCTTGAAATCATGCGAGCGCGATGGCTGGACAGCAGCACAAGTTCAAAACGATTTTCAACTTTATCGACGCAGTCCTCAACGGTCACGCGTGCCATAGACTATCTCCTGATTGGGGGGATTCGTTCCTCTCATTAAAGGCAAAAGCCGTCCTTGACAAGAGAGAAGCAGACGAAATCGCCACTTTGTTTATGGTTTTTTGTCGCTGAAATGTGGCAATTCTGGTAATATATCTGAAAAAGATTGCGTTTTCGTCCGTATTTTGAAATTCTCGATAGTGATAATTGGTAGATCCCTATAGGATATGAATCGATTTAGTTTCTTGTGATTGCACCATCTGAATGCCCATTCAAAAAGATGGTTCGGAATTGTTTGAATGACAATAATGGCAATTGCCGCCATTCTCTCTTCAAAACCAGCCATTCCCGCACGGAATTAGGTCCAAAGAAAACCAGCATAAGAAGGAAAATCCGTGTTTGATCCTCGTGAAAAGGTCGCGCTCTTCATAGATGGAGCCAATCTATACGCTACTACCAAGACACTTGGCTTCGATATCGACTATAAGCGTCTCCTAAAGGAATTTCGTGGAAAAGGCTACCTGCTGCGCACTTACTATTACACAGCACTGGCCGAAGACCAGGAATATTCCTCCATCCGCCCGTTGATCGACTGGCTTGATTATAACGGCTATCATGTGGTGACCAAACCAACAAAGGAATTCACCGATTCTGCTGGCCGTCGCAAGATCAAAGGGAACATGGATATCGAACTGACCATCGATGCGATGGAACTGGTCGAGCATGTTGATCACTTCGTGATCTTTTCCGGTGATGGCGACTTCCGCAAATTGGTTGAAGCGTTGCAACGCCGTGGCCGCAAGGTCAGCGTGGTATCCACCATGTCGACCCAACCACCAATGATCGCCGACGAACTGCGCCGACAGGCAGACCATTTCATCGATCTTGCCCACATTGCCGACCGTATTGGTCGCGAAGTCAGCGAGCGCCCGCAACGTGCACCAGTGCAGGACGATTACGAAGATCAGGAATTCGACGATTAAGATCGATACTGCTTCTGAATGCATACCAAAAGCCCGGTTACAAACCGGGCTTTTCTGTTTGTGATGGAAGAATGCTCGCAAACGCCAGAGTGGCAGGATTGGCATGGCCTCCCTGCCCGCCAGCCAATGTCAATCAGATGCCGGTGCGCTCCAGCAGGCCTAGCCAGTTCTTGAAGGCGATTTTCTCGACCAGCGTTTCACCGAACCCGCGGTGACGCATATGATCGATCAGTTTTTGGTTGAGAGACACGTCTGCCACCACGTCAGGCACCGTTGCGCCATCATAGTCCGAGCCTAGGCCCACACCATCCTCGCCAAGCTTTTCGACCAGATAGGCAAGATGGTCAACCATCAGATCCAGCGAGACATCGCGTTTGAATTTTTCACCATCGGAACGCAAGAACCCGACCGCATAGTTGAGCCCGACCAGCCCCTTGCTTTCGGCGATGGCATCAAGTTGCTTGTCGGTCAGGTTTCGGCGGCTTTGCGACAATTTGTGCACGTTGGAATGGGAGGCGACCAAAGGCTTGTCCGAGAGTTTCTGAACATCCCAGAAGCCTTTTTCATTCAGGTGGGACAGATCGATCATCACGCCAAGTTGGTTGCAGCGACGTACCAGTTCCTTGCCAAGATCACTCAGGCCGGGGCCATGATCGGGAGATCCGGGAAAGTCGAACGGCACACCGGCGCCAAAAATATTGTCCCGACTCCAGACCGGACCAAGAGAGCGAAGTCCTGCAGCATAGAACGCTTCAAGGGCGTTGAAATCCGCACCAATCGCCTCAGCCCCCTCGATATGGAGCATCAGAGCCAAAGCCTCATCGGCCATGGCCTGCTTGATGTCGGCACTGGAGCGGCAGATCCGCACCCGTCCATTGGACGCACGCTCAAGCCGACAGGCCTCGGCGATCATACCGAGTGTCCAATCGACGGCATCAGACGCCTCGATGGCTTTCTGACGGGCGACGGGATCATTCTTTTCTGCATCATTGAGAATAGGCGGCACAAACATCGCAAAGAGACCACCAGCAAAATGGCCCTTGGTAGCCTTGGGAAGATCAATCTGCAAACTCGGATGCCCATCGACAAAGGAAATCGGAGCACCATTCCTCCGGGCCATTTCAAGCCGCAACAACGTGTCATTATGACCGTCAAAAATAGGCAGTGCAGGCTTGGACATGGCTGTCTCCTTTGTTTTCGTTAAACCATATGGCTCATGCATGCATCAAAGCGCTGGCAATCAGGCATGAGCCGACTTCATGAAATTGACGATCCAACGGGCGATCAACTGATCATCGACAGGATCGGCCACCCGGATCACGGCAGCGTCGGCATCAGCATCATCCATAGCAGAGCCGCGGCGATTTTCTATCAGAAACGAGATGAAGTCAGCCGGCAGCTCTGGATGCAACTGAATCGAAAGACCTGCCTTGCCATAGAGCATCATGCCGTTGGGACAAAAATCATTGCCTGCGATCCGCTCTGCCCCTTCGGGCAATGCGGTCACCTGATCCTGATGGGAGGCTTGCAAGGCAAAGCGTGTCGCATCGCCATCCATCCATCCGGGACGCTCGGAGCCATTCAGCGAGAGGCTGTAATCATGGACGGAAATGCCCCATTTGCCCTGCTGTTCCTTTTCAACCCTGCCCCCCATGGCCTGCGCCATGATCTGATGACCAAAGCAGATGCCAACCATCGGAATGCCGGCGGCCAATGTCTGGCGGATGAAGTCTTCCAGTACCAGCATCCATGGCAGGCGTTCATAGGCACTGTTGGGCGATCCGGTAACCAGCCACGCATCACAGGCCTTGATGGTTGAGGGAAACACATCTTGAAAAACAGCAAAGGTTTCGAATGTCAGGCTGCTGTCTTGCGGTGAAAGCAATTTGGCAAACATTGATGGCAAGTCGCCGAACCGTGCAGCCAGATCTTCATTCAGGGCAGAGGTCGCCAGGATTCCGATTTTCATGCCGTCAAACCTTGTTTCGCAAATGGTCGGGTGGCGATCCTAGCCATTGAAATAACGCAAGACAATAAGCAGCATAGTGCCAATCATCACAGTCGGCACCATGGACAGGCGCAGGCCAGCAATCACCGCGGCTGTGAAGGCGAGCCACTCGTTGGGACCACCATTGACCACGGCAGGGGCAACCAATGTGGTGAGAACCGCAGCGGGCACGGCGTCCAACCCCGCCTGCACCCGTGGATGAATGGTTTCAAACCGGGACAAAACCAGATAGCCGCCAATGCGGGTCATGAAGGTGACGATGGCACCGCCAATTATGATCAGAAGGGTGCTCGAAATCATGCCTGTCCCTCTTCATTTTTGGCAGCGTTGAGATCGATGCGGTCGGTCACCGGATCAATCTTTTGCGGCTTGGCGCGTGCTGCAGGCGATACAAAGGCAGCAAGAAGCACACCGGCAACCGCTCCAACCGAGACATGCCAAGGGGAGCCGATGGTCTTGCTGGCGATGATCGAGGCGGAGGCAGAGACGACAACCACTGGCAACCAGAAGGACCGGCGGCGGAAGCCCATAACCAGTCCCATGAAATAGATCGGCAAGATGAAATCGATGCCCCAGCGATAGGAATCCTGTAAAAAATTGCCAAAGATTGCGCCCATAAAGGTCAACAGATTCCAGGCCAGATAGGTCGGAATGACCAGCCCGAGATACCAGGCAAACTGGACATCCTCCCCCTTCTCTGCGCGCTGTTCGGATTCAGCAAAGGCCGGATCAACCAAGAAGAAGTAACCGGCGATCTGCTTGGGCCAAGACCATTTGGCCAGATGGTGGCCGATGGCTGCGGAATAGAGGATGTGACGGAAATTGACCGCAAAGATCGACAGGACGATGATCCAGCCAGGAATATTCTGGCCAAACAGCTCAAGGCCGACCAACTGGCTTGCCCCGGCAAAGATGGTCAAACTCATCAACACAGCATCAAAGACCGTCAGTCCGTTTTCGATGGCCAGAGCACCGAACAAGGCCCCGAATGGCCCTGCGGTGAGAATGATCGGGACAGAGCGCGCGGCGCCTGCAAGAAACAGGCGCGAGGGCGTCATACTGTCATCGGTAAGTCTTTTTGCACACATGGATTCTTTATAGACGGGCCAGACCCATCCGTCATATGAATTGATTTTTATAGGGTATCAATTAATTTGATTATTGCGCCCTGCATTGAGTGATGGACGGGACGAGCGCTTCACCCCAGCTTTCCCTCAATGACATAATTGAGAATGCGAACAACCTGCTCGGGCGTCTTGGTGACCGCAAGAGCGGCTGCATCCACTTCCTTGAGGGCATGTTGATGCTCTTCATTGTGCATGACGATGATCGGCTTGCCCATGGCCGCGGCATAGCCTGCATCAAAGGCTGCATTCCACTGGCGATATTTGTCTCCAAACCGAACGACGACGATGTCGGCAGCCTCGATCAGGGTACAGGTGCGAATGGCATTCATTTGCGCGCCCTTGTGATCGTGCCAGAATTTGTCAGCCTCGGCACCAAGGATTTCCACGCCGCAATCATCCGAAGTACCATGGTCGGTAACCGGGGCCGCAAAAGAGATCGGGAGGGAGAGCGCTTTGGCTCCAGCCTCGATTTCCTCGCGCCAGTTGGTGTGAATTTCTCCGGACAGATAGACAGACCAGTTCATAGAGCCGCTCCCCTTTTGCCCGATCCCTTCATGGACAAGGCATAATGCTGTTTTTGCTGATGGCGTGCGGTCACGCACAGGATTGAGGCCTTTCTATACGCCTCAGTGCTCACTCAGGCAATGGCTGTGGTCAGACAAGCTTTCCAGAACGGAGCATTGGGCCTTACAGTTTTCGTGACAATCGAGCATGCGGTCGAGTTCACTTTCCAGTCGCTGGAGTTTCTGGATGCGCTTTTGGACGTCGGTCAAATGTTCCTGCACAATGGCAGTCGCCTTGCGGCAAGCTTTGCCTTCCTGCTGACTCAGCTGCAGGAGCGACCGGATACCATCGAGAGAAAAACCCAGATCGCGAGCATGCTTGATGAAGGTCAGGCGTTTGAGTCCCTCCGCTTCATAACGCCGTTGATTGCCCTGACTTCTGTCAGTGGGTTCCAACAAACCAATCTGTTCGTAATAGCGAATGGTCGGCACCTTTACGCCACTCGACTTTGATAGTTCACCGATCGAAAACATTTTGCGTTTTTGCCCCTTGAAGCTCTAGTCACTAGAGCAATTATAGTCATGGTGACTGATTGAAATCCAGCTCTCCGATAAAGAGTAGTTCAGAAAGGCCACGATCATGAGCGCAAGTTGTTCCCATTCTTCCTCGCAGGCAGCCCCCTCCTCTTGTTGCGGCGGGGCAAAGGATCACCCGCATGATCACGCACAGACAGCCATGCATGACACACAAGAGGCAGCGGGCACTGCTTGTGGCTGCTCGGGCAATCCGGTGTTTGATGGGATGGATCAGCGCTACAAGACGATTCTCTGGACGGTGATCGGATTGAATGGCGGCATGTTCCTGATCGAGTTGCTGGCAGGTAAGCTGGCGGGATCTCAGGCTTTGCAAGCGGATGCGCTCGACTTTCTGGGTGACAGCCTGACCTATGGCATGAGCCTTGCCGTGATTGGCATGAGCCTCAAAGTTCGCGCGACGGCGGCGATGGTCAAGGGTATCAGCTTGTTGCTGATGGGCCTTTGGGTGTTTTCCGCGACGCTCTATCAGATCATGTTTCTGGATGTTCCCAAGGCTGAAGTGATGGGCGTCATCGGTCTGATGGCCTTGGCAACCAATCTGGGCTCGGTGCTTTTGCTCCGCCGCTACAAGGATGGAGACGCCAACGTGCGCTCTGTCTGGCTCTGCTCACGCAATGATGCGATTGGCAATGTCGCCGTCATGGGGGCGAGTCTGATGGTGTTTGTCACAGACTCGGCCTGGCCAGACATTCTGGTCGCTATTGCCATGGCAGGCTTGTTCCTGCGTTCAGCCCAGCTAATCCTTGTTCAGTCGCGACAGGAATATCGCCAAAGCCACGCATAGCAGGCAGCATTCACCGGCCAGGGCGCGACCATTTCCTTGGTTCTCGCCCCTGCCGTTCCATGGTAACCTAACCTTATATTCAGTCTATCTTTTATTATCGCGTGTTTTTGGGGAGCTCATTCCATGCGTAGTCTGCGTTCATTTCTGGCCAGCTTCTTGCTGGTTCTTTGTGCCATTGGCGCTGTCCCTTCCCTTGCCAACGCTCAGTCAACCAGCGATCCGGCAGAGCGGTTGAAAGAGGCCGACGCCTTGATCAATTCCGGTCAGCCCAAGGCGGCCTATGCGGTCCTGAACTCGGTCGTAGACGACTATTGGCAACGCATTCCGATGTTTGTCCAGAAAGCGACCTTTGCGACCAACATCACTGGTTATGGCACCTATTCGGAGCGGGTGCCGATCTTCAAGGTCAATGAACCTCAGATCATCTATGTAGAACCGGTTGGTTTCGGGTATGGCGCTCGGGACGATGGCAAGATTTTTGCCGCTTGGGCTGTTGACTATAATTTGACGGACACACAAGGGGCGAGCCTGTTCCAGCGAAATGAGTTTCTCAAAGTCAACGTGCCGCTTGGCATGCATAACCGTGAAATCCACCTGACCCTGACCATCAATCTAACTGGTCTACAACCGGGCAACTATATCTCGCACTATGTCCTAAAGGATCAGAATTCCGAAAAGCAAACCCAGTTCTCCCTGCCTTTCGAAGTCACCGAATAACAAAAAAGGGCGTCGTGATCAGGACGCCCTTCCTTCATTGATATGGTACGATGGCTCTTTATTCGACCGAAGACCGAATGCTGGCCGTCTGGATCTTTTTCGGCAAATTCTGTTTGGCAACTTCATAGCCCATTTCGAACATCTTTGCATGAATCTGATCGACAATCAGTTTGCTGCCATTGACCACAACGCCAAGCGAACCGGCCACCAACAGGCAATAAAGCCCCAGCTGCAACCCGGTCTTCTGAATTGTCCGGATAGAATCAACAGCAGCAACCCTGCCCCTTGCCTTGATCAGAATTTGCGATGCCAATGCGGACGCGGCCTGCTTCACCGCATCGGCCGATATTTGTGCCTCGAAACCTCGTTTGAAATTCATTGTTCTAGCCCCCGCCTGAAATATGTCTGTTTAATTTTTCTTCATTCATTAAACGCGCTGACCACGCTTCAGGTTCAATTTACTTGTTCAGAATGACGCAGAAAGTTTCTGTGGCGCGTAAAGACTGGCGGGGATTTTGCACGCTAGACGCGCATTTCTGCTGACAGGGTTTGCGAAGTATGAAGGCCGGAAGGGTGGCGCAAGGCTTACCCACCTTCCCTTTGCAATTCGCGCCAAACAGGGTGTGATAGCGTTAACACTTGGTATGCGGCAGGGACCGCGCCATCACAGGGTAACCTAGTAGATCTGGTCATCGTCATCCTTGGGCACCATCATCACGGCCATGCCCATCGCGACACTGCAAATGGTGATCAGCAGCCCAAAGAATAACAGAGCCATCGGGATCAGAGGCTCGTCGCTACCGAAAATCAAGTCTTGCAGCCCGGCAGCATTGGTCAGGATCAGCCCGACAAAGACGATGATGGTTGCAAACAACCCGATGACCCAATTGATCGCCAGCAGCCGCATGAGCGGATCTCGAAAGATGCCCTGAATGCCCTTTTCCTGCCGCCGTTCCGGCGGCACAAGGTCGTTGATCGGCATGGATCTGCTCCTCTGGGGTTTCTGGTTTTTGACCAGTTCTATTGTCTCGCAGCGTTGCCATCGAAATCAAGCAATTATCCTGAGACGCATTACCGCATGCCTGTCATGCATATATCGCATGGATATATGCGATGGACAAATATATCAAACAAGCATATATTGCCCCGCGATATCGTAAAAAACCTTAATCCCTTTGTTGAGGGATACGAACAGCCCCGAAGTTCAGATCAGGATACCTTATGAATGTACGCAGCATCTGTCTTGCCATTCTCTTTTGTGGCGACAAGACCGGTTATGACATCCGCAAATTTTCGACGGAAGGCGACTTCAGCTTTTTCGTCGAGGCGAGCTATGGATCCATCTATCCGGCATTGAATCGTCTGGAAGCGGAAGGGTTGGTGACCTGTCGCCATGAAACGCAAGACGGCAAACCGGCGCGCAAGGTCTATTCCATCACGGATGCTGGACGGGCAGCCCTGTTGATCGAATTGATGCAACCGCACAAGCCGGATATCTATCGGTCCGAGTTTCTGATGATTTCGCTGTTTGCTGGTGTCATGAAGCCTCAGGATGTGGAGGCCGCAGTGGCGCGGCAGATTGTGCATCTGGAAGACGAAATGGGCCTGATCGACGCCTGTACCTCACCCGAACGACAGCAGACTGAAGGCAATCTGGACGTTGAACAGTCCGAAGTCTTCGAAAATGCAGGAAATTGGGCTCGAGACTACGGACGCGCTTGTCTTCAGTCAGCGATTGACTATCTAAAGACTCATGGTGTGGAACTTGTGGCACTGGCAGAGGAAGGTCAGGCTGCAAATTTGGTCTCAAGCGAACAACAGGCAAGCTGATTTCAGCTGCGGGCAACTCTGTCCGCGGCACCGTAACCTATTGTGCGAATACACTTTTTAATAAGTGAAATAAACGAGGATAACTCTTATGGCATTGCGTCTTAAAGGCTCTTACGGCCTCGCCCTGTTGTTCACAACGGGCATTGTTGGCTGGATGGCAACCGGACAGGCCGTATTCAGTGGTCAGGATAAGGACGGATCCCTACCTCCTCCTGCGGTCCGCAACCATCAGACTGAAATCAAGGCAACACGGGTTGCTGTTACAGCATTCGACATTGAGCCGATGGAAACCTCACTGACTATTCGAGGCCGCACGGAAGCGGACACCAAGGTGACCGTTCGCTCCGAAACCACCGCGATCATACGCGCACGCCCGATCGAGAAGGGTCAGTGGGTCAACAAGGGTGCCCTCATGTGTGAACTCGATGTCGGCTCCCGCGAAGCAGCGCTGGCTCGGGCTGAAGCGGCTCTTGCTCAGGCCGAACTCGACTATCAGGCCAAAGCAGCGCTCTCCAAGAAGGGGTATGCGTCCGATACCCAGCTGGCCGCCTTCAAGGCCCAGCGCGACGCGGCTCTGGTGGGCACCAAGGAAGCCCGTCTTGAACTGGATCGCATTCGGATTCTTGCGCCGATTTCGGGCATTGTTCAGGGGACTATCGCGGAAGTCGGGGATCAGCTCAAGGCAGGCGATGCCTGCGCAACGCTGATGCAGCCCGATCCGATGCTCGTTGTCGGTCAGGTGTCCGAGCGTGACATTGCCCAGGTATCGGAAGGCGCAAAGGCACATGTCCGCCTTGTCACGGGCGAAACACTGGATGGCACTGTTCGCTATGTTAGCCCTGCTTCCGACGTTGAAACCCGGACCTTTCTCGTCGAGGTTGAGATTCCCAACAAAGACAAATCTTTGCGTGACGGGGTGACGGCGGAAGCGCGTCTCGATCTCAAGCCCGTGATGGCCCATCACATGAGTCCGGCGCATCTGACTCTTTCCGATGACGGTCTGGTCGGCGTGATGCTGGTCGTGGATGGCAAAGCACAGTTCACCCCCGTCAAAATCCTGTCCAACGACAGTGGCGGCATGTGGCTCGGCGGTCTGCCGCAAGAGGCTCAGGTCATCACCGTCGGGCAGGAATATGTGAAGAATGGCCAGCCGGTCGAGATTGTCAATGCGCAAGCCAATCAGCTTGCCAGCTCCGAATCTGAAAGGTAGGCGCAATGGGTATTCTTGAAGCCATATTGCGGGCTCGACGCGTCGTCATGACCCTGATGACGGTATTGGTGATGGGTGGCATCGCCAGTTATATCGGCATCCCCAAGGAAGATAGTCCCGACATTGACGTCCCGATTTTCTATGTCTCGATCTCTCAGAGTGGCATTTCGCCTGAAGATGCTGCGCGTCTGCTGGTCAAGCCGATGGAGAACAAGCTCCAGAGCCTTGATGGCCTCAAGGAGCTAACCGGGACAGCCTCAGAAGGCCATGCCGGTATTCTGCTCGAATTCTCGATTGATTTCGACAAGGACCAAGCCCTTGCGGACGTGCGCGACAAGGTCAATCAGGCACAGGCAGAATTGCCAGAGGACGCCAATGAACCGACGATTTCCGAATTCAACATGTCGCAACAGCCGACTCTCTACATCGCCCTGTCCGGTGCGGTGCCTGAGCGGACGCTCTATCAACATGCGCGCAAGTTAAAGGATGAGATTGAAGGCATCTCGACGGTTCTTGAGGCCAATTTGTCTGGCCAGCGTGAGGAAATGCTGGTGGTCGAGATCGACCAGTTGCGGCTGGAATCCTACAATGTGACCCAGACAGAGCTGATCAATGCGGTCTCGCTCAACAACCAGCTGGTGCCAGCTGGGTTCCTCGACAATGGCAAGGGGCGCTTTAACCTCAAGGTTCCCGGCCTCATCGAGGATGCCGAGGATGTCTACTCCATTCCCATCAAGCAGAATGGCGAAGGTGTCGTTACACTGGGTGATATCGCCACGATCAAGCGGACATTCAAGGACCCGACCACCATCACGCGTGTCAATGGCAAGGCCGCCATCACCGTGGAGGTTTCCAAGCGCCTGGGAACCAACATCATCGAGAATAACGAGGCAGTACGTCAGGCGGTTGAGGCCGAGATCAAAACATGGAACCCGGCCATCAAAGTGGACTTCCTGCTTGATCAGGCCGAACCGGTCAACGACACACTGGGCTCGCTTGAATCCTCGATCATGACCGCTGTCGCACTGGTTATGATGCTTGTATTGGCTGCGTTGGGCTTCCGCTCGGCACTGCTGATCGGCATCGCGATCCCCACCTCTTTCATGATGGGCTTCCTCGTGCTCTCACTGATCGGCATGACACTGAACACCATGGTGATGTTCGGGCTTGTGCTGACTGTGGGGATGCTCGTCGATGGCGCCATCGTGATCGTGGAATATGCCGACCGCAAGATCGCCGAAGGACTGAAGCGACAGGAAGCCTATGTCCGGGCGGCCAAGCTGATGTTCTGGCCCGTTGCTGCCTCGACAGGCACGACGCTCGCCGCCTTCCTGCCCATGCTGCTATGGCCGGGTATGATCGGTGAGTTCATGAGCTATTTGCCGATCATGGTGATTATTGTCCTTTCGGTTGCCCTGCTCACGGCCATGGTGTTCCTGCCGGTCATTGGCAGCTTCATCGGCAAGTCCCATGCGAGTGAAATCGAAATCGAGAATGCCAAGCATCTTTCTGGCGGGCATCACTTCGACCCGAAGGAAGTCACCGGCCTCACCGGTTTCTATATTCGCGGACTGCACATGCTCGTCTCCAACCCGCTTGGCAACCTTGCGACCATCGGGCTGGTGCTCGGTCTTGGCTTCATGATCGTCACCTCCTACATGGTGCACAACGCCGGGACAGAGCTTTTCGTGAATGACGAGCCGCGCATCGCCATGGTGCATGTCTCGGCGCGGGGCAACATGTCCGCACTTGAGAGCCGAGCACTGGTGAAAAGCGTTGAGGATGTAGTGCTGCAGGTCAAGGGCGTGCGTGACGTCGTTACCGTCTCGAACCCGTCCGGCATCAGCAGCGGTGGTGGGCTTGGCAGTGACAGCAACAAACCAAGCGACGCCATTGGCACACTGAATCTCGAACTCACAGATTATTGCTGCCGACGCCCAGCGGAACAGATTTTCGAGGAAATCCGTGCCCGTACGGCTGACATACCCGGCATTCGCGTCTCCGTGAACAAAAAGGAAGAAGGCCCGCCAACAGGCAAGGACATCAATCTTCAGATCTCTTCTGCGAACTATGATCAGGTCGCAGAAATGACTGGCATCGTGCGCAATCACTTCGAGGATGTCGATAAGCTGATGGAGATTGAGGACGCCCGTCCCCTGCCCGGCATAGAATGGGAGCTCAAAATCGACCGGGAAGAAGCCGGCCGCTACAATGCTGCCATCGCCCCAGTCGGCTCGATGGTCCAGCTTGTGACCAATGGCTTGTTGATCGGCAAGTATCGTCCCGACGATTCCGAGGACGAGTTGGATATCCGTGTCCGCCTGCCCCAAGAACAGCGCAATCTTGACCAGCTAGACATGCTCAAATTGCCGACTAGTAACGGACAGGTTCCGATCTCCAACTTCGTCCGCATCGAAGCCAAGCCCAAGGTCTCCTCCATCACCCGCAAGGATGGCTTCTTTGCCATGAATGTGAAGGCGACAGTGGACAAGAGTGATGGCACGACGGTGGATGATAAGGTCAAGGAGATCGACAGCTGGATCAAGGCACAGGACTGGCCGGCCGGAGTGACCTTCAATTTCCGCGGTGCGGATGAAGACCAGAAGGAGTCAGGCGAGTTTCTTGGTAAAGCGGCCATTGGTGCACTGTTCATCATGGCGATGATCCTCATCACCCAGTTCAACAGCTTCTATCAGACCTTCCTGACGCTGACGACAGTGGTGATGTCCATCTTTGGCGTATTGCTGGGCATGCTGGTGACCGGACAAGGCTTCTCGGTCATCATGACCGGCACCGGGGTTGTGGCTCTGGCAGGGATCGTGGTGAACAACGCCATCGTGTTGATCGATACCTATAACCGCTTCATAGACGAAGGGGTTGACGTGATCGAAGCCGTGGTCAAGACCGCCGCCCAGAGGATCCGCCCGATCCTGTTGACGACGATCACCACTATTGCCGGTCTCATCCCCATGGCGACCGGGATCAACTTCGACTTCTTCAACCGTGTGATCTCCGTCGGGTCGATCACCGCCGCCTGGTGGATCCAGCTTTCTACCGCCGTCATTTCAGGCCTTGCATTCTCCACCCTGTTGACGCTGGTGCTGATCCCTGTGCTGCTGGCCTTCCCATCGGTCACATTGAGACCGTTCTTCGGGCTGCTGGCCCGTCTGGTCGGGCTGCGCAAGGCAGACAAGGCAGAACGATCGGAGCCTTTGGCTGAAGAGACTTCGGCTCAAAAGGCGTCTGATCTGGCGGCCAAGGACACGGGCACTCTGGTGGCTTTGAAGCCGCGCAAGAAGGATGAACAACCAAGCCATCCAGCCGAGCTGCCTCAGGCAGCAGAATAAAGGCTTGCGACACGAGCAAAGAAAAGGGCCCACCGATCCATTCGGTGGGCCCTTTTTTGTTGCCAAGCGGAGAGGCCGCAAGCGTCCTAGTCGTCGTCCTTGTTGGTCAACAAGTCGGCCTCTGTCTTGATCTCGTCGTCGCCCAGCTCACCCGCAACCATCATGCGGTTTTTGCGGTGCCATGAACGGCGGGCAAAGGGAATGGAAACCAGATAGCCAAACACGATCACCAACAGGCTTTCCCATGGATAGGAAAAGAGGATGGCAACCGCTGCGACAAAGCCCCCCATCAACGGCAGCACATAGGCGCGATTGATGCGCAGGCCAACGGTCTTGCCCGAATAGGTCGGCAGAGACGAGACAACCAGCATGGCGATCAACAGCGTATAGAGCACGACGATCAGCGCCAGTTCATCATGATGCGGCATGCCTGCCAGCTCAAGATAGATGGGAGCCAAGACGGCCAGAGCGCCAGCAGGTGCCGGGACACCAACGAAGAAATCCTTCTGCCAAGCAGGTTTGTTCTTGTCGTCAAGTGCCACGTTAAAGCGGGCCAAACGCAAGATCATCGCAATGGCAAACAGCAGCGAGGCAATCCAGCCAATCGACGGGATGGCATGGAGAATCCAGACATGGAGGATGAGCGCCGGTGCCACACCGAAATTGACGAAGTCGGTGAGCGAGTCCAGTTCGGCTCCAAAGCGCGAAGTTCCCTTGAGCATGCGAGCCACACGCCCGTCGACCCCATCGAGAAAGGCTGCGGCAGCAATGGCAATCATAGCCAGCTCGAACCGCCCTTCAATGGCCATCCGCACCCCGGTCAAACCAGAGCAGAGCGCCATCAGCGTAACCAGATTGGGTGCCAGCAATCGAAACGGAACGGCCTTGAAGCGGCGCTTGGGTTCGTCTTCATCCGGATCGAAGCTTTGAAACGGATTGGTGATGCCGTGATCCGAATTGTCTTCCATCATGGTCCTTTGTCCCCTTGCGGGCAGTTCAAGTTCTGGTGCTAGTCTGTTTGCGGATTACTGGATGCGATGGTCTTTGGCGGGACGTTGTTCACCTTCCAGATTGGCAAGAATGGTTTCCCCGGCAATCATGGTTTGGCCGACAATCACCGACGGGATGATGTGGGCAGGCATATAGACATCCACACGGCTGCCAAAGCGGATCAGACCAAAGCGTTCGCCGGCTTCGATTGTGTCTTCAGGCTTTGACCAGCAGACGATCCGGCGAGCAATCAGGCCGGCAATCTGGGTGACGCCAATCGGGCCATAGGCACTGTCGATGATCAGGCTGTTGCGCTCATTGTCTTCGCTGGCCTTGTCCAGTTCGGCATTGAGAAATTTGCCCGGCTTGTAGGCGACCGCGCTGATCTTGCCCGGCACCGGGGCGCGGTTCACATGGACGTTGAAGACATTCATGAAGACAGAGACGCGCATCATCGGCTCGGTGGACAGGTTCAGCTCTGGTGGCGGCGTGGCAAGGCCAACGCTTGACACCATGCCATCAGCAGGAGAGATAACCAGCCCCTGTTCCAGCGGCGTCACACGCTCGGGGTTGCGGAAGAAGTAGGCGCACCAGAGGGTAAGGAAGGTTCCAATCCAGAAGAGAGGCGAGAAGAACCATCCAAGCACACAGGATGCAAGGGCAAACAACGCAATGAAGGGATAGCCTTCCGGATGGATCGGGACCACGCTTTTTTTGATGGAGTCAATGATTGTCATTCAGACTTGCCTTCTTGTTGAGCGCTGTCGGCCCGATATGTCGGGACCGGGCCAGGGCCTCTATCCCGAGCCACGCGCCGCCAATTCTCAGATATGGTGTTGCTCGCTTTTAGCGAAAGTTTTCCCATTCGCCAAGGCTCAATGCACCGACTGGGTGAAACGGAGGCCAAACCAGCCGAAAAGCCAACAAAAAGGGCCCCAAATGCGGCCCTTTGTCAAAAGTCGGTAAGCTGCATCGGATCGATCAGGGCAGAGACACCAAAGGGGCACCGCTGAGTTTCACATAATGATCGATCAGCTCCTCTTCTTCCAGGCTCAGTGTGACCGAGCGCGGATAGAAGGGACGGTCGCGATCCTGAACGATGGGGGTTTGCCAGCCGTCGGTCTCCGCAACAAAGCGCGCAACGCCCTCTTCTCCGAACTTGTGCAGGAACCCTTGCATCACCGCGTCCACATAGGACTGTAGAATGGGATAATCCGGATCGGCGACTTCGGTGTGTGGGGTGTGGCCAACATAGATGTAACAATCGATGCCAGCGGGCAGGTTCTCCTTGCTGGAGAAATTGCACAAGTCCAGCTTTACCCGATCATACATTGCCTCGCGCTCGTCAACTTTGGGCAAATGGTCCTTGCGGTCAAAAATCAGAAGGCCATCGCAGAGGCTCTGAGCATTGGCAGTCACCGACAAGGCAGCCACCCCTCCGAACCCGAAGGCGCGGCGTTCTGCACTGGCAGACCAGATCGACCAGCGGCGGCGATATCCCTTCAAACGACCGGCAAAGCCAAAGCTTTCTGCATTGCGTGTATCGTCATTGACGAGGGAGCCATAACCAAAATAGCCGACCCATTCTTGTGGTTTTTCTCGTACCTGTTCGAGCGTCACTTTGATCTTTTCCGTTTCTGGATGGGCTGAGCGAGGCTGTGATCAGCCATCAAGCCTCAACCGCATGATAATTTTTTCCAGCCTCTGTTGGAGCGCGGCATCAAATGCAGTCTGCCGACCCGCCTCTTCCATGCCTTCTTTGCGATAAAATGCCAAGGCCCTTTGGTTGCCGACCAACACTTTCAGTTTGAGTTCTTCGCGGCCAGCGCGCCTGCTCCGCTCCTTGGCATCGCCAAACATGCGTGTTGCAATGCCTTTTCCATGCCATTGAGGAGCGAGCCAGAGGTCAGTCAACTCGCCGGTTCGGGTTTCAAGGCAATAGAATCCGAGAATTTGGCCCTCCAGATCGGCGACGATCAGTTGGTCATCCTTTGTCTCTATGCCGGCAAGAAGAAAGTCATGAAACAGTCGCTCGATGCGCAGAATATCCAACGCACCAAAGCCATTGAGCAAGGGTAGAATTCCACCACACCAAGCGTCGAGGCCGCATTGGGTTGCGGGCTCGACGTCAATTGGTTTGATGGGCCTCAAGATGAGCGTGTCAGTCATCCTTGCGGATGCGTTTGGATGGCTCTTTCATCGTGACCAGCTCTTCCGAAGCGGTCGGATGCACCGCCATTGTGGCATCAAAATTGGCCTTGGTTGCCCCCATCTTGATGGCAATACCCAGAAGCTGGGACATTTCACCAGAATCCGGGCCCAGAATATGACAGCCCAACACCTTGTCGCTGTCCGCATCAACAATCAGCTTCATCAGCATCTTCTCGTCATTGCCCGCCAGCGTGTTTTTCATCGGACGGAACTTGGCGAGATAGATGTCGAGATTGTCATGGGTTGCGACAGCTTCTGCTTCAGTCATGCCAACGGTGCCGATTTCCGGCTGGGTGAAGACTGCAGTGGGAATATTCTCATAGTCGACAATTGTCGGATTGTCGTTGAACAGGGTTTCGGCCAAGGCAGCCCCTTCACGGATGGCGACCGGGGTCAAATTGACCCGGTTGGTGACATCCCCGACCGCATAGATATGGTCGACATTGGTGCGATTCTGCGTATCAACCTTGATCGCACCTTTGCTATCCAGTTCGACGCCGACCGTTTCCAGTCCCAGCCCCTTGGTGTAGGGCGAGCGGCCAATCCCTGACAGGATCTGATCAACAACCATCGTCTCACCCTGTTTGGTGGTGACATGCAGACCATCAGCCTTCTTCTCGACAGAGGTCAGGACATCATGGAGCACAATGCGGACGCCACGTTTCTCCATTTCCTCGTGCAGGGTGGCGCGGACATCATCGTCGAAGCCACGCAAAATTTCTTCGCCGCGGTAAAGAACCGTTGTCTCTGTGCCCAAACCGTTGAAAATGCCAGCAAATTCCAGCGCAATATAGCCGCCACCGGTGATCAATACCCGTTTTGGCTGTTCGTCGAGATGGAACACTTCATTGGAGGTGATGAGATGTTCAACACCCGGCAGGTCCAGCGGCAGGTTGGGTACGCCACCGGTGGCAATCAGGATGGTGCGGGCCGTGACGGAGCGATCCTCACCGGTCAGCCGGATCCGATGCGGCGCTTCGAGCTCCGCTCGTGACTGGATGATCTCGACATTGTGTCGTTCGAGATTTTTGATATAGAGGCCATTGAGCCGATCAATTTCCGCATCCTTGTTCGCGATCAGCGTATTCCAGTCGAACTGACTCTCCCCGACCGTCCAGCCAAAGCCTGCCGCGTCCTCAAATTCATGAGAGAATTTCGAAGCATAGACCATCAGCTTCTTTGGCACACAGCCACGGATCACGCATGTTCCCCCAACACGGTATTCCTCGGCAATTGCCACCTTGGCACCATAGGTTGCCGCCATGCGGGCAGCCCGAACGCCGCCGGAGCCAGCGCCAATTACGAACAGGTCATAATCAAATTCACTCATTTTCGCCTCTTTCTTCATCCCGACAGCGTCAGTGATCAATCCCAGCAGGATAATTCACCCCGCTCATTTGTCTCAAACATAAGGGGTGGGACAGAGATTGAAAGCCCCTAGCCTGATCATCGCCCGCGATGACACATGACAAGTGATCACAAATCCGCGATTTTCTTGCAACCAAACTGCGCCTGATACAGACAAAAAAGCGCCCCCAACCCGAAGTTGGAGGCGCTGATTGTAACGCACGATCGGCAACGCTTACTGGAACTTGTGTCCTTTGGCATTCAGTTCCTTGATGGACTGAGCCACGATGCGCTGGGTCGTTTCCTTCGAGTAGGCCTGAATATTGCCAAGCATTTCACCAAGAATACGCGGCTGATAAGTTGCGAATTTCTGACCGGATTCGGTTTTAAAGAAAGCCAGCACGTCTTTCAGTTCGTCTTCTTTCAGATACCGCGCCCACGCGACGGCCGCGCTGGCGACCAGGTTCTTCCGGTCATCCTTGTAGTTTTCAGCAATCTTGTCGACCACTTCATAGATGTCTTTTTCCGCATTTGGATTCTGGCGCACCAGCCAAACCTTGGAGTTTTTGACAATCAGCTCGAGCTGTTTTTCAAACTCGGGCATGTTGCCGGTTTGCTCCACAACGTCGATCGCTGCCTGAAGGTGCGTATCGTTGGCCTTCGCATCCTGCGCAAGGGCTGGCAAGGCAAGACAAACGCTCATCGCGGCGCCCGCACAGATAGACACGATCGTGGTCTTTTTCATGGTTCAATCCTCTTAAAGGTCTCGAATGTCGCTATATCTTCAAGTGATGCCTTTGGAGGGCATCTAAGCCTGTGGCTTGTAAATTTCAATTCCGTCATCGCTTGCAACAACGGCGGTCGATGCGATGCCGATGAAGAGGCCTGTTTCCACCACGCCGGGGACGGCCCGCAATGCCATATCAAGGCCATCTACATCGGAAATGCGGCCAAATGTGGCATCGAGGATGAAATGCTGGCCATCGGTTAAATAATTTTCACCGTCCGCAGTCTTGCGCACAGAGATCTCTCCCTGCATGCCGAAGCGGGCGCAGACATTCTTGACCGCAAGGGTCGTTGCAGCCAAACCGAAGGGCATGACTTCGATTGGCAGCGGAAATGCGCCAAGGGTTTCGACGACCTTCGATTTATGCGCAATGACAACCATGTCCCGAGATGCCTTGGCGACGATCTTTTCGCGCAGCAATGCGCCTCCACCACCCTTGATCAGACGCAGTTGCGGGTCAATTTCATCCGCACCGTCGACTGTCAGGTCCAGTTCTGGCGTCTCATCGAGCGTCGTAAGCGGCACGCCCACTTCACAGCAAAGATTCGCGGTTTCCTCAGAGGTGGGCACACCGATGACCGTCAAGCCATTGGCGACACGCTCACCAAGCAGACGAATAAAATGGACGGCGGTCGAACCAGTGCCAATTCCCAGTTTCATATTGTCTTTTACATAGTTGAGCGCTGCCGCTGCGGCTTGGCGTTTTAGATCTTCACTCATGATGATGCTCTTCCCTACTGACCTTTTGCCCAAAAGCTTTTGCCCGAATGGTCACACAAAGGCGCCCTTATCGGGTGCCCGGCACTCACGGCCTCGCACGATATGGCGGACAAGCCGGGGCGATGGTCTTTCCTTGTTCGCCAAGCTCTTAGCACGGCATCAACCAATGGAAAAGGGCCGACGCGCAGAAAGCCCCCTTGTTCCCTGTGGTCAAAGGTTCCACATTCGGGAATACACACCACCTCGTTCGCCATGGCTGCAGGTGCTGTCTCTTGCGGCAACCTGTTGCGATTGAACCGGATTGGTGCATGAGGTAAAAGAAAGAGCCACAGGGTCTTTATGAACCGTCGCACCAATCACCAGCTGTTCCGGCCTGTCTGGATCATATATACAACACCCTCACCGCGTCGCCGGAGTGCCCATGCAAGACCATCGTTTTTCCTGCATCCTGTTTGATCTGGATGGCACTCTTGTTGACACCGCTCCCGACCTGATCGGGGCACTCAATCATGTTCTGGCTATGCATGATCTGCCCGGTGTGCCCGACGCGCATATCCGCTCTCATGTGGGACATGGCGCGATTGCCACGCTGAAACGGGGGTTTGCCTATCATCAGCGTGTGGTGGATGATGATTTTTTAAAAACCTGCCACGCACCATTCCTTGACCATTACATTGCCAATATCAGCGCCACCAGCCGTCCCTATCCGGGCGCCGACCGTCTGCTCCGCGCCATGGCTGAAGCAAATCTGCGTCTTGGGGTCTGCACCAACAAGAAAGAGTATCTGTCGCAGCGACTGTTGCAGGAGCTGGGTCTGGCAGAGCTGTTCCACGCCATTTGCGGAGCCGACTCGGTTGCCCATCACAAACCCCATCCACAGCACATCCTGCATACTATTGCGACGGCGGGTGGGATTGCAGAACAAAGCGTAATGATTGGCGACACCAAAACCGATGTCGACGCTGCGCAAGCCGCGGGCATTCCGGTCATATTGCTTAGTCATGGCTATACGCCAATCCCGGTCGAAACACTGGGGGCCGATCTGGTGATCGACCATTTCGACGCCCTGCCGGATGCGCTGGCGAAGCTATCCTAACGAGATCCCCGCCTGAGAGACTGCGGCTGGCATGCGCCGTGAATCCGTTTTCACTTTCCTCTCAAATCGATTAAACCTTGTCCCATATTTGAGCAAATGTTTCTTTACCAACGATTTTAAGTTGGTGGTCACCACAAAGTCATTGAGTCGGCATTTCAGAGCCTTATGCAGCTTTGCATAGGCATTTCACGCATTTTTCTTAACCTTTTTGCGGCGACACTCGTCCCGACCCAGTCGGGTAAAGATGCGTCAAAAAATGAGAGAGGTCCCATGCGCGTATTGAAAAATGGTGGTGGCAAATACTGGTTCAAAATGCTGATGCTTTACAGCGCCTTCATCTATGCCCAATCCTATCAGGTGATGGCCTTTACGGCCTTCAAGGCACCAACGGGTGCGTCTGAGGCAATCGAAGCGTCCAAAGCTACCCGTTCAGATGAGGTCAGCACTAAGACAGGCGATCGCGTCCAGTTGGCTGCCATGCAGGTAGAAATTGGGCAGAAGGTGCATTTGTTCGATGGAGCCTATCTCTGTGAGATGGAAGCCCGTCTGCCGCACTTGGCAGCCATAGCGGGTCAGACCGCAGGGACGCCTTCAAACTGAGCGATGGCCAATCCTATTCAAGGCTTTCCTTGGATACAAGGTTCGCCAGCAACTGCTCTTTCACATGATTGATGTGATCGTTGAGCAAAGCGACCGCGACTTTGGCATTCTTGTTGCGCGCGGCATCAACGATGGCCTGATGCTCCCTATGCGCCCGCTCCTGACTGTCTTCTGTCAAGGTAATCTGCAGGCGCACATAACGGTCAATATTATCGTGGACACGGCGCAGGATCTTCATCGTGGCCGGCTTACGGGCAGGTGTGTAGAGGGTTTCGTGAAACTGCCAGTTTAACGCGCCCCATTCTTCGATCATCGCGTCATTGCGCATTGAGGCAATCAGCTTTTCCGCCGCTTCCAAGTGGCTTTCCGTGATATGCTCGATGGCATGTTCGAACATCCAGCTTTCCAACATGATGCGGACTTCGAACAGTTCAGCGATTTCGGATGGTTCCAGCCGGGTAACTTCCGCACCCTTATGCGAGACCAGCGTGATCAGCCCTTCGGCTTCCAGCTGCCGCAAGGCCTCGCGCACCGGAATGCGACTGACACCCAGCTCGGTCGCAATCGCTTCCTGCCTCACCTGCTCCCCTTCGCGCAACTGTCCAGACATAATGCGTTTGCGCAGTTCATCTGCAACAATGTTGGTGGTCGTACGTCGAAGGATTTGAGCCATTGTTTCTTGCTATCCAGATCCGGGTTTTGGCGTCACGTGTGGTCAAGACCCGCACAGCCATCGCAACTCGAAAGAAGCAAAAGATCCGCACCGGCCCGTTATGGTAATGATATCATATACAATATTCGTTTGGTCGCAACCGCGCAGACCGATCGACCATCGAATTGCAAATCCGCTTCGGGAAAACCCTGCATAGGCCCGGAGCGCCACGACCCTACAGCATTTCTAAAATCTGAATGTACACCTGTCTTGACGTTTCACGAAACAGAGCACTTATCAAAATTGGATACAATCTGACGGGTTTCACCAGATCTAAGCTCTGGCATTCCCATTCGGTCGCGTCATACAAAAAAGCAAAGGCGACACGCAGCCGCCTTTGCTTTCATCAAATCACTGAAGCGATGAAGACAATCGTCCGAAAATCAGGTTCAGAGGATTGATTGGCCGGTGGATGCCCAGTCCTTGGCGAACTGGTCAAGCCCCTTGTCGGTCAGCACGTGGCCTGCCAGTCCTTTGATGACCGCAGGCGGAATGGTGGCAACATCGGCACCGGCCAAAGCAGCATCCTTGACATGGTTGGCGGTTCGGACCGAAGCCGCCAGGATTTCGGTCTTGAAGTCATAATTGTCGTAGATTTGACGAATATCGCTGATCAGCTCCATACCCTCAATATTGAGGTCATCAAGACGACCGACAAACGGGCTGATGAAGGTGGCGCCAGCCTTGGCAGCAAGCAAAGCCTGGTTGGCACTGAAGCACAGGGTAACGTTGGTCTTGATGCCTTTCATGGTGAAGTGGCGGCAAGCCTTCAGGCCATCCAAAGTCAAGGGCAGCTTGATCACCACATTGTCGGCAATGCCTGCCAGATGCTCACCTTCGGCGACCATGCCGTCAAAATTAAGGGCAGCAACTTCGGCGGAGACTGGGCCTTCGACCAACGCGCAGATTTCAGCGATCACTTCCTTGAAGTCACGGCCAGATTTGGCGATCAACGAAGGATTGGTGGTCACGCCATCAAGCAGGCCATAATCATTCAGTTCACGGATATCTTCGATGATTGCGGTATCGACAAAGAATTTCATTTCTCATTCCTCCAGTAAGCGTCTCGTGGGGGCGGCATTGCCTGTGCGTATCTGGTTGGATCAGTCGCAGGGGCCGTTACGAGGCGCGGTTGAGTTCGTTTGATTGTGCCGATCTGTCGGCGGGTTGTGGCTGTTGTGGCGTCTCTAGTGAATGGATGCCAGAGTCTGGGTGATGAGCCCGGGCAACTCATCAAAATGGGTAAAGGTTGCGGTGTGCGGCATTTCCTCAATCGCCTGTTTGCGATAGCCCTCGGTGTAGAGCAGAAACGGCACCCCTGCCCGTCGCGCGGTTTCGGCATCAACTTCGCTGTCGCCGACATAGATGCGATCCCCATTGCCCAACGCATCAAAGGTGGCGAATAACGGGGCCGGATCAGGCTTATGAACCGACAAGCTATCGCCGCCCAATATGGAGTCAAAGTGCGGATCGAGCTGCAAATGACGCAGGACAGACAGACATGGGCTCATCGGCTTGTTGGTGCAGATTCCCAGTTGGTGCCCGTCTGAGGCCAATTGATGCAAAGCGTCGCGAACACCGGGATAAGGCTCGGTGAGATGTACCGCCCCGTCATAGAGCGCACGAAAGTTTGCCAACAGGCGTTTATGTTCGCTTTGAGAAATGCCCGATGCTTCACACATTCTTTGGACGAAGGTGGGCGTTCCACATCCGAGAAATGCACTGACTTGTGCCAGTGACACAGGATGCTTGCCTTCGTCCGCCAGCACCTTGTTGGCAACCGCCTGCAAATCCGGAGCGCTGTCGATCAGCGTCCCATCAAGATCAAACACGATCTGGGCCATGCCCCAGTCCTTTCCAAGAAATACTTGCAAGGTGGCGGGCGACCGCTTCGGGTCGAACCGCCACGTGGACTCTTTATTTACCGCAGAGTGTGCGAGCGCGGGCAATGATGGCGTCAGACGTGATGCCAAACTCCTCGTAGAGGCGCTCAGCTGGTGCCGAAGCACCAAAGCCATCCATTCCGATCACATCATCTTCGCTTGCCACATAGCGGGTCCAACCAAACTTGCTGGCCGCCTCAATGGCAATGCGCGGCGCGGTGCCCAGCACATCATCGCGATAGGTTTGTGGCTGGGCGTCGAACAATTCCCAGCAAGGCATGGAGACAACCGCCACGCTGAGACCGTCCGCATGCAGCTTTTCAGCCGCTTCCACCGCCAGCATCACTTCGGTGCCGGTGGCGATCAGGGTCACGTCGCGGCCCTCACCATAGTGCCGCAGAACATAAGCCCCCTTGGCGGTAAGATTTTCATCGCCAGCCTCGGTGCGCAGCTGAGGCACACCCTGACGGGACAGGGCCATCAGGCTTGGCGTGGTGCGCGAGCGGATGGCAATGTCCCAGCATTCCAGCGTTTCCATCGCATCGCACGGGCGGAAGACCTGAAGCCCCGGAATGACCCGCAAGCTTGCCATATGCTCGACCGGTTGGTGGGTCGGGCCATCTTCACCGAGGCCGATGCTGTCATGGGTCATGACGTAGATCGTGCCGATGCCCATCAAAGCCGATAGGCGGATGGCATTGCGGGCATAGTCACTGAAAACCAGAAAGGTGCCGCCGTAAGGAATGAAGCCCCGATGCAGCGCCATGCCATTCATCGCCGCAGACATGGCGAATTCTCGCACACCATAGCCGATGTAACGGCCGGGTTTTTCGCGGGTAAACTGGCTATCGACCGCAGGGACACGGGTGAGGTTCGAGCCGGTCAAATCCGCAGAGCCGCCGACCAGCTCTGGCAGAGACCCTGCCAAGGCTTCAAGCGCCATTTGGGATGCTTTGCGAGTCGCGACCTTGGCTGGATTGGCAAAGAGCGCCGCACGCGCGTCTGACAAAGCGGTTTCGTAGGCTTGCGGCAAATGTGTTGCTTGGCGCCGAATGAAATCATTCGCTTGCGGATGCTCGGAAAGTGCCGTTTCCCAATCCATGCGGGCGGTCTGGCCTTTGGCTCCGATGGCGCGCCAATCTTGGGCCAGATCGGACGGAATTTCGAACGGCTCAGCCGTCCAGCCAAGCGCCTGTTTGGCAGCTTCGCCCTCTTCGGCCCCAAGTGGTGCACCATGCGCGCCAGCCGTACCAGCCCGGTTGGGAGACCCGAAGCCAATGACGGTTTTCATGGCGATCATCGAAGGCTTGTCTGTCACCGCCTTGGCAGCAGAAAGGGCTGCATCGATGGCATTGGCGTCGTGGCCATCGCAGGATTGGACATGCCAGCCGCAAGCTTCGAAGCGACCGGGAATATTTTCAGAAAAGGAAATCGAAGTCGGACCGTCGATGGTGATGTCATTGTCATCATAAAGCACGATCAGTTTGCCCAAGCCCAGATGGCCGGCAAGGCTGATGGCTTCCTGACCAATGCCTTCTTGCAAGCAACCGTCCCCGAGCATGACATAGGTGTTGTGATCAACCAGACCCGGAAATTCCTCGGCCAGAAGGCGCTCGGACATGGCCATACCAACAGCAGTGGCAATGCCCTGCCCCAGCGGGCCGGTGGTGGTTTCAACGCCCTGCGCGTGACCATATTCCGGGTGACCCGCTGTCTTGGATCCCCACTGGCGGAAATTGCGAATTTCCTCAATGGTCATGTCTTCGTAGCCGGTCAGATGCAGCAACGAATAAAGCATCATGGATGCATGGCCATTGGACAGCACAAAGCGGTCCCGATCCGGCCAGTTGGGTTGGGATGCATCGAATTTCAGATGATTGCGAAACAACACGGTCGCCGCATCAGCCATGCCCATCGGTGCGCCTGGATGGCCCGAATTGGCGGCATTGACTGCGTCGATCGAAAGTGCGCGAATGCAGTTGGCGAGAGCAAAATTCTCGGGAGCCAGCTTCTCTTTGCTGGCAATGAATGGGTCACTGATCATCACACTGTCCTCCTATGGCCCCTTACCTACACCAAACATCACATAATCACAACTGAAAATCACAAATCTCAAAGAATTATGTGATTTATTGCGACAATTCCCTCAAAATCACAACTCAATCACACATTTTATGTTGTTTTTGTGATGTTTCGGCGTTAAAAAGAGTCACAAGCTACTCAAACGGATGGGCGAACCGGTGCCGCGCACCAAGCAAAGCGCCCCAGACAACCATCCGCGGAGATCAGCAACAAAGACCCGCCGGTCAGCGACCGGTGTCGTTTTAAGGTTCATCATGTTTGAACCACTTGATTTGGAGCCTCAGGGCCAATGTCTCAGGGAAGGAAGCCATCATGAAAATTGCAATTGCAGGCGACAGCGCCGGAGAAGGCCTCGCCAAGATTCTGGCCGAACATCTCAAGGATTCTTACGACGTGTCAGAGATTTCGCGCACCGAAGACGGGCCAGACGCCTTTTATGCCAACCTGTCCGACCGGGTTGCCTCCAAAGTGATTGATGGCACCTATGACCGCGCCATTCTGGTGTGCGGCACGGGGATCGGCGTGTGCATTGCTGCCAACAAGGTTCCGGGCATTCGTGCCGCTCTCACCCATGACACCTATTCCGCAGAGCGCGCCGCCCTGTCGAACAATGCGCAGATCATCACTATGGGCGCACGGGTCATCGGTGCTGAAGTCGCCAAGACGATTGCCGACACATTCCTCAAAGAGAGCTTTGATCCAGAAGGTCGCTCTGCGAGCAACGTTGCCGCGATCGATGCGGTTGACGCAAAATACAATCAAGCTTGAGGGCTGTTCGGTCTCTGACCTCCGCAGGACCGAACCGGGGCAGATCTCTCCCGTCTGGCAACAGGCCGCCCCGCTCGCCCTCATTCAAGGTCACCGCCATCGTGAGCAGCAATTTGGCGCAAGACCGCAGGTCTGAGATGTGATTTTTATCACTCGATTACAGTTTTCAAGACGGGAACGCCGCACCAACCATATGGGGTTGATGCGGCGTTTTTGTTTGTCTTGCTTACGAATAAGGCGCGGATAGACCGCGCCCAAAATTCGCCTTATCTAGGCTCTTAAGCGTCTAACTTGGCAGAGCATTTGGCCAGGATATCGAGATAGCCCTCGACATGCCATGCGGACCGTCCGATGAACAGACCGTCAATATTCGAGCAGGAAATCAGCTCTTCACAATTGCCCGGATTGACCGAGCCGCCATAGAGGCAAAGCGGGCGATAGCCCAGCATTTCCTCGGCCACATCGAGAATTTCGGCCTGCCGCGCATCGGCATAGTCTGCGCTGGCCGGAATGCCATTCACCCCAATCGCCCAGACAGGCTCATAAGCCAAGAGGATAGTAGCCTTTTTCTGTTCGCCACTCAGTTTGCCCAAAGCACCACGCACTTCTTCGGCCAGCACGTCTGCCGCTTTTCCCGCTTCCTTGTCTGCCAAGGTTTCACCGATGCAGATCAAGGGGGTTAGACCGTGACGGACAGCCGCTTCGGTTTTGAGGCCGACCGTCTCATTGGTTTCACCGAAAAATTCCCGCCGCTCGGAATGCCCAAGCTCGACGATATCAAGATTGCAGTCGGTGAGCATCAGGGGCGAGACTTCCCCCGTCCAAGCACCGGCATCATCCCAATGCATATTCTGCGCACCGACCTTGACCGAACTGTCCGACAACATGGCCTTGACTTCGCGCACAGCGGTGAAAGGCGGAATGACAAAGCGCTGGATACGCGGATCACGGCTGGCGTCCGCTGCCTTCAGACCTTCGGCGAAGGTGACGGCTTCGGCCAGCGTCTTGTTCATCTTCCAGCTTGTGCCGATCCAGAAACGAGGGATGACAGTCATGGGTTAAGTCCTTGCAACAGTGAGGGTTAATCCCGCCCCTTTGAGCTCTTCGGACACGTTAGCATCGGGCTCACCATCGGTGATGATCCAGTCGAAACTCCTGAGATCCGACAAAACGTGAAGCGCTGTGCGATTGAAACGGGAATGGTTTACCAGCAGACATTTGCGGGTGGCGGCCTGCATCATCGCCTGCTTGGCCCGCACAATGTTGTCATCCATATGAAATGCCTGCAGCCCCGAGACTGCCGGTGCAGAAATAAAAGCAATATCGGCCCGCAACCGCTGAAGTGTCTCTTCGGTCACCACACCGCTATAGGCGTTGAACTTGGCTGAATAGATCCCGCCCAGAACCAACAATGTGATACCAACCTCGCCCAGCAGGGCGCTGATGATGGCCTGATTGTTGGTAATGACAGTGAGAGGTCGCTTCTGGCTCAGCATTGAGCCCAAAACAGCTGACATCGAGCCATCATTGATCATCACCGTCATGCCCGGTTCGATCAGCTTGAGAGCCTCTTCAGCCATCCGGTTTTTGGCATCGGCATCCTGCCGAGCGCGAATGCGAAAATCGCTTTCGAACTGGTTGCCGGCATCAGCCGTCGCCCCGCCACGCACTTTCCGCAAGACACCGCTCTGTTCAAGCTCGTCCAGATCCCGGTGAATGGTCATTTTCGACACACTGAATCTCTGGGCAAGGTCATCAATATCGACGGCCCTGTGCTCCACGAGGAGATCCATAATGAATTGTCTACGGTCTTCGCCTCTCACGCGACACCTCCACGTCCGGCATTTCTACGGACCTTTGATTTGTAACACATAACATCTCAAAATCAATAATTTTGTGTTATTTTGTGATTTTTTTTCGTGATATTTTTCAACCAATCATGCTTTGAAGATGCAAGGATCTTGCATATCAACCACTCCTGAGTCTGATCTCACCATAGCCACAGCGCCCCTACATGCAAGGGTCATCCTGCGCGATGAACGCCCCCTGCCCACAGGAGCCAATTATCGATATGAGTGTGCAACAAGGCTTGCGCCATCTGGAATATAAGGTCACCACAACCGACAGCTTCACTGGTGAGACCAAGGCTTACGAGACAAAGGCAATCATCAATGCTGCCGGTCCATGGGTGTCTGACGTCATCAACAATGTCGCCAATTCCAAATCCAAGCGCAATATCCGTCTGGTCAAGGGATCGCATATCATCGTGCCGAATTTCTGGACCGGGGCGCAGGCCTATGTGATGCCCGTGCCCTTCTTTGCCAACACCAGCGATGACCGAGAGATCCTGTTGGCGCAACGGGGCGTCAATGAGGTTTTCGAGCTGGCGGAAAGCGCACCACTGAAGATTGTCGGGATCGGTACGGTGGACACCGATACGCAGCTGGTCGCCTCAGGCATGATAGAACAGTCAGAGATTGCGGAGATTGCAAAATCTGGTGCCATTGGCGAACTGCTGGGCCATTTCTTTGACCAGGATGGTAACATCCTAGAAACACCCCTCACCTCGCGCACTGTGTCCGTATCCCGCAACAGCATGACCAACAGCAAAATCGTCGCCATCGCTGGTGGCGACCAAAAGGTGGATGCCATCCGCGCCATTCTCAACAGCCGCAATCTCTCTGGCCTGATCACGGATGAGCGGACGGCGCGCGCCTTGCTGGCCTGACATTGCATGCCAGTCATTGCATGCCAGTCATTGCAGGCCAGTCATTGCAGGCCAGTCATTGCAGGTCAGACCTGCTCACCTGTCAAATGCGTTGACCCGAACACGAAAAAGCCACCGTCGAAACGGTGGCTTTTGTCATTCAGCTCTCGGTCCCGCTTATTGGGGCGCAATCATCTTTTCAGGACGGACAAGCGTGTCATAATCCTCTTCGCTGACGAAGCCGAGCTTGACCGCTTCTTCTTTCAAAGTGGTGCCATTCTTGTGGGCTGTCTTGGCGATGGTGGTGGCATTGTCATAGCCGATATGCGGTGCCAGCGCCGTAACCAGCATCAGCGAGCGTCCCATCAGGTCAGCAATCTGCTCTTCATTGGCCTTGATGCCGACAACGCATTTGTCTTTGAAGCTGTTGCAGGCGTCACTCAACAGACGGATCGACTGCAAGGTGTTGAAGATGATGACCGGCTTGTAGACATTGAGCTCGAAATGCCCCTGTGAGCCAGCAATCGATACCGTTGTGTTGTTGCCCATCACCTGAGCGCACACCATCGTCATGGCCTCACACTGGGTTGGGTTGACCTTGCCAGGCATGATCGACGAGCCGGGTTCGTTTTCCGGCAGGGAGATTTCCCCCAGCCCCGAGCGCGGGCCGGAGCCGAGCAGGCGAATGTCGTTGGCGATCTTGAACAGGCTGACCGCGACACTATTCAACGCCCCATGGGCTTCGACCATGGCGTCATGGGTGGCCAGCGATTCAAACTTGTTAGGCGCGGAGGCAAATGGCAGATCGGTATAGTCGGCGACTTCTGCGGCAAACTTCTCGGCAAAGCCGATTTTGGCATTGATGCCGGTGCCAACCGCCGTGCCGCCCTGTGCCAGATCATAAAGCGCAGGCAAGGTGGCACGCACTCGGCGGATGCTGTTGCGGACCATGGCGACATAACCGGAAAATTCCTGCCCGAGCGTCAGCGGCGTTGCATCCTGCAAGTGCGTCCGGCCGATCTTAATGATGTCCTTGAAAGCATCGGATTTTGCTTCCAGAGCAATGGCCAGATCATCGAGAGCGGGGATCAGGCTCTTGTTGATCTCTTCAGCGGTCGCGATGTGCATCGCGGTCGGGAAGGTGTCGTTGGAGGATTGGCTGCGATTGCAGTGATCATTGGGATGAACTGGCTCCTTGGAACCCAGAATACCGCCCAGCAATTCGATCGCGCGGTTGGAGATCACCTCATTGGCATTCATGTTGGATTGGGTGCCGGAGCCGGTCTGCCAGACTGACAGAGGGAAGTGATCATCAAGTTTGCCTTGGGCCACTTCTGTCGCTGCGGTGACGATTGCATCGCCAACGGTCGGGTCGATATTATCGAGCGCCAGATTGGCTTTGGCTGCAGACAGTTTAACAATGCCCAGCGCACGGATGAGGGGTGCCGCCATTTTTTCCTCGCCGATCGGGAAGTTGATCAGAGAGCGCGCTGTCTGGGCACCAAAATACTTGTCCTCCGGCACTTCCAATGGGCCGAAGGAATCCGTTTCCGTTCGCATCGTCATGATCGTCTCCAAGCATGTGTTTTTAGCATTTGTTTCGGGCAATTGTTTTTGGCTGTCTCTGTGCAGATTGACACAGCACAAAGGAAAGGAACGACAAGTCCATTAGGATGAAGTTCGCCGTCTCTATGTTGAAGATATAATTCAAGTAATGTGCGTTTTAAAGGCTTGTTTTCCTTCATTTTGTCGCACCACAGGTTGTGGTGGCATGAAGCTCTGGATTTTGACCGCCAAGGGTTGAAAAATCCGGGAAAACAGCGCACTGATGGAGGCGAGCAAAGCTGATCGTGCAGCGAAGTCTGACCTTTTGCTTCCCGCACCTTCGGTGACATGCGCAAGAGTAAAAGCAAGTGGCATCACCGCCGCCTGTTTCGCTGAACGAGGACCAGATATGAGCTTTCAGGTGAACAAGCTCTTCCCACTCGGGAAGGATGAGACCCCCTACCGTAAATTGACGTCGGACTATGTGTCCGTTGAAACCTTCAAGGGCAAGGACGTCCTTATGGTCGAGGAAGAAGGCATTCGGTTGCTGACCGAACAGGCTTTCATGGACATCAACCATTTGTTGCGCCCGGGCCATCTGGAACAGTTGAGCAAGATTCTCGACGACGAGGATGCAACCGACAACGATAAATTCGTTGCTTATGACCTTCTAATGAATGCCAACATTTCCGCATCCGGCATCCTGCCAATGTGTCAGGACACGGGCACCGGCATCGTCATGGGCAAAAAGGGCTCACATGTGCATGTGGTCGGCTCTGACGAAGGCGCAATCAGCAAGGGCGTCTTTGATGCCTACGACAAGAAGAACCTGCGTTACAGCCAGCTGGCTCCTCTGACGATGTTTGAGGAAAAGAACACCGCCAACAATTTGCCAGCCCAGATCGATATCTTTGCCGATGGGGAAGACGAATATAAGTTCCTGTTCATCGCCAAGGGCGGTGGTTCGGCCAACAAGACCTTCCTTTATCAGGGCACGCCCGCTCTGTTGACCGAAGACCGGATGCTGGCCTTCCTGGAAGAGAAAATCAAAACCCTCGGCACCGCTGCTTGTCCTCCATATCATTTGGCGATCACTATCGGCGGTCTGTCTGCTGAGCTGAACATGAAGACCACCAAGCTGGCCTCGGCGCATTATTATGACACGCTGCCGACCAAAGGCTCTGAAACCGCGCATGCCTTCCGCGATCTTGAGATGGAAGAAAAGGTTCATAAGATGACCCAGCAGATGGGCATCGGTGCGCAGTTTGGCGGCAAATATTTCTGTCACGATGTGCGGGTGATCCGCCTGCCGCGTCACGGCGCTTCCCTGCCAATCTCGATCGGCGTGTCCTGCTCGGCCGACCGTCAGTGCGTTGGCAAGATCACCAAGGACGGGATTTACCTTGAAGAGCTGGAAGCCAATCCGGCGAAATATCTGCCGGACGTAGATGGTGAGGAGCTGGGCGGCGATGTTGTCAAGATCGACCTCAACAAGCCAATGGCAGAGCAGCTGGCTCAGCTGACCAAGCATCCGACCAAGACTCGTCTGTCTCTGTCCGGTCCGCTGATCGTGGCCCGCGATCTGGCTCACGCCAAAATCCGTGCCCGTCTTGAGGCCGGCGAGGAAATGCCGGAATATTTCAAGAACCATCCGATCTATTATGCAGGTCCGGCCAAGACACCGGAAGGCTACGCATCCGGGTCCTTTGGTCCCACCACGGCAGGCCGCATGGATAGCTTCGTGGATCAGTTTCAGTCCTTTGGTGGATCAATGATCATGCTGGCCAAGGGCAACCGCTCAAAAGCGGTCACCAATGCCTGTAAAGCCCATGGTGGATTCTATCTCGGATCCATTGGCGGACCGGCTGCCCGTCTCGCTCAGGATTGCATCAAGAAAGTCGAGTGCGTGGAATATCCAGAACTCGGCATGGAAGCCGTCTGGCGGATCGAAGTGGAAGATTTCCCGGCCTTCATCGTGGTTGACGACAAAGGCAATGATTTCTTTGCTGAACTGAATTTGGGTTAATCTTCAACAACCCGGATATCCATCCTCGGATATGAACACGAAAAGAGAAACCCGGCAGTCGCCGGGTTTTTTGTTATATATGAATCACTTGAATGACTTTATTGAAGTCTTGATGGAATATGTTGAAGTGTTGAATGAACGCGTCGGAACAGCCTTGAGCCTTCGGCTCAGAAGCGAATGCGCAATGCGATATTGCCTGCATGGTAGCGCTCGAAGCGATTGAAGGCACCGTGATAGCCCGCCGACAACGCCAGACTCTCGTCAACATTGAGCATGACGGACGCATAGAGATTGAAGATATCAAGCGGCGGTTTCGCTCCGACATATTGATAGCTGACACCCTGATCGGTGGAGATGCGGTTGGCATTTTCGAGTTCACCAAACCGATGCCCCCAATAACCGCCAACGGTTGGCACGATCGAGCTTTTGTCGAGCAGAATGACCGACGACAGGTTCACACCGAGCTTGGACGAACCGGTAAAGACCGTGTTCTTGGCGGTGATGATAGAAGCTGAGCTGTTGCCCTGCTCGACCACTTCGGCCTGCTTTAACCAATTGAGATCCACCCCGGCAAGGGGCTGAATCATCAAGCGCCCGACATTCCATCGAAAGCCTGTTTCAAAAGCGGCATTGATGCGGCGGTTGGTGAATTTGGACCAAAAATTGCGCAGGTCGCCCATACCGTTGATGTCGACAGTTCGGCTGGCGCTGTTCTTCTCCCAGCTATGAGTCGCCAAACCGTCGAGATACCACTTACCAACCTCGAGGGTGCCGGTGCCGCCAATCTTCCAGGCGGTGACATCGAGTTCGTTGTTGTTCTCGTGAATATCGACGGAGATGTCCGACACGGAGCCAAGCACGCCCAAACGCAGATATTCGTTTGAATAGAAATCCGTCCCGGCCATGATGCCGCCGGTCTGAATGCGAATACTTGCCAGTTGGGCAGTGGCATCCTTGTTGCCCAATGTGCCGAGCAACTTGAACCAGACCGCTTTTTCCAAAGGTGCCGCGCCATAGTCGAGCGGCTCCTCCTCACCATTCATGGCGTTGATCTTGTCCAACGCTTCGCTGCTTGAGCCCGTCGGCGCATAGTGCAATATGGCGGACCCAACGCTGACGCGTTGTGTGGGTGTCATCAAGGCGACACTGGCAGCATTGCTGTTACTGGCGGCGGCACTCACAGAGGAGGCATTGCCACTGGCCGATTTGCCATTGGAAGAGACTTCACCGACCTGTCTCTGATAGGACCAAAAAGCAGTCGGAATGCTGTTGCACAGATGGGGGCGATAGGCAGCATCGAAAACATACTGGAAATATTCGCCCAGATTACAGGTACTGCTGCAGAGCGGGTCGTAATTGGGGTCGGTTTTAACAGTGCTACAAGCGCTGACCTGTTGTGCTTTTGCATCTTCAGGAAGAAGGGCAACGGATCCGACAAGGAGCAATGCACCCAAAATCAGTTTTGCCAATCCATTCATGTCAATCAACCTTCGCGTGGCCACTCTCATGCAACCTAGCAGTCACACATCCACCAAACGCCACTCTACGTTAAAGAAGCACCCGTCGAAGCCCTTAGCACTTTTTGCGCCCTGTCGCCTAGATGGCTATGATTAAAACCAGAGAAAATCTGCCAAAATATATCGGAACGTTGCCGATTGGTCGTAGTTTCCCGAATGTTTCACCGCCGACAGGATCCATTCGTTTGTTGGAAAACAAGGTAAGGGAAGGCCTCACTTTTCGGCTATCAGCGCATGAGATTGGGCCGAAATATCGACTTCAACGTGTAGAAGATTGATTCGACACTCCTATTTGCTGCAATCATTCAACTTTTTCCACTCAAGAGTGAGTTGTGCCAATTTTCGGGGCAACTGATCAGTCAAGTGCCCTTAGGAAGAGTCCCAACTGTTGCGAAATCGCCACAACGTACATTTGCTTTGCATCAAAAACGCAAATGTGAACGCTTCCTAGCCAAAAAGCACTTGCAACGATCATCCTTTCTTAGGAAAGATCCTGTCAAAATTATCGCAATTTTTTCCTAGGCAGGGCTTCGTGACGCATGAATCTTGCGGATATAGAAGACTGCCTGAACCTTTCGATAAGTTCGGGGCAAACTTAATGCGCAAACTATTCTCTCTCGCCGCAGGCATGATTCTGGGTCTCACGGTTGCTGTCACAGGCGCCCAGGCATCCAAATATTTCGACATGACCACCAACACCTGGAAAGAAGTCAACGGGTCCGTTCGTGGTGGTCGTTCGCCGATTAAACGCAGCACCGTCAGCTATGATGGCAAATATGCGAATGCAGCAAAAGGCACCATCATCGTCAATACCAAGGAACGTCGTCTGTATTTCCTTCTTGGCGATGGCAAAGCCGTGAAATATGGCATCGGCGTTGGTCGTCCTGGCTTCCAGTGGACTGGCACCCATCGTGTAAGCCGCAAAGCGGAATGGCCGGGCTGGACTCCTCCTCCTGCCATGCGCAAGCGCGTGCCTAATCTTCCAGCCCACATGGAAGGTGGCCCAAACAACCCGCTCGGCGCTCGTGCGATGTATATCGGTTCCACCATCTACCGCATTCATGGCTCCAATGAGCCTTGGTCCATCGGTCAGGCCGTGTCTTCGGGCTGCATCCGTCTGGCCAACGAAGATGTGATCGACCTGTATGAGCGCGTGCGTGTTGGTGCCCGTGTTCACGTGATCCAGGCCAATCAGAAATAAGTCTGGACGTTTTCAGACAAAAGAAAGCCGGTTCCCTGTGAGCCGGCTTTTTTCATTTCACGCGTACCAACTCCATTCAGTCACGGCTGAGGCCGTTTTCCTCGAGCGCCTGAAGATACGCATTCCAGATTGCTTCATGGTCCCGGCCTGATTTCAGGAAATAGTCCCAGCTGAAATAGCCCGTGTCATGCAAGTCGGTGAAGGAAATGCGGACCGCGTAATTGCCAACCGGCTCGATTTTCATGATCTCGACGTCTCGTTTGCCGCCAACAGTCTTTCGTTCCTGTTCGCTGTGTCCCTGCACCTCGGCACTTGGCGATGTCACCCGCAGAAATTCCGCGGTGAAGACATAACTTTCTGCCGTGTCAAACGAGATGGTGAGCGTTTTCCTGTCTTCAGACAGGCGCAATTCGGTTGGCCATGGATTGGTCATGCAAGGCTTTCTTTCCTGTCGGACATCACCGCAGTTACGAAAAAGTCAAGTGTATCCTTCCAGACTTATGCCATGCTCATCTCCGGTTCAATGACAGTTTGCATGAAAATCACTTCACGCTTTGCTGAACCTCAGTAGGATTGACTAGGCCGCCCCGCACACCCTATCTTTCGTGCGAGATCCCAAACGACCCTGTCTTGTAAGAGAAAGAGTGACCCAATGCAGCATGATGAGTTGGCACAGGCAAACGCGCCATTGATCGATCCGTTTGGACGTCATGTCAACTATTTGCGTGTGTCTGTCACGGATCGATGCGATTTCCGCTGTTTCTATTGCATGGCCGAGAATATGAACTTCCTGCCCAAAAGGGAGGTCCTCAGCCTTGAAGAACTGGATCGCCTTTGCTCCTCTTTTGTCGCCCTTGGAGTGAAACGGCTGCGATTGACTGGCGGGGAACCTTTGGTGCGCAAGGACATCATGACGCTGTTCGGGTCCCTGTCGCGCCATCTGGACAGCGGAGCGCTGGAAGAGTTGACCCTGACGACCAACGGCTCGCAACTGAAGCGATATGCCAGTGAACTGGCGGCGCTTGGCGTGAAGCGGATCAACGTTTCTCTGGACAGTCTGCGCGAGGACCGCTTCAAGGAAATTACCCGATGGGGCCGTTTTGATCAGGTTATGGATGGTATCGAGGCCGCCCTTGCCGCCGGGATCAAGCTCAAGCTCAATGCCGTTGCCCTGCGCGGTGTGAATGACGATGAATATGATGAGATGATCCGTTTTTGCCACCAGCGCGGTATGGATGTGACTTTCATCGAAACCATGCCAATGGGCGAGATCGACCATGAGCGCCTTGACATGTATTTGCCCTTGTCGGAGCTCAAACGGGATCTGGCCCAGAGCTGGACTCTGGAGCCTTCAGCGCACAAGACGGGCGGTCCGGCCAGCTATGTGACGGTAAAGGAAACCGGAGGACGCGTCGGTTTCATCACGCCAATGACCCATAATTTCTGTGAAAGCTGCAACCGGGTCCGGGTCACTTGCACCGGCACTCTCTATATGTGCCTGGGTCAGGAGGATGCCGCCGATCTGCGCGCCCCCTTGCGGGCTTCCGAGAGCGATGGCCCGTTGACCGAGGCAATCCTGTCGGCAATTGCCCGCAAACCCAAGGGTCATGATTTTATCATTGACAGAGATAATAATCGCCCCTCTATTGGCAGACATATGTCTGTTACCGGTGGCTAGAAGATCAAGCATTCATCGCTTGTCTTGCTGCGTTTGCCGCCTCCCCGAATAAAGCAAGGTCTGACTTCATGACTACCGCGCCGCAAGGAACGGTCGCAACGCGCGTTGATGCGGCTGCGATCCGTACCGACAAAGGCAATCTGTATGGCATCATGATCATGCAGGTTGCGATCCTTTTCTTTGTGACCAACGATTTGCTGACCAAAATGGGTGGCGAATCCCTCTCGACTGGCCAGGTCGTGGTGGTTCGCGGCATTGTGGCCCTTACGCTGCTGGCCTGCATGTTGGCATGGACAAAGGAATATAAGCGTCTGCGGGCGGCTTTGCATCCGACAATCCTGTTGCGCGCGGCATGCGAAACCATCGCGGCTCTTTTGTTTTTGACCGCGCTTGCGCAATTGCCGTTGGCCAACATCGGGGCCATTATGCTGACGATTCCGCTGGCGTCGACAGCAGCGGCCGCGATGTTCTTTGGCGAACAGGTCGGGATACGCCGCTGGAGTGCCATTGTGGTGGGCTTTGTGGGCGTGATGGCGATCGTTCGCCCCGGACTGGAAGGCTTCACTTTCTATTCGCTCTTTGCGCTGGGCGCTGTGATCGGCGCAACAGCACGTGACGTGATCACACGCCGTATCCCGGTCGGTGCACCTTTGTGGGGCGTGACCTTCATCACCATGCTGATGTCAACCATCGGCGGTGGCCTGTTGAACCTGACGGAAAGCTGGGAACCAGTATCGACCATTAGCATGCTGATGCTGGCGCTGGCTGCAGTGTTCCTGACCCTTGGCCAATATGCCATCGTGATTGCGATGAACAATGGTGAGATCTCGGTGGTTTCCTCCTTCCGCTATATTTCGATGCCGATCTCGCTCTTCTATGGCTATGTCTTCTACAGTGACATTCCTGATCTGCAGACATGGTTCGGCATTGCCCTCATTCTTGCCTCCGGCATCTACACGATTTTCAGGGAGAGGACTGTCTCGCGCATGCGCCGGCAAGCCAAAGCCACAGAGGCTGCGGAATCTGGCGGTTAGTGGCCTTTCCAAGCTTCTGGTCCGTCTGCCAAAGTTGCCGTTCCGATTTTGCAGGTTCGACTCAAAAATGCGTATGCGTCTTGGCAGACCTTCGCTACAATGTTACATCCTAAAGGACGCGAGGCCTTCAAGCCCCCCTTAGTTGCCTTGCGCCCTCAATTCCCCCCTTTCGGTCTGCTGGTCTGTTTTTGTCCGCATTCAGGCCAAGTTTTGAAGTGATTTGTCTATGAGTCTTGCGACGCCAACCATGCGTGCGCCATCTGGTGCCTTATTGCCCTCCATCGTCATTCTGGTAGCGGTCACGGCCGTCAACCCGATGGCCGTGAATATTTATGTCCCTTCCATGCCGAGCGTGCAGGACCATTTCAACGCCCCTGCAACGCTGGTTCAGCTCACCTTGTCCCTTGGTCTGGTCGGAACGGCCTTCACTCAGCCAATCATAGGCCCCCTGTCTGATCAGTTCGGGCGCAGGCCCGTGTTGCTTGGTGGTTTGCTTTTCGCCGCACTGGCCTCGTTCCTCTGTGCGCTGTCTTCGTCGCTGGACATGCTTATCGTTTGGCGTGTCATTCAGGTGGCTGGCGGGGCTGCCGGGCTTGTCTTGGGCCGCGCCATCGTCCGCGACATCAGGAAACCGTCCGAAGCGGCGAGTATGCTCGGCTATGTGACAATGGGCATGGCGATGGCGCCGATGGTTGCGCCGATCATTGGCGGTGTGCTCGATGACCTCGCAGATTGGCGGGCGGGCTTCATCTTCACCGGATTGATGACGCTGATTGCGGTTGCCTGGGCTTGGTATTCTTTGCCCGAGACCAACAAGCATCTGGGTCAGGCCCCTTCGATCCGCGCCATGTTGGCAGATTATCGCACCCTGCTTGGTATGAGCAGCTTCTGGATCTACACCCTGATCAGCGCCTTTGGGGTTGGCACCTTTTTCGTTTTTCTGGGCGGTGCGCCCTATGTCAGCCAGAATATGTTCCATCTGACACCAACCCATTATGGCTTCTATTTCGTTCTGGTGGCAGTTGGCTACAGCATTGGCAACTTTCTGTCCGGTCGCTATGCCTCGCGGCTCGGCCTGTTCAAGATGATCCTGATTGGCTGTCTTTTGACGCTGGCAGCGTCCGCTTCGGTGGTCATACTAAGTCTGCTTGGCCTTGAAGGTCCGGCCTATCTGTTTGGTGCGACCTTCTTTCTTGGCATCGGCAACGGGCTTGTGATGCCCAGCGCCAGCGTCGGGGTGGTCAGTGTCATCCCGCGCCTTGCAGGCAGCGCATCCGGTCTGTCCGGCTCGATTGTCACTCTGGTCAGTGCCGGTTTCAGCTATATTGTTGCCTTCATGCTGACCGACAGCGTTCTGCCGATGGGGCTTTTGATGTGCTTCACCGCAGGCATTGCTCTCGTGTTTGGGTATCTGGTGCAGTTTCTCACCTTTGCCGAAACCGACTAAGGCCAACACACCTGCGGTAAACTGAAAAAGGAGCCGAAAGGCTCCTTTTTTGGTCTGGTCGTTGGATCGCGTAGATCCGTTTATTCAAAGACGATCTTTGGCACGACCCTGCCTGCATTTTGCAGTCCATTGGCGACCGACTGGGCCAGATTGAGATAGATGGCGGTGTGGTCACTATCCGGCTCTGTTGCAACAATCGGTGTGCCGCTGTCCGCCCGCTCGCGGATATCGATATGCAACGGCACTTCGCCCAGAAACGGAACATTGATATCGGCGGCGGTCTGACGCGCGCCGCCATGACCGAATATCTCGTGCCGTTCGCCGCAATTTGGGCACTGGAAGTAGCTCATATTCTCAATCAGACCAAGGATTGGAATTTGCACCTTCTCGAACATCGCGATGCCTTTTCTGGCGTCTAGCAAAGCCAGATCCTGCGGCGTGGAAATGATGACCGAGCCTGACAGAGGCACCTGTTGCGCCATGGTTAGCTGAATGTCGCCGGTGCCCGGAGGCATATCAACGACCAGCACATCAAGCTCGCCATTGATGTTCCAGGCCACATCGCGCAACATCTGCGTCAGGGCCGAGACGACCATTGGGCCGCGCCAGATCATCGGGGTATCTTCCTCAACCAGAAAACCGATCGACATGGCAACAATGCCGTAGGCCTCCATCGGCTTTAAGGTGCGCGTGCCTTCGATCATTTCAGGCTTGTCGGTAATGCCAAGCAGGCGCGGAATGGAGGGGCCGTAAATATCGGCATCAAGAATGCCGACCTTGAGGCCATTGGCTTTCAGGGCCAGAGCCAGATTGACGGCCGATGTCGATTTGCCAACCCCGCCCTTGGCCGATGAGACAGCCACGATGTGACGAACCCCTTCAACGGTGATCCGGGCGCTGCCGCCCTGAGCACGCTGTTTGGGCTGTTGCGGCGGTTTCGGGGCTGGATTGGGCTTGGCTGTCGCGGAGGCCGTACCGGGTTTGCGTTCAGCGGTCAGCGCGACCATCGCCTTTTCCACCCCCGGCACCGCAAGCACTGCACGTTCGGCCTGCTGGCGCACCGGCTCCATGGCCTTGGCCTCATCAGCCTCGACATTGAGCGAGAAGATCACCGATCCGTCCTTGATGAAAATTTCGGAGACCATATTGGCAGAAACCAGATCACTGCGCCCGTCGGGTGTCTTGATCTCTTTCAGCTTTGCCTGAATAGCGTCTTTGGTCACGGATGCATCTTTTCTATTTTTCCAAAACACGTGTGGCGGCCTTTTTGTTCAGTGAATGGGGCTGCAAACCATGAAGCCCGATCATGGATTCTTCGACCCTATCGCCCATAGCTGGCCATTTGCTTGCCGAAGGTCAAGGCCAAACGGGCGTTTTGTCGCTGCCTGTAAAAGGTACGGGTCACATGCGCAGTGCTCAAACCAGCGACAAGCTGGGCCTCAAGACAAGGCTTGATTATAGTCACGTGGTTTGCAAAGACAAACAGTCAGACTAGAAGGCCAAATACCCGGTGGAAGGATACCAACATGACAGGCGAAAAAGAACGGCTCGAAGCCCTTGATCTCAAAGCGATGGATCTGGCAGGTCAACTGGCTGCCTTTGATGGCGATCCCGCTCTGGCCCGCAATCGCTGGGCCCACAGGACCCTTGGGGTCGTGCTCGCAGGGGGGCAATCTTCGCGCATGGGGGGCCAGGACAAGGCATTGATCGAGATAGACGGCGAGACCATGCTCTCTCACTGTGCCGCTCGCCTTCAGCCACAGGTGGGCAAGATCGTGGTCAGCGGTCATGATGGTGACGAGCGCTTCGGAGCGAACTGGGATGTGGTCGCGGACCTTTTGCCTGACCATGCAGGTCCCCTCTCTGGTATTCTGTCTGCGATGCGGTGGGCAGAGGCAAACGCCCCGGAGGTCTTCTGGATCGCTTCGGTTGCAGTGGACACACCCTTCTTTCCCGACACGCTTGTGGACCGGTTCATCATGGCGATGGGTGGGCCGGAGCCCGCAATCGTGCTGGCGCAGTCCGGTGAGCGGGTGCATCCGACCTTTGGCCTCTGGCCGATTGCTCTGGCAGACAGTCTGGAAGCGTTTCTCGCTTCTGGCGAACGCAAGACCCGCCTCTGGGCCGAGAGCCAGACCTGTAGCCACGCCCATTTTTCCGGTCAGATGATCGACGATATCGAAATCGACCCTTTCTTCAACGTCAATGAACCGGATGATGTCCCGGTGGCCGAGGCCATTGCATCCGGCCTCAAGGAACAGACAGAAGGATGAGCGCGATGACAATCAAAGGGAAGGAAAGCGCCCCCCATGACACGCCCTTCATCTGGCACGGCCACAAAGTGTTCGGGGTGACCGGTTGGAAGAATTCGGGCAAGACCACCCTCGTCACCCGCCTGATTGCCGATTTGAGTGGGCGCGGTTACCGGATTTCATCGGTCAAGCATGCCCATCATGCCTGCGACATCGACAAGCCCGGCACTGACAGCTTTCGTCACCGGGAGGCCGGATCGCGCGAGGTGGCCCTCGTCGCAGCAGGAACGCGCTGGGCTTTGATGCACGAATGCCGGGATGCCGGGGATGAGGAACCGTTCCTTGGCGACATCCTGCCGCGTTTCTCGCCCTGCGATCTGGTGGTGGTGGAGGGCTATAAGAATGAAGCCTTCCCCAAGCTCGAAGTGCGCAGGGCTGACGCCAAGGATCAGACGCCCCTCTCGCCGGACGACAATAATATCGTGGCGATTGCCAGCGAGACCATAGGTGCAATGGCCAACCCACACAATTTGCCAGAGTTTCAACTCGATCAGGTGCGTAAAATTGCGGATTTCATTATCAACAGAATGCAGCTGCCGCCGATTGGCAAATAGACGGTTCTGACCGTCAAATTGAGCAAATTGCCAAGATCGGCCTGTAATTTGTCAAATTTACCCGAATGGATGCCCTGCAAATCGCCAGTTTGCTTGTCAAATAGGCAATTTTGGTCGATGAGAGAGCAGCGCGAGACCGTGCGTCACCAGCTTGGTAGGAGCGTCTTAGACCGCTTTTCGCCCGTCCACGCTTTCGCAATCTGCTTGGCCTGATTGGCCGAACCCAAAATCGGGACTCTTACAATGAAATTCGCAAAAACCATCCTTGCTGCTGCTTCCCTTCTCGCCGCTGCCAGCCTGTCCGCACAGGCGGGTGATCCAGTCCGTATCGGTATCGACGGCGCCTACCCTCCCTTCAACCAGCTGACCTCTGACGGTAAACTGATCGGCTTTGACGTTGACATCACCAACGCGCTTTGTGCTGAGATGAAGGTCGAGTGCAAATTCGTCATGCAGGATTGGGACGGCATGATCCCGGCTGTCATGGCCGGCAAGATCGACGCCATTGTCGCGTCCATGTCGATCACCGAGGATCGCCTGAAAAAGGTCGACTTCTCCAAGAAATACTATAATACCCCATCCGCCATCGCCGTGATGAAAGATAGCGAGTTGAAGGGCGAAAGCCTTGAAGAGCTGAAAGGTTTGTCCATCGGCGCACAGGTTTCCACGACCCATGCAGACTTTGCCGAGAAGAAAATCGCAGATATCGACCTGCACCTCTATCCAACCCCGGACGAGTATAAACTCGATCTTGAATCCGGCCGCCTGGATGGTGTCGTCGATGACATCGTGGTCCTGTCCGAGTGGGTGAAATCCGAGGAAGGCGCTTGCTGCAAGATCCTGATGCCGATCAAGCCAGTGCCGGAAATTCATGGCAATGGTGCTGGTATCGCGGTCAAGAAAGGCAACAAAGAGTTGGCCGACAAGTTCAGCGCCGCCATTGCAGCTCTGCGGGCCAGTGGCAAATATCAGGAAATCAACGCCAAATATTTCGACTTTGACGTCTATGGCGGTGAATGATTGAAATCCATCAAAGCCGGGTGTCTCAGGATGCCCGGCTTTTTTGTGTCCCAAGATAGAATCTCTCCTCGGAAAGGCCGAGAAACCGTACAAAGCCTGAGACAAAAGAGCACACCATTCTGCTTAAGGAATGGGCAATCTGACGCCTTTTTGAACAGGTCCGGCAAAATAACGGATCCCCTCTTTCACCAGTTCAGCCTCGATTCCGCACATCATTCTGAAACGCCAGAACCATGCGCATTTTTCTTCCGAATTTTTGGGGAAAATGGATGGTTTTTGGCTGTGAAGCGAATTTTGGCGCATTGCCTGTTGTCAACTTGCCGAAAATAGTGGGAATATGCTGCCCACGCGGGCAACCCGCGCAATGATAGGAACCTGCAACAGGTCCAGAACGTGCCGACCATTACGACAAATTTGTTCGGATGTTGTCGCACGATGCATGAGGCAAGAGGGAGAAACCAATGCGTCTCTTGAAGAAAATCGCAATCACCGCAGCGGCTGTCATGATGGCTGCTGGTGGCGCACAGGCTGCAGACAAAGTCCGTATCGGCACCGAGGGTGCTTATCCTCCATTCAACAGCCTCACCGCTGATGGCAAGCTGGTCGGTTTCGACATCGACATGGCTGATGCCCTGTGTGAGGAAATGAAAGTCGAGTGCGAATTCGTTGTACAGGATTGGGACGGTATGATCCCAGCCCTGATCGCCAACAAATTCGACGCTATTATCGCTTCCATGTCGATCACGCCGGATCGTCTGAAGAAAGTCGACTTCTCCAAGAAATATTACAACACCCCACCAGCCTTGGCTGTGCCTAAGGATTCCAAGCTGAAAGACGCTTCCGCCGAATCCCTTAAAGGCGCGCTGATTGGTGCCCAGTCGTCCACCACGCACTCGGAATTTGCCGAAAAGAAAATGGAAGGCATCGAGCTGAAGCTGTATCCGACCGCGGACGAATATAAGCTCGACCTGCAGGCTGGCCGTCTTGATGGTGTTGTCGATGACATCATCGTGCTGTCTGACTGGCTGAAGACTGATGATGGCGCATGCTGCAAAATCCTGAGCCCGCTGAAATCTGTACCAGAAATCCACGGTGCTGGTGCAGGCATCGCGGTTCGCAAAGGCGAAACCGAGCTGGCGGACAAATTCACCGCAGCAATTGCAGCAATCCGTGCAAATGGCAAATACAAAGAAATCAACGACAAATATTTCCCATTTGACGTTTATGGCGATTGATTGAAGCCATTTTCGATCTTTTTGCCCGGCGGCTTTCCGCCGGGCTTTTAATGTAGGTAAGCAGTAGATGACGGACTATCTTGCGCTTTTGTCCTTCGGCCCGAATGGCTGGGGAGACGAGATTGCATCGGGGATCTGGATTACGGTTTCTCTGGGTTTGGCAACCCTGCCATTTGGGCTGGCATTTGGCTTTCTTCTGGCCATGGGCATAAGTGCCAAGGAACCGACGGTTAGAAACTCAGCCAAGATTTTCACCACGATTTTTCGCGGTCTGCCAGAACTTCTGACGCTGTTCATCGTCTATTATGGCGGTCAAATTCTCATCAATCTGCTGTTCCAGAAGGTTTTGGGCATTCAGGTGGAAGTGAATAGCTTCGTTGCCGGGATGATCGCCCTGTCCTTCGTCTTTGCATCCTATTCAAGCGAAGTCTTTCTGTCTGCCTTCAAGGGTATCAATCAGGGCCAGTATGAAGGGGCCAATGCGCTGGGCTTGTCATGGTACAAAACCATGCGTCTGGTCATCCTGCCGCAACTGATCAAGCTTGCCCTGCCCGGCCTGTCCAATCTGTGGCTGATCCTGCTTAAGGAAACCTCACTGGTCTCGGTCATCGGCCTTGCCGACACAATGCGCCAGACCGGGCTTGCCGCGCGCAACACCAAGGAAGCCTTCCTGTTCTTCTCACTGGCCTGTGTCATCTATCTTGTGCTGACCTTCGTATCCTCGATTGGGCTGGAGAAAATCGAGAAGCGCGTGCGTCGCGGGGAGGTTCGGACATGAAGAGCCAAGCCTATATCGCCCAGGCCATGCTCGAAGCCCGCCCCCGTCCGGCGGATGCGCGCGGTGATTTGATCACCTTGTCGCGCGCCATTGGACTCGTCTTCCTGATTTCATGGATTTTGTTTTTCGTTGGCATAGTCTGGTTCCTCTACACTTCCTACGATGCAGATTATGTTTCGCGCTATGCGCCGAAATATATCAAGGGTTTCTGGACGACGCTGGAACTGGTGATTTCCTCCCTTCTGCTCGGAGGCATCCTGTCGCTGCCGTTGGCTTATGGCCGAATGGCCAAGAACAAGCTGCTCAACAAGATCTCGTTCGGCTATATCTATTTCTTCCGTGGCACGCCCTTGCTGGCGCAGTTGTTCCTGCTCTATTACGGCTTTGGCCAGTTCCGTCATTTTTGGCAGGATATCAATATGTGGTGGCTGTTCCGCGACAGCTGGTCAATTGCGCTTCTGTCCTTCACGCTCAACACCGCTGCCTATCAGGCCGAGATTTTGCGCGGTGCAGTGATGAATGTGCCGCGTGGCCAGATCGAAGGTGCCATGAGCCTTGGTCTGCCAAGGCTCGTCACTTTCTTCAAGATCACCCTGCCACAGGCCCTGATCGTCGCGTTACGCCCCTATGGCAACGAGATCATTCTGATGGTCAAAGGCTCGGCCGTGGTGTCGATCATTTCGGTTTATGATCTGATGGGAGAGACCCGCCGTGCCTTCTCGCAAACCTATGATTTTCAGGCTTATATTTATGCCGCGATTTTCTATTTGCTGTTTGTCGAGATCATGCGGCGGCTTTGGGACATTCTGGAACATCGCCTGACCCGTCATTTGCGACGCGATGGCAGCTAGTCTCCGTTCACAGCGGGTGCAAAATTTGGGGGCTTCAGGCCCCCTCTTTTTGTCAGAATGCCATTTTATCAGTGACTTTTCGCCTGTGGCTTGCTAGAGCAACCACCTGAAACACTTCCATTCCTGATCGAATTCGAGACGACCATGCCAGACCTTCTGCTTGAGCTTTTTTCCGAAGAAATCCCGGCCCGGATGCAACGCCGCGCTGCCGAAGATTTGAAAAAACTGATCACCGGGGGTCTGGTGGATGCCGGTTTGACTTATGAGGGCGCGCGGGCCTATGCGACGCCGCGCCGTCTGGCGTTGAACATCGTTGGCCTGACCGCTGCTTCCCCGGACATTTCCGAAGAGCGCAAAGGCCCACGCGTCGGCGCACCGGAAAAAGCACTGGAAGGCTTTTTGCGCGGAGCAGGCCTTGCTTCCATCGATGAGGCAACCATCCAGTCCGATCCGAAAAAAGGCGACTTTTATGTTGCGGTGATCAACAAGCCGGGCCGCAAGGCCGAGGCCATTATCACCGATCTGGTGCCCGATGTGGTGCGCAAATTCCCTTGGCCAAAGAGCCAGAAATGGGGTCAGGCGGGCGAAGGCGCCCTGCGCTGGGTGCGTCCGCTGCATTCGATCCTTTGCAGCCTGTCGGTGGATGGCGATGTCTCCGAGGTGATCAACTTCTCGATTGAGGGCATCGAAAGCAGCAACACCACCCAAGGTCACCGGTTCCATGGCCGAGAAGATTTTGCTGTCAAACGCTTTGACGATTACGAAGCTGGCCTCAAAGAGCGCAAGGTTATTCTTGATCTGGACGAGCGCAAGGAAATCATCTTCAACGACGCCAAGACCCTCGCCTTTGCGCAAGGGCTGGAGTTGGTTGAAGATGCGGGTCTGCTCGAAGAAGTCGCTGGTTTGGTTGAATGGCCAACGGTTCTGATGGGGGCCTTTGATGAAGTGTTCCTCAACATGCCGCACGAGGTGATCCAGACCTCGATCCGCGAGCATCAGAAATGTTTCGTTCTGAAAGATGCCAAAACCGGCAAGCTGTCGAACAAGTTCATTCTGGTTTCCAACCTGATCGCAAGTGATGGTGGCGACACGATTGTGGCCGGTAACCAGAAAGTGGTTCGAGCCCGTCTGTCTGACGCCAAGTTTTTCTGGGAAACCGACCTGAAAAATGGTCTTGAGGCCCGCCTTGGTCGCCTTGACAATATGGTCTTCCATGAAAAGCTCGGCACCCAGAGCGAGCGCGTTGCCCGTCTTGTGGCTCTGTCCAAGGCTCTGGCCCCATTGGTTGGTGCAGATCCTGAGTTGGCAGCGCGTGCGGCGCAATTGGCCAAGGCCGATCTGGTCACCGACATGGTGTTTGAATTCCCTGAATTGCAGGGCCTGATGGGCCGCTACTATGCGATTGCCCAGAAGGAAGATCCATCCGTCGCCGAAGCGATCGAGCTGCATTACAAGCCGCAGGGTCCATCCGATGACGTGCCGACCAATCCGGTCGCCATCGCCGTGGCTCTGGCCGACAAGCTTGATCTGTTGACCGGCTTCTGGGCGATTGATGAAAAGCCAACCGGCTCGAAAGATCCGTTTGCCCTGCGCCGTGCTGCTCTTGGAGTGATCCGCATTCTGGAAAGCAACCAGATCCGTCTGTCGCTGCAGGACATCTTTGTGACGGCACGCGATGGCTTTGCCCAGTCCGATGACCTTCTGTCCTTCTTTGCTGATCGCCTCAGCGTTCACCTCAAAGACAAAGGCGCACGACACGATCTGCTGGATGCGGTCTTTGCCCTTGGGGATCAGGACGACATTTTGATGATTGCCAAACGGGTTGAAGCTCTTGGCTCCTTCCTGTCGAGTGATGACGGGGCTAACTTGCTGGCCGGCTATCGCCGCGCGGCCAACATTCTGCGCGCCGAAGAGAAGAAATCCGGCGAAAGCTTTGATGGCACCATCGAAGGCGCGCATTTGCACGAGGCCGAAGAGGTTGCTCTGGCCAGCGCCGTTGAAAAGGCCCGCGTAGCAGCGCAAGAAGCGGTTGCTGCGGAAGACTTTGAAGCAGCCATGACTGCGCTTGCCATCCTGCGCGAGCCAGTCGACGCCTTCTTTGAAAAGGTTCTGGTGAATGATGAGCGTGCCGATGTACGCATCAATCGCCTGCGGATGTTGACCCACATTCGCAGCACCACGCTGACGGTTGCCGATTTCTCGAAAATCGCCGGCTGAAAATCACATTGAGAGGGTGGCCCGATGCCACCCTTTTCTTTTTGGCCTCCTTGTCCCGACCTGCGAGGGATTGGCCAACCACGAGGGGAGAAGACAAATGGCAAAAGTTGCATTTCTCGGTCTGGGCGTTATGGGCTATCCGATGGCCGCGCACTTGAAAAACAAAGGCGGCCATGAGGTCACCGTTTACAACCGCACCACCGCCAAGGCGGAAAAATGGGTGGCCGAGCATGGCGGCGCTTTCGCTGCAACCCCGGCAGAAGCCGCCAAAGGCGCAGACTTCGTCTTTTGCTGCGTTGGCAATGACGATGATTTGCGCGAAGTGACCATTGGCGATGACGGTGCCTTTGCCACGATGGCAGAAGGCTCGATCTTCATCGACAACACCACCGCCAGCGCCCAAGTGGCCCGCGAATTGTTCGAAGTTGCCGATGCCCAAGGGGTCGGCTTCATCGATGCCCCGGTATCTGGCGGCCAGGCAGGTGCGGAAAACGGCGTCCTCACCGTGATGTGTGGCGGCGACGAGGCGGTGTTTGCCAAAGCCAAGCCAGTGATCGAGTGCTATGCCCGGATGGTTGGCTTGATGGGGCCGGTTGGCGCAGGTCAGTTGACGAAGATGGTCAACCAAATCTGTATTGCCGGTCTGGTTCAGGGCCTGTCGGAAGGCGTACATTTCGCCAAACAGGCAGGGCTTGATGTCGACGCTGTGGTCGATGTGATCTCCAAGGGCGCGGCTGGCTCATGGCAGATGGAAAACCGCGCCTCAAACATGGCGGCAGGCAAATTTGACTATGGCTTTGCGGTCGACTGGATGCGCAAGGATCTGTCCATCGTGCTCGATGAAGCGCGCGCCAATGGCGCTCATCTTCCTGTTACCTCGATTGTCGATCAATTCTACAGCCAAGTGCAGGCGCAGGGCGGCAATCGCTGGGATACCTCCTCGCTGATCACCCTGCTCGACAAGAAGTAAGGTTTGAAGGCGATAGCGCAGCCGCCCTGCTCTTTAGGGCGATAGGCTTTGCTCGCTGCGCTCACGCCTATCTTGTCGCGGCAATCGCTGGGACACCTCCTCGCTGATCACCCTGCTCGACAAGAAGTAAGCTTTGAAGGCGATAGCGCAGCCGCCCTGCTCTTTAGGGCGATAGGCTTTGCTCGCTGCGCTCACGCCTATCTTGTCGCGGCAATCGCTGGGATACCTCCTCGCTGATCACCCTGCTCGACAAGAAGTAAGCTTTGAAGGCGGCTATGCAAAAGAAAACCCGCGCTCGGATAGCGCGGGTTTTTCTTTTTGCTGAGGATCCTGTCTTGTGTCGCAAGAAGGTCAGAGGATGCGATCAGCGTGTCTCTTTTTCCGGCAGATAATTCAGCGGCAAGGCCGTGGTGTATTTGATCTGTTCCATAGCAAATGTAGTGGAAATATCGCCCACTTCAATGCGTGAGATGAGTTTTTTGTAGAAGGTATCGTAGGAATCGATGTCAGGCACCACCACGCGAAGCAGATAATCGACCTGCCCGGCCATGCGGTAAAACTCCACCACTTCTGGAAAATCGCGAATGACATCGGCAAAACGCTTCAACCAGTCGGCGGAATGTTCGTTGGTAGTAACCGCGACGAAGGCGGTCACTTTTGCATTGACTTTTTCGGGGTCAAGCAGCACGACACGGCCCGTGATAACCCCCTCTTCCTCCATCTTCTGGATGCGGCGCCAGCAAGGAGTCGTCGACAGGCCTACACGCCGCCCAATCTCGGCAACGGGCATGGTGGCGTCTTCCTGCAAAATTTGAAGAATACGGCGATCCAAACGGTCTAGCATGGAGGGATTTCCCTAGTCGAAGCGTGTGATCCAGTCGGTGAGCGCGACGCGATCATGTGCAAAAAATTTCTTTTCATTGTAGCTGAGCAGGAATTTAGAGCAAGTTCATTCTACTTTCAAGCAGTGCTCGCACATGAGATACCTCACCTTTTTGTGAAGACCATCGACCTTAGTAAATCATTTCATACACTTCAGGACAAAAATTTAGCAACCTCCGCCCGCAAAACAGGCAGAATTTCCGCCTCGAACCATGGATTGCGCTTTAACCATCCTGTGTTACGCCAGGAGGGATGGGGCAAGGGCAGATAATTTGGAACCGTGTCTTCCTGCCAATAGGTCAATGCCTTTCGCACGGTTTCGGTCAAATTCGCCTCGCGCCTATCGCCCAAATGATAGCGTTGGGCATATTGACCAATCACCAAAACCAGACTGACCTGTGGCATGGCTCGGAATATCTGGTCATGCCATTGGGTCTGGCATTCCTTGCGCGGTGGCAGATCGCCTCCCTTTGCATCATTGCCGGGAAAGCAAAAGCCCATCGGAACGATGGCAATGCGGCTTTGATCATAAAAAACTTCGCGATCCACACCCATCCAGTCCCGTAACCGGTCACCAGATGGGTCATTGAAGGGTGTGCCAGTCTGATGAACCAAATTGCCGGGGGCTTGCCCGGCAATGCAGATGCGTGCGGTTGCGGACAGACGAACAACCGGACGCGGTTCGTGGGGCAAGGCCCGCCCCGTTGGACTATCGCGACAAAGTCGACAGGCGGCAATCTGCTCGTTCAAAGTGTGAATGGTGCTCTCTGCGTCACGCAACTGTTAACTTTCCTTCCAAGATGTCAGCATTTTACGGCTCTGTCTGGTGCTCGCCCTCCCCTAAAGTGCTGAAACAAGGCAGATATCCAGCCAGAACGAATTTTAGCCTTTTCCGATTTTACCATTCATTAACCACCTTCATCAGCGGCTTTTTAAGACAATATTGCGAGAATACCGAGAAAATTACGTCACGTTCGTTTAGGGGACATCAACCATGGCCGGTGGGAACACCAGCAAACGGTCGAAAAAGGATGCGGATGGCAGCAGCGCGCGGGCGGCGCGTCGGCGTGCTGTTTTGCGCACGGTGCACGATGTCCGCGAACAGCTGAACAGCGAAGGAGGCTATCGCCCCTCCTTCCGCCATGAATTGCTGATGATGTATGCGCAGAACCGCACCTCAGCTCACATGGCGGTACCGATGCTGTTGCTGACAGTCGGTGCGATTTCCACGCTCTGGGCGGACCCGGCTCATTCCCTGCTGTGGATCCTTGCCGCTTTGCTCACCCATGCCATGATGTATGTGATCGCCCGGCGGTTTGAAAAACTCTCGGCTGATGACGTTGATCTGGAGAGCTGGAACAAGCGTTTTCTGCTCTGGGAGGGTGTATCGGGACTGGTCTGGGCCAGCATCTTGGTGCTGCCTACCACCAAAGATGCCGCCTATCTGGCGGAATATCACTTTGCCATCATGCTGGTCGTCGTTGCGATGACGACGATGCTGTCCTTCTCCATTCCGGCGGCAGTCTGGGTCGGAGCCTTGCCGATTTCTGTGTTTATCGTGTTTGAGGCATCGGTCAATGTGGAGGTGGTCGACACGACCCTGTCGCTGATGTCGATCGGGGCAATGGTGTTCTTTCTCAGCCTGTCAAAACGGCTATATAGCTCGACGCTGGCGATGCTGAATTTCCGGATGGAAAAGGATTTCCTGATCACCGAATTGGAACAGGCCAAGGCCGTTTCGGACGAATCCCGCCGTCAGGCAGAAGAGGCCAACACGGCAAAAAGCCGGTTCCTTGCGACCATGAGCCATGAGTTGCGCACGCCTTTGAATGCCATTCTCGGCTTTTCAGAAATCATGCAGAATGAGGTGCTGGGGCCACTACCAAATGAAAAATATAAGGAATATGTCGGTGACATTCATTCCTCTGGCTCACATCTCCTTAACTTGATCAACGAGATCCTCGATCTGTCGCGCATTGAGGCGGGGCGGTACAAGCTCAACGAGGAAGCCGTTACGCTTGCCTATGTCGCGGAAGACTGTGAAAACCTGCTGCGCCTGCGGGCCCGGGCCAAGGACATCACGATCAAACTCGACATCAAGAGCAGCCTGCCGAAAGTCTGGGCCGATGAGCGGGCAATCCGTCAGATCACGCTCAATCTGTTGACCAATGCGGTCAAGTTCACTCCCAAAGGCGGCACCATCGTCCTGTCGGTTCACGCCTCCGAAGAAGGTGGACAATATATTTCGGTTGAAGACAATGGTCCGGGGATTCCGGAAGAGGAAATCTCGACCGTTCTGAGTGCCTTCGGGCAAGGCACGGCAGCGATCCAAAGTGCGGAAGAAGGCTCAGGTCTTGGTCTTTCCATTGTTCAGGCTCTGGTCGAGATGCATGATGGCAGCTTTGATCTCAAGTCTGTCCTGCGCAAAGGCACCAAGGTGACGGCAACCTTCCCGCCTGCCCGCGTGATGGATGTCACGCCACCGGCCACAAAGCGCCCACGCATCCAGCTCAAACGCACTGGATAGACATCACAGAGCCCTATCCTGAAGACCGCACAAAAAAGCCGGGCATGCGCCCGGCTTTTCCAATTTGATCGGCAATCACGATCGCGCCTCATCAATCAGACTGGCTCGGGTGCATCCACGCCGGTCTGATCGAAGGTCGCCATGCCCGTATGCAGATTGCATGCGGTTTTGACAATGTTGGCTGCGATGGCAGCCCCGGTGCCCTCACCCAGACGCAGACCAAGATCCAGCAGAGCAGTCTTGCCCATCATGTTAAGCGCGTTGCGATGCGCACCTTCGGCAGAGGCATGGGAGAAGATACAGTGATCAAGGGCTGTCGGATCAAGCTTGTAGAGCACAGCCACAGCAGCGGTGGTGTTGAACCCATCAACGATGACCGGGATATTTTGATAGCGCGCAGCAATCACCGCACCAACCATGGCAGCGAACTCGCGACCACCCAGACGGCGCAGCACTTCAAGCGGTTTGTCGAGATAATCCTTATGGGTTTCCAGCGCCTTGTTGACGGCATCAATCTTGCGCTGCACACCCTCATCATCAACGCCAGAACCACGACCAACCCAGTCTTCACCCGTACCGCCGAACAGACCCGCAAACAAAGCGGCGGAAATGGTGGTGTTGCCAATGCCCATTTCGCCAAGGCAGATCAGGTCAGGACCGTCAGCAGCCGATTCCATGCCATAAGCAATGGTGGCAGCGCAGTCTCTTTCGCTCAATGCAGGCTCAACGGTGATGTCGCCGGATGGATGATCCAGCGCCAGATCATAGACTTTCAGGCCGATATCATTGGTCAGGCAGATCTGGTTGATGCCAGCACCGCCAGAGGAGAATGCCTGTACCATCAGTTGGTTGAGTTCCACAGGGAAAGCAGAGACATTGTGTTTGTTGACACCATGGTTGCCAGCAAAGACAGCAACAAGCGGACGATTGATGGCTGGCTCTGCATTGCGCTGCCAAACGGCAGTCCATTCCGCCAAGTCTTCAAGACGCCCCAATGCACCAAGCGGCTTGGTCAGAATATCGTTGCGCGCGCGCACCTTTGCACGCACGTCTTCATCGGCCGGAGGCATTTTCTGCACAAGGTCGAGAATGTCGTCAAATGGGAGTCCAGAAGCGGAAGCCGTCATTGGTTCACCTTTTTCGCCAGATAAAGGTCGCCATGCACAGCAACCTTTGGCACTACTTGATTTGTGATGACAAAATTTGGTCTTTTGATTACAGCGGTTGTGATGGACTAGTTTGTTGGGAGCAATTGTCGCATCGAAGCCAAAGCTATGCGCCTTAGTCAAAAGCTACGTCGAAGATATACTGATAACTGCCATCAGGGGCAACTGGACAAAAGCCCCTGCGTCACGAAAAGAGGATTGTAATGTCTGACAATGGAAAGCCCGACGCAGCTGACACACCCACTCAAAAGGGGCCTCTTTCGATTTTGAAGGATTGGCGGCAGGATATCGTTGATTGCATCGCTTTCTTTTCCCGACTGCCAGTGCCGCCGATTCTCGGCAAGGTGTCCGAAGGCATGCCAGACTTGCCGCGCTCTACTCGAGCCATGCCGATTGTCGGCCTTTTTCTCGGTCTCGTGGCAATGGTGCCCGCTACCCTGTTTGATGCGCTGACCTTTACCGCACCTCTGCCAGCGATGTTGCTGGCGGTTATGACCATAGCAACGATGGCCATCATTACCGGAGGTCTGCATGAGGATGGTTTTGCCGATGTGGCAGACGGCTTTTGGGGCGGGCATACCAAGGAACGCAAGCTTGAAATCATGAAGGACAGCCGGCTTGGAGCCTATGGAGCGATTGCATTGTCCTTTTCGCTTCTGCTTCGGATTTCGATTCTGTCCTACTTGTTCGAGAATTACGGCGTGCAGGTCGGAGGCATTGCCTATCTGGCGTCCTGTGTGGTGTCGCGCGTGCCGATTCTCCATGTCTGGTACACGCTGCCTGCTGCTCGTACCAACGGCATCTCAGCCAGCATCGGCCAGCCCAACACCCAATCCTACGCCATCGGAATCGCTCTGGGAGCGATCGCCACCGCCTTTTGTATCGTTCCCCATTTCGGTCTTTTGTCAGCCTTGTCAGCTTTCACGATGGTCGTCTTGTCAGCCTTGCTGGTCGTCCGGACAGCGCGCAAGCATATTGACGGCCAGACCGGGGATGTGCTGGGTTCTTCGCAGCAATTGGGAGAAATTGCCTTTGGTATCGGCTTATTGCTCTTTGCGTCTGCCGCATAGCAGCCCCATCAATTCAGCGTGAGCGGGCAAAACATAATAAAATCAATAATTTACCACAATTCAAGACATCTTGCCGCAGCGAAGATACTAATGCTTATCCAGAACCTCGCCTTGTGACCCAATTGACGTATACGTCTGATCGGGCGTAAGTTCGAGCTGCAGCAAAATCAGTTTAACGTTGCAATATGCTGTTGTTGGAGCATCGACATGGCCACCAAATCACCATGCATCAAAGTATGCACCATAGAGAGGCACAGCGGCCTTTGTTATGGCTGTGCGCGCAGCATGGAAGAAATCCGTGAATGGGGCCGTATGACCGACGAACAGCGCGAACAGGTGCAGTCCGAAATTGAAGAACGACTGTTGGTGCATTTTGGTGTCAGCCGCGTTCGCAAATCCAGCTAACCCAGAGACTCTATCTATCATTCCTGAAGATCCTCATTCGCTGCGCTCTGCCCATTTTTCCCTTTTTCTGTTTGTTATCCCGCGTGCCGATGGTGTTCGCGTCTAGCAGGCCTTTGACTTGTCGCATTTGCGACCCATATCTTCGATAGGCAAAGTTCCAAGGGAGAATGCGCGATGTTTTATGTCCTGCTGGGGATTATAGCGACGGCAGTCGCGCTGTTGATGTTCAACCACGATCAGGGCCAGCTGTTCGGTTATCCTCTTGAGATGGTTGCCAGCATCACGCTGACCGGTTCACTGCTGCTCTATCTGTTGTCTGGTGGACGAACAAGACGCTCGGGCCTGTTTGAGAACCTCAAGCAAGCTGCCATCTGGTTGTTGATCGGTTTCGCACTCGTGCTGGGCTACAGCTTCAAGGACGATGCCAAGATGCTGGTCGAGCGGGTCAAGGGAGAACTGATCCCCGGTGTCGCAATGGTATCCGAGGGGGGCGATGTCACGTTCCGCCGGACCGACAATGGGCATTTCCGGGTTCTGGCCTTGGTGAATGGTGCATCGTTACCGATGATCGTCGATACAGGCGCCAGCGCGGTTGTACTCACCTATGAAGATGCAGAAAAAGCCGGAATCCCGATCAGCGAGTTGCAATTTTCATCACCAGTCAACACCGCCAATGGCCAAACCCATGCTGCTCGCATTTGGCTCAATAATATCAGCATCGGCGGCATCAGCGAAGCCCGTGTGCCCGCCATGGTGGCCCAAAAGGGCGATCTGTTCCAGAGCCTGCTGGGCATGACCTATCTGGACCGTCTGAGCGGCTGGTCCGTTCAGGGCGACCGTTTGACGATGCGCCCCTGATCTTTCTCACTCGGCGGTTCTAGCTGCCATTCAGCGCCAAAAAGAAACGAATGGCAACGATGATCAGAAACAGGCCGAAAATCCGGGACAGGACAGTCTTGGGCAAGGCATGGGCAATCTTCACGCCCAAAGGCGCGATCAGAATGGTGATCGGAATGATCAGCCCGACGGCCAGCAGATTGACGAAACCAAGCGAGAAGTCAGGCAACCCGGCCTTGTCCCAACCGGCCCACATATAACCGATGGCGCCGGGAATGGAAATCAGCACGCCAACGCCGGAGCTTGTGGCTACCGCCTGATGGATCGGACGATTGAACAGGGTCATGAAGGTGTTGTTCATCACCCCGCCGCCAATGCCCATCAGGGACGAAAAGAACCCGATGATCACGCCCGCGATACTACGGCCTTTTGTGCTAGGCAAATCGTCGGCCAGACGCCAACTCTCCTTGCCGAACAGCATCTTGAACGCGACGACGAGCGCGATGACCGCAAACACAGCTTTCAGCCCGTTGGCCGAGATATAAGCGGCAAGAAGCGCACCGAACAGCACCCCAAGAGGCACAAAGATCATGTAGTTGCGCAGCAATTCCTGATCGACCGCCCCCCGCTTCTTGTGTGAGAGATACGACCTCAGAGAGGTCGGCACGATCACAGCAAGAGACGTGCCGACGGAGAGATGCATTCGCACCGCTTCATCGACTTCCAAAATGCCAAGAAACTGATAAAGCACGGGCACCAGAACGGCGCCGCCCCCGATTCCGAAGACGCCTGCCAACAGACCGGCAACGGCTCCCGCCCCCATCAGGGAGATGGCAAGTGTTACGAGTGTCGGATCCAGTGATTGCAGCATTGAACATTTCCCCCAGACTTTCCATATCACGCCGGATCGACGATCCGGGAGAAACGGTCATTCTTGTTTTGTGCCATCTTTTTTGACCATGAAAAGCCATCCGGTCAAGACCGGAATGGTCCGCACCCTGATATGCTTTGGTCCATGATGGCGCATGGCCTAGCTGACTTCGGCCAAAGCGTCGAGCAGCACTTGTGATGTTGCATCGGGCTTGACACTTTCGATGGTCAGGATCTGCCGCCAGCGCCGAGCGCCGGGTCGTCCGGCAAACAGGCCAAGCATGTGACGCACCACCTGATTGACGCGCCCACCATTCGCAACATGGGCATCAATGTAAGGAACCATGGCTTGCACGGCAGAAACCAAGTCGACCGTCTCCTTGGCCCCGAACAGACGCCTGTCCACATCGGCCAGCAAAGCAGGATTGTGATAGGCCGCACGCCCCAGCATCACCCCGTCCAGTTGCTCGAACAAGGGCTGCGCATCATCAAGGGTCTGAAGGCCACCATTGATGGCGATATGAACCTGCGGCAGTCGCTGTTTCAAGCGCAGCACACGATCATAATTGAGCGGGGGGATGTCGCGATTTTCCTTCGGGCTCAGCCCTTGGAGCCAGGCTTTGCGGGCATGAACCGTGAAGCCATCCGCCCCTGCGGCCAAAGTCAGATCCACCAATCGATCAAGAGCTTGTTCTTCATCCTGCTTGTCGACCCCAATTCGGCACTTGACCGTGACGGGGAGATCCGTCGCGCCCTTCATTGCCTCAACGCAACGGGCAACGAGGTCCGGCTCTTCCATCAGGCAGGCACCGAAGCGCCCCGATTGGACTCGGTCGGATGGACAGCCGACATTGAGGTTGATCTCATCATAGCCCCAGTCAGCACAAATCCGGGTTGCCTCAGCCAGTTCCTGCGGGTCGGAGCCCCCCAATTGCACCGCAACCGGATGTTCCTGATCATCAAAGCCAAGCAGCCGCTGGCGATCTCCATGGATGACCGCAGGCGTTGTCACCATCTCGGTATATAGCAAGGCAGACTTGGACAATTGCCGATGAAAATAGCGGCAGCGCCTATCCGTCCACTCCATCATGGGCGCGACAGAGAAGACCTTGGTCATTGTTTCATATTGTTTTTTCATATTTTCCAATGACTTACAAAGCCTTTTCTGTCGAAAATTCAGAGGCGATTTGATGCGATTTCAGCCTATTCAAGGCGATTTTCGCTCATGTTGTACCGTTTTGACGGCACTGAAATGGATGTTGTACCATGGGCACCATATCGGAACGAAAACGCAAAAACGGAACCACCGCTTTTCTCGCGCAGATCGTCATAAAGCGAGATGGTAAAATTGTCCACCGGGAGAACAAAACATTTGATCGCAGGGCCATTGCAGAAAAATGGTTGGTCCGTCGTGAAGCGGATCTGGCAAAGCCGAATGCTCTGCATGAGCAACCCGGCAAGACCTTAGCCGATTCGATCGACAAATATGTTCGCACCAGTCAGAAGGCGATCGGGCGCACCAAGACCCAAGTCTTGAACACCATCAAAAATGAATATGACATCGCCTCGATGCGTTGCGACGAGATCGACAGTCAGGCGCTTGTGGCTTTCGCAGAAGAGCTCAGCAAGCGCGTTTCGCCTCAGACCGCTCAAAACTATATGTCGCACTTAGGGGCCATCTTCTCGATCGCCCGTCCTGCCTGGGGCATGCCACTTGACAAGCAAGCCCATGCGGACGCCATGGCGGTCACTAAGCGGCTCGGCTTGACTGGCAGAGCTGCCAATCGGGAGCGCAGACCAACGCTCCAAGAGCTGGACGCCCTGATCGACCACTTCATCCAGAAAGCCAAATACCGCAAACAGAGCATCCCCATGGAAGTGATCATTCCCTTTGCGCTCTTCTCGACAAGGCGGCAGGAAGAAATCTGCACCATCCTGTGGGATGATCTGGACAAGGAAGGTAAGCGCATTTTGGTGCGCGACATGAAAAATCCGGGTGAGAAGATCGGCAACAATGTCTGGTGCGACCTGCCAGACCCGTGCCTTGCCATCATCGAAACCCAGACCAAAACCGCTCCGCAAATCTTTCCCTATAATCATCGATCCATCAGCGCCGCCTACACGCGGGCCTGCAAGTTTCTAGAGATCAAGGATCTGCGGTTTCACGACCTACGCCACGAAGGCACCAGCCGCCTGTTCGAAATGGGCTACAGCATCCCCCACGCTGCAGCCGTTACAGGGCATCGTTCTTGGTCCAGCTTGAAGCGGTATACGCATATTCGGCAGGTGGGTGATAAGTATGAGGGATGGAAGGGATGTCTTTGATTGGAGTGGCCGAGGCGCGCTACTCAACTACAATACCAATATGAAAACTGCAAAAGAGGTGCATCCTAAGCGCTTAAATTCACACGATTTGTTACACAACTTGTTTTACAAATGGCGCAACTTAAACCTAAAGAAGTAAAGACTTAACGATAGCACTATCCGGGCCATAGTGTTTAAGCAGTATTCCAACTAATTCTGCTTTGAATTCTCTTGCCAACTCCACCATGAACTTGAACTCGGTTGTGTTTATTCCTTCATCGCCAGGCCGTTCGAGTTTTGAACGAAAATCTTGATCGTCAAGCTTAGATAGAAATGTTCCATAGCATTCTTTTGCTTTTTGAAATTCACCCCCCAGTGTACAATCAAGACGATCAATGCCCTGCATTGCAAAAAGCTTAACAAGATGCGCCCTCTTTTGAGGAGCATTCATATTGATTGCTTCAGCAACCGCAACAAACCCTGCAAAACAAAGTAGCATTCTTGATATGCGCAGTTTTGCTAGTCGAATTGCACGAGGCTTATTTCCGCCAGCAGTCTTGCACTCAAAGTCAATGCAGATCGTTCGCCAGTAACGAATGATATCATTGAGCAAATATAGTGCGAGCTTATCTTCTTCAAGATCGTTCGAAACATATTTCTGGATCAGGAGTTCGCGCAGTTCTTCAAATGAAGTTTGATTAAAAATCCATTCTCCTTCAAGGAGAAACAACATTCTTCTTGTCAACGTTTGGTTTGTATCATCATCCCCACCAATATGAGTTAATAGCATTTCTCTTTGTAGAGCGCCCTCAAAGACCCCCCCGGCTGACGGCATTTTCAATCCACGGCCTTCTAACGCCTTGCGGAAACTGTCTTCGCACACAGAAATTTCAACTTCATCTTTGCTTACAGAAAGAAAAAAATGATCTACATCTGAACCGCTGGTGTACTCACGCCGCGCAACGCTGCCATTCACACCGATTATAATGTCATTTCTAGTTCCAAAAACTTCAATTGCAGTTTCCCGCATTATTTCAATAGTATTTTCCGCATCACTTAAACATCTATCAAAAATATTACTTGTTACAAAGTTATCCATTACATCTCTCGATAAATCTGTTTTTCCAGTATCTCAGCAAAAGAGACTGTCCAACTATGCTTCTTGTGTTTGTATCGTTGATCTATATCTGAAACAGAAACTAGATCAACAGTTTCATCAACGTAGTATTCTCGCCGACGAGCCTGCACACTAACACGTAGCCACTTTGACGATAGTTCTCCTCTCAACTTACTCTGATCGTAAGCTGCAGATTCAATTAAACGAAATAGCTCCGGGTACTTCCTACGCATTTGCCACTCGTTCAGATAAAAATCTAACGGTTCTATCTTCGAAAGGTTCGTTCGGATCCAAGCTTGCGCAACAGTGTCCATTGTCAGTCCTAATGTTGAGTTGATTAGGAGTGCATAGACAGTGTGTTTCAATCCCCAGAACTCATCAAAATCGGTTTCTGGAAGCTTGGATGTTCCAGACTGAGCCCATCTTTCTACGATCGAAAGAGCGGTTCCAAATGCAGGGCGAGGACCAACGATTGCCCGACAGCGCGTTATGCCTTCCAGAGTATCAAGATTGATTTTTCCAGAGAAGAGATAGGCATAGCGACCGTTATGATTTCCATCAATTAACGCGATTATTTCGTCAATATCGAGCTTATAAGAACTGACTAATTCTGCAATTTCTCGCCCGAAAATGCTGTCGCCTTTGATAATCCTTCGGGTTGCCCTATGGTGATCAATTTCAAAGGCGTCTTCAAAGACGGGTTCAAGAGTATGTGAAAGCGGTCCATGTCCGATATCATGTAGCAGGCTAGCGGCAATAAGAGTTAACCGATCATGTTGGGGAATCTCGGCTGTTAAAGCGAATTTCTGCGCCAACAGAGCAACACCCACAGAGTGTTCTAGGCGGTTATGTCTTCGCCGATCAGCTTCTTTGCCACTCCATTTTTTGCAATAGTCTATTGCCCCAAGAAAACCAATTTTCTTAAGTCTTCTCACCGCTTCTGTCTCAAGCAGCTCTCTGGCTAGAGGATCGAATAAGTCACTACGGTCATCTGATCTCAGCACGTAATCCGAAAGCTCAGCATCCACAAGCATAGCCTGCGCTTCCTCTGCGGCCAGCGGCGAGCTGTCTGGCAACTCTTGTTTTGGATTTGGAAACAAAAAAATTAGCCTCAATGAGTCGGAGTAGATCAGATAGCCGAGTCAACCCGGCTCTTCAAGATAGTATATAGACCCAGAATTTAACCTTAACTGAAATTGGATAAATCCAATATCCGCATAGCTCAACTGTGATACAATGGAGACCTCAGTGCATGAAGAAACTGTCGGTAGATGTCGGTCATGCTTCACACAAAACCAACTTTCGACTAATTGGCCGCCGATAGTATTTGATCATGCAAAATTCAAACTGTCTATCTCCGATTCACTTATCCGCCTTCTCGTCCAGCTTTTCCTCAATCCGTTTGAGGCTGTCAAAGACGCGTTCGATGGCTTTGGAATAGCCCCGTACACGCTCCTCCAGAACCATCACCCGCGCCCGCAACATGAAATGAGATCCGGCCACGGAAACAACCATGCCCGCGATATAGAAAACGTCTTTCAATTCGTTCGTCATTTCAGCCCCTGCCCTTCAATCCTTTGCACTGCTGGCGGATCAAATCGTTATTGATTTTGAGGTCTTTCAAAAACTGCCCTGCCCCTGATCCTCCCCCACTGAATTGGTCCACCGTTATAGTTAGAGAAACGGAGGATTCGATATGGCGAACAAACGACCCAAACCAGAGGAAATTGTCACGAAGTTACGGCAGGTTGAGATCTTGACGGGGCAAGGGATGCCTCGTCTTGATGCCATCCAGCAGATCGGTGTGTCTGAGCAAACCTATTACCGCCCCCTCTCAGCGATTGTTCCAATCGCCTGCCGGTCAACGGGAAGAAGAAGTGTGGTGGAATGGGCACAGATCAGCTCAAGGAACTCAAACGGCTCCAGAAGGAGAATGAGCGCTTGAGAAAGGCGGCTTCTGACCTAACGCTGGACAAGCTGATCCTGTCTGAAGCTGCAAAGGGAATACCACTGACCGCCAGGCTTTGCGAAGCAACGCCGAGAGGGATCTAAGCCCTTCTCGCCGCCGTGCCTGCATCAATCATGTCCGCAGCCAAGTAAACGTTTCTGAGCGACGTGTCTGTCGTGTTCTGGGGCAACATCGTTCAACGCAAAGACGGTTGCCACAAGGACGCGCCGATGAAGAGCGTTTGGTGGCGGACATGATCGAGTTGGCTCGGCAGTATGGACGCTATGGCTATCGGCGGATCGCTGATTTGTTGCGAGATGCCGGTTGGCAGATCAATGACAAGCGCCCCTCTCGACGGCGCTTCGCTTGTCTGCCGGGCAATGGACAATGGCCCAGAGTTCATTGCCCAGAACGTGCGTGATTGGATCAAGGCTATTGGAGCAAAGACTGTTTACATCGAGCCGGGATCACCCTGGGAGAACGGTTACTGCGAAAGCTTCAATGCAAGGTTCCGAGACTAGTTCTTAAATGGAGAGATATTCTACAGCTTGAGGGAAGCGCAGATCCTGATCGAGAAATGGAGGCACCACTACAACACCAAACGGCCACACAGTGCATTTGGCTACAGCCCGCCGGCGCCCGAAACTATCGTGCCGATGGAAACAAGGCCTGCAATGCACTAACATTCAAACCGGACCACTCAAGTGGGGCTGATCAATGGGGCATAACAATCGCTCCGAAGTCAGCCAGAGAGACAGGTTCGCGAGATTGGCCCGCGAACGGATACAGGCGGTTGGCCATAGCTTTGTTGACCGGTCCGGCCGGGGTGGGGAATCCGCGTTGCAGCAAGCCCCCAGTTGGGTGAAAGAGGAATATTGGCCCCTTCAGATGTGCAGGCAAAGGCGCGTCACTTTAATCTACCACGCCAACACAAAGCATTCGCAGGCCGTAAATCAAACTCAAAATCTCGTTCAGGTAGTAACGCATCACACTATGTAACGTATAGTTATATGTCTGCAATTATCGACATATATATTTGTTATAATTTCATTACCTAACCCCATAATTAGTCATTCCTTAATAACAAACACTCAGTGTTGACCCTAGTTTTTCTTATTTGAATAAAGCAAAAGAGCAAGCAAATGAAACTAACACACAAAATTTGGAGCCTTCTGGGAATTGGGTTCATTGGTTTGGCTGTTTTGTCAGGCGCATTTTTCTGGGGCAGCAGTAAAAAAGATGCGGCAACAAGTCATGCTTTGAGTGCCGAAAAGGCCTCCGTCTATCTCAATGAAACAGAAGCCGTGATCCGCGACGTTTCCACCAAGCTGGAGCTCTTTTTGCTAACCAACGACGTAACCCTTGTTGCGCAGGGCCAATCCGTCGTTACCCATCATATTGAAAAGACCCAGGATGAGCCCCACGCCAACGCTGATCTGGAAAACAAGTTGAAGATTGCCTTGGCCAACGTAGAAACAGTGTCCAAGTTGCGCACGATTTCTGGTTTGTCGGAAAAAGAGGGTCTCAAAGGATCACTGCGCTCTTCGGTGAAGACCGTGGAAGCCAAATTGAATGAATTTGGCAAAGAAAATCCCGATATCTCGATCGACAAGACCATGGTCAAGATGCTGATGCTTCGGCGGCACGAGAAAGACTATATGCTGCGCCGCGATCCGAAATATGTCGACACGTTCAATGCTCGGGTAAAAGAATTCCACGCGACGGTTGCGGCGTCTGATATTCCGCAGTCAGTGCAGAAAGACATCAAGCCACTGATCGAAGATTATCAGAAGAAATTCCTTGAATGGACCCAAGCAGACCAAATGGTTCTGGCAAAGGTTGCCAGCGCGCGGATTTCCAATCTGGCAACAATCGAAAATGTCAAGAAGATGGAAGAGGCAACCACTGCCGAAATGCAAGAAGCCATGGCGCAAAAGGCAGATATGGATGCCTTTGTCAGCTTGCTGACCTTGTCGATCATATTGGCAACATCGCTGTTCCTGATTGGTGGCGGCATGCTGGTCATTCGGTCGATCACCCGTCCCATTCGCAATGTCACCGGTGCCATGGAGCAGATTTCCATGGGCAATCTCAACACGCAGGTGCCGGAAAGCAAGATCAATGATGAAATCGGCTCGCTATGCCGAATTGCTGCGGTACTGCATGAAAGCGTCCGGGCGCAAAAAGCCTTCGAAGCGGAAGAAGCCGAGAAAGCTGCACGGCAAGAACGCGAGAAACGTGCCCTCATGGTTCAGCTAGCTGACGAGTTTGACCGGCAGGTGACCGGCATTGTGGAAAGCGTTGCAAGCTCTTCGAGCGATCTCAACATGACCGCGACCACGATGTCGCAAGTTGCTGAACGAACTTCGACCGAAGCCACATCGGCAATCAGCGCCTCGACGCAAACCATGCATAATGTGCAGACCGTGGCGACCGCTGCGGAAGAAATGACCAGCACCATCTCCGAGATCAGCAAGCAAATCGTTGAAGCGTCATTGGCTGCCAAGGAAGCCGTCGGCAAAGTCAATGACACCAGCAGTCAGGTTCGGATTCTCACCGACATTGCCGCGCGCGTTGGAGAGGTGGTTGAAATGATTTCGTCGATTGCCGAACAGACCAACCTGCTGGCCCTCAATGCGACAATTGAATCAGCGCGGGCCGGAGAAGCAGGCAAGGGCTTCGCTGTCGTGGCAGGTGAAGTGAAGGAACTCGCAGGCCAAACCGCCAAGGCGACCGACCAGATTGCCATTCAGATCAACGAGATCCAGACCGCAACCGGTCATGCATCACAAGCGATGAATGATGTCAGTCAGGTCATTCTGCGGGTAGAGGAAATCTCTTCGACCATTGCTGCTGCCATGGAAGAGCAGAATGCAACCACTCATGAAATTGCCGGCAACATCCATCAGGCAGCACAGGGAACCGAACTGGTCAACGACAATATCAATTCTGTCTCTGACGCATCCAAGGAAGCGGGTGCATCGTCCGAACAGGTGATGGTTGCAGCCCAGCGTCTGGGAGAACAATCGAACCTGCTGCGCGAGCAGGTCGGGAGCTTCATCCAGCGCATCCGCGCTGCCTGAGCCATTCCAACCAATGCAAGAACAAAGCCGCCAGACACCATCTGGCGGCTTTTTTCTTATCACCACTTTGCTCTATTTCTCTTCCAGCACCCGTTTAATCTTGCGTGCCAGTGCACGGCGGGATTTCTCGTCGGCCAGTTGTTCGAACGCCTCTTTCAAGTCGATCTGCAACTCTGCGAACTCGTTGTGGGCATCCCACCCGACCATGTCGGCTTTCTTGAGACGATGTTTGACATTGGCAAAGAAGTCGGGCCGCCCTGCCCGCGACAACCGCACCTCGTCATCGATGGTCGGAATTGAAATCAAGGCCTCGTGCATGCCGTCTGCAACCAAGGCCGCTTTCAGCGCTTCGGAGGCTTCCTGTTCCCCATGGCAGAGATAGAGGCCATGGCGGATGGGCTTGCGATCTCGGATCCAGTCGATCAGTTCATTTTCGTCCGCGTGGCCGGAATAGGTCTCAATTTGTTTGACCTTGCCGCGGATCTGGATCTCTTCGCCCTGAATCCGTACCTTGCGCGCACCATTGAGCAGAAGGCGACCGAGAGACCCTTCAGCCTGATAGCCAACCAACAACAGCGTCGTGTTGCTGTTCCACATATGGTTCTTGATATGGTGGCGGATACGGCCCGCATCACACATGCCGCTGCCGGCCATGATGATGGCGCCGGACTTGATCCGATTGATGGCCTTGCTTTCCTCGACGCTTTCGGTGAAGCGGATATGCTCGGTGTTGATGTCATCGAGATGATCGGCAATATCTTCCAATGACGCGGCATGTTTCTTGAAGACTTCCGTAGCCTTGATCGCCAAGGGACTGTCAAGGAAGATTGGCACATTGCGCAGTTCCCCCCTTTTCTGGAGGATAAGGATATCGGCGAGCAATTCCTGAGTTCGCTCCACGGCAAAGGCTGGAATGAGCAGTAGCCCCTCGCCCTTCAACGCGGTCTGAATTTCTTCCAGCAGAATTTGGCGCTTCTCATCGGATGTGACGACCGGCCGCGTGCGGCCCCCATAGGTGCTCTCGCTGATCACATAGTCATAATCACTGGCAGCACCCGGATCCGGGTGGAACAGCTTGTGATTGGGGCCCAGATCCCCGGACCAGAGCAAACGCAGGCTTTGTTCGTCAGGCTTGTCACTGGGGACTTCGATTTCGATTGAGGCAGAGCCAAGAATGTGGCCCGCATTCCAGTATTTGACCCGTATGCCGCCAATATCGAGCCATTGTTCATAGTCGACAGGCTCAAAATGCTGCTGGCAGGCTTCTGCATCCTTTTGGGTGTAAATCGGCTCGATCTGCGGTTTGCCGCGACGGGCGTTGCGGCGGTTGAGATTCATCACATCCATTTCCTGAATGTGTCCGCTGTCAGGCAGCATGGCGCTCAACAGATCCTGAGTTGCCGCCGTCATATAGGTCTTGCCGCGGAAACCGTGTTTGTAGAGCTTGGGAAGCAAACCGGCATGATCGATATGGGCGTGGGTAAGGAGTGCGAAATCGATGGATGCCGGATCAAAGGGAAAGTCACCATAGTTCAGCGCCTTGATTGTCTTGGTGCCCTGAAAGAGCCCACAATCAACGAGGAAACGGTGCCCTGCCGTCTGAACCAGATAACAGGATCCGGTCACCGTTCCCGATGCGCCACAGAATTTGAGTGTTGCGTCCATACTCTCCCCCTAACTACACCTTTGCTACTCCTTTGATTTTTCCACAATTTCGCAGAATTTCAACAAACTTATGAGACATTTACCGAAATGCAGCGATGTGGCCTCAAACTGATCCCTAAGTTGGATGCCCCTGACATGCATGGCGCATCCTGACGATCTTCCAGCCACCTTGTTTGCAGGCACTCCTTTTGGCAAAGGATCTCTGCGGAATCGGACAATAGCCATGATCAGCGCGCGCCCACGACCTTCCAAAACCATGAACAATGACAAACTCGCCTACGAGGATATCGACTTCTTGCGACGCGATGAGCTGCGCGGTGCGCGGTTGGAGCTGGAGTTCACCAAGGCTGATCTGGGCATGCGCGATCACGGCATTATGTCGACCGTGGTTGTGTTTGGCAGTGCGCGGACGCCCGAGGATCACATCGAGTATCAGCAGGCACGAGAATTTGGCCGGATCGTTTCCGAACGTGGCGGGGCGTTGAACCCCTATAATGGCACCCACCGCAATGTCATTTGCACCGGTGGCGGGCCGGGCATTATGGAAGCGGCCAATCGTGGAGCCCATGATGCAGGTGCCCTGAATATCGGCCTCAATATCGATCTGCCGTTCGAGCAGCATATCAATCCGTTCGTCACTCCGACACTGAGCTTCGAGTTCCAGTATTTTGCCTTGCGCAAGATGCACTTTGCCATGCGGGCCAATGCGCTGGTGGCATTCCCGGGTGGCTTTGGCACGCTGGATGAACTGTTTGACATTCTTACTCTCAAGCAGACGGGTAAGATTTCCGGCATGCCGATCATCCTGCATGGGCGGGATTTCTGGGAAAATGTCATGAACTTTGACACATTGATCAAATATGGGACCATCAACCCCAAAGATGTCGATCATTTCATCATTGTCGATACGCCGGAAGAAGGCTGGCAGGTGATGGTGGATCATGGCTTGATCACCAAAGCCACGGAAAGCCATGTCTAGGTTCGCCTGAATTGGCCAGCAGTGCATGAAGGCTCCCCGAATGAGACAAACTGCCGGAGAGCCTTTTCTTTGTTCCAGATCAGCCAGACTTTAGAGCAGAGGCGCAATCTCTGCCCAACTTGGCGGCGCGTCATCATCGCGCCAGATGATGGCAGTGAGATAGTCAGCTTCGGTCGTTGGCTCACCCTTCAATGTAAAATGCGCATTAGGCCGCAGGGCCAGAATAGTTTGGTACACTTTCAATTCTGCAAGCTGTGTGTCTTCCGTGATCATTTACGCATCTCCCAAATAAGCGATTTCAAGATAGCTCCCCGCTGACCAGATCACCGCGCCGCTGTCACGGCTGTCCACCTGCATCGAGATCACGTCCCCCGCTGCACAAAAGGCCAGCACCGTTTCGCATGGGGTGAAGGTGCCGTAACCGGCTGTCGTTGCATCATTGCCCAAGAACATCCGCCGCAACAAAGCGGTATTCTTCAGCAACTCGGTGCGAAAAGGAATCGAGCCGCCGCCGGTCTGCACAGCGATATTGATCAGATAGAGGCCATCATAAGGGCAAATATAGCCGCCCTGATTGACCCCGGTGGTTTGCGGCCCATATCCAACAGGATTGCCTGCATTCCATGCAACGGCATCGAAATCAAACCGGGATGCGGCGCTGATGGCATATTGGACGGCGGTTGAGAAGATCAGCCGGGCGGTTGGGTTGGAGTTGGAAATCACCACCCGGCCATTGTCCTTGTCGAGCTTCAAAGGCTCGGCCCATGTGACGCCATCGGCGCTGACCTTCATCGACCAATTGTCTGATCCATTCAGCCCCATTTCAGCCCGGCCGGACCAATTGGTCTGGAACAGCAAAGACGCTGTATCGCCCGCAGCATTCTTGTTCACCTTGATCTGGTGACCGGCCCCCTCGTGGGTGAAAAGACTGGCGGCAGAGGCTACGGACAATCGGTTGGTGTCATCGGCAGAAGCATTGACACCGACATGGTTGGCATTCTGGATTTCCTCCGGATTGCCGCCGACGGGTGTCCAGTCGGAGCCGGTCCAGCCAAGCAGTCGGCCTTCGTCGCAATTCCAGACGCGCCAGCCTTCCTGCGGGTCGTAATAAGCCCATGCGCCATTCTGAAAGGCTGCAATCTGGCCGCTTCTCCCGGACCAGACGCCGGTTGCCGACGGGGCGACAATATAGCGATCGCCTTCCGTTGGGTCGGTGGGTGGTGTCGTCAGGCTAGCATTCGAGACGGTCAGCTGGGTCAGAACATCGAGCTTCTGCAAAGCTTCATTGTGCGTGATGTGCTTTTGATCCTGCGAACCGGCAATGTAAGGCAAAGAAAGGATAGGTGATTGTTCCATGGCTCCAATTTCCGTTGGTTGACATTGCCTCCCAGTATCGGAGCTGCCCCGAACAGGAGGATAAGGTTCCTGGCTGGTGCCCTTGCCTTTTTGTGCCGCACCCTATTGCCAAAAGCCGGCATGTGCCTATCATCGACCTTTCCATAATCAACCGCGAGCGCCAAACATGACCGATTTTGCCAATGCCCTGATTGATCGCCTGCCAAAGGCAGAGTTGCACCTTCATATCGAGGGCACTTTGGAACCAGACTTGATGCTGGCGCTGGCCAAGCGCAACAAGGTCACCCTGCCTTATGAGAGCGTCGAAGATGTCGCCAAGGCCTATGAGTTTGACTGTTTGCAGGATTTTCTCGATCTCTATTATCTGGGCATGAGCGTGTTGCAGACCGAGCAGGATTTTCATGATCTGACCTGGGCCTATTTGCTCAAGGTCCATGCGGATGGTCTGACTCATGTGGAAATGTTCTTTGATCCTCAGGCTCATACGGATCGCGGGATTGCATTCGAGACGGTCTTGGGCGGAATTGTCTCGGCGCTCGAGCGGGCAGAAAAAGAGCTGAAGATCACCTCCAAGCTGATCATGTGTTTCTTGCGCCATTTGCCCGAAGAACAAGCCTTTGATGCGCTTGAGTGCGCCTGCAAACACAAGGAGCATATTTTCGCGGTCGGCCTCGACAGCTCGGAAAAAGGCTTCCCGCCCCCTTTGTTTGAGCGCGTGTTTGCGGCCGCCCGCAAGGAAGGTTTCACGCCGGTCGCGCATGTGGGCGAGGAAGGCACAGCCGAGAATGTACGCGAGGGGCTGGATCTGCTGAAGATCGAACGGGTTGATCATGGCAACCGGGCACTGGATGATCCGGCGCTGATAAAACGACTTGCAAAACAACAAACGCCTCTGACCATGTGCCCCTTATCCAACCTGCGCCTCAAAGGCATTCCGACGATTGGCGACAGTCCGGTGAAGAAAGCGATGGATGCGGGCCTGCTGGTGACGGTCAATTCCGATGATCCGAGCTATTTTGGCGGCTATCTCAATGACAATTACCGCGCCGTCCATCAAGCACTCGACCTCAACGAACAGGACATCATCACGCTGGCAAAGAACAGCTTCAAGGCAAGCTTCATTTCTGACAGTGCCAAGCAGGCGCATCTGGATGCGATTGATGCGGTGGTCGAAGATGTGAAGAAGGGCTGAGCCATCGCTGGCCAGCCTTTTCCTTTCACAATGCGAGATACGCCGCTTAGACCCAGCCTTGCAGCTCGGCCAATGTCAGGCTTTCAAGCATGTCCATGCCTTCGTCGCTATCATTGAGGCATGGAATATGGGCAAATTGCTCGCCGCCATGCTCCATGAAGATCTCCCGGTTTTCGCCATCAATTTCTTCAAGCGTCTCAAGGCAATCGGCCGAGAAGCCCGGATTGACGATGGCCAACCGCTTGACGCCACTTTCCGCCAATTTGGTGACGGTTTCGTCGGTATAGGGACGGATCCATTCTTCTGGGCCAAACAGCGACTGGAAGGTGGTTTGCAGATAATCCTTATCCCAGCCCAACTTCTCGCGCACCAAGCGGGTCGTCTTCATGCAGTGGCAATGGTATGGGTCGCCATTGTCGAAATAGCGTTTGGGAATGCCGTGATAGGAGGCAAGGATCAGCTCTGGCTCGAAATCGAGCCCCTCAATGGTCTTCTTCATTGAGGTGGCCAGCGCATCAATATAGGCGGGCGTGTCATAATAAGGCGGCAAGGTGCGCAAGGCAGGCTGCCAGCGCATGTCTTTCAAGACATCAAAGACCGCATCATTGACGGTGGCCGTCGTCGCTGCCGCATATTGCGGATAGAGCGGCAGGACCAGAAGGCGCTCGCACCCCTTTTCCTGCAGCGCATGGATGCGCGACTTGATCGATGGATTGCCATAGCGCATGGCAAAATCCACCTCGACATCACGGGCAAAACTGTGTCTGGACAGACGTTCGCGCAGTTTGTCGCTCTGACCCCGGGTGATGGTCAACAACGGGCCTTCATTGGCCTCGTGGTTCCAGATTTCCTCATAGGCCTTGCCAGACTTTTGCGGTCTGGTTTGCAAGATGATGCCATTGAGGATCGGCCACCATTTCCATTTTGGTTCTTCAATTACCCGCTGGTCGGACAGAAATTCCTTCAGATAGCGCCGCATGGACCAATAGTCTGTTCCGTCAGGGGTGCCCAGATTGACAAGCAGAATGCCGATTTTGCCATAGGCAACAGGTGGATGATTATCAGGCCAATGGGTCATCATTGCGCGGTCCTCGTCCAAATTGGTCTTAATTGCGGTTTGCGTTGGTGGTCCTTGCGCATGGCCGCAACTATCTTGCTCGTCCAGTCTTAGCAGCCTTGAAGGCCTGATGCATCAAAGACTTCCGTCGACATACATGAAATTGCGGCAATGGTTCAAAGCCCATGTCAGCCATCGACAAGGCAACGACAACCAAAAGAAACCGCTCTTTGATACGTCCGCCAAACGAAAGTAAGGCGTGGCGATCAAAGAGCGGTCAAATACAGTTTGTTGTGTCTTGATCAACTGACATAGCATTTACGCATGGCGTCAGGAGCTGGATCATTGCGAGAGCGATTTTCTTGAAAAAATCACGCCTCGTCCGTTCGACCCCGAAACCCTTTGGCAAACACATACATTTCCGGGCTTTCCTTGCGGCTTGCCGGGGGCTTGATATGGGTGATTGATTGATAGTCACGCTTCAATTCAGCCAGCATGTCATTCTCGGTCCCGCCCTTGAAGACCTTGGAGAGGAAGACGCCGCCGGGACGCAAATTCTCCTTGGCGAACTGGGCTGCCACTTCAAACAGATGCACGGTACGCAAATGGTCGGTCTGTTTATGGCCGGTGGTCGGCGCTGCCATATCTGACAGGACAATATCAGGCGGTTGACCACCCAACGCTTCCATCAGCATGTCCGGGGCGTCATCATCGAGAAAATCCTTGAGCAAAACCGTCACGCCGGGCAGAGGATCCATACCGAGATAGTCAATGCCAACCACAAGCGGGTTGTCGCTGGTGGAGTTTACACGGCGCGCAGCGATGTCACACCAGCCACCGGGAGCGCAGCCCAGATCAACCACCCGCATGCCCGGTTTCAAAAACTGGAAGCGATCATCCATCTCGATCAGCTTGAAGGTTGAACGGGACCGAAAACCTTCCTGTTTGGCGCGTTGCACATAGGGGTCGTTCAGCTGACGCTGCAACCAACGGGTAGATGAGCTTCTGCGGCCCCGAGCGGTTTTCACCCGGACCTTTTCGACGCGAAGGCCGCGGCTGCCCCGTCCTTCTCCGCCTCCGGTTTTCTTCGCCATTCCGTTTGCTCCGACTGTTTTTCTGTTTGGTTCGTTCTATCTGGCCCGGTGATCCGGGCCAATGCTGTCTGATCTATATGCTCTCTGACACGGAGCCATTCAAGCATTCTGGTCCGGTTTGCCGGCCGCACCTGTTGCCTGGCCGGCGCCTTGAGCGCCGCGTTGCCCACGTCCACCCCGGCGACGGGAGCGACGTTTCTTGCTGCCCGGCTTTTTGGACGGCTCCCCCGGCTTGGTCGGCTGGCGTGGATTCCAGACGCCATCATCGATCATCATTTCCATCAGTATGCCTTCCCGCAAGCCCCTATCGGCCACACGAAGCTGCGTACAAGGCCACTCACGATGGAAGGCTTCAAGGATTGCGCAGCCTGCCAGCACCAGATCGGCGCGGTCCTGACCAATGCATGGATTGTTGGTGCGCTCTTCGAAATCCATATCCAGAATACGCGCAATCATCGCCCTGAGTTCGGTCGCATTCAGCCAGGCGCCATCCACCAGACGTCGATCATAGCGCTCGAGGCCCAAATGGACACCAGCCAACGTCGTCACTGTACCCGATGTGCCGAGCATATGGATATGCTTGGTCTTGATGGCTTCAGTCAGGGCTTCGCGCTCTTCGAAGTCATGCAGCATGTCGCGTACTTCGCTGACCATCGCCTCGAACTGCTCGCGATCCACCACGTGGCCCCCATGCTTTTCAGACAGGGTGACCACGCCAACTTGCAGGGAGGTCCAGCAGCGAATGCGTTCGGACATGTGGCGCAAGGCGCGGCGTGTCTGACGATTGCGCTTTTCCCCCGGCAGGGGCAGGCCTTCATCAGTAACGGGATCGAGATCCAGCCAGACAATTTCGGACGACCCACCACCAATATCGAACAGCACAACCCCATCGGCCTCAGGATGCACCAGCGAAGCACAGCCTGACACAGCCAATCGTGCCTCGGTTTCGCGATTGACGATTTCAAGCTTCAGGCCCGTTTCACGATAGACCCGATGGAGGAATGCGCCACCGTTTGTGGCACGGCGGCAGGCTTCCGTGGCGATCAGGCGAAACCGTTTGACTGCCCGGTAATTGAGCTTTGACTGGCAAACCTTAAGGGCCGAAATGGCGCGATCCTGCGCGTCTTCACTCAGGCGCCCCGTTTGTGACAAACCTTCGCCCAGACGAACGATGCGCGAGAAGGCGTCGACGACGCGAAAGCTCTGACCGTGTGGCTCGGCCACCAGCAGACGGCAATTGTTGGTGCCAAGATCAAGGGCGGCATAGGCCTGACGGGACGTATCACGGGCCTGCGACGGGTGGCCGTGCGGGCGTCCGTGTCGGGGCTGATCGTTGCGATGACGGTGTGCATTGGCCGGCGCACCATTGCTCGACTGTCCCTTGCCACGGCCGCTCTGGTCTGCACCCTTGCGGGCCTCTCCCTGCTTTGTCTCGCTTCGTTTTGCATCACGCTGCTGGTTGTCTCGCTGACCGCTGTCTCTTGATTGCGACGCGGGCTCCTGCGCGGTTTGATTGGGCCGATTGCCATCGCGGTTGCGCGACTTGCGGCGGGAGCGCTTTTTCTGGCTCCCCTGATCCGCCGAGCGTCCAGCCTCTTGCCCGATGCCCCGTGCGTCTGATGGTGTTTTTCCATCAGTAGACGCTCGCACAGCGTCATTTGGCTTGCGATCAGCAGACTTTGAGTCTGGGTTGGTATCAGGCCCTGAGCCTGGATTGGACGCATGTGTCCCATTGCCCGCCTGAGGAGGTTGTCCCCCCTTCTTCCGTCTGGGACGGGAGCGACGTCTTTTTCGCCCGGACTGCTGGCCCTTTGTGTCTTCCGCCCCGGATGTCACACCGGATGTGGCAGAATGCTCCTGTGACATGACAGTGGACGCATTTCTGGCGTCATTTCCAGCGGCAGACTTCTCGCCACTCTTGTCATGTAAAGGCACATCGCGATCTGACTTTCCCGCTCGACCATTGCCCGCATAAGCGGCATTGGAGGCGTTGGAAAGCCCGCGATCAGGTCCAACAGCTGAGCGGCCACCCTTTTGGGTGCCCTCAGCGTCTTGTGCCAATGTGTGTCTCCCGCTGCGCTGCAATCATGAGGACAAGGCATGGCGCGCAGCATTCGATTCAATCAGTTTGTCACAGACCACTCTATCAGCCCTCACCCAAAGGGCAAGAAGCGATTGCCTCTCGGATACTGGAAAGCGCATTTTTCCTGCATGTTTAACCATCCATGCACGCACGATCATTGCGTCCGCAAGGCGGACAAAAAGCGCCGATCCAGGGACATCTGCCATTGAAAGATAAGGACTTCACCGCAGCCAAGATGTCAGCCGGATGTCATCGGAAGAGTGGCGCAGTCTTTATCCCCACCCAAACAATTTTGTTCGGACTTGAAGCTTGACTGTCAAAAGCAAAGTCATTATTCCAACCGTCACTACCGAGCGAGCAACTGCTTCGCATCCCTGCTGGGGATTAGTTTAATGGTAGAGCATCGCGGATCCGCACAGATCTGCGATTTTTTTTGTAAAAAAAACGCTGTTTTTGATCAAAATTTCCGCAGATTGTAAAATTATCCTGTAGCACTAA
>NZ_VANT01000007.1:0-257027 GCF_005771485.1 Cohaesibacter sp. CAU 1516 | reverse complement strand
GCAAAGGATTGGGAAGCTTCCATCGCCAGTTCTGTTGCATGGGTCACCATTGCCAACATCAGAGTGATGATCCGACGTTTGGCAACCTATTGTTATGTCCCATGAACTTTTGAATCGGGCACTAACATGCTTGTGATGTCGATATCGCTGCGCCAGGTTTCATCTACAGTGAGGCCATGGAAAGTGAAATGAGGTTTCGCGACCACCATTTTCGATGTCTCGCTTTTCAACCTGTTGGCAATGTCCTCATGGGAATATGCATTCAAAACCCAGTCTTTGATACGTGTGTAAGGACCAGGCTTGCGGTATTTCGCGAATTCCTTGCCAACCTCGTCTTGAAACCAAAACGCTCCGTTGTTGTTATGTAATTCAATGATCCATTCCGCGTCGGCACACCCGGTTGCAAGCTTTCGAACCATAGGGGTCGCCCCTTGCTTCAAGATCTTTTCCACCTCGTTGGTAGCCAATGTCTTAGCCGATCCTGATGGCGCCAACCCAATAAGCCAAAGCGTCGGCAGGATTTCTCCGACACCGGAAACATCAAGGTGGGCACCTCCTTGCGTCAGAAAAGACGCAGCAACAGAAATAACGTGGAAAATTGGAAGTTCATAACTGATGTCAGTTTCGTCGAAATGACGACATAGGCGTTTTAGGAATGATCCTTCCGGCAACAGTTGATACATTTCATACTGCTCAGGCTCCGCTTTGAACGCAAGCATTTGAACAAGAGCTTTCATATCCGCTTCAGAGAGCGGTTTTTTGCCCTTCGGCGATGATTTTTGAATTCTATCGAGCAAGCTTTTCGTTGCTGCTTTGCTTTTTGACATTTATAATTGACTTATTTCTATAACTTTTGGCTATACATACTTCCCATAGCAGTAAAAACGCCGACATTCTGGATATAACCAATTGTAATAACATGGAAAATCTTCATTTTCAGCTGCCGACATGGCGCCGACACTTCGCCAAAACTGAAGAGAACAAAATTAAATGATCTGTTTGCGCTGCAATTGAGAAAATATGCTGTTTTCGTGAGAAGGCGTAAAACTTCTTACGTTTTTTCGAAAAACAGATAAGGTCCAATACAATCGCAATGGACCAATCACTTCTGCTCTTCCGGTGATTTTCTGATAATGCTCTCGATGTCGCTCATACGCCATTTGGCAGAGTAACCGATCTTGATCTGACGCGGAAAAGCTCCACGCTTGATATCACGATAAATACTTGCTTTTGACCGGTTGAGCAGTCGGCAGACTTCAGTGATGGAAACCAAACAATCCGTATTGTAGATGTTCATTGTTCAACCTCGTTCTCAGTTTTTCTAACGAGGTCTCAAATGGTTTCGTTTTCCGATGAAAAAAATAAAAAGTTCAAAGCGCATTTATTGCGTTCGACATATCATCTCTCGAATATGCAGGTCAGAAAGGCAACCCATAGAGGTGGTGTCGTTTCAAAATAAAAAAAATGCTTTTTCCGCTTAATTCTTAACTGAAGTATTGCCCATCGCAACCGGAGAATCCTAAACTCATAATATGGAAGGCTTGAAGCAGACACAAAATGCAGTCCGAGAGCAGTCCGAGATTAAAACCCAAACCGAGAGGGAGAAGAAGGGCTCTTCTAAAGCATTGAGATTGTTTAGTAAAATGGTGCCCGGAGGCGGATTCGAACCACCGACACGCGGATTTTCAATCCGCTGCTCTACCAACTGAGCTATCCGGGCACATGCAAAGGCGTCTGACGCGTTCTGGCGGGGCCAGCGGGGCAGTGCCCCGTGCAATTTGTTTGGGCGTTATAGAAGGTTCATATTGCCCTGTCCAGTGTGCTTTTCGCTTTTCTACAGGGGGAAGGTGATTTTATCCCCGACTGGATTTCAATCCATGCATATGAGCTTCTAATACAAGAGACACAGGACCGGAGACCGGGTTCTATCTGCTTGAAGGAAATGACCTTTCGCTGCGGAGAGGCGCACAGGCACTCTCTGCATCAAGGCCGTGCGTGCTGATTTCAGACATTGAAATCTTCGTCATCTGGCGCGTCTTCTTCTGTCGCGGCGATGGCATAGGAGCCGCTAAACCAGCGACTGAGGTCGACATCCTTGCAACGAGGGGAGCAGAAGGGATAGGCCGCCTTGGTGGATGGTTTGTCGCAGATCGGACAGGGACGGGCGCGTCGCAAACCGGTCACCTTGGCAACGGCTGGTTTGGCTTCGTCCTTGGGGCTGTTGGTCATGATTTCAGTCCATTTTGGCACAGCGATGCATTTTATCGCACGCCACCAAGCCATTTAAGGCGCAGCGGATAGCCCTCACCGAGCAACAGGTTGGAGGTCTCATGCAAGGGCAGCCCGACAACAGAGCTGTATGAGCCAACCAGATTGACCACAAAGGCTCCGGCAATGCCCTGGATGGCATAGCCCCCGGCCTTACCGCGCCATTCGCCAGACGCCACATAGGGGTCGATGTCGTTGGTCAGGCGCTTGAAGCGGATGCGCGTTTCGACCACCTTGGTGCGAGTCTTGCCTTTCGGGGTGACTAGACTGACCCCGGTGAAAACCTTGTGCGTGCGACCAGACAAAAGCGTCAGGCACTGGATCGCTTCTTCGGCCAGATCGGTCTTTGGCAAACTGCGACGCCCGACGGCGACGACCGTGTCAGCGGCGAGAATGAAGCTGCCGCCCAGATGGGCGTCATCCTTGTAGATCTGATGAATGGCCGCAGCCTTTTCCTCGCTCAGGCGACGGGCCAGAGCGCGGGGCTGTTCATTCTTCAGGGGTGTTTCATCGAGATCGGCGGGCTTGAGGGCGACCGGTTCGATACCGATTTGCTGGAGCAGCTGCAAGCGGCGCGGTGACGCAGACGCCAGGATGAGACGATAGGAATCGGACATGTCGCTATGCTTTACTGATGAAACTCGGTCACGCCCACGCAATCAGGTGTTGGCAAACGTCTGGCAATAGTCTGGTCCAGTCGGAGCGCAGCCTCACGCAGGCAAGTTGGGGCAGCATGAGAGAGCAGGTGTATCCACCTGCCCTATTCTCGGTCCCGACACATGACGGGTGTTATTTGAACCGGTAGGTGATACGACCCTTGGTCAAATCGTATGGGGTCATCTCGACCTGAACCTTGTCACCAGCAAGCACGCGGATGCGGTTCTTGCGCATACGGCCAGCCGTGTGGGCAACGATTTCGTGGTCATTTTCAAGCTTTACACGGAATGTGGCATTTGGCAGCAGTTCAGTGACAACACCAGGGAATTCCAGTACTTCTTCTTTCGCCATAAGCGTCCTATATGTCCTTTAAGGTTGGTTTTCAGGGTTGTTTCAGATCGCCTTCGGGTTGCCAGTCAACCGGGAGCAGCCTCTTGATGCACCCGGCCGGCACCCTCCAAGACCCAACGGCCCCGCCCTCGTCCGCAGAGGCTCCAATCAGGCATCAACGGCAACCGGCGACAGGCTGATCGATCAAAGGTTGTCGATCCAAAAACCCTGTATCGTCTTTGAGATTGTCGGCAATCTAGTCGAAAGCAAGATTAAGTTCAATCCCCGACGCGGAATCTTGCAGTATAGAGTCGAATTGCAGGCTTTTGACTGCATCTGATTGGCCAATCAAGGCGTCTGCCCGCAAGCAAAAATACAGAGGTTAGCCGCCCGCTGGCGAGATCCACTCGAATCGGTCCTTCAATTTGACCATCAAACCGTCACGGACAGCGCGATAGGCATCCATGATCTGCTCGCGTGAGCCGTTGGCAAGGGCCGGGTCCATCGTCGGCCAATATTCCGTCTCCACCGCGTGCCCCCGGCTCCATTCAAGCGACTTGTGATGCGCTTCGGGTGCCAGCGAAATGATGAGGTCGAAATAGCTGTCTTCCATGTCATCGAAGGTGGCGGGTTCATGTTCGGAAATGTCCAGGCCGATTTCCTCCATCACCGCAGCAGCAAACGGGTCTGGCTTGCCACAGCGCACGCCGACCGAACGCACATAGAAGGCACCGGGAAAAAGGTGGTTGGCCAGTGCTTCCGCAATGGGCGAGCGGATGGCATTCATACCGCAGGCAAACAGGACAGAGGCGGGACGTTCATCAAAACCCGCAGTGTAGTCGACCATCCCTCAGCCTCGCCAATGCAGTGCGCAAATCAACGTAAACAGACGGCGCGCGGTTGGGAAATCGGTGATGATCTTTCCCTCCAGCCGCGACTGGAGGATTTGCGAACCTTCATTATGCAGCCCGCGCCGGCCCATATCGATGGCTTCTATGCGGCTTGGGGTGGCGGTTTTGATGGCCTCATAATAGCTATCGCAGATCAGGAAATAGTCCTTGATGATGCGACGAAAGGGGGTCAGAGACAGAATGTGGGTGGCGATCTGCTCTCCGTTCTCGCGTTTGATGTCAAGCACCAACTTGCGCTCAATCATCGACAGATCGAGGCGATAGGGACCGCCCTCGTCGTGTCCGACGGGCTGAAAGCTGTTTTCCTCTACCAGATCATAGATCGCAACGGAGCGCTCATGCTCGGTTTCAGCGTTGGCTGGCTGGATGGATTGCGGGTCAAGTTGGACGGCGCTAAGCCGAAAGCAGCCATCGCTGTGATCGCTTGCATCACTGTCGGGCTTGTTGGCCGCAATCGCGCTTTCGGTCTCCTCGACCGCATCGGTCCCCTTCGTTTCAGCCATGCCTCACCATCTTTGACTCTTTCCAACCCATTCCAGCCTTGTGCCCGCTTTGTGGGGGGAAGTCAAATCCCCTCCCCCGGAGCGTGTCAGACCACAGCATCCGATCTTCAGGCCATGTTCAATCGCTTGGCAACCGAGCGGGCATGGGCTTCCAGTCCCTCCTGGCGGGCCAGGGTCACGGCGGCGGGGCCAATCTCACGCAAGTTCATCGCGTTGCATTCAAGCACAGACGTGCGTTTGACGAAATCGAGCGTCGACAGGCCGGAGGAGAAGCGCGCCGAACGGGCCGTTGGCAGAACATGGTTGGAGCCACCGACATAGTCGCCCACCGCTTCAGGGGTGAAGTGGCCCACAAAGATCGCACCAGCATTGTGCACCTTGTCGACCATAGAAGCTGCGTCATCCAAGGCCAGCTCGAGATGTTCCGGAGCAATGCGATTGGACAGAGCAAGACCGGTTTCCCAGTCGGACACGGTGATGACGGCGCCATAATCGGCCCAGCTGGCACCGGCAATCTCGGCCTTTGGCAGGGTTTCAAGCAGACGCTCGACCGCTTTCTCTGTTGCGTCGGCCAGAGCCGCATCGTCGGTGATGAGGATCGCTTGCGCCGCTTTGTCATGCTCGGCCTGCGCCATCAGATCGACGGCAAGCCAATCGGGGTCATTGTTCTTGTCAGCCAGAATGAGCACTTCCGACGGGCCTGCAATCATGTCGATACCCACCAGACCGAAGACCCGACGCTTGGCTGCGGCCACGAAGGCATTGCCGGGGCCGACAATCTTGTAGACCGGCGCGATTGTTTCCGTGCCATAGGCCAGAGCGGCAACGGCTTGGGCGCCACCGACGCGATAGACCTCATCGACGCCAGCCAGCCGGGCTGCGGCCAGAACCAGTGGGTTAAGCACATCGTCCGGGGTTGGCACCACCATCACCAGACGCTTGACGCCAGCGACCTTGGCAGGCACCGCATTCATCAGCACCGATGACGGATAGGCCGCCAGACCGCCGGGCACGTAAAGACCAACCGCCTCGATTGCCGTCCAGCGGGAGCCGAGCTTGACGCCCAAGGCATCCTCATACATGTCGTCCTTTGGCATTTGACGGGCATGGTGGGACTGGATCCGATCGCGGGCCAACTCCAGCGCGGCCATGGTGTCGGCATCGACCTTGGCGACAGCTGCGTCGATTTCGGCCTCGCTGATCCGCAAGCCTGCGGGGCGCGCATCAAAGCGATCGAATTTGGCGGTATAGTCGAACAAGGCCTCGTCACCGCGGGCCTTCACATCCTCGATGATGTCGCGCACGATAGCGTCGACATCTTCGGAGACTTCCCGCTTCATGGTCAGAAGATCTGCAAAGGCGGCATCGAAACCGGCGTCGGAAGCATCAAGGCGAATGGCCATTTCGGGGTGTCCTTACACTGTTCGCATCTTTGGTGTTTTTCGGCAGTCTTTATGGGAGTTTCCGGCCAAGCACGCAAGAGGGGTAGCCCGTAATTCAGGAGCGACCACGACTTTTCCATGGCTGTTCACGTGGGACATGCAGAGGTTCCTGTTGCAAGGCTGGCATCCAGTCGATATTTCTGTCACAGTTAGCGCCTTGAACATACAAGCTAATTTTGTTTGGAGAATGCCAAAATGCCGTTTCCCCGTCCCAGTTTGTGCCAGATTGCCAGTCTCTTTTGCCTTGCATTTCTGACGCCTTCCGTTGGGATGACCACCCCGCCGGAGGCAGACAAAGTGGCGGTGGATGCTGTGCCTGGCCTCAAGGCCTTTTTGCAGGAAAGCTATATGGGAGATCCAACGGTCCATATCTGGCAAATGGATCTCGATCTGCCCAACGACAAGGTGGATGAGATTATCCTGCATATTGAGGATATTGATTATTGTGGGTCTGGTGGCTGTGAATGGAGTATCTTGCGGCGCGAGCCAGCAGGCGATCTGAAGACCATTGCCACTATTCTGGCAGGCGATGTGACCCTGAAAGATGACCCCGTTTCAGGCCTCAGGCAACCAATCGCAGCGACGCGCCATGGCGACAAGCCGATGGACATTGCCGGCAAAACATCCAGTCAAGTACAAAGGGCACGCGAGCGGACAGGACCCTATCGATCCACCAAACACGTGGTCGGCCCATGCAAGGGTGGGTATCTTTGGTCTGGGGGGGCCGCCGGGCAAGGTGGCGTGGCGCGCTATGAAACCTGCACCCGGGACGAAGCCCTGTTGATGCTGGAATGCCAGAGCGATGTCGGGGCAGTCGAGGCACGATTTGCCATCGATCCGGGAGGCTTCAAGGAAAGTGATAAGGTCCCGGCCCTTTTCTCAGTCATCCGAAAGCAGCAGACTTCTTTCTTTCCCAATCCAGGCACCCTTTCCACCGGGGAAATGGAAGGCCCGATGCTGTCGGTGCTGTTTGATCGCTATGACGGGTTGCTGGATGCCTTGCGACAGGGCAACCGGGCGATGCTCAACGCTTCGGTCTCAAAGCTCGATCTGCATCTCAGGGGCTCTTCCAACGCCATCGATGCCATGCTGTCTGCCTGCCCTGATGGTCGGAACTATTAAGCAAGTGTCGGCCTCAGAGCGGCCAAAATCAGAAGATAGTGTTTTCATACTGACCCTGATCGGGTTGGCTTGCGTATAAAGCCCATAACCAAACAAGAATATTGCCTTCACCCATAATGAGGAACGATGATGAAACAAACCATTCTTGCAACAGCCCTTGCCGCCGGGTTCGCTCTTGCGTCAGGCAGCGCCGCATTGGCGGTCGGGTCTGACACCAGTGCCCCGCCGAAGCCGACCCCGACGACCAAAGACTGCGAGAAGGGGGAAGTGTTCAACCCCGACACAGGCAAATGCAGCAAACCAAGCTCGAAGATTTTCAGCGATGATCAATTGTATGATGCGGTGCGCGAGATTGCCTATGCCGGTCATTATGACTGGGCATTGGAGGTGATCGCGGCAGCGGCCAATCCGAATGATCCACGGATGCTCAACTATAAAGGCTTCATTCACCGCAAACTTGGCCATTTTGATCGCGCCATGGATTATTACAAAGCCGCAATCAAGCTTGATCCTGACTACACCCTCGCTCGTTCCTATATGGGACAGGGGCTGGCTTCCGAAGGAAAAATGAGCGCTGCGCGACAACAATTGTTCGAAATTGAACAACGTGGCGGACGCGACAGCTGGGCCTATGCGGCGCTGGAGCAAAGCATCCGCGAGAAAGCCAAAGTCTATTGATGCAAAGATGTCTTTAGGCAGGGAATTGTTGATCAGCGGGGCGCGATACATGCCCCGCTTTTTTGTTTGAGCGGCTCAACGAGGCCGCTGATGGGTCCGATCATTCGCGCTTGATCAGCCCTTGCTGGCCATCTGTTTCTCGAAACTTTCGGCGGCTTCGTGCTCTGGGAGATTCTCTGTTTCCCAAGCGGCTCCGGTATCGGCCAACTGGGCTTCGATACATTCAACGCTGAGCCGCAATTCGGCATCGCCAGCAAAGATCAGGGAGATGATGCCGTCCGGCCCCTCCCCTTGCTGCTCGAAGTTGGCGGAGAGCAGGTTGAGCACAGCATCTTGCGCACCTGTGCGAATGTTGCGGCCTTGAACGGAAGAGACCCGGTCGAAGTGCAGCACGGCCTCATGGCGTTCGTAGGTCGGCTTGGGACCGAAGATCCGACGTTTTTGGGTGACGGCCTCTTCCCAGGCAAAGCGGTTCATGCGGACCACAAGACGGTTTTCTGATCGCAACCAGTGAATATCACCGACGCGCACAACAGCATCCTGAATTTGACTTGAGACGACCTGAAGGTCTTCTGCATCAAGAGCGGCAAGTTTGAGCATCGACATCATTCACTCCTTGAAGGCGCACATGGTGGGCGTGGGCTTATGGATCACTTCCCACAAATAGGAAGATCACGCCGGGAAAACAAGAGTTTGCCCGTGAAGGCGATCCCTTATGGACCGATCAGGCGGAAATACGCTCCACTGTTGCGCCACAGGCAGCCAGCTTGTCTTCGAGGCGCTCGAATCCACGATCAAGGTGATAGACCCGGTTGACCTTGGTTTCCCCATCGGCCACCAGACCGGCAATCACCAACGAAACAGACGCGCGAAGGTCAGTTGCCATCACCTGCGCCCCGGTCAACTTGTCAACGCCCGTGACATGCGCCTTCTGGCCATCGAGAGAGATTTTCGCGCCCAGACGGGCCAGTTCCTGCACATGCATGAAGCGGTTCTCGAAGATGGTCTCGGTGATGGTCGAGGTGCCTTCGGCCATGGTCATCAGCGCCATGAACTGGGCCTGTAGATCGGTCGGGAAGCCGGGAAACGGATCCGTCGTTGCATTCACGGCTTTCAAGGCGGTGCCGTTGCGGGAGACGCGAATGCCTTCGCTGGATGGTTCGATCTTGGTGCCGGTCTCGGCCAGAATGTCGAGAGCAGCCTGCAGCAGATCGGCACGCGCGCCTTGAAGCATCACATCGCCGCCGGTCATGGCAACGGCCATCGCATAGGTGCCGGTCTCGATGCGGTCCGGCAGAACCGAATGGCGCGCGCCATGCAGTTTCTCGACCCCTTCAATTGTGATGGTGTCGGTGCCGGCGCCAGAGATCTTGGCCCCCATGGCGATGAGGCAGTTGGCCAGATCCACCACTTCGGGCTCACGGGCAGCGTTTTTCAGCACCATCGTGCCTTTGGCAAGGCTGGCCGCCATGATCAGCACATGGGTTGCACCAACGGAAATGCGCGGGAAGGTGTATTCACCACCCTTCAGGCCATCCGGTGCATTGGCAACCACATACCCCTTGTCGATATCGATCTCGGCACCCATGGCTCTGAGGCCGTCAATGAAGAAATCAACAGGCCGGGTCCCGATGGCACAGCCACCGGGCAGCGAAACCTCGCACTGGCCCATGCGGGCAAGCAACGGTCCGATCACCCAGAAGCTGGCACGCATTTTTGACACCAGATCATAGGGGGCACGGGTGTCGATAATTTCCTTGGCTTGCAGGTGGACCACCTGACCGGCCATGGAATCCTGTCCCGGACGCTTGCCTTCAATCATGTAGCTGACGCCATGGTTGGAGAGGATCTGCTGAAGCTGTTGCACATCGCGCAAGCGCGGCAGATTTTCCAGAATCAGTTCCTCATCCGTCAGCAAGGATGCGATCATCAATGGCAGAGCTGCATTCTTTGCTCCAGAGATCGGGATCACACCATTCAGCTGGGCACCACCTACAATACGAATTGCGTCCATGTCTCTCTTTTTCCCTTGTCAGCCAGCCTCGGCTGACATTGTTCTGTGTCCGGCTTTATGTCCGGAGTCCTGTTGCGGGTTCCCGCTTTTATTGATTCTGGTTCCGTCCGCTAGGCAATCCACTCGGCTCAAGAATCCTGACGGGATGGATCGTCGCCGGATGGGGCATTTTGCCCCAACGAGGTGTCGCCCGCATTATCTTGTGCCTTGCGTGCCCTGACCTGTGCCTTGCGGCGGCGCAGATTGTCCCGCAGCGCCTTCGACAGACGAGCCTGCCGATCATCGGACGCCTTGCCACTGCGGTCGGCCGCGTCAGAGGATTCGGTTTCGTCTTTGGTGTGATCAGCGTTGGACATCGTCTTCAAATCAATTTCGATTATCTTTTTCGCCTTGTTCCGTTTGGTGGCGGAACCGACGAGTCAATCTCTTGGACCTTGCTCTATACCAAATGCAACCGACAAGAAAGACCAGAATATGGAGATTTCTGGGCTATCTGTGGCATTTTTAGGGAAATTGGTTAGTGCTGCCAGAATTGCATCCACGGTGAAGCTTGATCGCAGCTTTCATTTGGTGCTGTGCATTCTGAGACGCTTCATCAACAGGCATCCCCCTTTCATGGCAGGATTTTCACAGTTCAGACGAAATTCACCGCTTTTTTCAAAATGGTGCTTGCATAATCAAATTCGGTATGCAAAAAACCGCCCGCATCGGGAGACACTTTCCGATGCCCAAAACACCAAAGAATGCTGCAGTAGCTCAGTGGTAGAGCACTCCCTTGGTAAGGGAGAGGTCGAGAGTTCAATTCTCTCTTGCAGCACCATTCTCTTCCCACAAAAATTAGCAGAAACCAGCCTGTTTCAAACTGTTTGGCTACTCTTTTCATATGTAAGTTCTTGCAGACGATTGCAGAACGATGCGAGACCAAACAGCCGGTTGTCAAAATTTACGGCAGAGTATTGGCAGAGTCTTTTCACTTGCAGTTCGATCGTGTGCAGGTGCGTCACTCCACCGAATGCTCATATCTTTTCTTGATATCAAGATAGCGCACCCACACCTATCCACTTTCTCAAGAATAAGGATGCCTTATGGATCTTGATGGACAGGAAAGGCAATTCGTGATCTGCAACATCTCGTCACAAATTGAAAACGGTTTATCGTGGTTGCGATTTGCAAACTCGGCCCCAAGCTTCCATGCGAGTCAGGATCTGATCTTGCAGTGCGTTGCTCGACTGCGGACATTAACGCACAACGCAGCATAACCAGGCAGTGAAATCACACTGTGCGGACATTTTTGTCGTTCAACTTGCTCGTGCCAATGACCGCTCCTAGTTCTGGGTGGCACCTCCGCCCCAATCAAAAGTTGTAATGGTGGATCATTGCTAGATTTGGCTTGATCGCTCACTGCGCCCCGTCCATCTTGCGTCGAGTTGATAAAGAGGCGTTGCGATGCATACAGGGTTTGTCCTCGGGATTATCGGGGCGGTTTTTACAGGCCTTATAACATTTAAGCCCGCTATATGGGTGTGGGCGTTGGGCCTGCTGTGGGTATTGCTGTTTGGCTTGTTGAACTACGACCACCCCCGCGACAAGGCCGCCATCAATAGTGTTTTGCAGCGTAAAGACAACTTTTTGGTCTATACCAAGCTTGTTGATGCCATGATGCACGGGCTGAGGCGGATGCTGTCGCCCACTGATGCGATGACTGACAGGATGCCTTCAAAGGGTCTGGTCTCAAAATTTACGTGGTTTTTGGACCCCCGCGCGCGCGATCCGGAAGATCTGAAGCGCCTGCAAGCCAACACTTTGTCCTGGCCGGTGATGGATGCGGCTTTGAAGATCGCGGTAATCTATCCGCTTTTGCTGCTCCTCATTCAATGGGGCTGTACCGGGCAAGACACGGGCATTGCCGCGGTCACAATCCTTGAGGCGGAAGAACGCACCTGGCTGCGTACTGCGCTGGTATGCCCTCTTGTGGCGCTCGTGATCATGCGTATACTGGCATCAGCCACTCAGATGCCAGTTTTGCATAAAGCATCTGAGTGGCTGTATTGGTCAGCAGTCGCATTCGCATTCGCAGGCGCATTCGCAGGCGCATTCGCAGGCGCATTCGCATTCGCAGGCGCAGTCGCAGTCGCATTCGCATTCGCAGGCGCATTCGCAAGCGCAGTCGCAGTCGCAGGCGCAGTCGCACTCGCAGTCGCACTCGCAGGCGCAGGCGCATTCGCACTCGCACTCGCAGGCGCAGGCGCAGTTGGGTATGGTTGCACCAAAGGTAAAGGTGGCCTGTCCTATGCCCTGTTTGTCATCGGGCTTTGGGCCTGTCTTGTTCTGGCCTTTGCTTTTTCTGCCGGAAGCATGACGGCTGAAAGACGCCTCTTGGTCTTTGCTTTCGGGATGCTTCCGCTGATCAACGCGGTGTTTGACTATCTCTCCTATGGCATTACGCTGGGGCTCATTCGTTATGGGCGCAATCAACGCAACTTGGTGACCGGGCTGGTCTGGATCGTCGACGGGGTGGTCGCTTTGGCGTTGTTGATCGGGCTGGGCCTTGGCCTGAGCGGAACCATCGCGTTGATTAACATGCTAACGGGGCAAGAGTTCATCGCCCTAGGCCCGATCTTTGATGACCTTAATGAACCGGACGCGCGTGCAGGCTATACATGGCTCATGCTGACCCTGCTTTCCACACTTGTGCCGACGCTGGTACACTTGGTTCTGGTCTTTCTGTCGGCCTTTACGTGGGTGCCGTATAAACTCAAGCTCTGGATCGCGCGAGCAATCGTTTCTGACAAGGCGGGCAAAAAGAAGGGCCAATATTCAGTTTTGTTCGGTAGTCTCGCTGCGGCCACGCTAGGTGCGCTCTGGGCAGCATTGGTAACCTTTGGGCTATGGGGAATCTGGATATTTATGACCGCCTATATTGAGCCAGTGGGTTCGATGGTTTTGGCAATCATCGAGCATGTGGCGCTCTGGCTTGGGTGGGTAGAACCCAGCATTGTTGGGTGACATCAAAGTTCGACAGCTGAGCGCTCGTGCGAAGCGGTCATTCGCTCATCTTGCGAAATCCGTCACTCAGGGCTCCAAGCGGCCTAATGCGCTGCAATATTGTTTCATCAAAGCTCGTTTTGACCCTGTTGTAAGCGGCCCTTCGTCAACTGACAAATACCTCAAGGAAAAGCGTGACAGATCAGCCGAGTGGCCGATCTGTCCCTGCTGTTTTTAGACGCTGTAACAGAGATATTTTTGTTCCAGAAAGTCCTCTATGCCATATTTGGAACCCTCGCGACCAAGACCGGAAGACTTGACACCACCAAAGGGCGCCTCTGCGGTGGAAACGAGGCCGGTATTGATGCCCACCATGCCACTTTCCAACTCTTCTGCGACCCGCCAGACGGTGGAAATGTCCCGCGCATAAAAATAAGCGGCCAATCCGAATTCAGTGTCGTTGGCAAGCTCTATTGCTTCGTCCACGGTCTCGAACTTGATCACCGGTGCGACGGGTCCGAATGTCTCTTCGGACAGCACTTTCATGCCCGCACTGACCCCGGACAACAGGGTCGGCTCGAAAAAGGTGCCGCCAAGCGTGGATCGCTTGCCACCGATCTTGACCTTGGCCCCTTTCGACACCGCGTCGGCAATATGGTCTTCAACCTTCCCAAGCCCGGCCTCATCGATCAGCGGACCGATGGTGACGCCCTCCTGCATGCCGTTGCCGACCTTGAGCTTGCTGATGGCGGTGGCCAGCTTCTGTGTAAAGGCCTCGGCCACGCCGCTTTGGACATAGATGCGGTTGGCGCACACGCATGTCTGACCGGAATTGCGATATTTGGCGATCATTGCCCCCTCGACCGCGCTGTCGAGATCGGCATCATCAAAGACCAGAAATGGCGCATTGCCGCCCAGTTCCAGAGACAGTTTCTTGATGTCATGGGCGCATTGTTGCATGAGTATGCGCCCAACCTGGGTCGAGCCGGTGAAGGTGAGTTTGCGCACCTTGGGATTGGTGCAGAGTTCAAGCCCAACGCCCTTGGAATCCGAGCTGGTGACAATCGACAGCACCCCCTTGGGGACCCCTGCCCGTTCGGCCAGTACCGCCATGGCAAGGGCAGACAAGGGGGTCTTTTCCGCCGGCCGGCCCACAAAGGAGCAACCCGACGCCAAGGCAGGTGCCACCTTGCGGGAGATCATTGCATTTGGGAAATTCCAAGGGGTGATGGATCCGACAACGCCAATCGGCTGTTTGATCACGACGATACGCTTGTCTTCCTGATGACCCGGAATGACATCGCCATAGACCCGGCGCCCCTCCTCTGCGAACCACTGAATGAAGGATGCCCCGTAAGCAATTTCGCCCTTGGCTTCAGCGAGAGGTTTGCCCATTTCGGCGGTCAAGATTTTGGCGAGATCATCCTGATGCTCCAGCAGCAAATCGTTCCAGCGCAACAGGATTGCACAGCGTTCCTTGGCGGTTTTTGATCGCCAAGCCTTTTGCGCCTCATAGGCCGCATCGATGGCTTTTTTCACATCTTGCGCAGATAGATCCGCCACTTCGGCGATGGTTTCTCCGGTCGCAGGGTTCGTTACGCAAAAGGTTTTGCCGGTTGAGACCCACTCCCCCCCAAGAAAGGCGCGGTGTTCCAACAGGCTCTGATCGGAAAGCTCCAACATGGCATCCCATCCTTTCTGATGTCATTTAAAATGCAGCCTGATAGATGGCGAGTGCGTCCGCTTCTTCCACCGGGCGAGGATTGTTGACGAGAAGGCGTGTCTGGTTCATTGCGTCCGAGGCGAGCTTTGGCAGCATGTCCTCTGGTACATTCATGGCCCTCAGATTGGGTTGCAGTCCGCATTCGACCGCCAGCTCGGCCAAGCGATCACAGAAGGCGGCGGCGCGTTCCTGCCCTTCCAGACGGGCGAGTTCAGGAAAGGCGAAAGGTGCCAGCTCTGCATAGGGTTCGTGGGATGTGACAATATTGAAGCGGAGCACATGCGGCAGCACGAGCGCATTGGACAATCCGTGCGGAATATGGAAATGGCCACCGAGTGGATAGGCCAACGCATGGACCGCGGCCACCGGTGAATTGGCAAAGGCCTGTCCCGCCAGCATGGACCCGAGCAACATGTTGCCGCGCGCTTCCTTGTCGCTTCCATTCTGCACGGCCTGCAACACGGACGGTCCCATCAGGGCAAGAGCCTGTGTCGCCAACATCCGCGAGACCGGATTGTTGTTGGCACTGGCCGAAGCATAAGCTTCGATCGCATGGACCATAGCGTCAATGCCCGTCGCCGCCGTGATATGAGGCGGCAGTCCATAGGTTAGCGCGGGGTCGAGCAGAGCGATATCGGGCAAAATGACCGGTGAGACGACCCCCATTTTCTCGTTGGTGCCGGTGGTGACAATAGAAATGGGAGTCACTTCGGAGCCTGTGCCAGCCGTTGTCGGCACAAGAATGAGCGGCAACCGCGGTCCCTTGGCATTGCCAACGCCATAGACATCCTTGAGGCTTTCGCCGCTTCTGGCCAACAAGGCAACCAGTTTGGCCACATCAAGAGATGATCCACCGCCAAAACCAAGGATGCCATCCACTTTGCTTTCTCTCGCCTGATCGGCGGCTGCGAGAACGATTGACTCAGGCGGATCGGCTTCCACGTCCGAGAAGAGTTCAACCGCGACCCCTGCTGCCTCGAGCGCTTTGAGGGCCTGGTCCACCAGACCGGTGGCGATCATGCCCGGATCGGTCACGACCATGATCCGGTCCCCCACCTCCGCCTTTACAATCTCTCCGAGTTGGGCGACCAGCCCAACGCCGAACCGAATTGATCGCGACGTATTGAAAATAAATGGATCCATACTCTTCTCCTCCCAGAAATTTCTCACGCTCAAGACCCGAAACTGAAGGCGGTCAACACCGCCAGACCAAAGGCGATGGCCCCGGCGATGATCAAGGCACGCAGCCTTTCTGCTTCCCTGTCAGATTGATCCTGTCTGAGACGTTCAACCGGCTCATAAGCGGCAATGGTCACCTTCAGCGGGCTCGCCATCTCCAATTTGTAGGCAAGAAACCAGACCAGACCGACGCCACAGATCCAGCTGCCCAGCGTCCAAGCCCACAGGGATGGCATGCCGAGCAGCCAGACGGGTTGGTCTGGCGCTCCCGCAACAAAGGCTTTGTTGCCAAAAATCAGCCCTGGACCGACACTGAGGAAAAACCAGATCAGCGTCAGGGACCATGCCGCTGACTTGAGCGCGCGATTGCTTCTCCCATTTCCAGCCAACCCGGCCAACATGGCCCGTACATCCCGTGCTTCCCGCCCCAGCGTATCGCGATTGGTAATTGCGGAAATAATCAGGACGGCAGTCACGTTGAGCACCATGCCCCACAGGGCTGAATGGATGGTCCAGGGCCAACGCCCCCACGGCAGTTCCAGTCCAAAGAAAGACAAAATCTGATAGCCGAATGGTTCCGTCAGAATGACGCCAAAGGCCCCGAAAGCCGCACCGACGACCGCTGCCTGTCGGGTGATCCAGCCAAACCAGACCACGCCCAGAAGCGGTGTGAAGAGCTGGAAGGACAGTGGCAGGGCCAAAGCGGCCAGCGCCGACAGGGTCACGGGTGCGATATTCTGCAAAATCATTGCCAAAACCGCCAGAATGGCGATCGCGACCCGCGTCAGCATCACGGTTTCGCGCTTGGTCAGTCTTGAATGGAAATAAGGCTTGTAGACATGCCGGATCAGACCTTCCGCGGCCACGAACAACGACAGGCCTGCAATCAACTGAACACCGGCAAGCAGACCCAGAAAGATCACCGCTGCGAACCATGGTGACTGAGCCATGATGTCGCGCGACATAGGCAGAAGCTGCAGATCCGTCTCGACCAGTCCCGAAGCGCCGATCAGACCGATTGCAAAGACCACAAGCAGGCCAATAAAGCCAGCAGTCACCCATGTCTGCCCCGTTGCAAGGCCATTGGCGCTGCGCGTGGACAGGATCAGTTTGAAGGCCAGAGGGCTCGCCTGAAACCCCATCAAGGCGAAGGCCAGCGACAGGTTGGCAAGGCTGGTTTGCGACCCGGCGACAGACCCGCCTCGCCCCAGCCCGGCGGTGAAGTCAATGACCTTGCCGACTTCGAAAAAGTGGCCATTGCCTTCAATCAGCGAATAGGCAAGGAGCTTGGCATTCAGGGCCTCAAAGCCGCCAACATAGACGAGAGAAAAGCCTGCCAGCAAAATGACTGCCAACGATGCCAGTACCGTTTGGAGCACGCCCAGATAGCCAATCGACCGCATGCCACCAATGCCGACGCCGGCAACCAGAATGGCAGAAAAGAACACCGAAGCGCCCAGTTGCGAAACCGTACCATCGGTCAGAGCCTCTGCAAGATGGGCCAGAAACCGCACTTGCAATCCGCAGAATCCCAGAGCGAAAAGCAACGCCACAACAACAGAGAAACAGACCAAGAGTGGACTTTGATAATAAAGCCGGAAGATGTCGGCCTGTGAGGAGATGCGCATGCGCTCGGCAATGAACCAGCTGCGCTTGAAGAAGATGACACCGGGCAACGGCACAATGACCCCTGCCAGCAACAAGACCGGCAAGGAGAAGCCGCTTTGGGCGATCTGCTCGGTCCCCACGAACAGCAACCAGATGAACAGGCTTGCACCTGCCAGCATCAAGGCACCCACCCATGCAGGCAACGCATGCCCGGCAGAGAAGAAGCCATCTTGTGTGCCGCCCTCATTGACCGCAATCCGCGCCCAATACAGAATCATAAGGCCATAGGCCAGAACCAGCAGAGGCAGCCAGATCATGTGGGTTGCAACACTCATTTCCCGGCCTTTCCCATCGGATCATGTGTTTTATGAAAATGGGAAAACGCGCCTCTCAAACCGTAGCGGGTGGCCATGTAGACCGGCAGACCAACAGTGAGGACGGCAAATAGAGCCAGTCCGGACCAATAGTCGGACATCGACAAAGCCCCTTGAAGCCAGGCTGCAATGAATACCAGGATCGCGATGCCGAACAATCCCATTCCCAGCGCAGTCTCGCCCGATGAGAAGGCGGTCCCGGCGATGGCATTGATCACCATATGTGCGATAAATCCGGCCACAATCACGCAGATCCCCACCAGAGAAAGCAGGAAACTGTCGGTCGCGAAGCCTTCCAGCAGAAAGGCAGTCCCACAAAGGCCGAGCACGGCCCAGTTGGCATGGACCAACAAATCGCGTTCCGTAATGGATAGCTTCAACATTCCGTTCACTCCCTCCCCTCTCCGGGTTTGATTGACACCCGGAGAGGCATTGGATGCCCATTGCTTCAAGGCGTGATGACGCACGCGGCTCAAGCTGCTCTAGTTCACCTGCTTGGGATCACTCGTCGGCTTGTCCTTGGGCCCTTTGGGGCTTTGGGCGGCCTTGTCTTGCGCATCCGACGGACCATTTGGCTCCGTGTAGACAATCTTTGAGAGGTCCTGCAGCGTGTGCGTGCGATGCACATTGTCCGCATTCAAGCCGATTTCTCCCAGAAGCTGGTCGACAAAGGGCGCTTGTGATCGATAGCGCAGAGCGGATGAGACCACCTGATCGGCGAGATTGCCCTCCCGTGGGGACGCGCCTTCACCATCGGGTGCCCCTGCGCCGCCTGTCCCAGCACCACCTGTGCTGGAGAAGCCCGGCAGGCCATCGACATGCAGGATCTTGATGCCTTCGATCTTCTCCATCGGCTTGACACTTTCGCGGATGATGTCCGGCAGTTTTTCGACCAGAGACTTGTGCAGACCACTGCGGCGCGATGCATCGGACCGCATATTTTCCGCTTCATTGAGGGCGCGCTTGCCTTCCGCTTCCACTCTGTAACGCTCGGCCATTGCAGCCACGGCAATGCCATCGGCCTTGGCGCGATCTTCAGCAGCAGCCTTCTCGGCCTCTGCCAGCACCTTGATACGGGCTGCCTCGGCTTCGGCAAGTTTCTGTGATTCCAGCAAGGCAATGGCCTTTTGTCGGGTGGCAATTTCGGTATCGCGCAGGGTTTGAACGCGTTCGGCAGCCTCGACCATTTTTGCCCTTGCCTCTTCGGCCTCGGCCTGAGCCATGGACCGTTCCTTGGACTTGGTCGAAACGGCGATTTCGCGTGCCTGCTCTTCCAGTGCAAGAGCCTCCTGGCGTTTGATTTCGACCATCTCGATCTGTTGTTCCATCGCGATCCGGGCACGCTCGACCGCTTCGCGTTCGCGCAGCTGCACTTCCTCGATTTCCCGCTGACGTGCCGCATTTTCACTGGAAATTTCCGCCTTGCGCTGGGCGCGCTGAACAGACACTTCTGCCTCGTGGGCGAGCCGGGCATATTCGGTATCGCGTTGAATTTCCAGCGACTGTTTTTCCGCTTCCAGATTCTTGGAGTGAATGGCAATCATCGAGTCTTTCTCGATGTCGTTGCGCTTTTTCTTCCGGCTTTCGATCTGTTCGGTCAGGATGGTCAGACCTTGCGCGTCAAAGGTGTTGGACGGATCGAACAAAGAGATATCAGCCTGATCGAGGGATGTGAGGGAAACCGATTCCAGTTCCAGCCCATCCACGGCCAGACTCTCAGCCACTTCCCTGCGCACTTCCTTGACGAAGGCCTGACGGTTTTCATGAATTTCCTCAAGGCTCATGGTCGCAGCAGCGCCCCCCATGGCATCGATGAAGCGGCCCTGAACAAGATCCTTGAGCTGCTCGGCATGCATGGTGCGATTGCCCAAAGAGCGGGCGGCCGTTGCAACCGCCTCTTCATTGGGTGCCACACGCACATAGAATTCGACCGTCAACTCGACCCGCATCCGGTCCTTGGTGATGAGAGATTTCTCTCTCGCCCGGATGATTTCGAGCCGCAACATGTTCATGTTGACATCGGTGATGTCATGCAAGATCGGGAGGACGAAGGCGCCCCCGCCCATTACGACCTTTTCACCACCAAAGCCCGTGCGAACAAAGGAAATGTCCTTGGTTGATCGGCGATAAAGCCAATGCAAGAGATAGGCGCAGACCGCGATAACGATCGCCGCCAAAATGATAATTGCGATGAAGTCTGCACCCTTCATTTGGCTTCCCCTTCATGTTGAAAAAGTGAGGTATGGATGGATTGTGGCAGTGACGGCTTACGCATTTTCGGTCTCCTTGCTCTCAAGCAAAGCAGTCGCAAGAACGGCTGCGCCAAAAGCCATACGGTTCAAGAAATCGGCAATATTGTAGGTGACAGAAAGCGCCCCGGTATCGACGTAGCCGCTGAAAGAGGTCAGGAAGTTGCCAAGGGGATAAACTGCCCAACCGACGGTCACGATCAGTCGCAGCCAGAAATATCCCCGCTGGACCGGCTCACTCAATGAACCACGGACCGTCTCATCCATGCGGCCAAAGAACAGCTCTCCGAGAATGTAGAGCCAGAGGACTAGTCCGATCAGAAAGGCCAGCGTCGCATTCATCAATGTTGCCTCGCCAAGATAGCGAACAAACACCATGAGATTGGACACGATGGCCAGACGCCAGAACAGACCTGCTCCGAGCTCCCCAGATCGCGCTGCAAAGAAATAGAGCGCCAGAATTTGCAGCGGCATGGACACCGCCCAGCCGACATAATGATAGCCGACGGGTACTTTTTGCGCCGCCATCCAGGCTTCCCGCGCCTCATAGACGGCCCCAACGCCGACGAGTGCTGCGATACCGCAAAGGGTGACCGGCAATTTCCAGCTGCGATCCGCCCAACCAGACCCAATGAAAAGCAGAACACTTGTTGCGACTAGACCCAAGAGCGCCGTCGAATAACTGACCGCTGTGATATCAGCCGTTTCGAAAACCGCCATGTTATGTCCTCCCTGGACGATTAAACAGATATCTCATAACCATCTTCCTAGATTTGCGTTCTGATATGCGGCGAGCGAGCATAGAGCGCGACCATCGGCAGAATGAGCAGACCGAAAATGAATTGCTGCCATTCGAAGTCGAGACCGATGCCAATCAGGAAGGATGAAAGAACTTGCAAGACAAGCACCCCGATGACGGTGAAGCCATAGCTGCCCTGACCGCCGAGAAGGGACGTTCCCCCAACGACGACCGCCGCCAGTGTGAGGAACAGATATTGATCGCCCACGCCGATGAAGCCGCCACCGGACCAGCCCAACAGCAAGGCCCCGGCCATCGCGGCAAAGAAACCGGAAATGGCATACATGGTGACCCAATAGCCAAGCTCTGAAACCATGACGCGGCTGGCGGACGTGCGATTGACGCCCAGCGCATACAGGTATCGCCCATACACGGTGTATTTCATGCCGACGGTCAGCAGGATCAGCACCAGCCCCCAGATGGCAATCACAGGCGGGAATGGCAGACCGAAGGTGGAGCCATTCATCGCGGCCAGATTGGACAGCCAGGCCGGCACTTGGCCAAACACATTGCCTGAATAGGCCGAACCGATCGAGGTGATGATCTGAATGCCGCCCGAGATGGCAAAGCCGGTCCCCAAAGTGACGATCAGTGCCTGTCCCTGCAAACGAAAGCTCAACAGCCCGTTGATGACCCCAAGGATCGCACCGGTCAGCAAAACAATGATCACGGCCAGCCATGACGGCACCCCGAGGCTGATCAAATACAGCAGGCCCACATTGGCCGCGCCAATGATGAAGGGGATCGACAGATCAAGCCCACCGAGCAACGCCACCAAAGTCTGTCCGACCGACGCGATGCCAAGGAAGGCGGCAAAGAGCAACATCGCCTTGATGTTGGCACCCGAGGCGAAGCCCTCGATATTCATCGAGCCGATGGAAAACAGACCGCACAGGACCATGATACCAATGAAGGCGGACCTGTTCTGCTCGAAATGGCGGCCAAGCGTGCGGGTCAGCACGATGATGGTCAGGATGATCAGAAAGGAAACGATGTTCCAGATGTTAAAGAAGCTCTCGACCGTCAGTGACAAGATTAGAAACAGCGCCAGCAGGAACAGCAATCCATAGAGCGGAGCCCTGAATTGCAGCCAGACCTTGCGGCCTTCACTGATAGAGCCTTCTTCGTCCTGCTGTTCATCCTTGGCAGAGTGGTTGGCAAATTGGCCAAGGACAAAGCGCCAGCCCCACATGAAGGCCACCATAGTGGAGATGGCCGACAGGATGATCAATTGCACGGACAGGTCCTGTATGAAGCCGAATACCACACCGATGGCGGTGAGAATGATGGCGATGGCCAGCCCTACGATGGTCACCGGCAAGCTCAGACGCGGCTGGGTTGACATGGATGTCATTGGCTATCCTCCCCTTGCAAGCTGGGTGCCTGAGAACCAGGCGTCTGAGTGTCAGGAGACTCAGAGTTGGGAAGTTTCGTGGCGGGCATCTTGGCTGTGTCCTGCATGACAAACGCGATATAGAGCACCAGCGCAGCGACAACCGTTGCAACAACCGGGGCAACCGTCCGCCGGTCGGACTGTGTGACGGCGATCCTTACGAAAACCGCAATGAAGACGAGCAGCAGCACGGACAGCACCAGCGGCATTGCCATGGTGCGCAAGGCTTCGTCGCTGGCGGTTGGCGTAGCGACTTCCAGCGGCGCCACATACAAAGCCTCAGCTTCAATCGGAGCCAATGGCGCAATGGTGGTTTCAGCACTCTGGGTCGGTGCTGGTGTCCTGTTGCGCGCTCTTGGATCGATATCGTTGGTGGAATGCAAAATTATGCCCATCGCCACCACACCAAGGGCCACAAAATACAGAAGCGGCGAGAAATTGCGGATGTGACGGGTGATGAACGGGATGATCAGCGTCAGCAGAAGAGAAATGACCAGAATGGAGCCATAGGCAAGGTTGGTCACAAAGCTCTGCACCGCGCCGAAATTGAAGGTCGCCAGCACAAAGGTGATCAGATAGAGGTTCACTGCGCCAAGGAATGACCCGAAGACACCGGCACGACCACCGGCCAGAGACGCCCCGCCCAGCACCAAAGCGGTGACCGAAATCAGCGTGTAGGTGGTGCCCTGCGACGGATCGCCGGATGAGATCAGACCGGTAAAGGCGATCGCGGTCAGGCCCGCAAAGCAGCCGGAAATGAGGTGCGCTCCAATGCGGACAATATAGATCGGCACACCGGCCGTGTAGGCCGCCCGCTCATCAGACCCCATCAGCCGCAAGTGGGTGTAAAAGGCGGTGCGGGTGAACAATAGCCAGGCCAATGTTGCCACGATCAGGATCACGAAAACCGGCGAAAATATGGATGTGCCAAGACCCCATTCAGCCATGAATTCAGGCGCCATGCCCCCCGGGCGTGGCAGGATGACCAGATTGATCCCCGACAAGGCCAGATAGCCGGAGAGCGATACAATGATCGGCTGGACACGCACATAGAGCACCACCAGCGCAAACAAAAACTGATAGGCTGCACCGACAAACAGGGCATAGAGAAAGACCGAGATCGGATTTTGCAGCAGACCCATCGCATAAAGCTGAATCAGGGTCACGTTGATGAAGCTGATCAGAGGCCCGATTGACAAATCCACCGTGCCACGCCCGGAAATGACCGACGCCATCAAGGCATAGGTGGCCAGAACCAGCGGCGTTGCAACGACAATGGCGCCACCAATGCCCGATGCGGTCATTAGGCTGGGCGAACGCAGCGCTGCCAGCCCCAACAGCAGGAAGAACAAGGTGATCGGCACCAGAAGGAACGGATTTGCCCGCCCGCCTTGTGCCTGTTTGGCGCTATCGCTCGCCTGCTCGATCATGGCGTCTGTTTTGTTGATGCTTGCATCGCTCATGCGGCACCCCCTTTGGAACCGATGGCGCGGGCTTGGCCGGTTTTGGCATCGAATTCGACGATCCGAATGGGGCGGACTGCGGGGCGCTGAGGGGCGGAGGTGGTTGCCTCATCCGATTTGGCCTTTATCGGTGCGCTGTCTTCAGGAACCATCACCCCCCCATCCGTTGGCTCGGCTTGCTTGGCAACAACGGACTGGGTAGCGACAGGCTGGGCAACGACAGGGTCAACGCGCTCAGGTGCGACGGTCGCCCCTCCGGGCTTCAGCCCCCAAGGCGCATCCAGCCCGCGACCATCGGTCTGCCCGAACATCGCTTCCAGAATCTGCTTGGAATCAAACTGGCGGCCATCGAAGGCATCGAAAGGCATGCCGTTGCGAAACACGATGATGCGCGTCGCAAAGCCGATAAATTCCTCCAGCTCGGAGGACATATAGACGACCGACTTGTCCTCGTTGGCGAAGGTTCGCAGGTGTTTGTAAAGCTCGGTCTTGGCACCAACATCGATGCCACGCGCCGGGTCATTCAGTACGATCACGTCGGGCCGCATGGCAAAGCCGCGCCCGATCAGCACCTTTTGCTGGTTGCCGCCTGAAAGGGAGGTGATGGGATTTTCCTTGACGCCGAACTTGATCATCAGATTGTCGGCTTCGCGCTTGAAGATGGTGACAAGGGTGGCGAAGTCCACAAGCCCCAGAATGCCCGCCCGTTTCTTCTCGCGATAGAGTGGCATGACCATATTTTCAAAGATGGACAGGGAGGCAAAAATCCCCTCGCGTTTCCGGTCACCAGAGACATAGGCGATTCTTCCCTTCACAGCATCAGCCAGTGAGCGGACCACTGAAAACTGCCCCTGTCGGTCTGACACCCAGACAAAGCCACCCTTGACCGGTTCAACCCCGGCCAAGGCGCGAACGAAGGCATCCTGCCCTTGGCCATCCAGTCCTGCGATGCCGACAATTTCGCCGCGTCTTAATTCAAAATCAAAAGGGGCTGTTCCGTCGACCAGCGAAATGGCTTCGACTTTCATGGCGAGCTCATGGCTCTGAGGTTGCGGCGCTTCGAGATCAACCGCCTGTCCGGCGGTTTCGTCTCCGGTCATCAGTGCAAGCAGGTTCTTCTCGGTGATTTGTTCTTTCTCGAGGACACCGACATCGCGTCCGTCGCGCAGAACCGTTGCACGGTCAGAAATCCGGATCAGTTCGGCGATGCGGTGGGTCACGATCAGGATTGTCGTGCCGCCATCGCGTAATTCCCGCATTTTGGCGAACAACCGCTCTGTGCTGTCCAGATCGAGCGCTGCGGAACTCTCGTCCAATATCAGAATTTTGGGATCGCTGACCAAGGCCCGGGCAATGGTGATCCATTGCTTGAGACCAAGGGGCAGCGTGCCGACAAAGGCGAAAGGATCGACGGGTTCGCCCGCAAGATCCTGCATCAATGCGGCGGCGCGGGCCACCTTGTGGTCTTGCGACATGCTCTTTGAGAAGAGCGCGTCCGATCCCATGAAGATATTGTCCACGACCGTGCATTCATCGGCCACCAGCACTTCCTGATAGACCGTGGAAATGCCCAGCGCCTTGCTTTCTGCCGGGGTGGAGGGCGCTTCGCCCAGAATGGACACCGAGCCGCTATCGACGGGTAGAATGCCCGAGACGACCTTCGCCATCGTGCTCTTGCCACACCCGTTGCCTCCCACAATCGCATGCACCTCACCTGCGCGGGCGGAGAAGCTCACCCCGTCCAGCGCACGGGTTGGCCCGAAGAATTTCTTCACATTGCGCACAGAGATCGTCTCGCGATTCTGACTTTGTGATGGATGGGCAGATGACATGGTTGGGCTTCTCAATTCGCTTGGAATGTTAAGGTTCGCGAGCGTAGGGGGAGCCGTCGCCCTTGCTGATGCAAGGGCATTGAAAGGGCGACGGCGTTGTTTGGTGGTCTCAGATCAGGATCCGTTCGGAACAGTTCCGATCAGATCAAGGCTTGTATTTGGTCGGGTCTGCCGGATTGACGAAGAACTGGTTGAGATACTCCGTCGAGCCCCAGGCATCCGCGCCGACATTCAGCCAGTTCTGGGCATTCTCATCACAATCCTCAGGCAGCAATTTCATCACATCGTCATGCGTGATCACCACCGGATCCACCAGCACGGACTGCACTTTGGGGCCTTGACCCTGCAGGGTCCGCATCATGATGCGCCAGATGAGATTGACATCGTCTGCTGGTGGCCAAGTCTGGACTGCCACATTGATCAGGTCTGGATTTTTACGCCAGGTGCACAAAGCACCGCGCTCACCGCCGACGGCGATCTTGACGCCCTGACGACCCGACTGTTTGATCGCGCGGATAACACCCATTTCAGCGGCGGACTGCACGACAATACCGTCAAGTTTGCCCGGATGGGTGGCCAGCCATTTCTGAACTTCGCCCTGTGCCACCTGATCGGTCCACATGCCTGCAATGGAGCCGACGATCTTGATGTCCGGCGCGGTTGCCAGACCGGCCTTGACGCCGCGGTCCTGACTGTCGGAACCGGAGGTGCCCGGAATGCCTTCGACAACAAGGACATTGCCTTTGCCGCCCAGCTCGTCAGCCATGCGCTTGCCGATTTCAAAACCCGCGACCTGATAGTTCACGGACGAATTGACGGCGGTCGGGGCGGTCAGATAGCCGGTCATCGAGAAAACAGGCACACCCCTGTCATAGGCATATTTGATGGTCTGGTTGAGCGCAGTGGGGTTTGAACAACAAACAAAGATGGCATCAACGCCCTGATCGACCAGCTGGCGCATTTGCTGGATCTGAGTTGAGTCGTTAAGGTTGGATTGGGTGACGACCACTTCACTGATCAGGCCCAGATCTTTCCATTTTGGAATGATTTCCTTCTGCAAAGCTTCCATAGCGTTGGCGCGCCATGTGTTGCCCGCATAGGAAGACGCATAACCGATTTTCCATGGTGGTGGATTTTTCGCCTTGAAGTCGCGCAGCGGGCTTGGGCCAACAGGCTGCATCGGGTCCAGCATATCCTTGTTATACAGGCGCTTGGCAACATCGGGATTGATTTCATCAACCCCTTCTGCCTGTGCGGCCATGGCGCCAAATGCGACAAGGCCCAAAGCCACAACAGCTTTCTTGAACAATTTCATCTATGTCTCCTCCTAAATTCACCCCTGAGGCCAGTGCCGTTGTCAGGGTCGTTCCAAACGGAGAAATCCCCGCCTAAAATGAGCATGGATGTTCCTCTTTCCCCATGCCCGTTTGCCGAGCCTTGCCTTATTGCTCAGTCGTAAAAATCATTCGGTGCCTTCAAAAAACTTTGCCAGGTGTCCGGGTCGTGGCCGGTCACAACCATTGCGTTGGTGTCACTTGCGATCCGCCGCAGTTTCTCGACCGAGTTGGCTGCATCGCTTGATGAGTGCACCAGTCCGGGCAACGCCCTATTCTCCCAGTGATCGACCGTATAAGCCGCATCGATGGTCAGCAGCACCGGCCCGGTTCGTGGCAACGTGATCAGGAAAGACTGATGCCCGGGGGCGTGGCCCGGCGTAAAGATGATGCGGACGGAGCCGTCGCCGAACAGGTCGAAATTGTCGGTATATTCGCCTCCAAGAAACTTCCAGTTCAGACCCGGGCGGTCGAAATCGGCGCGAATATAAGCCCCTTCCGAGAACCATTGTGGCTTGAAGGCATATTCATATTCGGCGCGCTGGCAAATGATCTGGGCATTGGGAAAATGCCCAATCGCACCGGTATGATCCAGATGCAAATGCGACTGCAACACATAGCGGATTGAGGCAGGATCGACGCCCACTGCACGCAACTGATCAACACAGTTTTCGGACCGGTCCATGATGGGGTCATAGGCATCCACCACAGCACCCCAATGGCCGCGCTTGTCGATGGCCGCTTCCACTGCATTGCCGCCATCGATGACGATATTGCCCGCTGGATGCTTGATCAGGAACCATGGCACGGGAATTTCAAAGTCATCCTCGCCCTGATTCATCTTGATATATTTCAGTTTCGTGCGCAGCGTTCCGGTCTGAAACATATGCAGTTCGATGCCGGAAGACTCTCCGCCTCTGCGTGCTGAAGCCTTGGATTGCGAAGCCGGTCGTGCCGCCAGACTGTCGGAGCCGATTGTCTGGCCGATCGCGCTGGCATCGGTCGCAATCTTTTGACCCTTTTCATCAAATTCAATGATCTTCATATGCCTGTTCCCGAATAAATTTGTTGCATTCCATTCCCGACCCTAGCGTCAGGTTCGGTTCTCGATCACGCGCAGCGCTTCTTTGAGATAAACCGCAAAGAGCGGATAATTTTCCGACATCGGGAAATGCCCGATATCCTCCATTTCGATATAGATGCCCCCCGGTATCTGACGTGCCGTATTCTCGGTTGCTTCCGGTGGGGTGAGATAATCATAGGTGCCGGTCATCATCACGACCGGGCAGCGGGCCGTATCGATCTCGGCAAGGCGGCCTCGCAAATCATGGTCTATCGAATAGAAATAGAGGTCGCCCTGAAACACTTCCGAGCCTTGGGTATAGTAATGCCAAGTTGCCCAGCGATCCTGCTCGGGGCTTTGCGGGGCCATCAGATCCCACACACCAGAAGCGCAGACCTGAGCGGCATTGACATGGGGGTGACGCCACCATTCCAGAAAGAAGCCCGGCGCATGTTCGGCAGCCTCAACCGGGATGACGGCGCGAAAGCGGTCGGGGTGATGAAGGGCCAGCTGCAGCGCAACATTGCCACCGAAAGACGACCCCATAAAGATCGGATCTTCGAGCTCCAGCGCATCGCAAAAGGCGAGGATGAATTTCATAAAGTGGTCGGCCGTGAGCTTGTATTCCTCTTTCCACCATTCCTTGTTTGTCGGCGGATCCGATTTGCCATGTCGGGCCAGATCATAGGCGATGACGTCATACCGGGCTGTGATGTCCGGATCTTCGAGCAGATCGCGCCATTGATGATTGTGACAACCAGCCGTGTGCTGACAGACAAGAGGCTGCCCCTGTCCGTTGCGGAGATAGAAGACCTTATATTCGCAGCCATCCACATCGATGGTTACATACCGACCCACAACCGGAGAGTGCTTGACCATCAGGTTCCCCCTAAAGAATTTGTATCGTGACCGTGTGCGGTGGCGCCGCATGCGGTTTGGCTCAGACAGGCACGCCCACTTTGCGCAACAGCTCAAATTGAATGGTGAAATTGCGAAGATTTTGCATTAGGACAAGCAAGTTGCCTTCCAGCTTGAGATCGCGCCGGAAGCTCGCAGACCAAATGCCGTGATACATCGGGTTGGGAATAGGCTGCGCAAATTCCCGCCAGGTATCTGGGCTGGCACGCAAGGCAAAATCGTAGGAATCAAGAGGGCCGGGATTGATATTGATTTCATGCACCTTGCCATCCAACATACGAACGATCGCCTTGGCGAGGCCCATATCCAGCAGGTAGGTGCAGGTAAAGTGACGAGCCATTGCGCCAATGGCGGCATCATTGTCCGAGGCTTGACTGAATCTGGTCGCCCAGTCTCTAACACTCAAGGCCATGCGCTCCTCCCCAACCACACGGTGAATATGTGACAAAATTCAAATACTTTTGCCTTGAAAGATGTTCTGATATATGTTTATTGTTCAGTATATGGAACGTCTTTCTATGTACAAAACCATATCCGGGTGTATGGAAGCTTGTCAAGATAGAAAAGAAACTTCAAAAAAAGACGACGAGGAATTATGGACAATCCAACACCAAAACTAGTACCTGCGGTTGAAAGAGCGTCGCGCATTCTGGATTTTGTTGCTCGCAGTCGGACACACCCGACCGTGTCGAAGCTGGCGCAGGAACTGAATCTTGCGAAAAGCTCGGTTCATACGCTTTGTCAAACGCTTGTGGAGCTAAATCTGCTGATCAAGCGGTCCGATCAAGCCTACCAGTTGGGCCCCCATGTCATGCGCTGGTCCAATGCCTTCAATCGACAATCTGACGTTGCAACAGAGTTTGCATCCATTTGGGACACCGAGACCGAAATGCCTGGAGCGACCATCACATTGACGGTCAGAGACGGAGCAGAAGTTGTATATATAGCCGCGCGCAATTCCGAATTTAGTCACTCTTTGATAGAATTTCGTGCCGGAATGCGGCTTCCCGCAGCCTTCACGGCAACGGGAAAGGCCTTCCTCAGCTCGATGAGTGATTTCGAAGTCAAGCGCCTTTATGCAGACGGGTTGCCAGAACCGCGCACACCTTTCAGCGAACAGTCGATTGATGGGCTGCTGGAGGATTTGGCGGCCATTCGCAAACGTGGATATTCCATCGACAATCAGGAAGTGGCAGAAGGCATCATTTGCTTCGGCGCCCCGGTTCTGGACTCTCAGAATACGCCGATTGCCGGCATCGCCGTCAGTCTGCTGATTGAAGATGCCGACGAGACGGACCGTGAAAATCTGATTACCAATGTCAAACGAATCGCGAAACGCTTGTCTGTTCGCATGGGCGCCGATCTCGAATAGCGGTTTCCGGGATCGCTGGCTGATTTCAGACAAAGCGATAGATCCCCGATTGACAGCTGCTGCCGCATAGTGGATATATCTGTTCGTCGGTTTCCTTAACGGAATAAAAAGGGAATTCGGTGCGTGGCAGATGCATGAGCCTGTCACAAATCCGGAGCTGTCCCCGCAACTGTAAACAGAGAGCGCCCTCAAGCTGGCCACTGGATTGTACCAATCTGGGAAGGCCGGGGAGCGCAATGACCTGTAAGCCAGGAGACCTGCCGACATTCAATCATTCAACCCGGGCGGGGTGTCCTGGAGGAGGGTCTCATGACAATGCGCATGTCTCTGCGTCTTCGCCATATTGAATCTGATTGCATCAGACTTGCCCGACTTCGGTTGCCTTGCCGCATCTGGAGTACGGGACATTGCTTTCCAATATCTGGCTATCCGGCCTATCGCGTCTGGCGCGCGCGATCGCCTTCTTTGTGGCATTTGCTGCGGCTTATTCTGTTGCAACTGCAGCCCCTATCAACATCACCGATGACAGCGGTCGCACGCTGACCTTTGACAAACCATTGAAGCGCGCAGTCGTCTTCAACCGCTACAATGCTGAGTTCATTCGTGCGGTGGCTGGCATGGACGTGATCGTCGGTGTCGACAGTTGGGTGACGCGCGATCCCACCTACTGGCCGGACCTCAAGGAGGATATGCTTGTCGGGAAAGGGCAGCGAGAGCCAAATTACGAGGCGATCATTGCACAAGACCCCGATGTTGTGATCTTCCCCCGCAACGGCAGTTGGCAGGAGGCCATCAAGACGCTCGAGCCTTTCGACATTCCTGTTGTGGTACTGACCGGCTGGGATGTCCTCAAGCATGTCTCCAACATTACCGCCTTTGGCAAGATGTTCGACGCCGAGGAAAAGGCCGCCAAGCTCAACGCCTTCTATACTGGCAACATGGCGCTGTTGAAAAAACGGCTTGAAGGCGTAGAGCGCAAGACGGTCTATCTCGAGGAGAAAACGCCCTATCGTTCCGTGCTGCGTGGCTCCGGCTGGCATGACATGATCGAAGCGGCTGGCGGACGCAATATCTTTGAACATGTCGATATTGAAACCCAGCCCAAAGAGCGCGGAAGTGTCCACAATCATGAAGTGGACCCCGAAGCAATCCTCAAGGCACAGCCGGACATGATCATCAAGCTTCAGCCCGGCTCCTATCCGCTTCACCCGGAAAGCTTCTCACAGGCCTTCTTTGAAGCGCTAAAGGAACGTCCTGGTTTTGACGCACTGCCGGCAATCAAGAATGGTGATGCCTACCACATGAACTACTATCTGGCTGGAGGTTGTTCCAAGATGATTGGCGCGCTGTCGATTGCCAAATGGCTTTATCCAGACCGCTTCGAAGATGTTGATCCAGATGCGGTGATGAAAACATGGCTGGAGGATTTTCAGGGTGTCGCCTATCCGGGACGCTACTGGGCCAAGGTCTCCGAATGGGAAGCAGGTCAGTGATGAACAGGGCCTTCTCTCCATCGGAGGTCATCCCATCTGGGTCATCCGTTCAGGATCCATCGGGGGATATCCGGCGAGCCTATGCTCGCCGGACCATCCGTGCCTCCCTGATTTGCCTATCGGGCGTGCTGCTGCTGGCTCTGCTGTCGGTCTTTGCGGTTTCCCTTGGCGCCAATGACATTTCACTGCTTCAGGCCATTCAAATACTTCTTGGTCCCGTCCTGCCCGCCAATCTGTTTGCCGAAGTGTCCGTTCTGCAGGAGAAGGTCGTGATGCAACTGCGCCTGCCGCGCATCACCATGGCCCTCGTTGGCGGTGCCGGGCTGTCGGTCGCGGGCGTCATGATGCAGGGGATCACGCGCAATCCGCTGGTCAGTCCCTTCACCGTGGGCCTTTCCCCCGCTGCGGCCTTCGGGGCGGCGCTGGCCATCCTGTTGGGAGCTTTGCAAATGCCCGAACTGGGCACCTACATGATGGTTGGCGGCGCATTTGCCTCATCCATGCTGTGTGCCGGGATTGTTCTGGGGATTGCCGGTTTGAGTGGCATCTCCGCAACGACGATCATTCTGGCAGGTATCGGGTTGACCTATCTGTTCAGTGCCTTCACCGCGACCCTGCAATTTGTTGCCACGCAAGAGCAGCTAGCCGCGATCGTTCACTGGACATTCGGCTCATTGAATGCCGCCAGCTGGGATGAGGTAGGCTTCTCTGCTGTGATGCTTGCGATTGCCGCGCCTATTTTCTGGCGGATGGCATGGGCGCTCAATGCCATGGCTGCCGGAGAAGAAACCGCCGCCTCACTCGGCTACAATCTCAAAAGGGTTCGCCTCGTAACGGCGCTGCTTTCGGTGTTGATCACCGCCTGCATCATCGCCTTTACCGGGGTCATCGGCTTCATCGGGCTGGTCTCGCCCCACATTGCCCGGATGATGATCGGCAATGACCATCGTTGGCTGGTGCCTTTCTCGATGATTGTCGGGGCCTTTCTGCTGCTGGTTGCCGATACCATCGGCCGATCCCTCTTCTCACCCGCTGTCATCCCCGTCGGCATTGTCGTGGCCTATGTGGGCGTGCCGCTCTTCGTGCATTTGATCCTGAGACAACGCCGGAGGGCCATGCAATGATCCGCATAGACAAACTCACTCTGTCCTATGGCAAACGCACCATCCTTGACGCGATTTCCCTTGTCGTGAACAAGGGGGAATGCGTCGGACTGCTCGGGGCCAATGGAGCGGGCAAGAGCACATTGCTCAAATGTGTGGCGCGGCTGGCAGCGCCTGACAGCGGTCAGATCGATGTGGCGGGCAAGGCAATCGAGGCCTATTCACGCCGCGATTATGCCCGCCATGTTGCCTATGTGCCCCAGCATATCCCGGATGATGTGGCGCTATCCGTGGTCGATCTGGTTCAGTTGGGGCGCACGCCACACTTGACCGGCAAGTTGGGCGCACAGGATCGCGAGATGGTGATTGCCGCTCTTGAGCGGGTCAACATGGTCCATCACGCTTTTTCTGAGGTGTCCACCCTTTCGGGTGGGGAACGCCAACGTGTTGCCATCGCCCGGGCTCTAGTGCAGGAGCCTCAGATCCTGCTGCTCGATGAGCCAACCTCGGCGCTGGATCTCAAATATCAGATGGAGACGATGTCCCTCATCCGCACGCTTGCTGCCGAGACCGAGATGACAATCATCATCGCCGTTCATGATCTCTCCCTCGCCGCACGCTATTGCTCCCGCTTGGCGTTGCTTGCCGAGGGACGCATTCGGGCTCTTGGATCGTGGCAGGCAGTTCTGACGCCCAATCACATCCGCCATGCCTATCAGGTCGAAGCCCTAGTCGGCGCTGTTCAGTCCTACCCTTACGTATTGCCGATCGAGAGTGGGGATCCCCAATGAAACCAGCCATTCTGTTGCTCGCAAAGGCCGCCATGGCGGCAAAACCCAGAGAGGAAATGCAAGGATTGTGCGACGCCATTGCTGCCAGAAATCCGCATTATCTCGTTACCTATGCCTTGCAGGAACTTGGGACACCATCCTTGCGTGCCCGCCTGACAGAGCTCGCGGACCAAAAGGCTGAAGAGGTCGTCATCATCTCGCTGATCTTCCCGATGGAGCCGGCTTTTCCGGGCTGGATCAAGAAATCGGTGCATCGCTGGATCGCACAGCGCAAAAGTGCGGACTTCCCGCGCATCAGGATTGCCCATCCGCCCATCACTCAGACAGATAAGCTCGGAGAGATGATAGACGCGCTCGTCCGGTCAGCCGAGCAAAGCGATGTGGTGCAGGAGGCTGTCAAAATTCCCAAAGGAAGTGTTGTGCCCGATCAGAAATATCGTCTTCTGGTCTGTATGGGTGGGGCCTGCAATGATGCGGGCGCAAGCACCCTGTTCAACCATGTCCGGTCTGAGCAGGACCGCTTGAAACTGAGGGACAAAGGGGCTGGCATGATGAGTTGCAAGACCAGTTGCCTTGGTCCATGCAGCCTTGCACCTGTCATTCAGGTCTGGCCGGAAGGCACGATCTATGGCGGGGTGGACGAGCAGGATATCGACCGCATTCTGGACCGTCACATCGCAAAGGGAGAGCCGATTGACGTCCTCAGCTATCCTTTGAACGGCAAGAAACAGGGACTGAAGTGAGGGAGCATTGGTCTGAATTTGGGCCGGGTTCCCGATATCCATGCTTTTGTTGCCATCAGCAATATCGGGTATCACGGCCCAAGTTTGTATCAGTTCGTGCTGGAATCCCAATCGCGGGGTTATCGTCCCCCGGTCACATCGAGGATGCCACCTGTGCAATAGCTAGCCTCTTCAGAGCATAGCCAGGCAATGGCCGAACCTACCTCGTGCGCAGTTCCGGGTCTGGCTATGGGAATGGCTTTGCTCAATCGTTCAGCTCTGTCCGGTTGGCCTCCGCTTGCATGCAAGTCCGTTTCAATCAGACCCGGCCGGATGGCATTGACGCGAATCCCCTGACCTGCGAGCTCTTTGGAAAGACCCAGCGTCAATGTGTCGATCGCCCCTTTGCTGGCGGCATAATCGACATATTCGAACGGCGATCCAAGGCGAGCAGCAGCAGAGGATACAAGCACGATCGCAGCATCCTTTCCGGTCTTCTGGTCAGGCAAACGTCTTGCAGCTTCGCGGGCAAACAGGACCGCTCCCAAGACGTTGGTGTCAAAGATGGTTTTCAGGCGTTCAATGGACATTTCGGCAAGCGGCATGGACGGCGCAACGACACCGGCATTGACCACGACGGCATCCAGCCCGCCAAATGTCGAGATCGTCTCGTCAAATGCCCGCACCACATGGTCTTCCTGAACCGTATCCCCCTGAATGGCAATCGCTTCGGCGCCCTTTGCGCGGATCTCTTCCACAGCCTGCTGCGCAGCGTCATGATCCCCACGATAGGTGAAGGCGATGTTCCATCCCTGGCCCGCCATGATCAGGGCAGTGGCCCGCCCGATGCCTCTGGAGCCCCCGCTAATGAGAACAGTTTTGGTCATAGATTTGGATCCTCCAGATTTCAGAAATTTGCATTATACAGGCCCCCAAGTCACTCCCAGATCCCCGGCGAGTCAATATACTGATGATGTGGTCTTTCGACACACCGTTTCCTGCAAGCACGACCCCTTGCAGACATGGACCAGCGGCCACCTCTCGGGTGTCAACTCTGATGCTTGATCAAGCCAAGCTTTCGGTCCCTCTGCCCTGTCAGAAATGCCCCGCCATGACACATATTTTTCTAACTCCAAATGGTTTCAGTGCCATGGTCCAGCAGATGCACCACGCCTTGCGGTTCTTGCAGGCGCAAGATCTGTTCATCGGACAGTCCGAGATAAACACCGCGGATCACTTTGCCAATTTGGCCATGGGCGACGGCGATGGTGGGGCCGATCAGGCTGTCGAGCCATTGGGTTGCGCGCTTGCGCATATCGTCCATGGTTTCACCATCAGGGGCGCCGAAATACCAGTCATAGTCAGGCTTTCCCGCCATATGATCGGGGAACTGCTCTTCCATTTCTGCGCGTTTCAGACCGCTCAGCTTGCCGAGATCAATTTCCTTGAGCAAGTCGATTGGCGTTGGATCGAACGGGAAATGCTTTTTGATGTTGGCAGAGGTTTCGAGGGTCCGGCCGATGGGGCTGACCATCTGGGTATAGCCCTCTGGCGTGATCAATTCACGCTTGAGGATCTCGCCAAGCCTTTGGGCCTGCGCTTGACCCTTTGCGGTCAGGGGCGAGTTAAGATGGCCTTGAGCGCGACCGGCGAGGTTCCATTCGGTTTCGCCATGGCGCATGAAAACAATACGGGGATAGGACATGGATATTTTGGCTGCTTCGACAAGGTTGCCCGACACGTTATAGAAGCTCCGGCCTACTGGGGCAAATCCGAAAGGTCCGATCCATCCATTTGCGCAATTGCATGTAGAGAAGACAAGCCAATGGGTGCTTACGACGGTTCGCCCCCATTGCGACGATGGCGTTTCGCTTTCGCGATTCACGCTTGCATCACACAGACACCAAGCATTTGTCCGGTGGGAAAGGCATGTCTCGATTGAACTTTCCACAAAGGGAAGCGCAGGTTTTGGCGACGAGACCAATCTATAAGAATAGGTTTTGCTTCTCGGAGCATTTCAAACTTTCGTATACAAAAATTGTATGATAAATCCATAAAAAAATCATACTATGGAGTTTCGGATGCGCCGTTCGATGTTGCTTGCCGCTGTTTTTGCCACTCTCTTGTCTGCCAACTCGGTCGCGGCTGCGCCTCCGCCGCTTGTTCTGGCGGTTGGCGGCGAGCCGGAAACCGGGTTTGATCCTATCATGGGCTGGGGGCGGTATGGCAATCCACTCTTTCAGGCAACTCTGCTGCGTCTTGATGCCAATTTTGAAATGACTGGAGATCTGGCAACAAGTTGGGCCCTCTCCGAAGATCGCCTGATCTGGACAGTCACCATTCGCACAGACGCAAAATTCTCCGATGGCTCCGCCCTGACTGCCGAAGACGTTGCCTTCACCTACAACAAGGCTAGGGACGCTGGCGGTCTGACGGATATGAAGATCCTCAAGGAAGCCCGCGCAACAACCCCCGATACGGTCGAGTTTGAACTCACCAAACCGCAGATCACCTTTGCCTCTCAACTCGTGGCGCTCGGGATCGTGCCCCAAAAAGGCTACGGGGATGACTATGCGCGTCACCCGCTGGGAGCAGGTCCCTTCAAGATGGTTGAATGGCGGGAAGGCGAGCAATTGATTGTCGAACCCAATCCCTATTGGCACGGCGAGAAAATCGCGTTTCCGCGCGTGACCTTCGTCTTTGGCGAAGAGGCCGTGGTGCTCAATTTGGCACGCTCTGGCGCGGCGCATCTGGTTGCCGTGCCGCCGCTCGATGCGGCGCATGCCCCCAATGGCATGACGGTCAAGCATATCGATACGGCCGACAATCGCGGCATCGCATTTCCAACCGTTCCTTCTGGTGGTCAAACCGAAAAAGGGCATCCGATCGGCAATGATGTGACCGCGGACCGAGCCATTCGCTTCGCCATCAACCAAGGGCTAGACCGGGAGGCTCTGGTGGCCTTGGCGCTGAATGGCCATGGCACGCCAGCTTACGGCCCTGTTGACGGTCTGCCTTGGGACAATCCGGACGCCCATCTGGAGGGCGGTGACGTGGACGCGGCAAAAGCCACGCTGGATGCCGCTGGCTGGCGGGACGAAAATGGCGACGGGATTCGCGAAAAGGATGGCCAACAGGCCCGCTTCCCGCTTGTCTATCCATCATCAGACTCCCTGCGACAGGCTTTGGCACTGGGCGCGGCTGAACAAATGCGCGCCTTTGGCATTGTGGCAGAGCCACGGGGCCTGAGCTGGGATGCCATTGGCAATGAAATGCATGCCAGTGCAGTGATTTTGGGATGGGGCGCGCATGATCCATCCGAAATCTACGCCCTGTATCATGGCAACAATGCCGGTGTTGACTGGTACAATACCGGCCTATATCGCAATGCGACGGTCGATGCGCATTTGGATGCAGCCCAGTCAGCTCCGAGCTTCGAGGCCTCACTTGCTGAATGGAAGGCAGCCCAATGGGACGGCAAAACGGGGTTCAGCGCCAAGGGTGATGCGCCTTGGGCCTGGATGGTCAATGTCAAGCATTCCTACTGGATCAGCGACTGTCTGGATATCGGTCCGGTTCAGATTGAGCCCCACGGCCATGGCTATCCGATCACACAGGGCTTGCCGGGCTGGAAGTGGACATGCGAATGAGCTGGCATCATTGGCTTCCAAGGGTGCTGGCGGAGCGCGCCATCCGCCTTGTCTGGCTGCTGCCTCTGGCCATGGTGGGGCTTTTCACCCTCATCAGACTTGCACCGGTTGATCCGGTGCAGGCCTATGTCGGGGCGCGGGTTGCGCTGGTCGGGCCGGAGCAGCGCGATGCCATCGCCCAGTCCTGGGGCCTCAATGATCCGGTTCCGGAGCAGTTTCTGCGCTGGGTCACCCATTTCATCCAAGGCGATCTGGGGGACAGCATGCTGTTCAACGCGCCGGTCGTTGATGTGATCATGGCGCGCTGGCCTGCCTCCATTTCGCTGATTGGAGCCGCCTTCCTCTTCTCTCTCGTGATCGGCACCTCTTTGGGACTGATTGCTGCTGCATCCAGAGGCCATTGGCCAGATCGTGCCATTCGCGCGTTTGCCGTGACGCTGGCTGTCAGTCCGGGCTTCTGGCTGGCATTGATTCTGATCGCTGTCTTTTCCGTCCAACTTGGCTGGTTGCCCGCTTGCTGTTCCGCCTCTCCGGGCCTGACAACGGCCGAGGTGACGTGGGGCGACCGATTGCGTCACTTGATCTTGCCTGCCATCACGGTCTCGGTCGTTGGCATCGCGCCACTGATCCTGCACGCGCGCGCGCGCGCGCGTGCCTTTCTGGAAGGACCGGCAGCGCGTCATCTCAAGGCCCATGGGGCTCGAAATCTGTCCCTTCTGATGGGCCCCGGTCTGCGCCATGCGCTGGGCCCAGCTCTCACGATTCATTTGGCTGGTGCCGGGGAGTTGATCGGCGGCTCGGTTTTGGCCGAGACGATCTTCTCATGGCCGGGCTTGGGCGAAGCAACGGTGCGGGCAGCCAAAGGGGCCGACGCGCCTCTGTTGATGGGGGTCGCTCTGGCGACGCTGGCCGTTGTGTTTCTTGGCAACATGCTGGCAGACATTTGCGCCCATCTTCTGGATCCACGGCTGCGGGATCAGGCAGGGAGCAGACGCCAAAAGCGCAAGAGCGTGGCGCGGCTGCAATCTTCCGATTTTGAAACAGCGCGTGAGGGGAAATCGTGACGGATCTTACCGAGAAAGCGCGCTTTGATGCATGGCCGGAGCAACCGGGCTGCGCTGCCGGGTCGGGAGGACGAAAGCATGCCTCTCGCATTCGCCGCCAGGCCGTCGTGAGCGGACTCATCGCCTTGAGTCTGGTGCTGGGCGTGTTTGCCTATTCGCTGTTTGCCTCATCCGATGATCTGCGCGTCAGCCCATCCCTGCGCATGCTCGCGCCGTCGCTCGATCATATCTTCGGTACCGACCTGCTGGGCCGCGACATGCTGTTGCGGACACTGCTGGCGCTTGGCCAATCGATCGGCATCGGGCTGTTTGCCGGATTTGTTTCGACAGCGTTGGCTGTGATTTTGGGTCTGATGGCGAGTGTCAACCGCGTCGCCGACCGGATTGTCGGCATTGCCACCGAGCTGTTTCTTGGCCTGCCGCATTTCGTGCTGTTGATGCTGGTCGCCTATGCAGCAGGCGGTGGTGTGCAAGGTGTTATTCTCGGGGTCGGCCTGACCCACTGGCCACGTCTTGCCCGCCTGTTGCGTCATGAAACCCAACGCGTGCTTGCATCAGACTATGTCGCGGTATCCCGCGGGTTGGGACGCAATTCAACATGGGTTGCGCGGAAGCATTTGTTGCCTCACCTTATCCCACAGATCATTGCGGGTTTCGTACTGATTTTTCCGCACGCCATATTGCACGAGGCCGGGCTGTCCTTTATCGGGCTCGGCGTCCCGCCGCATCTGCCGTCCATTGGTGTCATTCTGTCCGAGTCGCTCCGGGCGCTGGGATCCGGCCTCTGGTGGCTGGCTTTCTTCCCCGGTTTGGGGCTTTTGCTGGTGGCCTTGTCCTTCGAGATCTTCGGGGAATCCTTGCGCCGTGCCTCTGACCCGAATGAAGGAGTGGCCTGATGCTGGTGGTTAAAAATCTGTCCGTTCTTTTTCGGCAGCATGACGGGTCGCGTCTTGCACCGATCAGGGATGTCACCTTCACTTTGCCACGCGGTCGTCTCACCGGCCTTGTCGGAGGGTCCGGCGCCGGCAAGAGCCTGATCGCCGAAGCCCTGATCAGCAACTTGCCACATAATGCTGAACGATCGGGGCAGATGGAATTTGACGGCACTCCGCCCAAACAGGGCGCATTGGCCCTTGCACCGCAAAGCAGGGATGCATTGGACCCACTCTGCCCGGTGGGGCGACAGGTGGCTCGTTTCGCAAGCCTTGCGGGACATAATTGCGATGTCGCTGCGCTTTTCTCCCATCTTGGTCTTTCACCCGAATGCCTCGAGCAATGGCCGCATGAGCTTTCCGGAGGCATGGCCAAACGGGTGCTGCTGGCGACCGCGCTGGCAACCGGGGCCGAATGCATCATCGCGGATGAACCCACCGCCGGTTTGGACGGAAAGGCTGCGGATCGCATCATGGCGCTTCTTGCCTCCCTTGCCGAGAGTGGCAAGGCGGTGCTTGTGATCAGTCATGATCTGCAGCGGCTAACCGGGATTGCGCATCAGATGGTTATCTTGAAAGAAGGGGAACAGGTCGAGGTGGCAGACACCGAAGCCTTTCATAAGGGAACGCTTGCCCATCCCTTCTCCAAGGCACTTTGGCAGGCACAAAGCTGGGACGGCTTTGCTGATCTGACAGAAGAAGGGGTCTTGTATGCTTAGGGCTGAAGGACTGGTCCACCGATTTGGCGATCAGCTGATTCTGGATCAGGCGGGCCTCGAAATCGGGGCCAATGACCGCATCGGCATTGCTGGTCCCTCGGGGGTCGGCAAAACGACATTGGGCCGCATTCTTGCCGGGCAAATTCAGCCGCAAGCAGGCAGGGTCTTGTGGAACGGAGAGGCTCTTGCCGAATTTGATGGCCCCTCCCCGGTCCAACTGGCACCCCAATCTCCAGAGATGGCGGTTGATCCGCGTTGGTCTGTCGCTGATATTCTCAAGAATGGCGGCGCACTTGACGACTCAATTATTGAAGGCCTTGGCATTCGGCCCGAATGGCATGGGCGATTGGCGCGGGAGCTGTCCGGTGGGGAGCTGGCGCGTGTTTCACTGGCCCGCCTGCTGTTGCCCTCAACGCGCCTGCTTATCTGCGATGAGATCACGGCTCAGCTCGATGCCATCTCGGCGCGACAAATCTGGCAGGCCCTGTTGACGGTTCTTGCCAAACAACACGTCGCCCTGATCGTCATCAGCCATGATGACACGTTGCGCAGGGCTGTGTGCAATACCGGCTTTCTGCTTCAGGACAAATGCCTGAAGCCGGATATGTGATGGCAATAGCATGTGTGGCAGGATGGCTTCCTTTCGGCCACGCAGCCAATTTTGGTTCATCGTTCCGCATAGGTTGGTATGCGTCGCTCAATCCATGCCTCAAGCCCTTCATGCACATCCTGTGTCGCACACATGCGGGCAAACTGCTCCCGTTCGATCAGCAATCCTTCATCAATCGTCGTGTTGATCCCCCGGGTCACAGCCGCAAGGATACGTGATGTAGCGAGCGGCGAATGGCAGTTGATCCGGTTGGCAAGATCCATTGCAGCCGGCAGCAGGTCTGCATGGGCCACCATGCTGTTTACAAGCCCCAACTCAACGGCACGATCCGGGCTGAAAGGTTCACCGGTCAGCAACAATTCGAGTGCACGCTTGCGTCCGGCAAGGCGTGGCAAACGCTGTGTGCCACCGAAGGTGGGCGGAATGCCGATATTGATTTCCGGCTTGGCAAAGACGGCCTGCTCCGATGCCACGGCCAGATGAGCCGCTTCGGTGATTTCACACCCACCCCAATAAGCAATGCCGTTGACGGCGGTGATGACTGGCTTTGGGAAGGTTTCCAGCCGAGCGGTCAATGCCTGACCGCGTCGGCAAAAGTCTCTCACCGCCTCGTCTGCTCCATTGCGGATGCTCCGGGAGAATTCATGAATGTCCCCTCCTGCCGAAAAAGCCCGCTCGCCTGCACCGGTCAGAATAACCGCTCGGATCGCGCCATCCGCCTCGATCTTATCGAATAGAGCAAGCAGCCGATCGGCCATCGCATAATTGATCGCATTCAGTTTTTCGGGGCGATTGAGTGTCAAAAGAGCAATTCGGCCCCGTTGTTCGAATTTGACGTTGTCGTTGCTTTGCATGCCGTCTCTCCTTTCGTGGTTGCCTTTCGTGGTTGCCTTTCCTGGTTGACTGGCAAGGTAGCGAGCGGCAAGCTGTACGGAAACTCACTAGTCAGTATACATACAGAATGCGAGAGTGCACGCCCATGACTTCACCTTCAAAACCGGCTCGCGAACGGATCATCGATGCAGCCAACCGCTTGTTCTATCGGGAGGGTATCCGCGCGGTGAGTGTTGACGCCGTGGCGGAGAAGGCTGGCATCACCAAGAAGACGCTCTATTATCATTTCAAGAGCAAGGATGACCTTGTGACAGCCTATCTCACCGCACGAGATCAACCCAACCTCGCGCTCTTTGAGACATGGTTCGATGCAGAAGATGGCAATGTGGAGGATAAGGTCGAGGCGATCTTCATCGCGCTGGCACAATCATCGCGCCATCCCAAATGGAAAGGCTGCGGTTTCCTGCGCACGGCGGCGGAGCTTGCCAACATGCCCGGTCATCCGGCGATGCAGGTGGGGGCGGCGCATAAGAAAAAATTCGAAGCCTGGCTTGCGGGACGCCTTGCGCAGGCGCAGGTGCGACAGCCAGATGCCACGGCACGCCAGATCAATCTGATTATGGATGGCGCTTTCTCGCTGATGCTGGTGCATCGCGATCCTGCCTATATCGAAGAAGCCGGGCGCGCCGCTCGGGCGATCACCGCAGGTGCTTTGCATTCGGTGGATTGAACTGGGATTGTCCCGAGCAACCAGTGCAAAGGGATATCCGCGCTTTTTGTTGCTTTGAAATGGCACCTCCGGGGTGGCCCCATCCAACGCCTTATTGCGACACCCTATTGTGACGCCTCGCTTTCGATGGCTGGTGATATTTTGTTCGTGCGCCCCTTGTGCCGTTTGATGAAGTCTTTCACCTGACGATAATTCTCTTGCGTCGCAAAGATCGTGAAGTCCGGGCGCCACCAGCCCGGCCGTTTCAGAATGAACATATTTTGCACTGGACGTTCCCAGACACTATCCACCTTGTCCCACGACAGGTGACCATTTTTTCCAGCCTTGGCCGCCAGAGGGGTGGCCGTCAAGGTAAGGTTGCCTGTTGCCACGCCGAAGGCCCCGCCTGCGGCAATCAATTCTCGCGCAACTTCATCATCTTCCATGGCATAGACACCCGTGTCATCGAGAACATAGCGCATCCGAATGGATGGTTTGATTGCCAAAAGGATGAGAAGAACAAAGGCGAAAAAGGCAAGAAAGACTGCGCAGAGGATTGCGAAAATTTTTGCGCCCTCCAGCGGGCCGAATGTCCATCCGTTGACGATACCAACAAGCGATGCCAGCAAAAAACAGGGAATGAAAATTGCTGCCAGTATGGGCTTGAAGATGGATGCGGACATAACCCGCGCTTTCGCATGCCAATCCATCCAGTTTTCGCTGTTTGATTGGGTGTCCATTTGACGATCTCCGCTTTATGCCAAGAATAATCCCAATCAGTTCTAAAATGCGTAGGCCCTTTGTCGCAGACTACAGATGTAGCACCGGCTTTGCACTCAACGCGGCCAGTTATATTGTCAGGGGCGAAGCCTCCTTCAAACGCGGTTTTGGTTTCTGTCCTGAAAGATCGAGAATAGACCACTTGCAATGATGATCGCCGCGCCGAAAATCGTCATGGCATCGAGACTCTCCCGCCAGATGAGCCAGCCGAACAACATTGCCCAGGGCAAGCCTGTATAATCGAGCGGGGCGACAATTGAAGCCGGTGCGAGCCGAAAGGCCTGCGTCATCATGGTCATTCCGGCGGTGCCGAAGACCGCAATTCCCACAAAGAACCAGAGGTCCTCCAAACGGATTGGCACCCAAACCAGCGGCACGATCAATGCACTGAGCAATGCTCCGGCACCGGTCAGATACACCAGAAGCGTCCAGACACTTTCACGCGGGTCAACCCAGCGGGCACTAAGCATCAACAAGGCATAGACAAGGGCCGTCGTGACGGGAAGCAAGGAGATCAACTGAAAGGTTGCTCCCCCCGGCCGGATGATTATTAGGACACCGAGAAACCCTGTGGCGACAGCCAGCCAGCGCCGCCAGCGGACGGCCTCTCCGAGGAACAGCGCCGAGATCATGGTGATGAAGAAGGGCGCCACGAAAATCAGCGCCGTCGCCTCGGCCAGAGGGAGATAGATGAAGCTGGTGAAGAACATCATAGTTGCGCCGACCCAGAGCGCACCACGCAGCAGATGAGCTGCAGGCCGCTGTGACCGCAGGGTCAATGGTCCCCCCATAACCAATGCAATGAGCAGGGTGAATGGCAGGGCAATCACATTGCGCAGAAACAGGATTTGCAGCGGCGAATAGCCGGAGGTCAGGGTTTTGGCGATCGCGTCGTTGGCGCTCAGACAGGCCACGCCTGCAATCATCAACAGAATGCCTGAAGCTTGACTTCTTCGCATGGTGTGGTTCGCTGCGGTCATGGTCATCCCCTCCAAGCACTGCCGGCCCTTGTTTTGACCGGACAGGCATCGGCGGGACATTCGGAGCCACGTCTGCTAGACAGGTCGAAACACTTGATACTGCTTTCGCAGGGAAACCGGCATTGCGCATGCGGTTTCTGACGACCATTCAAGCATGCCTTGCGACGGAGCGCCACATGCCGCGAGCCGCCATTGTTGCGACTTCGCAGGAACCAAGCTTGTTATCCGGGAAGAGAAAGCGGGTGGCGGCATCCTTAGAATGGCTTCCCACCTCGGGCATGTTGCACTCGGGATCAGGGCAACGGATGGCCGATAAAACGCGGCCCGAACATGGCTGGTTGCCAGTGCCGGGTCGCGTCTTGTTTCAAGCCAACTGACTATCCATCCAGCTTGCTGCAGAAAGCCTCAAACGCTTCGATTGAAGCGTAGGATTTCTGTGTGCCGGGACGGGTGATTGAGTCAGCGGCATAGCGCGCGGCCATTTTCAGCGCCAGATCCAGATCGGATTCCTTGGTGAAATAGTGCGCGAAACTGCCGATGAAGGCATCGCCCGCACCTGTCGTGTCCATGGGCTGCACGGCGACCGGTTCGATCCGTTTGCAGGCCTCCTCTGTGACCAACAAGGCCCCTTTGGATCCCAGCGTGACTATGACGGTCTTGATGCCCTTGGCCATCAGGCTACGGGCTGCAGCCTCTGCACTGGGCGCATCGCTGACTTTCATGCCGGTCAAAAGCTCTAACTCGCTCTCATTGGGGACGAGATAGGTCACACCGGTGATGCGGGAAACATCCAGATCCGGCTGGGCAGGCGCCGGGTTGAGCAGGGTCGGAATGCCATGTTCCGCACCAAAAGCAATCACGTGATAAATCGTTTCCAGTGGCACTTCGAGCTGCATGACAATGAGGGAGCATTGTTTGAGATCCTCTGAAGCCTTGTCGACTTCCGCCGGGGTCAATGCATTGTTGGCCCCTTTGACGATCAGAATGCTGTTCTCTCCCGATTTCTCGACAAAGATCGGTGCGACGCCAGATGAGGTATCGGGGACGCGCACCACATGACGCGCATCGATGCCGACCTGTTCAAAATTGCGAATGGTATTGTCGGCAAAGATGTCATCCCCGACGCGGGTGACCATCATCACATCACTGCCCAATCGGGCGGCAGCAACGGCCTGGTTGGCCCCCTTGCCACCGCATCCCAGAGAGAAATCCGGCGCTTCCAAAGTCTCTCCCGGCCCGGGCATGCGGTCCACATAGGTAATCAAATCCACCATATTGCTGCCCACGACAGCGATTTTTCCGGCCATTGTCATCCCTTTCCTTCTCTTAGCGAAGCGTCTGTCAGCAAGGCTCCCCGCTCAAAGAGCGCGGATCTGCTGTTCGGCGCCATCGGCTTGCGTCTTTGTCATGTAACCAAGCCTGACGGTAAAATCGGCCTGTTCGCCCGATGGGAGCTCACGGACATTGCCCTTTTTCTTCTCAGCCAGATAACCCTCTGGTTCACAGGTCGATGGCAAGGCAAAAGCGGCCACCTGCTGATCGTCATTGACGAGGATCCAGCGTACCGTCTGGGGGAAATCTTCCTTGCTATAGGCGATGTGAAAGGCATCGCCCTCACGTCGCCGCATCATGCAGGCGGTGTTGCCATGTGCATCTGCCCCGACCTCGCGCAGGTAAAGCACCTGTTCGGGATTGTAACGCTGCGGCTCGTCCAGCACTTCCAATCCGGACGGATCGCTCGCCAGCGCATCGATGAAAGCCAGATAGTCCGGGGTCGTCTGGACATGTCCGGGCACCGCCGTGCGCACCTGGGTGCGGTCAGGGGTGAAGGGCGCAGGTTGAATGATCTTCGCCCCCTCACAATAGGCAAAATTGACGTGGCACATATACATCAGGTCCATGGGGGCCCCGCCCAGATTCTTGACGGACATGGCCATGTCGAACAGGGTGGAATCGGGGCGCAGGACGATCCGTGGCATTGCCAGATAATGATCGCCAAAGCCCATCACATATTCCACCGCTCCGGTCACTGCCAAATAGGCCCCTTCCCCGTCTTCACCACATTCGAGCCCGGCCTTGTCCATCGCCGCGACGGGCATTTCACCATGCAAGGCATGGCTATCGTTTGGCGACGGACAGCCATTGCGCAACAGGCCGGAATGGAAGGCAAAGCAGCCATACGTCCCGGCAATGTCAGATGCCGGGCGCGGCATTGAAAACATGTTCTTCATGGTCAGATCGATACCGTCGAACTCGGCATCCCAGATCATCTGGCCATAGTAAGGCAGAACGACCAAATGGCCCCGCTCGTTGCTCAGTCTGAGGGCCTCGATACCACTATCATACTTGAATGTTGACGCTGTCATGCCTGCATAGGTGGCGACAACTTGTTCATGTGCGGCAAAATCCACTTTGCGCAACATAATATTGACCGAGTTCATTTCTCTTTCCTCCCTGACACCGATCCAATGCCATAAGACACTGGATCGGTTCCAAGTTCATTCTGTGACGAGACAGTTAGCGATTGCGATTCTTGTAGGCATTGATGGCAATCACCAGCAGCAGGAATGCACCCCAGATAAAGTCGATGAGGTGATTGCTGAAGCGCAGGATCTGGAAGCCGCTCGAGAGCAACATCAATGCCACCACCGCGATGGACACCCCGGCGACAGACCCCTTGCCACCTGCCGGATTGGTGCCACCCAAAACCGCAATAAGAACAGCCTGCAGCAAATAGGACGTTCCGTAATCCGACTTGGCCGCGTTGGTGCGTCCGGACAGGATGATCCCCGCCATGCTGGCCAGAACCCCGGACAGCATGTAGCTGTAGAAAATCATCCGTGACTTTTTCAGACCGGCAAAGATGGCAGCTCGCGGATTGGAGCCAATCAGCATCAGATTGACGCCAATGGTGGTGCGGGTCAGAAGGAAAGCCACAACGCCTGCAACCAGCAAGAAGAGCAGGAATGGCACCGCGATCCCCATAATCTTGCCGTTGCCCAGAAACGCCCAGGCTTCGGGGAAGCCAACGATCGCAGGACCACCGGTCAGCACCAGCGCCAGTCCGACAAAAACCTGCCCTGTGCCGAGCGTGGCCAGAATCGGGGTGATGTTGAACTTGGTAATCAGAAAGCCGTTCAGCATGCCTGCGGTTAGTCCCACACACAGGGACAAACAGACACCGACCAGAACCATCAGGCTGCTTTCCTCCATTCCCAGATCACGAATGAGGTAATGGAACAGCACGCCGGACAGGATCCCCGACAGGTTGGCAATCCCGACGACGGACAGATCGATGCCGCCGGTCAGCATGGCCACCATCATGGCAATCGATAGCAGTCCCAGTTCTGGAAACAGGTAGGTGATGGATTCAAAATTGTAGTAGCGCAGGAACTTGTCCGGACTAAGAGCCGTCATGATGAGGAAAATCAAAACGGTCATCATGATCAATTGCATGATATTGTTTTCACGATTGATCAGAGATCGAAAATCGAAAGAGGGTTTCATCTCTTTACTCCTCACACATTGCGTTTGCGGTCACGCCAAGCGGTCATCGCCGTGGCAATGACGATGACGATGCCGACCACGACACGTTGCCAGGTGGTTTCCACCTTCATGATGATCAGGCTGTTCTTGACCATGACGAGCATAAAGACACCCAGCATCGTGCCGAGCACCGAGCCACGCCCGCCAAAGATACTGGCCCCGCCCAGAACGACTGCGGCAATCACATCAAGCTCCAATCCCACAAAGTCTCGCGGATTTGCCAGCCAGATCATGCCGCTGTGCAGCAAGCCGCCGAACCCTGCCAACATGCCGGCAAAACAGTAGATGAAGAAGGTGGTACGCCGCACGTCGAAGCCAACGCGTTTGGCCGCCTCGGAATCTCCACCCAGTGCATAGACACTGCGTCCGATCATGGTATAGCGCAACACGAAATGAACCAGCAGCGCCAGCCCGACATAGATCAGCACCATCGCGGTCAAACCGAAATAGGTGCCATCGGGCTTGGTCATCGAAATGACTTCCGTTTTGGCAAAATCGATCAGGCCATCTGGCATCTTGTTGATGTTGATCATGCTTGTTCCGACAATGCCGAGCAGAAAGCCCCGGACCATGCTGCCTGTGCCCAATGTCACAATCAGCGGGATCATCTTGAACTTGTAAACGAAGAAGGCATTCAGGCAGCCGAACAGCATGCCCATCATCGCCGCAGCAATGAACGGAATGATCACCCCGTCATGGCCAAAGAAGATCATGCCCTTGACGGTCAGATACATGGCAGCAACGGCAAAGGCGGGAAAAGAGACGTCAATGCCGCCCGAGATCATCACCACCAAAACCCCGAGAGCCATGATGCCGATAATGACGTTGCTGCGCATCAGCGAGAAGAGATTGTCCAACTGCCAGAAGGCAGGATTGATGAGACCGATCACGACCATGGACAAGAGAAGGATGACCGCAATCACAAATTCGGATCGTTTGAAAAGTTTCATGGCCGCCCCCTCACGTAAACGACTTCAGCTTATCGCTGATGACATCTTCCTTGATGCCCTCACCTTCAAGCTGTTCGACAAATTGCCCGCGATGCATGAGAATGACCCGGCTGCAATTCTGCGCCAGTTCCAGAACGTCATCGGAAATCATCAAAACCGTCAATCCATGATCCTTCACCAGTTCCCTGATTTTCTTGTGAATCTCGGCTTTGGACCCGACATCGACCCCGACGGTAGGACCATTGAGGATCAGAACCTTTGCGTCCGTCAGCAGCCAGCGTCCCAGAACAACACGTTGGGCATTGCCACCGGATAGCTCGCCGACCATTTTGTCGGCACTTGGTGTGGCGATCTGCATGGATTGAATGGTGTCGGCCGTTTCCTTCTCCACCGCCTTCATGTCGATGACACCCTTGCTGGACAGACGATCCAGAGAGGTGGCGACAATGTTGCGGGTGATGGATTGCGTCAGGAACAACCCCTCGGTCAGGCGGTCCTCTGGCACATAGGCAATGCCATGACCAATCGCATCCTGCACCGTGCGCAAGGTGACAGACTGGCCATCAATTTTGATGTTACCGGCATGGGTTGGCAAGAGGCCAAACAGGCTCAAGGCCAGTTCGGTGCGCCCGGAGCCGAGCAACCCGGACAGGCCGACAATCTCGCCGGGATACATGGTGAGATTGATATTCTCATACAGGCCGGGCAGTGTCAGGCCTTCGACTTCCAGACGCGGTTGTTCATCGCTCCCCACCGCTGGCTTGCGATAGGGCTGGATCTCGATATCGAGTCCGGTCATGTGGCGAATGACGGCCGCCTCGTCGAAATCCTCGGTGTCCCCTTCCGCCACTTTGGCGCCGTTGCGGATCACCGTAAGCCGTTCGGAGATTTCGAGCATTTCGCGCATCTTGTGACTGACGAACAGGATGGCGATGCCCTTGCTCTGAATATCGCGTACGATCTGGAATAGCGTTTCAACCTCTTTGCCCGTCAGCGCAGTGGTCGGTTCATCCATGATGATCAGTTTGACATCGGACATCAAAGCGCGCGCAATGGCCACCAACTGTTTGGATGATGTTGGCAGACTGGCCACCTCGGCATCGAGATCAATGGACACCCCGAGCCGATCAATGGCCTCTTTTGCCATTTTGCGGACCCGTCCCCAATTCACCAGCTTGACTTTGTTTCTGAGCTCGGTGTTGAGCGCCAGATTTTCCGCCACGGTCAAGTTGCCGAACAACGAAAAATCCTGATAGATCACCTGAATAGAACGATTGACCGACTCGATGGGTGTCAGGTTTTCGACCTTTTCACCCTCGATGAAGATCTCTCCATCAGATGGCTGGTAAACACCTGATATGATTTTGATAAGAGTGGACTTTCCCGATCCATTTTCGCCGGCAAGACAGTGAATCTCACCCTTGTTGATGGTCAGGGAAACATCGTCCAATGCTCGCAGACCGAGAAATTGCTTCCCGATATTGCGCAGTTCGATGAACGCTTCAGACATGCTCATCCCAAACGGTTAGGAATTGGAAACAAGATAAAAAAAGGGCAGCGCGACAGGCGCTGCCCAATGGCTTGCAGGATCAGAAGTTATATTCAGACATGTTGTCTTTGGTCACGCCGACCCAGCCTGCACCATAAAGCAGGTTCGGGCTGTCTTCGACAGGCGTGATCAGATCGGTATAACCTGGCAGACCAAGATTGAGACCGGCTTTGATTTCGGCATTCTTTTTCTCAAGAGCCATCACAGCCACAACATTCATGGCATAGCCAGCAACTGCTGGATCCCAGAACTGGATATACTGGATATCGCCATTGCCGAGATATTCGCCAGCAACCGATACAAGACCTGTGCCCGCAAAGAAGAGCTTGTCTTTCAGACCCCGTTCGTTGATCAGACGGCCTGCGCCAGCAGACGTAGGCATTGGGCCGCCAACGATCCCTTTGAGATCAGGATAGGTGGTCAGGGTTTCTTTGAGCTTGTTATAGTCGGTGTTGGCATCGTCATAGGTTTCCAGACGTTTGGTGGCCAACTCCATTTTCGGGAAGTTTTTCTTCTGGTAATCGATGGCGCCATCGATCCATTCATTCTGTGACTTGGAGGTCAAGCTGCCAACCGTTGCTGCATATTTGCCTTCGCCATTCATGTAGCCGCCTAGGACTTCCATCAGCTTGGCACCATAGGCATGGTTGTCAAATGCTTCCAGAACATAGTCGGCATTCTTGATGTTGGAGGCTTCATGCGCGATGACAACGATGCCGCGATCGCGGGCTTTTTTCAGGACTGGTTCGACGGCTTCCACAGAGAAGGGAACAATGGCAATGGCATCAACGCCCTGAGCAATCAGGTTTTCGACAATCTGAACCTGAGCGGCGGCATCAGCCTGACTTGGCCCAAGCATCCAGGTGTCATGGCCGGTTTCCTCGCCAAACTGTTTGACCCCATCCCGCATACGGTCGAACCAGGCAATCCCGTCCACTTTCACGACTGTGGCAATGGAATATTCCTTGCCGGTTGCGTCTTTATAGATGTCTTTGCGAACCTGACTGGTGTCGACGGGCCCTTCGGCCAGAGCCGGAGCGGTCACCAGCGCCGCTGCTAAGAACAAAGATGAGAAAAGAGACTTCATATAATCCTCCCATGGATTGTCAGTTTTTACTCTTGTCGATATTTCACCTTCACCCCACCCAACAAAGTGCGATGAAAACCGGCCAAATCACTGGCCGGAAACTATGGCAACTCCAGAGCTTGCACCAAGCCGATTGGCACCAGCTTCGATCATTTTGACGGCATCCTCCCGGGTGCGTACGCCACCCGATGCCTTCACACCCATATCCGGACCAACGGTCGCACGCATCAACGCCACATCCTCCAACGTGGCGCCGCCTGACATGAAACCGGTCGAGGTCTTGACAAAGTCGGCTCCCGCCTCCTTGGACAGCTGACAGGCGCGCTTTTTCTCGTCATCTGTCAGAAGACAGGTCTCGATGATGACTTTTAGCGCCGCTGAGCCGCAGGCCTCTTTCACCGCAGCAATATCGTCCCGGACATAAGCGTCATTGCCGGATTTGAGATGGCCGACCGCAATCACCATGTCCACTTCCTGCGCGCCTTGGGAGACGACCCAACGGGTTTCCGCGCATTTGAGGTCTGTGGGAATGGCACCGAGCGGAAAGCCGATGACCGAACAGGTCAGCACCTTGCTGCCGGCAAGCTTCTCGGCCACCAAAGGCACATGAACCGGATTGACGCAGATCGAACAAAAACCATGTTCGACGGCCTCCTGACACAGCCGCTCTACATCCTGAACCGTGGCTTGTGGTGCCAGAATGGTGTGGTCGATGTAACCAGCCAAATCGGCTGTTTCCAGATTCGGCACTAGGCTTGCCATGCTGAGAATCTCCCATATTGCTGCCAGCATCCCTTGATCATTTGTTAATCTATGTGATGCATGCAACTTTTTTTGTTATATTAATAACAGATTGACATCAAAAATGGCGGTATGTAAAGTCAAAAATGTTATAATAGTCACAAAAAGAAAGTTACTTTGACGCAGACAGCCATGTGACTTAATGCTGCGGACTGCTGCAGGATCAGTGCGTATTAGTGGATCTCGATAGAAACGATGGCACAAACACGACAACAGATGCGTCTTCTAAAGCTCGCAAAGTCCTTGGAAGATGGCCGGGCTTTGCATCTCAAGGACGCTGCCAGCTTGCTTGATGTGTCGGAAATGACAATCCGTAGAGATATTGCGGGGTCTGATGGCCAGTTTTCGTTTCTGGGCGGCTATATCGTCAGCAGCATGGATCAGCCATCCAGTCGCGACTATTTTCTTCAGCGCGAAAATTTCACCAATGTCGAAGCCAAGCGCGAAGCCTGCGCCAGTGCTGCGAGCCTGATCGAACCGGGCGACATCATCTTCATCGATTGCGGCACGACCCTGCCCTATCTGGCGAAGAATCTTGCGCCGATCCTCCCGCTCACAATCATCTGCTACTCGATCAATATCGCCGATATCGTCTGCAGAATGCCCAATGCGAAAATCATTTTGCTGGGGGGGGAGTATCATCCCGCTTCGGCGTCCTTTGCCAGTGACGAGTCGATTGAGCTGCTCGCAAAGATGGGGATCAACAAGGCGTTTATCTCTGCTGGCGGCCTGCATTTTCAGAACGGGTTGACCTGCTCCAACTTCTTTGAAGTCAGAATAAAGCAGATGGCCATGTCCCGCGCGGAGTCCAACATTCTGGTCATGGATTCAACGAAGATCGGCAAGGTCAGAACCGCCTCCTTCGCAACAATTGACCAGATCGATATTCTGGCGACCGATTCCGGCATCACCGCGGAACAGAGAGAGTTGTTTGCGACCTTGGACATTGACGTCAGATCGCACTGATCACGACAGGTCGCTGTTTTTCTTGCTCTCCCCACAACGCCCTCATAAACAGCCAGCGAGCGTCCTGCTTATTGGTTGGTGACCATCTGGAACCAGGTATCGAGGATCCGGTTTTTCTTGAGCGGATCGAGGAAAACCAGCAGTTCCGGTCCAATCTTGACCTTCTGGGTTTGCGGGATCTTGTCATCTTCAAAAAACTGCCAAAAGCGCCTATTGGGAAACCGTTTTTGCGAGACCTGCGACTGCAAATCGGACAGGACGTTCAGCAACAGCGGATTGTCCGTCTTCGATGGTGCCACAATCACCCATGGCAGCGAGATGATATAGTCTTTGGGCAACAGGACGACCAGATCGTCCTGATTGGCAAATGCGACCTCGGACAGAGGCACATTGTAGGCCAGATCGATCTCTCCCTCTCCGATGGCCTGAACAAGCTCGGCGTTGGATCCGTAGATCCGGGCATTCAGTCGCCCGAAAGCTTGTGCCAGCTGCCAGAAAATCGGCGATCTCAATTGGTCCTGTGCAGCATAGGCATAGCTCTGCCTGTCGAGACCGATATTGACAAGGCCAACCCGTTCCTCGAGCCTCTTGGCGTGTTTTTCCAGAAACCGAACCAGTTCCATGCGGTCTTGCGGTTGGTCCGATGGAGAGGCAAGACCCTTGCGCATGACGATAACGGACGGATCAAAGAAGAGCGTGATCACTTCGCTGCGCCAATCTGCGCCCGGATCAGCATTGAGCCCGGTTGGCAGTTCCCTCAAATGCCCTTCATTGGCAAGAAATACACCGGAATCGGGCGTCGGCAGCACTGCCAGATCGATTGGTTGGCTTGCGCTTCCCATGCTGGCGAAGTTCGAGATGATTTCACCGGCCCGCATTTGCTGATAAAGCAATCCATTCATTTCGGGATGGGCTTGCATGGCCTGAATGGCCGGCTGCATCCGCGTCTGGGATATTGTGCCAGCCAGACGCACCTCGCCGATCAGTTGCTCCGCATTGCAGGGGAGCGAAATTGCGAGGAAACTGAACATGAAGGCCATCAAGGTGCGTGTCATTTTCTGCCCTTCCCAAGTTTGTTGCTGAGAGGACTGGCAGGAAACTGCAATTCGATCACCAGACCGCCTTTTTCCCGTTTGCGATGCCACACGCGGCCACCACTCGCTGTAACGACCTGTTTGACGATCGCCAAACCCAATCCTGTGCCCGCTTGTTTGTCTGGATCTTTCACAAAGCGCTCGAACAAAGTTTCCCTGATTGTTTCCGGGATACCCGGCCCCCGATCCTTCACTGCCAGCCGCACATGGGAACCATCTTGCCAAACGCACAAATCGATCGGCCCTGCGCCATGCAGGATGGCGTTGACCAGAAGATTCTTGATGAGTTCGCCCATTGCGGCCTCGTTGCCTTCAACAAGACAGGCCGGGTCATTTTCCTGCGGATAGACGATGTTTGGAAGCGCCGCCTGAAACCGCATTTCGGCAATGGTTGCCTCGGCCACCTTGCGAGTCAAACGCGTCAGATTGATCTGCTTGAACTGCTCCGTCTCGAGGGAATGGAGCAACTGGGCCTCCGTCATCAACTGGCTTGCCAACTGCGTTGCAGAAACGGCGTTCTTGTTGATACGCGACATGTAATTGCGCATGGTTGGAGGCAAATCCTGATCCAGCGCCAGTTCTGAAAGCGCTCTGACAGCAGCCAAAGGTGTTCTTAATTGATGGGCGGCATCCGCGGTGACTTGCCGCAGCCCTTCCAGTGTTGCTTCCAATCTTGCCATGAACTGATTGATCGACCCGACCAGCGTTTCAACCTCAAGGGGCACGTCGACGTCAATCGCCGACATATCGGTGGGATTGCGGTGACGAATGGAGGTTTCAATGGCACGCAGGGGAGAAAAGGAACTGCGAATGGCCAAACTGATCAGAACCAAGCCCAGAATGGTCGCCAGAATGGCGGGAAGCAATGCGAAGGACGCCAGTCGCGTGGCCAGTTGATTGCGGGCTTCACGGGTTTCGCCAACAAACACATTGAACCAACCGCCCCCCCGCCTGCCCTGAAAGAAATGGGCAATTTGCACAACACGAATATTCTCGCCCCGATACTGGCTGTCGAAGAAGCGGCTTTCATTGACGCTCAAGGCTGGCTGGTCAATGCCCAGAACCGGTGTTCCTGTCACTGTGGTGCCATCGGGCGCGACCACCCGATAGAAAATCCGGTTCTTTCCAGACGTACCCAAAATCGCAAAGGCGGCATAGGGCAGGTCAACGGTTACACCGGACTCGCCAAAACTGATGGTCTCCGCGATGGTCAGAGCCGCCGCGCCCAGCACCTTGTCGTGCGCCTCGTCGGACGCCGTGTTTGAGAGCTGAAGGACGATGAATCCAGAGATCACGCCGACGGCGATCAGGACAAGCATCGCGCTTTTGAGCAGGCGTTTCTGGATCGAGTATCGCACTGAAATCACTTCATGTCCGAGGTCTGCAACTGATATCCGACCCCTCGTTGCGTGACAATTTTCACGGTCGACTTTTCCAGCTTCTTTCTTAAGCGCGAAACGAGAAGTTCGACGGCATTGGGTGAGCCAGTTTCGTCATAACCGAACAGTTTGGCAACCAGTTGTTCCTTGGAAACCGTCTGATCGGGCTTCTGCATCAGATATTCCAGCAGCTGAACCTCGCGCGAGCCCAGATCCAGCGGCTGTCCATCGCATGAAATCGAGCGTGCCGATTGGTCCAGTTTCAGATCGCCAACGGCAAGGGCCGGGCTGGCACGCCCTTCATTGCGCCGGGCAATGGCCCGCAATCTGGCCTCCAACTCCTCCAGCGCAAAGGGCTTGACCATATAATCATCGGCCCCCAGATCGAGCATGTTGACCTTGTCACCGATGTGATCCCTTGCGGTCAAAACGACGATCGGCGTATCGATATTTTCTGCCCTCAGAGAGGCGAGAATTTCGAATCCATTGGCTCCGGGCAAGTTGACATCCAGAATGACCGCGTCATAGTCCCCAAGCTTGATCATGTCGATGGCTTCGTCGCCGCGCGCGCAGTGTTCTGGCCGATTTCCGCGCGTTTTGAGCCTTTCACAAATGGCGAAGGCCACATCCTCGGCATCCTCTACGACCAGGACTTTCATCATATTCTCCTTCTGACAGGACTTTGACAGCTACTGTGTTGCATAGTGATTTCCATAAGGCCATGCAATTGGCAATCTTGGAGGAGATTGGGGAGGAGATTGGGAGTGGAAGTCCTGCGCAAAATCTGGTGCGGTCTGGTTTTGGTTGCCTGTGCGATGCTTGGCGGGGTGGGTCCCGTGGCAGCGCAAGAGCCGTGCACCGTCAAGGCAGATTTAGCGCCAAATTTCACAGATGCCAACTGTGACCTATTGGCCGACATGCCAACAGACCCCAATGCCCTCAAGGACCCCAAAACCCTTGTATGGGCCTACACCCCGATTGAAGATGCGGCCATCTATGCCGACTTGTTCAAACCCTTTACCCGTCATCTTGCCAAATGTGTCGGTCGCCAAATCGTCTATTATCCAGTGCAGTCGGAAATCGCTCAGGTGCGCGCCTTTGCCAATGGTCGATTGCACTTTGCGGGCTTTGCCACCGGGGCAACGGTGGCGGCCGTGAACATGGCGGGGGCCCATCCCTTTGCCGCCAAGGGCACGGCCGAGGGCATGCGCGGCTATCATCTGATTGCCATCGTCAGGGCCGACAGCCCGTTCCATTCCCTCAAGGATCTGGCCGGCATGCGCATTGCCCACACAACGAAGCGCTCGAACTCCGGCAATCATGCGGCCAAATTCTACTTCGCTCAGCATGGTCTGGAGCCGGGCAAGGATTACCACCCGATCATGTCAGGCGGGCATGCACAATCAATCCTTGGCGTTCTTGGTGGGGATTATGAAATGGCGGCCGTTGCCTCCGATGTCTTTGTTCGGATGGCAGAACGGGGACGCATCAACAAAGATGACTTTCGCATTCTCTACAAAAGTCCCCTCTTCCCGACCTCCTCGTTTGCTCTGGCCCATGATTTGAAACCCGGTCTGGCCGAAAAGCTGAAGAGCTGCTTCTTCAACTTCACCTTCCCGCAGCAAATGTCGAAAGCATTTCAGGGGGATAATAGGTTCATACCGGTTCACTACCAGACAGATTGGGAAGCCGTTCGAACCATTGTCTCGATGACCAGACTCAAACCGGACTAGCCCCTCTTTTCGTCCTGCACAGCCGAATTCAACAGCGCCTTACCAGCGCTGAACGCTACCGCTCACTCTTTTTGAGGAAAATACCGTGTCAGCAATCAACGCGACTACTGCAAAACCCGGGAGGTTTGCGAGAAAAGCCAAGCGCCTTTGGTACCATTCACGCAATTGGGCAGGCGACCCGACGGCAATGCTCGGACTGCTTCTTGCCATCATCGCCGCCTATTTCATTCTGGCGCCTGTTCTGCTCATGCTGTGGGATGCTGTCACCGTTGACTTCGCCGATCAGATACGAACCGGTCTGCCCGAAGGCGCGTTGACAACCTACTATATCGAGCGGGCGCTTTTCTCTCGAATTGCTCAATATATCTTCTGGATTCCCCTCGGCAATACGGCCCTGATTTCGCTGATCGTGATTTGTGCCACCCTGCTGGTTGGAGGCTTGCTGGGCTGGCTGGTCAGCCGCACGGATCTGTTGGGGCGGCGCTGGTTTTCGACCGCACTGATCGTGCCCTATATGGTGCCGTCCTGGACCTTTGCCCTTGCATGGATGACGATCTTCAAGAACCGGACCATGGGGGGCCTGCCGGGCTGGTTTGAAAGCCTGGGCTTCACACCGCCCAACTGGCTGGCCTATGGCTTCCTTCCCATTGCGGTCATTCTGTCGCTTCACTATGTCCCCTTTGTCATTCTTCTGGTGGGCAATGCGCTGCGCCAGTTCGATAGCCAAATGGAGGAATCGGCCCGCACCCTCGGTGCCAGCCCGCTGGTTGTGGCCCGGAAGATCATTTTCCCCTTGTTGCGGCCCTCGATCATATCGGCCTCCACTCTGGTCTTTGCCAAATGTCTGGGGGATGTGGGTGTCACCTACATTATCGGCGCACCGGTCAAACTCGATTTGCTGGCAACCTCTCTGCTGCGCACCATCTCGACCGGCCAAAGCGGCATGTCGGCCATCATTGCTGGCGCAATCGTCATTCTGGGGGCTACTTCGGTGTTGATCGACATGAAGCTGCTCAAGGCTGCCCAGCGCTTCGTCACGATTGGCTCGAAGGGGTCTCTGCATCGCACCACCGAACTGGGCAAATGGAAATGGCCAGCTTTCGGCTTTGCAAGCAGCTTTGTCTTCATCGGCGCAGTCGTTCCGATGGTGGCTTTGTTCCTGACAACGATCATGCGCATGCCGGGTGTCTTCACGCGGGAGAATTTCACGCTCGATTTCTGGATTGGCAAGGATCTGCTGACCACGGCCTTGCCGCAGGGCATCCTGATCACGCCTGACTTCTGGATGGCGGCCTGGAACACCGTATGGATGGTGGGCTTTGCATCGATTGGAGCGGGCCTGCTCGGGTTGCTGGTGGGCTACATCGTGGCGCGCTCGCCCCTTCGCATTCTGGGTGCCTTTCTCAAGCAGGTGACCTTCCTGCCTTATCTTGTGCCCGGCATCGCCTTTGCAGCGGCCTATCTCTCCATGTTCGCAGTCCCGCGTGGTCCGATCCCGTCCTTCTATGGCACCGGATACATTCTCGTGGTTGCCCTGTTGGCCAGCCAGATGCCTTTTGCCTCACGGGCCGGCATCGCGGCGATGATGCAGATGGGCAAGGACCCGGAAGAAGCCGCTCGCATCACCGGGGCAGGCTGGTGGCGCCGTGCGATCTCCATCGTCTTGCCGATCCATCGCGGGGCTCTGGTTTCCGGCATTCTGTTGCCCTTCATCTCGGGCATCAAAGGGCTCAGTCTGGTGATCCTGCTGGCCGTTCCCGGCACAGACCTTCTCACAACCTACGCCGTGCGCCTTGTCGATTTCGGCTACACCCAAGCAGCCAATGCCGTCTCGATCATGATCTGCATCGTTGCCTTTGTCGGCACATGGATCGGCCAGAAGGTCGGCAAGAGCAATTTAGCCAGTGGCATTGGAGGATAATCACATGACCAACATCAACATTCAAAATGCCAACAAGGCCTACAGCAAGGGCGGCCCCTTGGCCGTGGCAGACTTGAACCTGGACATTCCCGAGTCCGAATTTCTCTGTCTTCTTGGTCCTTCGGGTTGCGGCAAATCGACGACTTTGCGGATGATCGCAGGCCTTGAAAATCTGACATCAGGTCAGATCCAGATTGGCAATCGGGTGGTTGATGCGACCGAGGATGGCATATTTGTCCCAGCTGAAAAGCGCAATCTGGGCATGGTCTTCCAGAATTATGCCCTCTGGCCACACATGTCGATAAAGGAAAATATCGAGTTCGGCCTGAAGATCAAGAAGGTCGCGGCGACCGAACGCCAGACAATCATCGAGAAGGTTCTCAAAACACTCGGTATCTACCAGTTCAAAGACCGATACCCTTCGGAAGTTTCGGGCGGCCAGCAACAGCGCGTCGCCCTTGCCAGAATGATTGCAGTCAGTCCGGACGTGATCCTTCTGGATGAACCGCTATCTAATCTTGATGCCAAGCTGCGCCTTGATATGCGCGCCGAGCTAAAACGGATCCATACCGAACTGGGGTCGACCTTCATCTTCGTCACCCACGACCAGTGGGAAGCCATGACACTGGCAACCACCATTGCGGTGATGAATGAGGGTCGATTGCAGCAGGTGGGGCCACCTGAGGACATTTATGACCGTCCCGCCAACCGGTTCGTCGCCGAATTTGTCGGCACCCTGCCGATCAACATTCTCGAAACATCGGATCTCGCCAAAAACCCCTTGCTCAATGACTGGGTCAAGGCGATCTGGGCGGATGCGCCGCTCGATCCTGCCAAGGTTGGATCGGTTGGCATTCGGCCTGAAACCATTGAGCTTTTCGCCCAAGGCGTGGCGGTGCCTGAGGAGCTTGCCAGCTGTTCGGCCACAATTCTCGATCTGGTTCCAACCGGGGGCAACTGGATTGTCGAGTTGAGCATCGATGGCACGCGCCTGTTCGCCTTGAAGCGCCAGGTGGACGCGTTGTCGATCGGTGCGTCCGTTCACATGGCGATCGGCCTGCGCGATCTGCACATTTTCGATACAGGCGGTGATCGGATCACCGCGTCTGACCCCATCCACAAATGTCAAAACCAGGAGGAATGACATGACTGTTCTAATGAGAAAAACACGCAAAACGGGATTGGCTCTTGCGCTGATGTGCGGGACCATGGCCAGTTTGCCAACCATGGCAGCGGAACTGGGTATTTCCGACGAGAATTTCTCGCTGGAGGCGTTGATTGAGGCCGCCCGCAAGGAACCGCCCATCGTGGTTGTCGATGCAACCGGCAAAATCAAGACAATGGCAAAGAATTTCTCAGAGCTTTATGGCCTTGAAGCCACCGGCGTGAAGCTCGGTGGTCAGGAGCAGGAGCTGATCCTGCAACGTGAGTTTGCTGCAAAAAATGTCACACATGATGTGTTCAACATGAGCAATCTTCCCTCGGTCACCTCTCAGCTGTTGGTCAACGGAGCCGGTGTGAGCTGGATGCCACCCGATCAGCTTGAAACCACACCAAAAATCTATCAAAAGCCAGCCATCACCAGCCTCAATCCTTGGGTTTGGGCCTACAATACCGAGACATATGGCGACAGCTGCCCGATCAAGAATATCTGGCAATTGACCGATCCAGAATGGAAGGGGCGCGTCAGCATCCCCGATCCGCTGCTTCGCAACGAGACCATGTTCTGGTTCAACCAGATCGAGACCAATCAGGATGACCTGATGGCCGAAGCCTATCGGGCTCACTTCAACGAGGACCTGCCGAAGGATGCAGAAAGCGCAACCAGTGAATGGGTCAAACGCTTTGCCGCCAATCAACCGAACGTCACCCGCAAGGACAGCGAAGTGGGGCCGGTTGTCGGCTCACCCGGCCTCAAAGACCCGCATTTCGGCTTCCTCAGTGCCGCAATTTTCCGCAAGAAGTATGGCTACCAGATGGCCATTTGTGATGGCATGAAACCATGGGCAGGTCAGTTGACACCGCGTGTGGCAGTCATTGCCAGTGGCACGGACAGTCCAAATGCAGCCAAGCTGTTTGTGCATTACATGATGCGTGGGGAAGGCATGGGACCGCAGTTGATTGATGGCAAGATGGCCACCAATATCAACACGGACATGCCAGCAGAAGAAGGCTCAGGTGTCGCGAAGGTTGTTGACCAGCTGCATGTGACCAATTCGGAGACAACGGACAAGGACTTTGCCAAGCTGCAATATTGGCAGGACCTCTGGACGATCCATTCTCGCTAACAGCGTGACGGACCCAGTCTGATAACCGCTCCGGTCCCCTGAGGCTAACCGTCTCAGGGGATAACAGGATGACGCGGCTCCGTTGCCTTTATCGTTCGCTGAAAAGGTTCTGCGTTGAAAAAACCACATTGGCGATCTGGACGAAGAAATCCTTCTGTTCCTCGGAGAATTGGTTGGCATTGGACGAGCAGAAAATGAGCACCCCTCGGATGGTGCCCCCCGCAAATGTCGGAACGGCAAAATAAGAGCGGATGCCATGGGGAACAAACAGCGCCCAATCGATCGGCTTCAGGCTTTCCATCGTATCTTCAGCGATCATGTGGTCAAGATTGAGCGAGACGATCATCTCGGCAATCGTGCCCTCATACGGATAGGCTCCGCCTTCCTTCAGGTCCGCAAAGGCAGCTCCCGCACCATAGACCACCACCTTGTCCTCGGCCTGCTGCACATCGGAGAAAAGCAGCGAGTCGAAGGCATTGGAATTGTCCCAACTGCAAATCCCCTGCAACCGGTCGATTAGGCCGTTGCCAGAGGCAAGACGGTTCTGCAGCGCCTCCAGATGTCTGGAAGACAGTTGCTGATCTGAAACCGGATGCTGTGCAGGCCCTGCATCCTCCCCCAACAGCGCTCCCGCGCGCCCCGGTCCGATCAGTTTCATATCGATGCAAAGAAGTGAGCCGTAGATCTCATCGAACACGCCTTGCTGGGGATTACCGACCAGCAGGCACCAATGGGTCGAATTGTCGCTGTTTCCGATCTGGAAGACCACTCTTGCTGTCAAACCGCGGCGCAGGGAAGACAAGGCTTTTGCCAAGCCCTCAAGATCACTTTTCCTTACAATCGCTTCGCGGTAAGCGGGATCTTTCATCAACTTGGCGACATCGTGGGGAAAATCAGCCCAGCCAGCATGCATTGTGACATGCAGGGACTGCTTTAACAAATTGATCTTCCATAACAAAATCGAAGATCCTGCCAAATGCTTGTCCAATTTGGAAGTGATGCCCATTGTCTTCTCCGATGCGCTCACATTGATCGGGTCGGATGGCAGTCATCCACACCGAAACCACCGTTGATTGTAGCACCATTCCAACAGTCTGAAAGGGAAAAATCTCATCGGCGAAGCAGTGTCATCTAATTGGTTCTACCAATAAAAACGTTTATTTTCTCCCCAAAAAGAGAGATTATAGGAACAACTTTAAGGGAGGAGGCGAAATTGGTTCTACCAATTTCAAATGCAGCATTGTCGCAACCGAGCCGGCAGGACAATCTACATGAAAGCTTGATGGCGATGATTTCCGATGGCCGCTGGCATGTTGGTCAGCGACTGCCTGCGGAGCGTCTTTTGTGCGAAGAATTTTCTGTCAGCCGCAACACCCTGCGCTCGGTCCTCAAACAATTGGAAGCCAAAGGAGTGGTCACGATCCGCCGGGGCAGCGGCTGTTATCTTGCCGAGACCGACAAGGAAGACACACCTGCAGAAACACCGGAGAATGAAGCAGCACCTGTCTTGATGGAGAAGCTTGAGGCTGCCTATCTTTTCCTGCCGTCGGTATTTGCCAATGCCGCGCGGGTGATCAGTGCACACGACATTGCCCGCCTTGAAGAAGTGACAGGCCTGATCGGACGGGCCATTCTGGACAAGAACTGGCCGGGATTGCGCGAGAAGTCCCAGCAATTCTTCTCCATCATAGCCGGCTCGCTCGATAATCGCATTGTGCATGATGTCACCTGCGAGATCTGTGCTTCTTCCTCTTTCCTGTTTCCCAAATTCAGCGCTTTTGCCGAAGAGGATCGCAAAAAGATGTTTGCGGACTTTGTGCTGGTGCTCAAGGCAATCAAAGCAAGGGATCCTGATCTGTCCCGCCAGACCATCAAGGTCAAGATTTCCAATGTGGCATACGCATTGGCAAAATTGCGCGGCATACCAACGTCCCCTGTAATTGCGGCCGACCAACAGGCCAATCCGCCGCCTTAAGCTGGCGACCATCTGAAGCCTTAAAAATCTTGAGACAAGTTGAAGCCGGGACGATCCATCCTTGGCAACGGCTCCGCTTTGTCTCAAGTGGGCCGCCCCTTCCCCCTCATGGCCCCAACGAGGGAAACACAGTTGCTGGCAGCAGCGCTTGGTCACCATGCCCCAACACTGCCACCAACAACGACAGGACTACGTTTTCATCTAGCGCCCGCCACCACGGGCCAACTTCCTGGGAACGTTCTAGGAGACAACACTTATGGAACGATTTGGTGTCGGTTACCTCGAGGAGCGCAAACTGACCAAGCGCATGTCAGGTCCAGTACCGGGCCTTGTCAGCCTTTTGCTGGTTTCAGTTCTCTTTTATGCAACCTGGTGGATCTTTCAGGACCCACGAGGCCTGATGCGAATGTATACCCCTTATGTGGGCTACATGTATTGCCGCTGGTGGCTCATCATGATGATCTGGATGGTATATATCTTTGATTTCTGGCCATTCAGACGCAGCTGGCTTGAGCAAACCCATCCTGTTATCAAGGGTGTGGTCCTCACAGCGGTATCTGTGCTGATCCTTATCACCCTGATCAAGGGCTTCTTTGAAGGATTGCTGGGCAATTACGGACTTGCCTATTTCAACCCCGAACAACTTGAAAAACTCGAAGGCATTACCTCCTTCTTTGCGATCGAATATGCGTCTCTGGCCATTCTGATGTTCGCAGCCATCGCTTCATGGCTTTCGCCTGCCTGGGTCGTGGCCTTTGAAAATGCCCCTTGGGACAAGCTCACCCAGCCAGTGCGCGGGATCACCATTCTGCTGGTGACCTTCTTCCTGTCCACCATCGTGTATTTCGTCACGATGCACAGCCATATGGGCATCCTGTATCAGCCATGGCAGAGCTTCACCTCTATCGCCCCTCCTTATTGGGAAAACTTCGCTGATACTGTCTCTGGCAACTTCCATATTGCCTGGATCATGTGCTGTACGGTGGTCGTCTGGCTGGTGGAAACCATCTGGCAGCGCTATCCGTTCAATCTGATCAAGAATAACTGGGCCCGCCGCATGGCCTTGTTCTTCGGGATTATCGCCATCGCGCTTTGCATCAACTTCTTCCTGTATTTCGCGCAGGAACTGACCTGGGGCGAAGCCGTGCGCGGTACCCGTCGGGAAATGGCTCCGGACTGGCGCTGGTTGCATGTGGGTGAAATGGCCATTTTCTGGCTTGTTCCCGCTCTTGTGCTGGCCTTCTATTTCGACAATTGGCCAAACAAATATTCCATGCCAACCAATGTGGCCATTCGCACACTCATCTCCTTTGTGGGCGCTGTTGCCCTTTACATCGTCTACTACAAGACCTCTCACCTGTTCCTGGGTACCCAGAAGGGCTTCTCCCATCCGCAGCAGTTCCCGATGATTCCGATGATCTGGCTGGTCAATATCATGCTGGTCCATCACTGGTTCATGGATAATTGGCCGATGTGGAAGATGGTTCCCAAAACCGATGATGAAATCGCCAAAGGGCATGCGGAAGCAGCCGCACGCATCGCGGCCGAAGCACCGGCACGCGGTTATGGCTGGGGCATTGGCGCCGGTGTCGTGGCAGGTGTTGCCGTCTACTTCATCGTGGTTGCGATCCTGCCTGCATTCTACGCAGTCGTCTCGAGCTTCTATTAATTGACCAACGACTTGGAGATATACAATGACAACGTCATTTGATCGTCGGACCTTCCTGAAAGGGACCACCACAGGCGTCGGTCTCGGCCTGTTCGGAGCAATGGGACTTTATTCCTACTCCTCCTTACGCGAATCCTTCCTGCCGCAGGTGAAACGTAAAATGAACGACATCGGCGTGCTGAAAAGCGTCAATGTCACCAACATCTCGGAAACCTCCTGGTTCGAAAATGCCATTCTGATGGGCGACATCAAGAAAGCAGGCGGGCTTCTGGTGAACCAGTATGACTATAACTGGCCACCTTTCGGCAACGGCAAGGGGCTGGGCAAAGGCTCCTATGCCGAGGGCATCGCCAAGATCAAGCCCTATTTGCCCCATGATCTGGAGAAAGCCTGGGAGGTCATCAGCGCCAACACGGTCAGCACTGACAATGCAGGTGGCTATGCCGCCCTGCTGGATATCGAGGAAATGGATGGCACCAAACGCAAGTTCCTGCTCGACAGTGGCTGGTCATACAAATGGATGGACGAAAGCTTCAAACGCGAAGGCATCGACAAGATGCTCGAGAACAAGGAAATCGAAGCCCTTATCATTTCCCACGAGCATTTTGACCACTTCTGGGGCTTGCCAGTCACACTGAAATACGATCCGGAAATCACCATCTACATTCCGGAAGGTTTCTACGAAGAAGGCAAGCAGTATATCAAGGATTCTGGCCACAAGGGCAAAGTGATCGAGGTCAAGAATGGCTTGAACAAGATCATTCCCGGTCTTGCAACCTATGTCTTCCCGATTCCGATCATCTGCCGCGTTTTTGGTGAGCAGTCCATCTACTGCAACGTCAAGGACAAGGGGCTGGTTTCCGTGACCGGCTGCTGCCATCAGGGCATCATCCAGTTTGCCGAAACGGCCTATACGGAACTGGCCTATGAGAAGGATAACTTCTACGGCATTTATGGCGGGCTCCACATCTCGCCATTCGATGACTGGGATCCGAAATATGACGATCTGGTCATCTCGCTGAAGAATTATGACTTCGACGTGATCGGCTGCAATCACTGCACTGGTCTGGTCTGTGCCAACAAGTTCATTCAGGCAGGCTATCCAGTGGTGCGTGGCACAGCCAAGCATCGCTCCAAGGATACCGCCTATCTGGGCAATGGCGACCAGATCAAGTTTGGTTAGCCACCTTCACCCGGGGTCGGCAAGTTCATTGGTGGTTCTTCGAAATTGCCGACCCAACCCCTGCAGGTCCATCAAACACCCACCCGTTTGAGGACCTGCACCTCCAGTCTGTCTTTCCATCCGTCAGAGACCAGCACCATGATTGAACTGAGCAAGCTGTTACCCCCACACTGTCAGACAGAGCCGAGCTTTGCCGCCAGTCACCTGCCACGCGCCACAATGATGCGGGTGAATTTCATTCCTGGTGTCCGTCAGCGTCTTGGCTGGCGCGGGATGAGGGCTTGCCCTCAGGCCCCCATGAGCCAAACGGCGAAAATAGACGGCATGACAGGTATCTATGGCATCAAGCCGGAAGGCTGCATTGATGCGAACGACACTGGTATCGCGACATTCTCGATCTTCTATTTTCCCGATCCCGAAGAAGAGATCCTCAATCAAATTTCCCTCTCCGCCGGCATAGTGGTCTATGGGGACCAATATAGCGAAATGATGCGCGATTTTCCGCAATATCCGGACATGGCCTCGTTGTTCCATATTGCTGACTTGGAGCTGCGCTTCACCCCGGACAAGCAGCTGACCCTGTCGCTGGTTGCGCCAGAGCGGGACCGGGTGCTGGCGATGGATGGTATCTATGCCGATACCGATGCGGGACGTCAGATGCTGGTCGAGCCTCAAGGGGCGGAACAGGACCTGCCCTGCTGGTCCCTCGCCTATCCTTTCTTTGAGACGGTCGCGACCTCCTTTTCCTATGTCTTTGAAGCCGCACCAGCGGCCTTGAGGCTGCAATGCGCGCCCCATCCAACGCGCCTCAACCATGCAGATGGAAAACAGCTCTTTGTTGAGGAAGACGACAATCCGTTGAAGGCTCTGCGGCTCACCTGGATGCTCGAGGATGGCTTGGTGCCCATCGCAGAGGCCGACATCGACGCGCGTCAATGGAAGGATGCTGATCCCGGCACGGACTTTGACGCGGCAAAATGGAACAATCCGCTTGTGCCGGGCGCCCGTCACTCGATGGACAAGAGCACCATGGGCATTGAAGAATTGCCCAAACTGATCATTCTGACCGGTTTTCTGGGGTCTGGGAAAACCTCTTTCCTGTCCCATTTCATCGACTATCAAGCCTCGCGCAATCTGTTTGTCGCGGTCATTCAGAACGAAATTGGCGAAAGGGGGCTCGATGCCCGCCTGCTTGGACAGCATTATGCGGTCAAGGAGATTGACGAAGGCTGCATCTGTTGCACGTTGATCGACAATCTTACCGTCGCGATCGACCAGATCTGCAGCCAGTATCAGCCTGACTTCCTGATCGTCGAGACAACCGGTCTGGCAAACCCCGCCAACCTGCTTTCCGAACTGTCCGAGCTGCAAGACAGGCTCGAATTCTGTTCGGTTACATGCATGCTGGATGCGCTGAATGGCGGAGCCGCTCTGCCGAACTATGCCATTCTGCAGGATCAGATCCGGGTCGCGGATACGGTGCTGATCAACAAAGTCGATCTGGTGGAAAGTGGCCAGATTGATCATCTCAAGCACGAAGTCAGAGCGCTCAATCCCTACTGCTCCCTGCATGAGACGAGAGAAGGAGACATTTCGCCCCGCGAACTCTATGGCGTCAATTTCGAGGGTCAGCACCGGGAGGCCAACATGGAAATCGAGCCTTGTGGCTGCAGTCATGATGGCCATGGCGAGAAATGTGTCACGCATCACCATTATGGCATTCGCAGCCAATTGTGGCGCCCGACCGGCCGCATCAGTAAAGAACAGCTGAGGGATTTCCTTCTGGGCCTGCCGCCGACCATTTTCCGGGTCAAGGGTCTGTTGCGCCTTGATGATGATGACAGCCTGACGGTCTGCCAGCATGTGCCCAGTTCCGTACAACTGGTGCCTTATCGCGGTCAGGATGACCCGGCAGAATTTCTGGTGTTCATTGGTGAAGGTCCCGAAGAGGCGATTGCGCAACTGAACGCCATCCTGCCGCATCTTGACCAGAAGCAATCAGCGTAATTGCGGCACCTTGGCAGCGGTCATGACCTTGCAAGCCAACTGCATCATTGAGGTGCGGTTGGCTTGAGCCACATATGTTGCTGCATCCCTAGAACAACTTGTCCAGTGGCAGTGCGGCGGTGCTTTTGACCGGCTTGGTGACGACATAGGTGAAGTAGCGCCGCAATCCGATGTTGGCCTCCAACATGTGATCAATCAGCCGCTGATAGTGATCGACATCCTTGGTGACGATTTTGAGAATATAGTCGAGGCCGCCGCCAACAGCCCAGCACTCAAGAATTTCAGGATAGGATTGCACGGCCACCTCGAAGCGGTCGAAATCTTCCGCCCGATGGCTGTCCAGCTCCACCTCGACCAGAATGATGGAAAGCGCACCGAATGCCTTCAGCGACAGGCGCGCTTCATAGCTTTCGATGATGCCGGCCTGTTCCAGACGCTTGAGCCGCTCCCAACAGGGAGTCGGGGACAGGTTGACCCGTTGGGCCAAGGCCGCCTTGGTGATCCGCCCTTCGGTTTGCAGGATGGCGAGAATGGCGATATCACGATCATCTAGTTTCAATCCCAGCACGGGCATCATCCTGCTCTCCACAAACTGATTTGTCTCTCATGCCTAGCATGACAGGGCGGAAATAAAAATGGCGGGCCGATGGGACCCGCCATAAACCGTTGCTTGCTCGGACTAGAGCTTGGCAGCAACACTTTCAATGGCATCCTTGGCTGCCGCGACAATGGTGTCGGATTCCTCGCGAGTGAGGCAAAGCGGCGGCGCGAAGCCGAGGATATCGCCCTGAGGCATGGCACGGCCAATGACCTTGGAACGCTCGAGCAGAGCACCGGCCACCTGATAGCCAACCTTGTCAGCCGGATCGAAGAAGGTGCGGCTGTCCTTGTCCTTGACGAACTCGACGGCGGCCATGATGCCTTCGCCACGAACATCGCCAACGATGGAAATGTCGCTGAGCGCGTCTTTCAGGCTCTGATTGAAATAGGCGCCGGTTTCCTTGGCATTGGAGACGATGTTCAGCTCGTCAATGAGCTTGAGGTTGGCAACACCAGCCGCCGCGCTGATGGGATGGGCGGAATAGGTCCAACCATGACCGATGGCGCCGAGCTTGTCGGTGCCAGCTTCGAGCACTTTCCAGACCTTGTCGGAAACGATAGAGCCGGACAGTGGCGCATAGGCAGAGGTCAAGCCCTTGGCGATGGTGATGATATCTGGCTTGATGCCGTAATGTTCGGAGCCGAACATCGACCCAAGGCGACCAAAGCCGGTCACCACTTCGTCGGCAATGAGCAGGATGTCATATTTGTTGAGGACAGCCTGAATGGCTTCCCAATAGCCAGCCGGTGGAGGCACGATGCCGCCGGTGCCCAGCACAGGCTCACCGATGAAAGCGGCGACGGTGTCCGGGCCTTCTTTCTGGATCAAGGCATCGAGATTGTCGGCACACTGCTTGACGAAGTCCGCTTCAGACAGGGAAAGATCGTCGCGACGAAAATAATATGGCGCATCGGTATGCACGACTTGGTCTAGCGGCAGGTCGAACTTGTTGTGGAACAGCTCAAGACCGGTGAGAGAGCCGGTCATCAGGCCAGACCCGTGATAACCACGCCAGCGGGAAATGATCTTTTTCTTTTTCGGACGATCGAGCACGTTGTTATAGTACCAGACGAGCTTGATGTTGGTCTCGTTGGCATCCGATCCGGACAGACCGAAATAGACCTTGGACATGTGATCGGGCGCACGATCAAGGATCATCTTGGCGAGCGTGATAGAGGCTTCGGTGCCATGGCCGACATAGGCGTGATAATAGGCCAGTTCCTTGGCCTGTTCTGCAATGGCGTCGGCGACCTCGGTACGGCCGTACCCGATATTGACACAATAGAGGCCCGCAAAGGCATCGAGCAACTTGTTGCCTTCACGGTCTTCAATATAGACCCCTTTGCCACCGGTCACGATGCGATTGCTGAGCTCGCCTCTTGCGAACTGGCCGAGTGGCGTGGACGGGTGGAAGAAGTTTTCCCGGTCCCATTCGGCCAACTGATCATTTTGTAGCATTTCTTTCTCCTGGAATTTCGGCGCCCTTGGACGCAGGTTCGGATCGTCGCGGCTTTCAAGAGAAGTCGCGGCAGACATATTTGATTTCAGTGAATTCCTCGAGGCCCTGTCGCGCACCTTCGCGCCCAAGACCGGATTGTTTCATGCCACCGAAGGGGATCGGCGCGCCGGTCACCTTGGTCCGGTTGACGGCCACCATGCCATATTGCAGGGCTCTGGAGGCGGCGTAGATGCGTTTGACATCGCTGGTGTGCAAATAGGCAACCAGACCATATTCGCTATCATTGGCCAGTGCGATGACATCTTCCTCGGCATCAAACGGAATCAGGCCTGCAACCGGTCCGAAGGTTTCCTGCGAACAGATCAATGCATCTCTTGGCACATCGCCCAGAACCGTCGGCTCGAAGAAAAGCGGCCCCATTGCATGGACTTGACCACCGCACAAGAGCCGCGCGCCCTTGGCCAACGCATCCTCGACATGTTCTTTTTGTTTGCTAACGGCATTGTCATTCATCAAAGGTCCGATATCGGGATCATCCAGTCCCCGCCCGATGCTCAATGCCTTTGTTGCCGCAACGAATTTGGCGGCAAATGCGTCATAGATTGAGCGCTCGATATAAAAACGGTTCGCTCCGAGGCAGTCCTGTCCCGATGTGGCAAATTTGGCCGATATGGCACACTCGACAGCCCGGTCAAGATCGGCATCGGCAAAGACGATGAAGGGCGCGTGGCCCCCAAGTTCGAGCACCAGATGCTTGATGGTCTGGGCAGATTGTCCATAGAGCAAACGACCGATTTCGGTCGACCCGGTGAAGGAAAGCGCCCTCACACGGGCATCCTTTGTCCACGGCTCGACCACTTCTGCGGCGCTGCCCGTCACGATGTTGAATATCCCGGCGGGGAAGCCTGCCTGTTCTCCCAGTTCGGCCAAAGCGGTGGCGGAATATGGGGTCTCTCTGGATGGATGCACGACACAGGTGCATCCAACCGCAAGCGCGGCTGCCGCCTTGCGTGTGATCATCGCACAAGGAAAGTTCCAAGGCGTGATCAGGGCGACCACACCGATGGGCTCGCGCCAGACCTCAACTTCTCCGTCAGGCAGATGCGAAGTGATGCCTTCGATATTCGGACGCTTGGCTTCTTCGGCATAAAACTCGACAAAGCTGGCTGCATAATCGATCTCGCCACGGGCCTCGGACAGCGGCTTGCCCTGTTCCAACGTCATCAAAAGCGCCAGATCGTCCTTGTTCTCAAGGATCAGATCGAACCATTTGCGCAAGATTGCCGCCCGTTCCTGTGGCAGCTTTGCCATCCAAGAAGACAGGGCATTGTGTGCGGCGTCCACTGCCTTGCGGCTATGGTCTGCCGTCAAGGCGGGAATGGTCCCCAACAATGTGCCATCAGCCGGATCACAGACCGGCAGTGAATTCTTCCCCGATTGCGACACCCACTCGCCATTGATGTAGGAAAATTCCTTGAAGAGGCGCAAGTTGGCCAAGTCGCCAAGGGCCTCCGACCTGTTTCTTGTATGTGCGGTTAACATCGTCATCTCTCCTCATTCGGCCCCCAGTGTGAGGGATCAGGGGCCGAATGTGCCTCCAAATTCTCAGCGATTTTCAGAGCAACTCTCGGCTTGGTGCGGCATCGGCAGACGATTCCTCTTCGGCTCCACCCACCGCTGCCGCAGCCCTCTTCAATCGACCTCTTCCAGATCGGCGGCGACATCACGCAAGAATGACAAACATTTTGATAGTTCAGATAGTTCGATATATTCGTCGGGTTTGTGTGCCTGATCGATTGACCCTGGCCCGAAGACCACCGAGGAGATGCCGGCCCGCTCAAAATGCCCCGCATCCGTACCGAATGACACCACTTCACTCATGTTGATTCCCGTCACCCGGCGCAGAAACTGGACGGCAGCAGAGGCTTCATCTGCCCAGAGTGGTGGCACGTCGGCTTCGATCGTGGTCACGATGGAGGCATCGGCATAGGTCTCGCGCATCGCTGGCAACAGCTCCGTGTCGCAGAAATATTGCAGCTCTGCCAGCAGCACCCGACCATCGTCAGAGGGTATGGGGCGCAGCTCCCAGTCGATCGAACAGTGGTTGGCCGTGATGTTTCTGGCGACCCCACCCTCGATCTTGCCGACATTGAACGAGGTATAGGGTGGCTCGAACGGGGTTTGCAGATCCGGATTGATGGAGCAGCGATCTGCCAGTTCGATGATTTTGTTGACGTAACGCGCCGCCACCTCAATGGCGCTCACCCCTTTGCGCGGGTCCGATGCATGGGCCGCAAACCCGGTAAAATCGGTGCGCAACTCATAGCCGGCCTTGTGCCCGTTCACCAAATGCATTTGGGTGGGTTCCCCCACGATGGCGACCGCCGGTTTGGGGCCACGTTCAATGATGTCACGGGCCAGAACAGGCGCCCCAAATCCGCCGATTTCCTCGTCATAGCAAACAGAAATCAGAATGGGCCGGGACAACTTGACCTGTTTGAAATGCGGCACCATGGCCAGCATGCAGGCCAGAAAGCCCTTCATGTCGACCGAGCCGCGGCCAAAAAGACGCCCATCCCGCTCGATCAGTGTATAGGGGTCACTGGACCAGTCCTGCCCTTCGGTGGGGACGACATCTGTATGACCATTCAGCAGAATGCCGCCTTCCACCTCGGGACCGATGACCGCAAACAGGTTGGCCTTCTCGCCGGTCTCATCATAAGACAGCATGGCCTTGACCCCATCTGTGGCCAACAGGTCCTCGATATATCCGATCATATCGAGATTCGACTCTCCGGAATGGCTCTTGAAGGCCACCAGAACTGCCAGTATTTCTTTTGCTTTTTCCAGGACTTGATGCACATCTGCCTCCAGACATAAAGGAGATGAGGCCGATTGGCTGGCGGCAGGATGCGCCATGCAGCCAATCGGCCCAACAGGCTTTGATCAGTCGATGACGACCAGTTCACGCGGGACATTGGCCAGACATTCAGGACCCGTCTCACCAATCGCAATGCTCTCGGTAATCTCAAGACCCCAACCATCCTGCCAGAGGCCGGTCATGAAGTGGAAGGTCATGCCCTCTTCCAGAACGGTCCTGTCTCCAGACCGCAGGCTCATGGTGTGCTCGCCCCAATCAGGTGGATAGGCAAGGCCGATCGGGTAGCCGGTCCGGTTGTCCTTGACGATGCCGTATTTTTTCAGAACCGCGAAAAAGGCATTCGAGATGTCTTCACAAACATTGCCCACCTTGGCCATTTCAAGCCCGGCCTCCATGCCTTCGAGCACGGCTTTTTCCGCATCAAGGAATTGTTGGGTCGGTTTGCCCATGAAAATCGTACGCGACAGCGGGCAGTGATAGCGGTGATAGCTACCGGCAATTTCGAAGAAGGTGCCTTCGCCCCGTTTGAAGGGTCTTTCGTCCCAAGTCAGATGTGGAGCAGACGCATCGGCCCCCGAGGGAAGCAACGGCACGATGGCCGCATAGTCGCCACCGATCCCGTCCACCCCGCGCAGCGAAGCATCATAGATTTCGGCAACCAGCTCATGCTTGGGCAAACCGGGGCGGGCATGATCGCGAATGCGGGCATGCATCTGTTCAACGATCCGGCCCGCAATGCGCATCATGTCCAGCTCTGGCGCGGATTTGGCGGCGCGTTGCCAGTGCACCAGCACATTGCAATCCTTGAAGGTCGCATTCGGCATATGCTTGACCAGCGACATGTAGGCCGCAGCGGTGAAATAGTAATTGTCCATTTCAAGACCGATGGCTGCCGAGCCAAACCCCTTGTCGATCAGGATGGAAGACAGAAGATCCATCGGGTGTCGCTCAGTGGACTGCACATAATGGTCCGGATAGAACAGGATATTGTCGTGATCCAGATATGAGGTCAGCTTGGCCCCATTGGCATCCTGTGTTCGGCCATACCAGATTGGTTGCCCTTCCATCGTGACAATGACGCATTGATGCACATAGAAGGACCAGCCATCATAGCCGGTAAGCCACGCCATGTTGGCAGGCTCGGTACAGATCATGACATCAACGCCTTTGGCCTCCATGGCCTTGCGCGTTTTTGCCAGCCGTCTGTTATATTCTTCCTGACTGAAAAACAGTCTTGGCTTCACATGGTCCATACTCATGCTCAGTTCCTTCTGGTCTTGTTGAATGCGTCGTTTTTTGGTTCTAGAAAACGGCTCCCATCTGCTGCTCGACCGCACGCTGATGGGCAAGTGTCGCAATGGCTGTGTCCTGCACCCCCATGCCGGTCAAATCGCACAATGTGATGTCTTTGTCGCTTTGGCGCCCGGTTCTGGATCCGGCCAAAATACCTGAAAGCTCCGGCAAGCCCTCCGGCTCGGTCACCAAGCCACCGGCAATGGCTGTGCGCAGTTCGCCCAATTTGCGCGTTTGGGTCACGCGATCAGCGACATAGAGGTCCGCTTTGGTCACACAGGCGGGATCAATTTCGTTCTTGTAATCCGCATCAGATCCCATGGCCGTCACATGCTGGCCTTGCTCAAGCCAGTCTGCCATCAGGACAGGCTGTTTTGCTGGGGTCGTGGTGACCAGAATGTCAGCACCGCTGGCGGCGTCGGCCCCGTCCTTACAAGCGACAGCTTCCAGACCGAGCCGGTTAACGGTTTCGGATGCCATCGCCTGCGCTTTATCGAATGAGCGTCCCCAAATACGCACACTGTCAATCGGCCGGACGAGGCACAAGGCTTCGAGCTGCAAACGCGCCTGAAGACCGGTGCCATAGATCGCGGCAACATGCGAATCCGGTCGAGACAGCGCCTGTGCTGCAACAGCGCCCGCACAGGCGGTCCTGATATCGGTGAGGTAGCCATTGTCCAGCAACACCGCATCAACGATGCCGGTTTTCGCGGAGAACAGCACCATCAGGCCATTGAGGCTTGGCAGACCGAGTTTGGGATTGTCAAAGAAACCCGGGCTGATCTTGACCGCAAAGCCATCAAGACCCGGTACGAAGGCGGTTTTGACATCCACTTCGCCGTTATGCTGGGGGATTTCCATCGACAAGATGGGCGGCATGACCACTTGCCCGGAAGACAGACTCTCGATCGCGGTTCGGACACAGGCGATGCTTTCCAGATCGAGGGGAACGACCTTGCGCAAATTGTCTTCATTCAAAATCAGGATCGACATTGAGCTCTCCCTAACGCGCAACGGGCTGGTTGGATATCAGTTTGTGATGCTGGGCAATATCGATGTTGCGGCCAGACAGGATCGCCACACATCGGCCCGGAGCGGCGATCTTTCCTGCCAACAAGGCTGCAATGCCGACGGCGCCTGCCCCTTCAACCACTTCTTCCTCGTGCCAATAGGCATGGTGCACGCCTCTGGCGATTTCCTCTTCATCGAGCAGGACGACCTCATCCACCAAGGCGCGGGTCATGGCGAAGGTATAGGCATTGTTCAGTCCGATCCCGCCACCAAGGGAATCGGCCAGCGTTGGCAATTCTTCCACTTCAACCGGCTTGCCTGCCGCCAGACTGGCATGCATCGCAGCGCCCCGCTGCATGGAGATGCCAACAATCCGCGTAGTCGGAGACACCGCCTTGATGGCGGCTGCGACACCGGAAATCAGCCCGCCGCCTGACAGTTGCACCAACACGGTATCGATGTCTGCCAGCTGTTCGATGATTTCGACGCCCAAGGTGCCCTGCCCGGCAATGACATCGGGATGATCGAACGGTGGGATCGTCGCCATCCCCTCATCGGCGATCATGCGGTCCACCGCCTTTTGTGCCTCATCTTGCGAGCGACCATGAATGACCACCTCCGCTCCAAGAGCAGAAATGCCGTCACGTTTGTTCTGTGGCACCAACTCGGACATGGCGACCACACAGCGGGTGCCAGCCTGCTTGGCAGCCAGAGCCAATGCACGCCCGTGATTGCCGGTTGAGACCGCAGCAATGCCTTTGACCTTCTGGTCATCACCAAGAGAAAGGACCGCGTTGCTCGCCCCGCGAAACTTGAAGCTTCCCGTATGCTGGCGATGCTCGAACTTGAGATAGACATCGGACCCGACCCGTTTCGACAGGGATCGGGACGCCACAAGCGGCGTGTTCACGATATGGGGCGCGATGCGCCGCTTTGCCTGTAAGATGTCGGCCAGCGAAACCCGCACAGCCTCAGCAATTTCAACATTGACCGACCCCATGTCCGTGACCTCATATCTTGTGGTTTCAGTGCTGACCCAACTCGCTCAGGGTCCGGAACAAATCACAGGCGTTGCGCGTTGGCTGTGGCAGCCCCAGATGCCGCAAAATATACCAGATGGCCGCCTGATTGGAGGTAATGACCGGCTTGCCAAGGCGGGCTTCAAGGATGGGGACCACTTCTATTGCCCTGAGTGCCGTGCAGGAAATGAACAGGGCGTCGGCTTCAGGGTGATCGGCCGCCTCGGCAGCCTTGATCAGGCTCTTGTCATCAAGCGCAGCCATGATGCGATCATCCTCGATCCCCAGACAGGCATGCGAAACAACGCAAAGGCCATTCGACGCCATGTAAGGGTCGAGCAACGCACTCGTCTCGGCAAGATAGGGGGTCAGGACAGCGAGGTTTGAGACGGCGAGATGTTGACAGGCAGCAACCGCGGCAAGCGTTGGCGTCACGACGATCGACGTGGGTTTGGCTGCGCGGATATTCTCTGCAACCAGATCATCGCCAATGACGAAGGAGGCCGAGGTGCAGCCATAATAGACCACATCGAGATCGGCCTCGGGCAGAATTTGCGCTGCCCGCTCGCCAATCATCGGCGTCATCCTCTTTAGATTGTCCGGCGTTGTCGGATTGGCATAGGGGATCCGGTTGGCATAGACCCCGACAAGATCGTGCGGCATATGTCTGGCAAATTCCAGCTCGGTGGTGTGATCCGTTTCCAGCAGGATCAGTCCGATCCGTGCAGGAACGGTTCTATTGCGCAGCGACAGGGTCAAATTGAGTTGCTTCACCATGGCCGAGGGGTCTTTTCATGTCTTTGAATGTGTTGCAGAGTGCGCTCAACGAATGATCATGACAGGGCAGTGTGCAAGGCTCGTCACCTTGTGCGACACACTGCCCAGCAAGAGCGCTTCGAGATCACCCAGACCACGCCCCCCCATGACGATCAGGTCCGCCCCATTATCCGAGGCAAAGCGCATGATCGTGCGGGCGGTGGGGCCCTGTTTGACATGGGCGGTGACATTCCGCCCACCCAATTCGTAAACCCGGGCCTTGGCGTCCTGCACCACTTCACGGGCATTCTGCGAAAGCGCCTTGTCGATCACTTCCGGAGCGCTGGGGCGCACCATTGAGAGCGAGGCTTCCTGTGCGCCCTGATGTCGATAGACGCACAGAATTTTGAGGATACAGTCCAGTCCGCAGAGTTTCTGCAACTCAACAGCCTTTTCCAAGGCATTTAACGAACATGGCGAACCGTCTATTGGCACGATGATTTTTTCAAACATTCGCCTATCTCTCCCTGTCAGCGAAACGCGATATCACGCAAGAACAGGGCAATCTGCGGAAACATGATAAGCATCGCGGACACCCCGACCAGCATGAAGATGAAGGGCGGCGTGCCTTTGATTACGTCGAAATAAGGCCTTCTGAATACCGCCATTGCCGTGAATATATCGCACCCGAAGGGTGGCGTTGCCGATCCGATCGCCACCTGCAGGGTGATGATGGTCCCCACCAGCACAGGATCAAGGCCAACTGCCTTGATTACGGGGGTGAAGATCGGCACCAGAATCAAGATTACCACGATCGGATCAACGAACATGCAGCCAATGAAAAAGGCCACCGAGATCACGATCAAAACGCCAATCGGCCCCATTTCGGAAATACCGATCGCAGCGAGAATTTGTTGCGGAATCTGGGCGAAAGAAATCACCCATGAGAAAGACGCGCCTGCGGCCACCAGAATGAAAACAACTGCCGTAATCAGCCCCGTCGACTTGGCAATTTCATAAAGGTCGGCAAAGTTGAGGGACCGGAAGACGATCATTTCCAGAACGACCGCATAAAAGACGCAGACCGCAGCGGCCTCGGTCGGCGAGAAGACGCCACCATAGATGCCGCCCACGATGATCACCGGAAATCCCATCGGCCAAATTGCCCCAAGCACCGCTTCAAAGCGCTCTTTCCAGCTCGCCTTGGGTTCGGTCGGCACATTGTTCACGTAGGCATAGATGATGCTGTAGATCGAAAAGAGCACCAGAATCAATAACCCCGGCCCAATGCCGGCAATGAACAACTCGGCAATCGAGGTGTTGGAGACAACGCCATAGATGATCATGCCGATGGATGGGGGGATCAGAAAGGCGATATCACTGGAATTGACGATCAATGCCAGAATGAAGGAATCCTTGTAACCCGCCTTGAGCATACGGGGGCGCAGGGGTGATCCGACTGCCACCACGGTGGCCTGAGTCGAGCCAGAGACTGCGCCGAACAGGGTGCATGCGGTTGCTGTTGTCACCGCCAGTCCACCCTTGATGTGGCCGACAAATTTCATCACCATGTCGATGAGGCGTCCGGCAGATTGCCCGCGCGTCATGATGTCTGCGGCAAGGATGAACATTGGCACCGCAATCAGCGAGGCAGGACGGATGCCCGCCATGAACTGCTGAACCATGAAGTCCATTTTGTCAAAGCCGCCAAACATCGAGTAAAAGCCGATGGAGGCCCCTGCAATCAACGGAATCATCATTGGAAATCCGACGAGCAGCAGCGCAAGCATCACAAAAAACATCGTTAAAGCCATGATCCGCTCCTAAACTTCAAATTCGTCATCGGAATAGCCTTCCAGCACCTGACTTGAAAGATAGATATCCTTCGATGTGATGTTGCGAATGACGGTCAGAACATATTGCAGACCGGTGAGAAGCAGTCCCACGGGCACCCAGAGATAAATCCAGTGAACGGGGATTTGCAGTGCTGGCAAGACCCGTCCCGATTTGGCAACGGTCAGGATGTAGGAAAAGGAAAAATAGGCGAGCGCAATCATGATTGCCGCTGTCGAGAGCGCAATGATGATCATCAGCACCTTGCGCACAGGCCCGGTCAACTTGTCGAAAATTGCCGACATCCTGATATGTCGACCCTGACGCGCGGCATAGGAAATGCCTGAAAATGTGATCAGAACGATGAGGAAGCGATTGAGTTCCTCTGAGAAGAAAAGGCTATTTTGAAAAACGAACCGACCAATGACATTGGCCACCGTGTTCGTCGCCATGAGGATCACGCCGAGCGCGAGCATCACCGACTCGATTCTGGCAATCGAAATGTCGATCAACCCGAGAAATCCGGGCAAAGTTGTCTCTGTTTGATTATCCATAGACATGGCAAACTCCCGACGAAGACAGAGGCCAAGAGAAAAGAACGGGAGTCAGTCCCGCTCTTCGCATGTGTAAAGCTGTAGATCACTGCACAAAGGGTGCGGGTCCTGAATGACAAGACCTCCCCTTGCGGCGGGCAGTCCGCCGGTCAGCAAGCACCCATGCACCAACCGCCGGCGGAATGAACGCCTTGAGCAGGATTACATCCCTTCAACGGCTTTCAGATCAGCTTTCATCTGATCCAGAATGGCCTTGCCACTGTCACCGGTCATTTCGATGAACTTGGCCTCAACCTTCTCTGCTGCGGACTTGAACGGCGCCCGCTCTTCGTCGCTCAGCACATTCACGACAATCGAAGGTTTGGCGGCCTTGATCTTGTCAAGCGCCTCTTTTTCGAGGCCCTTCTGATAGTCGAGAATAAAGTCGAACGCGACCGTGGCGGCATTCTGGACGAGCTCTTTGTCAGCATCACTCAGGCCATCATAAAAGGCCTTGTTCGCCATCACAGCGGTCGTGAAGTTGCTGTGGCCGGCATAGGTGATGACATCGGTCACTTCATAAAGCTTGGTGGATTCAATGAAGCTGGTCGGGTTTTCCTGACCTTGAATGATGTTGGTCTGAAGACCACCATAAACTTCACCCCAAGGCAGCGGGGTCGGCGTGGCACCAAAGGCCTTGTAGGCCTCCACCAACAGCGGGTTGGTCATGACGCGGAACTTGACCTCGTTGAGATCTTCACGGCTCTTGACCGGTTCCTTGGTCGTCATGGCGACTTCGCCTTCAGGGAACATTTTCAACAGTTCCAGCCCCTGAGCAGCATAAAGCTCGGCGAAATCTTCGTTGATGGCTTTGGAGGTGCGGAAGAATTCATTCAGTTTGTCGGTGTCCGTTGGCAGCAGATAAGGCACGAAGAAAACCTGTGCCTCTGGAATCAACGCACCGGTGAAGCCTGGAGACTGGTCAACGAACTGCAGAATGCCCGCCTGGGTCTGCTCCATCGTATCAGCCGATTCACCCAGCGTGCCGTAGGGGAAAATCTGAACTTCGTGATCGGAGTTTTTCTCGATCTCTTCCTTGAATTTCGTGGCATAAACGCCCTGAACTTCGTTGATGGCTTCCTCAATGGCATATTTCCAGGTGTCGGCCTGTGCCACGCCTGGCAGCATGGAGACACCTGCCAGCAGTGCAGCAGCACATGTCGCAGAGCCAAGATTCTTCAAAAATCGCGTATTCATCGCTTCCCTCGTTGTCATTTATGATTGCATCATTGTTTTCTTTTTCCCGCACAATCAAACAGAGACAATTTCAGGTCAAATGAAACATTAAATCATGACAATTTTACTTGAGCGCAATCAGAGCCTTTGATGGAACGATATGCAACTGAGCAAAAGTTTGGCGCAGGGCAGATCAAAACATAGGCAGAGGCTTTTCGTCATCCGAGGCCAACAGCGTCGCGACCACCTTTAAGGCATATGCCAGCAAATCTTCATCGCATGGTCCCAGAGCAATGCGAACAGCATTGAGTGTCTCCAGATCCCCTTCGTTGGAATGCTCTGACATGATGAAGGGCAGGCTGCCTGCAAGCGCGACATTCTTCTTTCGTGCCCGATCCAAAAACTCTTGCTCGTTCCATATCTTAGGTAAGGGCAACCAGATGTGAGGCGCATATTTGTGAGACGAGAAGGAATGCCCGGCAAGCAGCTTGTCGGCCAGCTTCTGACGACGATGCAGCGCGCGCGCCTGCCAATCAATCAGGTGATCCGCAGTCCCGTTTTCAAACCAGTGTGTCAGCAAATCAACCATCAATGGATTGGCCATCCAGTTTGTCACGAGATGTCTGTTCTTGGTGGCGACATACATGGACGGCGGCGTGACAAGCAGCCCGATCCGCATCCCCGGCATAATCGTTTTGGAGAAAGACGTGATGTAGAATACGCGCTCCGGGTCGAGCTGATGCATCGTCGCGGGAGCCCCCTTGATCAGTGTCCCCAAGACATCATTCTCGATGATGAACACATCGTGTCGCCGGGCAATGTCGATGATTTCCTGTCGCCTTGTGCTCCCCATGACATAGGCGCGCGGATTGGCAACGGTGGGCGATATGATCAAGGCCCGAAGGGAGGTATTCTGGCAGGCCGCCTCAAACGCGTCTGGCCGAATGCCCTGTTCATCCATACCAATCGTTTGCAGGCAAATGCCAAGATATTCACAAAGCGGTCGAATGCTGTGAAAGCTGACATCCTCCGCACAGATAGTCGAGCCGGGCGGTGCGGCGCTCATGATAGACGCCGTCAGGGCCGGAATCGCGCCATTGGTGAAGATGGCAGTGTAAGGATCCGCGTGGATATGATGAGATTTCAGCCAGCGGCACGCAAGCGCAAGATGATCCCGAAAGGCCTCGTCGGGCCGAAAGGAATGGACCAGATCGCGCGTGAAGCCCCTTGATAATTCCTTCAGGCCCTTCTGCATCGTGTCATAATGCAAGGCGGAGGTTACGGGCTTGAGCATGGACAGATCGACCAGACCTTCCTGCCTGTTTGGCAGAAAGGGCATCGAGGCGTTCGACCCTTCGCGATAGCGGACATAGGTCCCGCGTCCAACCTCCCCCACCAGATAGCCCAGCTTGCATAAAGCGTCATATGTACGCGATACGGTCTGGACCGAAATCTTCAGTTGGTAGGCAAATTCTCGATGGGTCGGCATGCGCTCGCCAGCGCGCAAGTCACCTGAGTCAATCGCATCAATGATCAGGCTCTGAAGTGTCTTGTAGACTGGCCGTTGCAAGTGGTCGGGGTCTGGCATCCAATTTGTCATGATTAACTCCCTTATCAATATCATGACAATTGATCAAGCAGTCCCTTGCTGGTCTCACGCCCTTACCCTGTTCCGGTTCGCGTCAATCCACGGCCATTGCAACCATGGCGTTGCATGACGCACCCAAGGTGATTGGCAATGGAAAAACAAACACAAACTGTGAGTCGGAGAGCATGTATTCTCGCGGGCCCCACTGTCCACATGTCCTTGTTGATCTTTGTTGAGACCTAGTCATAAGACGGATGTTTGGCAAAAATTCAGTGATCAAGCGAGCACAGACTATCAGCGATCCGCGATTTATATACGAACTTACCCTAAGCCCCTTATATTTAATTACAAAATTGGCCTTATATATGGTTGATTCTTGCTCTTTATCCCGATTAATACTCTGTTCCAGGGTGAGCAAATCCTTCGCCCACCCAGCTTGAAATCAAAAATCCGTGGAATGAGGCAGGTGCCGCGCTGACAGGTGCCGCTATCGGAGGAAACCAATTATGAAATTCGTGAAAGCGTTGACTTGTGCGGCTCTTGCAGCCCTGATCGCCACTCCGGCTCTGGCCGATTACAAAAAAGAATATAAGGTATCGACGGTTCTGCCGGCACCTTTCCCATGGGGTGTTGCCGCCGAAAAATGGGTCGAACTGGTCAAGGAGCGCACGGATGGCCGCATCAACCTGAAAATCTATTCCGGCAGCCAGCTGGTTTCCGGCGACCAGACCAAAGAATTCACAGCTTTGCGTCAGGGCATCATCGACATGGCCATTGGCTCGACCATCAACTGGTCGCCACAGGTCAAGGAACTCAATCTGTTCTCGCTGCCCTTCCTGATGCCGGACTATAAGGCGGTTGACGCCCTTACCAACGGCCCCGTTGGAGAGGCTTTGTTCAAGGCCGTTGACAAGAAAGGTGCCGTGCCGCTGGCATGGGCCGAGAATGGCTTCCGTCAGTTGACCAACTCGAAGCATGAAGTGCGCAGCCCTGCCGATCTGAAGGGTTTGAAGATTCGCGTTGTCGGCTCACCGCTCTATCAGGACATCTTCACCGCACTGGGAGCCAACCCGACCCAGATGAGCTGGGCCGATGCCAAGCCTGCACTGACCACCAAGGCGGTGGACGGTCAGGAAAACCCGATGACCGTCTACAAAATCGCCAAGATCCATACGGTCAGCCAGATGTATATGACCCGCTGGTCCTATGTGAATGACCCCCTGCTGTTTGCTGTCAACAAGCGCGTTTGGAAGAGCTTCTCTGAAGAAGATCAGGCGATCCTCAAACAGGCCGCGATTGACGCTGGCAAGGTTGGGATTGAAGCCTCTCGTGGCGGTGATGAAGCGGCTGCCAAAGAGATTATCGGCCACGGAGTGACCATCACCGAGCTGACCGAAGACGAGCGGCAGAAATTTGTTGATGCGACCCGTGATGTCTATGCTACATGGACCAAGAAAATTGGCGCTGATCTGGTCAAAATGGCCGAAGAGTCGATCGCCAACCGATAAGCCCCAAACGGGAAAACACAGTGACTGAGCGTCTGAATAGCGACCGCGAAGCGTCCCCCAGAGTGTCTGGCACGCTTCGCATTGACCAAGCTTTGGCGGCCGGTGCCATGGCAATCATCTGTCTGATCAGCATTGCCAACGTGATAGTACGCTATGTCACGGATATAAGCTTTGCCTTCACCGAGGAATTCTCGGTGTTTCTGCTTGTCTTCATGACCCTGATCGGCACGGCCCTTGCCTTTGCCACCAAGGGGCATTTGCGGATCACTTTCTTTGTTGATCGCCTGCCAAAGCGCCTGCGTCATGTGGCAGAAGCCATTTCGCTGTTTGCCACGCTCACTGTGTTTTCCCTGATTTGCTATTACGGTGCCTATTTTGCTTATGACCAGTGGGAGTTTGAAGAAACGTCCGCAGGTCTGGGCTATCCCAGCTGGATCTATTCGATCTGGTTGCCGATCCTTGGCGTGGCGATCCTGTATCGCGCCATCGAACGCACCCTCAAAGACTGGCGGGGGGAATGATGTTTGATCCCAATGTCATCATGCTTGCCAGCCTTGCCTTCCTGCTGGTGGCTGGGGTGCCGATCGCGGTATCCCTGTGCCTTGCCGCCGTGCTGGGCATCCTGACGGGCCTTGATATCTATGCCTTGGCCACGGTTGGCACCAACACCTATAACGGCATCGCGAAATATCCGCTGATTGCCATTCCGCTCTTCATTCTGACCGGGATGATCTTCGAGCGCTCCGGGGTCGCTGCCAAACTGGTGACCTTTGCTACGGCCGTCGTTGGCCCAAGGCGCGGCGGACTGGCCGTTGTGGCTGTGCTTGTCTGTTTGCTGATGGGGGGCATGTCCGGGTCAGGCCCGGCGGATGCTGCCGCGGTTGCCACCGTGATGATCCCTTCGATGATGAAGGCCGGTTATCCCAAGAGCTTTTCGGCTGGTGTGATTGCCTCTTCGGCCTCGACTGCCATTCTGATCCCGCCTTCGATTGCCCTCATCATCTATTCAATCATGGTGCCCGGCATGGATCTGCGCGCCCTGTTTGCGGCGGGTCTGATCCCCGGCCTGATGGCAGGGATGGCCATCATCATTCCCACCATCCTGCTCAGCCGCAAGCATGGCTTTGGGGTATTGGAGACTGATGATCGCCCTCCATTCTGGCAGAGCCTTGTTGGTGCCATTCCCGGGTTGATGGCGCCTGTGATCATTCTGGGCGGCTTGCGCAGCGGTCTGTTCACACCAACCGAAGCGGCGGTTGTTGCGGTCTTCTATGGCCTGATCATGGGGACTCTGATCTACCGCAACATGACCTTGCGCGATGTCTATCAGTGTTTGGCAGATTCGGCAGAAACCGCAGCAACCGTGATGATCATCATTTCGCTGGCGGGCATTTTCGCCTGGGCAGGCAGCACGCTTGGCGCGTTCGACGAAGCCGCGGCCATTCTATTCACCATATCAGACAATGGCTATATTGTTCTGGGCATGGTGATGGTGCTGTTGCTCTTTGCGGGCATGGTGCTGGACGGGGTATCCATCTATTTGATCACGCTGCCGCTGCTGATGCCGGTCATGGAGCGGTTTGACTGGAACCCGACATGGTTCGGCATCCTGATGGCAATGAATATTGCCATCGGTCAGTTCACGCCGCCCGTTGCGGTCAATCTGATGGTCACCACCAAGATTGCCAATGTCGGCATTGAGTCTACCGTCAAATGGGTTGGCTGGTTCATGCTCTCCATGGCTATTGCCATGGGGTTGGTCATTCTTTTTCCGGGCCTTGCCCTCTGGCTGCCTGAGAGCCTTGGCTATGTCACCCATTGACGCGATGACTTTGCCATAAAGGCCTGACAATGCGTTCGCCCCGGCATAAGGCAGGGGCGAACAATCTTTACCAAACGAACCCTGTCGCACGGTGCCGCGTGGGCTATTGTCCCACATTCGGATCAACCAATGTGATCACTTCGACACGGGCGCTGTTGGGATCGTTGCAGAAATCATCCTGCCCGTCGGACCAGATCCGGATTTTCTGCGAGCCGAAAAAATCAATCTCTGTGCAGCCCTGATTGGACAGAATCTGATGTTTGTCGTTGCTGTTGGAGACCACCAGATTGACCGAGGCTTCCGCCTGCATGATGGTGACGGCACCGGAGATGACAACGCAACTGGCAGGCATCGATGCGCCCTCTTCGGGTGGAATGACCCATACCGACTTGCCGGGCGTGTACATCACATCCGTTTCATAATAGTCGTCGTGCCTTTTCACCCAGCCTTTTTCTTCCAGACGGTCGACAACGAAGAAACCGTCATTGCCGAAGTCGCGGCAGATCTGGACCCCTTGCGTGAAATAGGCCTGCGATTGCTCGGCGACGGCAGGTGCGGTGCCTGTTATACATAGCGCCCCCATCAGGATCGCTATGTTCGCAAGTCTGGACATGCTTTTCTCCCCCTTAATATACACGATCTATCAAGAGGCTAGGCCGACCCGAAAGCAGCGTAAATAAGTAAAATTTCCTATTTTCAGGCGAGCCGACGTTACAAGTGATCCATGCACCCTGCCATCCAACAATTGCGGTCAAACGAGCGAAAAGTCTTCTGCACTATTCGACGCCAGTTCGGCCAGCAGACTGTGCAATGGGGGGATCGATTCCGTTGCCGTCATGCCTTTCATAGAGGACACCGCCGTGACATGGGCAAGGGCCAATGTCCGGGTGGGGGCAAAGCCCTGATGGATGCCGTAGAGCAATCCGGCGCAAAAGGCATCCCCTGCCCCGACCGGGCTGAGAATCTGGTCTGGCGACAGGGGTTTGGGCCGGAGGAAGATCGGCTCCGCATCCCTGCCTATCCAGACCGCCTTTTTGGGGCAATGGATGATGATTGCCCGGTGAATGCCCACCGCCATCACTTTATCGGCTGCGGCCAGCAATGTGGCATCCGATGGCACCTCGCCCGCCTCGAGAGGCTGATCGCCCGCCCGGCAGGCTTCCACCTCATTCATGATGAGATAGTCGATATGGGGCGCAGCATGCCGCACGATGCATGAAAAATCATCCCGGCTGGCAGAGACCAGATCCACTGCTGTGACCAATCCTGCGGCGCGGGCCCGGGCCAGTATGTGGGCGGCCCCGGTGGTGTCGCCCTCCATTCCATCAAGCTGCTCAAGCAACATCAGATAGCCCAGATAGAAGATTTTTGCGTCCGACCCAGCGAAGAAACCGGCAGAGAAATCCGCTTCAGACAGACTGTCATTGGCGCCGCCCTGATAGAAAAAGGTGCGACTGTCGCCGGGCACCGACATGACGTGGGTGTGGGCCGTTGGCTTGTCGGCACGACGGATCAGTCGGTCGGTCGGCAGATTGAGGGCCTGACAGCTTTCAACGACAAAGTCCCCCAGATCATCGTTCCCTATCGCTCCGAATGGCAACAGAGGAAAGCCGACTTGCATGCGGGCCAAGGCCGAGCTGACATTGGCGGCACCACCACCGATGCCTCGATCCTCGCGCGCAATCAATGCCAGTTCGCTCTTGTTTGGCCATTGGTCAATTTCATGCACGATGTCGACGATCCAGTTGCCAGCGCAAATGATCCCTTGTCGCTGTGTCTGCCGTTCCATCGCTTGCCTCCCCATAAATCAGGCATAATGGCCTGAAGGCTTCCAATCCGCCTACCGTTCCGACCGCTATTTTGTCTGTTCACCCGTACGTTTCTTGGCGATTTCCCGCTCCAGTTGCCTTGTATCCTCGAGGATCGCGTGGGCGTCTGGGTCTTGCTCTGACAGGGCCACAGAAATGGCCTCGATAATCGCCAGTTGCGACACGCGGGTGCCGATGATGTCAAGCGCCGGTGGCATTCTGCGCACCGCTGAGACCAACACCAGATCGGCAACCTCGGTGGCCGGAGATCCGGGATCGCTGGTGATGAGAATCCGGTCGAGCCCCCGCTCGCCTGCCGTCTCGAAGGCATCAATCAGATCTCGGGTCCGGCCTGAGCAGGAAATGCCCAGAAAAACCGTGCCGGGTTTGCCCTGCGCGGTCACCACCGCAAGAATATGCGGGTCGCTATGCACCATGGCAGGCAACCCCAGTGACAGGAGCCGGCGACAGGCATCAATGGCAATCGGGGCGGAGCTGCCAAAGCCGACAATCTGGATCTGGTTGGCCTTGAGCAGGCGGTTGGTGGCTTGTTCCAGCGCATCAAGCGAGAGGACTGTCGGCGTCCGCATCAATTGCTCGATATTGGCTTCGATCACCTTTTGCAGAATGGCACCGTAGGAATGCGCATGGGCTTCTTCCTGAGGCGAAGCCAATTGAGAGCCAAGGGCCAAACCACGCCCTTCGGCCAGAGCCAGACGCAAGTCTTTGTAGCCTGTCAAACCGAGCAGCTTGCAGAAGCGGAAGATGGTTGTCTCGCTGACCTCCGTGCGCGCAGCAAGCTCGGAAATGGTCAGTCGGCGCGACACATCCTGATGTTCCAGCACCCATTGGGCCAGCGGAGCCATGGTCTTGTCATCGGAGCGGGCAACGGAGGTCAAGGCCTGAAAGATGTCAACCAACGGTTCCATCGCACGATTATGTGGCATCGGAAAGGCCTGCCTTGAGGACAGGATCCGTCAGTTCGATATCCTGTTCAAGGGCAAGTTTGGGGCTGATGCCAGCCTTCAGCAACCCGTCATAATAAAGCTTGGTGGCCTCTTTCGAGGTCAACCCCTCCTCCAGCATCAACCGCATGGTGCGAACGATGGCTGTCGAGCTTTCCGCAAAGAAGATGCGCCGCCCGAACAAGGCAACCCGTGCACCATAGGTCTCGGCCTGTTTGATCATCTCGAGGGTGTCGCGGGTGGTCGAGAAAGCGCCACCGAGGATGCCGACGATCAGATTGCCCGGATCATAAGAGGCCAGTTCCTCCATTGCCCGAGGGCCGTTATAGGCCATTTTCAAAAAGATCGGGCGATCAAGGCTCGACACACCAGCCAAGGTGCGGACAATGGCGTCGTTGTTGTAACTGGCAAAGTCAGTGCCGGGGGTGGCAACGTCGAAATGGGGATTGAAGACTTCGAGGAAATGACGCACGCCAGCACTCGACGCTTCGTCGCGGAAACGGGCATAATTTTCCAGCGTGCGATAGTCTTTCTCCAGATCATTGTAGAAGGTGATGGCGTAGAGGCCCAAATCCGCCACTGGCTTGACCCGGTCCAGGCGCGCCGAGCGGAAAGGCTGGCATGGAAGACGCTTGTAATCGGCACCCCGCATCAGCCAGATATCACTGCCATCATTGAGACGCACAGCGGGTGTGATTTCGCTGCCGGAAAAATGCCCTTCGCGGGTCAGATATTCGCAGGAAGACTGGGATGTGAGCATGATGTCGACGAGGTCAGAACGGCACATCTCAATCATGTCGTCGCGATAGACCTGCATCGGGCGCATCATGGTTGTTGGCTTGCCCTGATCATCGAGCCGGGGACCATTGGCGGCGATCCCGGCGGCCATGTCGGCATCCTTGGCATCTGCGATGATGAAGTCGACCGGCCGATAAGCTCCCTTTGCGATCCGCGCCAGTTTCTCGTCAAGGCGTTTCATTGCAGACATAACCAATCCTCCCTTAAACTAGACAATCTTGCATGCTCTGGCGATGTGCCTTGCACGACAGCCTGTCCATTTTGTCTCTGTTTCAACACAGAATAGCAGTGAATATAAAAAAGTAAATTCCTATATTTGCATAATTAAGAAAATTATTTTTTCTCATAGATACAAAAAACTCGCCGCACTGATGACAGGAAGAGCATCAGCGCGGCGAGCCAAATATCAGTGACCAGAGACCGGGTCCCTGGGATCAGGTTTCGGCATGCTTCCATTCATGGCGCAGGCCCATATAGAGGCTGACGCACATAACCAGAAGCACGATGATGAACGGCAAGCCAGCAGAGATGGAGGCAGCCTGCAAGGCCCCCAAAGCATCGGCCCCGCCCCCGTAAAGAAGAGCTGCAGCAATGCAGCCTTCGATCAGCGCCCAGAAGACGCGCTGTGGCACTGGCGCATCGATTTTGCCACCGGCCGTGATACTGTCGATCACCAGCGAGCCAGAGTCAGACGAGGTGACGAAGAAGACCAACACCAGCACAATGGCGAGGAAGGAAATCATTGCGGTCAAAGGCAGATTTTCAAACATGTGGAACATGGCGAGCGACACATCACCCAGACCGTTGGCCAGTTCACCAACATTATTCTGGATCTGGTCAAGCGCGCTGCCCCCAAAGACAGACATCCAGACAAGGGTGACCAGGGTTGGGATCAGCAGCACCGCAGTGAGGAACTGACGGATCGTGCGGCCCTTGGAAATGCGCGCGATGAACATCCCGACAAAAGGTGACCAGGAAATCCACCAAGCCCAGTAGAAGACCGTCCAGCCATGATAGAATTTGTCATCGGAGCGGCCAATCCAGTTGCTCAGCGGGATCAGGTTTTCCAAGTAGGTTGACCCGGTGGTGAACATGTTTGTCACGATGACAACAGTTGGACCGAAGAGGAAGACAAACACCAACAGCAGCAGCGCCATGCCCATATTGATGTTGCTGAGGATCTTGACCCCTTTGTCCAGCCCCAAGGTGACCGAGCAAAGCGCTACCAGTGTCACACCGCTGACAATGACGATCTGGGTGACGATGGTGTTTGGAATGTCAAACAGGAAATGCAGGCCACTGGCGGCCTGTTGCGCGCCCAGCCCCAGCGAGGTCGCCAGACCGAACAAAGTGGCAACAACGGCCAGAATGTCGACAAAATGGCCAGGCCAGCCCCACGCGCGGTCGCCGATCAACGGGTAGAAGGCAGACCGAATGGTCAGTGGCAAATCCTTGTTGTAAGTGAAGAAGGCGAGCGACAGGCCCACCACAGCATAGATTGCCCATGGATGCAGGCCCCAGTGGAACATGGTCGCCCCCATGGCCATCTGCGCCCCTTCAGGCGTGTTGGCTGCGGCATTGAGCGGCGTACCCCACCAATCGGTGTAATAGGCAGCAGGCTCGGCAACACTCCAGAACATCAAGCCGATACCCATGCCGGCAGCGAACAGCATGGCAAACCAGCTCATCACCGAGAATTCAGGCTTTGCATCCTTGCCGCCGATACGGATCTTGCTCATCGGCGAAATGATCAGGAACAGGCTGAACAGCACAAACACGTTGCCCGCCAGCATGAAGAGCCAATCAAAATTGTTGATCGACCATCCCTTGGCGCCATCGAAAATCTGTTTTGCTTCCGTGGGTGCAGCCAGTGTACCAACAACAAAAGCAAGAATGAGTATAGCGGAAATGAGGAAGACCGGATTGTGAACATCCATGCCAAAGGCATTGATATTGTCCTGCCCGACTTCATAGTCGGTGTCGTATGTTTCGGATGTCTCAGACATTTCTTACCTATTTATTTGGTTCCGGTGGTGTCACAGAAAGGAGGGTGCGCTCATCTTTGGCGCGTGTCTGCGTCAGCAAAGGGGTGGTCATCAGGAACAGATTGCCGCTTGTCGAAAGCGCATGAGATCTGATGCTGGTCCGGCCACCCGGACAAGCCAAGACACGCCGCAGGGCGCAACTCCGACCATTTCGGGGCGGAACTCGGGCGAGCCCCACAGAATCCTACTTTAGTTCTATGAGCACGCGAAGATTTATTACACTAACGATTACGAGTCAAACGATCCAAGGACGCATCTGGACAAGTCTGTCGGCAAGCTATGATTGGGAGGTGTGACCCGGCAGCTGTATCAGGTCAAAAAAAGGGGATTGCCACGTCGCAAAAACCAGCAAATCCGACGCTGCAATCCCCACTATTCCAAGATGGAACGCCAAGGTGCTGGCAAATATGCGGAACCAGCAAGCCCTTCGCGCGAAAGCGGCCGACCATGGTTAAACCCTGGTCTCGTTTCCACCCCGGATCTCAGTCTCTCTCATCTTTGAGAAGGGCAGCGCCCTTATCAAAGCCTCATGCATGGTGCTTTGCCAGCCCACCGGTCTTGAAACCGATGGCAGAAAAATGGCGTGGTTCGAAATGACTATTGCACCCAACCCCTTGTCATTGTTGCGTCCCCTCAGCAACAACTCAAGGCAAGATCAGGCACCAAACCGATGAGGCCACCATCATCATTACTTCTAAAAACAGCCACCGATCCCACTATAACCAATTGAAATATCGAAATTTCAAAGCGCGCACCATAATGTCCGACCGCGAATAACAGCAGACGCTTGAGACTGTAGCGAAACTGCGTCTTGTCATATTGTACGAAAATGCCCTCTCATGTTAACAAAGACACATTCGTATAAATAACTATTTCCAGGTCTTCATTGATGATCACCAAACAGATCAAAACGGCGCGCTATGAAGCAGCGGCAATCTGGTCCGAGCATGAGAGCTTTGCCGCCCACGCCCATGATGAGTTTGTTCTCAGCTGCAACATCAAGGGGCATGAAAAGCTGAGGCTGGATGGCCGAGCCATGGAAGCGACCCAGCATGCGACGACGCTGTATAATCCGGGCCAAATACAGTCCGGCTCCGGCACCGAGTTGATCGGTAGCATCTATCTGGATCAAGCTTATGTTCAGCAAGCGCTCCATGCCGACCGTGAGATAGTGTTTGACCGCGCGATCGTCGATGACCCGCAGCTACTTGAATATTTCGCCAAGATCATTGATGCCGTTCTGAGTGATGATGCTCTGGGAGATCTGGAAGAGGTGATCAATGGCATCCTGTTGATCAGTGCGAGCCGGTATTCCGATCGCAGTTTGGCAGCCAGCCCGCATAGCGAGGACTGGCGCGTGCAGTATGTGCTCAACTGGCTACGCGCCGATCTCAGTACCCCCCCGAGCCTTGAGGCTCTGGCCAACGAGGTTGATCTCAGCAAGACCGCCTTTTTGCGGATGTTCTCGAAAGCCGTTGGCACCACGCCATCCAAATGGCATCGAAGCATGCGGTTGGCAGAAGCCAAGACCCGGCTGCGCCAGGGGCAGCATGCAGCCCGGGTGGCATCCGATCTGGGCTATTGTGATCAGGCCCATCTGATCAAGCAGTTCCGCCACGCCTATGGCATCACGCCCGGTTTTTATGTCCGGAAGTGACACCGACTCCTTGTGGCTGGACGATCCTCGGACAAAAGCGAATTCAATACCATTCGTCCCAATGGGTCCCTCTCCTCACCCCGAACTGAAACAAGTGACATGCTGCGTGTCTGTAGCGGTATTTTTACAGGCACAGCAGGAGAAATTTACGCTTTGTTAACCATGCTCATTAACCATAAGGGGATGGCATCAACATGCCCACAGTGTGGTTTTCAGCCTTTTTGATTGCGTCCGGGAGATGGCGCTGATGGCTGGACAGTTTGGGACAAATGCTCCGCACCCATCATGCTTATCGTTGGGGATAGCTCAAAGATGGTGTCGGGAACATGGCCGCATAGCAGGCCGGGAATTGGGGAAAGATATGGTACATTCCTATAAGGTAAGGCCGCATCTACTGGATGAGGCGGCCATTCAGAAAGCCATTGGTGAGACAGGCTTTGAGAGCTTTGAGCAAGGCCTGATTGTCGATATGTTGATCGAAAGCTACACGGTTGATCTCGACCTACTGGCGCTTACCATGAAGACCTTGAAAACAAGAAGTGAAAGCAACGAGCCGATCGCTCGGGCTGCCTGATCTCTTTTCTATTCTGACAGGCCCTGCCATTTGTAGCCCGCCCGCTAGGGGCGGGTTTGACGGGATATCGTTTTTGCGACCTTCCCCTTGTTGCAACCTGATTGCGGCACGGTCTCGGAAGCCAATCCTTAACATTTGGGCGCGCGCTGGACTGCGCGTGCATACGCTGTCCTGATTTGAAACAGTTTTTTACCCATGCGGGAAAAATTGCAAAATAAAATCACTTAGCCCCCTCCCATTCCAACTCCGGCAAACTTATCTCGGGAATAGACCAATCAGTCGTCTCTGAATATATCATCAGAGTCCGCATTCCTTTGCCCGATTTCCCTTTTGTCTGTATGGAGCACTCCCATGTCCGATCCCAAATCCCTTGATGCTTTCCCTATTGCCAAGCGTTGGCCCGCCAGCAACCCCGATGTCATCCAGCTTTATTCCTTCCCGACACCGAATGGCGTGAAGGTCTCCATCGCGTTGGAGGAAATGGGTCTGCCTTACGAAGCCCACAAAGTCACATTGTCTGACGCCGATGTAAAAAGCGACGCCTTCCTGTCGCTCAATCCAAACAACAAGATCCCGGCGATCATCGATCCCAACGGCCCGGACGGCGAGCCGATTGGCCTGTTTGAAAGCGGCGCGATCCTGATCTATCTCGCAGAGAAAAGCGGCAAGCTCTTTGGCAGCAACGAACGCAACCGGCTTGAAGTGCTCAAATGGCTGATGTTCCAGATGGGCGGTCTGGGGCCGATGCTTGGCCAGTTGGGCTTTTTCTACAAATTTGCTGGCAAGGACATCGAGGATCCGCGCCCGCGCGAGCGCTATATCAACGAAGCCAAGCGTCTGTTGGCAGTCATCGACAAAGAGCTGGAAGGCAAGGACTGGATTGCCGGATCCTATTCGATCGCCGATATCGCCATTGCCCCATGGCTGGCAACGATCGTCAAATTCTATGAAGCGACGGATGTGACTGGCTTTTATGACTTCAAGAATGTGGTCGCCTATGTCGAGCGGTTCGAAGCCCGCCCGGCGGTCAAAAAAGGCTGGACCATCCCACCGCGCGATTGAACTTGACCACCGAGCCAAAAACAAAGCCGCCCCGAAGGGCGGCTTTCTCGTTTCGTGGGGACCTTGAAACGAGATCAGACCGAGAGATCTTTCTCAGCCTTTATTGCTCTGGCAGACTGCAGTAGCAGGGACGCCAGATGGGGCGCAAAGGAGCGCCAGACGTCAAGGCGATAGCGATCCTTTGCTTCGCACCAGAGAATGACCGGAACGTCAAAGCACAAGGTTCGGCAGGCCTTGCCGGGAGTGAAAGAGCGCAAATCGCGCGGGCAGCCGACCGACAGCAATTCCCTGGCATCAGAGCCGGAGATCACCAGCGTCAGCTCGCGCGATGAAATGTCGACAAGTGCGTGAGGCACAGAGGCCGTGCCTGCACGTGTCTGCACAAGGGCCGCAAGATCGCGCGTCAGGGTCATCATCCATTCATCTGGCCCAAGGCAGGCAATTGCACCGCCATCCAGAGGCGCCTGAAGGCCGATCTGGTCCGGCAGCGGGATGTCGATCTCCGCCGCAAGCGTTTCGCGGTCTCCTCCTGCCACACGCAGGGAGAGGCGACTTTGGAGCTCTGGCAGCACTTCAATGGCGAGTGCGTCCTGTTCGATCAATTTGCCCGTCTGTAACGGGTCCGGGAGAATGGGCATCATCGCCTCCTGTTACATTTTCTGGCGGCTGCCATCGGGGTCAAAGAAAAGGGTGTCACGGACGGTCGCGGTGATCACCCCGTCCGGCATCGGGATATGGACCTGTTCGCCAATCCGCTTGCGCCCGTCCTGCAACAAAGCAAGGGCAATCGGACGACCGATTGTGGTGCTGTGGTAGGAGGAGGTAACATGGCCAACCATGGTCATGGGCAGTGGCTCTGATGGATCCAGCACGATCTGTGCCCCCTCTTCGAGCTTGGTTGCGGCGTCATCGGTCAGAAGGCCGACCAACTGCTTGCGGCCTTCGGCGACAAGATCTGGTCGTGCCAGACCGCGCATGCCGACAAAGTCCGGTTTCTTCTTGGCGACAGCCCAGCCCATACCCAAATCAAAGGGAGTGACGGTGCCATCGGTATCCTGACCGACAATGATGAAGCCTTTTTCGGCCCTCAAGACATGCATGGTTTCAGTGCCATAGACGCACAGATCAAGGGCCTTGCCGGCTTGATGCAGGGTCTGCCACAGGGCAAGTCCATGTTGGGCGGGTACATTGACCTCAAAGCCCAACTCGCCGGTGAAGCTGAGGCGGAAGAGCCGCGCCGGGAAGCCGGCGACCGTGCATTCGCCCACCGACATGTGCGGGAAGGCCTCGTTGGCAATGTCCAGACCTTCGACAAACGGAGCGAGCAACTTGCGGGCATTGGGGCCATTCAAGGCAATGGTCGCCCATTGCTCAGTCGTCGAGGTCAGCCAAACCTTGAGGTCGCCCCATTCGGTCTGGAGATAATCTTCCATCATATTGAGCACACGGGCCGCCCCACCGGTTGTGGTGGTGACATGGAAGCGATCCTCGGCCAACCGGCCGATGACCCCATCGTCGCGGACAAAACCGTCATCGCCAAGCAACAGGCCATAACGACAGCGGCCCGGTGCCAGCTTGGTCCATGGGTTGGTGTAGAGCCGGTTCATGAACTCGACCGCATCAGGACCGACGACCTCGATCTTGCCAAGGGTCGAGGCATCGAACATGCCGACCGAGGCGCGGGTCGCCTTGCATTCCCGCGCCACGGCTTCGTCCATGCTTTCACCCGCTTTGGGGAAATACCATGCCCGACGCCACTGGCTGACAGGTTCGAACATGGCTCCGTTCTGCTCCGCCCAACCGTCGATGGGGGTGCGGCGGGTCACTTCGAAATGCTTGCCACCATGATGGCCTGCATAGGTGCCAAATGTGATCGGCGTGTAAGGCGGCCGGAAAGTGGTCAAACCGATTTCAGGCTGGCTCTTGTTCTGGGCATCGGCGATGATTGCCAAACCGTTGAGATTGTAGAGTTTGCCCTGATCGGTCGCCATGCCAGCGGTGGTGTAGCGCTTGACATGTTCGACGGATTTCATCCCCTCACGCACCGCAAGACGCAAATCCTTGGCGGTGACGTCGCTCTGAAAATCGACGAAAGCCCGTTGCTTGACGCTGTCCAGATTGTTGGGCAGTTCGCGATGCGAGATGCCACTGCCGATGCGGTCGCCTTCGATGGTCAGGCTGTCGCTATCGGAGGCTTTACCGAACGCTCCGGCGGCACGCTGCCCTGCGGCCAAGCCATCATCAAAAGCGGCTTGCAGACCCCAATGGCCACCACAGGCCCCGGCGATCTGGCAGTCCTGTGTGGTTCGATCAGGCAGATAGACAGCGCGGGTCTCATCCCAGCGGATCGAGCCGCCCGTATGGGAGAAGAGTTGCAGAGACGGTGTCCAGCCGCCGCACATGAGAACCGCATCGCAGGCAATGCGTTCGGCGGCCCCGACCCTGTCACCCTTCAGCGGGTTGAAGGCCACACCAGCCACCTGATTTTTGCCATCCACGGCGGTGACGACGTGCCCTTTGCACAGGCGGATATTGCGGCTCCCGGCTTGGGCTTCAAGCGCAGCAGGGATCTCGGCGCGCGTATCGATGATCGCCTGAATGGCGGCGCCTGCATCTGCCAAATCAAAGGCCGCATAATAGGCGCTGTCATGGCTGGTCATGATGACCGGTTTTTGCCCCACCAACACACCAAATCGGTTGAGATAGGTCTGGGCAGCCCCGGCCAGCATCACGCCGGGACGATCATTACCGTGGAAGACCAAAGGCTTCTCAATGGCCCCTTGCGCCAGAATGATCTGGCTGGCGCGCACCCGCCACATGCATTCGCGCGGCAGGTCCGGGTCGGGCTGTTGCAGATGATCGGACAGGCGCTGGCAGAGGCCCATCATATTGTCGTTGAAATAGCCAATCGCCGTGGTCCGGCTCATCAGCTTGACGCCAAGGGCTGCAAGTTCTTCGAGTTCCTTTGCCAGCCAGTCCCATGCAGCTTGGCCATTGATTTTGGCTTGAGGCTCGCTCAACAGTGTGCCGCCAAGTTCTGCATGCTCGTCGACCAGCATCACCTCGAGCCCGGATTCAGCCGCCTTACGGGCGGCGGCCAAACCGGCTGGCCCTCCTCCAACCACCAGCACATCAGTATGCCAATTGCGGGAGGCATAATGATCGGGGTCTTTTTCCTTGGGCGCCACACCAATCCCTGCAGCTGCCCGGATCACAGGTTCATACAGCCGCTCCCAAAGAAACTTCGGTTTCATGAAGGTTTTGTAGTAGAAGCCCGCCGCGAGGAAACGCGCCATCTTGTCATTGATCACGCCAACATCGAAGGCGAGACTGGGCCAACAATTCTGACTGCCAACGGTCAGGCCATCCCAGATTTCAAGCATTGTGGCGCGGCTGTTCGGTTCGGTCCGACCGGGGCCGCGGCTGCTCGACATCAGCGCATTGGGCTCTTCGGACCCTGCGGTGACCACGCCGCGCGGGCGATGATATTTGAAGGAACGGGCCATCAGATGGACGTCGTTGGCCAGAAGCGCAGAGGCCACGCTGTCCCCTGCCCGACCGCGATAGGATTTGCCATCAAAGGTGAAGACGATCGGCTGGTCCGGGTCAATCCGGCCATAGCCGGGAATGCGGCTGGCGCTCATTGGTCCGCCTCCTGCAATTTGTCGAGATCGGGGCGGGGTTCACCCGCCTTGTAGGTCGTCAGGAACCGATCGGTGACCGTGTGGCGCACCGCATTGAAGAAGCGACCGCAGCCATGAATATGGCGCCAGCGCTCAAAGGTCAGTCCACGGACATTTTCGCGGATGAACAGAAAGTCGCGCCATGCCTCGTCACTCACCTCAGAGGGGGTTTCCGGCCGCGCAACATGGGCTTCCCCTGCATGGGCAAATTCGGCCTCTGGCAGGGTTTCGTTGCAATAGGGGCAATGAATATGCAGCATCGTTTTGTCCTCAATGCGCCTTAGTGGGCCACAGCGGCGGCGGCGGCTTCATCGATCAGGCGACCGGTGGTGAAGCGCTCCAGCGTGAAGGGGGCGTTGATCGGGTGCGGGTCGTCGTTGGCAATCGTATGGGCGAAGAGATGAGCCGAGCCGGGGGTGGCCTTAAAGCCACCGGTGCCCCAGCCGCAATTGACATAGAGACCCTTGACGGGCGTCTTGCCGATGATTGGCGAGCGGTCTGGCGTCACGTCGACGGTGCCCGCCCATGTGCGCATGACCCGCAAGCGGTTGAAGACCGGGAAGATTTCGCAGATTGCCGCAATGGTATGTTCGATCAGCGGCAGGCCGCCGCGTTGGCTGTAGCTGGTATATTGGTCAGTGCCTGAGCCGATGACCAGTTCCCCCTTGTCGGACTGGCTGATATAGGCATGCACGCTGTTTGACATGACCACGCAAGGGAAGATCGGCTTGACCGGTTCGGACACCAGCGCCTGCAGCGGGAAGCTTTCAAGCGGCAGGCGAACACCCGCGCTTTCCATCAAGGGGGTGGTGGTGCCTGCCACCGACACGCCGACCCGGCCCGCCCGGATGAAGCCTTTGGGTGTTTCCACCCCTTCAACCGCGCCATTGGCATCGCGGCGGATGGCGGTGACGGGGCAATTCTGGATGATGTCGACACCAAGCTTGGCTGCCGCGCGGGCATAGCCCCAGGCCACCGCGTCATGACGAGCTGTGCCGGCACGGGACTGGAAAGCGGCGCCCAACACCGGATGGCGAGCATCGGGGTCAAGATTGAGCGGCGGGCAAATCTGTTTTGCTTCTTCGGCACTGACCCAGCGATTGTCAACGCCATTGAGGCGATTGGCATGGATATGCCGCTGGAAACTCTGGATGTCATGCTGATTATGGGCCAGCATCAGGACGCCACGGCGGGAGAACATCACGTTGTAATTCAGATCCTCGCTCAGATCTTCCCACAGATCGACCGCGTGATCATAGAGCTTGGCGCTTTCGTCATAGAGATAGTTGGAGCGAATGATCGAGGTGTTGCGTCCGGTGTTGCCGCCACCAAGCCAGCCTTTGTCAATGACCGCAATGTTGGTGATGCCATGTTCCTTGGCAAGATAATAGGCAGCGCCCAAACCGTGACCACCAGCACCGACAATCACCACGTCGTAGCTGGATTTCGGCTCTTTGTCCGGCCATTGCTCGGGCCAGTTCTTATGACCTGTCAAGGCATTCTTGAAAACCGACCAAGCGGAATATCGGGTCATGGTGCGGCGGCTCCCTGTTGTTGCAATCCGCGCCATGCCCTTGGATTGCGGGTCGAGATCGCGGATTGGCTGTCATGTGATTGTGTTGAGGCCAACTGAGAAAAGGTAAATCCGCAGGCCATGGGCTTGATTGGATGAATGCGACAAAGCTATTGTATCTTTACGCCAACCCTATCTGCCAAATGAAAAGACTGCGCCATGTCCAATGCCGGATCCCGTCCTGTCATTCCTCGCTTGCGTATCGGGCTGATCGTAGCCCCGCGCTTCACCCTGTCGGCTTTTGCCAACTTTGTTGATGTTTTGCGTCTGGCCGCCGATGAAGGGGACCGGTCTCGCCCGATCCGCTGTGAATGGCGTATCCTATCCCCCGACCGTCGCGCGTTGCGATCTAGCGCCGGAATCGAGGTCCAACCTGATGGTCCCTTGCGGCAACCGGAGGCCTATGACTATATCGCCGTAGTGGGAGGCTTGTTGGGGACCGGTGCAGAATTGGGGCCGGACTATCTCGCTTTCCTGCGTGAGGCACGAGACAAGGGGGTTCCGCTGGTCGGCATATGCACCGGTGCCTTCATTCTGCACAAGGCCGGGCTGATGGAGGGCTACCGCTGCTGTGTAAGCTGGTTCCATCATGAGGATTTTCTCGACCAGTTTGGTGGCCTGACCCCGGTATCCGACCAGATTTTCGTGGTCGATCGGGATCGACTGACCTGCTCAGGCGGCGTCAGCTCAGCCCATTTGGCTGCCTTTCTGGTGGATCGCCATGTGGGCAAGGCGGAGGCGCAAAAGAGCCTGCATATCATGATCATCGATGAGGCCCAGACTGAGGAAAAGCCCCAACCCGGTTTGCCATTGGAGCTTGCCACCAGTGATCCGATGGTGCGGCGGGCGCTGCTGCTGATGCGCCAGCGGCTGACGTCGCCGATGCGAATGGATGATCTTGCCCGAATGCTCAAGGTGAGCCGCCGGACGCTGGAGCGCCGTTTCACAGAGGCCCTGGGTCTCAGTCCGGCAGAAGCGGCCCTTAAAGTGCGCTTGTCCCACAGCCGGATGTTGCTGCGGCGCGCGGAGGCCAGCATCACCGAGATTGCAACGGAAACCGGCTTTTGTGATGCCTCCCACTTCACCCGCAGTTTCGTCAAGGAAGCCGGGATGACACCCAGTCACTATCGCGACCATGCCCGCCGCGTCTGAAACCCTGACGCCTGTTGATCATCCTGTATCAAGACGCCATACACACAGGACGGACCGGCGATCAGGTACGGCTCAGGCTGAATGTCTGCCAGCCCGAGACCAGTGCCAGTCATATGCTTGCAAGATCGAGCCTGAGATTGTCAGGCCGCGACTTGGTCGTCCGTATCAGGGCGACTGAAATTGACTTCGCGGGTTACCTGCCAGCGGCCATCCTCGAAGAGAAAATCAATGCTCAGATCGATCTTCATTTTAGGCCCTCCGACGGGAATTTTTCGCGAAATCAGAACATGGCCGCGATCCCCATTGACCGTGAGGCTGTGGATTTTGGCCCATAGATGCTCTTCCGGTATCTTGTCCTTGAAGGCTTCTTTCAGTTGCGCCATGAAACCCTGTTTCTCAAGGGTCACCAGTCGTCCATCGATGCTCAGATCCATCACCACAATGTCTTTGTGGTAGATTTTGTCCAGCTCTTCCATGTTGGCGCTGACGCCATATTTCATCAGGTCCTGCACCTTGTCCTGCAGGGCTGCGCTTGTCTTCTCGGTCATGATGTCTCCTATAAAGTCAGGCATATGTGCCGTTGACGGGGGCGTCTTTCATCGGACCACGCCGGAATCCAATGCCTTTGGCAATGAATGGCAGGCTGGGCCGTGAAAACGGAACATTCGAAATGTCGATGATTTGGGTGTGGCCAGTTTCGTCGATGACGAACAGGCCCGGCTCTGCAAAGGGCGCTTCGACATCGATGCCGTTGCGCGGACCGGAGACATAAAGCCCCAGCTCCTGCATCTGGGTGATGGTCATTTCATAGGCCACGTCAAACTGGGGCGACACGTCTGCCATGTGGCCGATCGCTCGCTCCTTGCTATCCGCCGAGGCCGCAACAACATCCACCCCTAGCGCATGCAAGTCCGGCAGAACCGCGTTGAGCTCTCTGAGATAGGTGGTACAGATTGGACAATGCTTGCCGCGATAAACCAGCACCAGCATCCAGTCAAAGCCCTGCCGAGGTTTGGACAATGTGCGCCGACTGCCGTCAAGCACAGGAAGATCGATCACCGGAAAGACCTCTCCGGCGGTGAGTTTTTTACTAGTCATTTCGGATCACCTTCTATATATATTGATCAATACATAATTCGAAAGCCACATCATCGTCAAGGAATATATATTGAACGATACAAAAAAAATTGGTCGCCCGCGAACCTTCGACTGCGATGAGGCCTTGATGAAGGCCATGACTGTATTTTGGGAAAAGGGCTATGATGGCGCGTCCTTGCGCGATCTGACGGGTGCGATGGGCATCACGGGCCCCAGCCTCTACGCGGCTTTTGGCGACAAACGCGCACTCTATCTCAAAACCATCGATCACTATTGCGCGGCCGATGCTTGCGCTCCACTCGTCGCGATCGAGAAAGAAGATGATATCGAGAAGGCGCTGCGCGCCTTTCTGACTGAGGTCATCCACTCAGCGACTGGCCATCAAAGCGGCGCAAAGGGGTGCTTTCTCGCCTCCAGCGTCATTGCCTCTGCCGGGCATGTCGAGGGGGTGGTTGAACGGGTCGGCGCTGCGATCACGAATGCAGAAGCACGCTTGACCGCGCGGTTTGAAAAAGAAGTCGAGAAAGGCACCTTGTCACCCACCTTCCCTTGCCGGGAACGGGCTGCATTGTTGTTTGATATGAGACAAGGCTACATGTTTCGCGCCCGCGCGGGCTATTCCAGTGCGCAAATGTGCGATCAGATTGACGAACGGGTGAGAATGTTGCTTGACGAACCAGTGGATTGAGGGCGCGGTGCCCCCTTCCAATCAACCGAACTTCAGATCATGCGCCAGTTTTCGCAGCCATGCATGACGGATTTCGCGGCTCGATGACAGAGTCTGCGAGAGAAGCTTTCTCTCTTCAGCGCTGTTGGCAAATTCGTAAATGTCGACGGAACGCGCCAAAGCCTTTTGTATCGCCTCTCCATATTCGGGCGTTTCGACCTGCGGCTTCAACCATCTGCCGCGGTGATGGGATGGCGTTACCTTTTCAGATCGATTGGCGCAGTGATCCCAGAAGGGCCAGGACACCGAGACATTCTTTGCTCCGACCTTGCCCGACATCGCTTTCCAATCGTCTGATTGCTGCCAGCGATAGGTATTGGGCGAGTTCTTTTTACGGTTTGTGATGCCGATGAAACCAAGCCTGCGTTCAACGATGTTCCAGTCTGCCTTCTGGTGTTCCGCGAGCCTTTTGTAAAGTGCAAGCAAGTCTCGGAACGTGCCCCCCGTGCTGACAAAGTCGACAAACCGCAGCGCTCGTTTGGAGGCAGTCAAGCTGAGCGGATCGATATTGAGCTCGATCAGGTGATCAAGCAGCGCAACCACTTCCCGATGCTTGAAGTCGGGCGGCCCGGTCCTTGCCGTCCAGCTCTGGTTTTGAAGGGCTTTGGAAAATTGAAACAATGTCAGGCTGGGCCGTTGCTCCAGATCCTGAAAGCTTCCATTGAGATAGTCAAACAGATGCTCAGGTGAGCGGCCCACAAAAACCAGATCACACGCATCAGAAAATGCGATGACCTTGGCGGATATCGCGCGCACGTCCTGATAATATCCGTCCGGGATATCCGCCTTCGGATGATTGGCGAGGTCCCCGAGCTGTTCTCGTTTCGACAAGTCCCACCGAAAGGGAATGATTGGGCTACTGGAAATTGACATTGTTGCGAATGTCCGTTGCTCAGTTTGTCTCTTGCTTGAGCACCATCGCCCAGCAAGCCCGGTTGTTTTGCTTGATGCATGCGCTTGTGTTCATCGACGTCCAGCGTCAGTGTAACGGTGCCGGTGAAGGAGGTCGATGCAAAAAGCAAAAAACCGAGATACCCGCTCAATCATCTCGATGCGGTTGCGGTAGTTTCTGGCTCTGGCAGTTGCGATATTCGGATTGTCAGCATCCTCTGTTTGGTGGACCAATTGGCGGCAGGGCCGGTACAACCTTACCAAGCGCGCACGTCGCCTTAATACTTTTTGCCTAGTCGCCTTCCTTCTATCCAGTTGGTTTCGGAATATTTAACGCGTTTACGCAGCTTCGCTGAACAGTGTTATTTGACAATACCTTCCAGTATATACAAATACTTTCAAAGATTATACTCACACAACCTTAACTATACATAATTGTACGGAGAAGTTGTGGAAATTCCACTTGGTAAATACACGCATTTCTAGATTGTTAAATTTTCAATTATATGACTATTACATAGATATTATTGCGATGCGTGCGAGGGTCAATATGGCATCAGAGATCAAACCAACGGGGGTGGAGCGTCATTTCGACGCCGCCGAGATGCTGGTCAGTAAAACTGACACAAAGGGACGGATTACCTATTGTAATCAACTCTTTCGAACGATTGCCGGGTATGGAAACAAGGAGCTGCTCGGCAAACCGCATAGTTGTGTTCGCCATCCCGAAATGCCTCGTGCTGTTTTCAAACTCTTGTGGGGTGCCCTTGAGGCCAAACGCGAGATTTTCGCCTATGTGAAGAACATGTCCAACAATGGCGACCATTATTGGGTGTTTGCGCATGTCACGCCTTCCTTTGGCGCAGATGGAGACGTGGTCGGGTATCATTCGGCCCGTCGCGCACCGAACCGGGAAGTTCTCACCAAGGTGATTGAACCCCTTTACGGCAACTTGCTTGAACTTGAAGCACGCCAGAGCAACCGGAAAGCCGGATTGCAGGACAGCAGCAACCATCTTGCCAGCATTCTGGAAGAGCAAAGGACGACCTATGATCAATTTATCCTCACTCTCTAAAATGCGTTGGAGTGTTCTGGTTGCCTTGGGCCTGAACCTGACGGCAATCGGTTCGTTCATTACCGGGCTGGGCGGAGCGGCTTTTTCATTGGTCCTGTTGGCCCTCTCTAGCGCCTTGTTGCTGGTTGGTGTGTGGCAAAACCACAAAACCAGCCAATCAATCAACCATGTCTCCACCATCGCCAAGCGTGTTGGATATGGTGATTTCGAGCAACGGACAAATGAGAATCTCGATGCTGGGGATCTTCGTGTTCTGATGACATCGGTGAACTATCTGGTTGATAGCTTTGATACCTTCATGCGTGAAGCGGTGGCATCTTCGAACGCCTTGTCTCAGAACAAATATTATCGCCGTATCCAGCTCGAAGGTCTGAATGGAAGTTTTCATGCCTATGCGGGGCAAATGAATGGTGCAATCTCGCGTGTGCAAATGCGCATCAATGACTTTGCCGAGAAAACGACCCACTTTGAAGATGCCACGAAAATCATTGCCGCCAATCTCTCCGAGGCTGGCGATCAGATGAACTCGACGGCCACTGAAATGACCAATAGCGCCGCAAACACCAATGAGCGGGCCGCGATTGTCGCTTCGGCCAGCCATGAAACGTCGGTCAATGTGCAAACGGTCTCCGCCGCAGTGGAAGAGCTCAGCGCGAGTTCTCAGGAAATCGGCACCCAGATCGAACGCTCCGCTCGCGTGGCAAACAACGCCGTCAACGAGACACGGCAAGGTGAGGAAAAAATCCAGAGTCTGGCCGTGGCAGCCGATACGATCGGCCGAGTGGTGGAGCTCATTTCTGCCATTGCCGCGCAAACAAACATGCTCGCCTTGAATGCAACCATCGAAGCGGCCAGAGCGGGCGAAGCCGGCAAGGGATTTGCCGTCGTAGCTGGTGAAGTCAAGGATCTTGCCGGTCAAACATCCAGGGCCATTGATGACATCACGCTTCAGATCCAAACCATTCAAGCCGCAACACAAGAGGCTGTCGCCACCTTTGGCAATGTCTCCCGAGTGATTGGCGAGATGGAGGAAATCACGGCTGCCGTTGCCGCCGCTGCGGAACAGCAAAATGCAGCGACAGCAGAAATTGCCCGGAATGTGGAAGAAGCCCATACCGGCACGGAGCAAGTCGCGCAGAATATCAACAATGTGTCCCAGAATGCAGAAGAAACGGGCCACGCAGCGGACTTCGTCCTGCAATCGGCCGACCGGATGACGAAAGACGCAGCAACCCTGCAGCAGGAAGTCGCCAGCTTCATTCTCGGTCTGCGACAAGGGCCTCTCGACAGGCGCGTAAACAATGAAACAAGTTATGAGGGCCCAGAGCGCAGGGCTTCCTAGCAGGCTTTCATAACTGAAGACCAATCAGGACCGCATTCCGACAAGAATGCGGTCCTTTTTTGCTCTCACTCCAGCAAGCGCCAACAGGCTCGCTCCATGTCCTGACGCAATCCTCACTTCAGGCATCAATCCATTTCAGAATTCGGTCCAGGAGTTCCCTTCGCCGCCCGCTTCTCACAAAGACGAAGCAAAATCCTGACCGGATCTTGTAGTCAGTTGCCGTGCACCGAGCTGGATTGGTTTCGACGATCCGGGCAAAAACAAACCGCGCAAATTGCTTTGCGCGGTTTGTGTGTTTTGAGTGTTCTGTAACTTCGTCAGGCAAGGCCTATGCAGAGGCAACCTCGTTCAGGAAGGTCTCTACCTGTTGCGTCAAGGTCTCGGTTTTTTCACCCAAAGCGGCTGAGGCCTGAAGAACCTGATCCGCCGAACGGGATGTGTCATTGACCGCCTCAGCAAGGCCGGTGATGTTGGACGACACGCTGGCCGTGCCTCTTGCAGCCTGCCCGGCACTCAACGAAATCTCGTTGGTTGCTGCCCCCTGTTGATTGACCGACGCGGCAATGGTGGCGGTATATTTGTCAACTTCCTCCATCGTCTCGGTGATGGCGGCAATCGCAGAGACCGTTTCTTCGGTCAGAGACTGGATTTCATTGATCTGTGAGGAGATCTCCTCAGTTGCCTTGGAGGTCTGGTTCGCCAGCTCTTTCACTTCTGCGGCGACGACTGCAAAGCCCTTGCCAGCCTCGCCCGCACGTGCGGCCTCGATGGTCGCATTGAGCGCGAGTAGGTTGGTTTGCTCGGCGATGGCCTGAATAAGGCTGACCACCTCACCGATACGCAAGGCTGACGAGGAGAGCCCTTCAACCTTCTCATTGGTGGCTTGCGTGCGCTCGCCTGCCCGTCTCACCACTTCGGTCGTTCTGTTGACCTGTTCCGAGATCTCGGAGATCGACGCCGACAATTCTTCCGCAGCAGAGGCCACAGTCTGCACATTGTTGCTGACCTCGGATGACGAGCCTTGGGTGTCATCGGCGCGATTGGTGGAATCTCTGGCAATATTAGTCAGGGCAGTCGCCGTGTTGTTGAGATCGCCAGCCGTGGAGCCGACCGCGGCCAGCAGTTCATGGCTGGAGCGATGGAAGCCGCTGATCAGCGCCTCGATATGCTTCTGCCGTTCAATCTGGGCGGATTGCTCTTGAGCTTTGGCTTGTTCCAGCTTCACCCGTTCAAGGGCGTTTTCCCTGAAAATGCGCACCGAATGCAGCATGGTGCCGATTTCATCCCGCCGGTTGGACGGTTTGACATCAATGTCCGTATCGCCATCGGCCAGACGCAACATCGAGGCGGTGATATTGATAATCGGCTGAGCAATCAGCTTGATCAACAGAAAACTGACCGCGATGGTGAGCAGAATTGCCACCCCGCCTGCAGCTGTCATCAGGGTGATGTTGCGGCTGCTTTGGGTTTCTGCCAGCTTCTGCGCCTCGATGGTGTAGCGCTCGACATGGTCTGCTGCAAGCCGGGAGGTTTCGACAACCCGCTTGGTGGTCTCGTCAAACTGGACCGTTGCATCCTGCAGGGACTGGAAAGCCGCTTTCAGATTTTCAAGGCCCGTGGGCAGGTCTTCGTGGCCTTTCTTGCCCAGAATTTTGGCAAAACCGGTGGCCTTTTTGAGCGTTCCCTCAACCTTGGCCGCCATCTCTTCGGTCGGTACCAACCGATAGCGATCCGCAGCCAGAGTTGCTGAATGAATGAGATTCGAGAAATTGTGCACCAAGCCGCCAATCACACGGGCTTTGGAACGGTCATTGTCTTTTTCGGTCTTGATGGCCATCTCTTTGGCCACTTCGTCGGCCAGCACATTGTTCAGCTCAGAGGCGTATTTGACCATGATCTTGGCGTTATCAACGAGCAGGGAATAGTCCGCTGATGGGCCATCCTGCGCCACGGCCTTGTCAAACTTGTAGAAGGCTGTGACGATGGTGCTGACCTGTTTCTGAGTGCTCGGGGCACTGCCAAAATCCGTCATCGACTTGATGGAGGGGCGAACAGCTTCGAAGGACACTTTGATTTTGTCCACGGCTTGCTGGGTCAGGAAAAATTGCTCGGTCAGCACCTGATGAATCTCAAGACCGGCGGAGCGCACATTGCTGGCGCTGTAGAGCATCTTGCGCGCACGATCGAGATTGACGAAGACATTGCCCGTTTCGCGTTCAGCGGCATTGATGGCGTCGGCACTGGCTTGTTCGGCCTTTGAGGAACTGGTGTTGAGTTTGTCGACGATTTCGACGAGTTCTCTGGATGCCTTCTCGACGGCGGCCTGAGAGCTACCCAATTGGTGCACTGCCTCTTTCATCGCCTTGATGTCTGCGGCAATCTGAGCGTCACTTTGGTTGTTTTCGGAGCTGATCTGGCCAAGCGCTGTGTCGAGATTTTCGACCGCATTCTCTATCCGATCCGGTTGCTTATTGAGAATGAACTCGGAGATCGAACCGGTCGCAGTGTTGACATGAATGAGGATGTCCGTGGCCGCTGTCGTCTGGGTAAGAGCGCCGCTGATAGATCCGATGCCGCGTACCCCCACAAGGGCAATGGCGATCACAAAAACCGCGAGCAGCGCCATGCCAGCGCCAATTTTCGTTCCAACCGAATGCAACCGGTTGGTCGACTGATGTTTTGCTTGTTTGCCTGGTTTGGACATCCGCTTCCTCCGTCCGAATAGTATGCGCCAGACACTAAAGTATTTTACCTAATTGTTCGTAAATCTCGGCTGATTAACACTGTTTTTGACAATACTGCATAATGTTCATTTCAAATATTTATTTACCATATCCTTATATTATTCAGACATATCCATAATTCTGCTAAATTTAGGACAGAAGGGCGCTTTCCCGATTCTAGAAATGGTTGGCTCCAAGCCATTCAAATCCTACACAGACTCTTCGAGTTGGCTTTTTCCTGTCTGTTTTGTCTTGGCATATCTGCCTCAAGTCGAGACCTGCCAAACAGTCTGTGATTCATAGGAATGGGTGACGCGTTGAACATCATCCATTCCCCATCGCTTAACAGCAAGCGGTTCAGGATCGTTACTTCATAATCATCCCGATACAGACCTTTACTGACCTGCAAGTCAGGTCTGTCAACAGAATCTAGCCTGCGCTTTCAAGCGCCTCACTCATTGCCTTGAGCATCACATGGGCGGATTCTGCTCCAGGGTCGATGTGGCCAACGGACCGGATTCCGAGTTTTTTGGAGCGACCGCGCCGGCTCTCCATGTCTCGCGTTGCATCTGCCCCCATCCGGGCACCATCGCATGCGGCCCTCAGCACGATCGCCGGATCGTCCGTCGTGCCTGCGGCCTTGCGGGCCGCTTCTGCGGCGGGCATCCATGCATCGATCATTGTCTTGTCGCCTGCACTGGCACCACCCCGACCGAGGATGCCGTTGAGCATGCCTTCAACCCAAGCGGCCATCGCGGCGCCATCCAGATTGAGCCGGTCAACCACAGTCTTGCCTGCGGTGTTGAAGGCACCGGCATAGAGCGGACCGGAGGATGCGCCGACAGCATCAAGGAATGCCTTGGCTGCCTTTGTGCATGTCAGTGTGATGGTGTCGTCTGCGGGCGCGACATCAAGGGCCTTGATCACGGCCCGCCAACCGATATCCATGGTCACACCGTGGTCTCCGTCGCCAATGACCCCGTCCAACTCACTCAATCGATCCCGCTCTTGTGCAATTGCGGCTCCGGCCGCCAGCATCATGACACGAAAAATTTTAGGCGAGATTGAACCGCTCGACTTGAGTGATGCACGATCGACCGCATCGGCACGGCTTGTTCCCTCATAGGTCCGCACTGTTCTCTTCGCTCCGTCAATTGGACGTGGGGCCGCCCCAACCGTCAGAGCCGGGGTCCGGCAAGGATGATCGAGAAGGGATTTCAGATCCTCATCCAGTTTGAGCAAGGTCACGGACGCCCCGGCCATTTCCATTGATGTGCAATATTCGCCAACCCATGAATAGTGGATCGTGACCCCTTGAGCGGCCAGGATCTGGGCGACCCGGCGATAGATCACGTAAAGCTCCATCAACCCTGTGGCACCAAGGCCATTGACAAGGACTGCGACTTCATCCCCTGCCTTTGGCTTCATTTCGTTGAGGATCAGGTCCATCAATTCATTGGTCACGTCATCGGCCCGACCGACTTTTGCCCGTCGCATCCCCGGCTCCCCATGGACGCCCATGCCGATTTCCATCTCATCGGGTCCGATGTCGAAGTTGGGCTTGAGGGTCTGGGGCATGGAACAGGCCGAAAGCGCCACACCCATCGACAGGGTCGCCGCGTTGGCTCGGTTTGCCGCGGCAACCACCTCATCAAGTGAACGGCCCTGATCGGCAGCGGCACCGGCGATTTTGAAGACAAAAAAATCACCTGCTATGCCGCGACGCTCACCAGCTTTCTCCTTTGGCGCAGAGGCCACATCATCGATCACAGCAACGGAGCGGGCGTCAATGCCAAGTTCTGCGCATTCCTCTGCAGCCATGTCGAAATTGAGCACATCACCGGTATAGTTGCCATAAAGGAAAACCACCCCTGCTCCGCCATCCGCAGCCATGGCGGCCTCTTTGATATGTTCCGGTGAGGGTGAGGCAAAGACATTACCCACGGCCGCTGCATCGGCAAGCCCGCGACCAACATAGCCGGCAAATGCTGGCTCATGGCCTGACCCACCGCCCACCACGATACCAACCTTGCCATCGCGTGGGCCATCGACCGCGACAACCGCTCGCCCTGTCGCCCCTTCAAGCTTCAACAAATCGGGATGTGCCAGAATCATGCCTTCAATCATTTCGGGAATGATGTCTTCGGGCGCGTTCATCAACTTCTTGGTTTGGTGGTCCTGTGTCAGTGACATGGTTGTCCTCCTCAAATGTCTTATCTGGCATGGCCAGTCATCCGGTTAGGCAGCACATCTGTCAGCAGACAGTTGTGGCGAAGCAGACAGATGATCGTTCAGGTGCGGGGCAGAATGCTGCGAAGGTAATCTCGGTTGCGGGCGGCAATGGTCAGGCCATCGCCACCGTAATGCTCACAGAGGAAAGCGCTTTTGAAGCCGTGTTCCAATGCAAGCTTGACCGCGGCACGATAGTTGATGGTGCCTGCTTCCATCGGTGCGGGATGGGACAGAAACGCACCGGTTACCGGGTCCTCGACGCGAATATAGTTCTTCACGTGCCAATATTTGAGAAAAGGCGCAAGCTTGGCCATCATGTCCTGCCAATGCTCCATGGGCCGATGCAAGCGGATGAGATTGCCGATGTCCGCGTTGATGCCAACATTGGGCAGATCGACGGCTTCGACGAAGCTGACCGCCCCGTCCGCCGTCCCGATATAGGTGTCCTCATACATCTCAAGAGACACCTCAACGCCCTGCTCGGCCGCGTGCTTTCCCAGTTCCCGGATCCGCTCCACGGCCAGCGCATAAATATCCGGATTTTCGGGATTCTTCTCGCCGTCCACGGTCCAGAACCACAGTGCCTTCTGCTGGGCTGCGGTCAAGGGACCAAACAAGCCGAAGCTGACCTCCCCTGCCCCGATGCTGCTCGCCGTATCGATCACCCGATGGCAATAGGCGAGATTATCGTCACCATTGACCGGATCAATGACACTGCGACGGGATGTTGAAATGGCCGGGATCGTGAGATTAAGAGATCGGGCAACCCCGAGGAACTCATCGAGCCGAGAGGGTTCGAGATCGGCAATCCGCAACCAGGAATCCGTCGGGTCCAGCTCTGAAAATCCTGCGTCGGCCACCTCGGCAAGCGTCTCCTGCCAATGGTCGGCAGGCATATCCTGAACCAGCCGACCGTCGGCGAGCCTGTTTGGAAAGGGGATCATCGCTGCCGCTATGGGCCAGTTATCCCGTGTCCATCTGTATCTGCCCATGAGTATCCTCGTGATCTTTGCGATTGAAGCGTCTGGTTGTGTGCCTTGGGCGAGGCCCAAGGCACCTCGTTAGGTGGTGCTTTCGGGTTCGGCGATTGGCTCTGCAACTGCCTTCTTCTTGCGCCTCCGACCGAAAATCACAGGGCCAAAGAGCGCCAAAGCGGTCAGCAGAATGAAGAACAGGGACAAAGGTCGCGAGAAGATCAGCCACCATTTTTCGTCCAGCATGACCATTGATTGACCGAAGCGGGTTTCGAGCATGCCACCAAGGATGAGTCCGATAGCCAGCGGAACGACCGAGAAACCGTAGCGCCGCATGAAGAAACCGAGGATGCCCGCGCCCAGTGCGATCCAGACATCTGTCATGGACTGATCAAGCGCATAGGCACCGATGATCGAGAAAGTGAAGACAATCGGCCAGAGGATGTTGATCGGGATCAGGGTCACGCGTGCATAAAGCTTGGCACCCCAGAGCCCGACAAAGAAGAACAGGCAATTGACCAGAAGCATCGCCCAGAAGATGGCAAAGGCGAAGTCAGCCTGCTCGGTGAAGAGCGTCGGCCCTGGACGCAGACCGTGAACCATCAGGCCAGCCAGAATAACCGCAGCGGTCGGGCTGCCCGGAATGCCGAGCGCCAGCGTTGGCACCATCGCTCCACCGGTGGCAGAATTGTTTGCCGCTTCCGATCCAGCGATGCCTTCAATGGAGCCTTTGCCGAATTCCTCGGGGGTCTTGGACCAGCGCTTGGCTTCGTTGTAGCCAATCATCGAGGCCACCGTTGCCCCTTCGGCTGGCAGAATGCCAATGAAGGTTCCGATACCGGTGCTGCGCAGAATGACTTTCCAAACCTTGCGATAGTCGGCCCGTGTGGGCAGCTCAATGGCCTTCATGGTGATCTGGCGACGCTTGACATGAAGCTTCTCAGCCTGGAAGAGCAGCTCCGAAATCCCGAACAGGCCAATCATCATCGGGACGAAGCCAATGCCTTCGGACAACTCGTTAAGGCCAAAGGTGAAGCGTTCGATCGACGTCAAATGGTCGATGCCAATGGTGGCAAGCAGAACCCCTGTAGCCCCTGCCAGCACATTCTTGACCGGCGAGCCATTGCCAATGGTTGCCAGCATGGACAAGCCAAACATGGTCAGGGCGAAATATTCCGGTGGTGCAAAGTTATAAGCGACGCGGGCCAGAAGGGGGGCAGCCAACATCAGACAGATCACGGAGACCACGCCACCGATGGTGGAGGACACCGCCGCCATTCCCAAAGCGCGCCCGGCCTCTCCCCTTTGGGCCAGAGGATAGCCATCCAGACAGGTCGTGGCACTGGCCGAGGTGCCGGGTGTGTTGATGAGAATGGCCGTGATCGCACCGGCAAATGTGGCCGCACAATAGACCGTCGTCAGCACGGCGATTGCCGCGATCGGTTCCATCGTGATGGTAAAGGGCAGCAGCAAGGCGGCGCCAGTGGTCCCGTTCAGTCCGGGTAATGCACCGATCAACACGCCACCCAGCGTGGCGAGCAGAATGAGCCCCAGGAGATTGACGTCCGCCAAGGCTAGCAGACCGTTGAATGCAGCATCCATGAGTATCACCCGTACCAGAAGTTCGTCAGAAGGCCGCGCGGGAACCGCACCTCAAAGACCAGATCAAAGAGGAAGAACGCCCCGAGCGGGACAAGGATTGCAACAATCGCAATCATCGCAGGGCGACGCTCACCCCACAGAATTGTCAGACAGCCGCCAAACAGACTGATCCCGAGCATCAGGTCAATCTGAGCGATCGCCACAAAGCCGACCATCAACGCAATCGTCTTCCAGACAATGCCCGACAAGGGATCAGGCGTCTTGTCCTTGTCCCAGATGTACAGGGACAGAGACAGCAGGATGATCAAGCCGATGATGAGCTGCGGGAAATCCGATGGCTGGATACCGCGTTTGAGAATGGGGGGAACACGATCGAATTGCGTCGAAAGCCAGAAAGCCAACGCACAAAATGCGATGATAACAGTTGGAATAGCGTAGTGAGATAGTCCGTAACGTGAAGGTCGGGGATGACCTTGATCGGATTGCATGATGGAGCCTCTTGAACTTTATCTGCAACCAAAAGGCACAGCGCACAGCAAAAGGGAGACACCGCAGTTGGGCGTCCAGATGCGCCATTGCTCTGATTGACCGGCATGTCGGAAGCTGCCCGTTCAGGAACGGGGAAGCAGAGCGCGATGATACTTGGCTTGGGGGACAGGCATCATCGCGCCCCTTGTCAGTTTACTCGATAAAACCCAGTTCCTTAAGGGCGGTCCTCATGTCGGTATCCATTGTTTTGAGCTGTTTACCCCAAACTTCGGCACCGGCAACAGAGGTGCTGTCGAGGCCAACCGATTCAAGATAGCCCTGATAGACACCGCTCTTCATTGCCTTCAGCAAAGAATCTTCGATTTTCTTTGCCACATCATCCGGAACATCCTTATGCACGACGAAACCACGCACCGTGGAGAAACTGACATCGATGCCCATTTCCTTGGCGGTGGTCACATCTGGCAGACCGGCCATGCGCTCGTCGGCAAGAACCACAAGCGGACAAATATCGCCAGCTTCGATCTGGGAACTTGCCTCAGCCAAGTTGAGAACGGCAGACTGAACGGCCCCGGCGATCAGCTGGGTTGCGAGCTCGGCACCACCGTCGAAAGGAATGATTTTTGGTGTTTTCATGCCACCCTTGATGGTGAACATGAAGGCGGAGACGTCATCGATGTTGCCCAGATGCGTCGTACCATAAGCGATGGGCGCTTCCTTCTGAGCCGCAACAAAGGCTTCTGCACTATCATAGGCACCGCATTTGACCATCAGGATCTGAGGATCGTCAGTCCCGCGGGCAATTGGACGAATATCGTCAAGGGTCATCTTGGTTTTGCTCTTGGCGATCGTTGCCGAATGACCGATCGTGAAGGTCAAAATCGAGTTGCCGTCCGCTGGCTGATCGAGATAATAATCCATGGCAACAGCACCGCCGCCACCCTTTTTGTTGACGACAACCATGTCCGCACCCAGTTCACGGCGCGCCTTGATCATCATCATCCGGGTTGTGACGTCAGTCCCGCCACCATTGCCAGCATGGGTGACAACTTCGATGGTGTCAGCGGGAAATTCGGCAGCATTGGCTGCCCCCCCCACAAGGGCGAGTGCAATCACGGATGCAGTCGCGAGAAAATGTTTCATTGGTCTTCCTCCCTTGGGTTGCAACACCGAACAGCGTTCGGCGGTTCAAAAGTTAATTCTCTACGCCGCTTCCCATTTCCGATCAGGATCAAGTGCCTGGGAAACAAGCTGGGATAGCGGCTCACCACTGGCTTTTCTGGATCCTCCCTGATCCATAAGAGCCAGTTTCCGGCCAAGATTGACCGCATTGCGCGTTGCACCAAGATCGGCAATGCCCTTGCCGGCTATGTCATAGGCAGTGCCATGCGCTGGTGTGACGATTGGAAACGGATAGTTGGCGATGAGGGTGACCCCGCGATCAAAGCCGATCAGTTTCATGGCGATCTGCCCCTGATCGTGATACATGGTCATCACCGCATCAAACTCACCGCGGGTCGCCCGGACAAAGACCGTGTCTGACGGCACCGGCCCGGTGGCCAGAATATTGGCGGCCTGCGCCCGTTCGATGGCTGGCTGGATGATATCGTCATCCTCGGTGCCGAAATTGCGCCCGTCGCCCGCATGGGGGTTAAGGGCAGCAACGCCAATCCTGGGGGCTTCGTAGCCGGCAGCCTTCATGGTTTTGTCGGTTAGGCAGAGGCTGTCAAAGACCCTGTCCTCGGTGATCCGGCTGGCAACCGCGCTCAGCGGAATATGGGATGTCACCCGGGCATTCCAGACTTCATCCAGCACGTTGAATTCACGGCCGCTTTCCTTGGGATGGATCGTCGCATCAATGAAGCCGATTTCGTCGACATAATCCGCCTGAGCCAGACGCATGGCGGATTTGTTGAAGGGCGTGAAGAAAACAATATCCGCATAGCCCGCATTGGCGGCCAGCAACACGGCGCGGAAATTCTGGACCGATGCCAGACCGCCTTCATAGCTGGCCTCACCCTGCTTGATGCTGGCCGGGTCACAATTGGCCAAATCGACCAGAAAGCTGCCTTCCGGCAGAGGGCCATCCAGCTGATCCATGGTGACAGTGGGGATATTGATCTCGACGCCAGCAATGGCGGCGCCCTGTTCGAGAATGCGACGGTCAGCGAAGATCATCAGATCGTCTGCATTGGCACTGGGATCTGCAACAATCTTTGCCGCCAGCTCGGGACTGATGCCACCAGCATCCCCGATCGCCATTGCCACTCTCAATCCTTTGTCCATGCGTTTCGCCCTTCTTTGCGATCTGCCAACACCAAGTCTTTCAGAGACTCTTGTGATGACGGTCTGCCTAAACTTTCAAAGGGAATGCGCCTAATCGCAACGCGCCACAGCCTGTGTTGTCACACAGGGCAAATGCCAGATTGCATAGCCTTGGACGGATCTTGCCTTTCCAGTTTCAGGCACCGAGATGATCGTCCATTTCCTCCCTTGTGTAATGTATAATGCATAATGTATGAGTAACGCAAGGCTCGCCTTTCATTTTTTTTTCGCTATAATCCGGTTGCTCAAACTTACGTTGGAGGAAGCTTTGCAAGAACTGACAGTGCATTCGGCTAGACCGGTCGCCATTGAGAAGCTGGCATTACACGATCAAGTGGCAAACCAGATTCGCGACATGATCATCGAGGGATATCTGAAACCTGGTTCGAGAATCGATGAAGTTGCTCTGGCGAATGAATTGGGCGTGTCCCGCACACCCTTTCGCGAGGCGCTGCGCACCCTTGCCGCAGAAGGACTCGTTGTGTCCCAACGCTCCAAGGGGTGCGTTGTTCGGGAGTTCACAGCCAAAGATGTGCAGGACATGCTCGAGTTTCTGGCCCATATCGAGAAACTCGCCGGGCGACTCGTTTGCCAGAAGGCATCGGACGCAGAAATCGACAATTTGCTCGCCATTCATGAGCAGATGCTTGAATTCTGGAACAAACGAGACCGGATGCCCTATTACAAGCTCAATCAGCAATTTCATTCGAAGCTGTCATTGTATGCTGGCAATGGTGCATTGTCTGAAACGCAGGCGAATCTGCAGGCACGCCTCAAGCGCATCCGTTTCATGGGCAATCAGGACACTGACTTCTGGGACGATGCGGTGAGCGAGCATCAGGATATGATAGATGCCTTGAAGGCACGCGACGGAGACCGGCTTGGCTCCATCCTTGAAGAGCATATTCTCAATTCCTGGATGCGCGTCAAACACCTCTTTTAGAGGACGCGTTGGCTGTGAATGTCTATGCGTTTATGCTCACGGCAACCATTGGCGAGCCGCTCCTGATACTGGCGAGCCCCTCCTGCTACGCATCAGACTGGAAAATATTACCGACTTCAACGCCAACCGAGCCAAGCGGGCAATCTCAGTAAGGGCTTGATGGCCTGAAGGACGCCGAGGCATTCGCAAAGCGGATTGAGCCAGAGATCAGGCGCATAAGCGCAAATGACTTGCGCATGATCAACGATACAGATCGGCCCGGCTTGGCGGCAAATTAGCCGGGCCCTTGGGATTTTTGCTGACAAGTACCTGATAGAGACGGGCCGAGCCGCGTAGGAAGGCAAGGGATGACCCGGCCAGATAGGCGGTCCAGATGCGATAGACTTCCTCACCCGCCAATGCCACCGCCCTGTCACGGTTGGCCTCCAGTCGATCAAGCCAGAGTTTTGTGGTTCGCTGATAATGCTCCCGCCAGCCTTCCACATCCATCACCTCGAACTTGTTTTGCTCAAGGCTGGCAATGGTCCGGCCCAGATCGATCAGTTCGCCACCGGGAAAGATGTATTTCTGTAGCGCACGCTGCTCGGGGCGCGAGGAAAAACGCTTTTTCCCCTTCTTGGCCTTGCGGGATATGGCGTGGTTGAGAAACAGCCCCTTGTCGACGAGAAGGCGGTTGATGGTGGCGCAATAGGTGTCGAGATTGTCTTCCCCAACATGCTCCATCATGCCAACCGAGGCGATCTTGTCAAAGGGGCCTTCCAGATCGACATAATTCTTGAGCTCCACACTGACGCGGTCTTCAAGACCCCTTGCCTTGATCTGTTCACGAACATGGGCCAGTTGGGCCTCGGACAGGGTGATGCCGTGGGCCTGCACGCCATAGGTCTCGGCCGCATGGAAGATCAGGGCACCCCAGCCGCAACCAATATCGAGGAACCGTTCGCCCGGTTTGAGGCGCAGCTTGCGGCAGATCATGTCGAGCTTGTCACACTGGGCCTGATCCAGCGAATTGTTCCAATCGGTGAAATAGGCGCAGCTATAGAGGCGCAGCTCATCAAGAAACAGCTCGTAGAAATCGTTGCCGACATCATAGTGGAACTGGATGAACGCGGTCTCGTCGCTCTTGGGTCGGCTTTTGCCATGGTCACTCTCGTCTCCGGAAAAGGACCGGCTGGCGTCGAGTTTGACACCGGGAGAGAAGAGGAAGGCAGTGAGGAAAGACAGGATGATGCTCTTTGATATTGTCTTGAGGCGTTTACGCGAAGGGGTGAAGGCGAAGAGCAGCCCCACATCATAGAGTGTGCCACCCTTGATCTCGATGAGACCCTTGATATAGGGGCGGATGATGCGATCAAGGCCGGGGCGGCGCAGCAACGAGGCGATAACGCCCGGATCGGCAATCCGGATGATCAGGTCAGGGGCCGGGTTGCTGCCCAGAGACACTCTGGTTCCATCCCAGAGTTCAATGGCGATGTCGGCATCAAGTGCCTTGGCCACTGCGTCAAGAAGGGCAAGGGTCGCCTTCCGTTGCCTTTGTGTTGCTTTTTGCCCTGTCATGATGGCCCTGTCTGTTCGCTCCGCATGCAGAGACTGCATGTCGGTTTCGATGGTGATAGGCTGCCACTGTCACCGGAATATGGCAATGAGCGAAATTCGATGACCTGCAGTCTGTCCTATTGGGCCCTCCGTTTTCCCAGCGTTAACGGGTTGAGCAAGTCACCGGGAGAAAATCCAAAGAGCCGTTCTGGTTCGCTCCAGAAGTTTGTCACAGCCTTCCAGTGAGGGCGCGTTGAAGGGATCAGAAGGGGTGAGACGCAAAGGTCTTGGGCTTTCGGTCCTGCCACATTCGCTTGGGCGGATGTGGCAGAACTGACATTAACGGATACGCTGTTCGTCCTGATCAAACAAACAAATATGGTTCTTGTCCACTCCGAGGCCCAGCATGCTACCGCGTGGTGAGATGGCGCCTCTCTCCACATTCACTGTGCAACTCTTCTCACCGATATTGCCGTAGAGATAGCTTGCCCCGCCAAGGAATTCAGAGAAGCCGACATGGAAGGGCACTGGCGGTTGGCCATCTTCCGACAAACGCCAATGTTCTGGGCGAATGCCGACAAAAACGGGTGTCCCATCAGGGGGACGGTTGGTCAAAGCGGTCGTTTCGAGCACTATGCCTGCGACTTCGACGCCATCGGAGCGCATGATACCGTCGAGGAAATTCATCTTCGGACTGCCGATAAAGCCTCCGACAAACATATTGTCGGGATCGTCATACAAGTCGGATGGCGAGCCAACCTGTTCGATGCGGCCATCACGCAGAACCACGATCTTGTCGGCCAGCGTCATCGCTTCGGTCTGGTCATGGGTCACATAGATCATCGTGTTGCCCAGTTTCTGGTGAAGGCGGGCGATCTCAATGCGCATGTCGACGCGCAACTCCGCATCGAGGTTGGAGAGCGGTTCGTCGAACAAAAACACATCCGGATCACGGACAATGGCGCGACCGATGGCGACGCGTTGGCGCTGTCCCCCCGAAAGCTGGCCCGGTCGTCGATCCAGATAGTCGTTCAGTTGCAGCACGTCCGCAGCCTGCTGGACCTTTGCCGCAACGTCCGATTTGGAACGCCCGGCAACCTTGAGGCCAAAGCCCATATTCTGTGCGACCGTCATGTGCGGATATAGAGCATATGTCTGAAAGACCATGGCAATCCCGCGATCAGACGGATCTTCTTCCGTCACATCCTTGCCCGCGATCAACACATCCCCGCACGTCACCTCCTCAAGCCCTGCAATCAAACGCAGAAGCGTGGATTTGCCGCATCCTGATGGTCCGACAAAGACGACGAATTCGCCGCCTTCAATTTCAAGATCCACATCGCGGATGACCTGAACCGTTCCGAAGGATTTGCTGACCCGCTTCAGGCGCACGCCAGCCTGTTTCTGTATGTGATGCAGATTCACTTGCTCATTCATGGTCATGCCTCCCTACGCAACCAGACAAGCATTTCGCCGGGCTCGCGATTATCCCAAAGATAATAGGGGATTGCGTTGAGTTTTGCGGATTTGCGCTCTGGTGGTGCGGTGGTGTAGAGGGCTTCATCAAAGCGATACTCAACCAGCGCATCAACATCGAGAAACATCGTGTCGGGCCAAAATGCAGATCCGGTGGTTTGGATCGAAGCGGTATCCTTGACGACATAGCAATTCAAAGGCGCGTCATGATCTACCCCTTCAACACAATAGACGATCGGCCCCCTTAATAAGGCAACACGGCCCTGATCGTGGGCGATCTGTGTGTTGGCAAAGAGCTTTTGCGGCTGCATGTCGAGCTCGAGTGACAGCTTGTCGCCTGTCTGCCAAATGCGCTCAAGCCGCAGATAGCCCTTGTCCGCTTTGGCTTCGATTGGCGCACCATTCAGGCAAAGAGAATGGCTGCCAGCCCATTCCGGAACACGCAGGGACACTGTGAAGCGGGTGGGTTTGTCGAGATGAAAGCCAAACTCGACAAGGCCATCGACAGGATAGGTTGTGGTTTGCGTAAGGGTCAGACTCGTGCCTGCGACTTGAAGATCAGTCTTGTTTTGGCAATAGAGATGCACGGCAATCTCATCATCGGACACCCCGTAGAAATAGGTGCCAATAGAGGCCAGAAGCCGTGACACATTGGGTGGGCAACAGGGGCAACGATGCCATTGCCAACGATGATGGTGTCCATGGCTTTCCAGCGGGTTGTCGTAGAAGAACTGGCTGCCATTGTCAGACAGACCGGCCAGCACATTGTTGTAAAGCGCCCGCTCCATGACGTCGGAATAGCGCGCATCAGGCTCTCGGCCAAGCATGCGGCTGGCCCAGAAGACAAGAGCCACCGCAGCACAGGTTTCGGCATAGGCGGAATCGTTGGGCAGATCATAATCGAAGGTCAGCCCTTCATTGTCTTTCGATGGCCCAAAGCCGCCTGTGACATAGAGATTTCGCTCGGTCAAATGCTCCCAGAGAGCATTCAGTGCCGGATCAAGACTATCGTCGGAAAATTCGGTCGCCACGTCGGCCATGCCCGCATAGAGATAGGCGGCGCGCACGGCGTGGCCAACCACTTCGCGCTGCTCGCGCACGGGCTTGTGCGCCTGACAATATTCCAGTGTCGAGAAATGAAAGTCCTCTGGGCTTTCGCCCCGAGCATAGGCTTCAGCATCAAAATAGTTCGGCTCCTCGCCGCGAACATCGACAAAGAATTTCGCCAGATCCAGATAGCGCTGTTCACCGGTCACGCGCCCGAGCTTGACCAGAGCCAGTTCCAGTTCGGGATGCCCCGGATAGCCACGTTTTTTGCTCGCCTCAGGGCCAAAGGTCGCGTCGATACAGTTTGCATAGCGACACATGATATCGAGAAATTTGCGTTTGCCCGTCGCATGATAATAGGCGATTGCCCCCTCCATCAGATGGCCCGCATTGTAAAGCTCATGCCGATCCCGAAGGTTGGTCCATCGCTTGCCCGGTTCAATGCGTTGATACCAGGAATTGAGATACCCGTCCTCATCCTGCAAACGGCCGTAGGCGTCAATAATGGCGTCGACCTGTGCTTCCAGTTCGGCATCGCGATGGCGATTGAGCGCGTAAGCCGCTGTCTCGATGCTCTTGCCGAAATCTGAGTCCCAGAACATTTGCGTGGTGACGGTGTTGTTGTGCTGGAACGGAATAACAATGCCGGGATTGGGCAGATCCGGGTCGACCTGCTCCAACATCCGGGCTTTCATGCAGCGATCCAAAAGGATCTTCGCTGTTGTGGTGGCGATCACGTCAATCTTGGGGCCGAAAAAGCCCCCAACGTCAATCTGATTGACCGCAAGCGGACGGAATTTCGCCTTGGGAGGGATGACGCCCGTGGTCGTGTTGGTTTGTTGTGTTTTCATTTTCTTGTCCTTGCTCAGGAAGAAACCTATTTGACGGCGCCAGCCGTAAGACCCCGGATGTAGGATCTTTGAAGAATGAGAAAGAGGATCATGCAGGGGATCATCATCAGGGTGACACCAGCCTGAACAGCCCCCCAGTCGACAGAGCCGAAACGCCCATAGCGCACGGCGGTCATGAGAACCGGCATGGTGAACTTGCTCTGGTCAGTGAGCAGCACCAGCGCGGCAAGAAACTCGTTCCATGCATTGAGGAAGGCGAACAATCCCACGGTGACGATGCCGGGCAGAACCAGAGGCCCCATCACCTGAACCAGCATCCGCCAGCCCTTCACGCCATCCACGCGGGCCGCTTCCTCGATTTCCTTTGGCACCGCATCAAACGCATTGCGCATCATGAAAACGGAAAAAGGCAATTGCAGCGTTGTATAGATCAGGACCAGCCCGATGAGGGTGTTCTGAAGTCCAAGCTTTGCCAGCAACAGGAACAGGGGCGTCAGGATTGACTGAAACGGGATCATCATCGTCGACAGGATCAGCACAAAAATGAAGTTTTTGAGGGGAAACCGATAGCGCGAGAAGCCATAGCCCGCGAGCAGAGCAACCACGATGGTCAGCACGGAAGTCCCGACAGACACAAACAGCGAGTTGCCCGCATAATGAAGAACCGACTGTCCGAAATTTTCCAGCCTGTCATAGCTATCGATGCTGAAACCATCCCGAGGCCATGGCGGCAAAGGCGGGGTGGTTGCCTCCACCGGGGAGCGAAAGCTTGATAGCACCACCCAGACAAGCGGTGCGAGAAACAGCAGCGACACCAGCGTGGCTGTGACGTGGAACAGCAGCTTGTGATAACGATAGCGCCCTTTGCGGGGTGCCGGAGCATCCTTTTGAGCCTGTTTGTGCTGCATGGTCATTGCATTCATTTCTTTGCCTCCTTGTCGCTCAGGAGGGTCAGTTGGATGATGCTGAGAACCAACAGGATCAACAGCAACACCATCGAAAGGGCGGCTCCGTAACCAAGGCGGAAGGAAATGAAGCTCTCGTTGAAGATCTTGTAAACCGCGGTCACCGTGCTGTTTTGCGGTCCACCATTGAGAATGATGTAGAATTGGTCAAAGGCCAGCATGGACCCCGAGATGCACAGGATCAGCGCAAGGGCAAAGGGTTTGCGGATCAGCGGCATGATGATGTAGCGGAACCTTTGTGGCCACTTGGCGCCATCAATGCGGGCCGCCTCGATGTAATCTGTCGGAATGGATTGCAGGCCACTCATCAGGATGACCATGAAGAAACCCGCCATCTTCCAGATGACCATGGCAATCACCGACCAGAAGGCAGGGGTGAAATTGGCGAGAATATTCACCCTGTCAGTGGTCAGACCGATGTTTTGGGCCAAGGGGGAAAACAGACCGGTGTCGACATTTGACAACCAAACCCACAACAAAGCAGCCGAGGCAAAGCCTGTGACGACGGGCAGAAAGAAGATTGTCCGGTACAGGGAAACGGCCTTGCCCTGCCCCTGAACGATCAGTGCCAGCCCCATGGCGACACCCAGCAGACCGATGGTGATCACCACTGTATATTGAATGGTGAACCAAAGTGATGACCAGAAACTCTTGTCGGTCAGAAGGCGTTCGTAATTATCAAAGCCAATCCAGCGCGGAAAGCCCATCAAGGGCCATTTGTGCAGGGACATCCAGGCGGCCATGCCAAGCGGGACAAGAAAGAAAATAATGACGAGGAGCAACGCCGGAAGCACGAACAAAAACCCGTTCCATTGGGCCAGTCTGCGCCGTTTGCGTCCCTTGGGCACAGCTGTCTCTGGCCCTGCCGTAAGACTGTCGGTCATGGATTGATCCTTAAGAACAGTTGTCTGCAAGTCCCGCCGACTGGAGCTGGAGCCCAGTCGGCGGTTGCTGCAAGCGGTAGATTTGGAGGATCTTACCGGGAGCTATCGATGATGGACTGCATTTCTTCTTGTGCGTCGTCCATGGCTTCATCGACGTCTTCGCTGCTGTCAGCAAAGAAGGCCTTGTTGAGCATGGTAACCCATGGCCCGTTCTGAGAGTTGATCAGGTCGTTGAAGACCGGGCTGTAGGGTGTCCGGCCACGATCCATTGCCTTGGCGGCAATCAGATACCGCGCATCAAGCCCGTCAAGTGCTACCTCGGCAACGTCGGCGCGAACCGGAAGCGAGCCATTTTTGGCAAGTATCGTCTGACCTTCCGGCGAGTAGGCAAATTCAATAAAGGCCTGAATGGCTGGCATTTTTTCATCGTCGGTCGCGGCTGATACGACGATGTTGTCACCCCCGGCAAAGGAGGACCAGTCGCCGTCTTTACCCGGCAGATAGGTCACGCCATATTTAAGATCAGGATATTGGTTGTTGAGCGCGCCGATTGCAAAAGACCCGGATGGAGCAAGGCCGATATTGCCGCCCGCAAAGGCTGCGAAGAAGTTCACACCAGCATCGGTCTGTGATCCGGCAGGCACCAGTCCGTCCTTGACCATGCCACGGTAAAACTCGATCGCGTCTTTCATTTGCGGCGTTTTCACCGTTGCGGTTCCACCCTGATCCTCGAACAGATTGCCCCCCGAGGCCCAGACCAACGGTGTGAAGGTGAAGATGTTACAGCCGCCGCAATTGCCGGAGAAATAGAAGCCGTATGTTTCATCACCGAGCGCGGCAACCGCTTCGGCATCCTTGCGGATTTCCTCCCAGTTGGTCGGCGCTTTTTCTGGATCAAGGCCGGCTTTCTTGAAGAGATTTTTGTTCCAGATCAGAACCGAGGCATCGGCCGAGAAAGGCATGCCGTAGATCTTGCCGTCGTAGGTGCCGACGCTGAGATGCGCCTTGGACAGCTTGTCATAATAGGGCAGACCTTTGGCAAACGCGGTCATGTCCTTGAGCTGACCGGCCATCGCAAAAGACGGCGTATAGATCAGATCGAGAGACAGGGCGTCCGGCTGGGATCCGCCAGCCGCAGCGATGGCATATTTCTGCACCAGTTCGTTGACGGGCACGATTTGCAGTTCGGCCTTGTCTTCTCCCTTGGCGTTGAAGGCTTCCACGAGCTTTGGCATGAATTCCGATCCGTCGGAACGGACCCAGAGAGAAAAGGTTTCTGCCTGCGCCAGGCCGGGCAGTGCGAGCGCGGCAATGGCAACACCACCGAGTAATGCTTTAAGAGTCACTTGTCTTCCTCCTCGTTAGTTGCCTCGCTGAGCAGATTATTGAGACAACGTTTGCGCAATTTGTGTGTTCCTCACCCTGCATGGCGTGTCATCAGCGTTGCAGGGTCTGCTTGTCCGATTACTCGGACCCCGTTCCTCCACAGGACTGTCGCACGACCAGACTACAAGGCAGCTTTCTCAAACCGGAATCGATTTGCTTGCCTTCAATCATGTCGAGCAGTGCTAACCCTGCACTCTTGCCCAAACGGGTGAGCCCCATATCCACCGTCGTCAGCGGCGGGCGCGTTGCTTTGGCAAAAACTTCCCAATTGTCGAAGCCGACAATGGCTACATCATCGGGGACCTTGATCCCCATATGCGAAAAGGCATCGACAACGCCTCTTGCAATCTGGTCGTTTCCGCAAAAAATCGCATCGGGTCGATCCGCAGCGGTTTCAAAAAGTCTGTAAGCCGTTTCGTAACCATGCTCTTCGGTCCAGTTGCCGAAGATGGCTTCGCAGTGGGGCGCAAGCCCGGCCTCCTCAAGGGCGGCCTTCCATCCTGCACCGCGCAGATGCGCAGCTTCAAAAGACGACATGCCAGTGATATGCGCAATCTTGCGTCGTCCCAGTGAGATCAAATGTTGGGTCGCGATTCTGGCGGCGTTGAAATCATCAGGCACGAACCCGATCGAACCGTCCGGGCATTTGGAATAGACATAGACGACCGGCATCCCGAGCCGAGAAACGTCAACCGGCAACGCGCGATCGATGCGCTTGCCGGTGATCACCAGACCGTCAACCCTCTTCTCTTCCATGGCGCGCAAATTGAGCTGCATCCGTTTTGGCTCTTTTTCGCCTGCGCTCAGAAACACCGATACACCTCGATCCGTCATGGCCGAGGATAGACCAGCAGCAACCGGAAGGGTAAATCGCCCATAGGTGTCATCGGTGAGCAGACCAAGGGTGAAGGACCGCTGCTGAACGAGGCCTCGCGCCATGGTGTTCGGGCGATAGTCCAGGTCTTTGGCAATCTGTTGCACCCGCAAGCGTGTGTCTTCCGACATCCGCCCTGTCCCATTCAGTGCCCGCGACGCAGTCGTCACACTGACACCGGCTTTCGCAGCGACGTCTCGGATGGTGACATGTTGGATCACCGTTGCTGGGGTTGGACTTGTTTCTGAAGCCACGGTCTCTACCTTTCGGCGCATTGCAAAAATCGCGGTGAGATAACGTTTGCTCACTCGTGGTTTACCGTTTGCGCAACGTAAAAATGGACTGATAAGCCAATAGTGTCAATGCGGAAATTTCTTTTATGATCGGGAGAGTTTCTATTATTGCTTGTAAATTTCTACCACACGCAAAAGGGAGCTTGTCCACGTGATGGAGAGAGGATCTCTTGATTGCCCATCGCAGCGTCTTGAAAAGACCGGCAAAATCCGACGGCAACAAGGGTGCTTCAATCCTGTCGAGGCCACGCCTGCATGGCGGTCCCTTCGGGATGGGAGATTTCTAGCCTCCTGTTGAAAACAGCCATGTCGCCCCAGATATTGATCAATAGACTCTCGGACCGCGTTTCTCCGCTGCGTTGATGGCAGCACCCGCGAGGACTGCGAGATGTCTGGCACTTCAGCAATGCATACAAGGCAATTTTGGGAGATGGAGAAAAGCGAACAGGCGCGGTACCGCGCCTGTTCAATGCTCAATAGATCAGACGTGTTTATATTCCTGCCTGAGGCCTTTGAAGATACACCAACACATCAACAGCAGAACGAGTGTGAAGGGCAGACCTGTCGAAATGACCATCGCCTGCAACGACCCCAAGCCGCCACCGATCAAGAGGACGATGGCGACCAACCCTTCGAAGGTACACCAGAAGACCCGTTGTGGCACCGGTGCATCGATCTTGCCACCTGCCGTGATCGTGTCGATCACCAGTGAGCCTGAATCCGACGAGGTGACGAAGAACACGATCACCAGCACGATACCGACCGTTGAGGTGATTGCCGCAAGCGGAAGGCTTTCCAGCATTGCAAACAGTGACAATTCCGGTTTGTAGGCATCGATCACGTTGGCCTTCACCGCGCTGTCGCCGAGATTAGCAATCATGTCGTTGATCGCAGTTCCGCCAAACACAGACATCCAGAAGATGCAGACAATCGACGGGATAATCAGCACGCAGATGACGAATTCACGGACCGTCCGACCACGCGAAACACGGGCAATGAACATGCCCACGAATGGTGACCAGGAAATCCACCAGGCCCAATAGAAGGCAGTCCAGCCTTCGCGGAAACCATCATCCGAACGCCCGAAGGGATTGGATAGCGGCACAACCTCTTCTGTATAGGCAACGAGCGTTTTAGCAAAATCGGTAAAGATGCCAACGGCCCCTGCGGTGAACAGAACGAAAAGCAGGAGCGCGATTGCCACCACCATGTTGATCTCGGACAGAATCTTGACCCCGCCGTCAAGCCCTCGCAGGACAGAGACCAGTGCAATGGAGGTGATGCCGATGATGAGGATAACCTGAACGGTTACACTGCTCGGAATACCATAGACAAACTCCAGCCCGGCATTGGCCTGTTGTGCGCCCAGGCCAAGAGAGGTCGCAAGACCGAAGAGTGTGGCAAAGACCGCGATGATGTCGATCACATGGCCCCACCAGCCCCAGACACGTTCCCCCAGGATCGGGTAAAAGGCCGAGCGCATGGAAAGCGGCAGACCTTTGTTAAAGCTGAACAACGCCAATGCGAGCGCCACGACGGCATAGATGGCCCATGGGTGCAATGCCCAGTGGAATGAGGTCGCGGCCAGCGCCATACGCTTCGCAGCTTCCACATTTTCCGGTATCAGAGTGCCATCCTCGGTGAATGGGCGCACGGCACCCAATGGCGCGTCCCCCCAAGGGGTGCCGAAATAGTAGGCCGGCTCCAAAACACCGAAGAACATCAGCCCGATGCCCATACCGGCAGCAAAGAGCATCGCAAACCAGCCGAGATATCCGTAATCGGGTTCCGCGTCGGCTCCACCCAGACGGACGGACCCGACGGGCAACACAATCAAAGCGAGGCAGAACAAAACGAAAATGTTCGCCGCCGACAGGAAAAAGCCGTCAAAGGTGGATGTCAGTGCCGGTCGGAGCCAGCCAAAGAAGTCAGCCGCCTGCTGCGGGGCCAGCAACGCATAGACAACAAAGGCCACGACACTCAACCCCGAAATCAGAAAGACCGGGTTGTGAATGTCCAGCCCAAAGGGGCCAATGTTTGTTTCGATATTGTCCTGACCGATCTCATAATCGGTGTCAATGAGATCAGACGCGCCCTCTGGCGCGGGGATCCCCGAGGTTTCCTCTAAGCTCGTATTATCTGACATATTTCGGCTTCCCCTTTATTTCTTGATATTTGATCCTCTGCGTCATGGCCGCACCACCATCACTGAGCATTTTGCATGTTCCGCTAGACTGCCGCCGTTCGACGGCCAGATATAGTCCATGACGTTCGGCACGTGGCTAGCCATGACGACGAGATCGGACTCGGTGTCGCTGATGGCACGCATCAGCGCATCGTCAATCTCGGTTGCCGGGTCATGCGCGATCGCAGTATGCGCCGACGTTTCGACGCCGTGCTTGGCAGCCTCCGCCTTAGCAAATGCGTCAAGCTTCTGGCCGAACTCTTTTGGGTTGTGCGCCAATTTGCTGGGAGCGGACGACGTGACCCCCACATACACAATCGGCACGCCCCAGTGTTTTGCCAAATCGGCAGCACAGTCGAGAGCTGTGCCAAGCCTCTCGACATGAGCCAAATCGACCGGTGCCATTATTCTTTTGAACATTTATCTCTCCTCTGTTAGCCGGGGCGCAAATCAGGCAGGTTCCGGAGCTTTCATCTAAGCTCCTGTCCTCACTCACTTTTTTTCTAAACCGCAGTGCAGCTTTACGAGGAAAGGATACATGGTCTGAACCATGAGTCAAAAAAGGGGCCAATGGCATCAACGTCGAGCCCCGTTTGAAGCACCTAATTTTTGTGCGTATTTTCCAGACATTTGGCACCCGCACGGCGAGCAACCAGTTGCGTTTGCATCCTTCCTTCCCTTCTGCCTGCAAACGGGGAATGCACCCCAATGGCCATCAGGATGCACGTGGCAAGAAGGGGGCGAAACACACCCGATGGGTTGCATGGCGGGCCGTGCTTGTCTTGATGAGGCGAATGCTCAATCTGGGAAGATAGCCTGCGTGAGGCCGTCTCGGCAGCTTTCCTCACCAAGCTCCACGGTCACCCGGAGATGGAGAAGCCGCTGCTCGGCAAAAGTCCGCTCCGAGCCCCAAAAGCTGTTGGCAATTGGAATGCCTGCCATCTTGGAATTCAATAAAGGAATGGGACGAATTTCGCGGTTTTTTGGGCGTATGTTTCGAAATCTTTTCCGTATCGTTCTTCAAGATAGGCATCCAACGCTGGAATGTGAAACCAGACAAAAGCTGCGGTTATAAAGATTGGAACGGGCCATGCGAAGATAGATGCGGCGAGAATCGCCCAGCCGGAAAACAGGACGCTGTCGCCGAAATAGTTGATATGCATGGAATAAGCGAAAAGACCCTCGGTGTAGCATTTGCCTTTGGATGTTGGCTGCCTTTTCCAAAGCCAGCGCTGAACTTCGGACCCGCTATTGAGCCACGAGCCGATGAGGACCATGACTACGCCAACCCAGTCCAGCCAGCCAAACGGCGTTGCGGAGCCAGAGAGCGCACCTGCACCGAGCAGTAGAAAGCCGATTTCAAACACAGCCATAAAAACGACCAGCCCCAAAACCTCGGCCATCAGCACCCGGCGTTTGAGCAAGACAAACAGCGTCAGGATGTGGCGCAGAAAGTAGAATAAAGCACAGGCTGCCAGCACTTTTGCCCTGAATGGATCGGCCCAGTCAAAGCGGCCAAAGGCCAGCCAGAAGCAAATAGCCACCACACCGGCATGGAGCACGAAAAAGGCAATCTTCGGCCCAAAACTCTGATCGTGGTTGCGATCGACACCGCCGGATTTTGCCATGGGAAAGCTCCTTGATAGGGTTCGAAGACCATAAGACTGACAACGGACTGGTAAAGCGCGTTTATGATAAAATTTTGAAGCCGGACTGTGTAAGCTGTGATGTCTTGCAGCTCGGTTGTCGACCCTTGGCACTTGTGTTTCTTTAAAGACCTTCGATGCACCTGCTGCAAGGGTCAGTTTTGGGTTGCAATTGCCGGTGTCAATATGCCTCATCCGTCGACCGAAGGCCTAAGCACGTCTGATCGCATGTCAATCCTACCCGTTGAAGTGGGGCTTAGTGCACCCATTTCCAGCCGTTGCGTCGAAGCTTCGTATCCTTTGATCGATATTGGGTTATTGGTTTTTTGGGGCGCCCCGATGCCGCATTTTTTTTGAAATAGCTGGTTTGAGGCCAAAGCAGTCATTGAAATCGGAGGCTGTTCTAAGATGCGACAAACGGCTTCCAGAGAGCCGACCGCTGTCTTGCCTTTAATTGCTCGCGTTCTTGTAGACGAGACCAGACAGCGTTTCGCAATTGAATGAGCCTATACATCCATCAGGAGCTAGATAGAGAACAACCCTTTCTTCGACAGCTTTGACAAATTGCTGCTGAAGATCGCGCCACTTTGGAAGCAAATCGCGGGGCACTTTTCGCACATAAAACCTCCATTCTCGATAAAAGAAATAGTGAGAGCACTTACCATCACCGAAGCAGCTAATCTCGACAGGATTATCTTTTGAATTTACAAAGCCAAATGCTGTAAATGGTATCCGATTGCATCCCATTCTGTTTTCATTATATGTTGCAACGAATAAACCTAACTCATTGGCTTTGCTTGCAATGCCACAAATTTTTTTCTTCAAATTGAAGCTTTTCAGTTTTCCCTGCTGTTGGTAATTCGCCATTGGCCCTGATCCAGTTACCATTTCAAATTGGTAAGCCTTACCATCAATGATCACTGGCACCTTAAACAAAATAGCGCCTCTAATTCGCCGGTCTCCCGGCAAGAACAAACTCTCAAGAATGAAGCGTTCATCCACTTTGTCGGTCTCACAATAGAGCATTGCTTTCTTGTCATGCCGCACGTCTTCCATGCGCAATTTTAGTATGACGATCGCATTTGGGCTGTCGTAGTAGGGATCCAACCGTTCACCGGAGCAATAATATGCCCAACCCTTTTCGGCCTTAGGCAACTCATCCGCTTGTGCGTAAACTGCATGAAAAGACAAAGCCACACATAGCAATGTCAGAAGCCAAGTATTGGGAATCAGCCTCGGAGCCCATTTATTGATAAAGTGACCGCATGCCCCCATTACATTCTTCATCCAACTACTCCTGATCATTAGCCACTAGCTCGCTCTTGAATTCTGGCATGGTTCATTAGTTTAACCGACGCTTCGTACTTCGCGCATTCAATCAAAGCGCACAGTTAATACGATTGCCATCCTTAGGTGGAGCTAATGTTAAAAATGATACTTACCGACCAGTTTTGAGCGACGTTTTTTATGTCAGCATTTCAGCACTGCACCCTCAGTGCGTTCCATTGGATAAGTAGATTGCCTTAAAATTTACTTTTAATTTCAATTGCTTGTGAAAAGCCAGAATGTCACATGGCGAATTGTTAACGAGATCTTAAGCTGATCGTCAAGACTCAATTTGCAAGCAAAGCCAGCATCAATGACAAATTCAAGAAGACCTTTTTCCGCTCCTGTGATCGCATGTATTTTGGGGCTCATCTTTTCTTTTGCCTGCAGTCCCGCTTGGGCCTTGCACGCCTGGAAAGTCAGTTACGATTGCCCATCGGGCAGCACAAATACCACTGACTGGATTTGGGGTGATGCCAGCAAACTCCGAAGCGCAATCTCAACCACTTGCAGCATTGCCGATAGCGATCTGACGGTCACATATAACAGTTCCGCCGTTACTGGCGGAACAAATATGTGGGACATTTTTGGCGGCATAACCTATGTCTCAGTTCTGGTAAATCCCGGCAGTGCGGGTGAGACCGAGAAAGCCTCCACCGAAACAGTGATCGAAAATCAGGTCACTGCAAGCCTCACCCAGCAATCCCTTATCAATAGCCGCTTCATGTCTCAGGCGCGCAATCGGTTCGCGGCCGACGTCAATGGTAAAAGCCTTTCTGGACTGAACCATGTTGGCCCACTCGCCTATCAGGGTTCGATCGGAAGCTCCCCGTCGGCAATGGCCGCGCATGCGATGGCGATCTATGAAGATGAAGACAGCGAGACACATGCGCGGTTCGTGGTTTCCGGCGGCTTGACCTTCTCTTTTGATGATGACGGCTCAAAGAGCTTGATGGGATCGGGTCGTCTGGCGCGGGAACATCGCATCGATGAAGATATGCTGTTTGGCTATTTTCTTGGCGTTGATCTGGGCAAAGCGGATGTTGACGGTACCTACTCCGGTGATCAGACAAGCATCGGCGGCAATATCGGGGCCTATGCCGTTAAACGCATCCATCAGGCTTTCTTTGCCGACATGTTCGTGCAAGTCGGGCGCCAACATAATGATTTGGCTCTGAGCAATGGCACCACAGATGTTGACGGCACCTATTGGGCGACAACCGCTTTGATCGGCAGTTCCTTGTCTGGTGTGATCAGTTATGACGACTTCAACCTGATTCCGGAAGTCTCCGCCAGCCTGTCGCATGTATGGCTATCCGGCGACAAATTCGACGCCACCGCCTCTGGTTCTACCACTGATTTGGATCTGAATACGGAAAATTTGACCATTGCCCGACTTCAGTTCACACCACAAATTCAAACCCCGTTTAACGCGCTGTCTTCCGACAGCCGAACAGCAACCCTCTCTTTCGGCCCCTCTGTCCTTTGCCAGCACAAATGGGCTCGTGAGGATACCTCCGAATGTGGTGGCGGCGGCAGTCTGAGCCTTGATACCGTATCTCTGACAGATGGCTCTTCAATCCGCGCCAATCTGGATGTCGAGCGTCTTGGCGATACCACCACTCTCTATAGTTACCTGCGTTACAACCGTAGCTTCTGAATTCAGAGCAAATGAGAGAAGTCAGTCGGCGGCGCGCACGATCGCGTCGCCTATTCGAAAAGTAGTATTTTGCCCCAAAAAAAGAACTTCCCCATATCGGTCAAGTCAAACATGACGTGTCAAGATAAATGCATTTTTATCTACATGACTTGCAAAATAAAATAATATCTATATATACAGTATATCCGGAAAGACGGCTTCAGAAATTCTTTCTGCCGTCCAGCTTAATTTTCCCATTTTTTAAACCTTGCCACCCCAAGATCCCTGCGTTCTTGGGTGTTTTGCAGGTTGTCTCAAAATATGGGCCGGATTTAAAAGGGCATCAATCATGACAATTGGCACAGTAAAATTCTACAACTCAACGACCGGTTTGGGTGTTATCGCGCCGAACAACGGCTCGAAAGAAGCGCTCGTTCATATCTCCGATATCGAGCAGGCAGGCTTGAACAGCCTGATCGACGGCTTGCAGCTTTCCTATGACCTGCAAAAAAACGCCTGCGGCAAACGCCAAGCCGTCAATCTACAACTGACGGACTAACAAGGATGAAGACTGCACCAGAGGTGCGATCTTCCCAAACGAGGACTATAGGATGATCAGCATTGCCAGATCCAAGGCGGAGGAAAGTCTTTTCGCCATTCAGAAGCCCCCAAAGAAACCCATGAGCGACCTGGAGGTTCAGACCCTTAAGACCAGAGAAACAATCTCAAGGCTAAAGTCTCTTCGGCTCGCCCAAGAAAGCGATGGGCAGACACAGCCAAAAGCAAAAACACCAGTCCGAAGACGCCCGAAGCGTCGCTAGCGATTTCTTTGTCGCGGATTCACTCCATGGGCTCGACTGTTTTTCAAGTAATTTGCCATGCACCTTCACATTTCGTTCAAAAAAACTGCACTCAAAACAAGATTTACATCCAATAAAACAAGACCATAGCTTCCAAAGCCGTAGGGCGGTCTAGTCCTTTGAAACGCTGCACACACTATATGTGAGGCAATGCCGCCCCTCCCCTATTTTCCCGATCTCAAGCGATTGCACCATTTTCCTTGAAACGACTGGAAACAGTGCGTTGGGAACGACGAACCGGTTCATGGTGCAATAACCTCCCCCTGTCCGACAAAGGCGACCTCTCCGGCGACAGTGACCCGTTCCACATTTCCAGATGTACCAAATGGGGTTACGATGAGCGCACTGGGCCGCCCCATAAAATGGCCTTGCTTAAGCAAGACACTTTCGCTTGGTTGGGCAAGCCCATGCTTCAGAGCATAAGCACCAACGACGCCTGCCGCACTGCCAGTTGCAACATCTTCCATGATCCCGTCATTGTTCCAATGCCGCCCCTCAAAAGTGCCCACGTCAAAGAGATAAGCAAACTCCGCTCCGAAGCTGTTCAGCTTTGTCTCCAGATCCGGCACCGTAATGTGCGCATCAGCCAATCCACCGTCAACCGGCACCACCAAATACTTCAGGCCAGTGGAAATAACCTCCAGAGGAAGATCGGCTAACGCACCAAGATTGAAGGCTTGAGCGATTTCCGCCCTCTCCTCAACAGTGCCCAACATCTTGGGGCGTCCTTGATCCAGAGTGCCGAAATAGCGCCCATCTCGATATTCCGTGGTGACTTGCACACTTCGCCCAGCTTGCAATTCAAGGGTCCAGATCCGTTCGGAATCCGTGCCCGATTGTTTGTGCAATATACAGGCCGCCCCAATGATGGGATGACCTGCAAATAGAAGTTCTTTGAACAAATCAAACACTTGGGGGCATATCCGACCATTCGTTTGTTTCAAAAAGATCGATTCAAAGTGGCGCAGCTCTTGGGTGATGGTCAACATTTGATCGCCGCTCAGCCCCTCGCTTTCGGGAAACACAGCAAGACTGTTGCCCGAATACGGCTCGCTGGCGAAAACATCGCAATGGATAAAGTTGAAAGTTTGTTTGATTAATGACATAAGAATCCTACATAGCCAACAGAGTATATAGATGAATGACTATTTAGATTGTGACCAAAAGTCAATAGCACGTGACCTCAGTGCTGTCGCAAACGAGAACCGCCTGCGCATCCTTCATTGGCTGGCAGAGCCTGAGCGCCATTTCCCGCCGCAGGTCGATGGTGACTTGATCAATGACGGTGTTTGCGTCGGCTTCATTACTGAAAAGATCGGTCTCAAACAGCCAACAGTGACCAATCACATGAGAATTCTGCAAGAGGCGGGGCTTGTGGAGAGCAAGAAGGTAAAAAACTGGGTATTTTACAAGTTACGCCAAGAACGGGTTGAACAACTCCTTGCGGGCGTTGCCTTAATGATCCGAAGCAACAGCCCAACTTGACAGGCCGTATGCAGTCTTTCGCAGAAGCAAAATCCGCATCGCTCTTGATGGCTTGCGTGGAGAAGGCAGCATTGCTGATCTGTGCAGCAAGAAAGACAAATCCCAGAGCATGGAAAGGCAAGATTGTTGAGCGATAGATTCATCCTGCTGACAGGCTGTTCAGGTGGAGGGAAATCAACCCTTCTGAGCGTTTTGGCTGAACGTGGACTTGCGACCATATCCGAGCCTGGTCGACGCATCGTTGCGGATGAACTGGCTGGAGACGGCAGAGCTTTGCCATGGGTGGATATGCAAGCATTTGCGCGGCGCGCTGTTGCGCTGGCAATATCCGACCTAGAAGCCGCTCGGCACTTTGATGGTCTTGTTTTCTTCGATCGGGGATTGATCGATGCTGCCGTCGCCCTGGAGCATTCCGGAGGCCAAAAAGCAAAGGAAACCCTTGGCAACTATCGACCCTATGCGCAGCGTGTATTCATAGCACCGCCATGGCAAGAGCTTTTCGTCGGTGATGCAGAGCGCAGACATGACTTTGATATGGCGGTTCAGGAATATCACCGCATCTCGCGAATGCTGGATGATTTAGGCCACACTGTGAGTGTGTTGCCAAAGGTGTCCTTGAGCGAACGCGCCGACATCGTCTTAAGTGAATGCGGCGTGCTTTCGCCTTGAGGTTTGCCGAGATCTGCTTGCGCTCAACACCGCGCTTTGTTTGAATGGCGGGCATGGGAAGCGGATCTGAGGACCGAATTCGCTTGTGAGTGACCGGATTGGGCCGTCATTCCTCATAAAGAGCTGCCATATCTCTTGCGACAATCGCCATTGCTTGTCGTAATTCGCTGGGCTCCAGCACCTCAATTTCGGCACCAAGACGCAAGAATTCGTGGACAGCCTGCTCCGGGCGACTGCTCGGCAAGCTCACTGTTCGGTAGTCCTTGGCATCAGGGGGAGATATATCCATATGCTCACGCACGTAGGAGGGGCTGATGCCTTTCAGAATGCGTAGGCCAAGCGCGGAGACACGCAGTTTGGCTTGATGCGGATGCAACTCCCTTTCCAAGCGCTTTTCGTTTTCTTGCCAATAGGCTTCCAGATTGAAATTGCGCGGACGGGTGAAGGTTTGTGATGTTGTCTCCAGTTTCAAAATGCGGCTGACCCGGTAGGTTTTAACGATGTCTTCTGTCATCGCTGCCACATACCATGCGCCATTTTTCAAGATCAGGCCAACAGGGCAGACGGTGCGGTCCTTTTCGGCATGCCAACTGCGATAGGTCATCCGAATGACCGTGCTGCGCCAAACGGCGGCGGCTATCTCGCGAATATTCAAAGGCTCTTCGGTTTCTTGATGCCAAGCGGACGTATCCAGATGGAAACGCTGTCGCATTTGGTCGGCCCCTTCGCGCAGGCTTTCCGGTAAGGCCACCATCAGTTTGTTTTGAGCGGCGGCCAATATGGACCCAAGACCAAGGATGGCAGCAGGGCCTGCCATGCCGGAAAAAGCGAGCGCCTCGGCCTCTTCCGAGGACATCCCGTTGAGACGGACGCGATAGCCTTCAAGCAGCTTGTAGCCGCCCTCGGGCCCCCGCTCGCTATAAACAGGAATACCAGCGGCAGACAGTGCATCAATGTCACGATAGATGGTTCTGAGCGAGACCTCGTTTTCCTCGGCCAGCCTTGTTGCCGTAACGTGTCCAGAGGCCTGCAGCGTGGTCAGGATATTCAAGAGACGGCTGGCGCGCATGGAAAAACTCCTTTTCTCCAATTATCTTAAATATACCTGACAGTTTTTGACAGGTAGTCGGACGTATTTTCCTCTCGATTTCTAGAAACCATTCAAACCAAGAGAAAACGAGACCACGATATGACCGACGAAAGAAGCTTGACCCTTTTCCATTGCCCGCAGACACGCTCAAGCACCACCCGTATCATTCTTGATGAACTCGGCGCGCCCTACAAGCTGCATGTGATGAACCTCAAGGCAGGCGAGCACCGCGAGCCAGGCTATCTCAAGATAAATCCGTTGGGCAAAGTGCCTGCCATCAAGCATGGTGAGACGATCATTACCGAGCAGATCGCTATTGCAATCTATCTGGGGGATCTGTTCCCGCAGGCAGGTCTCGCTCCGGCCATTTCCGACACGGATCGGGGGCGCTATTTGCGCTGGATGCTCTTTTATGCGGCCTGCTTTGAGCCTGCTCTGGTTGACAAAGCGCAATCAAGGGATCCCGGACCGGAGACAATGTCTGTCTATGGCACTTATGACCAGATGCTTGATGTCGTGGAAATGGCGCTGTCGCACGGCCCCTATCTTCTGGGGGACCGTTTCAGTATCGCAGACATACAGTGGGCATCGGCCTTTCATTGGACAATGATGTTCGGTCTTTTGCCAGAAAGGCCTGCTTTTGTCAGCTATCGCGACCGCATCATTGCTCGGCCGAGCTTTCAACATGCCTTCACAGAGGATCAAAGCTTGGCAGAGGCCCATCAAGCGGCGCTGAACGCAAAAGAGTAGAAGCAACGGAAAGTCGGCAACCGGTCTCTGCTGCACGCGAGCGAAGGGGCTGGTTACCCACGATCAGAGTTTACGGCGCACAGCGTGTTTGACTGCCAAATGTCTCCCACCTAGCGTCTGATCGCTGAAAATGCTGCCGAGGCAATTGATGGCATACTGGTGTATGCAGGCGGATTGCCTGTTCACTTCGGGATGGAAGTCAGGCTGGTGCGAATGGCTGGCGCTTGGACGCAGAAGCTGTAGATTAGTATGGTATTGACCGAGAATACCAACTTTACCGAATATTTCATCTTCTCAGATAGGCTTCGCCACAAAGAACGCCGATCGGAGACTATTGTATGGCTCAGGCCAAGCCAAACACCATTCAGAAGCTTAAGAGCTGGTTTCTTGCCGGAGACAAGGATCTGGCCATGTTGCGCGCGCAATTGACGGTGCTGTCAGGGCAGTTGCCCATGATGTATGGTATCCTCCTGATCAGCAGCTGGGCACTTGCTATCACTCATATGTCCATTGCACCTGACTGGTTGACCCTTTACCCGCTTGTTATCGCCACGGTGATCGTTGTCTTTCGCAGCATTGACTGGCTGCGTCTTGATCCCGCTTCCCTCTCAAAGAAGCAGGCTATTTCGCGCGTACAAGCGGTGATCAGACTGTCTGTCATTATCTCCGTTGCCTTCACAACCTGGTCGTTGATGCTATTTGAGTATGGCGATGTCCTGGACAAGGCGCACGTCTCTTTCTACATGGCCGTGACGGTGATATCTTGCATCTTCTGCCTGGGTTCTGTGCCTCAGGCTGCGCTCATTGTTTCCATTGTGGTGAATGGTACCTTTGTGGGTTTCTTTCTCTTTTCCGACACGGTCTTTTTTAGAGCTGCAGCGGTCAATGTGACTCTGGTTTGCACCGGCATGTTGTTCGTGATGCGCCAGAGCTATCGCCATTTCTGCCACATGGTCGAAGAGGAAGTCCGTTCCAAGCAACTGATTGAAGTCAACAAACGGTTGGCCAACCGGGATAGCCTGACCGATCTGGCCAATCGTCGGGCCTTCTATAATGCCCTTGAGCGCCAATGCATGGAGGCTTGTCAGAGCAGAAATTCCATCGCCGTGGGAGCCATCGATCTGGACGGTTTCAAGCCAATCAATGACATGTATGGCCACATGGTGGGCGACTTATTGCTCAAACAGGTCGGACTGCGGCTTCAAACTCTGGCGTCTCAGTTCCCCGGAACGGACTTTTTCCGCGTTGGCGGGGATGAATTCTCGTTCATTGTCAGCGAGCCTTGTTCCGATGGGGATTCCCACCTTATCGGAGAGCAGATCTGCGCGGTCATGCAACGCCCATTCGATATCGACAACAGTGAAGTCGCCATTTCTGCAACGGTCGGGATTGCCCATTTCGATCCAGACATGGACAGCTTTCAAGATGTCATCGAGAAGGCGGATTTCGCCCTGTATCAAGGCAAGCGAAACGAGCGCGGCACATGCACCATCTTCTCCGAATATCTGCATTGCCAACAGCGGCGCACCACGCAGATTCAACATGCGTTGAAATCTGAAGGACTCTCTGACGAGATCACGCCAGTCTTCCAGCCCATTGTCGACATCGTCCATGATCGCATCATCGCAGTCGAAGCGCTTGCCCGATGGAACAGCGTCTCTCTGGGCAACGTAATGCCATCCGAGTTCATTCCCGTTGCCGAAACATCCGGCTGTGTTGCCGATATCACCAAAATCGTTGTCGAAAAGAGCCTTGCTGCGGCAAGAGACTGGCCAAGCGCCTTGCAGCTTTCGGTCAACCTGTCAGCCAAGGATGTCTCGGATGAGGACCTGCTGATGTGGATCTATCAGCGGATTGTTCGCAGTGATATTGCACCCCAACGCATCAATCTGGAAGTGACCGAGACCGCATTTGGTACAGATTCGTCTAAGGTCGAGGAGCACTTGCGCCTCTTCCGACACCTTGGATGCGGCGTCTCGCTGGATGATTTCGGGGTTGGACATTCCTCGTTGTCACGCCTGCATCATCTGCCGCTGACCAAGATCAAGATCGACAAGAGCTTTGTCAGCAATCTTAATCGCGAGGCCCGTAACTTCACGATAGTCAAATCGCTGCTCAACCTTGCCAGAGACATTGAACTGGACTGCATTGTTGAAGGAGTGGAAACCGAGCAAGAACTCAAGCTGTTGCGCGAATTGCAGGTCAATATGGTCCAGGGCTTCTATTATTCAAAACCCTTGTCCCAAGAGCACCTCATTGAACTCTTGTCTCAAAATGGCGACCTCTCTGCTGGAAGTCTTCGCCAAAGCGCCTGATCAAGGGCACCTGATCAAGATCGTCTGCCGGTTGGGTTTATCGACGCGGCACCCCGCAGTCTTGCTTCCGTCTCGATAGCAACGGCATCCATCGAGGCTTGTCTGGACCCAATGGGCCGTAAGCGACGCAGGTAGCCGCTCAACTGACAGAATGACTTGCGCATGTCCGCATCGATAATGGGGCTAGACTGCGCAACTCAATCACATTTGCCTTTGATTTGTGATCTCACGACAGATTCCGACAAGACCAATAATGCAGTTCTGGTCGTCGTATAGTGGCAGCTTGGATGTAGAAAAGGTCTTTTTCCGTCCGCGAAAATCAATAACGACCTCTTCCAAATGCAGTATCGGAACGGCAGAACTCATGACCTTCTGTTCGTCCGAATAGTATTTGCGCCCATGTTGCAATCTGTGAAAGTGGAAATCGGTCTTTCCGATCAGTTCATGTGGGCTGCAACCCAAATCTGCGGCGACAGCACGATTGGCAATGACAAAGCGGCTTTCTCTGTCCTTCACAAACAAATAGTCGGGATCCTCGTCAAAAACTGAACGCAGAACCTCTTGGTTTTGGTGTTTTGGCGATGGGTCACGGGTTTGGTTTGGATTCACCTGCAGCGATGTTTCGGACTGTAAGTTCTGGTTCGCGGCAAATAATTTGCCTTTTTCTGTGAGCATCTTGTTTAACAAGAACAACTCTGTCACAGAACCATCAAGCATTTTGGCCTCCTGTGAAGTTTCTGCCTTACTGCACATTTCCATAGTCATCGCTTCACGTTTTGAATTTGAACCGGCCAATTGTGATAGATAGAATACTGCAATTGTTGAGTTGAAATAATCTTAATCTAAACCGGTGATATCGGCAATTTCTTCTGCAAACCAAGAAGAAATGGCAACAAACTGGAGGTCACATCGCTGATCCCATCGGTGGTGGTTTCGTGAGTGGATCTATTTGAAGGCGGCCGATATTTCACTGATTGCTTTGGGGTGGAACGCAGTGGCTTGATCGTGATTATGCCGGAATTCTTCAAGGAAGGCGGCCAGACAATCAACGGCAACCGGCGGCGAAATGCCGTAGCCCTGCAACTGATGAACCTTATTGGTGGCGCGCAAGCTCATCATCTTGGCTTTGGTTTCGACCCCTTCGACCACAAGCCTCTGGCCCGTTTTACTGATCATCTCAATTGCACTAAACAGCAGTTTGGAAGACAAGGAATCTTCCGGTGCCATGGCAAAAAAGCGATCCAACTTGACGCCATCCGCTCCGAGCCCACTCAAATAATGGATGCTTGAATAGCCCACCCCAAAATCATCGATATAGGTTTCGATGCCACTGGCACGAAGCAAAGCGATGGCTTCACGTGTTGGCTCCAGTGGGAGATCGGATGTCTCGACAATCTCAACCACTGGCTGGAAATTGTAGGCCCCCATTTGCAGGGGCATCAACAATTTGATCAGCCAGCGTGCATCAAAATCTTGGGGGAAAACATTGATATTTACCCTGGGGTGTTCCACTGCGAATTGAATGTTTTTCAGGTCCGACAAAGCATTTTTGATCACGATTTCCGTCAGAATTCGCGATAGATTGCGTTTCTCAACGACAGGCAAAAACTGATCTGGATAAACCAGCGATCCGTCCAGGTCGCGCCAGCGCACAAGCACTTCAACGCCCTCGATCTCGCCGCTTTCAAGAGACAGAATGGGCTGATAATGACAAACGAGACTGTCCTCTGACATTGTGCGCACAAACCGTGATGGCAAAGACATCATACTGAGGAATTTTGTCTTGGCAGCTTGGGTTAACGACCAGACAATGGTGAGCATCAACACCAAACCAACAAGGATCGTTTGACTGTTGGCCACAATCAAACCTGTTACTGGCGCTTCAACCATGACACAGACGAGATTGAAGCTGTCGCATTTGAAGCCCCAAAAAGCCCAATCGGTTGCAGAAAAGCCTGCTTGCGCTGTTTGAACATCCGGATATTTGTCCTTCAGGCTGGCAGCACCACCGCGATGCAACCATGTGCCATCCTTCGTTGGTGTCACAAATTCTTGCTTTTGCCCATGCAGCCAAGTCTCCTGTGCCTTTAACGGTGGTAGGACAAGCAAAAAATTGCCTTCTCTTAAGAACGTGCCTTGCAAACCGGGATAGCCGATAACCCCAAGATCACGGTCCATCCAGAATTGATATCCCAGATCGCGCCGCACGAGATCGGCCTTGCCCAATTCAATTCCTTCTGGAATTTTTCCACGACTGACCGAGCAGGACTGATCCTTGTCTGAATATAGAATTTCATGGATACCATCCGGCAAGAATGCGATTGTACTCAACCAATGATGAAATTCCGGCGAGCAAGCTGCCGTGCTGTTGTGGGAATTCAGCGCCACCATGGTCGTGTTAAAAGCAGAATCAAGCTGATCAACCTTTGCGATCTCACGATTCAATTGTGTTTCCAGATTCAGAAAAACCTGAAAAACAAACAGTGTGCCAGCAATCATCAAACTCGCTGAAAAGAGCGCAAGAAACATCGCTGCAGCAACGGTTCTGGGACGATCGCACAACGAGTATAGGTATTTATACAGACTCATAGGGCCTCCAATGCGTGGAGAATAGAGAAAACTACCTTAGAAAGCATTAAAGACTTTAAGAGGCCTATATTGTTTTAGTCACTACTGTTAAATATTAAAGCATCAGCATCGCCTCGGCATCAGGCATAATCTCAGTATAACGCAAATACTCACCCCTTTTACCAACTGTGCTAGACACGAGTCATAGTTAGTTCTTGTTGCTATGATTAATTTCTAGTTGCGTATTTCAACAACAAATCACAAAGTTGCCTAAGCCAGCATGCAGTCCGCTCACGCTTGCAGCCTTCCGAAATCTCGGTACTGATCAGCTGATCATTGCTATTGGGCGTAGCCATCCCAATCGGATTTGACACGAAAAATGCCCACCAGGTTGCGCCGGTGGGCTGGTACGCTTGACCGTCTCGGAGCCTGATGCTGGTGTGTCGCTCATTTTCGATCCCCACCATAGTCTTTCTGGATTGTTGCAGAGAGCTTGGCTCATCCCTCATAGCGAGCCTTTGTTGCCCGATTTGCTATACAAAGCAGCGCACACGACGAAGACAACCACACCGCAAGAAAGCTAGTGGTTTGAACTATTTATTTTTCGGAAAAATCATCAGAGTGAAATGGTACAGTCGGGTGGATTTGAACCACCGACCTTCGGAGCCACAATCCGACGCTCTAACCAACTGAGCTACGACTGCACAACACCTGAATGTGGTGGGTTTATTAGGCGGGCTGCGAAGCAAATGCAAGGGCTGATTTGATCTCTGCCCACAGCTTGTCAAAAAAATGTCACTATAGGCAGGCTTTTCCAAAGACTATGCCCGTTCCAAAAGCGAGAAAGGCGCATCATGTCTTGACGCGCCTTTCCTGACTCATAGGTTGATCCGCCTGTTGGTGAAGAGCTCTCTTATGGTCTCGAGAAGAAGCGCGCCCAGTATATGCTCACCACAGATTCTGTCTCGGGCAGCAGGCTCATCCTCGCATAAGGCAAGAAACACTCTATCAGCATGGGTTATCAGCCAGCGATTTTCAGGCTTTCCATGGCCTTGCCAGCAGCCGCTTTCATGGGAGCGGTTGCTTCTTCCATGCTCTTGGTCAGGCAGTCCTGAATATCCTTTCCTTGCGCAGACAGGGTTTCGAACTGCTTGGTTGCAAAGCTGGTCTGTAGCTCAATGGCTTCGCTGATGCTCTTGGCGGCGATCAGGCCATTGAGGAAAGAAAAGCCGGCATCCATATTGGCTCTGGCTGCATCCACCATCTTGCCTTGGATATCACGGGAGCTTTCGGTCGCCAGTTCAAAGCTTTTCTCGACAGCACTGGTCTGATCTTCGAAGCTGGATTTTGCCTGTTCATAGAGATCACGGGCATTGGCGATGGATTTCTCAGCGAGATCTGTCATCTCATGGGATGCAAGCGACGGTGGCATGTCAAAGGATGGCATCGCAAACAGACCGGCGGCAACAGCGGGTGCTTCCCCAGCAGTTTTGCGCGCCTTTGGAGCTGCGGCCTTGGGTTCGGCGGCTGGCGTCTTGGCTTCCTCGGCGGGACTAGCCGCGGCAGTAGCCTTGACATCCTTGGACGAAGTGGCCGCGGCAGCAGCCTTGGCCGGGGCCTTTTTACGAACGGGCGCTTTCTTGGCGGCGGTGGTCATGGATCATCTCCGTTTGTGCAGGTTCAGCGCATTGTTGTTGCACACTCTTAAGGCATGCAAGCGCACGCTCTGCATGGAACACTGAAGCCAATACACGCAACGGGAGGCTTCGAATGGAGTCAGGTGGTCTTTGTGGAATTCCGGGACATAAGCCTCTGCGACTCAGTCTCCAAAGTCTGTGCTTGGAAATTCAGATCTGGCGCAGGATCCTTCGACCGGTTCCTGTTCCTTGCTTAAAGCTGACTGGGTCGACAAGCTCGCAAACGCCATTCTTTGCACAGCTGCTAAGTGCCGTGCCAGATTGTTCCGCATATCAAGCTGCAGCAACCCACGTCCTCTCTCCTGACCGCCCTTCAAGAGCGACGCATTCGCGCGCTTTTGTCAGATCAGGATGCTATTGTGCAGCGCCAGTGAAGATAGCCCTGCACAACAACCGGTCGCTCATCTCCGATCAGGCTTTCGCCGGAATCAGTCTTTTTTGGTCGCGTCGACTGCGGTTTTGGTTGCGGCTTCGCCAAGTTCGCGTGCCACTTCACCGAAGCGCTGCATCTGGGACTGGACATATTTGGTCTGCAGTTCCAGAACTTCTTGAATGTCTTTAGCTTTTACCAGATTGGTTGCCAGATCGAAGGAGGCATTCATGCTCTCTTCGGTCGCAGCCAGTGCTTTCTTGTTGAGGTCAACAGCGCCATTGCGCATGCTTTCGGCAGAGGCTTCAGCCTTGGATGCCGCTTCGCTGGCTGCAGAGGCAAACTCGTCATAAGCCTTGCGAGCCTGCTCGACGCCTTTTTCAGCCATTTCGCGAACCTGTGCCGGAACTTCAAAATTTTCTGGGGTCTTCATCATGTGTCTATCTCCTGATCTGAGTGAGTGACCTGAAATCTCATTGTGCAGCGCACTATATCAGAATAAATTGTGCACTGCAACAAGAAAATTTCTTGGGATCTTTGCGGCTTCGCCGCTGCGTCAAACAAGGATCATTCTATGCAAGTGATTGTTGCATTGCGATGAAGTTTGCCGCACTTTCTTCGCACATGCAACGAAAGGACGCGCATTCATCCCCAATAACGTGCATAGGATTTGGTATGAACTTATACTAGAATTGACTGCAAGCCGACCGCAAACGGGGAGATTAACCATCCCAGTCGGTTTCGCGCCCCTTTCACAGGGATTTGTTGGACCTGACCCAAAAGAGACTGTATTTACATATTATTAATCTTTTGCCACCGCGCCTGCTGCTGATCGGCGAGACGCTGAACACTGACTGAAGACAAAGACCTGCATCCATGGAATTTACTCGCCCGGCCAGTTTGGCCATGCCTTATCTGACGCTGACCGCGCATCCGACCATCGGAGCGGTTCTGCTCGATTCGCGCCCTGCCTGGGTGTGGAATGGCGAGGGCAACCGGATTCTGTGGGCCAATGCGGCTGGTCTGGCCTTCTTTGGTGAGGTCAGCATGGACGCCATGCTGAACCGCAGCTTCGGTGACGTACACCCGGCAAGACGCCATCTGGCGCGGCTGGTCCGCAACGCCCGGTCCAATGCACCGATGCTTGATCGATTGCGCTTTTTCCTCGGCGCCGAGGCCATCACCTGCAATTGCCTTTGCAAACGACTAGAGGTCGAGGGTGAAGGGGTTTTGCTGGTGATTGCCACCGATTATCCGGCGCTTGGCAACGATGACGTGGAGCGTGGTCAGGCCCTGCTTGAGGCTTTGTCTGCTGAACAGGACATTGCGGCGGCCTGCCTTGATGACCAGCTCGCCCCGCTGGCCAAGTCCGGGGCGATTGATGCCATCCTGTCCGATCAGGACATCATCAAGGGGTTGGCATCCGGAGCCAACACGCCTTTGCGCCTCGTCTCGAAACCGCTGGGTGAGGAGGAAGCAAGCCCGGTGACGACACTCGTGCGCATCGGCGACGCAGAGCATACGCGCTATTTGCTGGTCCACTATCAAGGCCAGAGCGAAGCGGATCGCCGGGCCGAAGACCATGCTCTGCTGATGGCGGAACTTGGCGATAGCGCCGAAGCCGAATCCGAGCAATCGGCCATTGATCAGGGCGCCGATGTTTTTGCTTCTACCTTCGGCATGCATGATGTGGCCCGAGGCATGGAGCATTTGAAGGCCGAGCTGGAAAAGGCAGACAAGGCCCGGGACAGCGATCTGACCCCGTTCCATGAGGATGGCTCGGCGGACAAACCGGTGCCCCCCTCCCCCGATGCGGCCATGGGGTCAAACATCTACACTCTGCCGCGCGCAGCCGATCGAGGGGCCGCAAAACAGAAACCGGATATTGAGCCCGTTGGCGAGACGGGTCCGGAGCGCAAGGCGCCACCTGAAGCGGATGCGCAGTCGCTGGCCGATGCGCTGGACAAGGGTGGCATCTATCATTTCGTGTGGGAAAGCGATGAAGTGGGCCGCTTCAGTTATGTCTCAAAGGATCTGGCCAAAGCGGTCGGCCCGGACAATGCGGCCATCATTGGCAAGACATGGCAGGAACTGGCCGACGGCCTGGAAATGGATATGGAAGGGACCATCTCGCGTGCCTTCGAGAGCCGCGACACCTGGGTGGGGCTGACCGTCCAATGGCCCGTCGCTGGACAAGCAACAAGGGTCGAGGTTGAGTTGACCGGCTTGCCGATCTTCGGGCGGTATCACGGCTTCAAGGGGTTTCGTGGCTTTGGCATGTGCAACACCAAGCTCAAACGCAACGACGGGCACAGCGACGGGCGCAACGAAGGACCTGCTGATGCGCCGTTACAAAGCGACACAAACCGCCATCAGAGCGACACAACGCTGCCACAGTTTCACGACAATCGAGAAATAATGTCAGAAGAATTGCTGCGCGCGGTCAACGACGCCGTCGCTGCAGCTGAGTCCCTGATTTCGCCAGATGTGGGCAGCAACAAAGAGGCGCTGACGCCACATTCGGATCCGAATGGAGACCGCGCCATGTCTGATGACCAGATTGAGACTGGAGGCAACGAGCAAAATTTTGCCCCTTCGGGCCTTGGCACGTCGCAGATTCACGCATCGAGCGGCGGCGACGATACGAACACCGGCGGCCCTGCCTCACCTTCGGACGATCAAGCAAGCAAGGGTCAAGGTCCTGACCCCTATCACCGGGTGCGCGATTTGTTGACCGAGTCCGCGCATGGGGTGAAGGCTTTCGAACCAACGAAACCACAAATGCCAGAGCCTCCTGCAAAAGACGGTCAGGCCCTGAGCGATGGCGAAAAGGATGCGTTCGACGAAATTGCCGCGGCTCTGGGCGGGTCTGAGTTCGATCACAGCCTGCCGGAAGAGGAAATCGACGAGGACTACGAAGAGTTCGACGATCCAATTGCCACAATGGATGACGATACAGATGACAAGGCTGGCGACCTGCCGTCAATGGACCGCTTGACCGCCAAGGCAACCGACAAAATCGCGGACAATCCAGATATTGATCAGGCACGACTTCAGCAGGCGCTTCAGACCCGTTCTCAAGGGGATGCGACCCTGAAATCTGCGGCCAGCTCAGCCTTCCGCGAGATTTTCGCGATGGACCCAGCCTTCCGCCATATGCGTGAGCGGCTGGCACAGGCTGCTGATAAATCCAAGTCGCCGGCGGCAGCCCAGACCGAACAGGCGCGTGAACATCAAAAACTGCTTGAAGCGGTGCAAGCCCTTGCCGATGGCGGGGATCTGCATGCCGCAAAAGCACCTGAAGAGCGGCCCGATAGTCCCGAACAGATTGGCGTGGTTGCGGCATCTCAAGAGCCTGAGGCTGTCGCGGTTGGAGAAGATACAGAAGCTGCAGGCACTGCACTGGCGGATCTGCCCCAAGACGAAGCATTGGCGCTCGATCTGCCCGAAGCCACATCCGCAGAACATGATCTGGAGCTGGCCGAGCTGGAATTGCTTGATGGTGTCGCCGACACTGAGTCAATCGTAGAGGAAACAGAGGAGCCGGACAGCGACACGGCTGACACCTCAGTTGCACCATCGCAGGCCTTGGCAGCGGCAACGGCTGCTGCATCAATGGCCGGAGCCAGCCTCTGGGATCGCGCGGATAAGACCTCGCCACTCATCGATCTGTTGAACAAACTGTCGGTTGCGATGATTGTTTCCGCAGACAGTCGCATTCTGTTTGCCTCGCGCAAGGCCCTGTCCTTGTTGGGCTTTGACAGCGCTTCAGCATTGGAAGAGGCCGGAGGCATGGAAGGTCTGTTTTCCGGTCGGCCGGGGGACTGGCTGACAAAAACCAATGGCCGCACCACCCTGCGTGGGGCAGGTGCCCGGCCGTTCTCGGCATTGGCCACCATTTCTTCGATCAATTGGGGCGATATCCCGGCCGCGTTGCTCAGTTTCGAGGAAGCGCCCGATCAACCCCAAGCGATGGGCATTTCGGAAGAAGACGAAAAGATTGCCGAACTGGAAGCCATTCTCGACACCGCCACCGACGGCGTTGTGGTTCTGGATGGCGATGGACATGTGTTGCGGATGAATCACAGCGCCGAAGCCCTGTTCGAGGTGGATCGCCATGAAGTGGCGGGTGGCAGCTTCCTTGGCTTGCTGGCTGAGGAAAGTCACAAGACCGCAATCGATTATCTCAACAGTCTGAGCAAGAATGGCCTTGCCAGCGTTTTGAATGACGGACGCGATGTGATCGGCGTGATTGCATCGGGCGGCCTCATTCCGCTTCACGTCACCATGGGCCGAGTGAATATTCCCGGCACCGAGCGCTTCTGCGCGGTGCTGCGCGACAATAGCCAGCACAAGCGCTCGGAAGAGGAACTGTTGACGGGGAAAATCCTCGCCGAGAATGCCAACAAGCAGAAATCGACCTTCCTTGCTAAGGTCAGTCACGAAATCCGCACACCGCTCAATGCCATTATCGGCTTTGCAGAGGTAATGATGGAGGAACGTTTCGGCCCTGTTGGCAGTGAACGCTACAAGGATTACCTCAGAGACATCAAGACCTCCGGCAATCACATCATGAGCCTGATCAATGACCTTCTGGACCTGTCCAAGGTGGAAGCAGGCAAGATGGACTTGCAGTTCGAGGCGACGCATCTCAATCGGCTTGTGGCAGAGACTGTCAGCCTGATGCAGCAACAGGCAAACCGACAGCACATCATCATCCGGACGTCGCTGGCCTCAGAGTTGCCCCAGATTGCAGGCGACCAGCGTTCCCTGCGCCAGATCGTGCTCAATCTACTATCGAACGCCGTGAAATTTACCCATGCTGGCGGGCAGGTGATCCTGTCGACGGTGCATGAGGAGAATGGCGATGTGGTGCTGCGAATCCGCGACACCGGTATCGGCATGAGCGAGAAGGATCTGGTGACGGCGCTTGAGCCATTCCGGCAGGTTTCCTCCGTGCGCGATTCCGCTCAAGGCACTGGGCTCGGCCTACCATTGACCAAGGCGTTGGTAGAGGCCAATCGCGGATGTCTGACCCTGAAAAGCAAGCCGGGTGAAGGCACACTGGTCGAAGTCAGCTTCCCGGCAGAGCGCGTGGTGGAGCCGCAGGACTAAGCTCGGCTCCGTTCCCTTATACAACGAAAACAAACCTGCCTAGGACCAGGCCTTACGCAGTCGCTTGCAGGCTTCTGTCACGTCGGCCCGATCACGAGGGGATGTGGCGCACAGGCGAATACCGTCAGACAACATGCGGCCAGCACAGAAGGTCGAGGCAGGCACGATTTCAACACCAGCAGCACGCGCCTTGGCGGCGGCCTGATCACCGCTCAAGCCAGCAAAAGGGCTGTCTTTTCCCGCTCCGATCCAGAGATGGGGGGCGGCGGGCTTGCGCCCTAAGGGCGGCAAACCGAGCTTGCGTCTGACAAGGCTTTGCCGCGTCCTTGCCTCCTGCCGTTGCCACTCCATATGCCGGTTGATCTCACCGCTTTCGATCCAGTGGCAGCAAAGCTCCAGCATGATCGGAGCGGCCATCCAACTGGTAACATGGACCAGTTCATCGATGGCGAAATTCTGCTCCGGTAGCCGCGCCTCATTGCCCTCAAGCATCGGAATGACAAAGCCGAAGCGTGGCCCCGGAGCCACCAGTTTCGACAGCCCCCCGACCAATATCGAGCGCCCCGCCAATTGCAGGCTGAGCGGCGGTTCCTTGGTGAAGCCACCATAGACATCTTCCTCGATCACCAAGAGGTCGAGCTTTTCGGCCAATGCGACAATGGCGGCCCGGCGGTCGGCATCCATGGTCGCACCAGTGGGATTTTGCAGGATCGGGCTGATGACCAAAGTTCGCGCCCCACTGGCCCGCGCGGCACGGTCAAGATCGGCGGGAAGAATGCCCTTCTCATCCATGGCAACCGGCACCAGCCGCAGGCCCATCTGACGGGCGGCGATCTTCATGCCCGGAAAGGTCAATTCCTCGACCAACACCGGCAGGTCGGGCTTGGCAATCCATTGCAGAGCGGCAAACAAAGCCGCTTGCGCCCCGGCACAGGGGAACATGTCGCTTTGGCGTGGGTGAAAGCCACGCGGCTGATAGAATTGGCCAATGGCACTGCGGCATCGTTGCATCAGGTCCGGGGTAGGATAGTCCATGATGTCGGAAAGATTATCCCGCGCCAGCAGGGTGGCAAAGCTCTGGCGCAAATCCTCGCTGGAAAAAGCCCGTGCCGGAACAATGGTCGACAGATCGATCGTGTCGTGATTGCCGCCTTTGTCGATGGCATAGAGCTGGACCGCATCATTGCCCGGCAGCACATAAGTGCCACGCCCCACTTCCCCGGTGATCAAGCGCAGGCGGGTCGCTTCGCGAAACGCCTCGGTGACCGTTGAGAGGTTGACCTGAAGCGACCAGGCAAGATCCCGCTGGGTGGGCAGGCGCGTGCCCGGCGGCAAGGCGCCACTCTGGATGTCGCGCTGCATGGCGGCAACAATGGCGCGATATTTCGGCCCGGCGAAGTCGCCCAGTTCCGGGCACCATTTGGCCTGCTTGTCCTTCATGGGCACACCTGTCTCACCTTTCCAGATCGTCGCTTTGATTGTATGGCATACAATAATCATTGCATCCCATACAATATATAAGTTGTCCCATACAATATCCTTTGTCATGCTTTTTGCAAGAGCGTTGGATCGCCATGCGGGCAAAAAGCCACCGGGCAGGTCCACCATAAAAGCATCGCCAAAAAAGGACCATCATCATGCTCAGCTGTCGGGATTTCGAACGCGCCGAGGAACTGGTTTACCGCGCCATGAAACCAACCCCTTGTTACAATTGGCCTCTGCTGGCCGAGGCGTTGGGGGCTGATGTCTGGATGAAGCATGAGAATCACACCCCAACTGGCGCCTTCAAGGTGCGTGGCGGCTTGGTCTATGCCAATCGCTACAAGGCCCGTTTCCCTGAAGCCGAAGGGTTGATTTCCGCCACGCGCGGCAATCACGGTCAGAGCCTTGCCTTCGCCGCCCGCGTTGAGGGTCTGCATGCCACCATTGTCGTGCCCCATGGCAATTCGGCAGAAAAGAATGCGGCCATGAAGAGCTTTGGCGCAACCCTGATCGAGGAAGGGGATGACTTTGATCTGGCCTGTGGCTGTGCGCGAAGCATGGCAGAGCGGGATGGATTGCACATGGTGCCCTCTTTCCATGAGGATCTGGTGGCAGGCGTCGGCACCTATGCCTATGAAATGATGCGCCAGCATGCCGATTTTGATGCGATCTATGTGCCGATTGGCAAGGGCTCGGGCATCTGCGGCATGATCGAGGCGCGCAATGCCCTCAATCTCAAGACCAAGATTGTCGGGGTGGTCTCTGACCGGGCCGATGGCTATGCCCGCTCCTTCGAATGCGGCACGCTGACCGAAGCCGAGCGCAGCGACACCTTTGCCGATGGCATGGCGGTCCGCTGCCCCGATGCGGACGCTCTTGATATCGTGATGAAGGGGGCTGATCATATTGTCCGGGTCGATGATGACAGCATCGCCAAGGCAATCCGGTTGATCTATCGTGCCACCCACAATCTGGCAGAAGGAGCGGGCGCTGCATCTCTGGCGGCCCTGATGATCGAGAAAGACAAAATGGCGGGCAAGAAGGTCGGTGTTGTCCTGTCAGGCCAGAATATCGACTCTGACTGGATGGCTGATGTCCTGTCCGGTCACACGCCAACGGTTTGACCAGCTGACCGTTTGAGCGGTTCCTGACCAAGAACGGCCGCTGACCGGGCGTAAAACCAGCCGTTGATCAGGATTGATGCAGGGCCCTGCGCTCCCCATGATCCAACAGGCCCGGTGAGCACTGTGGGGGGAGCACCTTTCGTCCAGACCGGGCGAAAGGTGTTTTCTCATTTGACGACTCGTTCAGATGCAGCGGCCCCCATCCACTTCCAGCGCCACGCCGGTGATGAAATTGGCTTCATCCGAGGCCAGATAGAGCGCAGCATTGGCGATGTCCTCTGGCGTTGACAGGCGGCCGATGGGGATCGAGTTCTTGAATAGATCACGTTTCTCTGGCGTATCTTCCCCCATGAAGAGATGCAGCATGCCGGTTTCACCAGCCACCGGGCAGAGAGCATTGACGCGGATCTTGTCAGGGGCAAATTCGATGGCGAGGCTTTTGGTCAGGGAAATGGCGGCCCCCTTCGAGCTGTTATAGACCACCAGACCGGGGCGCGGCCGCAAACCGGCGGTGGAAGCGGTGTTGATGATCACCCCGCCGCCCTTTTGCCGCATGATGGGCACCACCCGCCGTGTGGCGAGAAAGATTGCCTTCACATTGACATCATAGATCCGGTCAAACATCGCTTCGTCGACATCCATGAAAGGCATGTTGCAATGGGTGTAGCCTGCATTATTGACCAGAATATCCGGGCCACCGAAATCCTCCGCAGCGCTGACCATGCGGTCAACAGCGTCCTTTTGCGACACATCAGCCACGATCGCGGTACCGCCAATATCGGCGGCGACCTCTCGGGCTGCGTCGCCATTAAGGTCGGCGACGACGACCTTGGCCCCTTCGGCAGCGAAGCGCCGCGCAATGCCTTCACCAAAGCCAGATGCAGCTCCCGTGACGATGGCAACCTTGCCTTCCAGTCTTTTGGACCCTTTGTCCGCTGTCATTCTGTTTCCTCCCATTATCCGGCTGTTGCCGGACCTTTTCCTATCGTGTTCGACCGTTTTTCGGCCGTTATCAGGCCTTTAGCCGTGTTTCATGATGATCGTCTTGAGTGCCGACATGTCCAACAGGCTCGCCATGCCCTTCTCGCGCCCATGGCCGGATTTCTTGAAACCGCCAAACGGCAGCTCAACGCCACCCCCTGCCCCGTAGCCATTGATGAAAACTTGCCCGGCCCGCACGGCACGGGCCATGCGCATGGATCGGGCAGCATCCCGTGTCCAGACACCGGCAACCAGTCCGAAGGGGGTGCCATTGGCCAGATCGATGGCTTCCTGCTCATCCCTGAAGGGGATCATCGACAGGACCGGCCCGAAAATCTCATCCTGTGCCAGCGGGTGACTGTTCGGTACAGGGCCAAACAGGGTGGGGGCTGCATAGAAGCCGCCATCAGGAGCATCAGAGGCGACTGAGCCTGCAGCCAGCACGGGAATGTCCCGGTCGGCGGCAAGCTGCATGAAACTGTCGATCCGATCGGCCTGACCGCTGGAAATAAGAGGTCCGAGATCCGCGTCCCGGTCGTGCCGATCCGCTGTCAGGGCATTGAAGCGGGTGATCAATTGCTCCTCAACCGCATCCCACAGGCTTTGATGCACCAACAGGCGCGATCCGGCAGAACAAGTCTGGCCGGCATTCTGGATGATGGCGTTGGTCACCACCGGCATGGCCTCTTGCAAATCCGCATCTTCAAACAGGATTTGCGGGCTTTTACCGCCCAACTCCAGCGTCGTGCCGACATGATTGTCGGCGGCTGCCTTCTGGACCAAAGTGCCAACCGTGGGAGAACCGGTGAAGGTGAGAAAATCGATCCCCGGATGACCGGACAGAGCACTGCCTGCCTCTTCCCCATGGCCGGTGACCACATTCAGAACGCCCGGAGGAATGCCCGCTTCATCGGCCAACTCAGCCATGCGCAGAATCGACAGGCACGCTTCCTCGGCAGGCTTGATAACCAGACAATTTCCCATCGCCAATGCCGCACCAATGACCCGAGCCCCGATCTGGGCGGGATAGTTCCATGGCACGATGGAGCCGACCACCCCATGGGGTTCGCGCAGGGTGAGCGCCGTAAACCCGTCCAGCATCGGGATGGTGTCACCCATAATCTTGTCTGCCGCACCACCGTAAAATTCGAAGTAACGAGCGGCCATGGTGATATCGGCGTCAGCCTGGCGCAGTGGCTTGCCGGTGTCTCGACTTTCCAGCGCGGCGAGTTCCTCATGATGCTCGTCCACCAGCAGTGCGAGGCGGGAGAGGCAACGTCCGCGCTGGGTTGCCGTCATGCGGCTCCATATCCGCCCCTCGAAGGCCTTGCGGGCGGCGGCAACCGCTTCATCGACGTCGGGCTTGGTGGAGCGGGCGATCTGGCAGAAGGCTTGACCATCGGACGGACAGATGAGGTCAAGCAGCTTGCCGCTGGCTGCAGGCACGGCCTCTCCGTCAATCAGGTTGGCCCAGACCTTGCCCTGGGCAATAGAGCCCGCTCTCTTTGCAAGCGTTTCTGTCATCTTTGCCTCCCTATTCATCAGACAGCTGGGGGAGAGTGTGCGCCGAGACAAGGCCGAGAGCAAGGGTGACTTTTCAAAGTTTCAGGTGGTCTGATCAGAAAAACAATTCCGGCTCAGCAAGCATCAAATGCTGGATCAGCAGGATTGTCTTGGCGTCGCGTAATTGGCCTTGCAGGGCCGCTTCGCCAAGTTCGTCAAGAGCGATTTCCTCGACGATGATGTCCTCGCCTTCATGGTCAAGGCCGCCCCCTTCATGGACCCGATCATCGAGCGTGTAGCAGGCAAGATAGGCATCAATGGTTTCGGTCAAGGTGCCCGGTGAGGCATAGAAACGGGTGACATGTTCCAGCTCGTGAATGGCAAAGCCCAGCTCCTCTTCCGCCTCGCGCAGGACGGCCCCTTCGGGGCTTTCTCCGGGATCGACCAGACCGGCTGCGACTTCCAGCAGCATTGGGTCTTTCTCCCCATTGGCCAAAGCGCCGATCCGCAATTGACGCACGAGCAAAGCCACGCGGCGCGCGCGATCAACTGGCAGAACGGCAATCGCACTGCCATGGTCATGAATTTCGCGTGTTACATGATGAACCGTGCCGGATGTGTCTGTGTAGCGCACCGTGCATTTGGAGAGGGTGACAAAGCCATCATACTGAATTTCACTCTCAGTGATGGCAGGATCGGTGCGATCCTTGCGCGGCAGGAACCGGTCGGACATGGCTGTCTGTCTTTCTGTTGCATCATTTGCCAGCCAGTCGCCCCAATCCCCCATGCGGGCATGTGGCGGCCTGCTGGGGATCGTTCAGGCTTGTTCAGCGTGGCCCGAACAACAGGGTTCGGGTCTCAAAGCCGGAAGCAATGGAGCGACCAAGCAGATTGGCGACTTGCTGCAACGGACTTACCTGATCTTGGGGCCCTTTGAAAGCCTCTCCTTGCCCAGACTGGGCATTATAGGCGGGTCCCATCATCATATGCCCACCCATCGCAAGCGCCGCTGTCTGGGCCGTCAGCTCCGAGGGACCGAAAGCGGCCACAGACCACGCCACCTTGCCGGTCAGGTATAGCTTGTCCAGCGTGGTCAAAAAGGGACGCAACTCATTGGCATTGCTGGTCGGCTGCTCGCCGTCCGTGCCGAGGATGAACAACAAGGCTCGGCAGCTTTCGGGAATGATCCCATATTGGCGAAAGGCATAGAACCATTCGATGTCACTGGCCCGATCCAGCGCAAACTGAACGCCCGTTCCTCTTTCATTACAAAGATCAAGGAATTGACGCGCCCGGTCTTCGTCGGCTTCGTCGCCATCACGAGGCAGGATCTGATCGAGCCGGATTTGGAGTGAATCCACAGTTTCAGCAGCCAGCAACCGGTCGACTTCTGTCAGGTCGATGCCCGTTGCCGGATTGATGTCCAGTTCCAACTGAAGTCCAAATCCACCGTCGGTCGCATCCCTGATCATGGCGATCGTCGGCAACAAGGCGTCCAGTTGAGACATTGCAATGCCCGTGTCGTCGCGCACAGAGAAGGAATAAAGAGAAGCACCGGCCTCTTTTGCAGCGCGCGCGCTGGCAACCAGTTCATCAGGCTTGATGGGCAGGGCGAGACAATCCCGTTTGGAGCGGCGAATTCCATTGGCTGCATAGGACAGAACCACGGGCTTGGGCATACCGAAAAACATGTTATTTCAACGTCGTGGCTAGTGGTAAACAGGATTAATTCAAAACACGAATTCAATCCTATTCATTTCACACGTGAGGTAAACGCGAATCTTTCCAAAGAGCAACATATCGTTGCATTTTTGGAATTTTTCCCCATTTGCCGGGTGAAGGCGTGTTCCTTTTTGGCTATTTTCTGCACTTTTCCGGCAGTTGCGGCTCAAACTGTGGCAAATACAATTGGTCCTTCCAGTGCATAGCCTCCTCACCTTTTGCCAAACCCGATCAACTTTTGTATGAAAGGGCTGAGACAAGCGGACAGCACCGTTTGCCAATGCATTCGATGGCTTGAACCAAAAGTACAGACATGAAACTCGATGATTTGCGACAATTGCTATGGGATGCCTATCCCGGCCTTTCCCCTCAGATGAAGGTCGCGGCTTCCTATGTGCTCGACAATCCGGCCGATGTCGCTTTCAAGTCTGTGCGACAGCTGGCCAAAGCAGCCGACGTGCACCCCTCCACCATCGTGCGGCTGGCTCAGGTTGCTGGCTTTTCCACTTTTGATCCCTTCCGCTCGGTCTTTCAGGAAGGTGTGCAGGTACAGGAAGTGCGGCTGGATGAGCGCGCCGCAGCTCTGCAAAAAGGCGGCAAATGGGGAGAAGGCTCGGATGCTTTTGTCGAAATCGGACAGGCTACGCTGAGCAATCTGACCAGTTTGTTTCAGCCCAACACCCTGAAATCAGTACAACGGATCGCCAATGCCATTCTGGAGGCTGACCGGGTTTACGTCTCAGGCTATCGCTCGTCCTTCGCCTTTGCGCACTATCTTGCTTATGCTGGCAAAATTGCCCTGCCTTCGATTCAACTGCTGGAAAGCCCTGACGGATCTCATTTTGACATGCTGGGACAAGCAGGACCAAGAGATCTGATCATCCTGTTCACCTTCGCCCCTTATGCATCGGAGGGCGGGCGGCTTCTAACAGTCGCCAAGAAGCGAGGCTGCAAGATCGTCGCGATCACCGATACCATGTCCTCACCAGCTGTGCCCTATGCTGACATGGGGTTGTTCGTGCCGATGACCGGGCCGCAGCTTTTGCCCTCTCTGGTCCCGGCAGCGTCTGCTTGCGAGCTTATCCTCGCGGAATGCACCCGGCTGGGTGGTGACAGCGTGGTCAGCAATCTCAGAAGCTTTCGGGATCAAGTCCATGCGGTCGACGGCTATCTCAATCCGGTCGATCCATCCCATGACCTTGAAGACGAGGATGACGAAGAGCGCTTTCCTGACTGACCCTCCCTATATCCAGCCTTGCCACAATCGAAGAGGTGAACAGGTTTGCCAGCTCATTCGGGAGTGATTCGTCTTAAACACCATGGTTAAACGTTATCCCAATGCGGCTCTTTTATTTTCTATCTGAGGCTTGACAGACAATCTCAATCAACCGTCCGGGAAAAGAAAGACTTTACCCACAGGCAACAAATTCAATTAAAGAGTGCATTTATTTTATGCTGCACGGTAAAATATTTCAGGGCATTCCAGGATTGGCACAACCACAGATCGGTCCCGTTATTTCAATTGGATACTGCATCCAACGTTCAATTTCCTTGAAACTTCAAGTATATGCGTAGTTTCGAATTTATCAGGGGGGAAATTTTTGTTGGTGATTTATCGATTAAGTTATGTCTCGATATATTATACCTAATTTAGTTATGTATAGACATAAAAATGCACAACCCTTGCTACAACCAAGGCGTTATTTTTTTCCTACAAAATGGACAGATCAGACAAAATTTTCCTCCTCTAACCATTCGCATTGCAGCCTTCAAAGGAGATGGCTAGATTCTAGTTATAAGATATTCATTACTACTCCACGTAGACGTTGTGAGGATTGTCATGGGCCGACCAAAAGAATTCGATTATGAAAACGTGCTCGATGCAGCAACGGAAACTTTCTGGGCAGACGGGGTTGCCAGAACATCCATCAGTTCACTTGTTGAAGCGATGCATATCCAAAGATCAAGTTTTTACAATAGCTTTGCATCCAAGGAGCGGATTTTGGGTTTGGTGCTTGAGCGCTATGTAAAGGCAAATCCCCTCAATATACTGATCAATGCGCGCACCGAAATGGAAGCCAAGGAACCAGAGCATGCGGCGATAGATCTGATCCTGGATTTTAGCTATTTCCTGTCCCAGAAGGGCGCTGGAAGAGGCTGCCTGTTGTTGAACGGTTTGAGCGAACTCACGGTCAAAGATGGCGAATGCTATGAAATTTATCAGGACTATTACGTACAGCTAACCGGCGGTCTTTCCGTTCTCCTTGAACGACTTGATAGAGAAAAATCTTCGGATCAGGGCAAGTCCAAGTTGAGTCTAGATCATATGATGGGGATCCTGCTTGGTATGAGCCATTATTCGAAACTCGACTGTACAGAACAACGCCTCGCAAATATGGGTCTTGACTTGCTTTCCGGGCTTTCCCCGAACTTCACCGATGCGTTGGTTTCCGAGCAAGAAAGAGTTCATGAAGACAGCAAGGAATTGATGCAGGCCTGACCCTTGATCTCCGGTGATTTCCTCTAACTTCTTCTGGCAAAGATGCGACAGTTTGCTGAATGCGCGAATTTCGGTTCGCGCATTTTTTTTGCCTCAGATGCAGGCCGCCTTTCGGATGCCTGAAACGATTGCAGATATTCACATTTTGTTCTCTTTTTGCCCGAAAGGCTTCGAAAAGCCTGTCTGATGCTTGAAATTGTGGCTCTGCTTGGTCAGTGTCGGGACTGCGATTCCACGAAGGAAGCGTGTGTGATTCCGGTTCGAGGGTAAGACTGTCGTGGAATGGTCCGATCAACAGGCCGCCGCTTTGGATGCGGTCAATCAATGGATAAAGAAGGGTGATGCGCCGATTTTCCGCCTGTTCGGCTATGCGGGCACGGGCAAGACCACCCTTGCCAAGCATTTGGCGCAAGGGGTCGATGGGGAAGTCCTGTTCGGCGCTTTTACAGGCAAGGCGGCACAGGTCTTGCGGCAAAAGGGATGCCCGGGGGCCAGCACGATCCATGCGATGATCTATCGGCCGGACAGTCGCGATGACGATGACGAGGCCGAAAGCGATGTTCCTGCCTTTGTCATCAATCGGGATAGCCCGGCTCACGACGCGGATCTGATCATCATTGACGAATGCTCGATGGTCGATGAAATGCTGGGTTCTGACTTGCTGTCCTTTGGCAAGCCGGTGTTGGTTCTAGGCGATCCCGCCCAGTTGCCCCCCGTTTCTGGCGGTGGCTATTTCACCGATGACGAACCGGACATGATGCTGACGGAAATTCACCGTCAGGCGCGGGACAATCCGATCATTCGACTGGCACAGGATGTGCGCGAAGGCAACACGCTGGATTATGGCGACTATGACACGGTAAAAGTGATCCATCGCCGCGATCTGGAAACGGACAAGGTTCTGCAAGCCGATCAGGTGTTGGTTGGCCGCAATGTCACCCGGCAGCGCTATAACAATCGCCTGCGAGAGCTGAAGTCGTTTGACAGCCCCTACCCTCAGGTTGGCGACAAGCTTGTTTGTCTGCGCAACAACCACCAGAAGGGCCTTTTGAATGGCGGCATCTGGCTGGTCGACAAGGTGACCAGCCGGACCGGCAAGGATATCAAGATGCGGGTCAGTCCGGAAATCGGGCATGAATTGTCCGGCAGGGTTCCTCTGAAGGTGCCCAAAGCGCTGTTCGAGGAACATGGGGGCGAAATTCCCTGGACGGTTCGCAAACAAGGGGACTCATTTGATTATGGCTATGCGCTGACCGTGCATAAGTCACAAGGTTCCCAATGGAACGACGTGATGCTGTTTGATGAAAGCTGGGCCTTCCGCGATCACCGCCACAGATGGCTCTATACAGGCATCACACGGGCCGCGGAGACGCTGACAATCGTCCGCTAATCGACGCTTTTCTGACTGTAGGGCGGTCTGACTCTGATGCGGTCAGGCGAAGGCGGTTGGCATGGCAACCCCGGACTGGCCTTGCTCTGGCGTTCCGTCGCTAGCACGGCGGGTGACCGCCTCGCGCGGGGCCGGACCGTAATAATTGTCGGTCCGCACGAAGGGACGCTCCATGGAGGTTGCCGCCACCATTCGCAGATAGACATCCTTGGCCGAGAAGGGCTTGCGCAGGAATTCATGCACGCCCAGCTGCTTGGCTTCCATGATGCGGTGTTTTTCGGCATAGGACGAGATCATGATGATCGGTACGGTGCCCATCGGATGGTTGGGATTGCGCACCAGGCGGACGAGCTCTGGTCCGTCAAGAATTGGCAGAACCCAGTCAATGATCACAACATCGGGCGAGAGCTGCTCAAGCTTTTCCAGTCCGACGCCCCCATCCTCGGCCTCGAAAATCTCGCGCACGCCAAGACCTTGCAAAATGGTTCGAATGATCGTGCGCATATAGGCGCTATCCTCGATCACCAAAACCCTCAATGCTGACAGGACTGTCACTGACATATAAAACTCCGCACCTCTATATCATCCGCCGTCAAGCGAATAGACGTCAGGCTTGGATTAGATTATCGCAAAAGCCTTTATGAATCTTTACCCTGTGGTGCGGGGTCTCTTCCCCCATCCATCCCTCTACTCAGCGGGTTGCAGTTGGGGGGTGACTGCGTTGGCCTTTTCCTTGGCCACCTTGCGTCTTGCCAGGGCGCGCATGGCTTTCAGCAGCAGGATGGTGGCGCCACCCAGCAGCAGAAAGCGCGCATCCTTCAAGGCATATTTGGGATAGAAAAGGATGGCGGGCTCGATAGGCATGGTAGGCCGGCGCAAAAGCCGATTGCGATACCGCCCCAGTCCCATTTCATAGACACCGCCGCCCTCGACCCGATAGCCAAGCATCAACAACAGCGACCAGGAATAGTTGGTCACGGCACCGGCCGGGTTGCGCAGGCCTTGCAGCATGATGGACCAAACCCGCTTGACGGAATAGAGCCGACGCAGGATCGAGGGTTTCATGCGATCGAAATCCGCTTGCGGCAGATCCTGATGATGAAAGACAACATGGCCGAGATCATAATTGTTGAGGTCCGGATCCATGTAGGTGCCCGCATCAGCCAGCCGTTTGTGATCGACGGATCCGGGCAGCGGGGTCAGGACGGACAAGGTAAAGATTTCGCCTGCATATTCCTCAACCAACGTGTCGACATTTCTTCTGATCTTGTCGGCATCATCGCCGGGAAAGCCGATGATGAAACCGGACAGGGTGACACAGCCCGCCTGATACCAAGCATCGAACATGTCCCGCACATTGGCAGCCCGATTGTGCTTTTTGCCTGCCGCCTTGATGGTGTCGGGATCGATCGATTCAAGGCCGAGAAACACATCGGTAACGCCAGCGGCCCGGGCCTTTTCGATGAAACCGGGGATCTTGTAGGCAACCGTATCGGCCTCGATGATCATCTGATAGTTGAGATTGTGAACGCGCTTGCTTTCGGCCAGAGCATCAAAGACCTGTGCCCATTCCTTGTTGCGGGCGATATTGTCATCGGACAGGAAGAAATTTTTGACCCCCTTCTGGCAATAGTCCCGGACATAGTCGGCAATGTCCTGCGGGTCGCGCATTTGCATCTTCACCCCTTGGGTGTTGGGGATGCAGCAGAAGGTGCATTTGAACGGGCAACCGCGACTGGTTTCGATGGGCAACATGCCCGAGCTGCTGCGCTTGATCATCTCGACCGGATAATCCGGCATCGGCGCAGACTTCAAGTCCGGCAGATCGTTGAGATAGTCATAGACATCCTTGTGAATACCGCCATACAGATCGCGCATCAGTTCGTCCATATGGCCCTCAGCTTGACCAACAAACAGGGTCACCCCCATGTCTATCGCGTCCTGCAGGCCGTAGGGCTTGTCCTTGAACAAAGCCATCACACCATTGATATGGACACCACCGATGACCACTCGAATGCCTGCGTCCCGGAACATCTGCGCCAGATCCATGGCGCGCGGATAAAAGGCACTCAAAACACCGGTCAGAAATACTGCGCCATTGCCAGCTTCCTTGATGCGCTCGATAATGCCTTCCACCGGAACCGGGCCAAAGATCTCATAATGATCTTCGCAGGTGATCGTGACGTCTGGCCCCAACAGCTGACGACTATCGCAGTCCTTCAGCAGGGCCTTTACGGCTGCCTGCGCCTGCGTGACCATGGTTGGATGCTTCCATTGCTGAACGTAACCATCGCGATCATATCTCGATGGGGTGATCAGGGCGACGTGAAACGGCATGATGGCGGTCCTAGAAAAATGAGAAAGCAGGAATAAGTAATTTTACGTCAAATTTTGTAAGACCAGTAAAGCAAACATTCTGTGTCAGGACAAGAAATGTGCTTAAAAAATCTAGCAATCATATCGCACAATACTGACCATAACGATCATTGAAATCATTACCTCAATGCACGCGATTGATCTGACAGGCGCTCTCACCCCTCATTTCGATTCTGTCGATTGCGTAGATATGCTGGGGTGCAGGTGGCCAGAACCCGCCGAAACCAGCCGGTTCTGGCCATATGGGTCGGATGTAGGGTTTGATTTTGCAACACTTTTCCAAAATTCTAACCGTAGCCTTACGACTGCCTTACAAATTTGTAACCGGTGTGATAATTGACAAACCTCAAGGCTCTTGGTCAAAGTGTCGGTCAAAGTGACCATACAGATTGAGGGCCAAACTTCCCCAAGGACCACAGACAAGTTTGCAGTGTCGCAATGCTGCACGGGGTTGTATTGGATTGAGAGACCGACCGGTTCGCAGATTTGGACCAGAAACAAGCGGATATCACTTCAAATGAAGTATCTAGAGTTTTTTGAGAATGCCGTCTCCTCTTTGAAAGAGGAGAAGCGTTACCGCATCTTTGCAGATCTGGAGCGACAGGCGGGCAAATTTCCACGTGCGATCTGGCGCGCCGACAATGGTCTTGAACGTGAGATTATGGTCTGGTGCTCGAACGACTATCTGGGTATGGGGCAACATCCCGACGTGATCGCGGCAATGACCGAGACCGCTGAAAAGATGGGGTCCGGCGCAGGCGGCACGCGCAACATTTCCGGTACGAACCGGCCTCTGGTCGAGCTGGAAATGGAGCTGGCGGATCTGCACAACAAGGAATCGGCTCTGGTCTTCACATCAGGTTTTGTGTCCAACGAGGCCTCCATATCCACCATTGCCAAATTGTTGCCGGACTGTCTCATTCTCTCCGATCAGCTCAACCATGCCTCGATGATCGCTGGGGTGAAAAGCTCTGGCGTTCAGAAACAGCTCTGGCGTCACAATGACGTCGAGCATCTGGAAGAGCTGCTGGCTGCCGCTGGCAAGGAACGCGCCAAGCTGATTGTGTTCGAGTCCGTCTATTCGATGGATGGCGATGTTGCGCCGATCGAAAAAATTATCGATCTGGCCGAGAAATACAATGCAATGACCTATATTGATGAGGTCCATGCGGTTGGCATGTATGGCGAGCGGGGAGCAGGCATCTGCGAACGCGAAGGCTTGATGGACCGGATCGACATCATCGAAGGCACTTTGGCGAAGGCCTTTGGTACGCTTGGCGGCTATATTACCGGCAAGGCTGCGGTTATCGACGCCATTCGCTCTTATGCACCCGGCTTCATTTTCACCACGGCAATGCCTCCGGCCATCGCTGCAGCTGCGCGGACCTCTGTTCGCCACCTGAAAAGCAGTCAGGTCGAACGCGACGGTCAGCAGCGGCAGGCCGCTTCAACCAAAAAGGCACTGTCCGATGCAGGGCTGCCGGTGATGCAGTCTGAAACCCACATTGTGCCTTTGTTTGTCGGCGACCCGGATCTTTGCAAGAAGGCGTCCGACATGCTGCTCGATCAGCATGGCATTTATATCCAGCCGATTAATTATCCGACCGTTCCGCGCGGCACCGAGCGCCTGCGCATCACCCCGTCACCTTTCCATGATGATGGTCTGGTCAATGGTCTGTCGGCTGCGTTGCTTGATGTCTGGGACAAGCTTGATTTGCCCTATATCACACCGGGTACCTTTTATGACCTAAGCGCGGAAGCCGAACAGGAAGTGTTCGAGGCTGCTGGCGGCTGATTTGCATCTGAACGAGCCGACTTGACTTGGCTTCTCCGACTGCGCACGAGAACAAAAGAGCACCGAACCCAATGGGTTTGGTGCTCTTTTTTTGTGCAATTCTTACTTAATATTGCCTAATAATACTGCACATCATTCGTTTACTGAAATACTTTATTACACAACAAACCTAAAAGTCTCTATTGAAAAACACCATCTACTCTCACTTTTTCTTGAAAAATGCAATTTTTCCAATAATTTATTTTAATCATACCTATATAAATACAGTCCAAAACAAAATAGATCAAAAAATTACTTTACAATATCTTCAAAATTATAATTTCTATTTAGTAAATATTTATATTGAGCGAGTTAAAATTTTAAAATTAAAGTGGAAGCTATAAATCAACATAAGTGGACTGCCAGATGTTTACCATGTCGTCCTTACGTATTTCCCGCAAGCTCCCCGTCTTAGTTGTTTTGAGTGCTTTTCTTTGCGTTCTGGGAGTTGGATTTGCCAGCTTTATCACTGCGCGTGACAATATCCATACAATGCATGAGGAAGAGATACAGGCTCTTCTCAAGTCGCGGAAAGTCGAAATCGCAAAAAGTCTTGAACTGATCGACAAAGACTTGAGGATTGTTGCCGCAAGCCCGCTTGCCAGAGAAGCCATTCAGAGCTTTGGAGCGGCCTGGAAGGCTGTTGGTACGAACCCGCAGGCGGCTTTGGTAAAGGCCTATATCACTGGCAACCCGCATGATGTCGGCAAGAAGGACAATCTGGATGCCGCTGACACCGGTAGCCAGTATGATATGGTCCATGCAAAATTTCATCCATGGTTCCGCAAGTTGCTGCGCGAACATGGCTATTATGATGTCTTCCTGTTCAACAAGGAAGGTGACCTTGTCTATTCGGTATTCAAGGAGCAGGACTTCGCTACCAATCTGAATGAAGGACGCTGGAGGGATACCGATCTGGGCAATGCTTTCCGGGCTGCGGCCCAGATGACCAACGAAGAGGTCGCCTTTTTCGATTTCCGCCCCTATGGCCCCAGCAACGATGCGCCAGCCAGTTTTGTCTCCACCCGGATCGCCGATGAGACCGGCGAGACAATCGGAGTTCTGGCTTTTCAGTTGCCAAACATTGCCGACAAGGTGCTGACCAATCGTGCCGGTCTGGGCAAAACGGGGGAATATCTGATTGTTCGCAGCGATGGCACCATGCTGAACGAAAGCGACAAGACGCCGGGCGAGGACATGCTGAAGACCAAGATCGACAGCCCGGTGATTACTGCCGCTCTGGCGGGCCGTTGGGAACCGGCCATCACCTCGGACTATCGCGACACCGAACTAACGACCTATGCGGTTCCGCTCGAATATCACGGCAACAAATGGGCAATCATCGCGGCTCAGGCAACCGCTGAAATCGGCGCGCCGCTTGTTGCCATGCGCAATCGCATGATGTTGATCGGTCTCGTCCTGCTCGCCATTTCGGGCATTGGCGGAGTGCTGGCTTCCCGCTCGATCACCAGACCGATCAGCGCTCTGGTCGCGGAAATGACAGATCTTGCCGATGGCAACACCGATGTGGCCCTGCTCAGCACCAGTCGAGGCGACGAGATCGGAGACATGACCAAGGCCGTCGCGGTTTTCCGAGACAATGCCATTGAGCGGCAGCGCCTTGCAGATGCCGCAGCAGCAGAGCAAAAGGCCCGCGAGCAACGGCAAATGACCGTCGAGTATCTGATCAAGAGTTTTGACAGTGATGTGAAGCAGGCGCTGGAAACCGTCGGCAGCAATACAACAGAAATGGAAGGCACGGCCAAGGTTTTGACCGGCATCGCGTCGGATACCTCTCAACGTGCCACCTCGGCTGCGGCGGCTTCCGAACAGGCCTCGGTGAATGTTCAGACCGTTGCGGCTGCGGCAGAGGAACTGGCCGCCTCGATCGAGGAGATCGGTCGACAGGTGGAGCAAACCAAACAAGTGGTGTCCGAGGGGACGCTGTCAGCGACAGAAACCAATGTCAAAGTATCGGCATTGAGTGACTCCTCGCAAAAGATCGGTGATGTCATCCGGCTCATTCAGGACATCGCCGAGCAAACCAATCTGCTCGCCCTCAACGCAACCATCGAGGCAGCGCGTGCTGGCGAAATGGGCAAGGGCTTCGCGGTGGTTGCCGCAGAGGTGAAGGAACTTGCCAATCAGACCTCGCGCGCAACCGAAGAAATTTCATCCCAGATTTCCTCGGTTCAAGGCTCAACCAAGGAGGCAGCCGATGCCATCGACCAAATCGCCCAGACGATGAACCGGATCAACGACTATACGAGTTCGATTGCCACGGCAGTGGAACAGCAAGGGGCCGCGACTACTGAGATCAGTGTCAATGTACAGCAGGCAGCACAAGGCACCAGCGAAGTTGCCTTCAACATGAGCGGTGTGACCGCTTCAATAACCGAGACCAATCAATCAGCCAATCAGGTGCTCTCTGCTTCGCAGGCTGTCTCCAGTCAGGCAGTCAATCTCAATGGACTGGTGGCCCGGTTTCTTGAAGAGGTGCGCGCGGCCTGATCGAATGTAAAGATGCAAATGCATAAAAAGCCCGCCTTGGCGGGTTTTTTGGGCGGGCTTTTTGCTGTTCTGGCCATGCTCCAGACCATGTCTGTTGTTCTTTTGACTTCAGGGCTTTCGGGCTTCAATGAGCAGCAGGAAGGCCACCAGATCGCGCCAACGGGCCAGTCTGGGGACTATGGCACAGGCCTCGTCGCTGGGGCGGGGTTCTTCCATGCGGGTCAGCCGGAAACCAGCATCCGCGACCGCGTTGACATAATCCGCCATAGTGCGCGGAAAGCGCGGCACGGCGAAGGAAGCAACCGCATCAAGATTGGGGCGGCAGCCGAATTTCCAGTTTTCGACAAAGGTTTCGCGGGCAAAATAGCGCGCCTGACCAAAGCCGACCGCCTCCTGTTGATCGTTGGCCGGTTTCCACTGGACACCGGGAATGATGAAACAGGGATGGAGGATCGAGAAGGCGAGAAAGCCGCCCGGTTTTAGCAATCTGAAGGCTTCCCCCATGGCGCCGTCCAAATTCGGCCCGTCCATCAACGCCATGGTGGACAGCACCGCATCAAAGGAGCCGTCAGCCAGCTCTGTCTTGTCACAGAAAGACCCTTGCAGATAGCGGATTCCAAGGGGCTGGTCTGCTTCCTGACGTCTGGCATGGGAGAGCATGCCTTCGGACAGATCAATGCCGGTAACCTGTGCTCCCATCCGGGCAAAGTGGCGGCTGTTGCCCCCTTCCCCGCAGCCAAAGTCGATCACGTCAAGCCCATTCAGGTTTGGCAGGAAGGCACGAAAGGCAGGCAATGTGAAATGTTCACGATAAGTGTCGTAGCCATTGCGCACGTCTTCCGCCCACTGGTCCGCATTCTGGTCCCAATGGGTGGCGACATCGCGAAGGGATATGTGTTTCACCGGGTGGCTCCTGGAGATGGATCAGAGACCGTCCCTAGCCTAGCGTTGGGAAGTTGCCAGACGGACGGCCAGCGCGACAAAGACCAGACCGGCCATGCGGTTCATGATCACTTGCGCCCTAGGATTATTGCTGAACCAGCCCCCAAGGAAACCTGCACCAAAGGCGATGCCACCGAAAACCAGCAAGGTGCAGGGGATAAACAGCATTCCGAGCAGCAGCAACTGCCCAGTCAATGACCCATTGGCCGGGTCGGCAAATTGCGGCAGGAAGGCGAGGAAGAAAATCGCAACCTTGGGATTGGTGATATTCATCACGATGCCGCGGCGATAGAGCGCCATCAGGCTTGGTCCGTTGCCCGCGCCACCCTTCATCGGGATGGCGCTACTGCCGGCCCGGAACGCACCCCAGGCCAGATAGAGCAAATAGGCAGCGCCGACCAGTTTGAGCGCAGTGAAAGCCAGTGCCGAGGTTTGAAAAATCACCGCCACCCCGAAAGCCACCGCCGCGGTATGAACCAGCAGCCCGGTGCACAGCCCCAAGGTCACCACCAGCCCTGCCTTGCGACCATAAAGCGCTGATTGGGTCAGCACGAAAATATTGTCTGGACCGGGAGCAAGCCCGAGCGCGATGACAGCAGAAATGAAAACAAGCAAGGTGTCAAACGGGATCAGCATGGTCTTTGGGTCTTTCTTGAGAGGAGTGGACAGGCAGCGCTTCGGCGTCATCTGTCTGCTGAAGGCTGTAGCGCCGCCAGCTCGACCGCAGCCAAAGGGCCGCCATGATGGCCGTAGCAAAGGCCAACAGGAAGCCAATGCCGTTGCTGGTCAAGGTTGCCAATTCATAGATTCGGTCCGCGAAATAATACCCCATCAGGCAATAGGCCGCGACCCAGAGTGTTGCACCGGCAAGCGAGGCAAGGGTGAAGGCATGCCATTTTACGCCAATCGCCCCACACAGATAGCTCATCCATGGCCCGAGTGGCGACAGGATGGTGCGGGAAAGCAGAATGGCGAGAATACCGCGCTTTTCAAGAAGGCTTTCAGTGCGCGCGATCAGTCTTCTCGTGCGCGCAGAGGCGCGAAAGTGTTCGATCAGAGGGACGCCTGCCAGACGGGCGGCTCGAAAGGCCGTTTGATCGCCGATCAAATAGCCCACAAGCGCTGCGGCCATGGCGCTGTAAAGATCGATGTCGCCGGAGGCCGCAAAAGACCCGGAGGCCACCACCAGCATGGAGGCGGGCAACGGAATGGCGAGACAGGCCAACTCAACCGTGAAGAAGATCACCCAAAGGCCATAGCTCGGAATCAGCGCCAATATGGTGTCTGTCATGGATTCTCACCTCCCGCCATCGCGAGAATGCGGTTGGGTGGGGGCGAAAATCTTGCGGCCTCTTTGATCCCGGAGGATCTTGACCTTGCTCTGGGCATTGCGGACACGCCGCTCCAGCTCCTCAAGGCTGATGTCGAGTCCTTCGGCCACCTTTTTGATGGTGACACGCTTGCCTTCAAAGCGATCCAGCTGCATCACCTCGCGGATAATTTCAGGCGGCAGCTGATAGCTCATGCCGACATATTTCGGCGACATCCAAGGCTCCAAGGCCTGATTGCGATGAACGGGATCATGAAAATAGATGAAATGAAGCACGAAACGCGCGCCAAAGAAGACCAGAAAGGCCATGGCCAGCAAGAAGGCTGACAGGGCCAGTGGTTGCTCTTTCCAGAAATAGCGCAGAGCGTTCAGCATGCCTTATGGGATCCTTCGTTACCCCTCAGCCCTTTTTGTCAGTTGGTTCTGACTTGGCGTTGATCTTGGCCTGTTCTTCCGGTGAAAGATCGTCATCATCAAGGATGCGATAGGCTGCCCCCTGAATGTCCTCATATTGGTCGGACTTTAAAGACCAAAGGAAACCGACAAGGCCCAAGCCGCCCAGAATGAGCGCAACGGGAATGAGAAACAACAGAGCATTCATGTCCGGATCCTACCTCTTGTCTTCACATCAGATCGGCGATGGTATTTCGTACAGTTAAATCATGGCGTCCGAATGAAGCCAATGACTTTTCACACAGTCTGACTGACTTAGGGGCGATCTGCACCCGGTGCCTGATCATTCAGCGCTTCGTCAAAGGCGACATTGTCGGTGAACCAAGGATCACTTTTGGCCCGCGCCCGCAAGGCATTGAGGGTAACCACCAGCGATGAACCGGACATGGCAAGGGCTGCGATCAGCGGGGTGACATATCCGGCAATGGCAATCGGCACCGCGACAATGTTGTAAAGGGTCGCAAGCCACAAATTCTGTTCCATGATCCGACGCGCCTTCTTGCCGATATCAAGGGCATGGAGGACCGGGGCCAGCTTTTCCCCCAAGAACAGGGCATCCGAGGCTGCCTGACTGACATGCGCTGCGGTGACCGGCGACAGGGACACGTTGGCGGCGGCCAAAGCGGGGGCATCATTCAACCCGTCACCGACCATCATGACCTTATGGCCTTTGGCTTTTTCCGCTTCGATGCGGGCGATCTTGTCAGTGGGTGAAATGCCCGCCTCAAAATGTTCGATGCCGAGTTCCGTGGCGATCGTTTCCACCGCACGGGGCTGGTCGCCGGACAGGATCAACAGGCTTTTGCCGCTGGCTTTCAGCTGGGCTATCACCTCTTTGGCGTCCGTGCGCAATTGCTGCTCCAACGCAAAGACCATCGGGGCTTGCCCCTCGCGGGCAAAGGCCAATAGCGAAGCCATCGGATGGGCGACGCGAACAGTCTCGGCTTCCTTCTCAGCACCACAGAAAAGAGGAGAGCCGAGCCTTAATGTCTCCCCCTTCCATTCGGCGCTCAGCCCCTTGCCCTTCTCTTCCGTGACACCGGACATCGGGCTGATGCGCCGATCCATGCCTGCAAGGGCGGCGGACAGCGGATGGCTCGACGCCTTGGCTAACGCGATGGCAAGGTTGAGGCTTTCGGGATCGTAGTCCTCACCATTGACGATGCCTGCAATCGGGCGGGTCAAGGTGCCTGTCTTGTCGAACACCACCATGTCGATATCGGAAATCCGTTCCAGCGCGTCAGAGCGGTTGAGCAAAACCTGATTGCGAAACAGGGAGCCGGACGCCACCACTTGAACGGCAGGAATGGCCAATCCAAGCGCACAGGGGCACGTGATGATCAGCACTGAAATGGCGATGACCAGTGAGGGCTGCCAGCCAATGCCATAGAGCCACCAAGCAACAAAGGTCAGCGCCGAGGCCGTATGGACAATCGGGGCATAAAGCTCGGCGGCGCGGTCAGCCAACTGGCGATAGCCGGATCGGGCTTCCATGGCATCATCGATCAGCCGGTTGACCTCATCGAGCAAGGTGCCCTTGGCGGCAGCCGTGACCGAAATGGTCAGAGCATGTTCGCCATTCAGCGTGCCTGCATAGACCGCATCCCCTTCGGCCACGTCGACCAGTTTGGTCTCGCCGGTAACAAGGCTCTGGTCGATTTGCGAGCTGCCGGACAAGACAGTGCCATCAACCGAGACCCGTTCGCCGGGGCGCACCAGCACTTTATCGCCGCTTTCAATCTTGGACAGGGGCACTTCGCGCAAGGCCCCGTCCGCAAACAGCTTCATCGCTGTTTCCGCCTTGAGCGCGGTCAAATTTTCGGCAAAAGAGCGGGTTTTCAGCCGCATCATGTGGTCGAGCCAGCGCCCAACCAAAAGGAAAAAGAGCAGCATCAGGGCGCTCTCGAAATAGGCGTGCTTCTCACTCTGGATGGTTTGCAGGACAGAGAGAAAGAGGGCCAGAATGACACCGATGGAAATCGGCACATCCATATTCACATGGCCCTTGCGCAACACCCGCCATGCAGAGCGGAAGAAGGGCTGGCCCGCATAGGCCGCCGCGGGCAAAGTGATGAAGGCGGAGAGCCAATGGAAGAAATCGCGCGTTTCATCGGTGATGTCAGAGACATTGCCCGACCAGACCGAAACCGACAGCAGCATGACATTCATCGAAGCAAAGCCAGCCACGGCCAGCGCGCGCAGCAGGCGCTGGTTTTCGCGTTGCTCGTCGCTTTTCACCCGGCCTGGATCAAACGGATGGGCGCCATAGCCAAGGCTGTTCAGACGTTGGAGTAGAATGTCGGGGTTGGTCTCTTCGGGATCCCACGTGACGGCCAGACGATGGGAACTGAGATTGACGCGGGCGTTGGAGACCCCGTCTAAATCCATCAGGCCCTTTTCGATCCGCGTCATGCAAGCGGGACAATAGATGCCCTCCACCGCCAGTGCCAGTTTCGACTTGCCATCTGGCAGGCTCTCTGAAAAGGCGGTCCAGTCGCGTTCTACCGTGTCTGAATCGTTCATTTGTGGGTCCGTCTGGAGGAAATGGCCTTATTTCAACGAGATCGTGTCGAGGGACTGGAACTTGACTTCCCCCTTCTGCAGGGCCTCGAACTTGACCCGCCAGCGGCCCGGATCGAGTGCACCGATCTTGGCCTGATAGACACCATCCGATGTAGGCTCCAGGGTCAGGTTATGATCAAAATTCTCGGTTGCCGGGCGGCCGACATTGGCCTCGATGGTCAGATCGTCAATCGCATTGCCAAGCTTGTCTCTGGCGCTTACCACCAAATAGACTTCACTCTGACGACGTTTGAATTCAAGGCTCATGACCCAGCCAAGGGCGTCCTGCGCGGCGGCTTCCGACAGGGTCTTGTTGAAATTCTGACTGGCCGTGTAAGGGCTTTTCTCAACCACGCCGGGCCAACTTGTGCGGGCGTAATAAACAAAGAAACCATTGGCGATGAACATCACGCCGAAAAAGCCGCAAATCCAGATAAAGACATGCCTGCCCGTGAGTTTCTTTTCTCCGCCCTGTTTTGTCTGCTCTGCCATTGGTCGCTCCCTCGCGCCGGGCCCTGCCTTTGATCGCTGCGACAAAGTCTCCGGTTTAACAAAGTGATAGAGGCTTTCGGCGGGAACCGGAAGCCTCTAATTCTATCTTTTTGGTAAGGTCGCTTCAGGGCGCCTTGAAATAGTCCTGCACGATCTGTGCTTCACCGGTTTCCGCGTCCCTGACGCTGAAGCTCACCGGCTGGGACTTGTCGAGCTGGGTCTTTGGCGGCGCAAAGACCTGAATGCGCAATTCCTTCGTGATGTCCTGATCGATCGGCACGATCATCGACGTTTCATCGCGGCTTTCAATGCCCACAGCCTTCATGGTGAAGCCTTGAGGTACATCGACCAACGAAAGCTCGAAGTCGCGGGCGGTTGAAGCCTTGTTGATCAGACGGATCGTGTAACCATTGCGGATGGAACCATCAGACAGGGACACAAAGAGCGGGTTGCGATCATGCAGCACATTCATGTCCACCAAACGACGATTGATCAGCGAGAAGACCATCAGGCCACAGACCAAGGTGATCATGCCGACATAAATGATGGTGCGGGGCCGGACAAAGCGATAGATGCTTTCCTTGCCTTCCAGATGACGCTGAATGTTGACGTCCGTGTCATAGTCAATCAGGCCGCGTGGTTTGCCGATCTTGTCCATGATGTTGTCACAGGCATCAATGCAGAGGCCACACTGGATGCATTCAAGCTGGGCCCCGTCACGGATATCAATGCCCGTCGGGCAAACCGCGACACACTGGCCGCAATCAACACAATCGCCAGCATCAAGGCCTTCGGCTGCGCGGGCCTTCATTTTCTTCAGCGATCCACGTGGCTCCCCGCGATCAGTGCGATAGGTCACATTGAGCGCCCATTCATCGGTCAGGGCCGCCTGAATACGGGGCCATGGGCACATATAGACGCAAACCTGCTCGCGCATGTGACCGGCCATGATGTAGGTGGTCGCGGTGAGAATGCCGATCCAGACATAGGCCACCATTGGCGCCTGACCGAATGCCAGCTCGGTCACGAGGGTCGGAGCATCGGCAAAGTAAAGCACCCATGCACCACCCGTCCACCAGGCGATCATCAGCCAGAGAAAATGCTTGAACAGCATTTTGCCAACACGCTTGGAGGTCATCGACTGCCTGTCGGCCTGCATGCGTTCGCGGCGATCCCCTTCAACCCAGCGTTCGACTAGCATGAAGAGATCAGTCCAGACCGTCTGGAAACACATGTAACCGCACCAGACACGGCCAGCCAGAGCATTCATCAGGAACAGGATCAGGGCGGCGAGGATCAACAGACCGGTCAGATAGTAAACCTCCTGCGGCCAGATTTCGATGAAGAAGAAATAGAAGCGACGCGCGGGAAAATCGATCAGGACGGCCTGATCCGGAGCACCCGGGCCACGGTCCCACCGCACGAAGGGCAAGAAGTAATAGATCCCGAGCGAAACGGCCATGAAGGCCCATTTGAAGTTGCGATAACGGCCCTTCACGCTTTGCGGATAGATCTTCTTAGCCGTGGCATAAAGCGACCCATCGCCTGTGTTGGTCTCTGGAGCTTCAACCGTCATTGTTACTCTCCTTGCAGCAGTGTCCTGCGCATGTCTTGGTCTTGGTAACTGTGGTCTGGGCGCCTTGGTCGAGGCGTCCGTTGTCTGGTCCGGATCATAGAGCAAATGTCGCAATTTTCAGTTCATGATCATGTGCTCCATACTGAAAGAAGGTGTTTGATTTCAATCCAGTGTCCCGAATTGCCTGCCAAGCACACGAACCTCCAGCATTAAATGGCATATAATCTACCAGTATTGTATTTCTGTTCTAGCGCTTCCACATTCCAGTGGTATATGACTTACTGCAAATCATCTGGAAAAATACCGAGGCAAATTGTCGCTGATAGCAAATAGGCTGCCTTTGAACGCAGCCATTTGGCATCAGCCACAGACATTGTGGGCAATCGCAGAAGCTCCGGTCGATCATACAAAATGGTAAACCGGACATGCCTCTTATTCACCCGCAGCCGAAGCTGAATGATGAAGGACCAGCACATGATGCGCTGGTCCTCTTTTTGAATGGGGCGCGGCATCCGCGCCCCGGATCTTATCGCTTACTGGCCACCACCACGGGTGTGGACATAGACGGCCAGAGACTTGATGGTCACAGGATCCAGACGCGCTTCCCAGCTTGGCATGACGCCCTTACGGCCATTGTTTATGGTTTCGATGATCGTTGCACGATCACCACCATAGAGCCAGATGGCGTCGGTCAGGTTTGGAGCACCGAAGTCCTTGTCACCCTTGGCATCTTCGCCGTGGCAGGATGAACAATTTTCTTCGAACAGCACTTTGCCTGCTTCCAGATCTGCCCCTTCAGGCGCATCGCCAGACAGGGACTGGACATAGCTGGCAACGGTTTCGATCTGTTCTTTTTCAAGAATCTCATCGCGACCAAAGGCCGTCATGTCGCCCATGCGCTCGTCTTCATGGCCAGACCGGATGCCGACGCGCAGGGTTTCGTGGATGGCATCTACCGTGCCACCCCAGAGCCAGTCGTCGTCCAACAGGTTCGGGAAGCCGGTGTTGCCAGCGGCACCCGTGCCATGACAGGCTGCACAATTGTCACCAAATGCTGCAGACCCCTGAGCCACTGCGAACTGGCGCAGTTTGTCGTCGGCAAGGATATCCTCGACAGAGGCTTCCTTCAGGCCAGCGCCCTGCTCGAGACGCTTGGCAACAAGCGCATCGTAGGAGGCCTGACCTTCGGCGCGGCTGGAATAACCAAACACGCCCTTGGTGTGGGTTTCCAGCAATGGCCATGCCGGATAGACGATCCAGTACCCAATGCCCCAGATGATGGTGACATACCAGGTCCACAGCCACCAACGGGGCAGCGGATTGTTGAGTTCTTTCAGACCGTCCCATTCGTGACCGGTGGTTTCTACCCCGGACAGGTGGTCGATTTCTTTGTTGTGATCACTCATTCTCAGTCCTCCCGCAGCGGCATATTGGCGGCTTCGTCGAACTTATCCTTGTTGGACGGCCAGAAGGTGTAGATCAGCACGCCCGCAAAGATCAGCACAAAATAGAGCAAGCCCCAGGTCTGCGCGAAGTTGGCTAAAGTTTCATAGGTTGACATGAACCCGCTCCTTAGCGAAGGTCTGCCTTCTTGTCATAGATCGAGAAATCGACCATGGTGCCCAGCATTTGCAGGTAGGCAACCAATGCATCCATTTCCGTCACCTTGTCCGGATTGCCGTCAAAATCACGATAGGTGATATCAGGATAGCGTTCTTCGAAGCCATCGATATTGTCATCATCGGGATTTGCCTGGGCCAGCATATCGGCTTTGGCATTGGCAATTTGCTCGTCCGTGTAAGGCACCCCGACCATCTTGTTGACCTTCAGATCAGCGGAGATATCGTTGATCGTCAGTTCCTTTTTGGCGAGGAACGGATAGCCCGGCATGACCGATTCAGGCACCACCGACCGAGGATCGATCATGTGATTAACGTGCCAGAGGTCGGAATATTTGCCGCCTACACGAGCAAGGTCCGGACCAGTACGCTTGGACCCCCATTGGAAGGGGTGGTCGTACATGGACTCGGCAGCGAGAGAATAGTGACCGTAACGTTCGATTTCGTCGCGCATCGGGCGGATCATCTGTGAGTGACACAGATAGCAGCCTTCGCGGATATAGATGTTACGACCGGCGAGTTCGAGAGGGGTGTAGGGACGTACGCCCTGTACCTTCTCGATGGTGCTTTTCAGATAGAAAAGCGGAACGATCTCGACGAGACCGCCGATGGCAACCACAATCAGGATGCCAACGAGCAGGAGCATGGAATGGCGTTCGAGAATGCCGTGTTTGTTCATCAATGACATGGATACCGTTCCTTATTCTGCAGGGACCAAAGCTGGATCTGCGGCGTCAACTTCCGCCTTCTCACCAACCTTCACGGTCATCCAGAGGTTATAGGCCATGATCAGGGCGCCGAGGACGAACAGCAAGCCGCCAATCGCACGGATCATGTAGAACGGATGCATTGCTGCAACAGTCTCGATGAAGGAATATTCCAGGAAGCCGAGCTTGTCGTAAGCGCGCCACATCAGGCCCTGCATGATACCGGAAACCCACATCGAGGTGATGTAGAGAACGATACCCAAGGTCGATACCCAGAAATGCCATTCAACCAACTTGTTGGAATACAGGCCCTTCTTGTTCCACAGCCATGGAATGAGGCAGTAGATCGCGCCGAAGGAGATGTAGCCAACCCAGCCAAGAGCACCAGAGTGAACGTGACCGATGGTCCAGTCGGTATAGTGTGACAGGGAGTTCACCGCTTTGACCGACATCAGAGGACCTTCGAAGGTCGACATGCCGTAGAAAGCGACGGAAACCACCATCATGCGCAGGACAGGGTCAGTGCGGAGTTTGTCCCAAGCGCCAGACAGGGTCATCAGGCCGTTGATCATACCACCCCAGGACGGCATCCACAGAATGACCGAGAAGGTCATGCCGAGGGTCTGCGCCCAATCCGGCAGAGCGGTGTAATGCAGATGGTGCGGTCCAGCCCAGATATAGATGAAGATCAGGGCCCAGAAGTGCACGATCGACAGCCGGTAGGAGTAAACCGGACGCTCGGCGCGTTTTGGGATGAAGTAGTACATGATGGCAAGGAAGCCAGCGGTGAGGAAGAAACCCACTGCGTTATGGCCATACCACCACTGAACCAACGCATCCTGCACACCAGAGAAAACCTGATAGGACTTGATACCGAAAATGGAAACCGGAATCGACAGGTTGTTGCCCAGATGCAGCATCGCAATGGTGACGATGAAGGCGAGGTAGAACCAGTTTGCCACATAGATATGTGGTTCGCGGCGCTTCCACAGGGTGGCCAGAAAGACCAGCAGATAGGCAACCCAAACAATGGTCAGCCACAGATCGGCATACCATTCCGGCTCTGCATATTCTTTGCCCTGTGTTGCACCCAACAGATAGCCAGTGCCGGCGATCACGATGAATGCATTGTAGCCCAGAATGACGAACCAAGGCGCCACGCGACCCGGAAGGCGCGCATGCGAGGTGCGCTGTACCACATAGAATGAGGATGCCAGCAACACGTTACCGCCAAACGCAAAAATCACTGCAGAGGTGTGCAGCGGACGCAGGCGACCGAAGTTAATCCATTCCAGATCGAAGTTCAGGACCGGGAATGTCAGCTGCCAGGCGATGATGTCACCAACCAGGAAACCGGCAATACCCCAGAACATGGATGCAACCGTTGCAAACTTGATCGGGCCGAGGTTGTAGCCTGATTCATCGACGTCCGCTGGACGCTTGAAATAGGCATTGAAAATAAGAAATACGCCGAGGGCTGAGAATATCAGCCCGACGGTCGCGTGAAATGCCATGACGCCATCAACCGCTTTTGCAGCGATGGTCAGACACGCGAAGGCCAGCACAGTCAGGAATACTGCGAAAAGGCCTTCTTCAACAGAGAGTCTTTTAGTCGTGTGAGCCATCTTTAAGTCCCATCTGAACCTTTTTGTCTACCGAAGGGCAGCCACGGTTCAGCATATAAATTCGATCACCATTTGTTGCTTACGAATGCTTGATTTCGATCGCTAGTTGATCTCGGAACGCACTTCCCCCCAAAGGGTAGCAAAACCCTATGGTTCACCTCACTCATACGCTTTGACTCATATCAACGAAATGGGGGAGCCAGTTTCACACCTGCGACTCGTGGTCACAGCCCCTAAAAATCATGAATTTTGTATTCAGTTTTTAAATCCTTATATTACAGCATGTTAATAATGATGCAGCTAAGGTTCTGGATAAGTTCTCTCATCCGTAAGTGGTAGAAAAAATATGCAGGGAGAATGCACTTTATACACGCTCATCGAGATGTATTGGGCAATTTTCCGATATGACAGGTTAGTTGCCACTACAAGTAGATTCCCTTATATTTTCCCATTACAGCGAAGTCTCCATTCACTTCGGCAGGCCCCTTCGCGCATCGGCGGGCTGTGGAACAGGGAATCAGCTCTGCATGAGGGGTGTTCGCCTGTGCAATCCAGTCGCCAGTTCAGCCAGCCAGCCCTGCCAGCCGCCTGCGCAGATCGCTCAAGCGTGCTCCTTGCGCCTTTGCGATCGGGTCAGGCGATCGGTGACAATCGGGGCGAAGAAAACAAGGCCGAGATAGCGCACCAGATGATGTCCGGCAACATAGGCAGGATTCATATCAAACAGGAAGGCCAACAACACCATTGCCTCGAAACCACCCGGAGAGAAGGCCAGAAAGACCTGGGCGAAGGGAAAGTCCAGCAACCAGGCGCATAGCGATGCGGTGCTGACGGCCATCAGAACAGACGCCGCAAGCGACAACAGCGAGATGCGGGTCAGATCCAGAAGAGTTCGGAGCGTGATACTGCCAAAACGAGCACCGATGAGGGCGCCGATGCTGATGAAGCCGATGATGGTGAACCAGTCCGGCAGCGGTTTTGTCAGGGTGCCGGTGAGATACAGACTGCCAGAGGTAAACATGCCGACAAGCAGCAACCCTGCGGGCACCTTCAGACGCTGGACGATCGGGGCCAGAAGCAAGACCGCCAGCAGCATAAGCCCCAAGGTTTCAAGTCCCACCGGATCTGGCTGGGCAGCACCCGCCCCCGTTGCGGCACTCATCCCTACGGCGGTTTCGCCTTTGGAAAAAGGTGACAGCGCGATCGGCAGCACAGCGAGCAGAACAAACAGGCGGATCGACTGAGCGATCGACACCCGAGGCATATCCGCCTTGGCGGCTTCTGCAATGGCCATCACATAGCCAAGCGCCCCCGGCAAGGAGGCAAACAGAGCGGAGGCATGATCCCATTTGCCGATATGACGCAGGACCGCATAGGCTCCCCAGGTCATGGCAAAGACATTGACCACCAAAATGGCGATGCTCAAAGGCCAGGTGGCGATGGCTTCAAGGGTTTCAGGTGAGAAACCTGTGCCAAGCACCAACCCAATCAGGACAAACGCAGCATCCCGCACCCAATTCGGCATGGTCAACGTGCGCCCCGCAAACATGGCGGCAGCGACAGCCACCAGCGAACCGGTGAGCCAGGAGGCTGGAAAATCGATCAAATGCGCCAGCCAGCCACCGATGAAGGCGATGCCATAAAGCTCGATCAAATTCAGCCAGTTGACCTGTTTGATGGTGTGCAGCGATGGGCGCATTCAATGTCCTTTTATTGGCTTTTGGTGAGATCCGCTTGTGGCTGGATCACACACCGGCAAAGGCGTCAGTGGTGGCGATCAGGGCTTCCAGTATACCCGGTTCATTGAAGGCATGCCCTGCCCCCTCGATCAGATGGAATGCGGCATCGGGCCACGCCTTGTGTAGGGCATAGGCATTGTGCATCGAGCATGGCATGTCATAGCGGCCATGGACGATTGCACCGGGAATGCCGACCAACTTGGGCGCATCCCGCAGCAACTGCCCCTCTTCAAGCCATCCTTTGTTGGAGAAGAAGTGGTTTTCGATCCGCGCAAAGGCAATCGCGAAATGGTCGGCAGCAAAGCTGGTGCTATTGGCTTGGTCTGGCAGAAGGGTGATGGTTTCCCCTTCCCAAATGCTCCACGCCTTGGAGGCTTCCAACTGGACCGTCTCATCATCCGATGTCAGGCGCTTTCTGAAAGCAGCAATCAGATCACCGCGTTCTTCGGGGGGGATTGGCGCGACAAAGGCTTCCCATTTGTCCGGAAACATCTGATTGACGCCGAATTTGTAATACCAGTCAAGCTCGGCCTCAGTCAGGGTGAAGATGCCACGCAGAACCAGCTCGGACACATGCTCGGGATGGGTCTCGGCATAGGCGAGCGCCAAGGTCGATCCCCACGACCCGCCAAACACCATCCATTTTTCCACGCCCATCAGAGTGCGCAGCCGTTCGATATCCTCGACCAGATGCCATGTGGTGTTGGCAGTCAGGTCGGCATGGGGCAATGAGCGACCACAGCCGCGTTGATCGAACAACAGGATGTCATAATGATCGGGATGAAAGAGCTGCCGATGAACATCGGCACAGCCGCCCCCCGGCCCACCATGCAGGAAAACAACCGGTTTGGCACCTTTGGTGCCTGCCCGTTCCCAATAGACCGCGTGGCCATCGCCAACATCCAACATGCCGTGATCATAGGGCTTGATGGGTGGATAAAGTGGGCTTTGTGCAGGCATTGGCAAGCTTCCTTTTTTGGTGCGGAACATATCGAACCGAACAAGGGTCGGAGAAACACGCGTCGAGAAATAGCGAAAAAACAGGCGTAGTTGGTGCAAGTCCAAGCCTGTCCAAGATGATCGAGACTGGCTATGAATGGTGTGAAGCGACTGGATTGGATGCAATTCGAGGCAGGGTGTCTCTTTCCATATCACGACCCTTTATCAGCCGCAAATGATGCTTATCTTGATCTGACAAAATTGACATCCCGGCAAAGAATGGGTGCGATATCATCAACCGTCGTTGCCATTGCGCAACATGGTCAGCGCAAATCACTCAAGGCCATTTTGCTTGTTATGAAAAGCTGGTAAAGATGACAGCTCAAAGGTCTGTCGATACAGGCTGGAATGTGATGAATTGGTGAGAGATGATCAACCAACTGGCAGCTTTGCTTGAAGCGCCCCTGCACAATCAATCGAATGGCAAGGTCGACACCCCGCGTCGCTTCGGGCTGGGCCTGCTTTTGGCTATGGGGCTGTTGCTCACCGGCTGTTCAGCGCCAACGGGCGTCAAGTTCATCTCGGCCTCCTCCAAACCCGCTGATCTGACGCAGGTCATGGTCGCCACGTCTCGCCTGCCATCTGACAAGTCGGACTTCAACGGACGCCGCAACAGGGTGATCAGCTACGCCTCCTATGCGGTTTCCGTGCCTCCCATACACAAAGTCGGTCAAATCGAATGGCCCCAACGGGACCCGGATCCAAAACGCCATTTTGCCGTTGCCGCAAGCCAGCTCTATCAGAGTGAAGAGGCCTTCCGTCAGGCCCTCAATGCCCGTCTCAATGCGCCGGGCGTGCGAGGGTTAGACGGAAAGCGTGAAGCGATGCTGTTCGTCCATGGCTACAACACCGATTTCTCCGAAGCGCTTTATCGTGCGGCACAGATGAAGCATGATTTCGAACTGCCCTTCCCGCTGACCCTCTATAGCTGGCCATCTGCCGGGAAGCCGGAATTGTATATGTATGATCGGGACAGCGTGAAAGCCTCGCGGGATCATCTGGCGGACCTGATCGGCTTGCTCAACCGCTCTGACAGCGACCAGCTCACCCTTGTGGCCCATTCTCTTGGCACCGAACTGCTGATGGAGAGCCTGAGACAGCTGGCCTTGTCGAACCATGGTCACTTGCCAAAGAAAATCGGGGCCGTCATCCTGATCTCGCCGGATCTCGACATGGATGTCTTCAACAGCCAGTTGGCTGCTATCAAGACCTTGCCACCGGAGTTCGTGATCTTCGTGTCGCAAAAGGATGACGCGTTGGCCCTGTCGAGTTTCCTGACCGGAGACCATGGCCGACTGGGCAACACCATCGACGTGTCGAAGATCAAGCGCGGTGGCATCCAAGTAATCGATGTTACAGACTTCGAGGGTGGGGACGAGTTCAACCATATGACGGCGGTCACCTCGCCCAGCCTCGTTACCCTGATCAAGGGCCTTACGAAGTCCGGTCAACGGGGCATGCTGACCAACCAGGGGGAGCAAAGCAGCGTCTCCCAAAAGGTTGTCAGCACGGCAACGCTGCCTATTTCGCTGGTGGTGCGGACCACCAGTGCCATTTTCGATCGCGACTGACGCCAATCTGGCCGATTCATTGTAGACCAAAGCGTGATATGACAATTCGGTAAGTTTTGACTTTTCTCAAAGCTGCCATGACAGCCTCAAAGCTAAATGCAGCCATGACCAATGTAACCCTGAAATATGCCACGCGTGCTGTGCCGCGCTACACATCCTATCCGACCGCGCCGCATTTCTCGGCCGATGTCGACAGGAATGTCTATGCGTGCTGGCTTGAGACGATCGATCCGGCAACGCCGATCTCTCTCTATCTCCACGTGCCCTTCTGCCAGTCCATGTGCCATTATTGCGGCTGCTACACCAAGATCACCAAGCAGGAAAAGCCTCTGCAGGACTATGCAGACATGCTGGTACGCGAGGTGGAGCTGGTGGCCAGCAAGTTGCCCGACGGTCAGCCGGTCAGTCACATCCATTGGGGCGGTGGCACACCCTCCATCCTGCCCCATGATGCCTTTTTGCGGGTTGTCGATGCGCTTCGCAGGCACTTCACCTTCACCGAAGGGATGGAGCATGCGATCGAACTGGATCCGCGCACGGTAACGCAGAGCCTCGTCAACACTCTGAAGGAAGCCGGGATCAATCGGTCCAGCCTCGGCGTGCAGGATTTCGATCTCAAGGTACAGGAAAGCGTCGGTCGCGTTCAGCCGTTCGAGCAGGTGGAAAAAGCGGTTTCCCTGCTTCGCTCTGCCGGGATCGCGGAGATCAATCTGGATCTGATGTATGGCCTGCCGCACCAGAGCAGAGAAACGATCCGCAACACGGTGGAACTGGCTGCCAAGCTTGATCCGACCCGTCTGGCCCTGTTTGGGTATGCCCATGTGCCATGGATGAAGAAGCATCAGCGCCTGATCCCCGAAGATCTCCTGCCCGATGCCTCCGAACGGATTGCCCTGTTTGACGATGCGACCGAAGCGCTCGCCGATCATGGCTACGAGAAGATCGGCCTTGATCACTTCGCCAAAGCGGACGACCCGCTGGCCGTTGCGGCACGCGAAGGTCGGATGCGGCGCAATTTTCAGGGCTACACCACCGATGAGGCGGATATTCTGATCGGCATCGGTGCCTCCTCTATCGGCAAGATGCCGCAGGGCTACATTCAGAACAGCCCCGACTTTGCCGGTTGGGTACGGGCGATCGAAGCCGGCGAACTGCCGATCGTTCGGGGCCTGGAAATGGATCCGGATGACCGGGCACGGGCTGCCATCATCATGTCGATCATGACGGCCTACGAGGTGGATGTCGCCGCAATTGCCGACGACTTCGGTGTGGCTCTGGCACCGCTACGGGCCTGCTATCCGCAATTGTCTGAACTGATCGCCGATGGCGTGGCAGATCGCGATGGCGATCTGGTCCGGGTAACCCACGCGGGCCGACCGCTTGTGCGACTGGTTGCTGCCGCTTTCGATGCTTATCTTCAGGCAGGCAAGGGGCGTCATTCTGTTGCGGTCTGAGCAAGATCAGTGCTGACTGGCAACGTTAGGAATCAAAAAGCCGAGGCCACCATGTCGGGGGCGCTCGGCTTTTTTTGAGACAGAATTTTGACACAAATCGAACTGCGACAATTTGTCCGTGGAGCTTTACCTATATTAACGACTAGGTAAAACACCGATTATTCGATTATTGCATAAAAATACGTAGAATCACTATCAATACTTGCCCGTGAGGTGACACAGACCGCAGACATTCATGATCCGAATCCGGTCTTGCTTCTCCATCGTGATGACTTTCCGACGCTTCATATCCGAGAGAACACGACTGACGGTTTCGATGGTCAGGCCGAGATAGTCGGCGATTTCCTGACGGGTCATGTGCAGCGTAACGACGCTTTCATCGCTGTCGGTGCCTTGAGGGCCGATGCAGGCAAAGTCACCCCGGTGCGGCACGAAGCGCATCAGGAAGGAAGCAACCCGCTCATGCGCCGACTTGCGCCCCAGCAGGACCGCATGCTCATGCAGGCTCTGAACCTGAGACACGAGACATGTTTTCATATGCTCCTGAATGGTCGAAGAGCTTTCAGCCTCCTTGCGGGAGACCATGTGAACAAGCGTTTCCGTCAGAGTTTCTGCTGAAGTATCATAGACTTCGCCAGCGGGAACACCAAACAGATCGCCCGGCCCGAGAATCTCGACGACCTGACGGCGACCATCGGGCAGCAACTTGTAGAGCATGACCGAACCGTCAGCGACTTCATAAATGTTGTTGGCTGGGTCGCCTTCAAAGAAAATGATGCCATGGGCCGGGAATGTCTTGTGTCTGCTCTGATCGCTGGACATGATTCCTTTGTTTTCCGTCTCCGCCGGATAGGAAGATCGAGAAGCCACGTTGCCGCTGGCCATGCGGTGGCCCGACATTTTAAGAATACGCTCTTCCGACATGTTTCCCTACTCCCGTTCCTGAAGCGATCACTCAAAGAAACCCATCCCCCGCTTCGAGGATTGTGAAAATCTATACGACATGTTTCTTTGTGCTGCAATTGGTCGCGCTCAAAAACGATACTACACGTAATTACCCTTAGTCCCAAAGGGAAAAAAGTCTCCAATGGTTTTCGAGGTGCGAAAGATTTTTTTGGATAACTATAATTAAATTAAAAAGACATATCTTTCAGATAGATACAAAAAAACCGGATTGAAATCCGGTTTTTGTCCGATGAGTCTTGAAACACATCTTCTTTTCGAAGCCCGCACGAAGCCCAAATGCGCGCGCGCTCGGCAAATCATTATTCACGCAGATCGGCAGAATCCGGTCGCTGGTTTAGCGACCGGTCAGCACGATACGAACAAGATCTGCGGTATTGCGGGCCTTGAGCTTTTCCATGATCCGGGCACGGTGAACTTCAATCGTGCGCGGCGAAATTGCCAGATGCTGACCCGCTTCCTTGTTGGAGGCACCCTGGGTGATCTGCAACAGAACATCGCGTTCACGTGGGGTCAGGCTCTCCGCATGTGGGAAACTCCAGTTTGCCAAGGTCGACTGACCGGCATCCGGGGTCTTGTTGACCGTTGCCAGAATCTTCTCGATCCGATTGACCACTTCGGTGCCGTCAAACGGCTTTTCGATAAAGTCATGGGCGCCCTGTTTGATGGCGGCTACGGCCATCGGAATGTCACCCTGACCAGAAATGATCAGAACGGGGGCCGCGATGTGGCGGGCAGCCAGTTCTTCCATGACCTCAAGGCCGGAGCGACCGGGCATATGAACATCCATCAAAATGATGGATGGTACGGATTCACGCAGGCCGGAGAGGAAATCCTCCCCATTGGAGAAGGTTTGAACCTGATAGCCTTCCAGCTCGAACAGAACGGACAAAGCGTCCCGGACGGCTGGATCATCATCGACGATATGAATAGAAGGGTGCAGATCAGTTGTCATTCGTTGCCTCTTGGCTTATTCGGGCGTTTTTGATGCCGTCGGAGCACTGTCACTCTGCCAATCATCGTCAATGTCGGTCACATCGGGATCGTCCGATGGGTCTTGCGACAAAGGGGATACGATGGGCAGGGTCAGGATAAAACAGGCCCCCGGCTGGTTGATATCGGTTGGTGCCAATTCGAGGCTCCCACCATGATTCTGGGCAATGGACCGTGCAATGGCGAGCCCCAGCCCCATGCCATTGCGCCGTTCGGAGTCAAAGGCCTTGAACAATGTATCCCGATGGGAATCGGGAATGCCCGGGCCGGTGTCCTTGAAGTGAACCACAACACGTTTTCGCAGATCCTCCTGTTCGGAAGGCACCGAAACCGTGATATTGATGTCCCGTTGATCCTGATCACGCATGGCCTGAAAGGCGTTGCGCAACAGATTGAGGAAGATCTGCTCGATCTGAACGGGATCGACCGCAACTGCAGGCATGTCATCCGTGGCCGTCAGATTGACATGCACATCCGTCGCAGCAAAGCCGACGAGCGCCAGTTGATGCGCACGCTGAATGATATCAACGATATTGCAATGGCTACGCTCGGGCTCCTTCTTTTCTATGATCGACCGGATGCGTTGCAGCAAGGAGGCGGAGCGCTGGGCTTCCTGACGCGCCTTGCCACACAACTCGGTCAGCTTGTCCAGATCTTCCTGGTCAAGTTGCTGGGCGCAGGGATTGGCGTTCAGTTTGCGCTCGATCGCCTGCAAATAAAGAATGATGGCGGTCAGCGGCTGGTTGAGCTCGTGGGCAACGGTGGCCCCCATCTCGTCCATCGCATTGATCCGCGTCATCTGGTTGAGTTCTGTCTGCAGGCTGCGCAGGCGCCCTTCGGCGTCTTTGCGGGGGCGCAAATCACGCAGCACACCGATGAACTGCTTGCCGTCCTCGGTTTCGGTCACGCCGACCGACAGGTCGAATGGAAACGTGCTGCCATCCTTGTGGCGGCCCTGCACCTCACGACCGATGCCAATGATCGAATGCTCCCCGGTGCGCAAGTAGCGATCGACCCATGCATCATGGTGACGGGCATATTTCATCGGCATCAGGATATCGACGCTCTGGCCAACCACTTCCTCGGCGGTATAGCCAAACAGCTTTTCCGATGCCTTATTGAAGAGGAGAATGCGCGAATGGGCATCCATCAGGCAGATGCTGTCAGCCGCCATGTCGAGCAATGACATCAGGCGGGCGTCGATCTGTTCAAGCGGACGAAATGGCACGGCCTGTCTTTTAGGCGAGGTTTCGTCCATTCGCTTGGGACCGTTGATGGTTACCGTTGCGTCCATATCAGGTGATCTCTTACGCCTGTTCCAAATCCAAAACCCGTTCCGGCATTGCGTCTCTGGCCGAAAGCCAACGATTCAAACGCATTACCGCACGATCCATCTGCTCGGAAGTTGTTGCGAAACATAGTCGCATAAATGCGCACCCGCTTTGACCAAACGCAAAACCCGGTGCCAATCCCACTTTCGCCTCATCGACCAGCTGTTTGGTCAAAGGCCATGCATCGGGCTCATCGGCCAGCCCGAAGAAGAAATAGAAGCTGCCTTTGGGGGCGGCAAAGCGCAACTGGTTGTTGCCCTCAAAAGCCTCCAGCAGCTTGGAGCGGCCCACCCGCGCCTGCTCGATCTGTCTGGTGACGAACGCTTCGCCATCCTCGAGCGCTGCAATGGCTGCGCGCTGCATGAAGACGGCAACACCGGACGTGGAATATTGAATGAGATTCTCGATGATGTCGCCCATTGCCGGCGGGGCAGATATCCAGCCCACACGCCAGCCGGTCATGGCCCAGTTTTTCGAGAAACTGTTGACGAAGAGAATGCGGTCATCCTCGTCCATGATCTCATAGAAGGACGGGGCCGTGTCGCGCCCTTCACCGTAATAGAAGCGGGTATAGATCTCGTCGGCAATGATCCAGATGCCCTTTTCGCGGGCAAAAGCGAGGATCGCACGAAGTTCGGCCTCATCGGCAACCCAGCCGGTCGGATTGCTTGGGCTATTGATGAAAATCGCCTTGGTCCGCTCGGTGCAAGCACCGAACAGCGCATCGAGATCGAGATGCCAACCTTCAGGCCGAAACTGCATCGGCACTTCAACCGCTTTGGCACTGGCAATGCCGACCGCCGCAGACAGGTTTGGCCAGGCAGGCGTTGGCAAGACGATCTCGTCACCAGGACCGGCCACCATGCGCACCGCCATCTGGATGGCCTGCATGCCCGAGCCAACCACAAAGAAGCGTTCTGGATCGAAGGGGCGGCCATAAAGGCGCTCGTGATAGCGGGCAATCGCCGCACGCAATTCGGGGATGCCACGCTGATAGGTATAGAAGGTCTCGCCCGCCGCAAGGGAGCGGGTGGCTGCATCGCAGATGAAATCGGGAGTTGGCAGAACGCCCTGTCCGGCCCACAAGGGGGTGATATCGTCCTTGCCGTCTGCATATTTGATGATTTCGATAATCTGACTGGCCGGCGCGTCAATCGCCTCTGCACGCAAACTCGACATGATGCTGGACTGCATTTGTTGGACCTTCTGAATTAAATGCGTAGTTTACCCTAGCAGTTTGCACATAAAGGCATTCAATTAAAGAGGGTGTTGTTTGCGCTTATCATCCTTGCGCCCATTTTTTCCCATGTGCAAGGGGTGATACTTAGCCAGAAGGTCCAGTCCTCGCCCAAAGAATGGGTGTTGGGGTGCTTTATTGCCCGATTTGGACGCGGATGTCGGGTTCATTGCGCCGATGTTGCCCCTACGCAGAAAAGCGGTGACGGCTTGTCCGGCTGATTCTCCGGTTAAAAACAGCACAGGTGAAGGAGCCGGTTTCGTCTCATGTCTGGAATCCTTGAAAAATCTTATGCTATATCTGCTTTAATGATGTAGGAGGAATCGCCTTTTATGCTGCAAGGCTGGATGGTCGTGCTGACGACCCTGTTATATATCGGTCTGTTGTTTGCGATCGCCTCCTATGGGGATTATCGCGCACGGCGCAATCCCGGCCGGGAACGCAATCCCAATCTCTATGCCCTGTCGCTGGCGGTCTATTGCACCAGCTGGACCTTTTTCGGCTCCGTTGGCCTCGCCAAGTCGAGTGGCCTTGATTTCATCACCGTCTATATTGGCCCGATCATCCTGTTCACCCTTGGCATCCCGCTCGTATGGCGGATCATTCGCCTCTCGAAGGCCGAGCGCATCACCTCGGTTGCCGACTTTCTGGGTGCCCGCTATGGCAAGAACCAGCTTGTCGCAGCGGTGGCGACCGTCATCACGGTGGTTGGCACGATGCCCTATATCGCGTTGCAGCTCAAAGCGGTGGCCACCTCGGTCGCCACTCTGATGGAGCATCTCAATATCGCCTTCCCGAATGGCAACCTGCCGGTGTTGGCCGATATTGCCTTTTTCGTGGCAATCGCCATGGCGGTGTTTGCCATCCTGTTCGGCACCCGCCACGCGGACGCAACCGAGCATCAGGATGGCCTCATTCTCGCGGTGGCGACGGAAAGCGTGGTCAAGCTGTTCGCCTTTCTCACGGTGGGCATGTTCATCACCTTCTGGATTTTCGATGGCCCCGGCGATCTGTTCAGTCAAGCTTCGGATGCAGGCATTTCCTTCCTCGGGCCACAGGGCGGGCCGGATGCCATCAACTGGATCGTGATGATCACCCTGTCGACCGGAGCGGCTCTTTTGTTGCCGCGCCAGTTCCATGTCGCGGTGGTGGAGAATACCTCCGAGCGGTCTCTGCGGCGGGCGACATGGATGTTCCCGCTCTATCTGATCCTGATCAATCTGTTCGTCATTCCGATTGCGTTGGCGGGGCAATTGTTGCTCGGCAGTCAGGTGGATGCAGACAGCTATGTGCTGACCCTGCCGATGGCCCATGGGGCGGAAACCATGACGCTGATCGCCTTTCTTGGCGGGCTGTCGGCGGCAACCGCCATGGTCATTGTCTCATCCGTGGCCCTGTCGATCATGATTTCAAACGATCTGGTCATCCCCTTGATCCTGCGCCGCCATGCGGATCAGGCGATCAGCTCGCCAGATATGGGCCGGACCCTGCTGAATGTGCGGCGGCTGGCCATTCTGGCATTGTTCACACTCGCCTATGCCTTCTATCGCACGGCGGTCAACAATACCGCACTCGCACAGATCGGGCTGATCGCCTTTGCGGCGATGGCCCAGTTCCTGCCTGCGTTGATTGGCGGCCTGATCTGGAAACGGGCCAATGCACGTGGCGCGATTGCCTCCCTGCTGGTTGGTTTCTTTGTCTGGGCCTATACCCTGTTGCTGCCGATGTTTGCCCAGTCCGGCCTGATCCCGGTGGACTTCCTGGCTGACGGGCCGTTCGGCATCACCTTCCTTAAGCCACAGGCCTTGTTCGGCACCGATCTCCCCTCGCTTCTGCACGGGGTTTTCTGGAGCCTTTTGTTCAACCTGATCGCCTATACGGCAGGGTCGGTGTCGCGACAGCCGGAAATGATCGAGCGGCTGCAGGCCAACATTTTCGTACCGGACGAATTGCGCCCGCCACAGACCCGACGTCTGTTCCGCACCATGCTGACGGCGGGGGACCTGGAAGATATGGTGGCGCGCTATCTGGGAGCCGAACGCACCTTGCGTAGTTTTCGCGCTCACGCCAAAGAGCGCAGCATGCCCTATGAGCGCAATCTGGATGTGGATCCGCAATTCCTGCGCTTTGCCGAGCAATTGCTGGCCAGCGCCATTGGCTCGGCCTCTTCGCGGCTGCTGATGAGCCTGCTATTAAAACGACAGGAAGCCTCGCCCAAGGGGACGATGAAGCTGCTCGACGATGCCTCCGAAGCGCTGCAATATAACCGTGATCTGCTGCAGACCGCGCTCAACCATGTGCGACAGGGCATTGCGGTGTTCGACACCGATTTGCGTCTCACTCTCTGGAACAAACCGTTCCGCAGCCTGCTCAATATCCCGCCGGAATTTGGTCAGGTCGGCACACCGTTGCAATCAATCCTGCATCATATTGCTGATCGGGGGGACTTTGGTGAAGGCCAAAGCGAACAGCTGGTCAATGACCGGATCGATCTGATCGTCGTCCAGCAGGCACCCTATCAGGAACAGATGGGTGGCTCGGGGCGTACCCTGTCCATTCGCGCCGATGCGATGCCCGATGGTGGCATTGTCATCACCTTTGCCGACGTGTCCGAGCGGGTGCGGGCCGAACGGGCCTTGGAAAGCGCCAATGAAACGCTTGAACGCCGGGTGCGTGACCGAACCCGCGAATTGATGCATCTGAATGATGCCTTGCGCACCGCCAAGCAGGATGCGGAAGCGGCCAACGTCTCCAAGACGCGCTTTCTGGCCGCCGCCGGACACGACATTATGCAGCCGATGAATGCTGCAAGGCTCTATACCACCGCCTTGGTCAACCGGCTTGAAGGCATGGCAGAGGCAAGCGAAGATGCCAAGGTGGCAGAATGCGCCGTCATGGCGGGCAATATCGACAGCTCGCTCGAGGCGGTTGAGGATATTATCGGGGCTTTGCTCGACATTGCCCGGCTGGATTCCGGCGCAATGAAAGCCCAACTGTCGGCCTTCCCGATTGATGAATTGCTGGAGCGGATGCGGATCGATTTCGAGCCGATGGCCAAGGAAAAGGGGCTGGAATTGCGGATCATACCGTGTGGTCTGCATGTGCGCTCGGACAAGCATTTGCTACGCCGTTTGTTGCAGAATCTGATTTCCAACGCCATCAAATATACGCCAGAAGGCCGGGTTCTGGTCGGCTGCCGGCGTCTGGAAGGAGCGATTGAATTTCAGGTCCATGATACCGGTGTCGGGATCCCGGAAGCCCAGCGCGAAGAAATCTTCCTTGAATTCCAGCGTCTTGACGAAGGGGCACGGATTGCTGGCGGACTGGGCCTTGGCCTGTCGATTGTCGACCGCATCGCCAAGGTGCTCGACCATCCGATCCGGCTGATGTCGGCTGTGGGCAAGGGGTCGGCCTTTGCGGTGAAACTGCCTGCCTTCCGGCTGCTGCACAGCGCCCGCCGGGCCGAGGCCCCTGCCTCGATGGCCAACCAGCCGCTCAGTCATCTGTCGATCCTGTGCATCGACAATGAACCCAAGATCATGGAAGGCATGCGGGCCATGCTGGAGGGCTGGGGCTGCACGGTCCTGACCGCTGGCGGCATCGAGGAAGCCGAGGCAACCTTGCTGGAATCCGATGTCAAACCGGACGGCATTCTGATCGATTATCATCTCGACAATATGCTGGGCACCGATGCCTGCACTGAATTGAGAGCACAATTCGGCACTGACATCATGGCCAGCCTGATCACCGCCGACCGCACCGCAGAGGTGCGCGAAGAGGCCCGCAGCAAAGATATGGCAATCCTCAACAAGCCGGTCAAACCCGCCCAGCTGCGCGCCCTGCTCAACACATGGAACATGACCGCGATGCGCAAGCGCAATCAGTGAGATGCTTTTGCCCGATGGATGAGCCAGACAAAAAAACCCGCATTCGATGCATGCGGGTTTTTGATTTCACAAAGTGTCGGATGTGATCAGCTTTTTGCGCCGATGGCCTGCCATTGACCGGCTTCGATCTTGGCGGCGGCGATGACGGCCTGTGTGCGGCTGTCGACATTGAGCTTTTGCAGGATCGCCGAAACGTGGGCTTTCACCGTGGCTTCGGAGACATTCAGCTCATAGGCAATCTGCTTGTTGAGCAAGCCTTCCGACAGCATCATCAACACACGCACCTGCTGTGGTGTCAGAGTGTTGAGGCGTTCCACCAATTCGGTGATTTCATCGCTGTATGGGGCGTTGAGATCGATGCTTTCCGGCACCCAAGTCTCACCGTTCAGCACGGCGCGAATGCCCTGAGCAATGGCATCGATGGACATGGACTTCGGAATGAAGCCCGATGCCCCAAATTCCATACAACGGCGGATGGTTGGAACGTCTTCGCTGGCTGATACAATGACCACCGGAATGGCCGGATATTGCGCCCGAAGATAGAGCAGGCCAGAGAAGCCACGGACGCCCGGCATGGACAGATCGAGCAGCACAAGATCAATGTCTTCAGAAACTTCGAGCCTTTCGCCCACCTGCTCCAGGGTCCCGGCCTCATGAATGGCAATCTGATCGAAGATCGTTTCCAGTGTCTGGCGCAGCGCGCCCCGGAACAGTGGATGATCATCGGCAATAATAATATTCAGAGATGCCTGATGCACTTTCGGTCCTCCCCCAATCAGATGGGTGGAATGTGTCTGTCAGATCTGGCGGATCGGACTAGACCACCCCTCACGTCAAACTCACTTCGTGGCCAGGCAGAAACGCCAACCGGCCACCCACTTCCTGTCCTTGCCGATTTTCACCGGTCGGACACGCTCCTCATGCTGCCTTGAAGTTCCACCTCACTTGGAGGTGTGCCGCTTCGGGATGTCTGCCGTGAAGGCGCTTTGCCACCCCTGATTGGCAAATTTGCCAAAGAAAACATGAAGAGTTCGAGCAAACTATGGGCGGTTGCCGCTGTCTTGGCAAGACGTAGCATTGACATATTCGCAAATTCGTTGAGCGGATACGGCAATTCACTTGAAAAAAATGTCGCGCAGTCGCTTCCTTTGGGGAAATCCTTGCGATGAGCGCCAAGTTTGTTAACCATAACAAGCCTGTGGCAGTTGAACCGGAAAGAATCGCTGTTTGACTTCAAGCCATTTCCCTCTTTCTCGCTTCTGCAGCATTGTCCGATCCCATGCCGCTTGCAAGCTGTGGTTTCGGACATCTGATCGTTATATTTCAGCAATAGGCTCTGGCGCGACAGGACATGGTTCGCGCTTTTGGGTCCCAACCGGTGGCTGAGAGCGCCCATGCCTTGCGGCGGTATCTGTCCGCAGATGGGGCCAATGTGGGACCGAGGCAAAGGCGATGCACCTCTTTGAGACAGCGAGCTGTACATGCTTGCCCGACATCGACCCGGAGTTGCGTCACGCCATCGACATTGCGGCCCGCAGCGTTGAGGCCCATCGGGCATTGATGCGGACCATGCCAGCTCTGCATCAGGTCGAGATTGGCGGCGAGCTGATCGCCAATGGACCATTGCCGACCCGCCTGACCGTGGCCGCTTGGACCATGCAGCGCTGCTTCTTTCCCGAACAATCCGCAGATCTGCTGCGCGCACTGGAAGCCGATCTGGTGTTGGTCTCGCAAATGGATATCGGCATGGCCCGCACCCATCAGCGCCACACCGCCAAGGCATTGGCTGACAGCCTTGGCATGCGCTATTGCTTTGGCCTTGAATATTTCGAGGCCGGTTTGGGCAATGCGGTCGAAAGACGCTTGGCGGCTGACAGCCGCAACGACAAAGGCTGGCATGGCAATGCCATCCTGTCACGGGTGGACCCGGACCGCGTGGCCCTGATCCGTCTTGATGCCAATGGTGCAAATTTTACAGCAACCCACGATGCTGCGTCGGAGGAGATGGAGGGCTGTCGCATTGGCGGTTCTTGCGCGGTTGCCGCCACTTTCTCGACCGCACATGGCCCATTTTGCGCCGTTTCCACCCGCCTCGCCAGCACCCACGCGCAGATCCTGCGCCTCGCCATGCTGGAGCGCCTCATCGCCGCTCTGGACATGTTTGCCACCGATCTTCCGATCCTCATTGGTGGTGATTTCGGCACCCTGTCGGATCTGCATGGTCTGGACAAGGATCTGGAACCACTTTTTCGCACAGCCCACCGTCATGGCTATAGCTGGGAGAATAACGCCACCGGCACCACCACGCGCCCCAACGGTCGCTCGGTCGGGCTTAAAGCCCGCAAGCATCAGGACTGGTTTTGCACGCGCGGCTTTGCGCCAAGAGGGGCACGGATCGTGCCGGGGCTGGATATGAGCGGCAAGGCACTTTCGGATCATGATGTTATTCTGGGCACTTTCGATCAAGTTCGGACGGATCAGGATCCCGACTTTGGTGACGCCACCCATTCCACTTGAAGTCGTTACTTCTTCCAAACAATAAATGCCAAAAATTCCTGTCGTCAGAAACACCTAAGCAAATCGAATACTAGTTCCAAAATCGTTTTCGCGATATAATTTACTTAAAACAATTCAAAGTTAGTTCGTGCTTTCTGAAAAGGAGGATCGTCATGACACGTTTTGTCACGCTGAACCAATATATCAATACATGGGAATGCGACGAAAATGATCATATGAACGTTCAGTTCTATTTCTCGATGTTCGATGATGCGAGCAAGCTGTTTGCTTCCTGCAACAAGATGGAAGATGCATTCTCCAAGCGCATCAGTCGCCATGTCCGGTTCCATTCGGAATTGAGAAGTGGGTCGCAAGTGCGCATTCTGACCTCGCTGGTGACGCCGGAAACCGACGATGGCATGCCGGAAAGCGGCTGCTTCGTGCAACATGTGATGGAAAATATCACCAACGGGTTGGTCGCGGCTTCAGCGCTCGATCTTTATGAGGGAACCGCCTGGCCAAGCCATGCCAACCATCAAGACAAGATCGACGACAATGTCATGCCACGCGCCCTCAAGCATGACGCGGATTTCTCCCTGAAATCACCGGAGGATTTCGGCGAAACCCTGATTGGTCGCGGCATCGTCCATCCTGCCATGTGTGATGCCACCGGTCATGCCCGTGATCAGGCCTATATCAGCGCCGCGTCGGATGTCGGGTCCCATGCATGGGCGCAGGTTGGAATGAACAGCAACTGGCTGAAAGTCAACGGCTTTGGTCGTGTATCGATCGAAATGCGGCTCTGTGTGCTGGAAGGCATGAAAGCCGGGGATCAATTTAGCATCCATGTAGCCTTCACAAGCCTGCAGCCCAACATGTTCACGATGCGCTATGACTTCTTCGATATCCGCGATGGACGCCATATCGCCTTTGTTGACACCGCTGCCATGGTGTTCAGTGTCGCAACAAGACGCTCGAACCATTTGCCGGACTTTGCCAAAGAAGCCATCAAGGAAAGGATGATTTGATTTCCCTGCAGACGTCGGACTTCGGGCCTGTGCATGTGCAGGCTCAGAGAGGTCGGTCGTCCTGAAACCAGACATTCAAAGACCGACCCCGGCCTCGCGGTAGTCCCCACCGCGGGGCCATTTTGTCTTGTCGCTCATCCTGTTTTAGTGCCCCGTTTCTTGAGGCGGTCTTGGCACCGATTGGCGGCTGTGGGTCTTTCCTTTTGGCCTGCTTTGTGGTGTCATCAAGCCTGCCTTTTGTTTCTCTCAGGACTTTTTTGATGACCCGTTTCGTTTCGCTCAACCAGTTTGTCAATCTTTGGGAATGTGACGAAAACGATCACATGAATGTCCAGTTCTATTTCGCCAAATTTCAGGATGCGGCCCAATTGTTTGCCATGTGCCACAAGCTGGATGATCAATTGGGACCCCTGATCAATCGCCATGTGCGCTATCATTGCGAACTGCGTGGTGGCGCCCAGATCCAGATCACCTCGTCGGTGATTGTCGCCTTTGGCGACCTGATCGCTCCGGGCGAAGGATGTTTCATCCAGCATGTGATGCGTGAGACCACAACCGGCCGGATTGCAGCGACAGCGCTAGACTGGCATCGGGGGAGCTTGCCGCCTGTGTCTGACGCCCTTTGTGATGAGGCCAACACGGCGGTGATGCCGCGTGGTTTGAAGGATCCTGCCGATCTCACCCCCAGACAACCGCCACAAGAGGATGGCCTTATCATTGCCCGCGGCATCTTGCATCCGGGGCTTTGTGATGGTGACATGCTGGCACGGGATCAGGCCTATATCTCAGCGGTGTCCGATGCGGCCTCTCATGCTTGGGAGCGGGTCGGTCTGAATGTCAAATGGCTGGAATCGCAAGGATTTGGGCGCGTGGCGGTAGAAATGCGGCTGCATATTCTCAGCCCCATGAAAGTGGGAACAGCCTATCAAATGCAATTGGGCTATACGGGCCTTCAGGCCCGCGCATTGACCAAGCGTTATGACTTTTTCGACATGCGGGACGGTGCCCATCTGGCGATCCTGGAGGCTGCGGTGATGCTTCTCAATCACACCACACGCAAGTCCGAACCCTTGCCGGACTTCACCCGTGCGAAGGTCACAGCGATGCTTGGCGCAAGCTGATCAGAGCTTCAGGGATCAAGACCCTAGACGCGGTTTTCGTCAAACTCCTTGCGGAACTCCTTCACCACCCCGAAGAAACGGCGCATCATGGCTTCGCCCATATCGAGAAACTGCTCGAAATTGTCAGGCAGGCCACTCTCATCGTCTTTGTCCGCCTTGGGGGGCTGTTTCTGGACCGGATCCTTGGCCTGTGCGTCTCCGCCCGATGGTGGATTCTGGTCGGTTTGTTTGCTCTTGCCCAGCTCCATCGGGCCAGAGGCGGTTGGCCCCTTGTCCTTTGATGTGTCGCTTGGCTGGGTTTGTGCGGCCCCGCCGGACCGCGTGGCTTCTTCCATGGCACCGAGCTGGTCTGAGAGGGCACTATTTTGCTCTTCCAGCAGGTCAATCCGATGATCAAGAATGTCGAGGCGATTCCGGAGTAGCTGATTGAATTTCTGCTCCTGCTCCAAGGCTGTCGCCAGTCGTGCCAATTCTGCCAGCAGCGGCTCGCGCCAATCCTGTTCCTCCTGCTGGCTTTGTGACAGAGACGGTTTGGCTCCACCCGATGGGCTTGCAGTTTGAGCAGCCGTTGGCAACGTCATTCCAGATACCAGCAATCCGGCCACCAACAACATGGCTGGTCGTTCGAAATGCGGTGGAGTTCGCCTCTTCGCACTGATCATGGCTTGGTCCTCTCTGCGGTCGCACCCGTCGGGTTGCCAGAGGGTCAATCTAACAGATTCCACGCATCAGAGCCAAGGCTCTCGACTAATCACTTCCGGGCATGCAAAGGGAAATGAGCGGATAAAGGAGACGGAACAGACCGCGGGCCTGTCCCAGTGCCTAGGCAGAATGTTTCTGGCGCAGCCCCTGGCGGAACTGTTCTACCTCGCGATAGACATTGCGCTGGAGAAACCTGAAATGCTCAACACGCCATTTCATCAGCGCCTCGAAGGTCTTCATGCTGACATCCTGCTCAACGAGAATGCGCAGCAAGGTCCGGTTGCCTTCGGTGGACAGCAGATGTTCCATGGCCTTGGTCGACAGACCCGGGCGGTCGCTGAGCAGCCAGAGAATGTCATCCTTGCGCTCAGCCCGTAACAGGGCCTGCAGCAGCTCGTCATAGGTGAGTTCACCAAGATTGATCTGCAGGGTCGCTTCTTCGCGATTGACCGGGCCGTCTGAGAGATCATTGGCCGGTTTCATTTTGGCTTTGCCGCCCACCCCAAAGGCCACCTCATCAAGGGAGCCTTCCTCGCTTGCCTTGACAATCGACATGGGAACGAAGGGGCAGCCATCGGCAAGACTGTGCAGAATGCTATCATGAAATGTCTGGTCCTTCAGACAGCGTTCCGCGATCAGTGCCTGCAATCGTGGCGAGGATTGGCCAACAATCGAACAGAAGGTCATGGCTTGTTGGGAGAAGTCAGCTCCGATATTGCGCACCAACTCCTCGACCACCCCGACAAAGGCACGGGCCATGAGTGCATCCACAAGGCATTCCGGCACTTCAGTGCGCCGGGCAATGGCCTTCAAAACCTCTTCGTTGCGCTGACGGGAGGCTGCAATCAGCTTCTCGACGCTGAGCAATGGCGAATGTTCGAACAAGGGAATCACATGCTCGTCAGCTTCCTGCGATAGCTTCTCAGCCAGTTCCGTTGTGATATAGGCGGTCTGTGCCAGCAAGGTAATGATATCTCGCCTGACGGAAAGACTGATATGGTCATAGAGATCCATCACCAAGGCGGAAAACAGATTGCGTTCGAGATGGGTCGGTGTGTGGCTGATGCGGCGGACATATTCCGCAGTCACCTTGCGGACCAGCAAGGAACGCGCTTCGGGATCGGTTTCCCGCGCTAGCGATTCCAATGTCTGACTGATTTGCGCCCCCATGGCCTACTCCACTCCCGGCTGAATTCACAACAGCATCTTATAATTGATCTAGTTTATCCAATAAACCTTAAGAAGTCTTACGAGGAATACTTAAAGTCTTCCTATCCAAGCGAAAAGAAGTGTTAATACTCTTGAAAATTGCAGAAAACCAAACCCGTTTTGTTGGCGGCCACTGGCATTTGGACACAAAAACAGGCCAGCTCGAAAGCTGACCTGCTACCAAGCCCTGATCGCGTTATGGGGAAACGCACCGTCCATCTGCTGATTTTCGATGTGATGGTGGACTAGGGCGTGCTGGAGAAAGCCGGGCGACCGGACTGAATGGCTTCCTCAACCAGATGAAAGCGATCCTGTCCCCAGAAGGGTTCATCCTGATAGACCACACAGGGGGATCCGATAATGTCGTGCGCAATGCCGCGTTCGGTGTTGGCTTCATAAATGGCGGCGACCGTGTCGCTTTCAGCCTTTTGCAACACCGCGTCAGCATCTTCACCAACCGCGCTCAAACAAGCGGCGACTACGTCCCGTTCTGCAATGTTGGCCTCTTCCAGCCAGACCTTGCGCATGATGGCAGTCATCAAGGCAGCGGGATCGCGTCCCTCTTCAAGAAGCGCAATGACAGCAGAGTCGGCCAAAGCGGGATTTGTGGGGAAGTATTTCGGCTGCAGGTTCATCTCAAGGCCGTGGTGGGCGCGCCAGCGCTGCAATTCCAGCATCCGATTGCGGTTGCGGGCCGGATTGCGGTCGCCAAGGGCAAGACCGCCGGAGGCTGCGAAGACCTTGCCAAGCTGGATCGGCCGATAAGTGACATTGAGTTGAAGCCGTGAGGCCATGTCCAGAAAGGCCTGATGGCCGATATAGGCAAAGGAGGAGATGGTGGTGAAATAATAGTCCACCGATGCACCGGTCTTGATGTCAGTCATCTTGTTTGTCCAAGGGTTGATCCAGAAAACACGTAGTCGATTTCCGGACCTTACATTAATTTTTACCGATTAGTCTAAATTAAATTTTGGTGCCGCTGATTATTCCATGCACGATGTCGTGAAGCGGCGATTCATCCACAAGGCCAGACATGGCCATTCTCTAATAAATCCAATTAAATCAATATTTTATTTATTATTTTCCAGCAAACAGCATAGATATTCTCGATTGCTGCAAAAGAAGACACAATCGTGGGGAATGGTCGCAGCATGCAGACATTTGCCATTCGAGGGCACTTGCCGGGACGGGTGCCCAGCTCTGAAAGGATCTCGCGCCATGACGATCAAACAGCTTTCCTCAAAACTGGTCTATGAAAATCGCTGGATGTCTCTACGCGAGGATGAGGTGCGCTTTTCCGGTGGCTTTGAGGGCATTTACAGCGTCGTCGACAAGCCCGACTTTGCCGCCATCATTCCCATTCATGATGATGGGCGAATCCAGCTGGTGCAGCAATATCGCTATCCCGTCGGCGGGCGCTATTGGGAAGTGCCGCAGGGGGCATGGGAAGACAGCCCCGATGTTGATCCCTTTGCCCTGGCAGTAGGCGAGCTAGAAGAGGAAACCGGCTATCGGGCGACGGAATGGGAAAAGCTCGGCCAGTTCTACAATTCCTATGGCTTTCTCAATCAGACCTGCCATTTGTTCGTCGCCCGTGGCTTGAGCGAAGGGGTTGTGAACCGGGAGGAGACCGAAGCGGGCATGGAAACCGCCGCCTTCACCTTTGAGGAAGTGCTGGCCATGATCAAGTCGGGCGAAATCCCGGATTCGGTCACCCTGTCGGCCCTTGGCCTTTGGAAAATGATGGCGGGGTGAGCCTCGCCTACAGCTTCAAGCCAAAAACAAAAAGGCCGGGACGCATCTGCTCCCGGCCCTTTGATTTGCTCATCCAATCTGCTTATTCAGCGGCGACCTTGCTTTCCGGGTTGAAGCGGACATAGAAAAGGTCCTTGTTGGCGGCCATGTCCTCAAGCAAGCTCGGTGCTTTGAAGCGGTCACCGAATTTGGCTTCCAACGCCTTGCATTTGGCAAGGAAGGCAGGCGTGCCCATCGTGTCGATATAGGAGAAGACACCGCCGGTGAAGGGGGCAAAGCCGAAGCCGAGGATCGAGCCGACATCAGCCTCGCGGACATCTTCCAGCACGCCATCTTCAAACACCCGCACCGCTTCCACCGCTTGGGCGACCAGCAGGCGATCCTTGATCTCGGCATGGTCGATGCTGTCGGCATCCAGCTGTGGCGCGAGGTCTTTGAGGCCCGGCCAGAGGCGTTTGTTGCGGCCTTCATAATCATAGAAGCCCTTGCCGTTTTTGCGACCAAGACGGCCCTCATCCACCACCAGCTTTTTGAGCAAAGCTTCCTGGTCCGGATCGACTGAACCTTCGCCCAATTGCTTTTTGGTGGTCTGGAGGATGTTCCAGGCCAGTTCCAAAGCCACCTCGTCATTCAAAGACAAAGGACCGACCGGCATGCCCGCCTGTTTGGCGAGATTTTCTACCATTGCCGCCGGCACCCCTTCGGTCAGCATTAAGTGCCCTTCGCGGACATAGGCCAGCACCGAGCGGTTGGCAAAGAAGCCACGACCATCATTGACGAGGATCGGGGTCTTCTTGATCAAGGAAACGAAATCGAGCGCCTTGGCGATGGCTTCATCGCCGGTTTCCTTGCCCTTGATCACTTCGACCAGCATCATCTTGTCGACCGGCGAGAAGAAATGGATGCCGATGAAGCCTGCCGGATTGGAGACGGCCTTGGCCAGCCCGGTGATCGGCAGGGTGGAGGTGTTGGAGGCAATGGTGCAACCTGCCCCAACGACCGCTTCGATTTTCTGGAAAATCGAGGCTTTCAGCTCCGGATCTTCAAACACCGCTTCGATCACCAGATCGCAATCTGCAAGCTGGGCATAATCGTCGGTCGGGGTGACACGAGTGAGGATCGCGTCGATCTTCTCCTGCGTGGTGCGGCCCTTTTTCAGGGCCTTGGTCAGGGTCTCTTCGATATGACCCTTGCCCTTGTCGGCGCTGTCTTGGTCACGATCCACCAGCACCACGTCCAGCCCGGCCTTGGCCGAGACATGCGCGATGCCTGCGCCCATGAAGCCAGCGCCGATGACGGCAACCTTTTTCAGCTCGGACTTTGGCACGCCAGCGGGACGACGGGCCCCTTTGCCCAACTCCTGCATATTGAGGAACAGGGAGCGGATCATATTGGCCGCTTCCGGGGTGGCGACGGTCTTGGCGAAATAGCGGCTCTCGATTTTCAGCGCCGTATCCATATCCATCAACAGGCCTTCATAGGCTGCGCGGACCATGTAGCGGATGGCGGGGTAATTGTCGTGGGTCTCGCGGCGATAGATCGCGCCCACCGCAGGCCAGACCTGAAAACCGGCAGGGCTGTAAACCCGACCCGATGGCAGCTTGAAGCCCTTTTGATCCCAAGGTTTGACGGCTTTGAGGCCATCGCGGATCATTTGCTTGGCGGCTTCGATCAGCTCTTCCGCCGGCACTACCTTGTCGATGATCCGTGAAGCCAGCGCCCGTTTCGGGGCCAACATGGAGCCTTTCATCAGGAATTGCAGGCCTTGCTGCGTGTCCATCATGCGCAGAATGCGGGTGGTGCCACCGGCGCCGGGGAAGAGGCCAACCTTGACCTCTGGCAGGCCGATCTTGGCGCTGTCCTTGTCGACCATCACGCGGCCATGACAGGCCAGTGCCAACTCGCAGGCGCCGCCCGCAGCGGTGCCATTCAAGGCGGCAACCCAAGGCTTGCCGGAGGTTTCGAGCTTGCGGAAGGTCAAGGTCAGGCGGCGGCTTTCCTCGAACAATTCGGTTGCCGCTGCGGTCTGGCCTTTTTCAGCAATGGCCTTTTGATATTGGCCCAGCAGCCCCTGCAGCATGGTGAGATCGGCACCACCGGAAAATTGGCTCTTGCCAGAGGTGACAACGACCGCTTTCACCGCCTCATTGGCGGTCATGTCGTCAATCACCTTGTCAAGCTCAAGGATCACCTCTCCGGTGAAGACATTCATCGAGCGGTCGGGCATGTCCCAAGTCAGGAGCGCGATGCCGTCGGCGTCAATGTCGGTTTTAAAATTGATATAGTCAGACATGTCTCTGGCCTCCCTTATACGCGCTCAATGATGGTCGCGGTGCCCATGCCTGCGCCGATGCACAGGGTCACGAGCGCAATATTCTGATCACGGCGTTCAAGCTCATCGAGCACGGTGCCCATAATCATCGCGCCAGTCGCCCCTAAAGGGTGCCCCATGGCAATCGCACCGCCATTGACGTTGACCGTGGCAGGATCGGCCTGAAAATACTGCATGAAGCGCAACACCACCGAGGCGAAGGCTTCGTTGACCTCGATCAGATCGATGTCGGAGAAGGACATGCCAGCGCGTTTGAGAACCTTGTCGGTGACATCGGTCGGGCCGGTCAGCATCAGGGCTGGCTCGGAGCCAATATTGGCAAAGGCGCGGATGCGGGCACGCGGCTTGAGGCCTGCGGCTTTGCCCGCCTCTTCATTGCCAATCAGGATGGCAGCGGCCCCATCGACGATGCCGGACGAGTTGCCCGCATGATGGATATGGTTGAGCGCCTCAATGTCCGGATAGCGCTCCATCGCCACCGCATTGAAGCCACCCATTTCGCCGATCATGCCGAAGGATGGATTGAGCTTGGCGAGGTCCTCGGTAGAGGTGCCGGGGCGCATATGCTCGTCCTTGTCAAGGATCAACGCACCATTGATGTCGGTCACCGGCACGACGGCATTGTCGAAATAGCCATTGTCCCAAGCATGGGCCGCACGCTTCTGGCTTTCCACGGACAAAGCATCGGCCTGTTCGCGGCTGAAGCCATATTTGGTGGCGATCAGGTCGGCGGAGACCCCTTGCGGCATAAAATAGGACGGCACGTTGACGCCGGGATCCATGAACCATGCACCGCCCGATGAGCCAAGCCCAAGACGCGACATGGATTCAACACCGCCACCGATGGTCATATCGTGGGCGCCTGCCATCACCTGACTGGCGGCCATGTTGATGGCATCAAGGCCAGAGGCGCAGAAGCGGTTGATCTGCATGCCCGGTACGGACTGGTCATAATTGGCGGCAAAGGCGGCCGCGCGCGGAATGACACCACCTGCCTCGCCAATCGGATCAACGCAGCCCAGAATGATGTCGTCCACCAGCTTGGTATCGAGCCCATTGCGATCACGAAGGGCTTTCAAGGTGCTGGCGGCCAGCTGCACTGCCGGTACTTCATGCAAAGCCCCGTCGGCCTTGCCACGCCCGCGTGGCGTGCGCACATGATCATAGATAAAAGCGTCTGCCATGAATTGTCTCCCCGGGGGAAGGCTCCCGGCCCGTTAAGGCCCCTTCCCTCTCTTTGTTCAAAACGATTTCCTGCCGCCTTGGTGTCAAGCCAAAGGCGGCAGGTCATGGTGTTTGTTTGATCTTAGAAGCTTTCCGCAGGCAGCGCCATCACGCTGTCGGCCCCAACCATGATGCGGTCGCGGCGCATGGCGGTGGTTGGCATGGTGCGTTCCATATAGAACTTGGCCAAAGCCAGCTTGGTGTCAAAGAAGCTCTTGCGGCTCTCATCGGTATTTTTGAGCGCAACTTCAACGATCTGGCTCCACATATAGCCGAGCATCACCGTGCCAAACAGGTGCATATAATCCACCGAGCCAGCGCCCGCATGATCCGGGTTGCCAAGGGCATTGTTGCCGAACCACATGGTGGCTTTCTGCAGATCCTCGGCCCCGGCTTTCAGCGGCAGCACGAAGGGTGCCATGGCTTCGTCGCTGGCATGCTTCTCAACATAGGCGCCCAGCTCCTGGAACAAAGCCATGATGCCACGTCCGCCATTGGCCATCAGCTTGCGGCCAACGAGGTCGAGCGCCTGAATGCCATTGGCCCCCTCATAGATCATGGTGATGCGGGCATCGCGAACAAACTGGGACGCGCCGGTTTCCTCGATGAAACCATGGCCACCAAAGACCTGCTGGCCGAGCACGGCATTTTCAAAGCCCATATCGGTGAGGTAGCCCTTGAGGACCGGCGTCAACAGGCTGAGGCGATCATCGGCAATCTGGCGGACTTTCTCGTCCGGATGCTTGTGAGCGATGTCAGACTGGATCGATGCATAAAGGCAGAAGGCACGGGCGGCTTCGTTGAAGCTGCGCATGGTCAGCAACATCCGGCGAATGTCAGGATGGACGATCAGCGGATCGGCTGGGCCGTCAGGATTTTTGGTGCCGGTCAGAGCGCGACCCTGCAGGCGATCTTTGGCATAGTCGCGGGCATGCTGATAGGCGGCCTCCGATTGGGTCAGGCCCTGAATGGCCACGCCGAGGCGGGCTTCATTCATCATCACGAACATCGCCTTGAGGCCTTTATTTTCCTCACCGACAAGCCAGCCCTGCGAGCCGTCAAAATTCATCACGCAGGTGGAGTTGGCATGGATGCCCATTTTCTCTTCGATCTTGCCGACCGAGACATGGTTGGCGTCGCCGGGATTGTTGTCGGCATCGGGCACAAATTTCGGCACGACAAACAGCGAGATGCCCTTGGTGCCAGCGGGTGCGCCTTCGATGCGGGCGAGGACCAGATGGATGACATTTTCCGACAGGTCATGGTCGCCGGCGGAAATGAAGATCTTGGTGCCGGAAATCTTGTAGCTGCCATCATCCTGCGGCACCGCCTTGGTGCGCAGCAGGCCCAGATCGGTGCCGCAATGGGGCTCGGTCAGGTTCATGGTGCCGGTCCATTTGCCTTCGACCATTTTGGGCAGGAAGCGCTGCTTGATCTCGTCGCTGGCATGGACATCCATTGCCGCATAGGCCCCTTGGGTGAGGCCCGGATACATGGAGAAGGACAGATTGGCGGTGCCAAGATACTCGTTGATGATCACATTGAGGGTGGTTGGCAGACCCTGCCCGCCATAATCCGGGTCGGCAGACAGCCCCATCCAGCCGCCTTCGACAAACTGATCCCATGCTGCCTTAAAGCCGGTCGGCGTGGTGACGCGCCCGTCTTCATGCAACTGACAGCCCTCGACATCGCCGGACATATTGAGCGGCTGAAGCACTTCGGAGGCGAATTTGCCACCTTCATTGAGGATGGCTTCCACCAGATCCTCGGTCGCTTCTTCATAGCCGGGCAAAGTGTTGAGCGCCTCAAGGCCGAAAACGTCTTTCAGCAGGAAAAGGCTTTCTTCCACCGGGATGGTCAGATTTGGCATGGTGTGTCTCCCTCATTTGATCCGCGCCAATTTACAGCGACAGGCCGTCATAGGTGCCCCCTATTGGTAGCCCATGTGGCGGTTTCAGATCGATTCCCTCGTTGATCCGGGAGCATTTTCCTCCGATTGGATCAACCTTACGTTCGCGTAAGCGTTAGGCTAGATATAACGCGAAGCCTGCCTCTATTCAAGGGCAGAAAGCACGCTCACCGACCAAAGTCTGCCCGCGACAAGTCACATCTGTGCGACTGTCGCCAAATGACGTAGGGGAGCGTTGACCTTGCAGCCCAAAGGTGCAAAAGGCAACCACACCTGTCTTCTCTGGAAAAACCCGGATCACGCCAAGATCCGCTGCAAACAAACCTTCTTTCCTGGCCAAAAAGCGAAAAGGCGCACCGACCTTCGGCACGCCTTGAAAGCAAATCACCCTTGCATTCGGACCATGTCACCGCCGCTTGTCAGGCTTCGCTCTTTTCTTTCTCCCGCAGCATGCCGGAGACCACGGCAACGGTGCGTTCGAGATCGGCGATGGCCTGATCGACATCCTCGCGTTGCTGACGCAGCACGTTGATTTGCTGGGTGAAGCGGTCCAGAGCCACGCGCAGTTGCGTCACTTGCCCGTCCCGCAGATCATACAGATCGAGCATATCCTTGATTTCAGTCAGGGAGAAACCGACCTTCTTACCCATCAGGACCAGCTTCAGACGGGCACGGTCACGGCGAGAATAGATCCGCGACATGCCCTCGCGGCGTGGATTGAGCAAATTCTTGTCTTCATAAAAGCGCAAGGTGCGCAAGGTGACACCGAATTCCTTGGCGAGGTCGCCAATGGTGTAGGAGAGCGGGCCGGTGTCGTTGGTCGAGGCGGTCAGGACATCCTTGCCTTCATCCGGCGCACGCATGGTTTGTTGTTCTTCATTCACGACCCTAAACTCCCTCGCTGAAATCGCATCTTTGTGACGATACAAAATCTCGCCAGTTTACCTAATGGTAAACCACCGTTCGCGGTCGCTGTCAATGCGACAGGTTGGATTTTGTGTACCAAATGCGGGATCGCTGCATTGCGACCCGGTCGCCTTTCCACCCTGCCCGCCCCCAAGGGAGGTGAGGGCGGCATGCTGCACCCGCAAGGCCTGTATTTTCGGGCATTTCATATACCGGAAATTGCGTAGAAGTCGCCAGATTTATGGTGAGCAAAGGGTTAACAGAATAGGTAATTTTCGCAATTCGCGTTTCCCATTAACGGCTTCTTTACCCTAAATTCGGAAAGTGCTCATGAGGAATTCCGTCGGTGACGGGTTAGTTATGCCGTCCTAAATCCATGTCCGGGTGGCCGAACCGACAACCAGTTGAGTCTGCATCATGAGAGATGAATCTTTCCATACGGATCGCGAAGTAGGTGAATTCATAGAGGGCTTGCGTGCCTCGTCCCGCAGACGCCGACGGGGCAGCCAAGCCCGCTATGATTCCACCCAACCACAGGGTGACCAACCTTCAGGGCAGAATGCCGAGTTGTTGGCAATGATCCGTGACATGGAGACGCAGTTGCAGGCTCTGTCCGGTGCAGGCGTTGAGACTGATCCGGCACCATATTCCAACTACCAACGCACCCGAACCAACCGCCCCCGCCCTGAAGCCGGACATGATCACAACCGTGAGGCCAACTATCGCGGGGCCCTCGACCGGATCGAAGCACAATTGCAGCGCGTCGATCAGGCCCTTGGACGGAACAAAAGCAAAGCCATGCCTGCGATGCCGCGGAGCATGCGGCCGCGCCAAGAGCGCCCGATGTCTCCTGCACAGGACGCGTCCGTTGCGCCACGGCCTGTAACCAACCCAGTTGCCAATACCGGTGTTGATCAAGCCCTGCGGCAAATTATGGAGCGGGTTGAGACCATGGCACCGAAGGTGGAGGGCAATGCCACCCAGCTGCAGCATCAGGACGACAAGATCAACTGTCTGCGCGAGGACGTCGCCGCTCTACGGGATCTCCTTGATCGCGCCAATTATGACGGTGTGTCAGAACGATTGCTGACCGAGATTGCTGCCATGTCAGGGCGCATTGAAGCCCTGTCTGAAATGGTGACCCAGACCCATCATGATCCGATGCTGATCGACGCCATTCACGACATCCGGGCTCTTCTGGATCGTCCGGCGCAGGATCCTGCTCTGGATGCCCATTTCGAACGTATCCTGAGTAAACTCGACAATCTGCCTGTGGCGGATCATTTCAAAGATTTCGAGCGCCTGTCCGGTCAGCTGGATCAGTTGCGAGACCTGCTATCCACTTCACCGCGGATGCAGCACATCACCGACATGTCCGGTCAAATGGGGATGATTGTCGACCGGTTGGGTCGACTGGAAGACAGCGTTCGCCATAGCGTAAGCACAGCGCCGGTTGATGCATTGTCGCAGCAATTGGGCAATCGCCTTGCCGGTCTGCAGGATCAGATCGAGCGGTTGGACCCCAGCGAACGACTGATGCGGTTGGAAGATCAGTTTTCAGCCCTTGCCGACCGGCTGGAAAGCAATCAGGATCAAAGCGGTGTGACCGAGCCAATCGAAGTTCTGGCCCGTCAGATGGAAAGCCTTGTCACGATGATCGACAGGCAGGATCCGACTGCCCAGCGTTCGGCGCTTGAGCAATTGGCAACCCGGATTGGCGATCTTGACGAGCGGCTGCATGCCAACATGGCCAATACTGGCCTTGGTGCTGCAGAGCAACGCTTTGATCATGTAGAGCGCACCCTCGCACGCATTGACGATCTGCTCGCCCAGAGGATGGGCAGCACGGACCTGTCCGGGATCGAAACCGGCCTGTCGCGACTGGCTGATCGCATGGAAGCGCAGGAAGCGGCTCTGAGAGCCCGTCCGGTCCAGTCCGAACCAACGGATATGGAAGGCCTGTCACGGCTGGAAGGCATGATTGCAGATCTTGCCGACCGGCTCGATGACGCCTCGCAGAACAAAACCGGTGGCGATCAGCAGTTCTTCGAGAGCCTGACCAGCCGCCTTGACAGTCTTGCTGATCAGTTCGCCAAATCGCAGACCCGCTTTGACGCGGTCGACCGGATCGGCAAGGATATCCAGCAACTGGCTTCGGCTGCCCCGAAAGCGCCAATGAATGAAGCCAAGATGGCGGAAGCCGCTGCGGTCAAAGCTTTGCAGAAAATTGGTCCTCTGTCCGCCGGTCCAATGGATAATGCGCTTGAGGCCATCATGGATGGGCTCAAAGATGACCTAAGCGGCCTGCGCCGTCTGGCCGAGAGCAACGAATCCAGCACCAAGGAAAGCCTGACCAGTGTCAGCGGCATGCTCAAAGGCATTGCTGATCGGTTGAGCGTGTTGGAAGAGGAAGTCCGCTCGAGTGAGACCCACCCTGCCGCTTCTGCCCACCCTGCCGCTTCTGCCAAGGGCATGTCTGTTGAAAGCAACGCGGACGATGAACCGCGTGGCCTTAGCCGCCTGTTGCGGCGCGGCAAGAAATCTTCAAAACCTGCCGATGCGTCCTCTGCCCGAGATACTGAACCGCAGGTGATCGAGAATGCGCAACAGATGAGCGCCGCCGACCTGCTTGCCAACAGACCTCAGCGCACGCCACGTTCGGGTGCAGCGCCGACAGTTTCCAGCCCGGCACCATCGCAGGGCCGCTCTTCGGGACAGGCCGTTGAAGCCCAGTCTCAAGATGCGGGCGATCGGCAGCCACGTATTTCGATTTCCGGTCGCGCTGTCAGTGCATCTGCCGCCAATGCCAGCCAACCACAAGCTCGCGCACCGGGCCAGATGCAGCCACAGGCACGCCCCACGGTTCAGGGCAATGTGGCATTGAAAGCAGAGCCTGAGCAGAGCCCAGAGACCCAGCGCCGCACCGCTCAGATTGTTGATGGCAACGCACAAGGCCCAGCCCGCAGCGAGACCAGTGGTGGCACCTCGAAAGCCGATTTCATTGCCGCCGCTCGCCGAGCCGCTCAGGCCGCTGCGCAGGAAAGCGAACGGGTGGAGAAAGAAGACAGCGAAAAGCAAGGCTTCCTCTCCCGGTTCAAAGGCAGCAAGAAGGGCAAAGCAGAAACGCAGGCTTCAAGCGCTGCAGACATGCTCGCCGCGCGTGGCATGAAAGATGGTCAGGATACGGCCAGAGGCAAGGACGGTCAAAATCGGAAGGACCGTCGTGCCGCGATGGCCGAGGCCACACGCAATGCCAAACAACTGAAAAATCTCGATCCTGATGCGATTGCCGAGAAGCTGAATAGCGACCCCAATGCCGCGCTTGTTGCAGACATGCTGGAGGATGACGAAATCCGCACCAGCCTGTTGGGCAAAATCGGTTCTGCGGTGTCGCGCCACAGCCGCCCGTTGCTGATGGCAGCAGCGGCAATTCTGCTGGCCATCACGACGCTGCAGCTGGTTCAAAATCCGAATTCCAGCCTGCATGGCCTGTTCAACAAACTGACTGCCGAACAGGAGGCCTCCCCTACGTCTCTGGATCAAGCCCCTGCTTCAGATACAGAGGCAGAACCGCAGGCTCCGGGACCGCAATCCAGTCTCGCCCCTGCATCGGGCAATGTGATGCCTCCGATGAAAGGGGAGGATGCGAGCCGCGCCATAACCTTCTCGCAACCGTCCGGAGTGGAAGCCTCGTTGGCAGGGCCGCGCTTGCCGCAAAAGCCGACCACAGCCGCATCGGAAGGCATAGCCACCTTCATGCCGCAGCAAAGCGGGCAGGTGCCCGGTATCGTGCCCGGTGAAGCGGATGGTGTCGATCTGACCCCAACCAGCTCGATCCCGAGCAAGGTGGCTGCGGATGTTAGTGCGTTGCAAGCCGATGCAGCCACCCAACCGATGCCACCGAAACCGGCAGATGCACCGACTGCTGCGGGTGACGATGAGGTCGACCCGGCCTTGTCATCGATTCAGGCAGCGGTCGATATGAACAAAATACTGGCACCGGGCATTTCCACTTCGCCTTTGCTGACGGCAGCAAAGGGCGGGGATGCGCTCGCCCAGTTCGAGATGGGCCGACGGTTAACCCTTGGCGAAGGGGTGAGCGCCGATTTGCAGGAAGCGGCCACATGGTTCGAGAAAGCCGCCGCCCAGTCAATGCCGCAGGCCCAATACAGCCTCGCCAATCTTTATGAGAAGGGCAAGGGCGTGAAACGCGACTATCAGGTCGCCCGCCTTTGGTATCAACGCGCTGCGGAAGCAGGCAATGTCAAGGCTATGCACAATCTCGCCGTGCTCTATGCAGAAGGTGGACTGGGCAAGCCGGACTTCAATCAGGCCTCCAAATGGTTCATCGCTGCGGCTGATCACGGGCTCAAGGACAGCCAGTATAATCTGGCCATTCTCTATGCCCGTGGCATGGGGATGAAGCAGGATTTGCTGCAGAGCTACAAGTGGTTTGCCATTGCCGCCCAAAATGGCGACCAAGGAGCAAACGCGAAACGCGACGAGGTCTTTGCTGTGCTCAACCCGACCCAGCAGAAAGCCGCAAAAACGCTGGTTGAAACGTGGGTGCCGAAAGTGGCCAAACCATCTGCCAACAAACTGGCCTCCATTCCCGATGCCTGGAGAAACAAGGCTCCGGCGGTGGTGACTGGTATGCAGAGCGGTCCGCAAGGCTTTGTTGTCAATCAGGCGACGATTGCCAAGACACAGTCGATGCTCGGCGCGCTTGGCTATAATGCAGGGCCCGCTGATGGACAGATGGGGCCGATGACCCGGACGGCCATCCGCAACTTCCAGGAAGTTGCTGGCATGCCGGTGACGGGCAAAGTTGACAAGGCATTGATTGAAGCTCTGTCCATGCGTATCATCTAAAGCAAGACGAGACCGATCAAATTCAAGCATGAGCTGAGACCATCGCCGCGGTGGGTCCCAACCCACTTTGTTTCGGTCTTGCGTGTGTTGTAGAACGAAAAACGGTCGATCCGCCTTCAAGACGTCAAAGGCAAGGCTGCCTCAGGATGCCCAATATGGGGGCACTGTTGGCGGCTTGGGCTTTACTTATCCAACGGCTGGTTGAGAGAGTTGTGATCCGCTTGTGTCATTTCGGATTTTTGCATCGAAATGCGCTATGTTTCGTTGACTTTCTGCCCCGCGATATGGGATGGATGCGACAGGTTTTCTGGCCCGATTTCGAACCTTTATTCGCCGGATTGAAGGTCTGTCTTGCGATTATTGGCAGCTTGTCGCTATCATTGATCGCAGTGCGACCAAGTGTCTCGAATGGGGGCTTGGTTCACACCCTGTTTGAAACCGCCATCGAGGCACATCCCGTGACAGGAGTGAGCGCGTGGAGCTCTATCTCCCCATCGCAGAACTGCCCGTAAACATCTTTGTCATTCTTGCGATGGGTGGCACGGTGGGCTTTCTGTCTGGCATTTTCGGTGTTGGTGGCGGTTTTCTCCTCACGCCTTTGTTGATCTTCTATGGCATTCCGCCCGCAGTGGCCGTTGCCTCGGTGACCGCGCAGATTACGGCCTCCTCGACGACGGGATCGCTGGCCTATCTGCGCACGGGCAATCTCGATTTAAAGCTCGGCTGCGTGCTGTTCAGTGCCGGTATCATAGGGTCCTTCATCGGCGTGGAGGTCTTCGCCATCCTCAGAACCCTTGGCCAGCTCGATCTGATCATTTCCGTCTCTTACGTCACCTTTTTGGGGGCGATCGGGTCCCTGATGGTGATGGAAAGCGTGCGCTCGATCGTTCGCAGCCGCCGTAACGGGCCGGTTACGATGCGTAAACCGGGTCAACATAACTGGATCCACCGCCTCCCCTTCAAGATGCGCTTCAAGAAATCGAAGCTCTATATCAGCGTGTTGCCTGTATTGGCGATTGGCGGCACCATCGGTTTTCTGGGTACGGTGCTCGGCATTGGTGGCGGTTTCATGCTGGTCCCGGCGCTGATCTATCTGCTGCATGTGCCAACGGCGGTGGTGATCGGCACATCCTTGTTCCAGATTTTGGTGACAATGGCCGTGGCGACGATCCTGCATGCGACCACGACCCAGTCGGTCGACATCGTGCTGGCACTGATCCTGATGGTCGGCGGCACGATCGGTGCACAATTTGGCGCGCAGTTCGGGCAGAAGATGAAGGGCGAGCAATTGCGGGCTTTGTTGGGCCTGTTGGTGTTGATGGTCGGTATGCGTTTTGCTGTCGATCTGGTGATCGAGCCTCGGGAACTATACAGCATCGAAGTCAGGGAGACGCAGTGATGGCCCGTTTTCTGCTGACTTTGCTGGCTGCCTGTTTCGTTCTTCTGGGATCAAATCGCCATGTGCTGCATGCGGAAAGCATTGTTTCGGACATGTCGGACCGGGTGATCCGGATCAACTCGAACTTTACCGGATCCCAGATCGTGGTGTTCGGCATGATCGAGCGCGATGCCAACACCGTGTCGCGCGGCGCACCCTATGATCTGGTGATCGTTGTGCGGGGATGGGATCAGAATCTGGTTTCGCGCCGCAAGGAGCGGGTGGTTGGTGTCTGGGTCAACACCAAGAAGCGTGCCTATGCCAATGCTCCCAATTTCTATGTGATGGCAACCAACCGCAAACTGGAAGACATCGCCCATCCTGCCCTCTTGTCGAAGCTGCAGATTGGCTCCGATTATCTGTTGCTGCCACCAACCGGGATCGATAGCAGTCAGTTCTCCACCTATGATCCGTTTCGCGAGGCAGCCCTGCGATTGAAGCGGCAAAAGGGGCTTTATCGCGATGACCTGTCCTCCATCACGTTCCTCAATGACTCCATGTTTCGTAGCACGGTGGACATTCCGGCCAATGTGGAAGTCGGCCGCTATGATGTCACGGTCTATTTGTTCCGCGGTGGGGCGCTGCTGCATTCCCAGACCCAGCCCTTGAATGTCGCCAAGTCAGGCTTTGAGCAGGTCACCTACAATCTGGCCCAGAAGCAGAGCTTCATCTATGGGCTGTTATGCGTGCTGCTGGCTGTCTTTACCGGGTGGTTTGCCGGCGTCGTCTTCCGCAAGAATTAGAACTGATCATCAGCGTTTTGGTCGCCGGATGCCCGCGTAAGGATGCTCGGTGATGACTTGCCGCCCGATCACCAGCAGGCGGCTGGATGGTGAGGCCAGCGCGGCCAAGGCCGGTTCATGAATATTCAAGCCGCCGGTATAGGCTCCATAGGCAGGCATGACGATCCGCTCGGGACTGACCAGAAAGCACTTGCGCCTGAGGGTGCGACCACGTGAAGGAATGGAGACCACGGGGTGCAAATGGCCACATATCTCGGCTCTGTGCCGGGTTTGCTTTGCCGATTCAACTTCACTGTTCCCCTCCCCCGGTTCGTGGCATAGAAAGATCCCGCCTTCGGCACCTTCCAATATCCCGTTTTCGGCGACCTTGCCACCAACGCTCTCGGGCAAGTGAGGGTCATGATTGCCGGTGATCCAGTGCCAGGCCAAACGCTGTGTCAGGGCGCACAGACGGCTTTTTACCGCCTCATCCAGACGATTGGGACCGTCCACGTCGTGAAATGAATCCCCAAGACAGATCACCGTTTGCGGCTGGTGTGCGGCTATATCCGCTTCCAGCAGGGCCAAGGTCATCTGGCTGTCATAGGGAGGTAGAAACTGGCCGGTGCGGGCAAAGGCGGAGCCTTTCTCCAGATGCAAATCAGCCACCAGCAGCAGGCCTTGGTCCGGGTGGAGCAAGGCCCCGGAGCGAAGCGCGAGGAATGTCTCGCCAGCAAAGGCAAAGCGATGGCTCACGGGTGCGTCGAGCTCCTTGTCTGTGGACCGGGATGCGTTGGGCTTGTCCTGCCCGGACTCACTGGTTTGAAACACCGGCACAATCCTTCTGTGGTGCGTTGGGGTCTGATCATGTCTCAAGGCCGAACTGGGCGGCGGCTTCCATCAGCAAATCGTCTTCTGCCGCGCCGAAAATCGGCTCCTTGCCAATCTCCAGCAGAACCGGAATGGAAAGCGGCGAGGGTTCCTCAAGGGCGGAATGGACGATTCGTCCCCTGATCCGTTTGAGCATATCGCCGAGCCGCTGGATATCCAACAGACCTGCGGCAGCATCATCCCATGTGGCTTTCAGCAACAGATGGTCCGGCTCATGCTCACGCAGGACATTGTAGATCAGGTCTGAGGACATGGTGATCTGGCGGCCTGATTTTTCTTTGCCCGGATGGCGGCGCTCGATCATGCCCGAAATCAGGGCGCAGGTGCGGAAGCTGCGCTTGAGCATGGCGCTTTCAGCCAGCCAGGCTTCCAGATCATCGCCGAGCATGTCTTCGTCAAACAAACGGTCAAAAGTCCAGCCAAGCGCACTTTCAAGTTTGGCCAGATCTTTCAGCCCCCAGATCATCAGGGCATAGTCGGAAGCGACAAAGCCCAAGGGCCGAGCGCCAGCCCGCTCCAGACGGCGGGTCAGAAGCATACCCAGCGTCTGCAAAGCCAACCGCCCTTCAAAGGCATAGAGGGTGAGATAATATTTGCCCGCGCGGGGGAAGGTTTCGACCAGCAACTGATCTGCACCCGGAATGATCGACTGTTCCTGCTGGCGGGTCAGCCAGTCGCGCACTTGCTCTGGCAGATTGGCCCAACTGTCGGGATTGGCCAGCATGGCCCGAACGCGGGAGGCGAGATAAGTGGAGAGCGGGAATTTGCCGCCCCAATAGCTCGGCACCTTGGGTTCGCGATGATGGGTTTTGGTGACGAAGGCGGAATTTTCCTCCAAGGTCTCAAAGCGAAGGACCTGACCGGCAAACAGGAAACTGTCGCCGGGGGAAAGGCCGTCGATGAAGCTTTCCTCCACCTCACCAAGCGTTCGCCCTCCGCGCCCCAGCCGTTTGGGCTGACCGCCGCCGCCTTTCCATGAGGTCAGCCGCACCTTGATCATCGGCTCTTCGACGATGGTGCCGATATTCAGCCGATATTGCTGGGCCCGTGAGGGGTGGGACAGGCGCCAAAGGGTTCGCCCCGTCTCCTTGTCTTTCATTGGTTTGAGCTTGGCAAATTGCTCATAGGCCCGCATCGCATAGCCACCAGTGGCAACAAAATCGATGGCTTGTTCAAATTGCTCCCAAGGCAAATCTCTGTATGGATAGGCAGCCTTCACTTCCTCGTAGAAGTCTTCAGCCGCAAAGGGACCAGCACAGGCCCGGCCCAGAATGTGCTGGGCCAGCACATCCAGCCCCCCACGACGGATCGGTGGGGTGTCCTGATCACCAAGATAGTTGGCGTCAAGCGCAGCGCGGCATTCGAGCAGTTCGAAACAATTGGAGGGCACGAGGATGGCACGCGATGGTTCGTCGAGCCGGTGGTTGGCCCGACCAATCCGCTGAGCAAGGCGACTCGCCCCCTTTGGGGCGCCGATATGCATCACCAGATCGACGTCCCCCCAGTCGATGCCGAGATCAAGGGTCGAGGTGCAAACCACAGCCCGAAGGCTGCCCGCGGCCATTGCCGCCTCAACCTTGCGCCTCTGGCTGGCATCGAGGGAGCCATGATGCAGGGCGATTGGCAGGGTGTCGTCATTGATCGACCAGAGGCTCTGGAACAGATATTCGGCCTGCGAGCGGGTATTGACGAACAACAGGGTTGTCTTGTGGGCCTTGATGGCCTGATAGAGATCGGGGAGCGCATAGCGGGCACTGTGTCCGGCCCATGGAATGCGCTCTTCGGATGCCAACACCGAAATATCCGGCTTGCTGCCCCCCTGAAGGCGGAGGATCTGGGCTATTGTCGTCGGCAGGCCGTGTGCGTGGGGAACGAGCCAATCGGCCAACTCGATCGGATTGGAGACTGTCGCCGACAGGCCCACCGGGCGCACGTCAGGGGCAAGCTGCCTCAGACGCGAAAGGCCAAGGCTGAGCAACTCCCCCCGCTTGGAGGTAACCAAGGCATGCAGCTCGTCGAAAATGATGGTCTGAAGGGACGCGAACAGGGTCTCGGCCTCGCGGGAGGCAAGCAGCAGCGCCAATTGCTCCGGTGTTGTCAAAAGGCAATTGGGCGGCACTCTCTTCTGCCGCTGGCGTTTGTGGGCGGAGGTGTCACCGGTGCGGGTTTCAACGCTCACATCAAGCTGCATTTCGGCAATCGGCTGCTCGAGATTGCGGGCAATATCAACCGCCAGCGCTTTCAGGGGAGAGATATACAAGGTGTGGAGGCGCCCATGCCAGTCCTCATCGGACTGGTGCAGATCAACAAGCGAAGGCAGGAAACCCGACAGGGTCTTGCCCGCTCCAGTGGGGGCAATCAAAAGGGTAGGCAGCGATGCTTCCGCCGCTGTCAGCATCGCTGCCTGATGCGGGCGCAGCCGCCAGCTACGACCCGCAAGCCAATGGGCAAAGACCTCGGGCAAATGTGGGGTCTCTTCGCCCATGGCAATGCGCATGGCGAGCCCGTCCGGTCCTGCTTCTGACAGGTCGGTCAGGTCGTTGGTGCCGGGGCGAGCTACATTGCTGGCATGGGAGCTGGCAGGGGTGCTGGCAGACTGAGTCATGCCCCGGACTATGGGTCAAGGAAACCGGCTTGTCACGGAAGGAGTTGCCGGGCGGCGCAAAATCACACAATGCATGACGGCCGCAAAGAAGAAGAGAGTTTCGGATCAGGCGGCAGCGTCACAAAATTCCACATCCAGCTCGAACCCCTCCACCTGATCGATCTGTTGATGAGACACCTGAACCTGATTGCGCCCTTTCGATTTGGCCACATAGAGCGCTTCATCGGCCCGAATGATCATATTGTGCAAGTCGTCATCATTATGCTGCCATTCTGTCACACCCGCACTCATCGTCAGTTCCACCTGTTTGCCATTCCACGAGAAAGGAGATTCGGCGATCCGTTCCCGCAGACGCTCGGCAAAGCCATGGGCACCAGACAGATCCGCTGCGCGAAGCAGGATGGCAAATTCCTCACCTCCCCATCTGGCAACCAGATCGCTCTCGCGGCATGCCTGGCGCAAGATTTTGGCCAGATGCTGCAACGCCAGATCGCCAGCCAGATGACCATGACTGTCATTGATATTCTTGAAGTGATCCGCATCAAGCAGGATCAGCGACAAGGGCGCTTTCTGCAGCCCGGCCTGCACAAGCATGTTGCGACCGTGACGCACAAATCCATAGCGGTTGGCGAGACGGGTAAGATTGTCCCGCTCGACCTCTTCGCTGAGCTTCTTATTGTTCCGCTCAAGGATCTGAAACCCGCGCAACAGCAGGAAACTGGAGGCCAGAATGAAAAAGAATGGCACCAAAGTAATCATGAGAATGGCCAAGGACAGGAAGGGCGTATCCACCGTGCGATAGGCCCAAAAGGCACCGGCACTCGACGCCAGACTGCACGTGGTTGCAATGAGACCGGAAACCAGCAGAGCCTGACCGGACGTCTCGACTTTCCCCAAGCGGTGATAAAATGATTCCAATATTGTTTCGCGATGCGTATTCACGTTGTCCCCCGACGGCTGATATGAACGCGTGACTTGGAAAATTTCATTCGATTAATGAGCCTCGTGGCTCGACAGTGGGATACAAGAAACAGAGATTCGCCTGACTGTCACCCGCAGGGGAGCGAAATTGACTGTCATCGCAGAAGAGTTCTAACCTTGCTCTTAATGAAAGGTTGAAGCCTTCATTCAACTTGATTACATGGATCATTATGAACCCGGCCCGACCACGCTTTCGGCTCATTTAAAGACTTTATTCACCCTGCGTGCGACCGATATTAGGAGCTACTTGACATGACCAACTCGACTCTGTCCCGTTTTTTCGGCGGCTCACCCGGCCCGGTCATATTGCGCCTGATTGGCCTGTCGGTGGTGGTCGGCATCGTCCTCAGTGCGCTGGATCTACATCCCCGTCAGGTGCTCAATCACCTCGTCGCGATGGTCGAGCATATTTATTATATGGGCTTTGATGCGGTCCATTGGGCGATTGAGTATTTCCTGCTTGGCGCCCTGATCGTCATTCCGATCTGGCTGATAATGCGGGTGCTGAAAATGGGCCGCGACGAGCCGGAATAAACCCGTTTTTTGCGTCTAAAGGCGCTTTGCTGACCGCTGCCCCCGCATCACGCGGGCTTTCCTTTCCGTTTCCTGACCGGCAGGTTACCGATGTTTAAGATGACTTTGGTGCGGGACTGAGCGATAGTCAGATCAACAGCAAAGACCAAGGGGCACAGGAAACCTGCCGGGAGACCGGAAGGAGCCCGGCGGTCAACCGAGAGACGCAGCCAACCGGTCCGGCAGCCCTCTCAAGCGTCAAGCCCTCTCCCTCTGAGCCATCAGGGTCAAAAGGGTCCCCGCGCAAATAAATCGACCGCCATACGCTTGGTCCCGTATGGCGGTCGATTTGTTTTGGGGCCATGCTTTTTCATATTCCCATACGGCCTTTTACCATGTTACAGATGAGCGCTCTTTTTGGCCGCTTGGCCATGGTGGGCTGACATTGCTTTGCCAAAAGCCAACCTGTCGCACACCAGCCTGCCCTGTCTCATCTCATTCACCCGAACAATTCCCCCGTATGCCACCGCCCTTTTTGCCTCTTTTTGACCGGATTCAACATGACGCACGCTGCCAACGACCCGCGCTTTGCCTTTGACGTCACTCATCGCATGGTGCTTGCCATTGCGGTGCCGATGACCCTTGGGCTGGTGACCGTGCCGCTGGTGGGGATTGTCGACATGGCGGTGATCGGTCAGTTGGGCGACGCGGCGCTTATGGGGGGCATCGCAATTGGTGCCTTGTTGTTCGACATCGTTGCGGTGTCGTTCAATTTCTTGCGGATGGGAACAACAGGGCTGACCGCACAGGCCGTTGGAGCACAGGACCCGGTGTCCCAGCGTGCGGTGGCCTATCGTGCGCTGATGCTGGCCGTGCTGATCGGCATTCTGGTGATCCTGATAGGACCGTTCCTCATCCCTTGGGCACTGGCCGCCATGGGCGGTTCGGATGAGGTGAAGGCCGCCGCTCACACCTATCTGCTGATCCGGCTTTATGCGATGCCTTTCTCGCTGGCCAATTATGCGATCTTCGGCTGGCTGTTCGGTTTGGGCAAGTCGCGCACCGGGATGGTGCTGCTGATCCTGCTCAATAGCGTCAACATCCTGCTGACCATCTGGTTCGTGCTGGGCCTTGGCATGAGTGTGTCCGGGGCTGCACTCGGCACCGTGGCGGGCGAAGTGGCCGCCGTTGTGATGGGGCTGGGAGTGATGGCCTATATGTTGCGCGACGACTGGCGGGTGTCTTTGCCACGGCTGCTCAACAAAGACGCTTTCCTGCGTTTCATGGCGCTCAACCGGGATATTTTCATCCGGTCGATGGTGATGCTGGTGACCTTTACTCTGTTCACTGCGCTGAGTGCCCGTCAGGGCGATACCACACTGGCCGCCAATGAACTGCTGCTGCATTATTTCATGTTTGGTGGCTTTTTCCTTGATGGCATCGCGATCGCCGCCGAGCAGTTGGGGGGACGGGCCATTGGAGCGCGTTATCGGCCGGCCTTTGACAAGACAGTCCGGTTAACGCTGATCTGGGGCTTCTGGCTAGGCGCGGGCCTGAGCGCCCTGATGTGGCTCTCTGGCGATGTGTTTATCGATTTCCTGACAACGGCCCCGGATGTCCGGCTTGTATCGCGGGACTATCTGCTTTGGGCTGCGCTGACCCCCTTTGTGGCAACGCTGGCCTTCCAGATGGACGGCATCTATATCGGGGCGACCTGGTCAGGCACCATGCGCAATGTGATGCTGGTGGCAACGACAATCTTCATTGCCGGGGCATTCGGGATGATGGAGTTGTTTGGCAATCACGGCCTGTGGCTGGCCCTGTTGGCTTTTCTGGCGGCAAGAGGCGTCGGGTTGTGGGCCTTGTTGCCCTCCTGCCGTGAAGGGAGCTTTGCGACTGCAAGTCCCCCAAGCCCGCAAAGCTGAGTTTTCTGAGGGCAAAAAGCTCTAGAGGATTGCCAACACGGCCTCTGGTGGACGGCCAAGCGCTGCCTTGCCATCCTTGATGACAACCGGGCGTTCAATCAGCTTTGGATGCGCTGCCATCGCCTCGATGAGCGCGTCACCGTCCGTCACCTTTGCCAGTTCCAGCTCCTTGTAGAGTGCTTCCTTGATGCGCATCAGAGCCCGTGGTTCAATGCCCAGCATGGCAAGCACGGCGCGCAGCTCATCGGCGCTGGGGGCGTCCTCAAGATAGGTCCGAATGATTGGAGCGGTCCCCTGTTCCTCGACGAGAGCGAGTGTCTGACGGGATTTGGAGCAGCGTGGATTGTGCCAGATGGTAAGGGTCATGATATCCTGTTCCCCAGAAGAAACAGCGAGCAGCAGCAACCCCGCCTGCCCGCCTTGTTGCTTGCCAGCCTTTATTGATCCATCGGGCGAGAGGCCCAGTCACTGACGGTTTCACCCCGGATGTCCTCAAGGCTGGTGATGCCTCGCTCTTTCAGTTCGGCCGACATTTCCACCAGCATGGCAGCGGGCATGGATGCACCGCCATAGACCATGCCGGAATAGAATTGAACGAGGTTGGCCCCGGCGCGGATCTTTTCAAGGGCGGTCACCGCATCGGTGACACCACCGACACCAACCAGCGGCATGGCCTTGCCAACCCGCTCGCGGGTTTTGGCCAAAGCGATGGTTGCCTTGTTGAACAAAGGCGCACCGGACAGACCACCGGCTTCGTCAATCTGCTTTCTGGATTTGAGCCGATCCGGACGATCAAGGGTCGTGTTGGAGACGATCATGCCATCGATGCCCCGGCCCACGGCGATGGAACAGATGTCATCGAGGCCGAACTCATCGACATCGGGTGCGATTTTGACCAGCACTGGCACCTTGCGGCCAGCCTTCTCGATCTGCTTGTCCCGCTCACCCAGCACACGGGCGAGCAGTTCGTCGAGCGCCTCGCGACCTTGCAGATCGCGCAGCCCCGGTGTGTTGGGCGAGGAAATATTGACAGTCAGATAGGAGGCCACGTCGGCAAAGGCGGCCACGCCCTTGACGTAATCTTCCGTGCGATCTTCGCTGTCCTTGTTCGCACCGATATTGACCCCGACGATGCCAGCCTTGCCTTTGCGGGCGGACAAACGACGATAGGCGGCTTCATGGCCCTGATTGTTGAAACCGAGGCGATTGATCACCGCTTCGTCATCGATCAGGCGGAACATCCGCGGCTTCTGGTTGCCCGGTTGGGCGAGCGGGGTGATGGTGCCCACTTCGACAGCCCCGAAGCCCAGGCCGAGCAAGGCATCGGCCACTTCGGCATTCTTGTCAAAGCCTGCCGCCATGCCAAGCGGGTTTGGGAAGGTCAGATCCCACAATTTCACCTCGAGGGCCGGATCGGGCGGCAGATCTACACCGCGCACCAGACCAAACCGCAGCGCCTTGATCGCCATGCCGTGGGCAGCCTCCGGATCAAGCAGAAACAGAGCCTTGCGTGTCAGTTTGTCACGTGTGGAATAGGACATGACAGGGTCTCCTCCTTGTTCTTATTCTTGAGGCAGTGGTGGAATTTCATGATAGCCCTCTTCATCCATCGGAAGAGAGAAAAGTTCAATCACGGCATCCAACGGCAAGGGCGCATACAGGTGTGGGAACAAATCCCCTTTGCGGGCCGGTTCCCATTTTACCGGTTCGGCGATTTCCTCAAGCAGTTCGACCTGTACGACCAGCAGCAGCAGCTTTTCGGTGTTGCGGAAATATTTGTGGGCGGTTTCCTCTACCTGCGCGGCGGTCGAGAAATGAATATAACCATCCTCGACATCCACCGGTGCGCCTTCAAACTGGCCCGCATTCAGCGCAGCTTCCCATTGCGCCTCGGTTGCCAACTTGTAAATCCACTTCGTCATCCGCCTGAGCCCAATCCTGATTTTGTTGTGTTTGCCTGTCTTTGTCCCTACGACACCTGAGCCGGTTGCGCAAAGACATTTTTTGACGCATCCCTCTCCATGCGTTCAGATCTCGACAAAGGAGCCATGGCTTGGGCCCAAAGACCCTGTTTTGCAAGGAATACGCGCATATGCGACGGGGGATCGAGCCAAGGGACAATGCGGCGCAAGGCAGCCATTCTGGTCAACGAGATGGTAATTTTTGCGTCTGTGAACATTTTGGATTAATATTGCAAATAGGACGAACTCCTCTTAAGGTTGTAATCAAAACAAACTCTTCTTACGCGTGCATGTTCATTTTATACTCTCAAGCATCGAGCGCAGGATGTCGTGATGCTATCTCATACAACTATATGGAGCGCAATTGACAGGCTCGCTTCTGAAAACAGCCTGACGGCCTCCGGTCTTGCACGCCTTGCAGGGCTGGACGCCACATCATTCAATCCGTCCAAGCGGTTCAAGCCGGATGGCCGACCACGCTGGCCCTCGACCGAGTCGATTTCCAAGGTGCTGGCTGCCACCGACACCAGTGTCGAGCAATTCTTCACCGGCAGTGAGCTGGAGGTGGCGCATCGGTCGCATGATCCCGCCTCGCACAGTGAGGCGGCTGAGTTGTCATCCTTGATGCCCTTGCCGCAGGATACAACCTTGTGGGAAGTGTCGGGGGGTGAATTTTATCCCTTCTACAAGGATGGCGCACAATTGCTGATCCTGAAAGGCGACGTGTTTGATGTCGGGGATCGGTTGATCGTCAAGACCAACTCGGATGATCTGTTGCTTGGCGATGTTAGCCAGACACGGTCACGCTCCTTCAGTCTGAGCATGATGCAGGATAGTGGGCGCGTTCGAACTTTCAGCGCAGGATCGGTGGATTGGGTTGCAAGAATTCTCTGGGCCAGCCAATAATGGGGCCTCAGCCCACCCCGCACCCCTCTGGAACCGAAACAGACCCAAAAAGATGCCCCGTCGAGACGATACCGATCCTTATGCAGCCTTTGCACCGTCCCTGCCCAAATCCAAGGGCTGGCAGAGACGCAGCAAACTGGTGCGGGGCATGGCCTTTTTTACCTTCACTCTGCTGTTGTCGGGGCTGGTCTTCTGGTTGCTGAATCTGGCATTTGGTCCCACGGATGCCTCGGATGCGGCAGGATCGGCCAATTCCCCCGTCAAACCAGCCGAGATTGACCAATCGGCAATCAAACATGACGCCCCGAGCCAGACCAAGGCCGAGACCGAAAACGCGCAAGCAGACGCGCCACCTGTCCCCAAGCTACAGGGCCCGGATGCCGGGCAGATCGTTGCCCCGCCTTCACGCAATGTGACCCCGAATTTTCAATTGTCGCCGCTGCATCAGGCCAAACCCTTGACCCGTGCCGTTGGCAAGGCCTTGCCACCACCACCCAAGCTGCCCCCTTTGCCGCTGATCTTCCGCAAAGTTGGCATTCTGGGTCCGAACAGGCTGGTTCTGATCACCAAGCAGCGCTCCCAAAGCGTGACCCTGTCGCATGTCACGATCCCGGATCCCAAGGCGCTTTGTTCCTTTGGTGGCCGCAAGGTGCCCTGCTACAAGATGGGCAAGACGGCGCTCAGCCGTTTCATTCGAGGGCGAGCGGTTGGATGCATCGGCTTGCAGGATGTGCAGGAGCGCACTGCCAAGGCCGGATCACAGACCGCGCAATGCTTCCTAGGCAGCGGATTGAAAAGCCGTCTGACAGGAGATGAGCAGGCGCGAGTCACCGATCTGGCTGCCTGGATGGTGCGCTATGGCTGGGTCGTGCCGGACGACGGTCAGTATCAGGAAGAATTGGCCGATGCCAAGCGGCTGAAACGGGGCCTTTATGCACCGGAGCCAAGTGCCGATGAACTGGAGGCCCTGCGGCAACAACAGGCAGAAAGCGAGGCCTTGGCGCTGGAAATTGACACTTCGGCCGCGGCGACCGTCAAGCAAGGTGAAACAGCCAAGGAAGAGGAGCAAGATTTGTCGCTGTTTTCCGGGGACGTGCTTGCTCCGGATCAGGTTTCCGTGCCGGTGCTGCCATGATTGATGGGCGCGACCTTGGAGACGTGCGAGATAGAACCCGTTGGCAGGGCGAGGCGCGGATGGCCCGCAAGGTAACCCGGTCCGCCTTCGCAGTGAACACCGGCGGGATTAGTTGCTGGCAGGGGCTGTTGGCCCTTCAAAGGCGATGGGCGGGCGCGTTGTGCACAGGTCCTTGACGTCCGAGGGTTTGGTGCCATCGAGAAACTGGGCCATCATTTCGCGAGCGCAAGGCACGCGCGACAGAATGTCGTGGCCCGCATAGGGCACGGTAAAGCGGGACGCATTGGCATAAAGCGCCTCAGTCTTCTTAACCGCATCGGGATTGACGATGGTATCAAGCGCGCCATTGAAAATCAGGATCGGCTTCTTCGTCGGCTTGGCCTTGTCCCAGTTCTTGGCCAGCGAGATGCCATGGTCACTGACCGCATCCAGTTCCTTGCAAGCCGCGCGATAGAACAGGACACGCAAGGGCTGGGCCAGATCCTGAGGTGCCTGATCGGCAAGCCTGTCGATTTCCTCGGCGCAAAGAATGCTGAAATGCACCATCAAGCCAATGCCTTTCATGTTTTGCGGCAAAGGCGATGGTGGCGTCCAGACTGCGTCTTTTTCCTGCGCCTCATCAAGGCTCGCGAGGGTCTTTTCAATGTCGGAAGGCACTTCGCCAACACGATGGCGGGCCAGTAAAGATTGCAGCCGTTTGCGATAAAGGTTGGCATGGATGCTGGCAGGCAGGGGGTCATCCTGAGGCAGTTTGACATTGTGGATGGCGAAGGGAATGCGCTCCATGTCCCAATAGAGATTGGGGAAGTTGGTGCGACAGCCATCCTGTTCGTTGCACAGGTCCAGTGCCGCTTCGACCCGGCTGTAAGGATTCCAATCGAGAAAAACCGTGCCGACAAAGAGCGGACCGTTGAACAAGATCCTGTCGATGCCCTTCTCGTCCTTGTCGATCAGGCCCTGCGCCACCCGAGCCCCATAGGAGGTGGCAAGAATGGCCCATGTGTCGATTTTGAGCGCATAGCGCAAGGCGCGATAGTCCTGAACGGCAAAGGCTGTGCTATAGTCAGAGCGCAGGTGGCCATCCAGTTCGGCTTGCTTGACGCATGCAGCCAGTTCGGGAATGAGGATCTGCTGCTCATCCCTCAAGGCATCCTTGCATCTCAATTGATCGGCCAGCGGACCGGTGCCGCGCTGATCCATCAGGATCAGTTCCCGATCCTGCCGAAAGGCCTTGAGATTGCTGGATAATTGTTTTTCCAGAAAGATGGCCGATTGGCCGGGCCCGCCAGCCAGCACCAGCAAGGGGGGCTTGGTCGCCGCCGCACCGAGCGGCGCAAAGCGCATCACCGGCAATTCCATGGTGCGATTGGAAATGTCATTCCAATCGGCTGGCACATGGAGAATGAAGCAGGCAGCATGCTCCCCTTCAATGCGCTCGCCAGGGCAGTCGATCGGTTCAAGCGGGGTGTGGCTGTCTTCCGCCTGCACAGGGCTTTGCAGCCCCCAAAGCAGACAGGCACCCAGCAACAGAAAAGCCGACAGGTGCTTGAAGACTATCTTGATCCTGTCGGCTTTCATCATTTCTATTCCCGGCTTTGGTCAGCGAAAGGCTGATCAGTTGGTCAGCAAGTCGCCCGCGACGCCTTTCTCGATCAGCGCTCGGGTGTTGTCGACCCCATAGAGCGCGACAAAGGAGCCAAAGCGCGGGCCCTGATCCTGACCCAGCAAAACCTGATAGAGCGCCTTGAACCAGTCACGCAGATTTTCGAAGCCATGATCCTTGCCCACAGCAAAGACGATGGTCTGCAGGGCCTCGGCATCGTGGCTTTCGTCGACGTCAGCCAGACGGGCCGCGAGATCGGTCATCGCAGCGGCTTCCTCTGGGGTGGCAGCACGGAAGACCTTCTTGGGCTTGACGAAATCCTCAAAGTAACGGATCGCATAACCGACCATCTCATCAAGCTTTGGATGGGTCTCTGCACTCGCCCCCGGTGCATAACGAGAGATGAAGCCCCAGAGCACGTCCTTGTCATGGGCATTGGCCGCGCTCACCAGATTGAGCAACAGGGCAAAAGACAAAGGCATGGTGGCTTTTGGCGGCACGCCGGAATGGATGTGCCAGCTTGGATTGTTGAGCTGCTTATCGAGCTCTTCCTTCTCGATATTGCCGAGGAAAGTGAAATATTCGTCAACCGCTTTCGGGATCACATCGAAATAGAGCTTCTTCGCGGTTTTCGGCTTTTGATACATGTAGAGCGACAGGCTTTCCGGTGAGGCATAGGTCAGCCATTCCTCAATCGTCAGGCCGTTGCCTTTCGATTTGGAAATTTTGGCACCCTTGTCATCGAGGAACAGCTCGTAGGACAGGCTTTCGGGCTGCGGTTTGCCAATAGCGCGACAGATTTTGGTCGACAGTTTCACACTATCAATCAGGTCCTTGCCGCTCATCTCATAAGCCACATCAAGGGCCGCCCAGCGCATCGCCCAGTCGGCCTTCCACTGGCACTTCACCGCCCCGCCGGTAACCGGAACCTTGACCTTCTCATTGGTTTCGGGATCGACATAGACCACAGTGCCTTCCGACACGTTGCGTTCAATCATCGGCACCTGCAGCACCTTGCCGGTGCGCGGGCAGACTGGCAGGAAGGGCGAATAGGTCGCCTGACGTTCCGCGCCAAGGGTCGGCAGGATGATGCCCATGATCTTGTCATAGACGTCGAGCATCCGCAGCAGGGTCTCGTCAAACTTGCCCGAGGTGTAATAGTCGGTCGAGGAGGCAAATTCATAATCGAAGCCGAACTGATCGAGGAAGGCGCAAAGCCGGGCATTGTTATGCTGGGCAAAGCCTTCATGGGTGCCGAACGGATCGGGCACACGGGTCAGCGGCATGTCGAGATAGTTGGCCAGCATCTCCTGTTGCGGCACGTTGGACGGCACCTTGCGGAAGCCGTCCATATCGTCGGAGAAGCAAAGCAGACGGGTTTTCACCTCATCGCGGGTCAGGGCGCGGAAGGCAGTGCGGACCATCGAGGTGCGGGCCACTTCGCCAAAGGTGCCGATATGCGGCAGGCCGGACGGGCCATAGCCGGTTTCGAACAGCACTTCATCCGGCATGCCCGACTTCTGGTAGCGTTTGACCAGCTTTCGTGCCTCTTCAAACGGCCAGGCTTTGGACGTTGTGGCTGCATCGACGAGAGCATCGGTCAGCGCGAGCGGAAGGGCAGTCTGCGAAGTCATTTTCTATTTCCCTGAAAAGTCCCGGTTGGCGCAGCCATCAATGCAACGCCGTCATAATGGGATTCATAATCGTCTTGAAAGAACAAACCGCCTGCCCGACCGGCAGACGGCAAGGGCTGTTCTAGCTGATTGAACCCGACAAGGAAAGGCCAATTTGCGGTCCATTCCACCCCCGCACCCCCAAATCACAATGGAATCAGCGACAGCTTCACTGGGGTTTGGGCAAATCGAGATCGGGCGCGGCTTCGATCATTTGGGTGGTCTTGCTTTCGAAATTGTCCGCCTTCATGTGATAGAAGGCCTTGGCGATGAAGCCCGTATCCGAATTGACCCAGTATTTGTGATGGTTTTCGGTTTTGAAACTGCCAGATGCACTATAGGTGCCAGCCACAGTCTCGTGCATCACGCCGTCAAGCTCTTGCTCACCACAGCTTGCATCGCGCGCGGTTTGCAGATTGGCCTGCATTTGCTCTTTGGCTGCCTTGGCATTGGCAACATTGTCGACATCTCGCACCTTGTCCCAGCTTTGCCCCTTGTCTTTGGAACTATACATCCCGTTGTTATAGGTCAGCGTCCATTGCATGTTGGCCGGTTCGATCATTTCTGACATCCAATGGCCCGGTTCGGCCTGATAGAAATAGTTTGTCGATGTCATGCCACCGACAATTTCCTGCTCAACATGAATTTTGACAGGCCCGTCTCCATTGCCTTTCACAAGCAACATTTTGAAGCGATCCAAACAGCTATCGGCATGGGCCAGCGCCGGCAAAAGGCTCAACAGCGACGTGACAAGGGCAATCTTGGTGGTGGCAACAGACATTGGAATGATCCGTGAATGAATAGAGGCATATGAACTTTTCCGTATTCCCGTCATTTTGCCAGAATTGCCGTTCTGTGCAAGCTGTTTGCATCTTCGCCGAGGTTCACACTTCTTGGAAAGACAGGCTCTTCTTGGAAATTGCCATGAATAGTGGCAAAAATCCTGACTGGCCGCTTGATCCCGTGCGATGTGGTGCCTAAATTCGGAGCTGAGTAATTTTGGTCCGGAACCCTTTTTTTGCCGGGCGCACCTACAGGAAAATGCAATGACCAAAACCGTTTCTCCCGAAGAAGCCCTCATCTATGTGATGGTTTCCACATCGGCTGCAGACCGGACCATGACCGATTCAGAGCTTTTGAAAATCGGGGAAGAAGTCCAGACACTGCCGGTTTTCAAGGAATTTGAAGATAGCCGCCTCATTCAGGTGTCCCGCGATTGTTCGGAATTGCTGGCCGAAGGTGGCATCGATCTGGTCTTGCAGATCGTTCGCGCCAGCCTGCCGGAACGTCTGCGCGAAACCGCTTACGCGCTTGCCGTGGAAGTGGCTGCCGCCGATTTTCAGGTCGATCAGGACGAGTTGCAGTTCCTGCTTCTGCTGCGCGACGAGCTGGAGCTTGATCGCCTGCATGTGGGGGCGATTGAACACAGTGCGCGGGTTCGCTACCGTAAGAGATGATCAACGATCGCCAATCTCTGGCACATTAACCTTGTCAGAGGCTTTGGTTGCGCATTCCTTGTCAAAATAGACAATATAGGCTACAATTAAGGCCATATTCTATCGATAGCGTATACCAATCAGATTGACATTGCTGGGGGCCCTCTGGGCCCTTTTTCTTTGCCTGCCTTGTGCCTGACCTACACCTGAACGCTGCCTCTTTCCGGCATGCGTGTCGTTGCGGGCATCCACATTCGGGCAGATGATTTGCCATCTGGCGGCGGTTCCATCTTGCCTTATCTGCCTTGCGCCTTTAGCAAGAGATCACTTCGTCTTCGACCTGTGTCTGTTGGAGCCTGTCATGGCCAAACTCTATTTCACCTATTCTGCGATGAATGCAGGCAAATCGACCTTGCTGTTGCAGGCATCCTACAACTATGTGGAACGGGGCATGCGGACGCTGCTTTACACGGCAGCCTTGGACAACCGGACGCGCGTCGGTGAAATCTCTTCGCGGATCGGCCTGAAGGCGGAAGCCTTCATCTTTGGCGAAGAAACCAACCTGTTCGACCATGTTACCGGGCAATTTGACGTTGAGAGTGGCAAGGGAAAGCCCGACTGTCTGTTTTTCGATGAAGCGCAATTTCTGACAGAAGATCAAGTCTGGCATCTGTGCCGGGTGGCGGACGAATTGAAAATTCCGGTCATGTGTTATGGGCTGCGCACGGATTTTCAGGGCAAGCTGTTTCCCGGCTCGCAGCATTTGCTGGCGCTGGCCGATGAGCTGCGCGAGGCCCGTACCATCTGCTGGTGTGGCAAGAAGGCCTCGATGGTGGTGCGGATCGACGGCAATGGCAAGGTGATTGAAGAAGGCGAACAGGTGGTGATCGGCGGCGAAGAGGCCTATGTCTCGCTCTGTCGCAAGCATTGGGCCGAGAAGGATCTGGGAGACAAGGACCGCTCCGACCCACAAGGCAAGTTCAATCTCTAGATGTTGCCTGCCCTGAATGACACGACCTCGCAGGGCACGCCTGCGACATATTATCCCCACTGTCCTTTGACTTGTCCCTATCCCGTTTGTGCCGCAATCCGTCTATAACATTTGGAAACCCTGATCCCCATTGCTGACGCAGCGGCGTTGGCAGAGCTGCATGCGGCCCGAGACTTTGAACCGACCGACCTTGACCATCGACCGCCAGGAGACGGTTCGCCTGAAGATATGGTATCTCAGGACGGGCCATCTGAGCCTGTTCGTCTCGCTGCTACTGCATGGGCTGGCAGGGCTGGTTTTGCTTTCGATCATGCCAAAGCTGCTCGAAGATGTGGTGACGATTGACGAGATCGAGGTGGAGATCATCCCGCCGAGTGCCCTACCCAAACCGAGCGGCATTCCACCGCTGGATCCCCTCGATCAGCCACGCGATCCGGCGGCGGACGCAGCAAGGCGTTTCCAGTCAGGCGATGGCATGATCAGGCCGGAGCAGCTATTGTCTCGCTCGCTGCTGGATGCGCCGGAAAATGCCGAAGGGCGGGCAGCCTATGACAGCATGACCGGCGGCGAACAGCGCGACCAGCTTTGCAATCTCGAAGTGCTCGAACAGATCAAGGCTCTGGGAAAAGGCCATGTGCCACTTTGGATGAATGCCTTTGCCATCCGCCCGGTGGTCTATGAAGGCAAGCGGATGATTGCCAATGGTGCAGCCTTCTTTAGCAACGAAAAATGGCATCGGGTCAAGTTTGAATGCGAATTGTCCGACGATGGCAAAAGCATCGTCGATTTCGCCTTCCAGATCGGGGTCATCGTGCCACGCGACGACTGGGACCGTTATGGTCTGACCCCCGTAAACGGACTGGCTCCCGGCCACTGATCCCTTATCACAACATGATGCGCCAAACCGATCCCTCGAGGCTTACGCCTCGTCCAGATCCTCGTCTTCGTCATCTTCTGGCTTGTCGAACTCGAAAGTCAGGACCGGTGGATTGGCAGCAAAGCCAGCGGCCAGCTCAGCCGCATGGAGCATGTTGCTTTTCATGGTGGCTTCGGATTTACCGGTCGGGCCCAGATCGTGGCTGCCATTGGTGATCCATTCCAGCGTCACCTGCTGCGGCAGATCGATGGCGTCGATCTCGTCCCACCAGCCAAAATCATCGCGCTCACCCTGACAGATAAGGATCGGCAGCAGGCTTTTCTCCAGTGGCTCCAGACGCCAATGCTCCGGCTCGGACTTGCCAATCGGATGGAATGGATAGCCGAACACCACAACACCCTTGACCGCCAGATTGAGGTCTTCTTCGTTGGCCAACATCGCGGCAACCCGGCCACCCATGCTCTTGCCACCAATCAGCAGCGGCAGCTCATCCCAGTCCTTGTTCCAGTTTTCGCCCTCGAGCAACTCGTCCACGGCACGGAAATAATGGTGGGTCCAGCGCTCGGCGCGGCCCGAAGGACGCCTTTTGCCATCGACACGGCGGCGCGCCATATAGGAAAATTCGAAGCGAACGACGACAATGCCATTGTCATTGAGCATGGCGGCGATGCGTTCCATGAAGGAAGAACCCATCGGAGCACCTGACCCATGGGCCAGCATCAGCACGGCCTTTGGCTTTCCTTCCGGCTCGGTGATCAGGAAATCAAAGGGGCTATCGGCAGTGATGGGGCTTGGATTGGAGGTCTGGGGATTGGAGGCCTGGGGAGTGGAGGCCTGTGCATCGGTGGACTGGTCAGACTCGGTCATGGCATTGCGCTCGCTTGAGATCGGTAGGGTGGGCGCCTTCCTAACAGTTTCAAAGGCAAAGTCCAAGCCTTTTGCACGTTCATATGCGCAGGAAGGGGTCGACAGTGTCACGACAATGTGACGCAATGCCCCATAAATGCCATTTGCCCAAAGGGATTGGGGTCCCTATAGATGCATAAAGTTGAATTTATCAATACTGCCTTGGCAGTCAAAAGTGAGCCTTTCCCATGCAGGATACCTTGTTCGTCGCCTTCGGTCTTGATGACAACCAGATGCGGCTGGCCATTTTCCTTGGCACCTTCCTTGTTATGGCGCTGTTGGAATGGGTTTTGCCAAAACGTGACAAGGCTCTGCCGACGGGGCGCCGCTGGCTAACCAATTGGGGCATTGTGATCCTCGACAGTGTCTTGGTGCGGCTGGTGATGCCCATCCTGCCCATCGGGGTGGCGCTTTATGCCGGTGAACAGGGGTGGGGATTGCTCAACTGGCTGGCCATTCCGGGCTGGCTCAGCATTCTGATTGCTTTTGTTGTGCTCGATTTCGCCATCTGGCTGCAGCATCTGATTTCCCATGTGGTGCCGATCTTCTGGCGGCTGCATCAGGTGCATCATGCGGATCGGGACATCGACGTCTCGACGGCGCTGAGATTTCATCCAATTGAAATCCTGCTGTCGCTGGTCTGGAAATTTGGCTGGGTGCTGTTGCTGGGCGCACCGGCTTTGGCCGTGTTTTTGTTCGAAGCGGTGCTGAATGCGGCCGCTTTGTTCAATCATGCCAATGTGAAGCTGCCTGTCGGGCTGGATCGCCTGTTGCGACTGGTGGTGGTGACGCCGGACATGCATCGGGTGCATCATTCGGTGGTACCGCAAGAGACCAACTCCAATTACGGTTTCAATCTCTCGATCTGGGATCGGCTGTTCGGCACCTATATTGCCCAGCCACAAGCTGGGCATGATGCCATGGTGATTGGTCTCAATCCCTATCAGAGCGACAAGCCGGGACAGTTCATCTGGTCGATCCTGTTGCCCTTCCGCAATCGGTAACCCGGAAAGACGGCAAGGCTCAGTCCTCGGCGTAGATATCGACTGCGAAGTGGCTGGCATAAAGTTCTGCCAACCGGCCCTTCTGGGCGAGGCGCAACAGCCCATAATTCAGCAAGGTACGAATGCCGGTCCGATCCCGGCCATAGGCAATCGACATGCCTTCGCCGAAGAAGTGGGCGTCATAATAGGGCTTGCCAGCGAAAGCGATGCCGTCTTGTTCATCCGTGACGAGAGGCAACAGCTGGAACGCATCGCCGAAGATCGACTGAACCTTGCCCTCTTCCAGCAATTGACGCGCGACCGCCATATCGGTAACGGGCACCCGATTGACCTTAGGGAAGTAGGTGCGCAAGTAAGCCTCATGGGCAGACCCGCCGCGCACGGCCACTGGGACAGCATCCATCCCTGTCTTGTCGAGTTTCAAGAGTGTGCCGGTTTTGCGAACAAAGCGACCCGGTCGCTTGAGATAGACCTTGGTGAAAGCCAGTTTGTCCTGAACCGCCTGCTGATTGGCGATGCCGGCAATCGCTGCGTCGGCGCGACCATCGGAGATCAGGGTCGGGATTTCCTCGAAGGCGACCAGCTTGAGGGTGCAAGCAATGTTCAGCTCCTCACAGAGTGCGCGCACCAGCTCGACATGATAGCCCTGAGGCAGATCCTCCTCCCCTCGATAATTGAAGGGTGGGAAGTCATCGGTGGTCAACAGACGCAACCCCTGATCGAGCAGGTCCTGATCAGGCTGTTTCGGACGCTCTCGCACATCAATGAAGCTGGTGAAGCCGGCATTGACCCATTGGTGTGATCCAATGGGACCATCAATCTGCTGATTGCGGCCACGGCGGCTCAGAATGTTGGTGGTTTCATTGCCCCCCTCGTCCTGCTCTTCATCCAGCGCGTTGACAGTCGGATCTTCCGGCTCCTCCTGCTGGGCATTTGCCTTTATGGATCCCAGACTTGCTGTCGCGAGGCAGAGCACAAAAAGAAGAGAGACACGGGCGCCTGAGCGCGAAATTGCGCATCGGGACCGCAACTTCTGACGATATTTTCCAAATAATGCAATAATATCGTGAATAATACCACCCTGTGTTGTATGAAGTTGCGTATCCTTCATTGAAATTGCGAAACCCCTATGCCACTCTTTCAGGTAGTGTTGCTCTTGTCCAATATTCATCTGCCAAGAGCAAGCAAAGCTGACTTTAGACCTTAATTTAATCGTTTGATCACTGACACCAAAATGAATTTGCTCCGCACATTTCAGCGCATCACGCGCGGACCCTTGTTGATTTACTGTGTTGGTATAGCGGCATTTACCGAGCCTTGTCATGGCCTTTTTAAACAAGGAATTGAAAAAGCCTGATCCGGGCCCGATTGCCTCGGCCCTGCTGGCTCAGACGGAGGATGGATCTCCTTCTCCGCCTCCGTTCTTTCACGCAGAAGAGGCGACGAACGACCGCCCCATTCTTCCCTTCCATCTCTCTGTCCTGACGGTGATCGCAGACAAGGCGGACTGGCTGTGGCATTTGATCGACACCTATGCACTGAGGTCTGACAACTCCCTAACCCATGATCTCCTAGCGTCCGGTCAGATCGACGAAATGCGCTATTTTGCCGAAGCCGCCCGCCGCCTGGGGGTGCCGTTTCTGTGCCATGTGCCCGTTGCGGCTTTGCATCCCTTCCCCGACGAGGTGCTGCTCGAAGGCATCCATGATCTTGATTGGGTGATGATGTGGCCACCTGAAGGACCGGACGGACAGGAGGCAAACCAGAGAAGCCAATTGCTCTGCGCGCCCAAGGGTGAGGCGCTTGATCGGCTGGAACACTCATTGCAGGATATGCCCGATCTGCGGCAACGTATTTGCCTGACGGTTCCCTCTGTTCTGCAGGCTGCCCAGAGGGCCGCAGCGAAGGAGCGGGCGCTCACCACGCGTGTCTATCAGCTCAAGCAAAAGCAGCCAGACTTGTCTGCCCATAAACGGATTGGTCATTTCAACCGCTTCGTGCTTGTGTCTTTGGTGTTTGCTGCGATCGCATTGGCATTTCTGTTTCCACCCATCGCGATTGCCTTCAATATCCTGTCAATCATGGTCTTTCTGTCCATTGCCGGGCTACGAATTGCCGCCAGACTGGCTGCCAAGCGTCTGGAGCAGGCGCAGGCACTTTGTTTTGAGCACCTGTTTGCCAGCCCGATTGTCGAAGAGGAATGGCCCAGCTACACGGTGCTGGTGCCGCTCTACAAAGAAGCCTCCATTCTGGGCGATCTGATTTGCTGTCTCACCCAGCTTGATTATCCGCGTGACAAAGTGAGCATCCAGTTGCTGGTCGAGGCGGACGACCATGAGACATGGCAGGCGCTGGCCGGGATGAAGCTGCCACCCGCCTTCACGGTGGTGTCCGTCCCTATTCATGGGCCGCGCACCAAGCCCAAGGCGCTGAATTATGCACTCGCCTTCGTCAAGTCAGAGCTGGTGGTGATTTATGATGCCGAGGACCGCCCCAACCCGCTACAATTGAAAGAAGCTGCGATGCGGATGCGAGTGGGGGGCGAAACCCTCGCCTGCCTGCAGGGACGATTGGCCATCGACAATGGCAATTCACGCTTTCTCAGTCGTCAGTTCGCCGTGGAATATGCGGCCTTGTTTGACGGCTTCCTGCCCTATCTTGCGGACAAGGGGCTGCCCGTGCCCCTTGGTGGCACTTCCAACCATTTCCGCACCGATATTCTGAAGGCTGTTGGAGGCTGGGATCCTTACAATGTCACGGAAGATGCCGATCTCGGCCTGCGTCTGACGCGTCTGGGCTATCGCATCGAGGTGCTGCAAACCGAAACCTGGGAGGAAGCGCCGGAAAGCTATCCTCAATGGGTTCGTCAGAGGACACGGTGGTTCAAGGGCTGGATGCAGACATGGCTGGTGCATATGCGCAATCCGCTGGCTTTGTGGCGCTCCCTTGGGACGGCGTCCTTTCTCACCTTTCAGAGCATCATTGGCGGTATGTTGATTTCCGCCCTCATCCATCCGGTCTATATTCTGTCCTTCGCGCTGACCTTTCTGGCCCTGCAGATCCCGGCAAACGAGGCTTCCTCGCTGTTCTGGAGTTTGGTGATCGCCAATTCAGTCAATCTGCTGCTGGGTTATGGGGGCGCAATGAGTTTGGGTTATCGCAAGGCGCGCCAACGCTATGGCTATGGTTTGGCAACAATATTGGCGATGCCGGTCTATTGGCTGATGATGACACCTGCCGCCTGGCGCGCGCTGGTTCAACTGCTTGATAACCCGCATCATTGGGAAAAGACCGAGCATGGGCTGTCACTGGATCGACCATCGCTGGACAGCGCAAGTCCGCTTGGCGTTCTGACCTGCGAAAAGGGACCCGATTGAAAATCAGGCCCCTTGTCAGACTGGCGCATCAAGCATAGCCCCAAGACTTGCTGGGTGTGGTTTAGCGCACTTGCGGTGGCAGGCCACGGCCACGGGTGCGGATCACGACGCGCTGACCACGGGCATCCCGGTAGGCGGTGGTGCGGATATTGGTGCGCGGATCGTAGGAGCTGGCGAAGGTCGGGCGCCGCTTGGTTTTGTAGCGGATCTTTTTCTTGCGAATGATTTTGCGCTTCAGAACCCGACCATGGCGATCTCGCTCGACATAAACCCGCGTATTGCGGGGGCCAACACGGGGATAATGGCTGGACACCTCACCGCCGTCCCGCTTGTGCAGGGTGGCGCCAATCAAGCTACCAATCAGGAAACCAGCAGCCCCGATGGCGGCAGCGTTGCCCATATCATTGCCATGCGACCGGTGGTGACGGAACTCACCTGCATGGACCGAGGTTGTCGCGGTGGTTGCCGCTGAGGTGATGGACAGGATCAGGGCGATCATGATGGATTTGGTGGGTGTCTTGAACATGGTGTCTCTCCATTGGGTATCTGAGTGAACTGTCTGGGTTGGCTGTCTGCTTTCTCTTGCTGCTTGCTATGTCAATTTGTCGCAGTGCCCGACCAATCGGTTCAAACTTTTTTCACCAAACCTCTTGTGGTGCTGACAAGGGGTGCCAAGCGCTGCATAATCAACGTCATGTTTGGTCTTTGCCCGATGACGGGAGGCCATGGCATTGCCGACACCAACCAGCGAGATTTTCATGCGTTCCAGTCACGATCACCCCAAGGGCACGTTGCACAACCTGTCCATCCAATCCGATTGCCTCCAATCCAACATGCTGGGTGATCCGACCGAGCGAGAAGTGGTGGTCTATGTTCCCCATGGCCATGATGGACAGGGTTTGCCATTGCTGGTGGATCTGGTCGGCTTCACCGCCGGTGGGCCAGCGCATGTCAACTGGAAGAATTTTGGTGAGAATGTCCCTGAGCGGGTCGACCGGCTGATCGCCTCGGGCGAGATGCTGCCTGCGGTCATTGCCTTTCCGGATTGCTTCACCCGACTGGGAGGCAACCAATATATCAATTCGGTCGCCCTCGGGGCGTGGGAGGATTTCCTGATCAAGGACATGCTGCCTGCGATTGAAGACCAGTTTGGCTGTGGCGGTGCGGGCAAGCGCGGCGTCTTTGGCAAGTCATCGGGCGGCTATGGCTCAATGGTCCATGCCATGTTGCATGCGGATGTCTGGTCGGCGGCTGCCTGCCATTCCGGCGATATGGCGTTTGAGCTTTGCTATTTGCCCGACATGCCGACCGCCGTGCGGGCGCTGGCGGCCAAAGACCATTCGATAGAGGCCTTCCTGACCGACTTTGAAAAGGGGCCGAAATTTTCCGGCAAGGACATGCATGTGCTGATGTCACTGGCGATGGCCGCGACCTATGATCCGGACCCGGATGCCTTTTGCGGGGTGCGGTTGCCGGTGGATCTGGAAACCTGCGGCCTGATCGAGGAACGCTGGGCCAATTGGCTGAAATGGGACCCGGTGGTGATGGTCGAGCGGGCGGATGTGATTGACAATCTGAAATCGCTCAAGGGCCTGTGGCTCGAATGTGGTGATGTCGACCAATATAATCTGGTCTATGGGGCCCGGCGTCTGCACAAGAAACTGGAAGCCGCCGATGTGCCCCATGTCTATGAGGAGTTCTCTGACAATCATTCCTCGATCGACTATCGGATGGACCAGACCCTGCCATGGATGGCCCGGCTGTTGAGTGCATAAGCCGACTTTGTGAAGGCGGCGGCTTGAGACTTTCTCGCGCCGCCTTTTGCACTCTTCACAGAAATGGGTCTCCGTGCTTTTTGTTGGTTTACGCTGATCGAGCAAATCAGATAGGCTCGCAGCAGATTCCCGCCCTTTGAGAGAATGCCGTTTCATGACGCCTGTCGCCCACCCTTCTGCCGTGCCTGCCCAGATCGACGATGCGGTGTTGGAGCAGGAGGGACGTATTGATACGGCCTTTGATCCTGAATCACCCCCAGCCGAGCAGGCCTTGCAGATCCTCAAACGGGTCTATGGCTATGACCAGTTTCGTGGCAGTCAGGCGGAGGTGATTGAAAGTCTGCTTGAAGGTCACAGCACCCTTGCCGTGATGCCGACCGGCATGGGCAAGAGCATTTGCTTCCAGATCCCCTCGATGATCTTTGGTGGCCTGACTTTGGTCGTCTCGCCCTTGGTGGCCCTGATGGAAGATCAGGTGATGGCATTGAAGCTCGCCGGTGTGGCGGCAGAAACGCTCAACAGCTCCCGTTCGCGCGAGGAAAATGTCGCGGTCTGGCGCCGGGTGGCAGCTGGAGAGATTTCGCTGCTTTACATCGCGCCGGAACGGCTGATGACCGAACGGATGCTGGCAGCGCTCGCCAAATTGCCGGTGCGGCTGATCGCGATTGACGAAGCGCATTGCATTTCGCGCTGGGGGCCGAGCTTCCGGCCCGATTATGAGGGTCTGACGCGGCTGAGTGATTTCTTCCCCAATGCCCCCGTCGCGGCCCTGACGGCCACCGCCGATGAAGCCACCCGGCAGGATATTGCCGACAAGTTGTTTCCGCGCGATGCGTTTGGCAAACGCCTTGGCAATGTGATGGTGTCGGGCTTTGACCGTCCCAATATCCGCCTCACTGTTGCGCAAAGACGCGACTGGAAAAAGCAATTGCTCGACTTTGTCGATGCGCGGCGGGAGCAATCGGGCATTGTCTATTGCCTTTCGCGCCGCAAGACCGAAGAAGTCGCCGATTTCCTCAAGGGGCATGGGGTGAAAGCCTTTGCCTATCATGCGGGGATGGATGCCAGCATTCGGGCTGCCCATCAGTCGCTTTTCATGCGTGAAGCGGGCACCGTGATGGTGGCGACCATTGCGTTCGGGATGGGGATCGACAAGCCTGATGTGCGCTATGTCTTTCACACCAATCTGCCCGCCAATATGGAAGCCTATGCGCAGGAAATTGGCCGTGCGGGCCGCGATGGCGCGCCATCAGAAGCCATGATGCTCTATGGCCTTGATGATATCCGCATGCGGCGCAGCTTCATCGACAATGAGGGCGGCGACGAGGATCATCTCGCCCGCGAGCATAAACGCCTTGATGCGTTATTGGCCTATTGCGAGGCCCCTTCTTGCCGCCGTCAGGCTCTGTTGAGCTATTTCGGCGAGGACATCAAGCCTTGCGGCAATTGCGATATTTGCCTTGATCCGCCGGAGCTGAAAGACGGCAATGTCGAAGCCCTGCGGTTGATTGATGTGGTTGAGGCGACGGGCGAAACCTTCGGCACGGTGCATCTGATCGACATTCTGCGCGGCATGAGCCATGAGAAGATCAAGAAATATCGCCATGACAAGCTTGATTGCCACGGGGTGGGCAAGGCCACCTCCAAGGAAGATTGGCGAGCGATCCTCAGGCAGATGGTAGCGGGCAATTTCCTCCGTCTCGACATCCAAAATCACGGGGCGCTGAAGCTGACCGCCAAGTCGGATGCCTTGCGCGCGGGCGACATTCGCTTTGCCTATCGCACCGACGTAATGGGGCCGAGCGATCTCTATCGTCCGAAACGCGCCAAAAGCGCCCTGCCCGATCTGGACCCGGCGGACAAGGACTTGTTCGAGGCATTGCGCAATGCCCGATCCGAGTTGGCGCGCGAACTCAAGGTGCCCGCCTATGTGGTCTTTTCCGACAAGACCCTGCATGATATGGCGATCCAGAAACCGACCACCCGCCCCGATTTTCTGCATATTCACGGGGTGGGCAGCTCAAAGCAGAAGAAATTTGCCGATCACTTCATTGATGTCATCGAAGAATGGATGGGCTGAGGCAGGCATTCCCTACAATTGTAATTGTGTTTTTCACGTCCCCTTTAAGTGCCTCATCTAAACTGCCTCCTCATATTAGAGGGGATAGACATGACCAATTCTTGTAAAGTGATCATCGCAACCATTCTGGTTGGCACAGCAGTTTCAACCGGAGCGCTTGCTGCGGACATTGTTAATCCGCAAATCACGGATGCGGTTACGCAGACCAATGTGAAGGTGCTGGGCGATGCCCCGGCAGTGGCGACAGGCAATCTCTATCAGGCCAGCGCACAAGCGCTCAGCAACGCTGCGCATAACGCGACAAGCGCCCAACAGAATGCGAGTACTGTGCTGCAGGCCACCACCACACAAGGTGTATCGACGCTGTATGAGGCGGATACCGCCTCGACCGGGATCGCTGAGAGCAAGATTATGGGTGAGTCCGGCCCCGCGCATTGACCAAATTGCGAACCGGTCACCATCACATCCCATCACTCTCGCGTGAGAGCGCCAGATTGGGCGAGACTTTGCCACATTGGAAGGCCACAAATGAGACATGACTTCTAATCGGGAGAGAAATATGTCTCACTTTTTCACCTCAGCCTTAATGGCCGCGTCGCTGATCGTGGCCTCAGTCGGCACCAGCTCGGCCAATGATGATCTGAAAACCGCGATCTTTGCCGGCGGCTGCTTTTGGTGCGTCGAGAGCGACTTTGACCATGTAAACGGCGTGGTCGAAACCCTTTCGGGCTATTCAGGCGGCACCACCACCGAGAATGTGACCTACAAAAACCACAGCGCTGCCAAGCATCGCGAGGTGGTGAAAATCACCTATGACAGCAGCAAGGTCACCTATGACCAGTTGCTCGATGTCTTCTGGCGCTCGGTCGACCCGACCGACGGCGGCGGTCAGTTCTGCGATCGCGGTCACAGCTATACCACCGCCATCTACACGCTGGATGAAGACCAGGCCAAGCTGGCAAAGGCTTCCAAGGCCAAACTGGAAGCGGACAAGGTCCTCAGCGACCCGATCCAGACCGAAATCGCCCCGGCCATGCCTTTCTTTGCGGCGGAAGATTACCATCAGGACTATTACAACAAGAATCCGATCCGCTACAAATATTACCGCTATGCTTGCGCCCGTGATGAACGCATCGAGCGGGTATGGGGCGAGCAGGCTCACAAAGGCATCATGAAGTAGCGCAGACGGTCGCAAGCCTTCCCAGACGATAGGCTTTCTGCCTTGGGCAGGCCTATCTTGTCGCCCGTGATGAACGCATCGAGCGGGTATGGGGTGAGCAGGCGCACAAAGGCATCATGAAGTAAAGTGGATGGGCGCAAGCCTTCCCAGACGATAGGCTTGTCTGCCTGCGGCAGGCCTATCATGCTTGTCGCCCGCGATAAACGCATCGAACGGGTCTGAGGCGAGAAGGCGCATAAGGGCATCATGAAGTGAAATACGCCCTGCTCTGTGTCATGTGCGGCTTTGCATGGTTCGGGGGATCGGATAGCCTGTCTCACACATCCGAATCCCTTCCAATGCGAGTTGCTCCATGAAATTCTATGGCCTTAAAAGCTGTGACACCTGCCGCAAGGCGCTGAAATCCTTCGAAGCAGCGGGCAAGCCCGTCACCTTTGTCGACCTTCGTGCTGATGGTTTCTCAGAGGATGACCTTGATCGCTGGCTCGGGGCCGCTGGCTGGGAGGTGCTGCTTAACCGGCGCTCGACCACCTGGCGAGACCTGCCCGAAGGTGACAAGGCAGATCCAGATGAAGCCAAGGCACGGGCCCTCATTCTGCAGCATCCCACCCTCATCAAGCGCCCGGTTTTTGATGACGGCACACAAATCGTGGTAGGCTTTGGCAAAGCCCAGCAGATGACCCTGCTGGGTTGACCTTTTTCTCATTTGCTGACGCACAGACAGGAGCGCCCGCCATGATCCGCCAAAGCCTGACATTCCTCACCATGCTGTTGCCCATTCTGGGAGCGAGCGGGCCAACACAGGCTGCGAGCTATAAGGAAATCCGCGACGTCACCGTCTGGTGCGATGTGGCGATGAGCTGCTCGCTGACCCTGTCTGCGGACAAGTATCAAGGCGTCACCGCCTTGGTCCTGCATCGGGCCAACCGGTTGAATGATGCGGCCTCGGTGCGCTTCACCAGCGCCGTGCCCATTGTCGAAGGTGCCATGCTGTTATTGACCATTGATGGCAAGGACAGCCTGACGCTGATCGCCAACAAGACCGGCATCAAGGAAGACGGCAACAGCTATCACGAGACCAACCCGCATTTGATCGACTGGATCATCAAGGGCATGAAAGCAGGCTCGACGCTCAGCATCGCCATCGACAGTGCCGGGCAATCGAGTGAAACCGGCTTTTCCCTGTCGGGCAGTGTCGCGGGCATGATCTTCATGGACGAATATCAGGACCTGCTTGAGACCTCCTATGCCTTCCATGTCACCGGCACCAAGCGTCCCCACCCACGGCTGCCGATTGTTGGGGTCGAACAGCGCAGCCAAGTGCCGCGCGCCATCTGGAATGGATGGTTCGCCAAGGAACAAGCCAGTTGCCATTTTTATCGCGAAAGCAGCCAATTGCCGGGCAACGGATTCCGTTTGACCCTGAGGTCAGGGGATGTCTATGGTCTGCCTTGCGGGGACGGCGGCGCCTATAATCAGCCATTTGCGGCCTTTTTCGTGCCGAAGAATGAAAATCTGCCGATCAAGGCAGTGCCCTTCCTGTTGGACGGCAACAATACGGACAGCGGTGCTGGACCGGATCTTTGGAATATCGGTTACGATGCCAGAAAAGGGGTGCTGACCAGCTACTTCAAAGCGCGTGGTTTGGGCGATTGTGGCGTGCAAACCAAGTGGCAATTGAATGAAGTGGGCGACGCTGTGTTTTTCGAGGCAATGGAAATCCGCGAAAAAGGCGATTGCGATGGCAATTATGCTGGCGGGCCGGACAAGTGGCCCAAGACGTGGCCTGTTGAGGACTGACACGCAAAAGCCCGCCGGACTGGCGGGCTTTTTTGTCTTATTGATCGACAGTTCGTTTGATGATCAGGCTTTTGCCATCATCGGAATGTCGGCAAGACCCATTGGCTTGCTGGCGTCGATTTTGAAATCGACCTCGTCCCTGAATACCGTCTTCCTCTCCATGCCCAGCTTTTTCCAAGCGAGCGAAAGCGCCGCTTTCGGATAGACATGGAAGCCATACGGCTGATGGTTACCCGCCTGATAGCCGAGCGTGCGGCGCAGGACGCCATTGCCATAATGAACCGCATAAAGATTGCGCACGTCGGTGTCCCAGTGCTCCAGTGTCAGGGAAATGTTGAGGCAATCCTCATTCTCGACGCGGTGCGGCGCATGGAGTGGCCAATAGGCCATCTGACCGGGTTCGAGGTGATACACTTCCGCATAATCGTCATACCATTCCTCGAAGGGAAACTCCTCGCGGGTTTCCTTCATGATCACCCGCTGGCGATCGATGTTGGGTAGGAAAGGGTCGCGATTGGGATAGATATAGACCTTCTTGCGGCCCTTGATTTGCCAGAGATGCTGCCCCGGCAGGTCAAAGTGATAGAAGGTCTGGCATTTGGGCGATGTGATCAGAATGCCCATATTGCGTTTGTATGTGTGAAGCCCCGGCATGTGGGCCTCGAATTCCTCAAACAACTGATCCAGCACCGCTTTATAGCGAGGGTCGAAATCTTGACAATGACGAATATTCAGCCAGAGGCGGCCATTCTTGATCGCCTCCATCGTCTCCTTGCCCGAGGCACCGCCAACAATGCCCTCGCGCCATTCGGCGCGCTTGGTGTCATGGCCCATGGTGGCGAGATTGTAATGCTCTGGCGGGGTTTGCTCGATAAGCTCGGCGATGGCTTCTTCTGAGAAAAGCGGCGAGGTATGCAGGCTGTGGTCAATGACCACGGTTTCCTTGCTCCAAACCTTGGCAAAATGTGGCTTCCAGCCGGTAACAATCCTATCTGACACTTAAAAATTCCCCCAATTGCAAGACATCAATACGGGAAAGGATCGCCCAAGCAATCAAAGCAGCTTCGACATCTCATCTTTACCGCTGCCAGAATGTCATACGATCTCTTTCTTCAATACTTGTTGGCGACGATATTAGCATAGACCCTAAGAAAACCTTCATTTCAGATGCATCTATTATTGGTTATGCTTAATCCCTCTGATTAGCGTTAATGAAAGACTACCCACCAAGCGCTTTCTACAAACACAACTGACGCAAATGCCCCGCAGGATAAATCCGGCGAGGCCTCACTCCATGTCGCTTTGTAAGGGGTGTGGAACCCTCAGGCTTGCGGACTATTTGGCAACCATCGCTTCCGGTTTTGGCGTTTCTTGCGTTTCAACCGGCAGGATAGGATAATCGACCTTTGGCTGTTCCCCTGTCAGGGTTTTCAGGAACGCAGTGATTTTCTTGATTTCCTCATCACTCATTTCCTCGCCAAGCTGACTGGTCGCCATGATGGCAACGGCCTGCTCGAGATCCCACACCTTGCCCGAATGGAAGTAAGGCGCGGTCAACTCGATGTTGCGCAGTGGGCCAGCCCGGAAGACATATTCCTCATCCGCCGTTTTGGTGACGGCAAAACGGCCCTTGTCACCGGACGGCAAAATGTCTGCGCCGGGTTTCTCAACAACGCCGAATGGATAATAGCCTTCCCCGCCAATGTTGACGCCGGCATGACAGGCAGAACACCCTTTGTCCATGAAGAGCTGCAAGCCTTCCTGCTCCATCGCAGTCATCACCTTGGTGTTGCCTTCAAGGAACTGGTCAAAGCGCGAATAAGGCGTGATCAGTGTTGCCTCGAAGGCTTCGATGGCCTTGGCCATATTGTCAAACGTGACCGGCTTTTCCTCTCCGGGGAACGCCTTGGTAAAGGCCTCGACATAAGCAGGCATGCTCTTCAATGTGGTTTCAACACGCTCAGGCGTTGACGCCATTTCGACGCCTGCCTGAACCGGACCCTTGGCTTGTGCTTTCAGATCTTCGGCACGGCCATCCCAGAATTGCGCGATGTTGAAGACCGCATTCAGAACGGTTGGCGCATTGCGTGGTCCTTTCTGCCATCCATGGCCGATGGATGTCTCCAGATTGTCATCTCCTCCCATGCCAAGATTGTGGCAGGTATTGCATGAAATCAGTGCCGAGGAGGACAGGCGTGGTTCAAAGAACAACATCTTGCCCAGCTCGATCTTGTCGCTGGTCACTGCATTGTCCTTGACCGCCGGAACCACCGAGGGGATCGGCTTGAAATAGTCTTTCGCTTCTTCCAGAAGCTCGTTGGCAGAAGCGATTTGCGAGGCCGCCAGGACTGCAGCGCCCGCCATCAATGCAACAGCAATTTTCGAGGTCATCAGACCCTCCCTTTAGTTTAGAACAGCTACAAAGTAATACAGAGTGCCGCTTTGTCGCATTGCGCCAGTCGATGGAATAATTTATTTAGAGGAGCTATAAAGAAGGCTGTAAATATCTGAATTTTCAGTCTAATGAGGATCTCTGCGAAAATTTCAGAAAGGAATTTCCGCAGCGGGTCGTTTGCGCTCATCTTCTGGCTTTGAAGCGCATTTTGGCTTGAAACTGGCCCTGTTTCCTCCCTCCCCATCTACGATCCGGTTTTCAATCTCACTGGTGTGGCAATCTGTCCAATAGCGCTTTTCCTGTGCCGATTTGCCGTTGATGCTCAGGCGTGCCTGCCAGCAGGAGCCATTTTCTTGACGAGTCATTCTGTACCGATTGGTAAATAATTTTCCGCCTGCGAGCAGGATCAGAGCAAAAGTTGCCAAATGCAGGTAGACAACCAGTCTATTATCTTGATCCTTCCGAGGCCTGCCCCATATCGGGCATTCCCATGGCAGACATGCCACTCACCCTTATCCTCCCGATATCTTCAAAAAAGAGATCCGTTCCATGACCAAATTCACTGCTCACACCATTGCGTCTGCACCTGTTGAGGCCAAGCCATTGTTGGAAGGCGCCAAAAAAGCCGTTGGCTTCGTGCCGAACCTCTATGCCAACATGGCGGAGGCTCCTGCGATGCTTGAGGCCTATTTGACCCTTAGCCAGATTTTTGGCAAAACCAACCTCAGCGAGACCGAGCGCCAGATCATTCTGATGACCAACAATCGGCTGAATGGCTGCACCTACTGCATGGCCGCTCATACCACCATCATGCAAGGGGCCGGGATCGACGATGGCGTGATTGCCGCTTTGCGGTCCGGTAGCCCGCTCAGCGACGCCAGACTGGAAGCTTTGCGCCAATTTTCCATCGTAGTGTATGAAACACGGGGCAATCCGTCCGAAGGCGATATCCAGTCGTTGCTCGATGCAGGCTATAGCCGACAGACGGTTCTGGAAGTCGTGATCGGTACCGGCCTCAAGACCCTGTCCAACTATACCAATCACATTGTTGGTACTGAGGTCGACGCAGCCTTCGCACCAAATGCCTGGTCACCAGTCGGCTGACCGCAGCCTGGTTGCAAAGATCTGCATATCTCGCAATGGTCAGGATTTATGAAAGGGCCCGGAAGGTGGGCCCTTTTTTTGATCGACTGAAAGCAAACGACAAGATGTCCTCCCTGTTGTTGCTGCAAGGGAAGTTGTTTTTCATATCATTGAGCAAAACCAATTAAGCGGCAGAGAAATAAGTACTTTTGACAAGAATGGAGCTTCTCCACTCAACGGTGATTACTACATTTACACAGAAACCCGTCTTTTTGTGCTGCCCTTTACTCGCTCTTAAATGAAGGTGAGCACACTGACCCGGACTTTTACGGAATGGGAAGGAACCGGGTAGATGAATGCCTTCAAGTCGCTAAACGATCTGAAATTGCCTTACAAAATTGGTGGAGGCTTCACTATCCTGATGGTCCTGACGGCTTTCGTTGGCACGGTTGCGACCATCTCCATCCGGGACTTTCAGAGGCAGGCCACGATCAACGAGCAATCCGTCGCGGTGCTTGATCAGCTGCAGCAGTTCACCAATCACCGGGCCCTCTATTTCACCAACCGCAAGATTGAACAGGCAGAACGCGTCAAATCGGATATTCAAACGCTCGGAACCGCTCTGAATGGCCTGCAACGAAGCTTGACCGATGATGATGCAGCCCAATCGACAATCGGCGGAGCGATGGATCTCGCCTCCAAGCTGGAAAGTGATTTCCAAAATGTGACGACCATCATCGAAGCGCAAAAGCTGCAAACCTCAAAGTTGCTCAGCAATGTCGCCATGCTGGTCGGCAATGCCAACAATATCTCGACCAGCCTTCAGAAAATGAAGAGCACGGCGAGCCGACAGGCCAAAAAGGCAGACAGCCTGAAAAACCGTGCTGACAAGGTCGTTCGCCTGATCAATCAAATGCAGAATGAAGCCCTGGTGATCGAGAAAGCCCTTGGCGTTCCTTCCCCCCTGGCCGAAAAAGCCTTCTGGACAGAGCAGCTCGAGCGCGCGGACCGGATGGCTCAGCATGTCAACAAAGCAGTGCGCATCAAGCTTGACGGCGTGGATTCGGCACGGCTGAAAGACTTGAAAAGTCAGGTTGCCAGCCTCAGACAAGCCATCGATGCAACCACAAACATGCCGTTTGCCCCAGAGGAGAGCCTCAAACTGACGGGCGCACAGCTGGCCGCCGGGCATGTGGCATCCCTGTCCAGCACGCTGCGCGATGACATCTATGTCGTGTCCGACGAGGCCAAGAAAAGCGCGCGCATGCTCAACAGCAAGTTGATGATTGCCGACCTGATCTCGACCAACGCGGCGAAATTTCAGCGCGAAGCTCTGGAAACCAAGGCAGCGACAATGGAGTTGTTTTCGGGTCTGAGTGATCTCTCAGCAGATGGCGTCGCGTTGCGCATTGGCACCTTTCGCAATCTGGCGAAGCTGCTGATTACGGACGCGCAAAATGTTCCCGAAATCCAGTCGCTGACCAACACGATCGAAGACGAAATCAACGCCTATGAAACCGAGTTCGAACTGATGCAAGCCGGAGCGGTTCAGGTCGCATCCAAGCGCGATCAGTTGATTGCGGCGTCCGGTCAAGTTCAGACGATTGTCGACGACTTGATCAATTCACAGTCCGAAATGGCCCTTGGGGCGGCAGCGGCGGCGGTGACCCTAATCCTTGGCTCTGTTCTGGTTGCCTTGATTGTGGGCGCAGGCTTTGCCGTCATCATCACTCTGGCTGTGTCACGACCGATCCGCACACTGACCGCAACAATGGGTGAATTGGCCAATGGCAATCTGCAAATTTCGATTGCCGGACGGGATCGTGGTGATGAAATCGGCGATATGACCCGGGCGGTGCGGGTGTTCCGCGAGAATGCCAAGGAGCGCATGACGCTTCAGGAAGCCTCTGCGCTTGAAGAAGAGAAACAGCATGAGCGCCAACGGCATATCGAACAGTTGATCAGCCAGTTCGACGCCCGTATGCAAGGGTTGTTGACCGGGGTCGATGGGACGGCCCGCGAGATGAAACACACAGCGGAGTCGCTTTCCCAAATCGCGATGGAGAGTGCAGAACAGGCTGAGAATACCAGCCAGTCGAGCCAGAACGCATCGGTTAGCGTTGGCCATGTGGCAAGCGCTGCCGAAGAACTGGCGGCCTCCATTCAGGAAATTGGCACGCAGGTGCAGCGCACCGAGCAGGTGGTCTCCGACGCCAGCCAATCAACCCTGAGCACCAATGAGAAAGTCAAGGAGCTTGCCAACGCTGCGGATCATATCGGGGACGTGGTCACGCTCATTCAGGCCATTGCCGAACAGACCAACCTGCTGGCCCTGAATGCCACCATAGAGGCGGCCCGTGCAGGCGAAGCCGGCAAGGGGTTTGCGGTCGTTGCCGCGGAAGTGAAGAATCTGGCCAATCAGACCTCGAAGGCGACAGAGGAAATCAGCGGCCAGATTTCATCCATTCAGACCTCGACCGGTGTCACCGCTCAGGCCATTGCCGATATCGTCGAGACAATGGATCAGGTGGATTCCCATATTGGCGCCATTGCGGCGGCGGTGACCCAGCAAAATGTCGCCACATCGGAAATTTCCGGAAACGTCCAGACCGCGTCACTTGGAACCCAACAGGTCCAGACCAATATGGACGGCCTGTCAGACGCGGTCGCCCAAACCAGTGCGTCGTCACAAACTGTGCTCGAGGCTTCCTCTTCACTGGAGGACAAAACACGGCAGTTGCAGAATGAAGTGGCGCAGTTCCTCAAGGATGTTGCGGCAGCCTGAGCCGAAAAAAAAAGTTGCAAGAGGATGGTCACACAAGCCTTGGCTGGTGTGGCCATTTTTGTTTCCCTGCGACATTTCGTTCCTTCAGGTTTCTTGCAACAATTTACTCGACGTTAACGCAAAAATTGTCAGATATTACAAGCAATTCAAATCTGCAACCAAAGCTCATGACACCGACAGAGACAACCACAGGCGCTGACCATGCCTTCCTCCTCCTCGCAACGCCATAGGCATGATACAGCCATTCTGATCGTCTTCTCGCTGATTATGACGTTGGGCGTATTTGTCTTTTCCGCCGGTCCACGGGCAAGCGGTGACAAAGTTGTGGTGTTTGTCCCACCGTGGTCGTCCGACACCAATGTTGTCGAGGTGATCGCCGCTGCAAATGGGGCACTTTTGCGCGGTGGCAAGTGGCACTGGATCGCCCTTGCCCAATCGGATGATCCCGGCTTCGTCCACCGGCTTTACTGGTCCGGCGCCTTCTTTGTCGGAGGTGGAGAAGCCTTTTCGGCTTGTTTCTCCCCCTTTGATCCAATTGATCCATAAAAACACTCTCAGGTCTCCAGACGCCTTGCAGGGCATGAAGACCAAAGACCAAACACCAAAAGATCCGAAGTACGAAAGGCAACCCGCATGTATAGTCTCACGCAGCTTCGTGCTGAATTCTCGAAGTTCATTATTGGCCTGTTATGGCTCAATGCTGCTTTTTCCGCTGTCCTGATGGTCACGATGCCCTCAGGGGGTGGGGCCTTTGCTGTGGGCTTGTCGCTATTCGGTGCTGCTGTTACCACCTTTTTCAATGCCCGATCCAAAGCCTCTTCCCTGACACAGGATATCAGTGCGGTTGCATTGGCCTCACAGGTTGCGCTGATCGTCTATATGTTTGCCAATCATCCCTATCAGATCGACTGGCACATGTATTTCTTTGCATCCCTTGCTGTGCTGGCAGGGTGGTGCAGCTGGCGTGTGGTAATTATCGGGTCCGCAGTGGTAGCTGTGCATCATCTGGTGCTGAACTTTCTGTACCCGATGGCCGTTTTCCCCGATGGCGGCGACTTTGTGCGCGTGCTGATGCATGCGGGCATTCTGATCCTTCAGGCCTCGGTTCTGGTCTGGCTGACAGCCAAGCTGAGCACGGCCATTTCGGCGGCCCACAAGGCCATCGAGAAAGCAGAGGCAGCACAGGCGGAAAGCGTGAGCCTTGCAGATCAGCAGAAGGTTGCGCAAAGCCGTGAATTGTCTCGCAGTCAATCCATCGATCAGTTGATTAGCGAGTTCCAGGACAGCATTAGCGAAGCCCTTGATCATGTGGTCAAAACCGCCGATGGCATGAAAGTAACCTCGCATGAGCTGACCCAGAAAGCCCAACAGACCCTTGGTCAGTCCCGCGAAGTTGCGGATGCCTCCACCGAAGCAACAGACAATGTGCAGACCGTTGCTGCAGCGGCAGAGGAATTGTCAGCATCGATCACCCAGATTTCCGGTCAGGTTCAGGAAACCCAGCGTGTGGTCATTCGCACCACAGAAGCGGCCCAGTCAACCAACGAAAAAGTGGCCAGCCTTGACAGCGCCGCGCAACGGATCGGACAGGTTGTCACTCTTATCAAGGACATTGCTGAGCAGACCAACCTTCTGGCGCTCAATGCGACCATCGAGGCGGCCCGTGCTGGGGAAATGGGCAAGGGATTTGCCGTTGTTGCGGCAGAAGTCAAGGAGCTGGCAACCCAGACATCGAAGGCGACCGAAGAGATCGCTACGCAGATCTCTGACATCCAGATATCGACCAAGGATGCCGTGCAGGCCATTGAGAGCATTGCCAACACCATGCAGGAAGTCAACAACTTCACCTCTTCGATCGCTGCTGCCGTCGACCAGCAAGGGGGCGCGACGATGGAAATCAGTTCCTCGGTGCAACGCGCTGCGGCGGGCACTGCGGCGGTGGATGCCAACATCGATGACGTCACGGCGTCGCTGTCTTCCACGTCGGACACGGCAAACCACGTCCTTGAAGCATCTGACGGTGTTTCGCGGGATACAGAATCCCTGCGTGCCAAGATCAGTCAGTTCCTCAACGACGTGCGGGCAGCCTGATTGATTGTCTATGAGACAAGAACGAAAAAGGGGAGATCATCGATCTCCCCTTTTTGCGTCAGCCTTTGCTGCCCTGCCCTTGTCTAGCGCATCAACTGGTAGGGGATGTAAAGGGCGAGGTCTTTCCAGAACCACAGCAGGCATGCCATCGCCAGCATGATGCAGGCAAAGGGAATGGCTCCCTTGGCAACGTCTTTCAGGGGCGCACGCCCGACAGCCTGAATGACAAACAGGTTCATCCCAACCGGCGGGGTGATCAGAGCTGTCTCGATCAGGACAACAAAGAAGATGCCGAACCAGATCGGATCGATGCCGGTATTGAGCACAGCGGGCAGCAGCACCGGCACCATGATCAGCAGCATGGAGAGGGATTCAAGAAAGAAGCCCATGATCAGCAGCACGCAACCGACGGCCAGAATGAACTGCCCCGGCACGCTGATATTCTCGGTCAGGAAGGCACTGATCGATTGTGGGATCAGATAGAGGGTGATGGCGTAGGAGAAAACCTTGGCGCCAGCGACAATGATCAACACCATCACGGTGGTGCGCAGCGATGATTCAACCGCTTCCTTCAGTTTCGCCCAGTTCATGCGCCCCATGGCAAAGGTAATGATCAGCGCCATGACGAAGCCCAGACCAGCACTTTCAGATGGTGTCGCGATCCCTGCATAGATCGAGCCGACGATGGCGACGGCCAACAGGATGGTCGGCGAAGCAAGGATCGAAGCCTGAAGGCTCTCGGACCAGCTGGCCTTGGCTTCCGGCTGGTAAGCGTTGGAAAAGCGCGAATAGAGAATGCCATAGACAATGAAGGCAACAGCAAGGAACAAGCCCGGACCAATCCCCGCAAGAAACAGGGTCGGGATCGAGCTTTCGGTGATCACACCATAGACGATCAGTGGTATTGAGGGCGGGATCAGAATGCCTAAAGTGCCACCGGCGGCCAACATGCCATAGACCAAGGGCCGGTCGTAGCCACGCTTGGTCATTTCAGGGATTGCAACGGTGCCGATGGTGGCGGCAGTGGCCACAGAAGAGCCGGAAATGGCGGAAAAAAGCGTGCAGGACAAAATGGTTGCGACCCCAAGGCCGCCGGGCCAGTGACCGACCCAACTCTGCACCGCGGCATAGATATCGCGTCCGACGCCCCCCTTCAAAAGGATGTTCGACATCAACAGGAACATTGGCACGGCAAGCAGCTCGAAACTGTCCATGGCCCCATGCAGCCGCTGCGGTACAGCGACCATCGGAAAACCCTTCAAGGCGAGCAGAATGATACCGAGTCCACCAAGGGCGAAAGCCACCGGGGTGCGCAACAAAAGGAGCGCCATCAAGGCAATCAGGATCAGGGCAGCTTCCATCAATGGGCTCCTTCCATGATGTCATCTTCAGGTATTTGTCCGGTCCAGACCCGATAAAGCTCAACCGCGCCCTGCAGAAGCAGCAACAGACTGCCAACCCAGACCGGGGCATGGGTCAAAGCCTTTGGTGGCGCCAGATAGGTGTCGGTGGTGTGACCGGCCAGTGTCTCCTTGAGCCAAAGCTCAAAGCCGAAATAGCCCGCCGTGATGGCGAACAGGAACAGCATCACGATAGCGATTGTCTCGGCTACCTTGCGGCGCAGCGTGCTGGGGTTGCGCAGAATGAGGTCGATGGTCACCATCTCACGATGTTTGAGCACATAGGCAGCGGCAAGATAGACCACCCAGACCTGCAGCACCCGGCTGACTTCATCCACCCAGATGGTCGGCGCGTTGAACACATAGCGCATGACAACCTCGAAGGTGATGAACAAGCCAACGGCAAACAGAGCCCAGGCACTGATCTTTCCGGCAATTTCGGAAAGGCCATCGATGACTTTGATGATCATGGCGCACTCCCTCTTTATCTGGCGACTTATTTGGCGTCTGGCATTTGGATTGTTTCAAATGGCGGGGTCTTGTAACAGGAAAAGCGGCGCACCGCGCCGCTTCCCCCAGATCGGAATGGATGGGCCGGTTACTTCGCGGCTTTCACCGCGGCAACGGCTGCAGCGCCAACATCGCCGGTTTCGTCGATGAAACGCTGAACCACACCGGCGGTCGCCTCAACCCAAGCAGCGCGCTGGGCGTCGGACAGTTCGACAACGGTCATCTTGTCTTTCATTTCAGCCACGGTTTGCGCTTCTTCGGCATAGATTTCATCACGCAGCAACTGCTCGACTTCCTTGGCGGCGTCATCGATGATCGCTTTGTGCTCATCAGACAGACCGTTATAGAAATCGTTGTTGATGATGGCAACAAACTCGATGGCCGCATCGAAGGTCAGGGTCATGTGGTCCATCACTTCGTAGAGCTTGCGGGACTTCACCGCCGAAGCACCGGTCATGCCCACATCAACAGCGCCCTGCTGGTAGGCCAGAAACTGCTTGGAGCCGGACATCAGGGTCGGTGCGCCGCCAAGCGCTTCAACGGTCCAACCATGAACCTTGCCGTAGGTACGAACCTTCTTGTTCTTGATGTCGGCAGGAACTGCGATGGCTGACTCATTGTTGAGATAGATGTTGCGACCGAATGCCTGCCACCAAAGCACCTTGTTGTTGGTTTCCTTCAGGATTGCGCCATCGATGGTTTTGCGCAACTCGGAGCCCGGGGCAACAGCCGCGCGGATGTGAGCCTCTCCATCGAAGATGAAGGGAATGGCCACCACGTCTACGGCTGGCACAGACCCGGCGAAGCGTCCGATGAAGGCAGACCCGGCTTCAATGGCCCCAGAGCCAACCGCGCTGGGGACTTCCTTGTCCTTGAACAGCTGGGCGGAGGGGAAGAGCTGAATTTCGAGATCACCACCGGATTTTTCCTCGACGATCTTGGCGAAGGCTTTCCAGTTTTTGCCCAGAGAATGGGTTTCTGGCAATTGCAAGGTAACGCGAATTGTTTCGGCAAAGGATGCGGTTGGCGCGGCGGCAATCACGAGGGCTGCTGCGGCACCCATCAACCAGTTTTTCATGCGGAGTTTCCCCTATCTGTTTTTGATTTACGCACAAACTAGCAAAATTCTTCAGGCTTTGGGAACTATTTGGAAAAATGAAGTGTGGATACAATATTTAAATTTCCGATTGTGATATCAATCATATCATCCCCCGCAATGATCGCGGCTGTGCTGTGTAGGGAGCGGATGAGGGATAAACAGCGGGCCACCAGACAGACACGCTGTCTGATGACCCGACCTGGCGATCAGTTGCCTGATCGCCGCGGGAGGTTCCCCTTGCCTGCCGCTAGGCCGTAAACTCATAAAAGTTGTTTGATTTTAGCGGAGATTGTGATTCAACGGTTCCAGACTAGGGAGCCTTGTATGACACGCCGCCGTTATGAACTGACCGACTTCGAATGGTCCATTAT
>NZ_VANT01000006.1:0-282205 GCF_005771485.1 Cohaesibacter sp. CAU 1516 | reverse complement strand
AGGCTCCCAGACCCGATCCCATCCCGAACTCGGAAGTCAAACGCCTCCGCGCCAATGGTACTTCGTCTTAAGACGCGGGAGAGTAGGTCGCCGCCAGGCCTGTTAAAAGCAAATCATAAAAAAAACCCCGGTGTTCATATGAAACCGGGGTTTTTTGATTCTTAATATATAATACATAAATCATAGTAACCAGATAGAGATCAAACTCCGCAATGGGAAACCGCCAACATGTACGAGCGGGTGGTTCCTTGCTGAATGGCTAAGCAAAATACGTGGCTATGAGCATTAAATTGTTCGCCTTTTTTCGACAAATGGTTTGATAATCGCCCCCTCAGTGATGGCCATGTGGTTTTGTGCGCTGTACAAGATGCTCAGGACCCCGTGAGTCCAAAGTAAGACCCCGCGTCCTGCAATAGGTCTTGCTAATTTTGCGTGAGGAACATTTCGCGTGGACCTTTTAACTGCTTACAAAATTCCAATCGGTGATTTCGCACGTTCGGCGTTTGAGTGGATCAGAGTGTCTGCGGAAACGCCGCTTGATACGATTAGCTGGCTACTGGAAGAGAAGGTCGCTGCCATCTTGTGGCTTCTACAGTCTGTCGATCCATTGCTCGTAATTGCAGTCTTCGTTTCCCTGACTTGGGTCCTTCAACGCAGCGTCAAGACCTGCCTGCTGGTTGGAGGCGGGTTTCTTTTCATTCTTAATCAGGGCTATTGGGAAGAGACAACGGAAAGTCTCACCCTGGTGTTGTCCAGTTGTCTGGTCTGCATGACCTTTGGTGTGCCAATGGGCATTGTCTGTGCCCATCACCCAAGACTTTATGCCTTCCTGAGACCCGTCCTAGACCTGATGCAAACATTGCCGACCTTTGTTTACCTCATTCCGGCGATCGTCTTTTTTGGCATTGGCATGGTACCGGGTTTGATAGCCACCGTGGTGTTTGTGCTGCCTGCTCCGATCAGGCTGACACAGCTGGGAATTGCCTCAACCCCTGCGCCATTGATTGAGGCTGTTCGTGCCTTTGGAGGAACGGATCGGGATGTGTTGCTGAAAGCAGAATTGCCTCACGCCATGCCGCAGATCATGGCTGGTTTGAACCAGACCATCATGCTTGCTTTGTCGATGGTGGTCATTGCTGCTCTGGTTGGCGCTGATGGTCTCGGAGTGCCGGTTGTGAGAGCCCTCAACCAAGTCAATACCAGTCTCGGATTTGAGAGCGGCTTTGTCATTGTTGTGGTCGCGATTATCCTTGACCGGATGCTCAGTCGGAGAGGTCGGTCATGACACTGGCGGTAAAGATTGACACTGTCTCTATCGTTTTCGGCGAGGATCCTGAGGCGGCCCTTCCGTTGATGGATCAAGGCTTCGACCGGGCGGCCATACAGGACGAAACTGGTCAAATTCTGGGTGTGCACAATTGCTCGCTGGATATAGAGGAGGGAGAAATCTATGTCCTTATGGGTTTGTCTGGTTCAGGCAAATCTACATTGTTGCGGGCGGTGAATGGGCTTAATCCGGTGGTGCGCGGTGCTGTTCACGTCAATCACGGTGGCGCTTTGGTGAATGTCACCGGAGCGTCAAGGCAGACCCTGAGGCATATTCGCGGACGGCGTGTGGCGATGGTGTTTCAGCAATTCGGGTTGTTGCCATGGCGGACCGTGGTTCAGAATGTCGGGTTGGGGCTGGAGCTCTGCGGTGTGCCGAAGAAACATCGCAGGGAAGCGGCGATTGAACAATTAGCGCTGGTTGGTCTCGAAGACTGGGCTGACAGGGCGGTCTGCGAATTGTCTGGCGGTATGCAGCAGCGGGTCGGGCTTGCTCGTGCCTTTGCCACCCAAGCGCCAATCCTGTTGATGGACGAGCCCTTCTCCGCCCTTGATCCTTTGATCCGGGCAAAGCTGCAGGACGACTTGTTGGCACTGCAGAACCGGTTAAAACGCACAATCCTGTTCGTTAGCCATGATCTTGATGAAGCTTTCAAGCTTGGCAACCGGATTGCCATTATGGAAGGGGGGCGGATCGTTCAGAGCGGTCGACCTCAGGATATTTTTGCCCGGCCTGCAAATGCCTATGTTTCCGACTTTGTTGCTCATATGAATCCACTGGGGGTGTTGCGAGCAGAAGATGCGATGGTACCGCTCGTGGGCGTGCATTTTGATCGGACGGTGGCCGCTGGGCAGCTGCTGTCGGACATACTCGAGGTGGTTGCGCGAGCAAAGACACCCGTGGGTGTCTTGCATGGTGACCAGCTCGTGGGGCAGCTGACATCCGAAGGTGTGCTGTCTTTCCTGTCTGGTCATGTGCGCGAGGCTGGGTGACATTTGGTCTGGACGGGCCTCCGATTAGCCGATATGCACGGAGCCACGGCCTGATCAACAGGTCAACATTAACTTCGTCCCGCTCGTATCCGTTCGTGAGGCTCCATTGAAAAAGACACTGACGTCGCGACAGGCCTTCGAACGCTATGAAGCCGTTCGGGGGCGTTTCCCTTCCTTGCCTTTTGCCGATCTGCCAACGTCTACACCAGTGCCGCAGGTTCCGCATCTGGGGGCGGTGGCTGACCAGTATGATGCCTTCGTTTTTGATGCCTTTGGTGTCCTGAATGTCGGAGAAGTGCCGATCGAAGGGGCGGTGGAGCGCATCGCAGAGCTCCGAGCCCAAGGTAAAAGGCTGTTTGTGTTGACCAATGCGGCATCCTATGCGTTTGAGCAAGTCGTCGAGAAGTTTATCCGGTTGGGCTTTGACTTCCGTGCGGAAGAGCTGGTGTCCTCACGCGCTGTCTGTGAGCTGCATTTGAGCCATTGGGGCCCCGATTTTCAATGGGGTGTGATTGCGCCGACCGGTTTCTCCGCTCAGGAGCTTGATCAGTCCGTGGTGGCGCTGGCGGATGAACCGGCCCTGTATGATGCGGTGGATGGGTTTCTTTTCCTCTCTTCTGAATGCTGGACTGAGGCCCGACAGGAGCTTTTGGCTGGCAGTCTTGCAAAAGCCCCGCGGCCAGTGGTGGTGGCCAATCCGGATTTGGTGGCACCGCGAGAAATCGGCCTGACGGTGGAGCCGGGTTATTATGCTCATGACCTGATGGACCGGGTAACGGGGCTTCAAGTTGCCTTTCATGGCAAGCCATTTCCGAGTGTCTATGATCATGTTGAAGCGCTGGTTGGCCCCTCTTATCCGGTGTCGCGCATCGCGATGGTTGGCGACAGTTTGCATACGGACATCTGGGGTGCCATGGTGCGCGGGTGGGGATCGGTGCTGGTGACTGACCATGGCTTCTTAAAAGGACAGGATCCAATGGCGGCGATCCTTGAAAGCAAGCTCTATCCTTCTTGCATCGTGCCGCAAATCTAAGGCATCGGCCGCTCGGGCAGATGGGCATTCAAAGCTGCCGTTTTTTTGCTTCTTCTTTTGGTTGTATTGTTGATCAGCCAGGCTGATGACGTTGCGGTTCCCGGCGCAGAGCGATATCACTGGGGTACGGGGGATTTGTCATGCGTTTCATTCACGCCGCCGATTTTCATCTCGGCAAACCTTTTGGACAATTTGACGAAGAGACACGGGTTGCTCTCCGGCAGGCCCGATTGGAGGCGCTGCGGGCAGTGGGCGACGCGGCCCGCACGCATAATTCTCCCCTCATCCTGATCGCTGGCGACACATTTGATGCGGAATCGCCGCCCTCCAAGCTGGTCAAGCGGGCGCTGGATGTCATGGCGGCGGATCCATCCGTCAAATGGGTCTGGATGCCGGGCAATCACGATTCTCTCACGGCAGTGGATCTATGGGAGCGGATCGCTCGAGACAAGCCCGACAATGTGATTTTGGCGACGGAAGCAACCCCCATTCTGCTGGGTGAGGATACCGCAATCCTGCCTGCGCCACCCACGGTCAGAAGCCCCGGCTTTGATTTGACGGAATGGATGAGCCTTGCAGAGACCGGTGAGCGGATCCGTATTGGCCTTGCCCATGGAGGGGTGACGGACTTTGGCTCGGAAGAGGGGGGCTTGGCAACGATCCCGCCAGATCGCGCTGAGCGGTCGGGGCTTGACTATCTTGCGTTGGGGGATTGGCACGGCCAAATGGCAATCGCGTCCCGGTCATGGTATGCGGGCGCTCCGGAAGCTGATGGCTTTAAAGGCCACAAGGCGTCAGGTGTGCTATTGGTCGAGGTGTCAGCGCGGGGCGTCTTACCCTCTGTCCAGTCGATCCCGCTTGGGCACTATCAATGGCTGCGGGCGGATCAAACTTTCTTTCCCGGTTGCGACCCTGTGAGCATTTTGGAAGAGGCGTTGCCAGAGGATGCTCGTCAGCAGGCCTTGGTGCGCTTTGTCGGGTCCGGGCGGTTGGGTTTGTCCGAGCATGCGGCTCTTCGCAAGGCCTGCGAAGCGGTGGCCGACGACTTTCATTTCTTTGATTTCGATCTGACCCGGATCGGTATCGAGCAGTCGATTGAGGATCTCGACCTGATTGCTGAAAGTGGTGCCTTGCGGGTCGCTGCTGAAAATCTGTTGACCGAAACGAGCCTTGAAGGGCGGACTGAGGAGGATGCCCGCATTGCCCAAACAGCCCTGTCGCATCTGTTTCATTTGGCGCAGGAGGTGGGGCAATGAAGCTGCGCAGCCTGACATTGACCAATGTACGCCGCTTCGCCAGCCAGACGGTGACGCTCGGACCAATCGGGGATGGTTTGACCACCATCACGGCAGAAAATGAAAGCGGCAAGAGCACCTTCTTTGATGCGCTGCATGCTTTGTTCTTCTTTGATCATGGGGCCAACAAAAAGGAGTTGCGAAGCTTGCAGCCCTATTCTGGTGGGGCAATGACGATTGGCGCCGAGATTGAGGTTGAGGGTGAGGGATACCGGATCGAAAAGACGTTCAATCTCAGAAAACCCGGTTCCTCTGCCAGCGTCACGGCTGTTGCATCAGGCATCATTCTCAAACAGGCCGATGATGCGGAAGTCTGGATCCAGACCAATCTGCTGCAGAGTCGCAAGGGGCCGGTTGGCCTGTTGTGGGTGCGGCAGGGAATGGTCGGGGTTGATCCAGAAGGCAAAGGGGAAGGTGAGGGAATTGAAGCACGCCGGGATGTGATGTCGAGCGTGCGCGGACAGATCGATGCTGTGACCGGTGGGCGGCGGATGGATCAGATCGTCCAGCAATGCAAACAGGAACTGGATGCCATCAGTACCAAGCAGGGCAAGGCCAAGGCGGGTAGTGCATGGAAAGAAGCCGAAGATCGTGTTCAGATGTTGGATGAGAAACGCGGCGAGTTGGAGACCGCTGTTGAGGCCCTTTCCCATGATCTGGCGATGAAGAAAAAAGTCATGGCCCGTTTGCGAGAGCTGCAGGACGATAGGTTGCGAGACGAACGGCAAACCGCCATCGTTCGCAGTCAGGCACAAGTCACCCATGCTCGCGATCATGCACAAAAGGTCATCGCAGCTGACAAAGACCGGCAATTGCTGGTCAATGAGGTCGACGCAGTGGCTCGGCAGATCCATGAGATCAAGGCAAGTCAGGCCAAGCGCGAGGCATTGGCGCGTGCTGTGAGCGAAAAGCAAGCGGTTGTTGCCGGGGCGCTTGAAAGCAAGGCCAAGGCCAAGGCTGCATGCGATGGCCTTCAGGCGCAGATTGCGGAGGCCGATGCCAGACGGCGCACTCTGACCGAAGGACTCACTCAGGCCAGACAGGCAGACCGTGCGCGCCTCCGTCAGGAACGCTTGGTGGCGTTGGATGATCTGCTATCGATGATCCGGCCAATCAAGCAGCGCTTTGGGGCGCTGGAAGCGGTCTTGCGCGGCGCGGAGGTCAGCCGCGGCGACCTTGAGCGTCTGGTGGATCTTGAGCGCCGTCATGATATGGCGGTTGAAAAGCGCAAAGTGCATTTTTCCAGTTTCACCCTGTCGGCAGAGGGGCAATCTGCTCTATGCAATGGTGAAGCCATTGCCAGTGGCGTACCACACCTGATCGATCGCGGGATGGAACTGAACCTGCCGGGCTTTGGCACGATGCATTTGCAACCGGCTGAAGGTGCGGGGCAGGGCATCGAAGATCCCGAACAGCTGCTCAGGGATCTCAAACAGCAGCTTGCCGCTCTGTCGGTCGAGAGCGTCAAGGCAGCGCGGCATCTTTATGAAGAGCGGCAAACAGCCTTGCAAGATCAACAAAGCCTGCTGGTCCAGTTGAAGGCGCTGGCTCCGGCTGGCATCGAGGCTCTGGAAGCGGAAAAACACCAGATTTGTCAGGATCTGGGCATTGCCGTTGATGCTCCTCTCCCGCCTTTGCCAAGTGGTGGGGCAGATGGCGCGCCAAAGGTTGATGCGATTGAGGCGTCTTTGGCAGAGGCCAATCGCTTGCTTGATGGACTAAGGGCCGAGGAAAGCCGGGCGCGGGATGCCTATACCAAGGCTGTGGGGGCCTTGGCAGCGGAACAAGGTTCCTTGTCACGGATGTCTGCTGAGCTGGGTGAACTGGCAGCCCCTGAGGATGAGGCGACCAGACTTGAAGCTTTGGACCGCTTGCTGCAAGCCAAAACCGACAAGGTGTCCGAGGCACAAGGGGCGCTGAAGGCTCTGCAAAGGGACGCGCCGGATCTGGCGGCCGCAGAAGCTGCATGCCTGCGGGCGCAAAAGGCGGAAGAAGAGGACCAAAAGGAAATCGCGTTGCTGGAGCGAGAATTGGCGCGGCTCAATGGTGCGATCCAGATTCAATCCGATGGGGCGGTTGAGGAGAAACTGGCGGAGGTGGTTGGCAAGCTGGAACGGGCGACCCAGCGGGCGCAACAGTTCGAGCATCATGCCAGAGCCCTTCGCCTGCTGGTCGAGCATCTGGAGGCTGCCCGCGCCGAGGCACAGGAAACCTATTTCGAACCGATCCGCAAGGAGCTTTTGCCCCTGTTGCAGCAACTGCATGGAGGGATCGATTTTCAACTGGATGCGGATAAGTTGCTGGTTGAGACCATCACCCGCAATGGGGTGACGGATGCGGTCGAGGCCCTGTCCGGTGGGGCCTATGAGCAGATTGCCATTCTGACGCGACTGGCCTTCGCGCGATTGATTGCCCGACAGGGAAGCCATGTGCCGATCATTCTCGATGATGCTCTGGTTCATACGGATGATGAGCGGATTGCCGCGATGTTCAACATGCTGGCCCAGACCGCCAAAGATCAGCAGATCATCGTCCTGTCCTGTCGCACTCGGGCTTTTTCCGATCTGGGGGGCGAACGGGCCTTCATTCAGCAGGTCGGGGCTGTCTGAAAATTAGATTTTGACCGTCGGAAACGAGAAAAGGCCCCGATTGGGGCCTTTTCTTTGGTTCATTCTTCATCCAAATCGTCGGATCAGAAGTGCACCGAACGAGAGGTGCCCGGCACTTCGAGTGGCGGAGCAAATTTGGTCAGGTTGATGCCTTCCACTGCCGCCTTGTATTCTTCAAGGGTTGGCGTGCGACCCAGAATGGCGGACAGCACCACCACTGGGGTCGAGCCAAGCAGGGACTCGCCTTTTTTCTCTGGCGCATCCGCCACAACACGGCCCTGGAACAGGCGGGTCGAGGTGGCCAGAACGGTGTCACCCTTTTCGGCTTTCTCTTGGTTGCCCATGCAGAGGTTACAGCCCGGACGCTCCAGATAGAGAATATTTTCATATTCCGTCCGCGCTTCGGTTTTTGGCGCGGTGTCGTCAAACTCGAAGCCAGAATATTTCTGCAGGACTTCCCAGTCGCCTTCTTCCTTCAACTCATCAATGATGTTGTAGGTCGGGGCTGCGAGGACCAGAGGGGCCTTGAATTCCACCTTGCCCTTTTCGGCTTCAAGGTTGCGCAGCATTTGGGCGACGATCTTCACGTCTCCCTTATGCACCATGCAGGAGCCGACAAAGCCCAGATCGACCTTTTTCTCTGCATTATAGTAAGAGATCGGGCGAATGGTGTCGTGGGTGTAGCGCTTGGAGACGTCGGCATTGTTGACGTCCGGATCGGCGATCATCGGCTCATTGATGGCTTCAAGATCGACAACCACTTCGGCGAAATATTTCGCATTGTCGTCCGGAGTCAGCGCAGGCACGTCACCGGACTTGATTTCGGCGATGCGCTTGTCGGCGATTGAGATCAGGCGCGCGAGCGTGCCATTTTCATGCTCCATGCCTTTGTCGATCATGATCTGGATGCGCGACTTGGCCAGCTCGAGAGAGCCAATCAGGGTTTCATCGTTGGAGATACAGACGGAGGCTTTTGCCTTCATTTCTGCGGTCCAGTCGGTGAAGGTGAAGGCCTGATCGGCAAGCAGGGTGCCGATATGCACTTCGATCACGCGGCCCTGGAAGACGTTGTCGCCATGCTGTTGGAGCATCTGGGCCTGAGTGGCATGAACGACATCGCGGAAGTCCATGTGGTCAGCCATTTTGCCCTTGAAGGTGACTTTGACGGATTCCGGAATTGGCATGCTGGCTTCGCCGGTGGCCAGAGCCAGCGCCACGGTGCCGGAGTCGGCACCAAAGGCCACGCCCTTGGACATGCGGGTGTGGCTGTCACCGCCGATGATGATGGCGCGGTCATCCACGGTCAGATCATTGAGGACCTTGTGGATCACGTCGGTCATCGGATGATAGACGTCTTTCGGGTCACGACCGGTGACCAGACCAAACTCGTTCATGAATTTCATCAAGCGCGGGGTGTTGGCCTGTGCCTTCAAATCCCAAACCGAGGCGGTGTGACAGCCGGACTGATAGGCTCCGTCGACACTTGGGGAGACAACGGTCGCCGCCATGGCTTCCAGCTCCTGCATGGTCATCAGGCCGGTGGTGTCCTGCGAGCCGACAATGTTGACCTTGACGCGGACGTCCGAACCCGCATGCAGCGGCTTGTCGGAATTCACGCCAACCGCGTTGCGGTTGAAAATTTTCTCAACGGCGGTCAGGCCCTGACCTTCGTGGGAAATTTCTTTCGATGGGGCAAAGACCAATGGCGCTTCCACGCCGAGGGTTTCAGCCGCAAATGTCTGCAGCTTCTTGCCGAAGACAATGGCGTAGGAACCGCCAGCCTTCATGAACTCGACCTTCTGTGGGGAGAAGGCATTGGACACATCAGCCAGCTCTTCGTCGCCAGCTTCGTTGTAAAGCTTCTTGGTTTTGGAATTGATGGTCAGTACCGTACCGGTCTCGACAGAATATTTCTGTTCCAGAACCGGATTGCCATCATTGTTGAGAATCGGCTTGCCTTCGTCATCGAGCTTCTTGACCCAGTTTTTCAGATCAAGGCCGATGCCACCGGTCACGGATACGGTGGTCAGGAAGATCGGCGAGATGCCGTTGGTGCCCGCCACGACCGGTGCATAGTTGACGAATGGCACATAAGGGCTGGCCTGCTTGCCGGTCCACAGAGCGACGTTGTTGACGCCGGACATGCGCGAAGACCCTACGCCCATGGTGCCTTTTTCGGCGATCAGCATAACACGCTTGTCAGGATGCTGAAGCTTGAGGGCCTCGATTTCCTGCTGAGCCGCTTCCGAGATCATGCATTTGCCATGCAGCTCGCGGTCGGCGCGGGAGTGGGCCTGATTGCCCGGAGAGAGCAAGTCGGTGGAAATGTCGCCTTCGCCTGCAATAAAGGTGACAACCTTGATCTCTTCTTCGACGTCAGGCAGCTTGGTGAAGAATTCGGCCTTCACATAGCTGTCGAGCAGTTCCTTGGCGATCGGATTGCCATCCTTGTAGGCAGCCTCGATGCGGTCGGTGTCGGCTTCATACAGATAGACCTGAGTTTTCAGCACGTCGCCGGCCTGCTTGGCGATGGCAGCGTCGTCACCGAAGGCCAGATCGAGAAGAACCTCTACCGATGGTCCACCCTTCATGTGAGACAGAAGCTCAAACGCAAAGGTCGGGGAGATTTCTTCGACTACCACTTCACCAAGGATGATTTCCTTGAGAAACTTGGCCTTGACGTCAGCGGCGCTGGTGGTGCCCGGCAGGGTGTTGTAGATGAAGAAATTCAGGGAGTCTTCCCGATGGTCATTCTGGGCGTCCTTGATCTGCGTGATGATCTCGGCAAGCAGGGCGCCATCATCGATGGGCTTGGGGTTCAGGCCCTGAATTTTGCGCGTTTCGATCTCGTCTAGATAATTTGTATACAAGCTCATGGTGGTCCCGACAATGTAGCGTTGGAAGACGCTTGCGCCGTGCCAAATGCAGATCTGGCAAGGGGAGGCAAGCCCGATTAATGTCTAGGTAAATTAATCGAAGGCGAATTTCAATATATTCTACAGTAGCATGCGGTTTTTTGCATGGCTGCTTTGCAGGGTATTTGATGGCCAAAAAACCAGCAAATTAAAGATGTTGGCTCGATGTACCCGCGCAATGGCGAACCAGAGGCGGAGAAAGGATGGTCACGCCTTGGTGATGCTGAGCCCTTCGATGGTGGTGAAGCATTCAAGCTTGGGAGGTCCCTGATACTCCACCAGAGGCTTGACCTTGGCATGGGATTGGCGGAATTGCGCCGAGTGGGTCCAGTTGATGAAGGCCGCCTCATCCTGCCAGATGGCATGGGAGGCATAGAGAATGAAGCCTTCTGCGGTTTCGCTGCCTTTGAGAAGATCGAAATGCACAAAGCCCTCCATATCGAGCAGCTTGCTGTCGCGATTGGCCCAGATGCTCTCAAAGGCGTCTTCAAAGCCCTTTTTAACCAGAAAGCGGTTCATTGCGATATACATATGGCTGTTTCCTCTTCTGTGACCGTCTGGTGGTCACTTGTCTGGCTCCGGAGCCGGTGGGATCTTGAGGGCGGAGCCAATGACGCGGACTTCTAGCGCATCCTGTCGCCCGCGCAGCGTCACCGATTGCAGCGGAAATCCGGACAGATCGTGGCCGCAATATCGTGCCGTTCGTTCCGAGATGATCAATTGGGCGTCATGATCCTTGGACAGGCTTTCAAGGCGGCTGGCGGTGTTGACCACATCACCGATGGCCGTGATGCTGGTGGCATTGCGAAAGCCCATATTGCCGACAATCGACAGGCCGGAATGTAGGCCGATGCCGATTTTCAGCGGTGCATTCATCTCTGTCGCCAGATCCTCATTGAGTTTGTCTAGATTGCGGGCCATACGCATGGTCGCAGCGATCGCCTGACGGCTGGCGCTCTCGATGTTACCATCAATGCCGAAAAGGGCCATCACCCCGTCACCGATGAATTTGTCAAGATGCCCGCCAGAGGCCTCAATCGCTGTGCCCATGGCCGCGAAATAACGGTTCAGTAGATAGGCGACATCATAGGGCAGGCGGCTTTCGGACAATTTGGTGAAGCCGCGCAAGTCAGCAAACAAAATGACCAGATCCTGCTCCATGCCCGCATGATGGCGGGGTTGCGGTCCGGCATCCTTGGCACTGGGATTGGGGCCGAGCAGCGCCGTCACGCTGAGTGGCGATGGCGGGAACAACTGGCAAGCCAGCCGTACATTGGGCGGGGCGGATATCCGCTCGAGCACTTTCTGTTCGGTGGCGTCCGGGGGTGGCATGTCTGTCAGGCTATGATCAATCCGCACTCGGCAGGTCGAACATCGACCGCGGCCACCACAAACCGACGCATGAGCGATGCCAGCCGAACGGATCGTGTCCAGCAGGGACATGTCCGGGCGCATATTGAGATCGGCGGAAAGCCCGGTCTGGGGATTGCGATAATGCAGACGGGTCTTGGCCTTCTGGGCGTTCAGGACCCAGCGGATGAGGTGATAGAGAATGATGGTGACGATGATGGCGACGGTGACCAGACGCACCCGGAATTCGCCGCCAAACACCATTTGTGCCATGCCGGGAAAATGGGGGCGAATGGGGGCCAGCACCGCATCAAGCCAGCCAGGCTCTTGCACCTGCTCGATTATCCGGTAGCGGCCCGAAATCAACCCGGCCAAGGCCAAGGCAGGCACCAGAATGGCGATGAACAGGGCGGGGTTGCGGTTGCGTAGATACCAGCTTTTTGTCGACAGCCAATTGTGCCAGCCGATGCAGCCATGGGTCCAGACCACCAACAGGGCGACACAGAGGGTGATGGCCTTTTGCGGTGAGGCAACCCAGAGGGACCAGAGCTCATAGGAATAGCGCTCGCTATAGCCATAGACTTCATAGGTGACGCGGGTGGCAAAGACATGGCTGGCAATCAGCAACGGGATGAGAAAACCAAGGGTCAGCTGGATCCAGTCTTTGAGGCTGGTGCGCAGGGTGCGGCGGCGGATCACCGACCAGACGGCAAGGGTGCCGTGGGTGACAAGGGCGGCCGACAGAAGGATGGTGCCCGGCAGGGTGCGCCAAGGGGTGATGGTGAAGGCGGAGACCGCATTCATCGCCTCAATGGTGGTGATGCCAACCGCGTGATTGATGAAATGGCCAGAGACAAAAAGAAAGAGGATCAACCCGCTGGTCAGGCGCAATGTTCCGATCATGGCTGCCACTTCCTGTTTGGTGTCCACTCTTTGCCTGACAAGGCTGGGCGGATTGGTTTCATCATCAGACGGCTGGGTTTGCAGGTGCTTCCGACAGGATAGGCGCGGTGTGGGTTCGATTCAATAGACTTGTGCGACATGCTGTCGCGCTACCTGAGGCCAGAGAGCGGTTGGCATCAAAAAGCCCCGCCGCATTTCTTGCGGCGAGGCCTCGACGATGGGGTGGGCCAATACGATCAGGCGAAGGCCGGGATGATGGTCTTGCCATATTTGGCAATGATTTCTTCTTCATTGCCATTATCGAGATAGATGTTGAACTGGGTGACGCCAGCCTCTTTCAGCTCATGCAGCTTGGCAATGTGGGCGTCTTCGTTGCCCAGCACCGAGAAGCTTTCGATAATATCGTCGGTGATGAAATCGAGATAGGGATTGTCGCTCTGGCCATGCTTGGAATAGTCATAGCCCTTGCGGTCCTTGACGTAAGCGGTCAGGGATGCAGGGATATCCTCACGCTCGGTGCCATATTTCTCAACAATGTCGGCGACATGGTTGCCCACCATGGCCGGGAACCAGCGGGTGGCTTCGATGCACTCTTCCTTGGAGCCGAAATAGGCAGGAGCGGCAGCCATGACCTTATAGTCGGACATGTCGCGACCGGCCTTCTTGCCTTCCTCGATGGCCTGATCGGCCAGCCACTTGATGATTTTCGGCTCGGCGATCTGCAGGATGAGGCCATCGCCGACGCGGCCAGCTGAGCTAAGGGCTTTGGGGCCATAGGCTGCGACCCAGACCGGCAGTTCATAGCCAGTTGCCCATGGGAACTTCACCGGCTCGGGGCATTCGCCATACTGGGCTTCTTCGCCGCGCACGAGCGCCTTGACCACATGGGTGAATTCTTCCAGTCGCTTGAGTGGGGCCGGCTTTTTGCCCATCACGCGCACGGCACTGTCGCCGCGTCCAAGGCCAATGTCAAAGCGGCCGCCGGATTGTTTGGCCAGTGAGCCGAACAGGCTGGCAGCATGGGACCAGTCACGGGTGTTGGGGTTGGTCACGCAAGGGCCAAAGCGCATTTTTGTCGTATGTTCCATGCACATGGCCATGGCGACATAGCTTTCACGCCAGAGGATGTGGCTGTCATAGAACCAGCAATGGGTGAAACCGGCATTCTCGGCCTGCCGAACCAGTGCCCTCGCGCGTTCCGGCTCAACGAAGCCTTTGAAGCAAATTGCAAAATCCATGATGTCTCTCCGTTCGGTCGATGATTGTGTTTTTTGTGGTTGGTTGATGGTCTGCGTCTTGTGATCAGTGGTCAGGTGCCCAAATCTTCACGCCAGCATGGGTGAAGGGCACTTGTTTGGAGATATTGATGCGAATGAGGATCGGGGTGATGGCCTCAATGCAGCGCGCCGCATCGGCCCCGCCCGCATTGTAAGCCGTGACGCCGAGGGTCTCGACCAAAGCCATCACCTTCTTGCGGGCAGCCAGGGAATTGCCGCAGACGAGAATGTCGCAATTGATGTCCCAATCGAGATTTTTGAGCGTCGTCGCCGAGACATTGTGCAAGGCGCCGATGACCGGAATGTCCGGACCAAGCAGCGCCTGAGCGGCTTCGGTGGCCGAGCCTTCGGGTGGCATGGTGACCTTTTTCGGGTCATCCTCGGCCAGTGGCACAACGATATCGACGAGGATCTTGCCCTCAAGATGCGGCTTTAGGGCCTCAAGGGTGGCATTGTGGCCAGCAAAGGGCACGGCGAGAATGACCATTTCGTCTGCGGCCTTGACCGCTTCCTCATTGGCCAGACCGGTGATTGGGGCAGCCTCTGGCCCAAGCTGGGCCATCAGTTCGGTGCCGATTTCTGCGGCGCGGGTGGCATCGCGCGAGCCGAGCGCCACCGGGGTGCCTGCGCGGGCAAAGCGCAGTGCCAGCCCTTGGCCTTGCGGCCCTGTGCCGCCGATGATTGCAATGGTCATCTGAACATATCCTCCTGTTTCACTCTGAGCAGGTCCTTGTGGGAGCTTGGGGTGGGGGACCAATCAAGGCCCCGGAAAAGAACGACGGGGGTCTTGCCCGCCTTTTTAACAACGAGGCCCGATGCGGCTGCCAATTCATCACCAAAGGCAGCCTCGGTGACGGTGAGCGGGCGGCCCCATGCGTCAAGATTGCCCTGTTCGCGGAGCGTGGCGGGCACGCCGGACAGGCCGATGGCGACATTGACTTGCCCGATCCGCCAAGGCCTGCCGAATGTGTCGGTCATCACCACGCCGATGCGGCAATCAAAGCGGGCCAGCAGCGCCTCCTGCATCAGCCGCACCGAGCGGTCGGGGTCTTGCGGCAGGGTCATCACCGCTTCTTGTTGCTCGAAATTGCTTTCATCCACCGCTGCATTGGCGGAAATGAAGCCGAGGCGATGGCGGCAAATCAGGGTGCCGGTCTCCTTGCCGGGATGGCGGAAGGCTTTGACCACTTCGCTGCTTTCCGACAGCACCACTTCGACTTTGCGCGGGTCTTTGCCCAGCTCCTCGCCATAGCGGATGGCCTCGGCCCCCGGTGTGACGCTGGATAGCGGAATGATGCAGCCTTCGGCCTTCGAAAAGACCTTTTGCGCGACGCAAAGAATGTCGCCTGCTTCTGGCTGATTGCCGGAGGCGACCAGCGCGTCGCCGACGATGCTCGCCAGATCGTCGCCTTGACCTATGTCGGGGATGCCGGGAATGGCGGTGATTGCGATGCTGCTCATCGGCCGTCCCCCTTGGCCAACAGATGCCAATGGTCGCGGCTCAAATGGCGCAAATCATCCAGTCGATCGACATCAAACCGGAGGCTGGTCAGGGGCAGCAGGATCGGTGTCAGGCCAGCATCTGCCATGGCGCGATAGTGATTGTGAAAGCTCTTTTCACCGAACTGGAAGTGGATCGGGTTTGGCAAGGGTAAGAGAAGCGCATTGGTGCCCCAGTCGCTGGAGGGGCAGATCACGGCTGTCTGTCCGGCAACCGCATGGTCGATCAGCCGGGACAGATCTGCGGGCTTGGGATCGGCAAGGTCGCCGGGTAGAATGCAAAGGGACCCGTAACCAAGGGCATGGGCCTCATCGGCTGCGTGTTGCAGAGCCGCCGAAAGTCCTCTGGTCGGGCCTTCGGGAATGTGGCGGATTGCCAGCCGTTCCGCAGCCGCTTTGAGGGTTGGGCTGGCCGAGACGACCGCAAGATCAATGGCGTTCGCAATGCCTTGCGCTTTGGCACGGGCAGCCAGTACGGTCTGGATCCGCTGGACAAGAATCCCGAACAGAGACAGGGCAAGGTCACCGCGTTCTCTTTGGTCAAGGCCACTGCCCAACCGGGTCTTGGCGTCCTTGGGATCCTTCATCGGAATGACCAGCAGGGTTCTGGCGATGTCTGTCGTCATGCGCGCGCTCCCGATCTGCTGGATGCTACTGCATGCTGGATGACCTGGTCTGCAAGGCGACATTTGTCCTTTTGCGATTTCATCAGGATGGCCTCAACAATTGGTTCGATGCCGAGCGCCCAGATGTCGGGGCCGAGCGCTGCGTCCGCATGGTCGATGACCAGCATGTCGATAAGGCCTGCATAATGCTCCGCTATGCCGACACTGTCCGCACGCATGCCCAAAGCTGTCATCATCCGATCAGCCGGGCCTTTGACGACCTTGCCCGCAATCAGAGGACTGACGGCGATCTTGACGGCTTTTGCCTCTTGGACTGTTGCGCGGATGTCAGGGATGGCAAGGATCGGTGCTATGCTAACCAGTGGATTGGAGGGGGCAAACACGATGATGTCGGCCTCGGCCAAGGCGGCGAGTGCTTCTGGTGTCGGGCGCGCGAGATCAAGGCCGTCAAAGCGCAGGGTCGAGACCGTCGGCTTGCATTGTTCGCGGACGAAATATTGCTGGAAGCTGAGCCAGCCCATGTCTGTTTCCAGCCGGGTCTGGATGACATCATCGGTCGGCAGCAGGATGTCGGGTTTGATCCCGAAGGAGCGGGCGATATGGCGAGCAATGTCTTGCGGGCGGTCGCCATTTTTGCGCCGCATGGTGCGATAGATATGCAGCCCCAGATCCTTGTCACCAAGGGTCATCCAGGTCTCTTCGCCCAATTGCGACAGGATACCAAGCGCTCGCTTGCCCTCATCGGCGACGCCCCAGCCCTGCTTGCGGTCGATCATGCCTGCAAGGCTGTAGGTCAGGGTGTCGATGTCGGGGGAGACCCAGAGGCCATGAAAGACCTCATCATCGGCGACATTGCCGATGATCGACAGATCGATTCCGTCAAGACCGGCCAAACCTTCAGCCATCTTGGCACCGCCAACGCCACCTGCCAGCAAAGCGACTTTATGGTGGGGGGCTTGGCTCATTGCGCCGCCTCCAATGGGGGCTGAGCGAGGGGGAACATGTCGAGGAAGTCGAGCGGATTGGCACCCGTGCGCTTGACCAGCGGGTCTTGGACTTCCGGATCATGATTGTCGAACATTTCAAGGATCGAATAGTCGGTGCGGCGCTGGGCCGGAACGCGGCCTGCAGCCCGAATGATCTGAACCATTTCATGGGCGGTGATTTCCTGCCCAAAGCTGGCGCCTGCAGAGCGGGAAATGCTCTCATTCATCAAGGTACCGCCCAGATCATTGACCCCGCGGGCGAGCAGTTGGGTGGCCCGTTCCGCGCCCAACTTGGTCCAAGAGACCTGAATATTGTCGATATGGCCATGCAGCATGATGCGTGAGACTGCATGCATTTTATCGACCTCATCGACGGTCGGGCCGGGGCGTACCTTGTCGGGATTTTGGCTGTAAAGCGGGCTTTCGGTATGAACGAAGGAAAGCGGCACCAGTTCGGTGAAACCGCCCGTGTCTTTCTGGATGTCACGTAGCAAAGCCATGTGGGCGGCCCAATGGGTCGGACCGTCGAGATGGCCATACATGATGGTGGCGGTGGTCGGGATGCCGACCTCATGGGCGGCGCGGATGATCTCAACCCAGCGCTCGGTCGAGAGCTTGTTCTTGGTCAGCTGCTGACGGATCTCGGTGTCGAGAATTTCAGCCGCCGTGCCGGGCATGGTGTCAAGGCCTGCTTCTTTCAGCTCGCTGAGAAAATCCCGATAGCTCTTTTTCGATTTGGCCGCGCCATACCAGATTTCAAACGGCGAGAAGGCATGGATATGCATGCCGGGCAACTCGGTCTTCAGCGCCCGGACGATGTCGAGATAATAGCTGCCTTCCATTTTGGGGTGGAGGCCACCTTGGATGCAGACTTCTGTGCCGCCACGGTCCCATGCTTCGCGGGCGCGGGCAACGATCTGTTCTGGCTCCAGCCATTCGGCACCGGCCTCATCGGCGCGTTTGGCAAAGCCACAAAAGCGGCAGCCCATATAGCAGATGTTGGTGAAATTGATGTTGCGGTTGACCACGAAAGTGACGAGATCGCCATTGACGCGCTGGCGCAATTGATCCGCCGTTTGATAGATGGCAGGCAGGTCGGCCCCGGTCGCGGCAAACAGGCTGGTGCCTTCGGCTTGGCTGACCTCATGGCCAGACAGGGCCTTTTCCAGAATGGCGCGGATCTCGGGGCTGGCTTGGTGCATTGGATCGGTCGAGAAAGTCATGCGGGGCGGCCTTTCTGTCTGTCTTGGATTCTGGCTTGAATTCTGTCTTGAAATCTGGTGTCATCTTCAAGGTGATGCTGGTGGGCGGCAAGGCCGCGCGGGTTGGCAAGCGCTGCGATATGGGGCTGCAACTCGGCATCAACAAATTGGTCTGGCTTGCCAAGGAAGGTGGGATAGATGGTCAGCCGCTCGGTCAGCTCGTATCCGGCCTGTCGGCAGGCTTCATTCAGTTGGCGGATTTCCGGCCAGTCATGCTGAGGGTTGATGAAATCAATGGTGACCGGTGAAATGCCGCCCCAATCATTGATGCCCGCATCGAGATAGGCGATGTGGCGGTCGGACAGGTTCGGGGGCGCTTGCAGGCTGATCTCCGGGCTGAGGATAAGACGCGCAGCGGCAATGGTGCGCAGCATGTCTTCGAGTGCGGGTTCGGGATGGTTGGCCATGGCAATATCCGGCTTGCGCTGGAAATTCTGGATGATGACCTCTTGAATATGGCCGTGGCGGGTATGGGCCTCGTTGATGGCCACAAGCGCCTCGATGCGATCTTGCCATGTTTCGCCAATGCCGATCAGCAGGCCGGTGGTGAAGGGTACTTTGCGCTGGCCGGTGCGCTCCAGCGTGCGCAGGCGCTGCAGGGGCATCTTGTCCGGGCAGGCATGGTGCGGGCCGCCTTTTTGCGCCAGACGTTTGGAGACCGTTTCGAGCATCATGCCCATGGAGGCTGCGACCGGGCGCAGGATGTCGATTTCCTCATCGCTCAGGGTACCCGCATTGACATGGGGCAGCAGGCTGGTCTCGGTCAGCACCAAGCGGCATATGTCGGCGAGATAATCGGTCATCCGCTGGTAGCCGAGCTTGGCCAAGGCGCCTTTGGCTTTTTCATAGCGCAGCTCGGGCTTCTCGCCGAGGCTGAAGAGCAATTCCTTGCAGCCCTGCGCCTCGCCGCGCTTCGCCGTGGCCAGCACTTGTTCCGGCGTCATGATATTGGCCGCAGGGTCATCGGGATGTTTGACAAAGGTGCAATAGCTGCAGGTGTCGCGACACATATTGGTCAGCGGAACAAAGGCCTTGCGGGAATAGGTGACCGTGCGGCCCCAATGCTGATTGCGGATGGTCTGGGCCATCGCCATCAGGGCGCTCAGGTCGGCGTCGGCCATCTTCTCCGCCGACAAGCGATTGCCTGTCATCTCATTGGCGAAGCGGGGGGCGGACAGAATCTTCTGGTAGACCTGCATGGTGTGGTTCCTCATCACAAGGCTTTGAAGGCACAAGGCGCGCAAGGCCGGCGGCCGGATTTCAGAGACAGATCTCCCGATCGCGGCAAATGCTGCGTTGCGGTAGGCTTCTCTGTTGGACTTGATCGAACGAGATTGGCACAATCGGGAAGGGGCGGATCCGCTCCCGATCAAGGCCCCGTCCGGCGGGTCTGCCGGACGGGCTTTGTCAATTGGCTGTCAGCGAAGGCCTATTTCAGGGCTGCATCGGTGATGACATGGGTCCATGCACCTTCAGGCATCTTGGTGATGACCGGAGAAGAACCGCCGCTCATCAGGGTCTTGACGGTGCGCTCATAGTCAGCAGGGTCAAGCGCGCCATTGGAACCGGCGGTCAGCTTGGCGACTTCACCCATCATGCGTTTCTGGTGCTTTTCGGTCTGGGCACCGGTTTCGTCATATTCAAGGACGATTTCGGCGGCTTCATCCGGGTTGGATTCGGCGTATTTCCAGCCTTTCATAGATGCGCGAACGAAGCGGACCATCTTGTCGACTTCTTTCGGATCGGACAGTTTTTCTTCCAGCACATAGAGACCGTCTTCAAGGGTGGCGACACCCTGTTCTTCATATTTGAAGGTGATCAGGTCGTCCGGTGTCAGGCCTGCATCGATGATCTGCCAATATTCGTTGTAGGTCATGGTGGAGACACACTGGGCCTGACCTTGCAGGAGTGGGTCGACATTGAAGCCCTGCTTGAGAACGGTGACGCCGTCCCCACCTTCGGTGGACAGGCCAAGGATGCTCATCCAGCTCAGGAATGGATATTCGTTGCCGAAGAACCAGACGCCAAGGGTCTTGCCGGGAAAGTCTTCAGGGCTTTTGATGCCGCTATCCTTGCGGCAGGTCAGCATCATGCCAGAGGATTTGTATGGCTGGGCAATGTTGACCAGCGGCAGCCCCTTTTCACGGGCAGCCAGAGCGGATGGCATCCAGTCAATGACGAGGTCAGCGCCGCCGCCAGCCAGAATCTGGGTCGGTGCAATGTCCGGGCCGCCCGGCTTGATGGTCACATCAAGGTCTTCTTCCGTGTAATAGCCCTTTTCCAACGCAACATAATATCCGGCAAACTGGGCCTGTGTGACCCATTTCAATTGCAGGGTCATGGCATCTGCCGCGTAGGCTGCGCCAGCCCCGAGGAAAGATGCTGCAGCCAGAGCGCCAACAGCAAATGTCTTTAAAGTCTGTTTCATTTTACGTTCCCTAGTCAGGAGGTTAATGGTGATGCTTTTGGTCTTTTTATTTTGGTTTTTATAGTGTGAGGCTTTAGCCTCTTTGTGAGGGATGCCAGAAGGTCACCCCTTTCTCCAGTGTCGCGACCAGTCCGTAAAAGGCGGACCCGGCAATTGCCGCGACAACGATTTCTGCCCAGACCATATCAAGGCCAAGGCGTCCAACTTCGGTGGAAATGCGAAAGCCCATGCCGACGATGGGCGAGCCGAAAAACTCCGCCACGATCGCGCCGATCAACGCCAAGGTGGTGGAGATTTTGAGGCCGTTGAAAATGAAGGGCATGGCCATCGGCAGACGCAGCTTGAGCAGGGTCTGGAAGTGATTGGCGGCATAGGTCTTCATCAGATCGCGCTGCATGTGATCGCTGGTGGTCAGTCCCTGCAGGGTGTTGACCAGCATCGGGAAGAAGACCATCACCACGACAACGGCAGCCTTGGAATGCCAGTCAAAGCCGAACCACATGACAAGAATCGGGGCTGTGCCGACAATCGGCAGGGCTGCAACGAAGTTGCCAACCGGCAGGAGACCCATTTGCAAGAAGGGCATGCGGTCAATCAACAGGGCGATGAGAAAGGCCGACCCGCACCCCATCAGATAGCCTGACAAGGCCCCTTTGACAAAGGTCTGGATGAAATCGGCCCAGAGCAGATCGGTGGAGGCGGCAAATTTCACTGCGATGGCGCTTGGGGTCGGCAGGATGACTTGCGGCACTTGCAGGCCACGCACCAGCAATTCCCAGACGACGATCACCGTGACACCAAACAGGATCGGCACGGCGAGCTTGACAGCGCGGGTGTCACTTATGGCGCTGTGGGACAGTTTGACATTCACCCAGCAGGCAAAAATCCATGTGAAGAAGGAGACTATAACTTCGATCATCGGTCCATCCCCATGCGTTTCATGACTGCTTTTTCGGCCAATCCAACGAGGGCCACCAGGCTGGCAGCCAGCAGGGCTGCGGCAAAGAGGGCTGCCCACATCTGGATGGTCTGGCCATAATAGGAGCCGGTCAGAAGGCGTGCACCAAGCCCGCGAATGGCCCCGGTCGGCAATTCGCCAACGATGGTGCCGACGAGTGAGGCGGCAATGCCAACTTTCATCGAGGTGAAGAGATAGGGCATCGAGGAGGGCAGGCGCAGCTTGAAGAAGGTTTCAGGCTTGCTGGCATGATAGGTACTGAGCAGGTCCAGCTGCATCTGGTCGGGTGAGCGCAGACCCTTGACCATGCCGACCAGCACCGGGAAGAAGCTCAGATAGGCGGAAATGATTGCCTTGGGGATCAGCCCCTGAATGCCGACCGAATTCAAAACCACGATGATCATCGGTGCAATGGCGAGAATAGGGATGGTTTGCGATGCAATCGCCCAGGGCATGAAGCCCATATCCATCGCCCGGATATGCAGGATCCCGACAGAGAGAATGATGCCCCCAAAGGTACCGATCAGAAAGCCGAGCATGGTGGCACGCAGGGTGATCCAGCCATGGAAAATCAGCGATCGCTTGGAGGTGATTTTCTTCTCGATTGTCGTTTTCCAGAATTCGCTTGCCACCTGATGCGGGGCAGGCAGAACCGGGCGCTCCTGATTGAGAGTCTTGGAAATCAGCTCGGAAGTCGTCAAGGTCACGCCTGCGCGGCTGGCGGCTTCCAACGACCATTTGGCATTCATTTTCACCGCTGCCCCATACCAGAGGATGACGATGGTGCAGATGACCGTGAGGATGGCAAAGGCTTTCTTCATACGTCTGCTCCATCGCCATGGCCAGCGCGCAAGCCTTCGCGAACCCGATGGGCAATTTCGATGAATTCCGGACTGTCGCGGATTTCCAGTGGCCGCTCGCGCGGCAGGGTGCTTTCGATTATGTCGGTGATGCGGCCCGGGCGGGGGCTCATGACGACGATCTTGGTTGATAGATAGACCGCCTCGGGAATGGAGTGGGTGACAAAGCCGATGGTCTTGCCGGTTGTCTCCCAAAGATGGAGGAGTTGCTCGTTGAGATGGTCGCGGACAATTTCATCAAGGGCTCCGAACGGTTCGTCCATCAACAGGATATCGGCATCAAAGGACAGGGCGCGGGCAATGGAGGCCCGTTGCTGCATGCCGCCGGACAATTGCCAGGGGAACTTGTTGCCAAAGCCTTCGAGATCAACGAGTTTGAGAACCCTTTCAACGCGCTCGTTCTGCTGCTGGGCGGAATAGCCCATAATTTCGAGCGGCAGCTTGATATTCTTGGCAATGGTGCGCCATGGATAAAGGCCTGCAGCCTGAAAGACATAGCCATAGGCGCGGTCCATGCGGGCATTTTCCGGGCTGGTTCCATTGACGGTCAGGCTACCGGAGGTTGGGTGCTCGAGGGCGGCAATGGTGCGCAGGAAGGTGGTCTTGCCACAGCCGGACGGGCCGATGAAGCTGACAAAGTCACCTTTGTTGATTTCAATATTGATATCCTTGAGCGCGTGGACCGGGCCGTCATTGGTCTGAAAGGTCAGACACAGGTCCTTGGCCTTGACCACATGAAAGTCTGCCTGACTCATTTTGACTATTCCTTTGTTCATTGCTGCAGAGTCTCAACTGACAGCTTCATGCAAGTTTCGGGCCGCTGCGGGGGCGGGATCCCCGCAGCGGCATAGTTGGGGTCAGACGCCGGAGGCTGGAATGCCTGTGCGCTCGACCGGACGCGGGGCGACCAGTTCTTTCCAGGTGGAAAGCGCCTTGTTGACCGCAGTGAAGGGCTGGCGCGGGACAAACTGGCCGTGGCCTTCCTCGGTCTTCAGCTCGCCCTTGTCGAACACCACCTTGCCGCGAGACAGGGTGTAGCGCGGCAGGCCCTTGACCTCTTTGCCTTCAAAGACATTGTAATCGATGGCAGAGACCTGCTTGTCGGCGGTGATGGTCTTGGAGAGCTCAGGATCCCAGACGACGATGTCCGCGTCAGAACCGACGAGGATCGCGCCTTTTTTCGGATAGACATTGAGGATCTTGGCGATGTTGGTCGATGTGACCGCGACAAATTCATTCATCGTCAGGCGACCGGTGGTCACCCCATAGGTCCAGAGCATTGGCATGCGATCTTCCAAACCGCCGGTGCCATTGGGGATCTTGGTAAAGTCGCCGACACCATAGCGTTTCTGGTCGGTGGTGAAAGCGCAATGGTCGGTGGCAACGCAGGAGAGCGTGCCAGACTGAAGACCAGCCCACAGGCTGTCCTGATGCTGCTTGTTACGGAAAGGCGGGCTCATCACGCGGCGGGCGGAATGATCCCAGTCCTTGTCGAAATATTCGCTCTCATCCAGAGTGAGGTGCTGGATCAAAGGCTCACCATAGACCCGCATACCGGCCTGCTTGGCGCGGCGGATGGCTTCGTGCGACTGCTCGCAAGAGGTATGGACGACATAAAGTGGCACTTCGGCGATATCGGCAATCATGATGGCGCGGTTGGTGGCTTCGCCTTCCACCTCTGGCGGGCGGGAATAGGCATGGCCTTCAGGGCCGGTATTGCCTTCTGCCATCAGTTTGGCCTGCATCGAGGCGACCACATCGCCATTTTCCGCATGCACCATCGGCAAAGCGCCCAACTCGGAGCAGCGCTGGAAGGAGGCGAACAGTTCGTCGTCATTGACCATCAACGCGCCTTTATAGGCAAGGAAATGCTTGAAGCTGTTGATGCCTTTTTCCTCAACGATGGTCTTCATGTCGTCAAAGACCTGCTCGCCCCACCAGGTGATGGCCATGTGGAAGCTATAGTCACAGACGGCGCGGGTGGATTTGTTGTCCCAGCGCTTCAATGCATCAAGCAGGCTCTGGCCCGGATCGGGCAGGCAGAAATCAACCACCATGGTGGTGCCGCCCGAGACCGCCGCGCGGGTGCCGGAATAGAAATCATCGCTTGAATAGGTGCCCATGAAAGGCATTTCGAGATGGACATGGGGGTCGATGCCGCCGGGCATGACGTAACAGCCGCTGGCATCAAGCACTTCATCGCCGGTAAGGTCTGGGCCGATGGCGACAATGACGCCGTCTTCGATCTTGATGTCCGATGGGTAGGTAAGGTCGGCGGTGACAATGGTGCCGCCCTTAATCACTTTGCTGGTCATAGCTACTCTCCTTGGTCATTGCGCCGACATCTCGTTTGCTGCGGTCGGGTCAGCGCATCAGGTGAATGGATGTTTGGCGGCCTTATTCGACGATTTCTGCGGCTTCGAGCACGGCATGAAGCATGACATCTGCGCCTGCCGTCGCCCATTCCTGGCTGATGTCTTCTGCCTCATTGTGGCTGAGGCCATCGACGCAAGGACACATGATCATCGTTGCCGGGGCGACTTTGGCGGCCCAGCAGGCATCATGGCCAGCGCCGGAGACGAGGTCCATATGGCTGTAACCAAGTTCGATGGCTGCGTTGCGGACCTTGTCGACCAGACCGGGATCGAAGGTGACCGGATCGAAGTGGCCGACAATCTCGACCGAGCAGCCGACTTCCAGCTCTTCGCAAATGATGGCTGCCTTTTCGCGGATCGCGTCGCGCATGCCGTCGAGTTTTTCCTGATCGACGGTACGGATGTCGACGGTGAAGACGACAGTGCCGGGCAACACATTGCGGGAGTTCGGCGAGAAGGTGACCTGCCCGACGCCGCCCACCGCATTGGGCTGAGCTGCCATGGTCACGTCCTGAACCATTTCAAAGATGCGGCCCATGGCGAGACCGGCATTCTTGCGCATCGACATCGGGGTCGAGCCGGTATGGGCTTCCTTGCCGGTTAGGGTGAATTCTAGCCACCACAGACCCTGACAATGGGTGACAACACCGATTTCCTTATTCTCGGCTTCCAGAATCGGGCCCTGCTCGATGTGATATTCGAAATAGGCGTGCATCTTGCGGGCGCCGACTTCTTCGTCGCCAACCCAACCGATGCGCTTGATCTCTTCGCCGTAGGTTTTGCCTTCCAGATCCTGACGGCCATAGGCATAGTCAAGGGAATGCACCCCGGCAAAGACACCGGAGGCCAGCATTGGCGGCGAGAAGCGCGCACCTTCCTCGTTGGCCCAGTTGGTCACGACGATTGGATGCTTGGTCTTGATGTCGGCATTGTTCAGCGTGCGGACCAACTCAAGCGCCGAAAGCACACCCAGCACACCATCATATTTGCCGCCTGTTGGCTGGGTGTCGAGGTGGGAGCCGACATAGACTGGCAAGGCATCCGGGTCGGTGCCGGGGCGGGTCATGAACATGGTGCCCATCTTGTCGACGCCCATGGTCAGGCCTTCGGCATCACACCAGCTTTTGAACAGAGCGCGGCCTTCGGCGTCTTCGTCGGTGAGGGTCTGGCGGTTGTTGCCGCCAGCAATGCCGGGGCCGATTTTTGCCATATCCATCAGCGACTGCCAGAGGCGATCGGAATCAATGCGTAAATTCTTTTTCATAGCCAAATGTTCCCTGTCGTTCGGCAAGCACCACCCGTTGACGGACGAGTAGCCTCGAACGCCTGCCATTATTTCAATCTCTGGAAGGTCGCGCTTTCTAAAGAGCGCTTTGACCTTTTGGTCTTCCCAGCCGGTTTGGCCCCAATATGCGGGCCGCTAGCTCGGGAAGGTAAAGACGGCGCCCTGAGGGATGCCCTCAGGCCAGCGTGTTGTTGTCGTTTTCAGGCGGGTGTAGAAATGCACCGCTTCGGGGCCATAAATGCCGTGGGAGCCGAAGGAGGAGCGTTTCCAACCGCCAAAGGAATGGAAGGCCACCGGCACTGGAATGGGGACATTGACGCCCACCATGCCGACCTCGATGGCCGAGGAAAATTTGCGCGCCGCGTCGCCGTTGCGGGTGAAGATTGCGGTGCCATTGCCATATTCATGCTCGTTGATCAGTTTGACCGCACTCTCAAAGCTCTGCGGTTCAAGGATCGAGAGGACCGGGCCGAATATCTCGGTCTTGTAGATGTCCATCTCAGGGGAGACCTTGTCGAACAGGCTGCCACCAAGGAAATAACCCTGCTCGTAGCCCTGCAGCGAGAATCCGCGGCCATCGACCACCAGATCTGCCCCTTGCGCAACACCACTGTCAATCAAGCCGGAGATCCGATCTTTGGCCTCGGCGGTGATGACCGGACCCATTTCGGCTGTTTCGTCGGTGGAGGGGCCGATCTTGAGGGCTTCGACTTTTGGTTTCAGCGCGTTGACCAGCTTGTCGGCGGTGTCTTCGCCAATTGGTACGGCGACAGAAACAGCCATGCAGCGTTCCCCGGCTGAACCATAGCCAGCGCCCATCAAGGCGTCGGCGGCCTGATCCATGTCGGCGTCGGGCATGACGATCATGTGATTTTTTGCCCCGCCCAGAGCCTGCACCCGCTTGGCGCTGTCGGTGCCACGGCGATAGACATACTTGGCGATTGGGGTTGAGCCGACAAAGCTGACGGCTTTGACATCCGGGTGATCGAGCAGGCAATCGACGGCGGATTTGTCGCCATGGACGACATTCAACACGCCTTTTGGCAGGCCTGCTTCCATCAAAAGCTGACAAACGAATGTGGCCGCGGACGGGTCCCGCTCGGATGGCTTGAGGATGAAGGTGTTGCCGCAGACAATCGCCATTGGGAACATCCACATCGGCACCATGGCGGGGAAGTTGAAGGGCGTGATGCCCGCCACAACGCCCAAAGGCTGGCGTTCAGACTGGGTGTCGATGCCGGGGCCGACATTGCGGGAAAATTCGCCCTTGAGCAATTCCGGTGCGGCGCAGGCATATTCGATCACTTCCATGGCGCGGGCCACTTCGCCCAGCGCATCGTCATGGGTCTTGCCATGTTCTCGGCTGATCTCGCGGGCAATGTCGTCGGCCCGTTCGCGCACCAGCGCCGCATAGGCGAACATGATGCGGGCGCGTTTGGCTGGTGGGGTGGCCGCCCAAGCGGGAAAAGCCGCCTTGGCGCAGGCAACCGCCTGATTGATCTCGGCGTCCGAGGACAGGCCGAGCGTGCCGATCTGCTCACCGGTGGCAGGGTTGAAAATGGCGCTTTCCCGGCCAGACTGGGAGGCGACGGCTTCACCGTCAATGAGGTTGGTCACAGAATACATGGATCAGTCAAGCTCCTTGAGGATCCCGGCAAGGGTGTCGAAGATCTCGTCGATCTGAGCCTTGGAGATGATAAGCGGTGGGGAGAGGGCGATGATGTCGCCGGTGGTGCGGATCAGAAGACCCTTGTCATAGGCCTTGAGGAAGGCCGAAAAAGCGCGCTTGGTTGGCTCGCCCTCAATCGATTCGAGCTCAATCGCGCCGATCAGGCCCAGATTGCGCAGATCCTTGACATGGGGCAGGCCTTTGAGACTGTGCAGAGCGTCTTCCCAGTAAGGCGCGAGCGCATTGGCATGCTCGAACAGGCCTTCTTCTTGATAGGTTTCCAGCGTGGCGATGCCAGCTGCCGAGGCAATCGGGTTGCCCGAATAGGTGTAGCCGTGGAACAGTTCGATCATATGTTCTGGGCCGGTCATGAAGGCATCATGGATTTCGGCGGTGGTGAGCACAGCCCCCATTGGGACGACCCCGTTGGTCAGGCCCTTGGCGGTGGTGATCATGTCTGGCATGACGCCGAAATAATCCGCAGCAAAGGGCGCGCCAAGGCGGCCAAAGCCGGTGATCACTTCATCAAAGATCAAGAGGATGCCATGTTTGGCGGTGATGGCGCGCAGACGCTCGAGATAGCCTTTCGGTGGGATTAGTACGCCGGTTGAGCCTGCAACCGGCTCGACAATCACGGCGGCGATGGTTTCGGCCCCATGCAGGGCGATGATCCGTTCCAGCTCGTCGGCCAGATTGGCGCCATGCTCGGGCTGGCCACGGGTGAAGGCATTTTGCTCAGGCAGGTGGGTGGCGGGCAGGTGATCCACACCCGTGAGGAGCGAGCCGAACATTTTGCGGTTGGTGACGATGCCGCCAACCGAGATGCCGCCGAAATTGACCCCGTGATAGCCGCGCTCACGGCCGATCAGGCGGGTGCGTTCGCCATGGCCCTTGGCGCGGTGATAGGCAAGTGCCAGTTTCAGCGCAGTCTCGACCGACTCAGAGCCGGAATTGGTGAAGAAGACATGTTCGAATGGATCAGGAGCCAGATCGCGGACGCGGGTTGCCAGCTCAAACGCCTTGGGATGCCCCATCTGGAAAGCGGGTGCATAATCCAGCTCATCAACCTGTGCCTTGATGGCCTCAACGATTTTGGGACGTTTGTGTCCGGCGTTGCAGCACCACAGGCCTGCGGTGCCATCGAGCACCTGGCGGTTGTCTGCCGTGCGATAGTGCATGTTTTCGGCACCAACGAACATGCGCGGTGCTTGCTTGAATTGCCGGTTTGCCGTGAATGGCATCCAGAAGGCCGATAGATCATTTTGCATCGCTCATTCCCCCACACGAACAGCATAAACTTTTGCTAAATCCGTCTTTCATGTTATGAACGCTTGCATCGTCTGCACGATCGGTCAATATTTTTCCCGCACGATCGGTCAGAAAAATGCTTTTTGCCTATTATTTGTTCAATTATTCACAAATTGGGCTGCGAAAAGTAAAAAATTGCGCCACTTTTTGTTAAAGAAATTTGGTCACGCCTGATTACTAAAAAGCCCGGAGTCGATCGCTCTGGAATATGGTGCAATGCGAAAGAAAGACATACGGGTTCTTGAATGGCAGACACGCAATACACGACGCAAAAACAAAACCGGGAAAACAATATTGAAAAGATCTTGGTCGCTGCCGAGATGATCTTCGCTGAATTTGGCTATAATGGGGCGTCAATCAGCCGGATTGCGGACATGGCGGGCTTGCCGAAATCCAATGTGGTCTATTATTTCTCGTCCAAGGAACTGCTCTATCGCACGGTAGTGGAAGATATCTTCAATGTCTGGCGGGCCGCAGCCGACGAGATCGACGTGGATTCGGATCCTGTTGCCGCCCTTGGGGCCTATATTGACACCAAGCTGGAGTTGGCGCGCACGCGGCCCTATGGCTCGAAGGTCTGGGCCAACGAGATTATTCAGGGCGCGCCGATCGTGCAGGACTATCTTGAGAGCGAGTTGCAAAGCTGGACCGACCAGAGGGTGGCGGTAATCAATCAATGGATCGAGATGGGCAAGATCCGTCCGATTGACGGCAAGCATCTGCTTTTTGCCATCTGGGCGACGACCCAGCATTATGCGGATTTCAAGCACCAGATTTCGACGCTGAATGATGGCCGTGAGTTGAGTAACGAGCAGTGGGAAGAAACGAAGCAGGCGGTCAAGTCGATCCTGTTGTTCGGGATTTGCAAAGGCGACTGATCACTCCCCTGTGCGGCGACATCTCAAACAGCTTTATGAGGGCAGGCAAACCAATTGGGTCTGCGCTGCCCTTCGTGCATTTTGATCAGTAGGTCCGATCTGCGGAGATCGGTGGAATCGGTGGGGTCGAGGCTGTCTGGGATGCTTGATCGCCCGATGCGGGCTGGGATTGCTGGGCCTGCGACTGGGATTGCTCTTGGGTACGGGCCAGCCCCGGCGCCTGGGATTGTTCCTGGGTGGCTTGCTCAGGGGGCGGTGACTGTGGGGCTGAAGGGGCCAGCGCAGGCGCAGCCGGGGCCGACGCGGCCGGTTTGGCCTGTTGGTCTGCATTGGTGATCGACTGGCCGATTTCCTTGCCGCTATTGTCGATCGGCATCACGTCGACGGAAACATCGATGAAATGCTGACCACCTCCCAGAATGACGCCTGACAAGGGGCTGACATCGACAAAATCCCGACCAATCGTCAGAGTGATATGCTCGTCGGCGATCATCTTGTTGTTGGTCGGGTCAAAATCGACCCAACCCGCTTCCGGGCACCAGACGGATATCCAGGCATGCGAAGCGTCTGCACCGACAAGGCGCGGCTGACCTTCCGGTGGATAGGTGCGCAAATAGCCTGAAACATAACGGGCAGGCAGACCCAGAGCGCGCAGGCAAGCCAATTGCAGATGAGCAAAATCCTGACAGACGCCGCCCTTGATTTCAAACATCTGCTCCACTGGTGTGGTGGCATCGGTGATCGTGCTGTCATAGTCAAAGTCATGATAAATGCGGCTGGTCAGGTCCAGAACAGCTTGCAGCATGGGGCGCCCCGGCGGGAAGGAAATCTCGCCATAGGCTGCGATCTCGGCGGTGGGGGTGGTAAAGCCCGTGTAGCAGGTAAATTCGGCCTCGGCTGTGTATTTGGGATCGAACATCAAATCACGCACGGTCTCCCACCCGGCGACCGACAGGGCTAGGGTCGCGGTATGGTCGCGCTCGACATTGATGATGCTTTGGGCTTCGACCGAGAACAGATTGTGGTTCTCTTCGATCACCAGATGCTGGGCCGGATTGCCGAAATAGTCGTGATAGTCCCGCCGCAAGGCTGGTTTTGGATTAATCAGCAGTTCATGCCGCTCAATGGTCTGCCCCATGGTTTGGCGTGGCCCCAGATGCACCAGATGGTTGGACTGGGCCACCGCATTGACATAGCGATAATCCGTTTTGTGGGTAATCCGGTAGCGCATGCTCGGTTCGTGCTCCTCGCGGGGTCAGATACGGTGTGGCTTTTCTTCGGTATGGGTGAAGTAGCGCTTGGTCAGGATATCGGTCAGTTGCGGCAGTTTCGTGGTCTGGTTGCTGAGCAGTTTTTCCAGATCGCTTTGCTCGGCGATGATGTCTTCCAGCGGTTTGGCCTCTTCCATATTGGGGATATGTGCCAGAACATGGCCTTCGGCCAATTGAAGCTCGGACCTGAGTTCGAGGATCAGGCGATTCTCTTCACTGCGCAGGCCTTGCTCCGGTTCCATCGGCAGGGAATCGATGTGGTCGGACAGGGCGGCGATCTGGAAGGCGATCGAGCGTGGGTTGGTTTCGTCCAGCAGCAAAAGGTCGATCACCGCTGGCAGTGCCGGCATGATACGATAGCGCGAGCGATAGGTGATGAAGCTGTCTGCGACCTCGAGAATGAACATCATGCGCCGTGCGGCGTCGGTGGTCATGCCGGGGGCAAAGACCAGACGGCTGAACAGGGTGGCCAGATTTTCCGCCCGTTCGATGCGGCGGCCAATGTCCAGAAAACGCCAGCCGAAATTGCGAGTCATGTTTTCCATCGCCACACCGGAAAAGGCGGCAAGGCTGACCAGTCCTCTGTCGAGCATGTCGACAACCTGACCAGCATGAACGAAGCCCGGCTCCTTGTGCCAGCGGCGGTCGGTGAAGAAGTCGTTCAGGATATGCCAGGCATCCGATGACATGCGGTCGCGGGTCAATCCCGCCAGCCGGTGCATATGATAAAGGCTTTCCTGAAAACCATGGGCCCGGTCCTTGCCATACAGAATGGTGCGCACCAGTCTCTCAAGGTCATTCATGCCACCAAAGCCCGCATCGAAAATCTGGGCCTTGGGTGCGCGCAGGATAAGGCTGTTCAGAGCAGCGCGTACGGTGCGCTGATCTTCTTCCGGGCCGCTATCCTCTTCCAGCCGCGCCAAAGCCTGACGGCAGAGGCGGAACTGCCACTCCGTCCGCTCCACATTGCGGCCGAGCCAGAAGAGATTGTCAGCGATCCGGCTGGGCAGGGAACGCCCGGCGCGGGAATAGGCGGTGGAGGCTTCAAGACTGGCCCAGATGCTGTCGACCGGAGCGACCTTGGTTTCGGATTGAATCCAGACATCACGTGTCAGGCCGCGTGGTGAATGCAGGCCGATGGCTTGCGTGTCGCCAACGGACATGGACAGGCCGCCGGGCATGACTTCAAAGCTCTGGGTCTTGCGCGACGCAAAGAAACGCACGGCAAAGGGTTTGGGCTCAAGGCGGCTGCCGGTCCAGCTGGGGGTGGTGGCAAAGGCCATCTTTTGCTCTGCGACCATGGTGCGGCCATGCAGCTGGATCTTGTCAATCAAGGCCTTGCGGGCCTGATCGTCCAGGGAGGCTCCATCGATCGCAGGGCGGGCTTCGCCTGGTCTGCCGGACCCTTCATGGGCGTCGGATATAAGCATCTGATCGAGATGGGCCAGCACATGGGCCTGCGACGCCGGATCACCCAGCCACCAGCGCGGGGCTTCCTTGAGCATAAGCTCCTCGCCCAGCAAATACTGGCAGATGCGCGGCAGGTAGGGGCCAAGGCCCCGATTTTCCACGATGGCCGTGCCCAGCTGGTTGATCACCTTGGCGCCCTTGTTGCGCACGGTACGGACCAGCGAGGTGGCACCGTCAAAGCCGTCGGGGCGAAGCTCGAGCGGATCGGCCCGGGCTCCTTCGATCGAGCGGATGATCATGTCGATGGGCTTGAGGCCTGCAAGGGTTTTGAGGCAAACCTGATTGTTTTGACAGACCAGATCGCCGCCTTCGACCAGAAGATAGCCCAGATACCGCGCCAGATAGGCATGGGAGAAATAGTCAGGATGCTCCGGTCCGGGCGTCAGGATGGCGATTTGCGGGTCTTCCATACCGGACCGGTTGACCAGTGTCGACTGCATCCGCTGGAAGTGGGGGGCAAGCCGCATGGCATTGGTTTCACGGAACAGATTGCCTGCACAATGGGTTACAGCGATGCGGTTGGCCACGGCAAAGCCGATGCCAGCCGGGGTCTCTGCGTGATTATCCAGAACGCGCCAGTTGCCATCCGGCGCTTTGGCGAGGTCGGTGGCAAAGAACTGGATGCCGTCCATCGCGCCGCGGTTGCCCTGCATTGGCCGTAGATAAGTGGGGTCGCTGAAGATCAGGCTGGCGGGTATGAAGCCGCCTTCGATCAGCTTGCGCGGGCCATAGAGATCGGAATTGATCGCATTCATCAGTCGCGCCCGCTGGGAAATGGCCGTTTGCAACCATTGCCATTCTTCGGGTGCGATGATCAGCGGGGTCAGATCAATCGACCAGGGCTGCTCGTCCGCATTGGGGTCTGCAAACAAGTCGTAGGCGATGCCGGTCTCGCGGACCTTGCTGTTGAGTTGCTCCGAATTGTCCGATTGTTCCTGTGTCGTCCAGTGCGAGAAAGCGTGGAACCACGCAGCCCAATGCGGCATGACGGTGCCGCTGGCGTCCATCATTTCATCATGGACACCCGGAAGAGGCTGATAGAAGGAAGACAGGTCTTGTCCCACCGCTTCCCCTTGTTGGTTCGCTTCGCCGCCTGATGATTTCACATTCGTCGGGCTTCCGGCTTGGTTCAACTGCATACAGTCTCCGCGCATTGGCGCATTGTTCCCTGATCCTCACCACGAGAAGGATCAGGCCGCTCGATACCAGCATAATGTGCATTTTTGCGAACTGGAATGCTGCAAAGTTGCTTCACCATGCCTTTGTGTCTGATTTTGGTCGGCGCTTCATGTTCCGTCCGCAAACTTCAGGGATTTCCCTGAAGTTCCGGGAGGGATGCTTGTAACACTGCTTTGCTTGGAAACAAAGAATATACATTGCGGAGGATGTTTATATCCTCAAAACGCATCGGTATTTTTAACAATGGCGTGATGAAGCGTGAACGAAGACAAGAGGCCCGAATTGGGTCTCTTGTCTTCGTGGTTGGTCGTGGTGTGGGGTCAGCGCACCGAGGCCAGGCGCAGATCGAGCGTGTATGGGAAGTCCGGATTGTCTTCCAGAATTACCGGATCGACATAGCCCGCCGAATGGCCGATGGTCTCAAAACGCGACAGGCGGCGGCTTTCTGCTTCATAGGCATTGACCGGGAAGATCTCATAGCCGCGTCCCCCCGGATGGGCAACATGATAGCGGCAGCCACCAAGGGAGCGCATGTTCCACTTGTCAAACAGGTCGAAGGTCAGCGGGGTGTGGACGCCGATCATCGGGTGCAGGCAGGATGGCGGCTGCCATGCCCGATAGCGCACACCGGCGACCGCTTCGTCCTGTCGGCCTGTTGGATGCAAGGGCACCGCGACCTGATTGACCGTCAGGATATGGCGGTCGGGATTAAGGCCCTTGGCCTTGACCTGCACACGTTCGAGCGAACTGTCGACATAGCGGGCGGTGCCGCCAACGGCGCCTTCTTCACCCAGTACGTTCCAGGGTTCGAGCGCCTGACGCAACTCAATCTGTACGCCGTCATAATTGACTTCGCCATAGCGTGGGAAGCGGAACTCGAAATGCGGGGCGAACCAGTCCTCGTCCAGCTTGATGTCATGGTTGGCCAAATCGCGCAACACGTCGCGGAAGTCGTCGCGGACATAATGGGGCAGCATGAATTTGTCATGCAGCTGGGTGCCGAAGCGCACCAGCCGCTGGCGGTAAGGCTGTTCCCACAGGCGCACGATGATGGCACGCAGCAGCAACTGCTGGGCAAGGGACATTTGGGCATGTGGCGGCATTTCGAAGGATCGGAATTCCACCAGACCGAGTCGACCGGTCGGCCCGTCCGGCGAGAAGAGCTTGTCGATGCAGATTTCGGCGCGGTGGGTGTTGCCGGTCACGTCAATCAACAGGTTGCGGAACAGGCGATCAACCTGCCAGTTGGGGATGTAACCTTCTCCGGGGAGCGGCAGTTGCTTGAGGGCAATTTCCAGCTCATAGAGATTTTCGTGGCGGCCCTCATCTACCCTTGGAGCCTGCGAGGTTGGGCCGATAAAGGTGCCCGAGAAGAGGTAACTGAGGCTTGGGTGGTTTTGCCAATAGGTGATCAGGCTGCCCAGCAGGTCCGGACGGCGCAGGAATGGGCTGTCGGACGGGGTCAAGCCGCCCATGACGATATGGTTGCCGCCACCGGTGCCGGTGTGACGACCATCGAGCATGAATTTCTCGGTGCCAAGGCGGGCCAGACGCGCCTCTTCATAGACGATCTGGGTGATCTTGCTGGCTTCCTTCCAGTTTGTGGCTGGCTGGATATTGACCTCGATGACGCCCGGATCCGGGGTGACCTTGATCACATTGAGGCGCGGATCAAACGGGGGTTCATAGCCCTCGATATGGACCGGCTGCTTGACCTCCTTGGCTGCTTCCTCGATGGCGGCGACCATGGCTGCGTAATCTTCGGCATTGTTGAGCGGTGGCATGAAGATGCAGAGATGGCCATTGCGTGGCTCAATGGTTAGGGCAGTGCGGACCGAGCCTGAAATTTCATTCATTGGAATGAAGGTCTTATGCAGGGATTCGTGCCACTGGATGTCCGGGGCTTCAAGCAGCTTGGCCGGATCCATTTTTTTCAAATGGTCGCGCTGCTTGAAAGGTTTGCGGCGATCGCGCAGCAAGGCTTCCTTGGCGGGCAAGGCAGCGTGGGCCGCATGCGGGTCCATCGGCAAGACATGGGGATATTGCACTTCGGTCAGATAGGGTAGGGAGCCAAGCGGCAAGCGGAAGCCAACCGGGCTGTCGCCGGGCAGGATATAAAGCTTCTCGCGGCGCAGTTTCCAGACCTCTGACATCCAGGATCGGCCATAGACTTCGGAATTCCAGGCCTGCACCGGCAGCACAAAGCCTGCCGGATTGGACAGGCCCTGCTCAAAGACCTTGACGATGCGGGCCCGTTCGGCCGGGTCGTCTATCTTGTTGTTTTTGTGATCGACATCAACGGGGAGTTTTTGCTCGACCAGCGCGAAATGGGCCGGATCCTCATAGGCCGGGATGACGCATTTGGGGTCGATGCGTAGCTTTTCGCTGAGCTTATAGATAAAGCGCTGGGCCACCTTGTGATCGGCTGTGGCTTTCGGCTTTTCGGAATCGATCAGGGCTGGATCTTCCCAGAGCGGCTCCTCGTCGGCACGCCAGTAAAGGGCAAAGGCCCAGCGGGGCAATTGCTCGCCGGGATACCATTTGCCCTGACCAAAATGCAGTAGCCCACCGGGTGCAAAACGGTCGCGCAGGCGGCGAATGAGGTTTTCTGCATAGGCGCGTTTGGTCGGACCTACGGCGGCGGTGTTCCATTCATCGGCTTCATAATCATCAATCGAAATGAAGGTTGGCTCGCCACCCATGGTCAGGCGCACATCGCCCTCTTCGAGGCGTTCATCGACCGTCTCACCCAAGGCATTGATCGCCTTCCACTGTTCGTCGGTATAGGGCTTGGTGACGCGGGGCCGCTCGTAAATGCGCTGCACGTCCATTTCGAACTCGAATTCGACTTCCGCCTTGTCATGGGCACCCGTGATGGGTGCGGCTGAAATGGGGCTCGGGGTGCAGGCGAGCGGAATGTGGCTTTCTCCGGTCAAGAGGCCCGAGGTCGGGTCGAGGCCGATCCAGCCGGCTCCGGGCACGTAAACTTCTGTCCATGCATGCAGATCGGTGAAGTCATGATCGGTGCCTGCAGGGCCATCGAGCGGCTTGACGTCCGGTTTCAGCTGGATCAGGTATCCCGAGGTGAAGCGGGCCGCGAGCCCCAGATGGCGCATCACATGGACCATCAGCCATGCACTGTCGCGGCAGGAGCCTGAGCCTTTTGTCAGGGTTTCTTCGGGGGCCTGAACGCCCGGTTCCATGCGGATCAAATAGTCGATCTTGCTTTCGATCAGATAGTTGACCTGAACCAGCAAATCGATGGTCTTGAGGTCCTTCTGTTTGATGATCGGCTCGACTTCCTTGAGCAAAGCGGCCAGCAATTTGGTCGGCTCTTCCTTCTCCAAATAGGGCGCGAGATCCTTCTTGTCCTCCTTGCCATAGGCAAAGGGGTAATGCTCGGCTGCTTCCTCGATGAAGAAGTCAAACGGATTGATGATCGCCATTTCGGTGACCAGATCGACGGTCACCTCAAAGGACTCAACCTTTTCGGGGAAAATGACGCGGGCCAGGAAATTGCCGAAGGGATCCTGCTGCCAATTGATGAAATGCTCGGCGGGTTCTACCTTGAGCGAGTAGGACAGGATCTGGTTGCGCGTGTGGGGGGCAGGGCGCAGGCGGATGACTTGCGGTCCCATGCCGGTCTGGCGGTCGTAGCAATATTTGGTTCTGTGTGTCAGAGCAGCGTGGATAGACATGTACAGGCGCCTTTCGGGTTGCCCAAAATCGGATCGTCAAACGGAATGATGAAGCGGAGTCAGGCGCTTCTCAGGCCTGACTCTGGGTTTGGGATGAAACGTCTTCAGGAGGGACATCCACATGCCCGAAGAAAGACGTGCCGAGGCTTTGGGTTATTTCCATCAGCCGATGCTGGACCTTGTCGTTGAAGCCGTGGAACCGCAAATGAAGATGCGGATCGTTGGCCGCCGATTCCAGCTCGTAGAGCAATTTCTCGACTTCCTCGTAGCTATATTCGACATGATAAAGCTTGTAGCCCAGATAGAGGTCCTTGAGCATGTTCTGCACTTCGCCGATGCAATGGGTCAGCGAGCGCGGGAAGCTTTCGTTGAACATCAGGAAATTGGCGACCTTCTTGGGATCCAGCAGGCCGGATTCGGCGCGCTGGAAGGCATGATAGGCTTCAAAGGAATGCAGCAGAAGCTTCCAGAACTCGGCGTCGGCGACCGCATCTTCGCCGTCATCCAGCCAGTGGGTGGAGGCAATCTGGGCAACCTTCACATCAAGCAATCGGCTGGTCTGGTCCGCCCGTTCGATCCATAGGCCCAACTGGTAGAACCGCCAGCCAGCGTCGCGATAATAGGTGCTCTCGGTAACGCCCATAATGGCGTCGCAGCGCCGGGCAATCATCTCGCAGGTCCGGGCCAGCCGGGTTGAGTGCAGATCCCAGTTGGAGAGTTTGCTGAACTCGTTGAAGGACATGTTGATGTAGGACCACATCGACACCGATATCAGGGGGCGCAGCAGGCGGGCATTTTCGCGCGCGGCCCACAGGCATGACAGGATGGAGCCGGGATTGTCCCGGTCGGTGACGTAAAAGTTGGCCACATTGCGGGCATTGATCGTGTCGTATTTTTCCTCGAACCGGTCCTTGTCGGCATAAAGGGAGAGAATCGCCGACCAGTTTTCCTGATTGGCGTCATCCTGCCAGAAGCCGGCCTGAACATTGAGAATGCGGGCAAGGCTGGCGGAGCGTTCAACATAGCGAGCGAACCAGAAGAGGGCTTCGGCATAGCGGCTGAGCAGCATGGTCATGAACGGTTTCCTCCGGTGCGGGTTTCCTTGGGACCACACAGGACCCACGTATCCTTGGTGCCGCCGCCTTGCGAGGAATTGACGACGATCGAGCCTTCTCGCAAGGCCACGCGGGTGAGGCCACCGGGCAGAACCCATGTGCCCTTGCCGGTAACCGCAAAGGGGCGCAGATCGACATGGCGTGGCACCAGATCGCTTTCGCCAAGGGTCGGGCAGACCGAAAGGGAAATCATCGGCTGGGAGATGAAATTGGCCGGATCGGCGAGCAGGCTCTCGCGCGCCTTCTCCAGCTCTTCCCTTGATGCCTTGGGGCCGATGGTGATGCCATAGCCGCCGCTCTCGCCGACGGGCTTGACCACCAGTTCTTCCATGTGATCGAGGGTATATTGCAGAGCATCTTCTTCGCGGCAGATATGTGTCTCGACATTGTCGAGGATCGGGTCTTCGTCGAGATAATATTTGATGATGCGCGGCATATAGGCATAGACCGCCTTGTCGTCGGCAACTCCGGTGCCAATGGCATTGGCGATGGTGACATTGCCTTTGAGCATGGCGTTGATCAGTCCCTTCACGCCGAGCATGGAATCCGGCCGGAAGGCTTCGGGATCAAGGAAGGCGTCATCAATGCGGCGATAGATGACATCCACCCGCTTGGGGCCGGCAATGGTCTTCATGAAGACCCGGTCGTCATCGCAGAACAGATCGCTGCCTTCGACCACCGGCACGCCCATTTCACGGGCGAGGAATATATGCTCGAAATAGGCCGAGTTGAACATGCCCGGGGACATCACGACCACTTGCGGATTGTCCTTGTCTGCTGCCCCTGACGGTACTGTCTCGGACAGTTTTTCAAACAGGGTGCGGCCATAGTCCGAGACCCTGCGCAATCTCAGGTTTGCCAGCAGATCCGGGAAGGACCGTTCCATCAGGTGGCGGTTTTCCACCACATAGGAAACGCCAGACGGTGAGCGGACATTGTCCTCAAGAACCAGAAACCTGCCATCGTCGTCGCGGATAATGTCCGTGCCGGCAATGTGAGTATAAACCCCCGCTGCAGGTTCAAAGCCGACCATGATGTCGCGGAAATTGGCGTTGCCCATCACCAGATCGCGCGGCACGGTGCCATCGTTGAGGATATGCTGTTCGTGATAGATGTCATGCAGGAAGGCGTTGATTGCCGATACCCTTTGGATGACACCGCGATCGATGGTGTTCCATTCGCTGGCCGTCAGAATGCGGGGGATGATGTCGAAGGGCAACACCCGGTCAATGACATCCTTGTCGCTATAGACGGTGAAGGTGACGCCAAGATTGAACAATTCCAGATCCGCATCCTTGGCGCGGCTTTTCAGATCGTCAAAATCGGCTTGATCAAATCGGTTCCAGATGTCCTCCAGTTGGGGACTGCGTTCTGCCATGTTGCTCGACATTTCGCAGAAAAACGCCTCAGAGTCATAGTTGCTCACGCAATACACCTTCCCTCTTGAACTGCGTCGGGTCACCGGCCGCGCAATCTCTCGCCTTGCAATTTGATGTCCGGGGCCGACCAAGTCGAGGTCGTCTCCTTGCATCGTCGGGTTTTGAGCATCAAGGATTCGAATGGCGCGTCGTTGCTGCAATGGCGTCTTCATCGCTTGGCGCGTTTGCATATTGGCGATTGCGACGCTGAAAATCGCTTATGTGAGCCTCATTCGAGCTTGAAGGCCTAGTTATCTCATGACCCTGTCATCTCAATAGAGCAAATTCTGGGCCATACTATTCATTTTGTTAAAGTGTCTATTTTTCAAAATGTTAAGCTTTGCATGACCGGAGGGCCAATAGACTTTGTTGCTTTCCCGCCTAAATTTTGAGCATTGTTTTGACTTTGAAATCACCACCTGTGATTAATTATTAATCTTATCACAAGTGGGGTGGGTGATGTATAGGCAGATTTTTTAAATTGCCGATCCGGTGTCTGCTTTCTCTTTGAGCGAGACCGGATCTTTGAGTCTTCTTTTATTTGAGTGTGACCGATTTATTACTGAGCCAGGTCTTCTGATCCCAAAACCCGATGGATGATGAGTTCAATATAGCGATCCAGCCGCGAAGGGTTTTTATACATGCTGAACTCGTTGTTGATGATCACGTCAGCAACATATTTGGCCGGATAGGTGTAGCGATAATGCATCGGTTTCACCTGTTCGAGATACTGATTGATGATGTCTTCGGGGTCGCGTTTGCGCTCGATGATGTCGCGGGCCATTCGGCGGGCCAGCCGGATATCGTCCGGAGCATCGATATAAACCTTGCAGTCAGCCAGTCGCGAGAGTTTGTTGCGATAGAGGATCTGTGTGCCTTCCAGGATCAGGACATCCTTGTAGGTCATTTTCTCGGTCTCTTCAGAGCGATCATGAATTTTCATGTCATATCTGGGAATCTCAATGGTCTTGTGGGCTTTCAGATCATTGATATGAGCGAGCAGCAGGTCGTGATCCTTGGTGTCGATATGGTCAAAGTTGCCCTCGACCGCGCCCAGATAATAGTCATCCTCGCAAATGAGATTGGCTCTGTCCTTGCCGATCCGGTTCTGCAGTCTGCGGGCAAAGGAACTTTTGCCGGATGCGGAGCCTCCTGCAATCGAAATAATCTTCATTTTTCCGTCCTCGTTGCGCGCTTGCCGGGCCTTGGGTGCGGCCTGTGCACAGATCTGCGCGGCTGCGGGCTGGCTTGATGTCGGGTGGTTCAGTCTTGGGTGCAGATCTTATAGAGAGGAAGCTGCATAAGGTTTGATAAACATCACACAAATCACAGGAATGCACACGCTTTTGGCGGGTCTCTGTCTTCAGAATACCGGTTTGAACTTGTCACTGCCTTCTGTGACTAGTTTTGGTTTGGCTGATCCTTGTCAACGCAAGGGCGATTGCGCGAGCCTATCCTTTTGGTTGTGTTTGAGCCTGGACAGGCTCTCCTTTTCGTCTGATTATCGAAAGCCCGCCATGGCACAGGTTGCTCTCAAAGTCTTTGCTTTCCTCTTGAATTTGTCGATGCTGGCCCTCGGGTCTGCTGCTCATGCCGGTGATCGCTCATCCGCTCAGCCGCCTTTGGCGGGCAAGGTGTCGGCGATGGATCATCAAGGGCCCAGACAGGCCAAACGGTTGAAGATCGGCATTTGGAACAGCGCTGGCAACATCACCACCTATACCATTGGCAACAGTTGGAATGACTGGCTGTTGTGGCTGGCCTTCGACAAGCTGCGCGAACCGTCTCCTTATGCCGGCAAGGCGGGCAATTGGCTGGCGACCGATATCCGGCGGGTGAGTGATGATGCCCGGACATGGGAGATCACCCTTCGGGACGGGGTCAAATGGCATGATGGCAGCGCATTTTCCGCAGAGGATGTGGCCTTTACCTTTGACTATTACCGCAAAGGTCCGATCAATCGCTGGACCCACCACACCTCCGCGTTGCCGCGCTTTGAAGAGATCAAGGTGCTGGGGCGGCTGAGGCTCCGGGTGCGCGCAAAGATGCCGATGCCGAATTTTGACCTGATCACCGCTGCCGACTTGCCGATCCTGCAAAAGAAGCAATGGCAAGAGGTGGACAATCCACGCGCCTTCACAGGCCTCGCCATCGGCACCGGGCCATACAGGCTGGTCGAATATAAGGCAGATGAATTTTACCGCTATCAGGCCAATCCCGATTATTGGAAGGGAAAGCCGCTGGTCGATGAGCTGATCCTTGTGATGATCAAGGATCCACAGACCCTGTTCACTGCGCTCAAAAGCGGCGAGTTGGATGGGGCCGCTCGTTCGCTGCCGCCGGAACTGGTCAATCAATGGCGGGATGACCCGGATATCGAGATTGCCAAGGCTCCGAGCCTTTGGGGTGTCTGGCTCGACATCAATCTGGGGCGCGCACCCTTTGATGATCGAGACTTGCGGCAAGCCATCGCGCTGGCAATCAACCCCGATGCCATGGTGCGACGGATCCTGCTCGGGATGGGAACATCTGGCAGTCGCGGCTGGCCCCACGTGGACAGCTTCTGGACCCGTCCTGACTTGCGCGTCGGCTATGATCCGGTCAGGGCGAAACGCCTATTGAAGGCGCACGGTCTGGTGGACAGAGACGGGGATGGCTGGCGCGATCTGCCCGGAGGGCGCCCGATTGACTGGCAGATCAAGGTCGCCTCGAACCGTCCGTTGTTGCTCAGGGCTGCTCAGATGGTGATGTCCCAACTGGCGGCGGTGGGCTTGCGAGCGCATGTTCAGGCGGTGGATCCGGCTTCGCTGGCAGCTGCCTGGAAGACCGGGCGCTATGATTTTCGCGTCATGGACATCACCCCCCACGGGCTGGCGGATCAGGACATGTTGGCCTTGCTGTCAAAAGGGGACAACAAGCGTGCGCTGGCGCCGGAAGCGGAAAAGGAGGCAATCCTTAATCGTTGGCTGAAGGCAGACAGTCGGGCCGAACGGCTTAAAATCTCCCACGAACTGCAAGCCTATCAGAATGCCTATCCGAGCCGGGTGATGCTCTGGTATCCCGATGGCTATTTTGCCTATCGGTGGCAGTCTTACGACAATTATGCCTCTTCGGCGGGCTATGGCATCTTCCACAAATATTCCTTCCTGCCGCGGCCTCAGCGGGCGCAGGTGGTGGATGAGCTGACCAAGAGAGTGGACTAGCAGAATGGTCGGGCAGAGGAGGAGGCGGTGATGCGATATCTGCGGCTGGTCTTCCATTATGCGGCGACGTTGTTGGTGGCGTTGGGCATCAACTTTCTGTTGCCGCGGATCGCGCCGGGAGATCCGCTTGACTATCTGTTGGGGGAGGAGACCCTTGTGGCCCTGTCCGGGGAGGACAGGTTGCGTCTGATGGCTGAGTTCGGGCTGGATCGCTCGTTGCCAGAGCAATTCTGGCTCTATCTGGTGGGCATCCTGCAGGGTGATTTCGGCCTGTCGACCCATCTGGGGCAGCCGGTCTGGGACATCGTGATCAGCCGACTGCCATGGACCCTTTTGCTGACGGGCAGCGCATTGGTCCTTGCGCTGACGCTTGGGTCTCTGCTGGGGGTGCTGGCAGCCTGGCGACGGGGGGGCTTTTGTGATGTTGCGACCATGGCGGGGGTGCTGTTTGTCGGCTCGCTGCCACCCTTCTGGCTCGCCATGCTGCTGATCATCCTCTTTTCAACCATTCTGCACTGGCTGCCGTCCTTCGGCGCCTATGAGCTGGGTGCCGTGCCGGGGACGCTGGATTGGCTGCTGGGGGTTGGCAAAAGACTGATTCTGCCAGTGCTGGCGCTGGGGCTGGTGCAAATGGCGTCGGTGTTGCTGATTGCCCGTTCCTCGATGCTGGGCGTGCTGGAGCAGGATTATATTCTATTTGCGCGCGCCAAGGGACTGTCGGAGCGGTGGATCATGGTCCGACATGCCTTTCGCAATGCACTATTGCCGCTTGTCACCCATGCGATGGTCGGGATTGGCGGGCTGGTTGGCGGTGCCTTGGTCATCGAGACGGTTTTCGCCTATCCGGGGCTTGGCAGTCTGGTGGTTGGCAGTGTCATGGCGCGGGACTATCCCCTGCTGCAGGGCATTTTCGTCCTTGCGACCGGCAGTGTGATTTTGGCCAACTTGTTGGCAGATCTGCTCTATCCGCTGATCGATCCCCGCACCCGGATTGAGGGATAGGCGTGCATGGCCAAGACTTCTACTGCCTTTGACTTGAAACGCTTTGCGGGGCTCGCGCCTTTTTCGAGCCTGACGGGCAAGGTACAGCTGGTTGGCCTTGGCTTGCTTCTGGTGGTGGTGGTGTGCGCCCTTTTTGCGCCGCTGCTTGCGCCCTATGGGCCGAGAGCGGAGGTCTGCGCGGCCTTTGCATCGCCCAGTCACCACCATTGGCTCGGATGTGATGATTTCGGGCAAGATCTCTATTCCCAGCTCTTGTATGGGGCGCAGGTCTCCCTGTTTGTCGGCCTTGTGGTGGCACTGTTGGCGACAGGGCTTGCAACCACCTTGGCTTTGATTGCCGGACTTGATGCTGGCGGCCGCGCCCAGGATCGAAGCGGGTGGCTTGATCGGCTGCTGATGCGGCTGGTGGATGTTGCGCTGGCGCTGCCTTTGCTGCCGCTGGTGATTGTGCTCGGGGTTTATTTTGGTGCGTCGATCTGGACACAGATCGTGGTGATTACGCTTGTCATGTGGGCACAGCCCTTGCGGGAATTGCGCTCGCAGATCCTGTCGATCCGGGCGGCGACTTTTGTCGAGGCTTCGCGTGCGATGGGGGCCTCTGGCTGGTTTGTCAGTATGCGCCATATTCTGCCCGCACTGGCTCCGCTGATCGTGCCACAATTTGTCCGTGTTGCGCACAATGCCATTTTGATTGAGGCATCCCTGAATTTTCTCGGCCTTGGCGATCCGCTCACGACCAGTTGGGGGACAATTCTGTTTCATGCCAATGGGCGGGCAGCCTTCTTGACCGGGGCTTGGGTGCATTGGATCCTGCCGCCCGGACTGGCCATTGCGGTGACCATCATGGCGCTTGCCTTCATCGGCTATGGCTTTGACGGGACGCTCATGAGGCGTATGTCGGTGAAGGGACGGAAGACTGGCGGCGCGGCAATCCGCTCGAAGCCGCCGCAAGGTGAAGGGGGCTTTCTCCAGATTGATGGGCTTCAGGTGGTCTATCAGAGGATGGATGGCAGTCCACTGGTTGCGGTCAAGGATGCGACCCTGTCGGTTCAACACGGCGAGGTGGTTGGACTGGTTGGGGAGTCCGGCTCGGGCAAAAGTTCTCTGGCACTGGCTGTTCTTCGTCTGTCAGATCCGGCTGCAGGATTAACCGCTGGTGCAATCCGATTGGACGGCACTGACTTGCTGTCTTTATCAGACGAGGACATACGGATCTTGCGCAGGACACGAATTGGGTTGATCCCGCAGAATGCGATGAATGCGCTCAATCCTGTGCTGACCATCGGCGAACAGGTGATGGAACGGCTGGTCGGGGCCGGGGTGCCGCCTGCGAGGCGACTTGCCATCGCCAAGGACTGGATGACCAAGGTGGGGCTGACGCCGAAGCATCTTTCCTGCTATCCCCACCACCTCTCCGGTGGGATGCGCCAGCGGGCGGTGATCGCCGTTGCTCTTTGTTGCAGGCCCGATTTGCTGATCGCCGATGAGCCGACCTCCGGCCTTGATGTGCTGGTCCAGCAAAGCCTGATGGACTTGCTGTTGCATTTGCGCAAAGAGATGGGACTGACCATGCTGTTGGTCAGCCACAATCTGCCTCTGATTGCTCGTCATTGTGATCGGGTTGCAAGGATGGAGCACGGCGTGCTCACCGAGGTCGGATCTGACGCAGGGCCTTGCCCCCTTCGCGCCTTGTTGGAGACGCTCCCCACCCTGAAAGAACCCCGTCGCTGGGCTGCGCCAGCTTTACCGATTGGCAATCCGGTCGGTGAAGTGGATGAGCCTCCTTTGCTGGAATGTCTGCATCTGACCAAGCAGTTTCCGGTCGCAGGCGCCTCCGTCTATGGCCTGAGACGAAAGGAACGGGTCACCGTTCTTGATGATCTCTCCTTCACCCTTCAAGCAGGGGAGAGTGTCGGGCTGGTTGGCGGGTCGGGGGCAGGCAAGACGACCCTTGCGCGGTTGCTGCTTGGGCTTTGCCGGCCCGATGCCGGGTCGATCTTAATCAAGGGTATGGACTGGAACTCCCTGTCCCGTGCTGATGCGCGCCGGATGCGGCAGAAGGTGCAGATGGTGTTTCAGGACCCCTATCAGAGCCTTAACAATCGGATGCAGGTTGGCGATCTGGTGGCCGAGCCAATGCGGATTGTCAAGGGTGGGGGCTGGGCGGATCGTCAGTTGCAGATTTGCGAGGCGCTGGACCGGGTTCGACTGCCAACGGATCGCGCCTTTTTGAACCGACTTCCGGTCTCCTTGTCCGGAGGGCAGAGACAGCGGGTTGCCTTGGCGCGGGCGATTGTCACATGTCCCTCGCTGATCATTGCCGATGAACCCACGTCGATGATCGATCAGGCGATCCGCATGGAGGTGATGGATGTGTTGGCAAGCTTGCGTGTGGAGCTGGGGACCGCCTTTTTGTTCATCTCACATGATATCGCGTTGGCGCGCCATTTTTGTGACCGCTTGATGGTGTTGAACAGGGGGCGCCTTGTTGAAGAGGCGCCGTCCGATGCTCTCATTGCCGATCCGCAGCATGCTTATACGAAGGCGCTGATTGCCGCTGTCTGATCGATCAGAACTTTGCTTCCATTTTTTGTTGCACCACTGGCTGTTCATCCATGTTTATTCTTGCCAGGTGCCGATGGAGAAGCGATGTGGTACAATCAGAACTGGAAGGATCGGGCGATCATGCTTCGCGTGCATTGACAATTGGGTTGATGACTTTTGCACCGTTTTTGCACTCTTTCTTGCCGTAAGTCCTTTCCTCTTGCGTTGGGAAGCCCGTTTTAGTGTGGAATGGGAAAAAAGTCCTAGACTGAGTGTCGTTCTGACTCGGGATAGGTGGTTTTGATATATATGCAGCAGTATCGTCCATTTACGATCCTTAATAAGTAATACTTGATGGATGGTGGGAGACATGTTTCATAGGGAGGTAATCATGAAACTCAGCTCAATCCTACTCGCCAGTGCCCTCACTCTGGTGCCGCTCACTGCTATGGCAGCGGGCAAAACCGTCGGCTTTTCCCAGATCGGGTCTGAATCCGGCTGGCGTGCTGCGGAAACCACCGTCACGAAACAGCAGGCTGAAGAGCGCGGTATCACCTTGAAATTTGCCGACGCTCAGCAGAAGCAGGAAAACCAGATCAAGGCCATTCGCGGCTTCATCGCCCAAGGGGTGGATGCGATCCTCGTTGCGCCTGTGGTTGCAACCGGCTGGGACGAAGTGCTTGAAGAAGCCAAGGATGCCGAAATTCCGGTTCTGTTGCTTGACCGTACCGTTGATGCCGACAAAGACCTTTACATGACTGCCGTCACCTCGGATCTTGTCCATGAGGGCGAGGTCGCAGGCAAGTGGCTGAAAGATGAAGTTGCTGGCAAAGACTGCAACATTGTTGAACTTCAGGGCACCACCGGTTCGTCCCCTGCCATCGATCGCAAAAAAGGCTTCGAGCAGGGCATTGCTGGTGCTGACAATCTGAAAATTGTCCGCAGCCAGACCGGTGACTTTACCCGTGCACAGGGCAAGGTCGTTATGGAAAGCTTCCTGAAGGCTGAAGGTGCAGACAATATTTGTGCGCTTTATGCTCACAATGATGACATGGCAGTTGGTGCCATTCAGGCCATCAAGGAAGCCGGCGCGAAGCCTGGCAAAGACATCCTTGTTGTGTCGATCGACTCTGTGCCGGATATTCATCTGGCCATGGATGCAGGGGAAGCCAACGCAACGGTCGAGTTGACCCCGAATATGGCAGGTCCTGCCTTTGATGCGCTGGAAGCCTATTGGAAAGATGGCACGACGCCACCAAAATGGATCCAGACCGAATCCAAGCTCTACACGCTGAAAGATGACAACAAAGCCATCTACGAGTCGAAAAAGAGCCTTGGCTACTGATGTTTGACGGACTGCGGCGGCGGATGGATTCCATCTGCCGCCCGCTTTTTATCAGCAGATGTCTCTTGTCAGGATCAAGTCATGCCCAACGATATCGAGCCGGTTCTTAAAGCAACCGGCATTTGCAAATATTTCCCTGGCGCGGTGGCGCTGGATGATGTGTCCCTTTCTCTTTATCCGGGCGAAGTGCATGCCCTTCTGGGGGAAAATGGTGCCGGGAAATCCACGCTCATCAAATGCCTGACCGGTGCCTATAAAAAGGATGCTGGTCTGATTTTGCTCGACGGGCAGGAAATCAATCCACGCGATCCGCAGGCAAGTCTGATACTGGGTATCGGCACGGTCTATCAAGAGGTCAACCTGCTGCCCAATCTGACGGTGGCGGAAAATCTGTTTCTTGGTTGGCAACCAATGCGTTTCGGCATGCTTGACCAGAAGGCCATGATCCGCCGGTCGCACGAGATCTTGTCGGAATTTGGTCTCGATATTGATCCTTCACAACTTCTCTCAAGCTATTCGATTGCCATCCAGCAGGTGGTGGCAATTGCCCGGGCCGTGGAGCTGGCGGGCAAAGTGCTTATTTTGGATGAACCGACAGCCAGCCTTGATCGCGAAGAAATTGACCTTCTCTTCTCCGTCATCCGCAAATTGACCGCGCGCGGGCTGGCCGTTGTTTTCATTACCCACTTCCTCGATCAGGTGTTCGAAATTTCAGACAGGGCGACGGTGCTGCGCAACGGACGGGTGGTGGGGACCCGGATTTTAAAAGACGTCACGCGGACCGAAATCGTCACGCTGATGTTGGGGCGCCAGCTGGAAAGCGTCAAGCGCGAGCGTTCCGTTTCAAAGATCGGGGAGCCTCTGCTGGAGCTGGAACAATATGGTCGCCGTGGCACGATCGAGCCGTTTGATCTGACCCTTCATCAAGGGGAAGTGATCGGGCTTGCCGGGTTGCTCGGTTCGGGGCGGAGTGAAACCGCCCATGTGATATTTGGTGTTGTGGCTGCCGATCAGGGACAGGCCCGTTTGCGGGGCGAGAAGGTGCGGCTTGACAGCCCACGGGCGAGCATTTCGCTCGGGTTTGGCCTTTGCCCGGAAGACCGGAAAACCGACGGTGTGGTTGGGGACTTATCGGTGCGGGAGAATATCATCCTATCGCTGCAGGCTCGCAGAGGCTGGACGCGGCCGATCACACGGGCCAAGGCCGAAGAAATCGCGCAGGATTATGTCAAGAAACTCGATATTCGCCTTGCCAGCCTTGATATGCCGATCCGGCTGTTGTCCGGTGGCAATCAGCAAAAGGCGCTGCTGGCCCGCTGGCTGGCAACCGAGCCGGATATTCTCATTCTTGATGAGCCGACCCGTGGTATCGATGTCGGGGCGCATGCGGAGATTATCGAATTGATCCAGTCCTTGCAGGAACAGGGCATGGCGTTGATTGTGGCCTCGTCCGAGCTGGAAGAGCTGATCGCCTATTCAACACGCATCATGGTGCTCAGAGACCGCCATCAGGTCAAAGAATTGAGCGGTGATGACATTTCCATCGGTTCCATCGTGAGTTCCATTGCAGCAGAGGAGGCGGCGGAATGATCACCGAGAGCCTGAAGCGGATTGCTCCGCAATTGGTCATTTTGGGCGCTGTCCTGTTGCTCAATTTCATCGTTTTTCCCGGCTTCTTCACCATCGAATTCCAAAATGGTCGCCTGTTTGGCAATCTGGTGGATGTGATGAATAGGGGTGCGCCGGTTGCCATGCTGGCGGTCGGCATGACCCTTGTCATCGCAACGCGGGGGATTGATCTGTCTGTCGGGGCTGTTATGGCAATCGCCGGAGCAGTGGCCGCTTCGGTGGTCGCCGGTGGAGCTGCCTGGTCGGTGGCCTTGCTGGCAGCTCTGGTTGCCGGGATGCTGTGTGGATTGTGGAACGGCGTGTTGGTTTCGTTCTTCAAGATCCAGCCGATTGTCGCGACGCTTGTCCTGATGGTGGCCGGGCGAGGTATCGCCCAGCTGATTACCGAAGGCACGATCCTCACCTTCAATGATCCCGGGCTCATTCATCTTGGGTCGGGCACCGTGCTTGGGGTGCCGACGCCGATCCTGATCTGGCTGTTTATCGGCTTTGTGGTCACCTTCGCGGTGCGCAAGACGGCGCTTGGCATGCTGATCGAGGCGATCGGCATCAACGAGACCTCTTCACGGCTTGCCGGGATCAACAGCCGGGTGCTGCTGATGGCGGTCTATCTGGTCTCCGGCTTCTGTGCCGCATTGGCCGGGGTCGTGGTGGCTGCCGATATCAAGGGCGCGGATGCCAACAATGCTGGTCTCTGGATGGAGCTCGATGCCATTCTTGCTGTCGTCATCGGCGGAAATTCACTGCTTGGCGGACGCTTTTCGATTGTCGCTTCGTTGCTTGGAGCCCTGATCATCCAGTCGGTCAATTCGGTGATCCTGTTGTCGGGCATGCCGCCAGAATTCAACCTGGTGATCAAGGCTTTCCTGATCATTTCTATCCTCTTCATTCAGTCGCCCGCCGTACGCCACGCCATCTATCTGTTCCGCGCGTCGGACGATCACAATGCGCCGGAGGATGCAAACCGGCATGTTAATTCCAGTGCAAAGGAAAGTGCGTCATGATCAAGTCACCCCGTTTTCCGCTTTATATGACGATTGCGACCTTCTTTCTCGCCTATCTCCTTTGTATCTGGCAGTTCCCCAACATGCTGTCGACGCGGGTGGTTGCCAATCTGCTGACAGACAATGCCTTTCTTGGCATTACCGCGGTTGGTATGACCTTCGTCATCCTGTCTGGCGGGATTGATCTCTCGGTCGGGTCGGTTATTGCCTTCACCGGCGTGTTTCTGGCGGTGATCCTGCGCGAAACGGCGATTCATCCTCTGGCCGCCTTTGCGCTGGTTCTCTCCATCACCATTGCCTTTGGAGCGGCGATCGGGGCAATTGTTCACTTTCTGGAGATGCCGCCCTTTATCGTCACATTGGCGGGGATGTTCCTGATGCGCGGTATGGCTTATGTGCTGTCGACGGATTCTGTTCCTATCACGCACGAATTTTATGACGTGCTGCAGTCGGTTTACTGGAAGGCACCCGGTGGTGGGCGGTTCCGCCTGATTGGAGGTCTGATGCTGCTGGTCTTCATTGGTGCGATGATGGTGTTGCACCGGACCCGTTTTGGCAAAAATGTCTATGCCTTGGGTGGGGGTCAACAGGCTGCTCAATTGATGGGCGTACCGATTGCCCGAACGACGATTCAGATCTATGCTGTGTCTGGTGGTTTGGCCGGGCTGGCGGGGATCGTTTACTCGCTCTATACGTCTGCGGGATATTCTCTGGCAACGGTTGGGGTTGAGCTTGATGCGATCGCTGCCGTGGTGATTGGTGGGACACTCTTGAGCGGTGGAACCGGATTTGTTGCCGGGACATTCTTTGGTATTCTCATCATGGGCCTGATTCAGACCTACATCGTCTTCGACGGAACCCTGTCGAGCTGGTGGACCAAGATTGTGATAGGCATTCTGCTCTTCACCTTTATTATGTTGCAGAAAGGCTTGGGTTGGGCAACGACAGTTCGAAAAAGACCGGCAACAAAATTCGCGACCTGATCATGAGTTTTGCAACAGCTGCCGGGACCCCCCAACAGGCCTTCAGCAACACCAGCAAGGTTGTTGACCAGCTAGGAATTGCAATTGTCTGCGGCGATTACGCCGAGGGGACAATGATCCCGCTGGATCCGGATCTGGAAGAAATGTTTGGTGTCTCCCGAACGGTCATTCGGGAGGCTAAAAAAACCCTTGTTGGCAAGGGATTGTTACAATCGAAAGCCAAAGTGGGAACGCGGGTGCGACCCGCGGCCGACTGGTCGATGTTTGATCCTGATGTGTTGCGATGGCACGCCTCCCTGCGTAAACCCGGACCGTTTCTTGAAGAATTGTTCGAAATCAGATTGATCTTCGAGCCGGCCGCCGCTAGCCACGTGGCGGAGCGGTCCGATGATATCCAGAAATTGCACTTGACCCGCCTTGCCGAGGCAATGTTTCTGGCGCAGGAGCCATTGGCTTTCGCCAAGGCCAACGTGGCGTTCCACACAGCTATCCTGCATCTGTCGGGCAACCGGTTTTTGTCGTCGCTGGGTGATATGGTCCAGACTGCCCTTTTTTCGGTTTATTTGCGCAACGAACCTCGTGATCCGTTGGCCATCTCCCATCCCTCCGATCAACTGCATCAAGGGCGTGCGGACTATGCATCTTTGCTCAATGCCATCTGTTCGGGCCAGCCACACAGGGCTGAAGAGGCGATGCAGCGGATCATTTTGCAGGCTAAAGACGCTATGCAATAGGGTCTAACAAGGCCGTCGATCCCGACTGGATCCCTCTTTCATCCATGTTTTTTACGCGTTTTTGGTTAGGTCTGTGCCGTTTGGTTGGCTGAGAAGCTGCCGCTTTTCCGGCTGGCTTGCTCAACTTATGCCATAAGTTCAAGATGGATCTTTCGGTGTAGAAAGTGTGAGAAAAGCAAAATCATCCATGTTTTTGACCGTATGATTTCTTCCTTCCTATCGCCATTGCCCCACAATGGCAGGCGGAGGATATAGGGAGAAGTTGAGCTTTCGACAGCACTGAAAGCTCAAAACGGGAGTTTTAAGCGATTTATTAGATGGTTGTGTCCGAATGACATTGCGTCATGCGGCTTTACGGATGATGCAGTGGACGCATCCTCCGAACGATCTTTGTCGCGCTAATCGTGCAGCTTTTCCCTTTGTCAATTCTCTTCGCTTTGCCGGATCAGCCGGTGGAGCAAAATCATGACAGCCCTTTGGGTGCGTTTCCTTGGGAGGATCTCATAATGGGATTTGCAAAGTTTCTTAAAAGCTTGAGTGTCGGTGCCATGGCTTTGGCAGCAGGATTGTCTCTGTCCGGTGCGCCGACCATCGCCGCCGACGGCTTTGTCGGTATCGCCATGCCGACCCAATCTTCAGCGCGTTGGATTTCTGACGGCCATTCGATGGTCGAGCAGTTTGAAAAGGCCGGTTACAAAACCGATCTGCAATATGCAGAAGATGATATTGCTAACCAGCTGCGTCAGGTTGAAACCATGATCCTGAAGGGGGTCGACGCGCTTGTGATTGCTGCAATCGACGGCACCACCCTGTCGGCCGCGCTTGATCTGGCCGCTGAATCCGGCATCAAGGTTATTGCCTATGATCGCCTGATCCGCGATTCCGGCAATGTCGACTATTATGCCACCTTCGACAACTTCCAGGTTGGTGTTATTCAGGCCAGCTCACTTGTCGAGGGTCTGGATGTTGCCAATGCCAAAGGGCCGCTGAATATCGAGCTGTTTGGTGGGTCCCCAGACGACAACAACGCCTATTTCTTCTATAATGGTGCCATGTCGGTTCTGCAGCCGCTGATCGATGAAGGCAAACTTGTTGTGCAGTCCGGTCAGTTTGGCATGGATAAAGTCGGCACCCTGCGTTGGGACGGCTCGGTGGCTCAGGCCCGCATGGACAACCTGCTGTCGGCTTTCTACACCGACAAGCGCATTGACGGCGTGCTGTCTCCATATGACGGCCTGTCCATCGGCATTCTGTCTTCGCTCAAAGGCGTTGGCTATGGCTCCGGCGACATGAAAATGCCGATCGTTACCGGTCAGGATGCAGAAGTTCCATCCATAAAGTCCATGCTGGCGAATGAGCAATATTCCACCGTCTTCAAGGATACCCGTGAGTTGGCCCGTGTGACCGTGGGCATGGTTGAAGCTCTGTTGAAGGGTGGCGAGCCGGAAATCAACGACACCAAAACCTATGACAATGGTGTGAAAGTTGTTCCGTCCTACCTGCTGAAACCAGTCGACGTGAACCGCAGCAATTGGGAAGAAATCCTGATTGGCTCCGGCTACTACAAAATGGACCAGATCAAATAGGTCCTCCCAAGGGGTCGGTGGCGGCTTGACCGCCACCGCTCACCTGCGCCGTGAAAAGCGGCTTTTCTCAAACCAGTACTGTCTCCCAGAGGCTGATATGACTACCATTCTGGAAATGCGTGACATCACAAAGACCTTCCCTGGTGTGAAGGCGCTAAGCGATGTCAATCTCACCGTCTCTGAAGCGGAAATTCATGCCCTCGTTGGTGAAAACGGCGCGGGAAAATCCACGCTGATGAAGGTGCTGAGCGGCGTCTATCCTTACGGATCCTATGAGGGCGATATCATCTATCGCGGCGACGTGCAGCAATTCAATGGCATTGTCGACAGTGAAGAAAAAGGCATCATCATCATTCATCAGGAGCTGGCACTGGTGCCGCTGCTGTCAATTGCCGAAAACATCTTTCTGGGCAATGAGCCTTCCAAATATGGCATCATCGACTGGCCGACGGCGCATACGCGCTCTGCAGAGTTGCTCAAAAAGGTCGGGCTGGATGAGCCAACCGGATCCCTGATTACCAATCTGGGCGTGGGCAAACAGCAATTGGTGGAGATCGCCAAGGCCCTGTCAAAACAGGTCAAGCTGCTCATCCTGGATGAGCCGACCTCGTCGCTGAATGAAAGCGACTCGGATGCCTTGCTGGAACTGCTGTTGGAGTTCAAACGCCAGGGTATTTCCTCGATTCTGATTTCGCACAAACTGAATGAAGTGGTGAAGGTCGCCGACAAAATCACCGTTTTGCGCGATGGCCAGACGGTCAGTACGCTTGATTGTGACAAGTCGGAAGAAATGGAAAATGCCATCATTCGTGACATGGTTGGTCGATCGCTGACCAATCGTTTCCCGCAGCGTGATGCGATGATCGGTGAAACCCTGCTCGAAGTGAATAACTGGAATGTCGATCACCAGATCCGTGCCGACTATCACTTCATCAAGGATGTCTCGCTGCATGTGAAGGCGGGCGAGATTGTCGGTATTGCCGGATTGATGGGGGCCGGGCGAACCGAGCTGGCGATGAGCCTGTTTGGCCGCTCCTATGGCAAGAATATCCGCGGCGACGTCAGCTTGCGCGGTCAGGCGGTTGACCTGAGCACCATCGACAAGGCGGTGGATCAGGGGGTTGCCTATGTGACCGAAGACCGCAAGCAATATGGTCTGGTGCTGGAAAACTCCATTCGTACCAACATTACCCTGGCCAATCTCGATGACGTGTCGAGCAGCATGGTGCTGGATGAAAACAAAGAGACGCTGGTCGGTGCGGACTATCGCGAGAAACTCAACATTCGCTGCAAGGATCTGCAGCAGAATGTCGTTAATCTGTCGGGTGGCAATCAGCAGAAGGTGGTGCTCAGCAAATGGCTGTTTTCCCAACCGGATGTGCTGATCCTTGATGAGCCAACTCGCGGCATCGACGTCAACGCCAAGTTCGAAATCTACACCATCATCAATCAACTGGCCGAAGAGGGGAAAGGGATCATTTTCATCTCGTCGGAAATGCCGGAGTTGCTGGGTATGTGTGACCGGATTTACGTCATGAATGAAGGCCGCATGGTGGGTGAGCTGCCTGCCGCCGAAGCGAGCCAAGAAAAGATCATGCGAATGATCATCAAGACACAGGAATAGTGGGTGAGACAATGAGTAAAATGGCAAAACCCGCCGTTGGTTCGCAAGAGCCTTCCGAAGGCGAAACCACTGGAATCGCTAAATATTTCAAGGCCAACATGCGCGAATACGGTCTGTTGTTGGCGCTGGTCGTCGTGATGATCTTCTTTCAGGTCATGACTGGCGGCATTCTCATGCGGCCGCTCAATCTGACCAACCTGATTTTGCAGAACTCCTATGTGGTCATTATGGCTGTCGGCATGTTGCTGATCATTGTGGCCGGTCATATTGACCTGTCTGTCGGCTCGGTGGTTGGTTTCATCGGCGCGCTGGCGGCGGTGATGATCGTCAATTACGAGATCAATGCTGCTGTTACCATTGTGGTCTGTCTGGCGGTCGGAGTGGTCATTGGTTGCTTGCAGGGCTTCTGGGTGGCTTATTATAAGATCCCGGCCTTCATTGTGACCTTGGCGGGTATGTTGGTTTTCCGCGGACTGACGCTGGCTCTGCTTGAAGGGCAGTCCATCGGGCCATTTCCGGTGGCGTTCCAGAAACTCAGCTCGGGATTCATTCCCGATCTGTTTGGTTCGGGTCGTCCGCATATCCTGACTATTGCGCTTGGTCTGGCCGTCAGTGCGGCGCTGCTCTATGTCAATATCAAGGCACGCAAGCAACAGCAGAAGCATGGTACGGTGGAGGAACCATTCTCCTTCTTCGTGGTCAAAAATGGTCTGATCGTCTTTGCCATTTCCTATCTGTCCTACCTGATGGCGGGCTATAAGGGCTATCCCAACGTGCTGATCGTCATGGCACTGCTGATGGGAATTTATACCTTTGTGACGTCGCGGACCACCATTGGTCGTCGGATCTATGCACTTGGCGGCAACGAAAAAGCAGCCAAACTGTCCGGGGTCAAAACCGAGCGACTGACCTTCTTGGCCTTTGCCAATATGGGGCTGTTGTCGGCCTTTGCCGGGCTGGTCTTTGCGGCTCGCCTCAATACCGCGACGCCTAAGGCCGGCTTCACCTTCGAGCTTGATGTGATCGCTGCCGTGGTTGTCGGTGGGGCCTCACTTTCGGGTGGTGTCGGTACGGTGACCGGGGCGATCATCGGCGCGTTCCTGATGGGCGTGATGAACAATGGCATGTCGATTATGTCGATCGGGATCGACTACCAGCAGGTCATCAAGGGGCTGGTGCTGCTCGCCGCCGTGATCTTCGATGTCTACAACAAGAACAAGGCTCAGTGATGCGCCGTTGAATGCAGGTCCTTCTTGAACTTGGTTTTACATCGAGCGGGAACTGACACTGGAAAGGGTGGACCTTTGGTCTGCCCTTTTCTTTGTTGTAAGCGCAGGCGAAAAGGCCATGTAATGATGTGGTTCGCCGATGCTGGCGGCAGTTGGATTTCATCCAGTATTGGCACAAATTTGAACGGCAGGATCATCCATATAATTGGCGGTATAGCCTCTAGCGGTGACGATTGCTTCGGCTCAGACTCTCACCAGAGGAGTGCGTCCGGAGGCAAGCCGCTCGGCTTGTCCTTAGGGGGCTATTGAGAAATCCGCCGGAACGGGGCAGAGCTGGCCTGTCGTTCGGGCGTTGATGGTGAGGGAGGTTGCCCATGTTGCTTGAACTGCGACAGCAGGTTTTTGAAGCCAATATCGAGCTTAATCGACGCGGGGTTGTGCTCTATACATGGGGCAATGTCTCAGGCATTGACCGTGAGGCAGGGTTGGTGGTTATCAAGCCATCCGGCGTGCCTTATGAAGTGATGACCGCCGATGACATGGTGGTGGTTGATCTCGACAACAAGGTCGTCTGGGGTGACAAGAAACCGTCCTCGGATACCCGCACCCACACAGTGCTTTACAAGGCTTTCCCGACAATTGGTGGCGTCAGTCACACCCATTCGCGCCATGCTGTCGCGTGGGCACAAGCCCGGCGGTCGATCCCTTGTCTTGGCACGACACAGGCAGATTATTGCGCGGGCTCTGTTCCTTGCACGGCGCCGCTCAGCCCTGAAGAGGTGGAGCGGGATTATGAAGGAGCGACGGGTGAAGCGATCGTAAGGCGCTTTGAAGGCCTCGATCCGGTGGCGGTGCCGATGGTTCTGCTGGCAGGTCATGGACCGTTTGCATGGGGCGCGGATGCGGATGAATCGGTGCGCAATGCTGTGATCCTTGAGGAGATTGCCCATATGGCCACCATTTCGGCCACCATCTCCAACCCTTTGCAGCCGTTGGAAGATTATGTGCTTGATTATCACTATCAGCGCAAACACGGCAAAAATGCCTGGTATGGCCAAAAATAGCAGACTTCCTTAGCAGATGGGGGCAACCGGGCACTGCCTTTCATCCATGGGGACAACAACAAACGGGATATGAAGAGGCAGGAAAATGATTGCACTCAAAGAGTTGAAATTCTGGTTTATCTGTGGTTCGCAGCATCTGTATGGGGCGGAGGCTCTGGGCAAGGTTGCCGAGAATGCCCGCACGGTCGTTGATGGGCTCAGCAAGGATGGGCGGTTGGTTCTGCCGATTGAGTTTGCCGGTGTTGGCACCACAACTGATGAGATTGCCGATATGTGCCGCCGGGCGTCTGCTGACCCGACCTGTGGCGGCGTCATTCTCTGGATGCATACCTTCTCGCCGGCCAAAATGTGGATCCGTGGCCTTATCCAGCTGACCAAACCGGTGCTGCATCTTCATACCCAGCTCAATGCCGACCTGCCTTGGGACAGCATCGACATGGACTATATGAACCTGCATCAGGCTGCTCATGGGGACCGGGAAGCGGGCTTCATGCATTCACGCTTGCGTCTTGGTCGCAAGGTGGTGGTGGGCCATTGGTCCGAGCCGGATGTGCAAGAACGGATTGATAGCTGGATGCGGGCCGCGCGGGCTTGGCACGACTGGCAGGGCGCACGTTTCTGCCGTTTTGGCGACAATATGCGCGATGTGGCCGTCACCGAAGGGGACAAGGTTGGCGCGGAAATGGCCTTTGGCTTTGCTGTCGATGGCTGGGGCATTGGCGATCTGGTGGATCGGATGGCCAGTATTGCCGAGGCTGATGTCGAGGCATTGGTCGCCGAGTATGAAGCGCTTTACGATCTGGTGCCAGCCTTGAAAGCCGGGGGCGAAAAGCGTGCCTCGCTGCTGGATGCTGCGCGTCAGGAGCTGGGGCTTGAGGCCTTCCTTACTGAAGGGGGCTATACTGGCTTCACGCATACCTTCCAGGATCTGCATGGGCTTAACCAGTTGCCCGGTCTTGCGCCGCAGCGGCTGATGGCCAAGGGCTTTGGCTTTGCCGGGGAAGGGGACTGGAAAACCCCGGCGCTCGTGCGCGCCATGAAAGTGATGGGTCATGGGCTGACCGGGGCAACGTCCTTCATGGAAGACTATACCTATGACATCAAGCCCGGTGCCGAGAGGGTGCTTGGTGCGCATATGCTTGAAGTCTGCCCGTCGATTGCCGTCGACAAACCGCAAATGGAAATTCATCCGCTTGGTATTGGCGGCAAGGCCGATCCGGTGCGTCTGGTCTTCAATGCCCAGAAGGGTGATGCGCTGAATGCCTGCTTCGTTGATCTGGGCAATCGCTTCCGCCTGATCGTCAATAAGGTCAAGGCCGTGGATCATCCTGACCTGCCGAACCTGCCGGTGGCGCGTGCGGTTTGGGAATGTGCACCAGACTTCAAGACCGCATGCTCCGCATGGATCTTGGCGGGTGGGGCGCATCACACGGCCTATAGCTACGATGTGACCTCGGAGATGCTTGATGATTTTGCTACCATCGCCGGGATGGAACTGGCCTTGATCGATGAGCAAACTGAAACCATGCGCTTCAAGCAGGATTTGCGCATGAATGAAGTCTATTGGCACTTTGCCAAGGGATTCAGGGCCTGATTTTCAGGCCGACTGCCCTCGCGTCAGACAAGAGTCCCCGCAGACCCGCGCCTCGCGAGGGCAGTGAAACAGAACACCCCCGAAAGACACGATCTTTCGGGGGTGTTTGTTTGTGAGGCTGGTTTGGCACGTCGTCGTGAGCGCCCATCAGGGCAATCAGTCCGGGCGCAGCGGCAATTGCACGATTGCGTCCCCGGGGAGCGGCGAAATGGTGCCGTTGCTGGTGATGTTGTGCAGGCTCTTGTCGCGGAAGGTGCGCGGGCTCATGCCGGTATGGCGACGGAAAACGCGGCTGAAATAAAGTGGATCCTCATAGCCGACCATTTGGGAGAGGGACTTGATTGGCACATTGGTGACCCGCAGGATCTGCATTGCATATTGCACCCGCTGGCCGTCGCGCCACTGGACCACGCCGGTGCCGATATTCTTGCGGAACAGGTGTGACAGGCGAGAAGGCGACAGGCAGACATGGCTGGCAATGTCTTTGACCGATAGCGGCTTGTCGAGATTGGCGGAAATCAGGGAGCAAGCCGCCAGCACGCGGTCGTCAAGGGTTGGTGTGTTCATGCTTGAGGAACGGGTCATCCGGGCGCATTGCAGCAGGATATGTTCCAGTCGGTTGAAGGCAAGATCAACGGACAGATTGTCGGGAGACTTGGCCCATTTCTCGACTTCGACAAACAGGCGGAACAGCTCGCTGGTCTTGGCCTCGTCGCGTTTGCGCAAGATATGGACGCCATCGACCACCTGATGCCAGTCCAGCCATGGTTTCCAGAATGCGCGCGGCTGGAAATAGATCCAGCGATGCCACCATTTGTCGGCGTCGAAATCGCGGCCATAGAAATGGCGTGCTTCCGGCGGGAAAAGCAATAGATCGCCCGGTTCGACGGTGAAGGAATTGGGGCCGTCAAACACCCGGCCAATGCCGTCGACCGTCAGGTTTATGATCCAGCCGCGCATGCCGTTGGGGCGGTCGATATAGAAATCCAGTGGGCCGCCGCTCTCAATGGGAGTGATGCCGGCGACCAATTTGACGTCGAACTGAAAGCCGGGAAAAAGCGGCGCAACCTCATCGTCGGCTCCCTTGGGGGCTGTGTCATAGGCCAGTTTCTTGAACAGACCTTGAACTTGTGGGTCTGCGCTGGGATCAAATTTAGAATGATCGTCCATATCTCTAGCGCTTTGCTGTATTGGAAGGCATCAGAATAGTCCATATTCTAATCTGAAACGTGCGCTTTGGAAAGAAGAGTGTCGAAAGTTTTTGAGTAGAATAATCCATAAGATTTGGATGCTGGTGCGAGGCTTTCGACCGACCGATGGGAGGATATCGGCATGGCCGCTGATCAGCAGATTTGTGTCTTGGGGTTGGATTTTGGCTCGGATAGTGTCCGGGCGGTGATTGTCAGTGTTGCGGGGGGTGATGAGCTCGCCGCCGCCGTTGCGGCCTATCCGCGATGGGCAGAAGGGCGCTTTTGCGAGCCGACGCGACAACAATTTCGTCAGCACCCGGCAGATTATCTTGAAGCGATGACCGCCGCCGTGCGGGACGCCGTTCAGTCAATGGCGCCGGGCAAGCCGAAAATCATCGGTATCGGGGTGGACACGACCGGCTCGTCACCCCTGCCTGTGACGGCGGATGCGACCGCCCTGGCGCTCAAGGATGGCTTTGCAACTGACCCGGATGCGATGTGCATTCTGTGGAAGGACCATACCTCGGTGGCCGAGGCCGAAGAGATCAATGCACTGTGTCACTCCGGCCAGTTTCCCGACTATACCAAGTATGTTGGCGGCATTTATTCCTCTGAATGGTACTGGGCCAAGATCCTCAATGTCGGTCGGCGCAATCCTGCAGTGTTTCAGGCCGCGGCCAGCTGGGTTGAATTGTGCGATTGGGTACCATCGGTGCTGACGGGTGTTGATGATGCGGCGAAGATTGTTCGCAGCCGCTGCTCTGCCGGGCATAAGGCCTTGTGGCATCCGGAATTTGGCGGCCTGCCGAGCCGCGAATGGCTGACGGCGCTTGATCCGTGCCTCGGCAATCTGCCAAGTCCGCTTTATCAAGACACCGTGACCAGTGATCAACCTGCGGGCACCTTGTCGAATGAATGGGCTGGACGATTGGGGCTGGATGCAGATATCCCGGTCGCGGTCGGCGCGTTTGATTGCCATATGGGTGCGGTTGGCGCGGGCATTGAGCCTTACTCGCTGGTGCGGGTGATGGGCACATCGACCTGCGATATTCTGATCGCCCCACCGGAAGAGGTGAAGGACACTTTGGTGCATGGCATTTGTGGTCAGGTGCCGGGCAGTGCGATGCCGGGTTATATCGGTTTTGAAGCAGGGCAGTCCTCTTTTGGCGATGTCTTTGCCTGGTTTGAACGCGTCTTGATGTGGAACCGGCGCAGCAATACCAAGGCGGGGTCCTTGCTGCCGCAGCTTGAAGAGGCTGCTGCCCAGTTGCCGCCGGGAGCCTATGGCGAGCGGGCGCTGGACTGGCTGAATGGACGGCGGACGCCGGATGCGGATCAGACGATCAAGGCGATCCTGTCCGGGTTGCATCTGGGCTCGACGGCTCCATCTATCTATCGGGCCCTGATTGAAGCGACGGCCTTTGGCTCAAGGGCCATTGTCGAACGGTTTGAATCCGAAGGCATTCCGGTCAAGAGTATCGTTGGCATCGGCGGCATTGCCCGCAAGTCCGATCTGGTTTCGCAGATTTGCGCCGATGTGCTCAACCGTGAAATCAGCGTTGTGGCGTCTGATGAATGCTGTGCCCGGGGTGCGGCGATCTTTGCGGCGACGGCTGCCGGGGCCTATGAGGATATTGAAGCGGCAAAAGCAGCGATGCACAGCCCGGTTGAAAAAGTCTTCAAACCCGATCCGGAAGCCCACAAGGCCTATGAAGCCATTTATGCGGATTACAAGCGGTTGGGCGCCTTCTCTGAAGAGCTGTCGAAACGCGATTAAGTCTCTCCCAAGCCTATGATCTCTTCCCAGGGTCAAGGTGGCAGCGGGTTTTCCTGATCTTCATCAGGGAAGCCCGTTGCTTTTTTATCGGTGACCTAGATTGGAAATTTCAAGGTTGGCTCTTGCAGAATCTGGCGAGGCGCCTTTTCCGGTGAGGACAGCACTTCAAGCAGGGATTGCCCCATCAGAAAGCCTGCTTCCTTGACGTCCTCGGCAATCAGATCGAGGTTTGGATTGTTCAGGGGCAGTACGGCGGATACACTTTTGGCGACGACGCAATAGTCTTGCTCCTGCCTTTTTCCGCCTGCGGCAAAGCCGTTTTCCACCGCAAAATAGGAGGTCTCGCCGGGGCATATGATGCCGTCGGGCATGGCGTCGGTCCCGGCCAGCCCCTTTGCCCATGCCACAAGTTGGTCAGATGGCGAATCAAGGGATACATCCTCGGGCAGCAGGTGATCGACACCGGTTTCCCGCACTGCGCGCATGAAGCCATAGCGCATATGTTGGTAGAAGGTGAATTTGCTCAAGGGCAACAAGATACAGACCTTGTTGCAGCCTTTTGCCACCAGGCGCATGACGGCCTGATAGGCGAAGGCCTCATTGTCATAATCGACGAAATTATGCTGTTTGCTGAATTCGGTCCGCCCATGGGTGACAAAGGGAAAGTCCCGTTCTGAGAGAAACCGCACCCGTTCATCGAGTGCCCGGGTGCGAGAGAAAATCAACCCATCGGCCAAGCCGTTACGGACGATGTTGACCACCGGTTCCATGATGTGGCCGGGCGTGAAATGCGGTGTGATATTAAGGTGATAGTTGGTACCTTGGAGGGCTTCGACAATGCCTGTGATCATCGAATTGCCAAAGCCCAAAATCTCATTGTGGGGATCAAGGATCAGGCTGATGACATGGGTTTTTCCCGTGCGCAAGCGCTGGGCCGCACGGTCAGGCACATAGCCCACTTCCTTGGCGACCTTTTCAACCAGCTGACGGGTTTTTTCAGAAATTTTCGGATCGCTGCGCAAGGCCTTGGAAACAGTCGTCACCGCCAGCCCCGTCATGTCGGCAATGGTCTGTTGGGTCGGGCGCGTGCCTGACGGGATGAGGTCCGAGATTGGGGCTTTTTTGGCCATCGAGTTGGGGTCCATTGCGTGGTTTTTTTGAGTCCGGTTCGGCCGGATCTCCCGATTATTCCTTTGCCTGTTGTCGTAGCCTAGCCCAAGGTCCGTAAAAAAATCAATTGACACCATTTATTATTACAACGTTATAATGCGCCCAGATTCAAACTTCACACTGGGAGGAAACAGAATGAAACTGAAATCGATCCTGACCGGCACCGCTGTTGGTGCTGCCCTCGTTGCTATTCCCCTCGCCGTTACTCCGGTTTTTGCTGATGAGAATGTTGAAGTTCTCCATTGGTGGACTGCTGGTGGCGAGGCTGCTGCTCTCAATGTTTTGAAAGAAAATCTTGAGAAACAAGGTGTTAAATGGGCTGATATGCCAGTGGCCGGTGGCTCCGGTGTGTCTGCCATGACCGCACTTCGTGCGCGTGTGACGGCCGGTAACCCACCAACCGCCGTTCAGATGATGGGCTTCAACATCAAGGATTGGTCCAAGCAGGGCGTGCTTGGCAATCTGAATGACATCGCGAAAGCTGAAGGTTGGGACAACGTGGTACCACCCGCCTTGCAGGAATTCTCCAAATATGAAGGCAACTGGATTGCCGCTCCGGTGAATGTCCACTCGACCAACTGGGTCTGGATCAACAAGAAATTGCTTGATGAAGTGGGGGGCAAGGCGCCAACCAGCTGGGACGAGCTGATTGCCATGCTCGATGCCCTGAAAGCCAAGGGTGTGACCCCTCTGGCCCATGGTGGTCAGGCCTGGCAGGACGGCACGATCTTCGATTCCGTCGTTCTGTCACTGGGTGACGACTTCTACAAGGCTGCGATGATCGATCTGGATCCAGAAGCCCTTGGCGGTGCCAAGATGGTTGAAGCCTTTGATCGTATGGCCAAACTGCGCAGCTATGTTGATGACAACTTCTCCGGTCGTGACTGGAACCTTGCGACCGCCATGGTCATCAAGGGTGAAGCTGGCATGCAGGTCATGGGTGACTGGGCAAAGGGCGAGTTCCTGCAGTCCAAGCTGACGCCGGGCGAAGACTTTGTCTGCATTCGCTTCCCGGGCACGCAAGGTGCGGTGACCTTCAACTCTGACCAGTTTGCCATGTTCGACATGAAAGAAGGTGGCACCGCTCAGAAGAAAATGGCGTCTGCCGTGATGGATCCTGGCTTCCAGATCGCCTTCAACACCGTCAAGGGTTCCGTTCCAGCACGCACCGACGTGCCGAATGATGCCTTTGATGATTGCGGCAAAAAAGGCATGGCCGATCTTGGTGACGCTGCCAAAAATGGTCGTCTGTTCGGCTCCATGGCCCATGGCCATGCTGTGCCGGATGGCATCAAGAGCGCCATGTTCGATGTCATCACCGCGCATTTCAACGGCGAATTTGACTCGGCCACCGCTGCTGAAGAAATGGTCGATGCTGTTGAAGCAGCCAAATAGTCCTCTTAAGGACGTCTGACAGTTCGCAAATTGGTCAGACATTGGCCGGAGGCGTTTCGTCTCCGGCCTCCAAGGACGTCAAATTCACCAGCCCCCTACGTGAAAGAGACCCATGCTGGACCGCATTCGTGACTGGGTGCCGCGCATCGTGCTTGCGCCGAGCTTCCTTCTCGTCCTGATCTTCGTCTATGGCTTCATCGTCTATACCGGTTATCTCTCGATGACCAATTCGCGGATGCTGCCGTCTGACGAATGGATCGGACTTTCCAATTATGTAAAACTTTTCAAGCTCAGACATTGGGGCACGGCGCTCACCAATCTGGGAGTCTTTAGCTTCTTGTATATCGCCATATGCACGCTGCTTGGTTTGTTGCTGGCGATCTTTCTGGATCAGAAAATCCGCGGCGAAGGGGTTTTGCGACCGATCTATCTCTATCCGATGGCCCTGTCCTTCATCGTCACCGGGATTGCCTGGAAGTGGTTTCTCGATCCGGGCATCGGTCTTGAGGCAACCCTGCATAGCTGGGGCTGGGAGAGCTTCCACTTCAATTGGATCAAAGACCGCAATATGGCGATCTATACCGTTGTCATGGCTGCTGTCTGGCAGTCATCCGGGTTCGTCATGGCGATGTTCCTTGCCGGGTTGCGTGGGGTGGATACCGAGATCATCCGGGCCGCTGAAATGGATGGCGCATCGCAAGGCACCATCTATCGCAAGATCATCATTCCGATGATGCGTCCGGTCTTCCTGTCGAGCTTTGTGGTTCTCGCTCATCTGGCGATCAAGGCCTATGACCTTGTCGTCGCCTTGACCGGCGGTGGTCCGGGCCGGGCAACGGAGATGCCCGCGACCTTCATGTATAGCTACACCTTCACCCGCAACCAGATGGGGGTTGGCGCGTCGTCTGCCATCATCATGATGATCATGATTTTCTCGATCATCGTGCCCTATCTCTATAGCGAAATGAGAAGTGGAGACAAGAGATGACCCAATCCGTCTCCAACCCATCATCCATGTCGGATCGCCTGATCCGTGCTGTGATCTATGTCGCCCTGATCCTGTTTGCCATTTATTATCTGCTGCCGCTCTATGTGATGGTGGTGAACAGCTTTAAGCCGCTGGATGAAATCCGTGGCGGTGGCATGATGAATTTGCCGCAAGACTGGACAATCGCTCCTTGGCTGTCGGCTTGGTCGACGGCCCAGATCGGTGTCGATCCGTCCGGCCTCAAGCCCTTCTTTATCAACTCCATCCTCATGGTCGTACCAGCGGTGCTGATTTCGACCATACTTGGGGCATTGAATGGTTATGTCCTGACCAAATGGAGCTTCAAGGGCGACAGCATCATCTTTGGGGCTTTGCTTCTCGCCTGCTTCATCCCGTTCCAGATTGTCTTGGTGCCGATGGCCCGTATTCTGGGCTTGCTCGGTCTGGCCGGTACCACGCCGGGGCTGGTGCTGGTCCACACGATCTATGGTCTTGGTTTCACGACGCTGTTTTTCCGCAACTATTATGAGGCGTTTCCGACAGAGTTGGTGCGCTCGGCACAGATTGATGGTGCGAGCTTCTTCCAGATATTCCGGCGGATCATGCTGCCTAACTCGGCCCCGATCTTCGTGGTGACCGTCATCTGGCAGTTTACCAACGTCTGGAATGACTTCCTGTTTGGCGTATCCTTTGCCGACTTTGACTCGATCCCGATCACGGTTGCGCTCAACAATCTGGTCAACAGTTCGACCGGCGTCAAAGAATATAACGTGCATTTTGCCGGGGCCATTCTGGCTGCACTCCCCACCCTTGTCGTTTACATCGTCTCTGGCCGCTATTTCGTGCGTGGCCTGATGGCCGGCTCTGTCAAAGGATAGGACTATGGCATCTCTCTCCATTGAAAATCTCTACAAGTCCTATGGCAATGTCGATGTGCTCAAGGGCATCAATCTGGAAATCGAGGATGGTGGATTTCTGGTGCTGGTCGGCCCGTCCGGCTGTGGCAAATCGACCTTGCTCAATACCATTGCCGGGCTGGAGGAAGTCACTTCGGGCGAAATCCGCATCGGTGACAAGTCTGTTGCGGGGCTTCCGCCTTCCAAGCGCGATATCGCGATGGTCTTCCAGTCCTATGCGCTTTATCCCAACATGACCGTAGCGCAGAATATCAGCTTCGGTATGGAAGTGCGCAAGGTGCCCAAGGAACAGCGGGAAGCTGCGATCAAGCGGGTGGCCGACATGTTGCAGATCGGCGAGCTGCTGAACCGTAAGCCGGGACAATTGTCCGGTGGTCAGCGTCAGCGTGTGGCCATGGGCCGGGCGCTTGTGCGCGATCCGCAGGTTTTCTTCTTCGATGAGCCTTTGTCCAACCTTGACGCCAAACTGCGTGTCGACATGCGCACCGAGATCAAGCGGCTGCATAAACGGATGGGCACCACCATCGTGTATGTGACCCACGACCAGATCGAAGCGCTGACGCTGGCCAGCAAGATCGCCGTGTTGAAGGATGGCTATTTGCAGCAATTCGGCACCCCTGCCGAGATCTATGACAATCCGGTCAATATGTTTGTGGCCGATTTCATGGGCTCGCCCTCGATGAACTTGGTGCCTGCCAGCGTCAAGAAAGAGGGCGAGGCTATTGCGGTGACCTTGCAGGATGCCAGCGGGGCGGACTTTGATCTGCCGGTCAGTGATCCCGGCTCGCTGGGCGACTTTGTTGGCAAACCGGTGGTTCTGGGCATTCGCCCCGAAGCCCTGACCGACCCGCATGGGGCGGACCGCACCTCCGACAAGGTGGTCGAGCGGCAATGTATGGTCGATGTGGTCGAACCTGCGGGCTCGGACACCTTCGCCATTCTGCATCTGGGCGGCAAGCAGGCCATTGCCCGCATGCGGGCCAATGCGGCGGTCAATGCCGGGGAAAGCGCCACCGTTGCCTTCGATATGGCAAAGGTCGTGTTCTTCGACCCTGCGACCACTGAACGCATTCGCTAAAGACGGATAGATCCAATTATGCTGAACCCACGTCGCGCCGGACCTCAAACCGAAATCTGGACGCTTGCTTCCAGTCATGCCAGTGCTCAGGTCTGGTCATTCGGTGCGGCATTGCATCATCTTGCCTTTCAGACCCCCGAGGGGCGTCCGTTTCATCCGCTGGCCGAGGCGGACTGGCTGCATGGCAGCGCAACGCCACCGGCCAGTGGAGCGGCGCATCTGAAAACGCTGGGTGGAGAATGGCCGTGCGTGCCGTTTGGATCGGTTGCTGCTGATGGGGAGCATCACGGATTTGGTTCAAACCGTCCCTGGCGCATGATCGAGCGCGACCAAACGGCAATCACGCTGGAGATCGACTATCCGCCTGCTCATGTGATCCGGCGGCTCGAACGGTATATCCGGCTTGTGCCGGGGGAGGCGGCGGTGGATTTCCGTCTGGTGGTGGAAGCGCGTCAAGCCTGTCATCTGCCCATTGGTCTGCATCCGATTTTTCGGATGCCGATGAAGGATGGGAAGCTGGCCCTGTCGATCCCGGCTTCCGGTCCGGCTCAGGCAGCCCCTGATTGTTTGCGACCTGCCACAGCGGCTTTGGCCGCCGATTGCTTTGTTGATCTTGATGATCTGCCTCTGTCTGATCAGCAGGATCTGGTGCAGCTGTGGCAGACTGAGGGGCGAGCGGATCTGTTTTTTGGAGACGTTGGGCAGACCATTCGGCTGCAATGGGAGGCCGACAAACTCCCTCATTGCCTGTTGTGGATTGCCCATCCGGCCCAGTTCGATGCTCATCAATCCGCACCTTTTGTGGGTCTGGGTGTTGAGCCGATTGCATCCTATTTTGACAGCAATGATCTGCAAATCGATCGCTCGACAGGGGTGTCATTGGCGCAGGGCGAGATTTGGTCCATCGACTACAGGCTGATGCTGATGTAGCGCAGCGGATGCTGTGCTTGCGCCCGGTTTGTTCCTGACGGGCTTGCGAGAGGCGCGTGGCATCAGCTTTGTGTGGATTGCTTCCTGGTGTTTGCCAGCTGTGCCAGATGGTCCTCGGTGAGTGGTTTTTGGAAGCAGACATCGACGAAGATGTAGCGCAAGGCAACGTCCCTGTCGTGGTCATGGATCGAACTGGTCAACATCGCAACAACGGGCACATGGTTGTCGAACTCCGCGGCATAGCGTTCGAGAAACTCGAACCCATTCATGATTGGCATGTTGATGTCGAGAATGATCGCATCAGGGTCGTCTTGGCGCAGAATGTCGAGCGCTTCCCTGCCATTAAAGGCAGACAGGGTCGCAATGGTCGGGTCGAATTTTTCGATGACATATTTGCAGATATATTGATCGACTTCTTCGTCATCGACGATCAGGATTTTCCTCAGGGACATCATATCCTCCATTTGGCAGTTCGAGGATGAAACGGCTGCCTTTGGGCTGTGGTTCAAACCGGATCGATCCGCCTAACGCTTCCGAGCATTTCTTCATGATATACATTCCCAGACCGCTCCCGACCGCTACTTTGGGATGAAAGCGTCTGAACATTTCGAACAATTTCGGTTGAGCCTCTGGCGGGATCCCAATACCGTTGTCGGTGAATGTCAGCACCAGAGTTTGGTCCGATTGCTGAGCGGAGATATGCATTTTGGACTTGGCTTCGTTCCTGTCGCGGTATTTCACGGCATTGGAAAGCAGGTTTCTGATGATCATCTGAAACTTGGTCAGACTGGTTTCGATGGCAAGCTCCGGATCAATGTCGATGTGCAAGGTCATGTCGGCATAGCCATCCAGATGGCTCAACTCGGTCAACAGTTCCTCGATCGTTTCGCGAACCGGAAACTCAGTCGGACCTTCCACCATCAGGCGGGCGCGTGTGACCTCGATGATGTTTTCAATCAGGCTGTCGAGGCGCAGAAAGTTCTTGTGCAGACGCGTCAGATTTTCCTCAAGGAGGGCCAGCTCTCTGTCCTGCAATTGTGTTTCGCAAATGCGAACCAATCCGATCGCTGACGCGACGGGCGAGCGCAGATCATGGGATGTGCGGTAGGCAAAGTCCTCCAGTTCCGCATTGGCTGCCAGCAAGGCGGCTTCGGTTTGCCTGCGATGGGAAATATCACGGATCATGCCGCTAAACATGACCTGTTCCTGCGCGTCGATCCGGGATACGGACAATTCGATCGGAAAGGTGCGGCCACATTTATGCCTGGCTTCCAGCTTCCGATAGTTGGAGATGATCTTGGCTATGCTGTTTTGATCGGAGTTTTCGATATAGCTCTGGTGGTGTTTGGCAATATCCTGAGGCATCAGGATGGAGACATTTTGTCCGATCATCTCGCTTCTCTCAAAGCCGAACATATCGACGCTTGCCTCATTGGCAGACAGAATGCTGCCTCGTTCGTCAATCAGGATGATGCCGTCCGTTACCTGATCGATGATTGCAGCCATCTGCGCCTTGCTTCTTTCGACGGCCCTCATGTTCTGGATACTGCGTCGGGCGTGCCACAACGCATAAAGGGTCAAGCCCAAATAGAGCAGGACGGCAGCAACAATGACAATGGAAAGCTTGTTCATTGTCTCGGACTGTTTGTCTTCAAGCAGAAGATACGTCATGATCAACTGCGAGAGATCCGAGGATGATTGGGTGACAAGCACAAAAAAGGCAAACAGGATCAGCAGCAAAGGTGCGACCAACAGGATCACATAGATGCGCCCATTGTTCGAACCGGTATGGACCAACCCAAATCCCAAGGCAATGAAACCGATGCCTGTATGAGGAGACATGCGCGGCACGCCGATCCAGTCGAGGCTGGATTCCAGATGAATGGCATAACCGATCACGGTGAAGGTGGCAATGCAGATAGTCGCTAGCCCCAACCCCATGCGGGCCTTTCTGAAACTGTCCGCGCGGGACAGGGAAAGGCCGATAGCCACAAGCAAAAAACAAATCGCTGTGGTGGGAGACATTCGTCCGGGCTCTGACGCGCCGATACTCACGAAGGGATCAAGCAGCAAGGTGTCGATGCCGATTGACGTGCCGAACCAATATTGAAGGAGCGAGAGACCCGCGAGAAGTCCCGCCGGGGCGCTCAGGAAGTGGGGCGTAACCGGCTGATAGATGGCAGTGACAATGAAGGCCCCGCCTGTCAACACAAAGCACAAAGCGGTGTTGAACTGCATCGCAAAGATGATTGGGAAGGTGGTGACAAAAAACTCGAGTTGTAACAGCCAGATTCCCATGACTGTTAGCCCCCCCAGTGCGGTTGTTATGCCAACCAGAAGCAGGACCGGGATTTTTGATGGTTCCAATTGTCTTGAAGTCTTCACGCGATTTGCCTTCCCATTGTTTGGGGCGCTCCTCAAGGCATGCACCGTCTTTGCAAAAACATTGTTGGTTATTCGTTTGAAGATTCAATATTTCTTTTAACTTATATGTAAATGGGGCTGTTCTTCAATGGATTTAAATCAATGATCGAATGACCGGATCTTTTTGAAAGATTATTTGTGCTTTTCTTGGTTTGTTTTGTAAATATTCGTCCAATTTATTGCTCTGACTTATTGGATCTTTGCTCAAGCGGTTGTATGAGGGCGTTGGCGTGTGGTCGCTCCCCACCCATCCACCAGAGGTGACTGCTCTGTTGGATGGGTGGGAGAGCACATGTTGCTTGGCGGATTTTTCGCGACTAATCTTTTTCCTCGCTGTCTTTTGGGGCTTGCTGTCGGTCGAATTTGCCATAGTCCCGCAACACATTGGCGACACGCAGGCGATAGTCGTCAAACACTGCGTCATGCCCCTCAGCTCGTCCCTTGTCTTGTGCTTGCCGGTGGGTTGCAAAATTGCGCCATTGGGTTATGGCGTCTTCATGCTCGAAAAAAGACAGGGAGAGCATCTTGTTCGGCTCGGTCAGGCTCTGGAAGCGTTCAACCGAGAGGAAGCCATCAATCTGTTCGAGCATCGGGCGAATGGCCGCCGCGATGGTGAGATAATCGGCCTTGCGCCCCTCGGTGACATAAACCTCGAAAATCACCGCAATCATGAGTGCGGCTCCGATGGCGTGGGAGACGAGACGCATTTCAGGAAAGTTCTGTCCTCCCGCAGCAGGAATTTCTCTTTCTGCGCAAAGGCATAGTTGTCCTGCCCCAGCGGGTCAGCCCTCAGGCGTTCGCGATAGGCTTCATAGGCGGCAAGACTGGGGATGTTGTAGATACCATAGGCCAGCGTCGAGGATCCCTCGTGCGGGGCATAATAGCCAATGAGGTCGGCACCACAGCGAGGGATGGCCTGACCCCAATTTTGAGAATAGTCGATAAATTGCTGCTTTTTCGTCGGGTCGATGTGATAACGGATGATGCAGGTCAGCATGGTGATCTCCTTTGGTTGATTGGTGCGAGGATAGCCCATTGCCTGACGTTGATGCTTCGGTTATGGTCGAACTATGAAAGAAGGACCAAACATAGCCCAGATTGCAGCCCTCATTGGCGACCCAGCGCGTGCCAACATGTTGACCGCGCTGATGTCGGGCAAGGCCTTGACGGCTAGTGAACTGGCGGCAGAAGCCGGTGTTACCTTGCAGACTGCCAGTGCCCATCTTGCCAAGCTTGATCGCGGAGGCCTGTTGCGGCAGCGCAAGCAGGGGCGACACAAATATTTCTCGCTGGCAAGCGATGAGGTTGCTCATGTGCTCGAAGGGTTGATGGGGCTTGCGGCTGGAGCGGGCCATTTGCGCCGACGCACCGGGCCGAAGGATGATGCGCTCAGAAAGGCGCGGGTTTGCTACAATCATCTGGCCGGTGACATGGGCACGCAGATGTTCGACAGTCTGGTTGCACAAGGTCATCTGGTGTTTGAGGATGACGCGCTGGTTCTCACTGCATCCGGTGCAGCTTTTATCGCCGAGCTTGGTATCGACCTCGCGTCGCTCAGCAAAGGGCGGGCGTCTTTGTGCCGGGAGTGTCTTGACTGGAGCGAGCGGCGCTCGCATTTGGCGGGTAGTCTCGGGCGCGCCTTTCTGGCGCGTTTTGAAGCGTTGGCGTGGCTCAGGCGCGATCAGGCAACACGGGTCATCGCCTTCTCGCCAAAAGGGACGAAGGCCTTTGAGGCGTTGTTTCCCCTTGAGGCCATCTCTGCTGACAGGTGATGTCCGGGTGTCATGAAGCGGGCAAGCCGAACGATCTGTCCTCGTGTAGGTTGGGCTTGCATATGGTGGTTGGTAGAAGGCAGCCCCACCATGACTGGTTGGTTAAATTTTAGCCATCATGGAAAAATAGATTAATTTTTGTTCATGCTTGAGGCCGGTCGCCCAGACCGATGCGAGCCTTCTTTTTCAGTCTTCTTATTAAGTGTTTGATACTAAGTAGTTTACCGAATAACTCCGGGAACTGGCACGCTCCATGCATAAGTGAGATCAGGTTTATTGAACCTTTTATTGATTGTCCAACGGCGGACATCCATAGGCAATGTTGCTATCCAGCCCTGACAAACACGCGGTCTTTCTTGCGGCGTGACCGCACACGGATTCCCTTCGTTGCTCCCTTTTCAGACAATTCACCCGCTCAGGCTGGCTAGCCCCATTTTGCCTAGATCCCAACTGCTCCTGCGGGAGCGAATGAGCCTTTTAGGAGTTGTTCTATGGCATATGTGAAACCCTCTGAATTTGCGGCCCAGATGATTGAAGCTGGGGAAGCAAAAATCTTCATGTCCACCAAGGATACGCTGATCAGGGCCTATATGGCGGGTGCCATTCTGGCGCTGGCTGCGGCTTTTGCAGTGACCATTGCGGTGAATACCGGCAACTTCCTTGTTGCGTCTTTGTTGTTCCCGGTCGGCTTCTGCATGCTCTATCTGCTGGGCTTTGACCTTCTGACCGGTGTCTTCACGCTTGCCCCTCTGGCGCTTCTTGCCAAACGGTCTGGCGTGACATGGGGCGGCGTCTTGCGCAACTGGGGACTGGTCTTTATCGGCAACTTTGCCGGTGCGATGACCACCGCCATCTTCATGGCGATCATCTTCACCATGGGTTTCTCGCAAGAGCCGAATGCGGTTGGGCAAAAAATCGGAGTGATTGGTGAGACCCGTACGGTGGGATATGCGGCAGCGGGTGCTGCTGGCTTCCTGACGGTCTTCATTCGGGCGGTGATGTGCAACTGGATGGTGTCCACCGGCGTGGTTGCTGCGATGATGTCCAACACTGTGTCGGGCAAGATCATGGCCATGTGGATGCCGATCCTTGTCTTCTTCTATCTCGGCTTCGAGCATTCCATCGTCAACATGTTCCTGTTCCCATCAGGCATCATGCTGGGCGGTAATTTCGGTTGGTTCGAGTATCTCGCCTACAACGAAATTCCGGTGATTGTCGGCAACCTCGTTGGTGGTCTGACCTTCGTGGGCGGCATGATCTACGCGACTCATTTCCGCACCTCGCCATCGCGCCGTCCAGTCGGCACGGTTGCTGAACCGGCTGAGTGATGCGCAGTCACCCTTGAGGTGAGATGAAACCAAAGGGCTGGGTGGTGTCTTGCCATCCAGCCTGCTCTTTCCACGCCCAGTCAGAGATGTTTGCTTTGTTGAAATCCAGTGCACCAAACCTGTTTGATAAGGCAAAGGCCATGGTCTCCCTTGGTCAGGCGAGTGCGACTGGTCCCAAGGCACGCAATGACGATTTTTACGGCGCCAGCTTGCCCGAAGGTTCGGCCTTGGTCTCGAAGGGTATTCTGATTGCGATTGCCGACGGAATCTCCAGCTCGGATCATGGCCGGACCGCGGCGCACACGGCCATCAAATCCCTGATGAGCGATTATTATGCGACGCCGGAGGCCTGGTCGGTCAAAAACTCCATTTCTCGTGTTATCAGCGCGACCAACAGCTGGCTGCATGCGCAAAGTTGCTTCAAGGGTATCAGCGATCCGGACCATGGCTATGTCTGCACTCTGGCCGCGGTTGTCTTCAAAGGGCCGTCGGCCCACTTGTTCACGGTTGGTGACAGTCGAATCTGGCGTCTCTGCGGCAGTGCGCTGGAACCCCTGACGCGGGCGCATCGCAGCGTAACGGCTGATGGCCAGACGGTCTTGTCCCGTGCCCTTGGCGTCGACAGTGCGGTCGAGATCGATTATCGGCAGGAGCGGCTATCGCAAGGCGACGTCTTTATTCTGAGCACCGATGGGGCGCACGAATTCTGGGACAAGGATCTGGTTATTGACGCCATCGCGACGTCTGACGATCTTGACCGTGCTGCCGGGCAGATCATCGAGGCGGCGATGGCGCGGGGCTGTGATGACAATGCCACTCTGCAAATCTTGCGGATTGATCGCGTGCCTGATGATGACGCGTTGGTTTTTTCGCCTGACGGGGATCTCAAGCCCTTCCCGGTTACCCCAAAGGCAGGAGATGTGATTGACGGCATCACGCTCCTTCGGGAGCTGCATGCCAATCACCGCTCACACATTTTTCTGGCTGCTCTGCCGGATGGGCAGAAAGCGGCTTTCAAGATACCGGCCAGCGAAGTTCTTGCCGACGAGCGGGCCATGCGCCGTTTCATGATCGAGGAATGGGTCGCAAGGCGACTGGATAGTGACTATTTGATGTCCGCACCCAAGGCCCATGGACAACGCTCGCACCTGTATATTCTGACCGATTATGTGGCCGGACAGACCCTTCGCCAATGGATGCATGACAATCCCGATCGCAGCATTGAGATGTGCCGGGAAATCCTTGAGCAGATCATCAAGGGGTTGCGTGCCTTGCATCGGCGGGAAATGCTGCATCAGGATCTGCGGCCAGAAAATATCATCATCACGCCGGATCTCGGGGTGACCATCATTGATTTCGGATCGGTCTATGTGGCTGGTGTGCAGGAAGCAGGCCCTGATGCCAGCGAAGCCGAGATCATGGGTACGGTGCAATATACCGCACCGGAATATTACATTCATGACGCGATCAGCTGGCAATCGGATCAGTTTTCCCTAGGAGTCATCGCCTATGAACTTCTGACTGGCGCGTTGCCTTACGGCATTCAGGTTTCGCAGATGCGCAAGGCCTCCGACCTCAAGCGTCTGAGATACAAACGCGCCCACAGTGACAAGCGAGCCATCGCCGATTGGCTCGATGATGCATTGCGGCGTGCGGTCGCTCCGTCTTCGGCGCATCGGTTTGACGCCTTGTCTGAGTTTGAGGCAGCCATGCGGACCCCCAGCCTTCGCTATCAATCCCAATCAAAGAGGCCTCTGTTTGACAGGCTGCCGGAGCAGGCTTGGAAAGCCATCTCGGCTTTGCTGCTGCTGATCTGCCTGATCCAGACCATTTATATTGCCAGTCAATAAACCGTATTCAATAACAGGAGAGAGACAAGATGTTGACCAAAGATGATGTGACAATTCTTATTCTGGAAGCCAAGAAAAAGGCTGGTATGGGCTGGAGTGATATTGCCGCGAAGATCGAAATGTCGCCAGTTTTTACCCATTCTGCCTGCGTTGGAATGAATGCCTTTCCGCTTGAGAAAGCCAAGGCCTTGGTGTCCGTTCTAAGGCTGCCGGACGAGGCGGCCGAGGTGCTGGCGGAAAGCCCGAACAAGGTTTGGGAACAAGCGGTCCCGACGGATCCCTGTATCTATCGCTTCTATGAGATTGTCGGCGTCTATGGGCCAACATTGAAGGCGCTGATTCATGAAGAATTTGGTGACGGTATCATGTCTGCCATCGATTTCGACATGAGTGTGACCCGCGTGCCAAGCCCCAAAGGGGACAGGGTCAAGGTCGAGATGTGCGGCAAGTATCTGCAATATAACGCCTGGTAGGAGGCCTACCTGCAAGGAGCCCAGTGGGGACCAAAATATCGATGTTCCCACTGGGTTATATGCCGCTTCGACCAATAGCCCTCTGGACGCAAGGATCGTCACGCCATGCATGCACCGCTTGAGAAAAAGAAGGGTTTCAGCCCGGACCAGATCGCCTATCTCGTTGATGCCATTGCGCAGCTCAATCTGCATGAGGCTTTTGCACCGAGCAATGGGTCGACGGCTCAGGGTGGCTCAGAACCAGAGATGGTGCATGGCACGCCGATTGAGGATTTGTGCAAGGAAGAACTGGCGAAATATCAGCAGCATCCGCTTGATCTGCGTTTGCGGTTGGAGCGCTGGACGGACCGCAATGAAATGGCTGAGGGGCTGGACAATTTCCTGCTTCGCCATTGGGGCTTTTTCAATGTGGCGCCCAACAGCCCCGGTTACATGATGCGGATGCGCATACCGGCCTGCAAGATGCGCGGCGACCAGATGCTGGTTATGGCCGAGATTGCTGATGAGCTTGCGGGCGGTTATGCCCATGTGACGACGCGCGGCAATTTGCAGCTGCGCGAAATTGAACCCAAAAATGTGCTCGAGATCCTCGACAGGATCCATCAGGCAGGCCTGTCCTGTCATGGATCGGGGGCCGATAGTGCGCGCAATATGACCGCTGCTCCGACTTCTGGCTTTGACTCGCAAGAGCTGATTGACCTGTCGCCCTACACGATCCGGCTGTCCAATCTGGTGCTCAACAGCCGCGCCTTGCAGGGCTTGCCGCGCAAATTCAACATTTCCTTTGATGGCGGCGGCGCCATTTCGTCGGTGAGCGACAGCAACGATATTTGCTTTCAGGCGGTCAGGGTCGGGATGAATGAGGCAGGCGTCGAGCCTGGACTTTATTGCCGGATTTCGCTCGGTGGCATTTCCGGTCACAAGGATCTGGCCCGTGCGACCGGAGCCCTTTGCACTCCGGCCCAGACGGTGATGGTCGGGGCCGCCATGCTGCATGTTTTTGTTGAACATGCCGATCGGACCAATCGCAAGAAGGCGCGGCTCAAATATCTGCTCGACGCCAAGGGCGTGGAATGGTTCCTCAAGCGGACCGATGAGAAATTGCTGGAAATGGACGCTGATTTCCAGCTGATCCGGCTTGATGACGCCCATGACGCGCCGCGCGCGCCGGTGAACCGGTCTGGCCATATTGGTGTCCATCCCCAGCGTGAGGTGGGGATCAATTATATCGGCGTCGCGCTGGAAATGGGGCGCTTGTCGCCGGAGCAGATGCGGACCATTGGCAAGGTGGCGATGCACTATGGCGGCAATGATCTGCGGCTGACTGTCTGGCAGAATATTCTCATTCCGCATGTGCCAGATGATCAGCTTTCCCTTGCCGAGGCCGAGCTGAATGCCGCTGGCATCGCGACCAAGGCGACGGCCTTCGCGGCAGGTGGCGTGGCTTGTACAGGAAAATGGGGCTGCAAGTTTGGTCTTGCCCATACCAAGGCCGATGGCACGCGGCTGATCCGGCATCTGGAGCAGACCTTCCGTCTCGATCAGCCCCTCAATATTCACCTCACCGGCTGCCCAAATAGCTGCGCACAGCATTATATCGGCGATATTGGATTGGTGGGGGCGACCATGCCCGATGGCAGCGAGGGCTATTTCGTGGTGCTGGGCGGGGGCAGTGACACAGATCGTGGGATTGGGCGGCCCCTGTGTGGTCCGATCGGGTCCGATGAACTGGAGGCCATCGTGGGCACCGTGATCAGCAATTATCTGAACCAGCGGGCACCCGGCCAGAGCTTTTTGAGCTATGCCCGCAGCCTGACGGACGAGCAATTGCCGAGCCTGCTTGAGCGAGCAAGTTGAGGGATGTGAGATGACCAAACAAGATCCAGAGATGCTTGCCCGGCTCGCTACGGCGATTGGTCAGGCCAATGCCCAGAATGCACCGCACTTTATCCCGGAGGACGCGCCTTTCGACAGCGAGCAACGCAATTGGTTGAATGGTTTGATGACTGGCCTCTTTGCCATTGCCGCAGCGGCAAAGGGGGACGGTGCTGAAAATGAGGCGGGCACGGCACTGAAAATCCTGTTTGGCTCCCAGTCCGGCACGGCGGAATCCTTGGCCAAGGATTTGCGCAAATATGCCAAGACCAAGGGCTTTGAGGCGGAGATTGGAGAGTTGGATTCCGTGACGCCAGAGGATCTGGTCAGCCTCAATCATGTGGTGATCCTTGCGGCGACGTTCGGCGAGGGGGAACCAACGGACAATGCAAAGAAATTCTATGAGGCTTTGATGGCGGTCGATGCGCCCTCACTGCCTGCCAGCCTTAATTTCAGTGTTTGTGGTCTCGGAGACAGTTCCTATCCGCATTTCAACAAGGTGGGCACCGATCTGGATGCGCGTCTGGCCGAGTTGGGCGCAACGCGGGCCGCAGCGCTGGTGAGCTGCGATGTGGCCTATGATGAGGATTATGCCGCTTGGAAAGAGGCGGTTTTCCTGTCTGAGCCTTTTGCTTCTGCCGCAGGGGCAGCGGGCGTGGCAGACGCAGAAGAAGCCGGGCCTGCCTTTGACAAAAACCATCCTTTCCTTGCCTCCCTGATGGGTGCGGATTGCCTGAGTGGCGATGGATCGGCCAAGAGGGTCAATCATGTGGAGATTTCACTCGCCGGTGGTGGCGAGGATCTTGATTATTCAGTCGGCGACTCTCTTGGGGTTTGGCCGGTTAATGCGCCGGAGCTGGCCAATGAGATCCTTGCCTTGCTTGGGCTCACAGGTCGGGAGGTGGTCAATCTCAAATCCGGTGCCTGCAAGCTGCGTTCGGCGGTGCTGACCAAGCTTGATATCGTGACGGTGACGCCCGCGACCCTTGAGGCATGGGGCGTCGAGCGTCCGTTTGAAGATGCTCATGTGATTGATCTGCTCAGAGCTGGTGTTCCAGATCTTGATGCGCAGGCCTTTGTCGATGGGCTGCGACCGCTGCAGCCGCGCCTTTACTCGATTGCCTCCAGCCCGAAAAAGCATCCCGGTGAAGTGCATCTGACAGTCGGAGAGGTCCATTATGATCTGGAGGGTCACAAACGGCAGGGGGTGGCCTCTACCTTTCTGGGCAAAAGGCTGGCGCTTGGCGGCAGCGTCGGGGTTTATGTCCAGCGATCGGGACATTTCCATCTGCCCGAAGACGACAGCAAGCCGGTGATCATGATCGGCCCGGGCACAGGCATCGCGCCGTTCCATGCCTTTTTGGAAGAACGTGAAATGCGGCAGGCAACCGGCGACAATTGGCTCTTCTTCGGCGACCAACATCAGGCGACGGATTATCTCTATCGGGGCGAGATCGAAGGTTGGGCGGCGAGTGGTCTTCTGACCCGGTTGAGCCTTGCATGGTCACGGGACAGCACAGAGAAAGTATATGTCCAGCATTTGATCGAGAAGGACGGAGCGACTTTCTTTGACTGGCTTGAGGCTGGGGCCGCGATCTATATTTGTGGCGATGCCAGCCGCATGGCGTCCGATGTCGATAAAGCCATCCGGCGGGTTATCGCGACCCATGGCAAGCTGGATGCCGCGGGGGTCGATGCCTATATGGATCAGCTGACGAAGGACCATCGCTATCAGCGGGATGTTTATTAGGGCGCGTGATTACATGTCCCGGCGTTCCACCTGATCGGGATCGACCGTGATGGGGCGATAGATTTCAACCCGGTCCCCGTCTTCCAGCCGCTGGGTGAGCTTGACGATGCGGCCAAAGATGCCGACCTTTTGTGCGCTGAGATCGATCTCGGGGAACTGGGTCAGGATGCCTGATCGGGTGATCGCTTCTTCTGCCGAGCAATCATCTGGCATTTCCATTCGGATCCAGACCTTGTGAATGGGGGTGACATAAGCAACGCCGATATTCATGGGAGGCTCCTATAGAGTGATCTGCTTGCCAACCGGCTTTTCAGGGGTCACCTGAGGTTTGGCCCTTTCCTCAATGGCCCGGTCAATCAGCCGTTTGCCGACGAGGATCAGACCAAGCAGGATGAAGCCTCCGGGGGGCAGGACAAACAGCAGAAAACCGTCATAATTCGGGAGGATTTCAAGCTCGAGAAAAGCCAGAGACGGCCCCAAGAGCAGAGAAGCCCCCGCGAACAAGGTGCCGGAGCCGAGGATCTCGCGCACCGAGCCGAGCAGCACCAGCGCGATGGTAAAGCCAACGCCCATCATCAGGCCATCCACCATGGCGGGCAGAATTTTGGCTTTGGAGGCAAAGCTTTCGGCCCGGCCAAGGATGGCGCAGTTGGTGACGATCAGCGGAATGAAGAGGCCCAGAATCTTGTAAAGATCGTGCAGATAAGCATTCATATAGAGGTCGACGATGGTGACGAGCGCCGCAATGATCAGCACAAAGGCCGGGATGCGGATTTCCGGCTCGATCATGGTGCGCAGCAAGGCAATGACAAAGGCGGAGGCCACCAGAACCGCCGTTGTTGCCAGTCCAAGACCAAGGCCGTTGGTGGCGGTGCTGGTGACCGCCAAAAGCGGGCAAAGGGCCAAGGTCTGGGAGAAGACGATCGTGTTGGTCCAGAGGCCTTCCAGTGTGATGTCACGGTAGCGCATGATCCTCTATCCTTTCGACTTGTCTGACGGCTGGGCCAGCAGCTTGGCTTTGTTCTGCTCGAAAAATTGAAGGCCTTGCTTGACCGAGCGAACCACGGCGCGTGGCGTGATGGTGGCGCCAGAAAATTGGTCAAAGGCCCCGCCATCCTTTTTCACCGCCCATTTTTCCGGCAGCAGATTGCCAAGAGACAGACCGGCAAAGCGTGTGATCCAGTCGCTGCGGTCGGCTTCGATCTTGTCGCCCAGTCCCGGAGTCTCTGCATGCTGCAAGACCCGGACACCAAGCAATTGGCCATCCTTGTCAACGCCGAGCAAGACGAGGATTGGGCCGCCATAGCCGAGTGCTGTGGTCTGATAGGCAACCGCCTCCAGCTGACCGCCCAGCCGAGCCGGATAGACCAGCTTTTCGATGCCATCCTCTGATTTGAGGGTGAAGGCAGAGGTGACCAGATCATTGTCATGGCGATCGTCCGGGATCACCAGCGCAAGAGACTTTTGCAAATCTTCCTTGTGGCGCAGGTCAATGGCCTCTTCGGTGGCAAGAAAGGCCGAGGACAGGGTGAGGGCGCTGACGACCGAGAAGAAACCAAGCAACAGGGCCAGATAGAGCGGGTTGCTGCGGATGGCCTCAAAGCGGGTGCCGATCCAGATGCCCAATTTGTGGGTCCGTTCAGCAAGGCTTGTTGCCGGAGCCCTATTGATGTCTGCCTCGCCGCTCATGACGTTGGTCCTTTGGTGTGGTCATCAGGGTAACTGAGCGGGGTGCCCTTGCGGGTGCGGCCATAGATCCGGGGCCGGACATAGGCATCAATCAGCGGTGCGGTGGCATTCATCAAGAGGACCGCAAAGGCGACCCCTTCCGGGTAGGCAGCCCATGTGCGGATGACAAAGGTGAGCATGCCGATGCCTGCGCCGAAAATGATCTTGCCCCTGTCGGTGCCCGGTGCGGTGACATAATCGGTGGCGATGAAAAAGGCCGAGAAGAGAAAGGCTCCTGAGAGCAGATGCACATCCGGGCCAAGATAGAGATCGGGGTTGAGGCTGTGGCAGAGGGTGGAAAGAGCCACCATCGCGGCAATCATCGAGACCGGGATGTGCCAGCTGATGACCCGCGTGATCAGCAGGAAAAGGCCGCCGAGCAGGGCAAGCAAGGCAGAGGTCTCGCCCATGGACCCCGCAATCGACCCGATGGCTGCATCGCGCATGTCAAATAGGCTGGCGAGAATGCTGGGCAGTGTTTCGCCCTGACCCAGTTGCGTCTTGATCGAGCCGAGCAGAGAGGCGCCCGAAAGGGCATCCAGTCCCGCATGGCCGGTGAGCACGACCCCGATCCCTTCACGAAAGCCGGGGGCATTGGCGCTGCTGAGTGGCAGGGGCGGCAGGAATTGGGTCATTTGCACTGGAAAGGAAATCAACAGCACCGTGCGGGCGATCATGGCCGGGTTGAAAATGTTCTGGCCAAGGCCGCCAAAGGCATGTTTGGCCAGCAGGATGGCGATCATTGATCCGATCAGGCCAATCCACCAAGGGGCCCAAGGGGGCAGGGTCATGGCCAGCAACCAGCCGGTCAACAGGCCTGAGCCATCGGTTAAGAAAGGCAGGATCGGCTTTCCGGCCAGTTTCAGGGCAATGGCCTCGAACAAAAGGGCTGAGCTGATGGTCACCACAAACAGCGTGATGGCAGGCCAGCCATAGAGATAAAGCCCGAAGGCTGTTGAGGGGACCAGCGCGAGGATAACGAGCCCCATTGTGCGGGAAACGCTGGCTCCAGAATGGAGGAACGGGCCGCTTGTGACGTCGGTCATGCTCATGCTTCCACCTTGATTTTGGTTTCTGTGTCGGCATTTTGGGCCGCAGCGGCGGCTTGCTTTTGTTGTTCTTCTTTCGCTTTCTTGGCTGCGCGCTCCGCCTTCATGCGGGCCATGGCTTCTTGCTTTTCACGCCGCATCTTTTCCATCCGCGCGTCGCGGGTCTGGACCAGACGCTTGGTCTCTTCCTGTTTGTGGTCGGCCCGCTGCTTGGCGGTCAGGCTGCCCTTGGCATAGTTGAAATATTGCACCAGTGGGATATTCGACGGGCAAACATAGGCGCAGGAGCCGCAGCCGATGCAATCGAGCAGGCCAATATCAACGGCGCTGTCGAGTTCGTCACTGCGGATGCGCTGGGCCATGTCAAAGGGGGTGAGGCCACAGGGGCAGGCCGCCGCGCAAGAGGTGCAGCGAATGCAGGGCATTTGCGCTGGGGCTTGTTTTTGCTTTTGGCCCAAGGCCAAAATGCCATTGATGCCCTTGATGATTGGCGCGCGCAGGCTGGAGAGGGGCTGGCCCATCATCGGGCCGCCAATGATCAGGCGGTCCGGGTCATGTTTCAAGCCACCTGCTTGCTCAACCAGATGGGAGACCGGCGTGCCGAGCAAGACCTCAAAGTTGCCGCCCTCAGCCATTGCTTCGCCGCTGAGCGTGACGATGCGCGAAATGAGCGGGCGGCCATGGCACACAGCCTGCTGGATGGCATAGGCGGTGGCGACATTATGCACCACCACGCCGATATCGGCGGTCAGGGCACGGGCCGGGGTTTCCTTGCCGGTCAGGGTCTGAACGAGATGCTTTTCCGAGCCCATCGGGTAGCGGGCGGGGACTTCGACAATCTCGATTGCCGAAGTCCCCGATGCCTTGGCAGCTTTTCTCAAGGCTGCGGTCGCCTCGGGCTTGTTGGATTCAATGGCGATGTTGGTGCGTTCAACCCCCAACGTCCGGGCCATGATGCGCACCCCGGTCAGCACATCTTCGGCCCGTTCGCGCATCAGGCGGTCGTCGCAGGTGAGATAAGGCTCGCATTCTGCGGCATTGATGACCAGTAGCTTCAGATCATACCGGTTGCGCAGATTGAGCTTGACGCCGGAAGGGAAGGTCGCGCCGCCCAGCCCGACAATGCCGCACTCAGCGACCCGCTTCGCCAACTCATCGACAGGGGCGGTGTCTGGGTCAAGAGGGGGTGGTCGGTCTGCCCAAGCCTCTTCCCCATCGGGGCGCAGGGTGATGGTGGTGCCGGGTAGGCCGGAGGCATGGGGCGCGATGAAACGGCCAATGGCAATGATCCGGCCTGAGGTGGGGGCGTGGATATTGGCCGACACGGCCCCGCGGGCCTTGGCCAGCAATTGGCCCTTTTTGACCAGATCACCCTTTTCAACCAGAGCGGTGGCGGGCGCCCCGATATGCTGTTGCAGGGGAATCCGCAGCATGGTGGGCAGCGGGATCGATTGGATCGCTTTGTTCGACGTTGCTTCCTTGCGCCCTTTGGGGTGAATGCCGCCTTTGATCTTGAACAGTTTCATTACCAGCTCCTGTCAGCTTGCCAAGGGCAATTCGGGTTTTGGCCAGTGCCATGTCTGCAGGGTGGCATTTTCTCTGCGCATGGTGATGGCTCCGGTTGGGCAGACATCAGCGCATTTCTCACAGCCGGTGCAGGCATCATCGACCACCCCGTGCAGCTGTTTCGAAGCGCCAATGATCGCGTCGGTCGGGCAGCGCTTGAGGCATTTGGTGCAGCCAATGCAAAGGTCTTCAAAAACAAAAGCGATCATCGGGCCACTGTCGCCAACCTCGGTCAGGTCGGCCTCGATGCCCAGTTTGTCTGCGAGCCCGGCTGCCAGCGTCTTGCCGCCGGGCGGGCAGAGGGTGACGCCAGCTTCGCGGCTTGCCAGCGCGTTGGCTGCGGCCGCGCAGCCCAGAAAGCCGCATTGGCCACAATTGGTGCCGGGCATCATGGTTTCCAGCTCGCTTGCGATGGGGTTGCCTTCGACGCGTAAATAGAGTGCGGCAAGGCCGAGGCATCCTCCTAGTACGACGCCCAGCGTCAGAAGAGTGATCGTTGCTTCCATCATATGCGTTGCTCCATCCATCCGGTCATTAGTGAGAGACAAGCCCGGCAAAGCCCATGAAGGACAGGCTGAGGAAACCGGCGGTCAGAAAGGCAATTGGCGTGCCGGCGAAAATGGTCGGCACGTCGGCGAATTTCAGGCGCTCGCGCAGACCCGCAAACAGGACAAGCACCAAGGTGAAGCCCATCGCCGCGCCAAAGCCGAACAGAAGGCTTTCGAGAAAGGAATGGTCTTCCTGGATGGTAAGCAGGGCGACGCCGAGCACCGCACAGTTGGTGGTGATCAGCGGTAGGAAGATGCCCAGTCCCTGATGCAGAAAGGGCGACAGCTTCTTGATCGCCAGTTCGGTAAACTGCACCACAGAGGCAATCACCAGAATGAGCGTCAGGATGCGCAGATAGCCAAGATCGAAGGGCTGGAGAACCATGCGTTCGATTGTCCAGCTGGCGGTCGCGGCAATGGTCAGCACGAAGGTGGTGGCAAAGCCCATGCCGATGGCCGAAGACAATTTGTTCGACACCCCGAGGAAGGGACAAAGCCCAAGGAACTTGACCAGTACAACATTGTTGACCAGTGCGGTTTCCAGCAGAATGAGCAACAAATTTTCCATGATACGCCTAGCCAATTGCTTGTTGATTTCAAGTCGTCAACTGGCAATCTGCATTAACCGTGCCAAGTTACTTTTTATCTGGATAGAAGGCGCAAAGGTGGCGGAAATCTTGAAGGAAGATATACGTAGTGCAATTACGTATTTGTGAGAAGATTGCTACAATTTTGACTTTGATCGGCTTTTTTTTGTAGCAAAGATGACATTTGGACGTAAAAATATCTAAGAAATTCAAGGAATCTTCTTCGGCACGTATTTTGCATTGCTTTTCTGGTGAATGATCAAAGAGAAGCTGCATAGCCATGTCAGACCTATCTATCAAGCCAATGTCGGGGCCCGTCCATTCCGCGATTCCTTCCTCTGGCCCTGCTTTGGGGCCTTCGATGGAATGCGCGAGCCACTGTCAGTTGATCGACTTTCAGAAGCAGCAATATGAGAAGGCTCGGCTGCATGCCATCCGGGCCCGCATGGCGGAGACGGAAATGGAGTATCGCACCCGCGAGATGATCGATGGGGCGCTCTATCTGTTGCAAAAACCGCTGAATGTTGTGCAGGCGATGTCGAACAATCTCAATCGCTGTCATTTGCAGGACCAGGACCAGAATCGGGAGCATCATTGCACGCCGATGGAATATGCGCTGGATGAAGCGCTGGAGTCCGGCCACGCAGCGATTGAGACCCTCAGGCTCTCGGAGCCGGACAAGAAGCATGTGGTGCATGGGCCGGTCAATGTGAATGAAGCCATTCGCGATTGTCTGGTCATCTTGGCCGATGATCTTGCCTATAACGGGATTGTTGTCGACTGGCGGGCCAAATCCGATTTGCCGATGACCTTTGGCGACGAAATCGGCCTCAGGATCCTGCTTCGCATCGTGCTGTCCAATGCAATTATCGCCGTGGGACAGGAGGGGGCAAAGGGGCGGGATGTCAGCATTCGCTCGACAACCGCGCAAGATGGAATGATCGAGATTAGCATTCATGACAGTGGCCCTGGCATAGAAAAATCTCTGCGTGCGAAAGTGTTCGAACCCTTCTTTACCGCTTGGCGTGGGACCAAGCATCGCTCGGGCATGGGGTTGGCCATTGCCCATCAGATTTTAACCGAACTCCATGGGGAGATGGAGATCAGAAGCAACGGCAGCTCCGGCTGCTTCCTCTGCATCACAATGCCTGCTTGTTGATCAGCACGGAGATTGCGAGTGATATGAGAGCCGATCCATCTTCTAGACCAAGCCCGCCCAACAGGACAGAGGGCGTTTGCCCTCATCCTGTTTATTGCTCCTTTTATCGTCAGGAGCTGGACACCCTGTATCAGGTCAGCCAGTTGCTTGGCCAATCCCTCAATCTTGAGGAAACCTCGCAAGAGGTTTTGAAGCTGTTGCATGAGGAAGGACGCCTTCACTATGGCATGATCTGTTTGGTCGATGAGACAAGCGGAGATCTCAAGATCACCGACATGCATCAGGACCATTCGATCTATACCAAGAATGTGCGTTACCAACCCGGCGAAGGCATTGTCGGATCGATTCTGAGCGAGAAAAAACTGATCCTTGTGCGCCGGATTGCGGACGAGCCGCGCTTTCTCGATCGTCTGGGCATGTATGACCCGGATCTCCCCTTCATTGGTGCACCGATTTTCACTGGTGGCGATGTGGCCGTGGGCGTGCTCGCGGTGCAACCAAACAATGGTGATCGCTTTCTGGAGGACAATGCCAAACTGGTGCAGATGATCGCTTCCCTCATCGGGCGCGTGTTGCAGCTGTCTAGCGCTGTGCAGGCGGAACAGAATGAATTGCGGGCCGAGCGGGACAGTCTGCGTCGCCGGGTCAAACGGCAGCATGGTTTTGAGAATGTTGTCGGCGAGACCGAAGCCATGCGGATGGTGTTTGATCAGGTTCGGCTGGTGGCCAAATGGAACACCACGGTGCTGATCCGCGGGGAAAGCGGCACGGGCAAGGAGCTGATTGCCAATGCCATCCACTATAATTCGCCGCGGGCGCATGAGCCAATCCTCAAGCTCAATTGTGCAGCCTTACCAGACAATCTGCTCGAATCCGAATTGTTTGGCCACGAGAAAGGGGCCTTTACCGGTGCGACCTCGATGCGCAAGGGACGGTTTGAGGAGGCGGATGGGGGCACCCTGTTTCTTGATGAAATTGGCGAGATCACGCCGGCCTTTCAATCGAAGCTGCTGCGGGTGTTGCAGGAAGGTGAGTTTGAACGGGTGGGCGGCAACAAGACCATCAAGGTCGATGTGCGGATCATCGCGGCAACCAACAAGGATCTCGAAGCCTCAATTGAAAATGGCGACTTCCGCGAAGATCTCTATTACCGGCTGAATGTGATGGCGATCAATATGCCCTCGCTGCAGGATCGAATGGATGACATTCCCGACCTGGCGCGTTTTCTGATCGCCAAGATCGGAAGCCAGCAAGGCCGTCCGCTGACGCTGAAGGATAGTGCTATCCGTCTGCTGATGCGGCATACATGGCCGGGCAATGTGCGGGAGCTGGAAAATTGTCTTGAGCGGGCCAGCGTGATGAGCCCAACCGGTATCATTGACCGGGAGACCGTGTCGTTGACCGGATTGCCGGAAAAAGCTCTGGTCGGGGTGCCGTCTCAACCCCTGCCGCCGATCCTTAAAAGTGCCTCGCATGCCGCCGAACCCTCCACCACACCAGCCAAGGCCTGGCATGACGAAGAACTCGATGAACGTGAGCGGGTGATTGCCGCTTTGGAAGAGGCTGGCTGGGTGCAGGCCAAGGCCGCACGCTTGCTCGACATGACACCACGCCAGATCGCCTATCGGATCAAGATCCTCGGCATTTCGGTGCGCAAGATATGACACATGAAGGGGAAGAGGATTGTTGTGAAACGTGCACACATCCTTCCCTCCGATTGTCAGATAGTCGACAATCATGATCTGTATGAGTGTTTGAATTTTCCTTTTTAATTCAATGTTTTGGTTTGAAATTAAGCTGCTGGCACGCCCCTTGCAAAGTCTCAATCGACTTTGACTTTTCGCAATAAGGGGACGCGGAGCATGGATGTGTTCGGGCCAGACCAGCAGAAAGATGCAGACGGATGCACGCAGGTGTCCTGTGGCAGTTCCAAGGACCATGTTGACGCGCTGCCCGACAGCATTCGCGACCGGATCAAAGACCATCCCTGCTATTCCGAAGAGGCGCACCACCATTATGCCCGTATGCATGTGGCGGTGGCACCGGCCTGCAACATCCAGTGCAATTATTGCAATCGCAAATATGATTGCGCCAATGAGAGCCGTCCCGGTGTTGTCTCTGAAGTGTTGACCCCGGAGCAGGCCATCCGCAAAACGTTGGCGGTGGCCGCTTCGATCCCGCAAATGACGGTTTTGGGGGTGGCTGGTCCCGGCGATCCACTGGCCAATCCGGCGCGCACCTTCGAGACCTTTCGTCAATTGTCGCAAAAAGCCCCGGATATCAAGCTCTGCGTCTCGACCAACGGGCTGGCCTTGCCGGACTGTGTTGAGGAATTGGCCCAGTATAATGTCGATCATGTGACCATCACCATCAATGCGGTGCACCCGGAAATCGGGGCGCAGATCTATCCTTGGATCTTTTGGAAGAACCGCCGCATGCGCGGGGTGAAAGCGGCGAAAATTCTGCTTGAGCGGCAATTGCTCGGCCTTGAGATGCTGATCGAGAAGGGCATTCTGGTCAAAGTCAATTCGGTGATGATCCCCGGCGTCAATGATGCCCATTTGGAAGAGGTCAGCAAGGTGATCCGCGCCAAGGGGGCGTTTCTGCATAATGTTATGCCGCTGATCGCTGAAGCCGAGCATGGCACCTATTATGGGGTGATGGGCCAGCGTGGGCCAACGCAGGCCGAGTTGACCACGCTGCAAGATGCCTGTGGCGATATGAATATGATGCGCCATTGCCGCCAATGCCGCGCCGACGCGGTGGGCCTGTTGGGGGAAGACAGGGGCGAGGACTTCACGCTCGCCAAGATTGACGGGTTGGAGATCGACTATCAGGCGGCGATGAAAGAGCGGGCCGAGGTCCATGCGCAGATCGAGGCGGACCGGGCGCGGAAGAAAGAACGTGCCGCCGACCTCAAAGCGCAGTTGCAGTTGGAATCTGGCAGCACCCGAACCCTCTTCACCTATAATGGCCTGTCGGTTGGCCAGACAGGCAAGACCCTTTCTGGTCTTCCTGCCGATTTGCGCCCGGTCCAGATGGCCGTGGCCAGCAAAGGGCAGGGGCTGATCAACCAGCATTTCGGCCATGCCAAGGAATTCATGATCTATGAAGCCTCGCCTGCTGGGGCGCGGCTGGTTGGCCATCGCAAGACCGCGCAATATTGCAGCGGCGACACCAGTTGCGGCGATGGGGAAACCACACTGCAAAAGACCATACGGATGCTTTCAGATTGTGAAGCGGTGCTTTGCTCGAAGATCGGCTTTGAGCCGTGGGATCAATTGGAGGCGGCGGGCATCGCGCCCAATGGCGAGCATGCCATGGAGCCGATCGCTGGTGCCGTGATGGCGGTTTATCGCGAATTGTATGAGAGCGGTGCTCTGGACGCTGCTGCCACAACCCGGCCAATCAGTGCCTGAGATGGAAGTGTGAGGAGACGAGCATGAGCTATCAGATCAGTGATCTTTGTGTGTCCTGCCATGCCTGCATGGATGCCTGCCCAACCAAGGCGATTGCGCAAGGGGAGAGTCGGTTTGTCATAGACAGCCGGGCCTGCAGTCATTGCGACGGGGATTATGCGGTGTCCCAATGCGCCAGTATTTGCCCGGTGGAAGGGGCGATCCTTGATCCATTCGGTGAGGTGGTCAATCCGCCCGGCTCGCTGACCGGCATTCCGCCTGAGCGTATCGCCGCCTTGGTGGCCGAAGGGATCCTTTAAGGAACGTGACCATGAATAAAAACGCAAAAGCGGTCGAGATTGCCAAGGATATCCATTGGGTCGGGGCCTTTGACCCTGATTTGCGGGTGTTCGATCTGATTTTGAAGACCGCCAACGGCACGACCTACAATGCCTATGTGGTGCGCGGCAGCGAAGGGGTGGCGGTGATCGACACGGTGAAGGAGGAATTCTCCGACGCCTTTTTCGAGCGCCTCGAGCAGGTGGTTGCCTATGAGGACATCACAGCGGTCATTCTCAACCATCTGGAACCGGACCATGTGGGGGCTGCGCCGGAATTGATGCGGCGGGCGCCACAGGCCCGAATCTATGTCTCCAACCGGGGTCTGAAGCTGCTCAATGCGACGCTGAAGGACGAGTTGGAGATGTATGCCTACACACTGACCAATGATGGGGATCAGGTGTCGCTCGGTGACCGGACGCTGACCTTTGTCCATACGCCCTATCTGCATTGGCCAGAAACCAAATGCACCTGGATCGAGGATGAGAAGATCCTGTTTTCCTGCGATGTGTTTGGCAGTCACTTTTGCGATGAGCGGCTTTACAATGATCTGGTTGGGGATTTCCGCTTTTCGTTTGAATATTATTTCAAACACATCATGCGGCCCTTCAAGCGTTTTGTCTTGGAGGCGATGGACAAGATCGAGCCGCTGGAACCTGCCCTGATTGCCCCGTCGCACGGGCCGATCCTGCGGGATCATCCGATGGAGTATGTGCGGAGCTATCGCTCGCTGTCGGCCTCGCGGTTGCCCAACGAGATGGAGGGCAAGGAAAAAAGCCTTCTGATCTTTTATATGAGCGCCTATGGCGCGACAGCCGATATGGCCCGCTCGGTTTATGAGGGGGCGAGTGATGTCGATGGGGTGCGGGTGTCGCTTTATGATTTGCAAGGGGGCGAGACAGATCCCTTTGTTGATCTGATTGAAGAGGCGGATTGTCTGGTTTTTGGTTCGCCGACCATCAATGGCGATGCGGTCAAGCCGGTCTGGGACGTTTTGGCATCCCTGATTTCGATTGAAACCAAAGGTAAATTTGGTGCTGCTTTTGGATCCTATGGCTGGTCCGGGGAAGCGGTGCCGATGATTGAAGACCGGCTGCGCGGTCTCAAAATACGGGTGCCGGAAAAGGGTGTCCGCATCAAGTTTCATCCAACCGAACAAGAGCTGGAAGATTGCTCGGCCTTTGGCCGGTCAATCGCAGAGACCTTGTGCGGCAAGGCAAAGCCGAAAGTTGTCGACTTTGCCGATCTTTAGGCACCGAAGCGGGTGCTGACATATCGAATTTGACGCCCATCAGCAAGCGGAACGGACCGCTTGGTTGCCGATGGGTTTGGACCATAGTGACCAAGGAGAAGACCATGGCAAAAGGAAAGCTGACATTTGGAGATATCGACGTATCGGTCAATGTGCCTGCAGGGACGCGGGTGATCGAAGTGTCCGAGAAAGTGGGGGCCGGGATCATTTATGGCTGCCGCGAAGGGGATTGCGGCACCTGTCTGATGAGTGTCGATGAGGGCATGGACAATCTGTCCGAGCCGTCGGTGCTCGAGGACAAGGTGCTGAAGGAAAATATGGCGGGCAAGGATATGCGTCTTGCCTGTCAGGCACAGGTGATTGGCGAAGGCGAGACAATCGTCAAGCCTGCCTGATTTGCTCCAACCATGTAGGAGAAACAAGATGCCGAAAATCATCTTCCAGCATCCCGAATTTGACGAGATGGAAATTTATGCGCCTGCGGGCAGCCACAAGAAAACCGTGCTGTCGCTGGCCAAGGAATTTAAAGTGCCGATTGCCTTTGACTGTGGCGATGGCGAATGCGGATCTTGTGTCATCAAGGTGACTGATATTGACGGCGGGCCGACCCATATGGGCGTGCATATGACCGACAAGGAAAAGACCGTCCTGCGCGAGATCGGCAAGATCAGCAAGGACGATCTGGAGCAGATCATCGTCAATGATATGCCCAGCGACTGGCGGCTGGCCTGTCAGATGATCGTGCGTGATGAAGATATCCGCGTCACCTATGAGCGTGCCTGATGGGTAGCAGGTCTGCTGTGATGCTGGATCAGTCTCTAAGCCCTCAGGCGCCCTATGCGCATCTGAGGGCTGCTGCGCGTCCGGATCCCAATGCTGATTTTCTGTCGCAAATCTTGGCCAGTTGGATGGTTGGCCAAGGCGCGATGCCGCGATTTCTGGGTTTGGATAAGGCCGCGTTTGAGGCCTTGCTGGCCTATCATTTTCCATCGCTTGATCGCATGGACTGTGAGGTGCGGCTGGAGATCGAACCGGAGCGGGCACCGGAACTTGATGACGTGCGCAGCCTGCTGCTGGAGCATCGCAGTGGGCTGTCGGACAGCGAGGTCTGGATGGCCCAGATCATCGCGACGGGCTGCATGGGGTCAGACCATCTCTGGTCGGATCTGGGGCTTTTTTCTCGTCCATTTTTGGGGCAGATGTTGTTGCACAATTTCCGCCCGCTGGCCGCGCAGAATGACAAGAATATGCGCTGGAAGAAATTCTTCTACCGCCAGCTCTGTGCCAAAGAGGGCTTCATTCTGTGCCGTTCGCCTTCGTGTGAGACCTGCTCAGAATATAAAGTCTGCTTTGCCGAGGATGGCATGTTCGAGTGACTGCTGCTTCGGTGGTTGCAACAAAAAGGGCAGGATCGGAAAAGCGGTCATGCCCTTTTGTCTTTTCGGCTGACTGAGCTCAGTCGGCGACTTTCTTGACGAATTCCGACTTCAGCCCCATTGGGCCGATGCCCGGAATTTTGCAGTCGATATCGTGGTCGCCGCCGACAACACGGATATTCTTCACCTTGGTGCCAACCTTGACCACGTCATTGGTGCCGCGGATTTTCAGATCCTTGATAACGGTGACGGTGTCGCCATCGGCCAGCGGGGTGCCGTTGGCATCGCGAATGACGCTGGCTTCTGCTTCGGCGGCGGCTGCCGCAGGCGACCATTCATGGGCGCATTCGGGGCAGATGATCAGGGGGCCATCTTCATAGCAATAGGCCGAGCCGCATTTGGGGCAGGGTGGCAATTCGCTCATTATATCGTCCTTTTGGGTCTGGTCCTTGGTGGCTGAAATCGGTCTGGTGCCTGCCTTTTTGGATTGTGGCGCACCCTGTCAGCCCTTCCTTGCCTGTTCCCTTGCATGTTCCCATCAGGCGCGCAACTGGTTTTTCGTCGGCTCTGTCAGGCAAAGGCAGCCGTTTGGGCAAGGTCAAGGAAGCGGGGCAGGTCCATTTCGATGATGGTGATGCCCTTCTTGGCACAATAACGACGCTCCTTGTCGGTGGGATTGGGGATCAGTGCCCAGCCAGCTTCCTCGGCTGCGTCATGAATGATGTCCGACATCACCATCCGCTCGGTGTCGCGGGTGAAGCGCATGCCGAGAAACAGATATTGCTTGCCTTTGCGTTGGCTTTTGAGGAAAGCAGGCACACCAAAGCCGCCCATCAATTCGGTGAGATAATCGACAAAGTCGGCGTCCGAGGCAATATAGGTCGAGTGCGGCAGGGGCGAGCCCAACGGCTTGAAGAGGATCGGCAGGCTGGTGTCGGCCTCCTCGATTGTTACGCCGCGATAGGTCTCGCCGTCATGTTGATGCAGCATGAAGCGATAATCGGTGCCGCCAATCCGGGCGATGCCCCGGACCAGCAGATGCGGCACCTGCTGATAGCTTTGCTGCAATTGCAAATCGCGGTTGATGTCGATGACATAGGCGGGCTTGAGGCTGGCGAGCCAGTCATGCAGGGCGGCGCGGCTCCATTTTTCCGCACCATAGAGTTTGGTTAGAAATTGCTCGATGAAACGCCTGCCGCGCTTGAGCTCAATATTCATTGCCGCGCGCGGGAACTCATACATCAGCTTGGGGGCCATCGGGCGTCCTCTGTTCATGGCAAGGATCAGGCTGTCACTGTCGGCGGGCATGGATTCCCCGGATGGGTCATGGCGGACGTCATAGAGCACACCGGGGCCGAGATAGGGAACGACCGAGCCGCTTGCGATTTTTTCAATGATGGTTTCGATGTCTGACCGGTTCATATCGCCCTCTTTGTATGTTTGTCACCTTTGTCTTTACAGGAGCAAGTTTTGGACCAATGGGCGCGTTCCGATTAAGAGTTTGAAAGCAATGAGAAATTTGGATGATCAGAGATTGTCACAAAGCTGACAATCAGGGTCTGGTCAGGCGAATGGATGTGACATTGTCGCATTTGCGGGCATTTTGCGTGATGCCCGACAATGGGCAGACATTCTGTAAAATCTGCGACAAAGAATTTTGGAAATTGTCGTATCTCTGCCTTGCCGTATAAATCCGTATATTGATAAATTTATCGTTTAAATTCATGTGGATAGGTGCCGTCAACAAAGTTGGCACACCCCTTGCAAATTCGATTGGCAGACGCCGTTTCGCGAACCTGTTTGTTCGTGGAACACACGAACCAAACGAGTCACCAAGGAGAAGACCTATGGCACTTCGTCAATGCGCAATTTACGGGAAGGGTGGCATTGGTAAGTCCACCACCACGCAAAATCTCGTTGCCGGACTTGCAGAGCTCGGCAAGAAAGTGATGATTGTCGGCTGTGATCCGAAAGCGGATTCCACCCGCCTTATCCTGCATGCAAAAGCCCAGACCACCATTATGCATCTGGCGGCTGAAGCCGGGTCTGTTGAAGATCTGGAACTCGAAGATGTGCTCAAAGTCGGTTACGGCGACATCAAATGCGTCGAGTCCGGTGGTCCAGAGCCTGGGGTTGGTTGTGCTGGTCGCGGTGTGATCACAGCCATCAACTTCCTTGAAGAAGAGGGTGCCTACGAGGAAGATCTTGATTTCGTCTTCTACGATGTTCTTGGTGACGTTGTTTGCGGTGGCTTTGCCATGCCGATCCGCGAGAATAAGGCGCAAGAAATCTATATCGTTTGCTCCGGCGAAATGATGGCCATGTATGCGGCCAACAATATTTCCAAAGGCATCGTGAAATATGCCAATTCCGGTAGCGTTCGTCTGGCTGGCCTGATCTGCAACTCGCGCAACACCGACCGCGAAGACGAGCTGATTGAGGCACTGGCCGCCAAGCTTGGCACCCAGATGATCCACTTCGTCCCGCGTGACAATGTGGTGCAGCATGCCGAAATTCGCCGCATGACTGTCATCGAATTCGATCCGGAAGCCAAGCAGGCGCAAGAATATCGCGATCTGGCGCAGAAAATCATCGACAACGACAAGTTCGTCATTCCCGATCCGATCTCCATGGACGATCTGGAAGAATTGTTGATGGAATTCGGCATCATGGAACCGGAAGACGAGAGCATTGTCGGGCAGACCGCTGACAATGCAGGGGCCGCTGCCTGACCGCGCCAACCTGTCTCTATCAGACACCCTGAAATGTTGCACAAGGTGTGGGACGGATTGGTCCCCGCCTTCACAATGGGGAACCCCTATGTCACATCTGACAAAAGAAGAAACCGAAGCGCTCATCCAGGAAGTGCTTGAGGTCTATCCGGAGAAAGCGCAGACCGACCGCGCCAAGCATCTGGCCGTCAACGATCCTGATCTCGAAAAATCGAGCAAGTGTATCACTTCCAACCGCAAATCCCTGCCCGGCGTTATGACCATTCGTGGCTGTTCCTATGCCGGTTCGAAGGGCGTGGTCTGGGGTCCAGTCAAGGATATGATCCATATCTCCCACGGCCCGGTCGGCTGTGGCCAATATTCCCGCGCCGGTCGCCGCAACTATTATGTCGGTGATACGGGGGTGAATACCTTCGGCACGATGAATTTCACTTCCGATTTTCAGGAAAAGGATATCGTGTTTGGTGGCGACAAAAAGCTCGACAAGTTGATCGACGAGATCGAAATGCTGTTCCCGCTGGCCAAGGGGATTTCGGTCCAATCCGAATGTCCGATTGGTCTGATTGGTGACGATATCGAGGCCATTTCCAAACAGAAGGCCGATCAGTTGAACAAGCCGGTCGTGCCTGTGCGCTGCGAAGGTTTTCGCGGCGTGTCCCAGTCGCTGGGGCACCATATTGCCAATGATGCCATTCGCGACTGGATCATTGATCCGGCAACGGGCAAGGAGTTCGAGGCGACCGATTATGATGTCACCATCATTGGCGACTATAACATCGGTGGTGACGCCTGGGCCTCGCGCATCATGCTTGAGGAAATGGGCTTGCGGGTGATTGCCCAATGGTCCGGTGATGGCACCTTGGCCGAAATGGAACAGACGCCGAAAGCCAAGCTGAACCTTCTGCATTGCTATCGCTCGATGAACTATATCTCGCGCTATATGGAAGAGAAGTTTGGCGTGCCATGGATGGAATATAACTTCTTTGGCCCGACCAAGATCGAAGAAGCCTTGCGCGACATTGCCTCGCATTTTGACGACAAGATCAAGGAAGGTGCCGAACGGGTCATCGAGAAATATCGTCCCGAATGGCAGGCCGTGGTCGACAAATATCGGCCGCGTCTGGAAGGCAAGAAAGTCATGCTCTATGTGGGCGGTCTGCGCTCACGCCACATTATCGGGGCCTATGAAGATCTGGGCATGGAAGTGGTCGGCACCGGCTATGAGTTTGCCCATAATGACGATTACGACCGGACGATCCCTGAAATGGGCAATGCCACCCTCATCTATGATGATGTCACCGGCTATGAATTCGAAGCCTTCGTCAATCGCATCAAGCCGGACCTGATCGGCTCGGGCATCAAGGAAAAATACATTTTTCAGAAAATGGGCATCCCGTTCCGCCAGATGCATAGCTGGGATTATTCCGGCCCGTATCACGGCTATGACGGCTTTGCCATCTTTGCACGCGACATGGATATGACCCTGAATAATCCATGCTGGGACAGCCTGACACCGCCTTGGAAGCGGGCGGGTGAGCCGGCGGCGATTGCCGCTGAATAAGCCCCATAGCGGCCAGAGCCGAAGTGGGGTCTGGCCGAGCGCAATTTCTCAAACACTTCGCCTGTTCACGCATTGGTGGCGCGAAGGAGGACCAAATGAGTCAGACTGTAGAGAATATCAAACCCAGCTATCCTCTCTTTCGGGAAGAGGAATATACCAAGTCCCTTGGCGACAAGCAGGCCTTGTTTGAAAATCGGGTCGATCAGGCCAAGATTGATGAAGTGTTCGAATGGACGACGACCGAGGAATATAAAGACCTCAATTTTTCGCGCGAGGCATTGACCATCAACCCGGCCAAAGCCTGCCAGCCGCTGGGGTCGGTGCTCTGTTCGCTCGGCTTTGAGAAGACCTTGCCTTATGTGCATGGATCGCAAGGCTGCGTTGCCTATTTCCGTACCTATTTCAACCGCCATTTCAAAGAACCTATCGCCTGTGTCTCGGATTCGATGATCGAGGATGCAGCGGTGTTTGGCGGCCAGAAAAACATGTTTGACGGGCTGGAAAATGCCAAGGCGCTGTATAAGCCGGACATGATCATGGTGTCGACCACCTGCATGGCCGAGGTTATCGGCGATGACCTCAATGCCTTCATCGGCAACGCCAAGAAGGAAGGCCATATCGAGGCCGATTTCCCGACGCCTTTTGCTCATACGCCAAGCTTTGTCGGCTCGCACACGACCGGCTGGGACAATATGTTCGAAGGCACGATCCGTTATTTCACGCTCAATAGTATGGACGACAAGGAAGTCGGCTCGAATGGCAAGATCAATATCGTGCCGGGCTTTGAGACCTATCTGGGCAATTACCGTGTCATGCGCCGCTATATGGAAGAAATGGGCGTCGATTATTCGCTGCTCTGCGATCCATCCGAGGTGCTCGATACGCCAGCGGATGGCAAGTACCGGATGTATTCGGGTGGCACCACGCAGGATGAAGTGAAAGACGCGCCCAATGCCAAGGACACCCTTTTGTTGCAGCCTTGGCAGTCGGTCAAGACGCGCAAATTCACCAAGAATACCTGGAAGCATGACACGCCAGCCATCAATATCCCAATGGGGCTGAAATCGACCGATGATTTCCTGATGACTATTGCCGAGATCACTGGCAAGGAAATCCCGGCGTCGCTGGAGCTGGAGCGCGGTCGGTTGGTCGACATGATGACCGACAGTCACGCTTGGCTGCATGGCAAGAAATATGCGCTCTGGGGCGATGCCGATTTTGTCATGGGCATGACCGCCTTCTTGCTGGAATTGGGGGCCGAGCCGCGGCATATTCTCTGCCACCATGCCAACAAGCGCTGGAAGAAGGCGATGGATAAAATGCTCGCAGACAGCCCTTACGGGGCCAATTGCGAGGTCCATGTCGGCAAGGATTTGTGGCATATGCGGTCGCTGATCTTCACCGATCGTCCCGATTTCATGATCGGCAACAGCTACGGCAAGTTCATCGAGCGTGACACCCTGCGCAAGGGCGAAGACTTCCGTGTGCCTTTGATCCGGATCGGCTTCCCGATCTTTGATCGCCATCATCTGCATCGGGCCACCACCCTTGGCTATGAGGGGGCGATGACCATTCTGACCACCCTGACCAACGCGGTGCTGGAACAGCTCGACAGGGAAACCATGATCATGGGTTCGACCGACTTTAACTATGATCTGGTGCGCTAAGGCGCCGACACAAGCTGCGTTTTTGTCCCTCGTTGCCGTCCTTGGCAGCGGGGGATGCGGGCGCGGCGAAGGAGGTTTTGATGCCAAATGTCATGCTTCGACACAACGACAAGGGCGAGCTGCTCTTTTATGTCGCCAAAAAGGATCTTGAAGAGGTCATTGCCTCCGTTGAGACCGACAATGGGGACGCCTGGGGCGGGGTGATCGAGCTCTCGGACGGGACCAAATATTATATCGATCCGATTTCCCCGCCACCCGCTTTTCCAACGACCCTGCGCTTCAAGCGCGGATAGTCCTTCCTCTCAATGAAAGGAGCCAGACCATGGCCATGATGATTAACGCCGATCTTTGTACCGCCTGTGGCGACTGCGAGCCGGAATGCCCGACCGGGGCAATTTCCCCGTCCAAGGGTGTCTATGCCATCGATGCATCCAAATGCACCGAGTGTGAGGGCAGCTTTGACGCGCCGAAATGCCTTGAATTGTGCTTTGAAGATGGTTGCATCATTCCGGCTGAATGAATGCGACGAGGGGGTGCGTCTTGGCGATTGCTTCCTGGTTGGCAAGCGCACTCCTTCACTCTTCAAACCCTTTTGGTTGGTTCACTATGGGGAAGATCCAATGACTGAAGCCTTGTCCAGAGAAATGGCTCTGCGAATCGGACTGGCGGCGCAAGACTTGCCGGACGTGGATGCAGGGTCGCTGATCGATATCCTTGTGCAAGCTGTCGGGGTGCCGATGACGGAAGCAAAAGTTGCGCAGCTCGGCATGAAGGCCTTTCGCAAGGCAGGCGGGGAGACCTTGATCCCCATTCCGTCCGATCAACTCAAAGCCGTCTTGCGTCTGCTTAAAGGGGAAGGGGTGGATGCGGATGTCGATGACTTCACTCTCGATCCCTATCAGGAAGGGGACATGCCCGGCTCGATCCGGGTGGCTTGTGCCTCCAATGGGGCCGAGGAGCTGGATGGGCATTTCGGGTCCTGTCGCCGTTTCCTCATTTATCAATTGTCGGGAACGGAACAGCGATTGATCGATGTGCGGCGCAACGAGGAGCCAGAAGATGTCGAGGACAAGAATAAGTGGCGGGCGTCGCTGATTGCAGATTGTCAGGTGCTGGCCGTTATGTCGATTGGTGGGCCTGCTGCGGCCAAGGTCGTGCGGGCCAACATTCATCCGATCAAGCAGCCCCAAGGCGGGCAAGCGCGCGACCTGTTGGCCAAATTGCAAAGCGTTCTGGCTGGATCCCCACCGCCTTGGTTGGCGCGGGTGATGGGGCAGGAAGCCCAGACCCTGACGGGCTTTCTGGAGGAAGACGCGTGATTGATGACGCTGTTCTGGATGGGGTGTGCGCGCGGGTGGCTGGCCAAGTGCTGGGGCCGGATATTTCCGCTGGCCTCAGATCGCACTGGCCAGACATTCATTTCACCTATTGTCAGGATGACGACATTGTCGCTGCAAAGCCGGTGCGTGAAGCGGCCGCTTTCAATCTCTATCTGGTCACCAGCGGCGGGGGGTGCATTGCCTTTACCAGCCAAGTGGAGCAGGCGACGGGGATCGTGATTGCCGAATTAGAACAAGGGGAGGTGGAAGACAATCCATCATGATAGACATGCAGCCACGCACCAAGTCACTGGAGAGGATTTGCCGGATGGTGCCTCCCGGCGTGCATCATGTGTCTCTGGTCGAGGCCGTCAGCACCATCTTGCCTGATTACACCTTTCGCTATCGCACCACACGCTCGGACTGGCACCGGATTGGTGGTGTCGTGGATGCGGGTTTTAACCGGGTGGCGATGAATCTGCGCCAATGGGCGGAGGATGCATGTGATCATGATGTCTTTGCCCTTTATGAGAAGTTTGGCGCGGAAGGCTATTTCACAACCCGGTTTGATGGTCAGACCCATTATTTCGTCGCCCCGAATGGAGACGGGGCGGCGGGCTTTGTGCAGTTGGAAGTCGAGGAACTGACCGAAGTGGTCGACCATCCTTTGTTCATTGACGATCAGGTGCCCGATGATATCGAGGATCTGCTTGACCCTGCCGGGGCCTTTGCTGCGCGCGTCGAGGCGCGGCCTTTGGGGGCAGCAAAATATGATTTCCGCTCGATCACCGATATTGGTGAGCTGGTCGCCAAACAGGTGGCATCAGAAGGGTCGGATTTGCGCTATATCCGGTTTCTGGAAGAATGGGACAAATCGAGCGCGGCGTCGAAGGGGCGCTTTTGCGACCATTTCGTCTTGAAGCTCTTGTCCTTCATGGATCGTTTCGGCGAGCGCAAGATCGAGGCGACACCGCTGCCGATCAAGTCGCTGCCTGTGCCGGGGCCGGTGGTGTTGGCCTTGTCCGGGCCGGAATTGGGCCATTATCTGCATGACTATGATCGCAAGGCTGGCTTTCCGATGGCTTGGTACTTCGCGATGCTGACTGAGAAGAAGGTCTGGCCGCAGATCGCCATGACGGTTTATGCCGACCATCGCGATGACTTCCGCTATCTGCCGGAGAAGGATCTTGCGGTGCTGGAGCATTGGATCCGCTATCCCTACAGCTTCTGACAGATTGGGGCATTCCTGTCGGGTTTGCGACAAATTCCAACTGTTGAAATATCAATAAATCAATGGGTTACCTTTTGGCATAGCCTTTGCAAAGTGTTTGCGACATGCATTTGACAAGCGGGGTTTGTGGCAGATGAAACAAAGCGAGATTGCAGCGCTCCTTGATGAGCCAGCCTGTGAGCATAATCACCAGTCCAAATCCGGCTGTGCCCGGCCCAAGCCCGGAGCGGCGGCGGGGGGCTGTTGTTTTGACGGCGCTCAGATTGCCCTTCTGCCAATTGCGGATGTGGCTCATATCGTTCATGGCTCGATCGCCTGCGCTGGCAGTGCATGGGACAATCGAGGCAGCAAATCTTCCGGCGAGCAGCTGTATAAACTCGGTTTCACCACTGACATGACCGAGCAGGATGTGATTATGGGCCGGGGCGAAAAGCGCCTGTTTCATTCCATCAAACAGGCCATCGACAGCCACGATCCCGAAGCGGTGTTTGTTTATAATACCTGCGTTCCGGCGCTGATTGGCGATGACATTGCCGCGGTTTGCAAGGCGGCGGAAAAACGCTGGGGTGTGCCGGTGGTTCCCGTCGATGCAGCGGGTTTTTATGGCACCAAAAATCTTGGCAACCGGATCGCGGGCGATGCGATGGTGCGCCATGTGATCGGCACCCGCGAGCCTGACCCGGTGCCCGATCATCTCCAGCGGGAAGGCATTGAGGTCCATGATATCAGCCTGATTGGCGAATATAACATCGCTGGCGAGCTGTGGCATGTGCTGCCGTTATTTGATGAGCTGGGCCTGAGGATTTTGGGGACTTTGTCCGGGGATGCGCGGTTCCGCGATATCCAATGCATGCATCGGGCCGAGGTCAATATGATGGTCTGCTCCAAAGCGATGATCAATGTCGCCCGCAAACTCAACGATCGCTATGGCACCCCATGGTTTGAGGGCAGCTTTTATGGCGTCCGCGACATGAGCCTTGCCTTGCGGGACTTTGCCCGGCTGATTGATGATCCGAGCCTGAGCGAGCGGACCGAAAAGCTGATTGCGCGCGAAGAAGCGCGGATTGCGACCGCACTTGCCCCTTGGCGCGAGAAGCTCAAAGGTAAAAAGGCGCTGCTTTATACCGGCGGGGTGAAAGCTTGGTCGATTGTTTCGGCGCTGCAGGATCTGGGCATGGAGGTGGTGGCCACCTCGACCCGCAAATCAACCGAAGCCGACAAGCAGAAAATCCGTGACCTGATGGGCGAGAAGACCCGGATGCTGGATGAAAGTCAGGGCCCGCGGGCGCTGATCGACATGGTCTATGAGACGGATACGGATATTCTGATTGCGGGCGGGCGGAATATGTATACGGCACTCAAAGCCCGGATCCCGTTCCTGCATATCAATCAGGAGCGCGAGCATGCCTATGCGGGCTATGACGGGATGATCACCTTTGCCGAACAGATTGCTCAGGCCATGGACAGTCCTGTCTGGCAGGCGGTGCGCTCGCCTGCCCCATGGAAGGATGCAACAGCGATCGAGGCAGCGGAGTAAGGTCATGACCAAGATAGTCAAACGCAACAAGGCGCTGTCTGTCAGCCCGCTGAAAGCCAGCAGCACGCTGGGGGCGGCGCTGGCCTTTCTGGGTATCCGCAATGCCATCGCCATGCTGCATGGGGCGCAAGGATGTACGGCATATGGGAAAATATTCCTTATTGGCCATTTCCGCGAGCCTGTGCCGCTGCAAACCACCGCGATGGATCAGGTCAGCAGCGTGATGGGGGGCGATGACAATGTGGTCGAGGGGCTGAAGGTGTTGCATGAGAAATTTGCCCCGGCGCTGATCGGTCTGCCTACCACCGGTCTGTCGGAGACACAAGGGGCAGATGTTCAGCGGCTCGTTTCGGTCTTTCGCAAGACCCACCCAGAATGCGGATCGACTGCCGTGGTACCGGTGGAAACACCCGATTATGTCGGCTCGATGGAAAGCGGCTTTGCCAAGGCGGTCTATCAAATGATCAACCGGCTGGTGCCAGAGGCGGAAACCAAAGGCGGCATCGCCAGCAATCGGCAGGTCAATATTTTGGTCAATGGTTCGATGACGCCTGCGGATATTGATGAAGTTAAGGAACTGGTGGAAGCCTTCGGTCTCATTCCGCTGGTCCTGCCGGATATTTCCACCAGCCTTGATGGGCACCTCAATGAGCGGGATTTCAATCCGCTGACGACCGGGGGCACCTGCGTCGGGGATTTCGACATATTGCATAAGGCGCGGGCGACTTTGGTGATTGGCGACAGCCTGACACAGGCTGCCGATCTGTTGCATGAGCGAACGGGCGTACCCGACATCCGGTTTGACCATCTGATGGGGCTGGAAGCGACGGATCGTCTGATCAGCAGTCTGCATGCGCTGTCGGGCCAGCCGGTGCCTGCGCGGCTGGAGCGGCAGCGCCAGCAATTGCAGGATGCGATGCTGGACAGCCATTTTCACCTGGGGGGCTGCCGGGCGGCCCTGGCCGCTGAGCCGGATTTGTTGAAGGCATTGAGTGATTTGCTGGTGGGCATGGGGGCGCAAGTGGTCGCGGCCATTGCGCCCTCGAACGCCCCGATCCTCAAGCGGATGATGACCGAGCGGGTGAAGATTGGCGATCTGGAAGAGCTGGAAGCCTTTGCCGCAGAGGATGCTGCAGAGCTGGTGATCGGCAATAGTCATTGTGTTGCCAGCGCCGAGCGCCTTGGGCTTCCGCTGTTGCGAGCCGGATTCCCGCAGTTCGACACATTCGGTGCGCCAGCCAAATGCTGGGTCGGTTATCGCGGCAGCCGCCAGACCCTGTTTGATGTCGCCAATCTGTTGGTGACCGCCGATCCCGGCGCGGTCGCGCCCTATCGCTCGATCTATGCGCAGGCACCAAGCGCCAAACCGACCAAGGGAGTGTGAGGGCCATGGCACAGTTCATGCGAAGGCTGACCCTGCTGGATCAGGATATGGAAGACGGTTTTGCCGACTGTGCCTTGCGGGTGGCCTTTGCCACCTCGGATCAGAAGCATGTGGATCAGCATTTTGGCACCTGTGCCAATCTGGCGGTCTTTCTGGTGACGCGCGACGAGGCGCATTTCCATCAGAGCATCAGCTTTGGTGAAGCGGCGATGGATGGCAATGAGGACAAGCTGGCGGTGCGGGTAAAGGCGCTGGAGGATTGTGCTGCGCTCTATTGCCGGGCCGTGGGAGCGTCGGCCATCGGACAGTTGAAACAGGTTGGTGTGCAGCCGATCAAGGTGGCGGATGGCACCCCGATCAAGGCGCAATTGGCCTTGCTGCAGGATGAGCTCAGCCATGATCCGGCGCTTTGGATTTTGCGGGCGCTGAACGCTGCCAACGGGCCGGATGCCAAGCGGTTTGACGCGATGGAAGAGGAAGGTTGGAGTGAGTGACAATGTTGATTGATATGGATGACGAACTGGTGGTCGACAAGGATGATCCCGCGTTGAAATCGCCCTTTATAGTCGAGATTTTGCGTCAGATGCGGGCCATCGACTCCTACGGCATATGGGATCAAGTCGGGGCGCATGAAATCATTGATCCTTTCATCATGACCAAGGAACGCAAGCGGGCGGTGCCGATCATTGGCGACCCGGATGAGGAGCTGATGGCGCGGATCAAGGCCTGGTACAACGCGCTGTCGGCCAGCATCGAAGCGCGGACCGGGCTGATGGCGGTGCCGATTGTCAACATCACCCATGAAGGCTTTGGCCGTGCCCTGATCGCGGTCGGCAAGCTGATTGTCTCGGACAAAACGCTGCGCGATGTCCATCGCTTTGGCTTCAAGTCCCTTGAGGCCATGGAGAGCGAGGCGAACAAGATCATCGACAAGGCTGCAGCCCTCGTCGAGGCCCATCGCGACGTCGCCAAATTGTGAGGACCAAAAAAGATGGATGAAGCGGATAGGAAGGCCCTGATCAAGCTTGTCAGAAAAGCCAAGAGGGTCGCATCGGAAAAGGCAATGGAACTGCATGATCTGGTTGAAGATCGCTTGCCCGCTGCCTTTGAAGAACTGCCGACGCTGGCTGAGGAAACCTATCAGGCCTGCAAGCTCTGGAGTGAGGCGGAAGCCGTGCTCCAACAGGCTGAAACCAAGATGGAAGGGGCGTGAGATGAGCGTGATTGTTGGATTGACCTTGGGCGGCGAGGAATGGGTGCCGCAATTTGTCGAGGCGCTCGACGCCAAGAAATGCATTGGTTGTGGCCGCTGTTTCCGCGTCTGTTCGCGCGATGTGTTCGAGTTGGTCGAGCGGGAAAGCCTCGGGCTTGATGAGGATGACGATCTGGATGATGACGATCCGTTCGGCGATGACGATGATGATGATGGTTTTTCGGATGATACCAGCATGGTCATGGCGCTGAAAAACCGGGATGACTGCATTGGTTGTGAGGCTTGTTCAAAAATTTGCCCCAAGAGCTGCTTCACCCATATGACGGCGGAAGCCGCCTGAGCCGGACAGGGCATAAGAAAGACAAAAAGGGGCGGCCTGTGCTGGCCCCATTTTTGTATCAGAGTGCCAAAGGCTTCTGTCGAGAATGCAGCTTGTTTGTCGCAAATCCGACAAAGGAATGATTGGGTCGATCAATGGCTTTTGTTAATTATTTCATATATTTAATCTATATTGCCTGCCTTGGCATAGCCCTTGCAATGCTCTGATCAGTTTGATTGACAGATTGCAAGGATGACAGAATGCTCACACTTACCGACAAAGCTCAGGACGTCTTGCAACGGCTGATGGCCGATGCCAAGAACCCGCTCACCGGTCTCCGGATCGCCGCGATTTCTGGCGGCTGTGCAGGCCTTCAATACAAACTCGCCTTGGTTGCGGGCCCCGAAGAGGGAGACCATGTGGTCGAGACGGGGGCCATCACCCTCTATGTCGTGCCGGATAATGCCGAGATGCTGATCGGTACCGAGATCGACTTTGCAGAGAGCCTTGAAGGCTCCGGTTTCACCTTCACCAATCCCAATGCCGCATCGATGTGTTCTTGCGGCAAGAGTTTTGCCGCCTGATCCGGATGGATCGGCTGGTTGGCCTGTCGAGGAGACCGTCATGACAAAGCACTTGGAGGCCGTCAAGGGCCCAGATCCGCAAGGGCGCGTTGCGACCATTGAAGCGGTCATCGAAACATTTCGGCCGATGCTGCAGGCTGACAGGGGGGACATGGAGCTGGTGGAAGTGGATGGCAAGAAGGTGTTTGTCTCCATGAAGGGCGCTTGTGTCGGTTGCCAGTTGGCGTCCGTCACCCTGTCGCGGGTGCAGGACAAAATAGTCGAGGCGCTGGGGGACTTTGTTCAGGTGCTGCCTGCCAGTCAGTTGAAAAGGAAACCGCCTGTGATGCTTTCTGTCGACGCTCTGGCGAAGGAGTGAAGCAAGTGGTCATGGGCAGCATCTATCTTGATAACAACGCCACCACGCAGGTTGATGAGGCGGTCGTTGCGGCGATGTTGCCTTATTTCACCGAGCAGTTTGGCAATCCGTCCAGCCTGCATCAGTTCGGCAATGGGGTGGCACGTGCGGTCAAGGCAGCTCGCCAGCAGGTTCAGGCCTTGCTGGGGGCGGCTCATGAGAGTGAAATCATCTTCACCTCTTGCGGCACCGAAGCGGACAATTGCGCCATCCTATCCGCCTTGAAAGCGCAGCCATCGCGGCGCGAAATCATCACCACGAATGTGGAGCATCCGGCGGTTTTGTCTCTGTGTCAGAGTCTCGAGCAAGACGGCTATCGCGTTCATTATCTCAAGGTGGATATGCGCGGGCGGCTTGATCTTGATGCCTACAAAGCCTTGTTGAGCGACAAGGTGGCGCTGGTGACCGTGATGTGGGCCAACAATGAGACTGGCACCCTGTTCCCCATCGCCGCGATGGCGGCGCTGGCTTCCGATGCGGGCGTGTTGTTTCACACCGACGCAGTGCAGGCGGTCGGCAAGGTGCCAATCGATCTGAAAAGGTTGCCCGTCGATATGCTGTCCCTGTCGGGGCATAAGCTACATGCCCCAAAGGGCATTGGGGTTCTGTATCTCAAGCGTGGCACCCGGTTCCGGCCATTGTTGCGTGGCGGGCATCAGGAGCGTGGGCACCGGGCTGGTACGGAAAATGTTCCATCCATCATCGGGCTTGGCAAAGCCTGCGATATGGCGCTTGGCGTCATGAGGGACGAGATGCACCGCGTGAGGATTTTGCGGGACCGCTTGGAGGACGGCATTCTGTCCGCTATTCCCAATTGCTTCGTGACCGGTGATCCAGACAATCGCTTGCCCAACACCAGCATGATCGCTTTTGACGCTGTCGAAGGGGACGATCTGTTGCTGCTGCTCAACAAAATGGGTGTGGCGGCTTCATCCGGCTCTGCCTGCAGCTCGGGATCACAGGAGCCGTCGCATGTGATGCGGGCAATGGGCATTCCCGACACGGCAATGAATGGAGCGATCCGCTTTTCCCTCTCGCGCAACACGAACCAAGCAGAGATTGACCGGGTGATCAATATCATGCCGCCGATCGTTGCCCAGTTGCGCTCGCTTTCGCCCTATTGGGGCACCAACGGACCGGTCGAGAGCCCAGATCAGGCCTTCAACCCGGCTTATGCCTGACAAGGAGTGTTTGCCATGGGCAAGAAACGGACAATCGTCATTGATGACACCACCCTGCGCGACGGGGAACAGTCGGCAGGCGTTGCTTTCACTCAGCGGGAAAAATGCGACATTGCCCGCAATCTGGCCGCCGCCGGGGTGCCGGAATTGGAGATCGGCATTCCGGCGATGGGGCTAGAAGAGCAAGAGACCATTCGCGCGATCACATCACTCAATTTGGATATCCGCACCATTGTCTGGTGCAGGATGTGCGAAGCGGATCTGCAGGCCGCCAAGGGGCTCGGGGTGCAAATGATCGATCTGTCTATCCCGATGTCCGATCAGCAGATCAAGCACAAGCTGCAACGGGACCGCGACCATGTATTGACCCAGATTGCCCGGATGGTGCCGATGGCGCTCGATGCAGGCTTTGAAGTGCTGGTGGGGGGTGAGGATTCCTCCCGTGCTGATCTTGATTTTGTGTTGTCGGTGCTGGATGTGGCTCAAGCCGCAGGCGCTCAGCGATTCCGCTTCGCCGATACGGTCGGGATTCTCGAACCCTTTGGCACCGCGGAGATTTTTCGTACGCTGCGGCAGAATAGTGATCTGGAGCTGGAAATGCATGCCCATGATGATTACGGGCTGGCAACGGCCAACAGTCTGGCTGCCGCGCTCGGTGGTGCGACCCATGTCAACACCACGGTGAACGGCCTTGGGGAGCGGGCGGGCAATGCATCGCTGGAAGAGTTTGTCGCCTCAGCAGCCAGCCTTTACGGCTTTGAGACAGGCGTCGATCAACGGCGCTTTCACGCCTTGTCGGAGTTGGTGGCAACGGCCTCGGGCAGGCCGGTTCCACATCAGAAAAGCCTGGTCGGGTCCTGTGTCTTTACCCATGAGAGCGGCATTCATGTCGACGGATTGGTCAAGGATCCCAAAAATTACCAGGGCCTCGATCCGCTGACGCTGGGGCGTCAGCATGAATTGGTGCTCGGCAAACATTCCGGCACGCGGGCGGTGCTGCATGTTTATCAAAAGCTGGGGCTGACCCTGTCGGTGGCCGAAGCGTTGGAGATCCTGACCCGGGTGCGGCGCTTTGCGGAAATCTACAAAAGGTCGCCGAACGAGGCAGATCTGTTGGCTTTTCACCGTGATCTGGCTAGCGAAGGGCGTGCCGCCTAGGCTGGACAACAGACAGGAGAACCCGATGAGAAATGAAGAAATTGAAGCGGATCTGGTGGATCTGTCGAGTGCAGAGGAGTTTCTGGACTATTTCGACATTGCCTATGATCCCCATGTCGTGACAGTCAATCGTCTGCATATCCTGCAGCGCTTCCATGACTATCTCACTTTGGACCGGGATGGGCCGGTTTCTGGCGAAGCCTGGTGGGATTATTATACTCGTCAGCTCGGCCTTGCTTATCAAGACTTCGTCCAATCCGATGCCCAGACCGAGAAGGTGTTCAAGGTCTTCAAGGCGTCGCAACCTGCTTTTGTTCCGTTGGAGGAGTTGTTGAAATGAGTGCCGTTGCTCTGCCGCCTCCGCGCTTTGATTATGGTGATGTCGTGCGCGTCCTGCGCAATGTGCGCAATGACGGCACTTATCCGGGTGAAAAGACCGGCACCTTGCTGATCCGGCGCGGCTCAACCGGGGTGGTGCGTGATGTGGGCACTTTCCTGCAGGATCAGGTGATCTATACGGTGCATTTCACCGATGAAGACCGGATTGTTGGCTGTCGCGATCGGGAATTGCTATCGATTGAAGAGGACTGGACACCAAGCCGTTATGAATATGGCGAAGTGGTAACGGCACGTCTGGCGCTTGGCATCAAGGGCAACGTGATCGTGGAGGAGGGGGCGAAAGGGGAAATTCTGAAAGTGCTGCGTGACGCGGCGACGCTTGAGGCGGTCGGATCCGTGGCCTATCACGTGCGTTTCCCTGGCCGGACGCTCTTGGTGCCGGAAAGTGCGCTTGAGGATTGTGTGGTTGGAGACGGGCATGATTGGTGACTGTGTGATTGGCGATGGCATGTATCGGGCGGACAAGAATGAGGCAGGTGTCTTTTCCCATCACTTGATGCGGGCGGCCTTGTCTGCCTTTGAGTGCCGGTTCGATCAGTTGAGCGAAGAGCAGCAGCAAGTGATCGAGAAAACGGCTCAAAAAGCCATGGCCATCGAAAGCACCGTTCTATCGAGCCGGGAAGCATGGGATGTTTTTCTGTCTGAAAAGGTGATCGATGAAGCCGTTGAGAGCGTTCGGGCCCGCTATGACAGTGCATTGGATTTTGAGCAGGATCTGCTGGCAAACGGGCTGGATTTGCAAATCCTGAGACTGGCACTGGCGCGCGAATTGTGGGTGGACGCGGTTCTGGGCAAGGTGGTGCAGGATGTGCCGACCCCATGCGACGCGGAGGCCAAGCGCTGGTATGACAGCCATCAAGAGCGGTTTCTGATGCCCGAAACCCGAGCGGTCCGCCATATTCTGATCACCGTCAACGAGGCGCTCGCCGACAATGTCCGCGGCAAGGCCCGGTTGAAGATCGAAGCCATCCGCGATCAACTGGATGGCTCGGTGCCGCAGTTCGAACAGTTTGCCAAACAGCATTCGGAATGTCCGACGGCGCTTGACGGCGGACGGCTTGGATCTGTGCCACGCGGCAAGCTTTACAGCCTTCTCGACGAGACTCTTTTTATGATGGATGAAGGAACGCTCAGCGGCGTTCTGGAGAGCGAAATGGGCTTTCACATCTTGCTGTGCGAGGATATCCAGCACGGGCATGTCGTTCCCTTTGCCAGAGTGCGGCAAAGGATTATTGACCATTTGACAGCCGCAAGGTGCCATGGTGCCCAGCGGCAATGGATCGAGGGGCTGGCCGTCTCGTAATCGCCCCGATGGGACCGTGCTGCAAAGCGACTTAAATCAATGCATCTGCTTGCCGATTTGGCTAGATGAAGATCGGTTTTCCCGTCAGGGGAAGCGGTTGGAATGCGCCGGTCGTCAGGAGGTGGTGTTGCTGAAGAATGTCGACGTCACAACAAATCTGGTCAGGGAAGTCATTGTTGCGCCACTGGATCGCAGCGTGCTTGCCTTCTCGCACAATTATCCCTATCCCTTCACCGGCTGGCACTATCACCCGGAATATGAAATCCACATCATCCGGCGCAGCACCGGGTCCTATTTTGTCGGCACCCATGCGGGGCGCTTCGAGCCGGGCAATCTGGTGTTGATGGGACCCAACCTGCCGCATATGTGGGTGTCCGATGCGGCCTGCAGTGAGCGCGAAGACAGCCTGTTCATCGAAAATCGCGACATGGTGCTGCAATTTTCCGAGGCCTTTTCGAAAAATTGCATCGGCGATTTCGAGGGGACAAAAGAGTTCGAGTTTCTGCTGCATCAATCCCGCTCGGGCATCGAGTTCACCATGGAAACGTCCCAGATCGTGCAGGATTTGCTGCAGCGTCTGATCAATATGTCTGGTCTGTCGCGTCTTGCGTTGTTTTTCGAGATTTTTGCCGTGCTGGCTGCCGACAAGGATCGCCGGTTGCTGGGCGAAGCTATGCCGGAAATTCCGCTGGAACATACCGAGCGGATCGACGCGATTTTGGAGTATATTGCGGAAAATTTTAACCGCCCGGACCTGACCTGCGGCTTGCTGGCGGAGCGGGAGCGGATGCCATTTTCGACCTTCTCGCGGTTTTTCGCCAAGAGTCTGAATTGCTCCTGTCAGGAATATATCAATCGGCTGAGGATCTATAAGGCCTGCCAGTTGCTGATTGAAACCCGCATCCCGATCACCTCGATCAGCTATGATGTGGGCTTCGATGTGCTCTCGACCTTCAACCGCAATTTCATCCGCTATATCGGCGTCGCGCCGCGGGATTTTCGGCTCAAGCGTGGCTTTGACTGGACCATCGAGCCGGGTCAACCCCTTTCTTCCTCAACCAATCGCTGAAACAAAAGCGCCGGCAGTTGCGGGCTGCCGGCGCTTTGCTTGTTGCCTTATCTGCCTGCTTAGTCAGAAGAGAGGCCGTGCAAGGTCATTAAGGCCTCGCCATAGCGTTGCATGGCTGCCTCATAGGCGGCCCGACGGGATGTGTCGGGTTTGGTGGTTTTCTCAGCATCCACGGCAATGCAGCGTTCGGCAATGTCCGAAAGGCTCTCGGGTTGGCCGTTTGCCTTCTTGATTGCCCACATGGCCTGCAATGCACCGCCAAGGCAGCCAGCTTCCTCGCCCAGTGGCACGACAATTTCAGCCCCTGTTGCGTCCGCCATCAGCTGACGCCACGGCGCGCTTTTGGCGCCCCCGCCAACAAGGAAGATCCGCTCGGCCTTGCGGCCATTGAGGATGCGTTTCATGCCGCCAATCACCCCGAAACTGACCCCTTCAACCATCGCACGGGTCAGGTTTTCCATGCTCATATTGTCGCTGCGCAGGCCGAGCAGGCTGCCGGTTGCGGTGGGCAGGTCCGGGGTGCGCTCGCCATTGAGATAGGGCAGCAAGGTGAGGCCGCCTGCGCCCGGTTCGGTTGCCAGCAGGGCATCGGAGAGGAAGTTGATATCCTTGTCAAAGGCATGGACCATGCCGGTGGTGACATTGGTGGCATTCATCGTGCAAATGAGGGGCAGCCAACCGCCGGAGCTGGAGCAGAAGGGCGCAGCCCAATCCTTGTCATCAATCACCGGCTGGTCGGAATAGCAATAGGCGGTGGCCGAGGTGCCAAGGCTGATGGTCACCACACCGGGGCGGACATTGCCCGTGCCGATGGCGCCCATCATATTGTCGCCACCCCCTGCCGAGACCTGACAGTTGGTGGAAAGGCCCAAGGCCTCTGCTGCAGCGTCGGTCAGAGGGCCAACCAGTGCGTCGGCAGCGACCAATTCTGGCAAGGCGCGTTCCAGCAAACCCGTGCCGCCGTCAATCAGGGCCAGCGGTTCTGCTGCCCAGCTGCGGCTGCGGATATCAAAGAAACCGGTGCCCGATGCATCGCCATATTCGGCAACACGGCGACCGGTCAGCCAGAAATTGAGATAGTCGTGAGGCAGCAGGATGGACGCGATTTTGGCGAAATTGTCTGGCTCATTGTCTTTGAGCCAAAGCAGCTTGGAGATGGTGTAACCGGTGCGCGGTACGATGCCGAGCTTTCTGGTCCAGCTGGCGCGACCGCCAAAGGCTTCAATCAGTGCTTCATTCTGAGGGGCGGTTTCGGTGTCATTCCACAATTTGGCGGCGCGGATGGGCTGGGCCGCATCATCGAGCACCACAAGGCCATGCTGCTGGCCGGAAATGCCAAGGGCTGTCACTGCGCTCCCGTCGATATCGGCATCCTTGATTGCGCCCCTGACGGCGGTGATCATGGCATCGATCCACCATTGGGGCTGTTGTTCCCGTGCCCCGTTGGCCTGCTCGATCAGGTCATGGGCAGCCTGTCCTCGCCCGAGCGTGTTACCGTCTTCATCGATGATCTGCGCTTTGGTTCCCTGCGTGCCGCAGTCAACTCCCAGAAATAGCATGCAATCCTCCTCGCATTTCCTCCCAACTGATGGCAAAGGCCGATAGGCCACCACACCCGTCTGTTATCAAACGGGTGTGGCGGACATGGGATCCGGGTAGCGAAACTTGGGAGGGTCGTTTGCGTCTCAAAATGCGCGAAACCACCACCCGGAAAAGATCAGGAGAAGCGGCGAACCGTCTCCAGAGCGCCAACGGTGTGCAGCGAATCCAGCGCCTGACGATAGGCACTGACAAAGCGCGGCTGATCCACCAGATCACCAAAGACCTCGCGGTTTTCAATGAAGGCAATATCATTGTCGTTGTTATGGGACGCAATTTCCATCAGTTCGTCCTTCAGCCGGTCGACGATTTCGATGGGTGCTCCTTGCTCATCCTTGCCCTCGGCATAGCGGGCCCAACTGGCCACGACTGCCGCAGAACGGGAGATATCGCCGCCTTTTTCGAGTTCGGCATGCACCACAGGCAGCAACCATTTGGGAATGCGGTCGGAACTTTCGGCGCACAGACGCGCCAATGTGTCGCGGACTTCCGGGTTGGAAAAGCGCTCGATGAGCGTGTGGCGATAGGCATCGAGGTCGATGCCCGGCACCGGAGACAGGGTCGGGGTGGCCTCGATTTCCATATAATTGAGCAGGAAGGTCGCGAAAATCGGATCGCCTGCCACTTCATGGGCATAGCGCCGCCCGGCGAGATAGCCGAAATAGGTCAGGGCCTGATGGCTGGCATTGAGCAGGCGCAGCTTCATCAACTCATAGGGGACGACATCTTCGACCATTTGCACGCCGACCTTTTCATAGGCGGGGCGGCCTTGGGGGAAGTGATCTTCCACCACCCATTGGGTGAAGGGTTCGCAGACCACGGGCCATGCATCGACAATGCCAAACCGTTTTTCAAGCTCGGTGATGTCCTCGGGCGCAGTGACCGGGGTGATGCGGTCGACCATGGCATTGGGGAAGGCGACATTGGCATCGATCCATGCGCCGAGCTCCGCATCCTTGGCCTTGGCAAAGGCGCAGACCATTTCTTTGGCGACATCGCCGTTGCTCTGGATATTGTCGCAGCTCGACACGGTGAAGGGGGCGATGCCCCGCTCGCGACGGCGGCGGAGCGCCTCGGTGACATAACCAAAGACCGTGATCGGGGTGGCCCCTTCGGCCAGTTCCTTGACGACGTCCGGATTGTCGAGATTGAACTTGCCGGTCACGTGATGGAAATTGTAGCCGCCTTCGGTGATGGTCAGCGAGACGATGCGCACCTCTTGCGATGCCATCAATTCGATCACAGCTTCCGGGTCATCGGGCGCATATTTGAAATCAAGGATCGAACCGATGACGCTGGCTTCATAGCGTCCGTGGGGATTCTTGACCATCAGGCTGTAAAGACAATCCTGACTTTTCAGCGCGTCGCGGATGCGCATGTCGCCGGGCATGACGCCAACGCCGCAAATGCCCCAATCGAGCGCTTCGCCGCGATTCATCAGCTGGTCGAGATACATCGCCTGATGGGCGCGGTGGAAGCCGCCGACCCCGAAATGCACGATGCCGATGGTGGCTTTTGCGCGGTCATAGGTTGGGCGGATCACGCCTTCGGGTAGCGCTGCAAGCGTGGTGTTGTTGAGTTTTGTCATGTTCGAACCCTCCTCAATGGGTTATGAGCGGGTGGAGTAGAGAAGCCGCAGCTTGAGGCTTTCAAGCAGCACGGCGAGAATGATGATGACCCCCTTGACGACCTGCTGGTTGTAGCCGGGAATGTTGAGCAGATTCATCACGTTGGAGATCACCGACAGGATCAGGGCACCGATCAGGGTGTCCAGCACCCGACCCCGGCCACCAGACAGGCTGGCACCGCCCACCACGACTGCCGCGATGGCGTCGAGCTCAAAGCCAAGGGCGAGAATGGGCGAGCCGACCCCGGTTCGGGTCGAGGCGATGATCCCGGCAATGGCGCAGGCAAAGCCGGATAGCACATAGACGCCGAACTTGTAGCGTTCGACCCGAATGCCGGCAAAGCGTGTGGCGATCTCGTTCGACCCGATCGAGATGACCAGCCGGCCAAAGACGGTCTTGCCATAGAGAAACAGGGCGACGATGAAGCAGGCCAGCAGCACATAGAGCGTCGAGGGCAGCCCGAACAGCGAGCTGACACCGAAGTCGTTGAAGGTATAGTCGTTGATGAATTGCGGCTGACCTTTGGAGACGATCAGCGCCCCGCCGCGGGCAATGGTCATCACCGCCAATGTCGCTATGAAGGGGGCTACGCGGAAATAGGCGACCAATATGCCGGAAAAAGCGCCAAAGACGGTGCCGATCATCAGGCCGATGGCCAGCGCCGGGACAAGCCCGTAGAGCGGAATGGACAGGGCCACTCCGACCGAGACAATGGCCATCAGCGAGCCGACCGACAGGTCAATGCCGCCGGTCAGAATGACAAACAAGAGGCCAAGAGACACGATGCCAAGCGGCACACACTGGCGCATGATGTTGGCAAAGTTCTGGTAGGTGAAAAAGCGATCCGTCAGGGCCATTGCCACCAGAAGCATGACAATGAAGGCAATCAGGGTCGATTGGTTGAGCAGCAGGCGGGTGATCCTGGTGCGGCTCCAGCCTTCGAACTCTGCGGATGCGCTGCTTTGCGAGGTCAAATTCGTCATGGTTGTTTCACTCCCTTGAGACATGGGCCGTTTGGACACGGACGCCTTCTCATTGGATGCTGCGTTTCGGGATGGCATGGTGCATGATGTTCTCTTCTGTGAGAGCATCGCCCTCAAGCTCGCCGGCCACCTGTCCGTCGCTCATGACATAGACGCGGTGGCACAAACCGATGACTTCGGGCAGTTCAGAAGAGATGACGAGCAGGCCACAGCCATTTTCCGCCAGATTATGGATGAGATTGTAGATTTCGGACTTTGCTCCGACATCGACGCCGCGGGTGGGTTCGTCAAAGATCAGGACGTCGCAGCCGACATTGAGCCACTTGGCCAGCACCACCTTTTGCTGGTTGCCGCCAGACAGGCTGGAAACCGGGTCGCTGAGGCGGCCGAGCTTGATGACCAATTGCTCGCGCAGACGCTGGGTGAGGGACTTTTCCCGACCATTTTGCAAGATGCCGAAGGTGGAAACCCCGGACAGACGCGACATGGTCATATTGACATCGATGCCGATGGGTAGGACGACGCCTTGTTCTTTGCGATTTTCCGGCACGAGGCCGATGCCCTTAGCCACTGCATCCGCCGGATGGGCGACCTTGATGGGCTTGCCTGATTTGAGAATTTCGCCGGATTGGTAGCCGGACAAGCCAAAGATGCATTCGGCGATTTCGGTGCGTCCCGATCCCACCAGACCAGCCAGACCGACCACCTCACCCTTGCGGATATGCAAGTTGATGTCGTCGATCAGACCCCGGCGGGTGAGGTTGCGCACCTCGAGCAGTTTTTCCTCACTGGCCGGTTTCTTTTCCGGGAAGAGGGATTTCAGCTCACGTCCGACCATTGCCTGAATGATATCGGCTTCCGTGCAGGTCTTGGGGTCGAGATCGCGCACGGTCACGCCATCCTTGATGACTGTGATGCCATCGGCGATGCGGAAGATTTCTTCCAGACGGTGCGAGATATAGAGGATGGTGACGCCCTTGGCCTTCAGCTTGTTGAGATTGGCAAAGAGCAGGTCGATTTCCGGGTCGGTCAGAACGGCGGTCGGCTCATCGAGAATGAGGATGTTGACATCCTTGGCCAGCGACTTGGTGATTTCCACCATCTGCTGATAGGCAACCGAGAGATCACCAGCGCGGGTGCGCGGATCAATGGGAAAGCCAAAGGATTTCAGCAACTCGCCCGCACGGGCATTGATGATAGTCCAGTTGATGGTGCTGCGCCCCAGACCCATATCGTCGAGAAAGATATTCTCTGCAACCGACAGGTCCGGCGACAGGGCCAGTTCCTGATGAACGATCCCGACACCCGCCTGCTGGCTCTGTTGCGGATTTTCGAAATGGACGTCGACATTGTCAAGCAGCACCCGCCCGGCATCGCGTCGAATGATCCCCGACAAGATATTCATGAAAGTGGATTTTCCAGCGCCGTTTTCTCCAACGATCGCATGGATGGTGCCTTTGTCGACCCGCAGGTTGAAATCTGAAAGGGCACGGACACCGCCAAAGCGCTTCTTGACACCTTCAACGACAATCGCAGGGTGTGTCATGGATTGATCCTCCCGTCGCTTATCCGGTAACGATCAGGTGGGCAGGGATCTGCCCACCTGTCTAATGGTTAGTAAAGGGAATCAGGGTCGTAATATTCAGTGACGTTGTCTTTGGTGATCAGCAGCGGCGCGATATATTCATAATCGCTGAAGTCGCGTTTGCCGGCCTCATAGCCCTTGATTACTTCGATCACTTTTTCGATCAGCAGTTTGGGGTTGTTGGAGGCGGTTGCCTGTAGTTCGCCCCGTTCGATGGAATCGAGAGCGAATTTGTAACCATCATGGGCAAAGACCTTGACGTCGCCCAATTTGCCAGCGGCTTTGAGCGCGCGAATGGCACCCAGCGCCATGTCATCCATTTCGGAATAGACAGCGTTGATCTTGTCGCCGTGGGCCACAAGGGCGTCTTCCATGGCTTTCAGGCCGCCCTGCTGGTCCCAGTTGCCCCAGCTCTGAGCAAGAATGGTGAAATTGGAAGAGCCATGATCGCGGATCTGGGCTTCCATCACACCGGACATGAAGTTGACGCGGCGGGCTTCGCCGACCAGATTGCCCTGATTGCCGGAAATGACCACCGCGTTGATAGGTGCATCGCCAAACTGTTCGACAGCGAAGTCACCGATCAGGCGGTTGTTGGCGGCATTGTTGGCCATCACACGGGTGACGACCGGGGCGTTGAGCGAGATGTCGCTGTCCAGATCGATGACTGGAATGCCTGCTTTGGTGGCCATGTCAACGATGCGGACACCAGCTGCCGGATCTTGCGGATTGAGCACCAGATAGTCGATGCCCTGAGCAAGCATATCTTCAACGTCAGAGACCTGTTTGTCGAGGTTGCCGGCTGCATCGGTGGTCAGGATTTCATATCCTGCCTCTTCGCCCTTGAGCTTCATATATTCGGTCAGGCCGACAAAGAAGGCACCATTCAGCGTGCGGTTGGAGAAACCGATCTTGAGCGCATCAGCGGCTTGAGCCGCCGTGGAGAGGCCAATGGCGACAGTGGCTGCGGCAAGTAGTGTATTGAAAGATTTGAACAATTTTTCCTCCATCATGGACAGAATGATCTCCAATGACCATGTGGGAGTGTTGACAGAAGACGCTTTGTCCCTCTGCCTCAAAAGCCATTGGAGGAAACCAGAAGGCATAATCCTCCCGACTGATTTCGTGCCGCCTCTTCTACTCTTTTGTCGCAGTTGCTGACTAAGCATTCTCCCATGATCATTGTGCATTATTTCCACTTTGCCCTAGCTGTTGACCCGATCATGACGGGGCATTTGCTGTAAAATGCTTGGGTGGGAGATGCGCCATGGCTTTGGTCCATAATGGCTTAAGGGCCGAAATGACGGACAAAGCGCTGGGGTCGTTTGTCGGGTGGTTGATCCGGGATCTGATAAAAATCTGCAAACTGGAATTTTCCTGCGAATCCTGCATGCTGGTTTGTTGTCACTTTCTACGCCCTGTCGGTCAGACCGCCTTGGCGGCACGGTTTTGTGCGCCCTTTCAGGGACCCATAAAAAGGAGAAACTCATGGCAAAAATCGGATTTCTGGGCCTCGGCCTAATGGGACGCGGCATGGCGGCGTGCCTCTTGAAGGCAGGTCATGAGGTGACGGTGTGGAACCGGTCTTTGGACAAATGCGACGCGCTAGCTGCGTTGGGTGCCAGCGTGGCGCATAATCCTGCAGGGGCTGCGAAAGAGGCTGATATGGTCATTTCCATGGTGGCCGATGATGGTGCCTCGGAGCAGGTCTGGATGGCTGAGGATGGGGCTCTGTCCGCCGCCAAGCCGGGCATGATGGTGGTGGAATGTTCCACGATCTCGCATGTTCATGTGACACGACTTGCAGAAGCCGCCAAAGCCCATGGTGTGCATTATATCGATTGTCCGGTGCTCGGCCCTCCTGCCAGCGCTGCCAGTGGCAGCCTTGTTCTGCTGGTTGGAACCGATGCGGACGTGCTTGCAAGGGCGCGCCCCGTTCTGGAGGTTCTCTCGGAGTCAATTCTGCATTTTGGGGCGGTGGGGACGGGCACCAGCTTCAAGCTGATCAACAATATGCTGGGGGCGGTGCATGTTGCCGCGATCGCCGAGGCCACCCATTTGGCGCACAAGTTGAACCTAGATCCCGACACCTTGGTTGCTGCGGTGGAAAGTGGCCCTTGTGCGAGCCGCCATACAGTACGGATGATCCGCGCCATGGCCCATAACAAACTGTCCGATCAGGCCGGTCTTGCCATCGGTCTGAGGGAGAAGGACACACGTTACTGCATGGCGATGGCCAAGGCGCACGAGACGGGTCTGTCCATCGGCGAGACCGCCTATGGCTGGTATAAGGAGGCTCTGTCCAGTGTCGCAGAAGAGGATGATTCAGCCATGCTGGAGGTGATCACCAAGCATAACGGCTTCGTACCGGAAGCCTGATTGCGTTTTGACCAGAGGCCTGAAATTGGGTTTCGTCAGAGTGGGCAGGATTGCTCAATCGGGCTGCACTTGAGGCCATATTTCAGGGTTGATCATGTGGACAGGTGCCCCGTTGGCATAGGCGTTGATCTGATCAAAGATGTCCGCGAACTGGATATCTAGCTCATCCTCGGTGACAAAACCGATATGCGGAGTGGCAATGAGATTGGGGTGGCAGAGCAGCGGATCATCGGGATCCGTGACAGGCTCCTTGTCGAAGACATCGACAGCGGCCATGCCGGGGCGACCGGCCTTGAGCGCCTCAAGCAGTATATTTGGCAGCATGAGGCCTGAGCGGGACGTGTTGACCAGCAGGGCGTCGGGTTTCATTGCGGCCAGATCATCGGCGGTGATGAGCCCACGTGTCTCAGGCGTCAGGCGCACATGCAGGGACACCACATCGCTGTTGGCAAAAAAGGCCTGCCGGGATGCTGCAACCATTTGACCCTCTTTCAAGGCCCGTGCCCGGCCTTCCTCGGACGCCCACCAAACCACCTTCATGCCGAAGCTTTGGGCATAGTGGGCGACAGCCTTGGCGATCTTGCCATAGCCATACAATCCAAGGGTCCGGTGCCGCAGGCCTTTGCCGACACCCATTTGCCAGTGTCCGGCCTTGAGCGATGCCATTTGCTGGGGCAATTGCCGCATGGCGGACAGAATGAGGGCAAAGGTCAATTCGGCCGCTGCGTAGTTCGGCTCATTGGCGGGCTTTTTCGAGCATAGCAATATGCGCTTTTCGGTCAGGGCTTCGACATCAATATGGGGGTAAGCGCCCCGTTGGCTGATCAGTTTGAGATTGGGCAGTCTTTCGATCAGGGCGCGGGTGATATTTGTTCGCTCCCGGAACAGAACCAACATGTCGGCCTCCCCGAGGCGCTCTGCCAGACGGGCCTCATCCTCGACATGGTCTGTCCAGACCGTCACCTGATGCTGGTCCAGCTTTCCAAAGCATGGCAGCGTTTTCAAGGTGTCGAACCAGTCGTCGAGAATGTGAATCTTCATGATGGCCCCCAGAATGACAGTGCCTGCGAGAACAGGGCGGATAATGTGACATCGCACCTTTGCCTGCACCGGGCAAGGTCATTTAGCCAAAGAGCCGTAGATTGGACGTCCAGATCGCAAAGAGACACAGGGCACCAAAGGTCAGATAGGCGGCGATTGAATATCCGATATAGCGTGAGACAGCTTGCGGCAGGTGAGATGTCAGGCTTGCGGCCCGTGTGGCCTTGATGGGCAAAGACAGAAAGCCCGCTGCCAAGGCGAAACCGGTGCCAATGAACAAGCTGAGATAAAGCCCATAGCCGATAAAGTCATATTCAGGTTTGAGGATGCAGAACGGGCAGTGATGGTGCGGCTGGGCATAAATGTAGGGGGCAATCACCGAGATGATCGCCGTGATGGCCGCTAGAAAATAGAAAGGGCTGACAAAAGCATAGAGGGCAGACAGGCGGGATCGCCACAGCCCAAGCGTTGCCAGCAAGGTCAGGACACCAAGACCGGCATAGAGCAGCCACAAAGCCAACTCGGCATCCATTGATGCCAGCTGGGCTTCAAGGCCGGACACCTCCGGGGTGAAGAGGCGCGAGCAACAGGAGGTGATGACTTCGGTTTCCAGATTGAGGAAATAGGCCAGTTGCAGCCCGGCACTGGCGAGCATCACGGGGGCCAATCCAATCAGGAAGGCATATTTAAAACGGGTGAGGGGATAATCGCGCCCCTTGCCATCCACTTTGTTGAGAATGAGCCAGACAAAGGCCCCGAAAAAGGCTGCCAGTTTGAACAGCAAGGCCGGAAAACCATAGGCGTTGACATTGAGGGTGCCGACCGCACACATGGCGCCGGTGAACATCACCGCCATCCGGTCCGCATTATAGACAAACAGCAACAGGCTGATCAGCTCGATCCCCATGACGAAAGCCAGCGCCGTGGAGACGAGGTAGGTCTTGCGTTCCATCCGGATTTGCTGCGCCAACCCGCTGTCCAGATTCCAACGCTGGAGGATCTGATAGGAAAAATGCGCCGCCCAGAGCAGGATGAGGCTGGAAAGGCTCGCCACCAGCAAGAGCGCCAGAATCGTGCTTTGAAAAATCATGATGGCGCATGTCCCGTCTTGGTTCCGAGCTCGATCTCGACAACGGCCCCATCTTCCATGCTGACAATCCTGTCGACCAACGGGGCCTGCCAAATGCGTGGGTCATGACTGGTCATCAACAGGGTCTTGCCTGCCTGACGCAGCGTGTCCATGGTGGCGAGAAAGTCTGCAGTGAGGGTGGTGTCGAGATTGGCGGTCGGCTCATCAGCAATGAGGATGGCGGGATCGTTGATCAGCGCACGGGCAATGGCGACCCGTTGCGCTTCGCCGCCGGAAAGAAGCTCGGATGGGGCAGAGGCGCGGTGATCAAGTCGCAATTGGGTGAGCAAATCCATCGCTTTTCGCTTGAGTGCTCCATGGTCAAGCCCCAGTGGCAAGGCCGGGGCCATGACATTCTCAAGGGCCGTCATGCCGCGAATGAGATTGAAACGCTGGAAGATGAAGCCGAATGTCTGACGGCGAATGTCGGTCATGAACTTCTCGGGCAACCCGGAAATCAGCTCTCCTTTCAGATGCACGCGACCTGATGTCGGCCGCGCGAGGCAGCCGATCACGCTAAGAAGGGTCGTCTTGCCAGAGCCACTTGGACCCTTGAAGACAGTCGTCTGGTTGAGGGGGAGGGACAGGGAGACAGACTGGACGGCCCGGACCTCGTTTGGCTGGCCGTCATTATAGGACTTGGACACATTTTCAAGTGTGATCATCGCATCACCTGTTCCGGGTCTGTGATGGCGGCCCGCCAGATCGGCACAATGGTGGCGGCCGTGAAGGGCACAATGGTGAAAAAGGCGAGCGTCGCCAATTGCAAGCCATCAATCGCGGGGGGAAGGGTGAAGTCGGGATAGAGCACGCCCCAGCCCTGCAAGACCGGCTTGAGCAATCCAGCGTCAAACAGGAAGACATGAGCATAGGCTGTCAATGTTCCCGTCAGGAAGGACAGGCCGGACAGCAGTGCTGCCTCCCAGACTTTCATCGCCAGAATGTCTCCGGTGTCCCAGCCAATGGCTTTCAATATGCCGATTTCCCGTCTCTCTTCTCCGGACAAACCCGACGCCTTGTCAAAGACGAAAATCGTGAAGGCAATGATCGAGGTGCCGAGCAGGGCCAGCAGCAAGCCTTCGCGCCAGGAGAAAATGGCCTCATAAGTGCGCAACACATCGCTGCGGGTGACGATGCGGGCATCAGGCAGACGATAGGATACTTTTCCCACAATCGTTGCGACTTCACGCTGATTGCGTACGCTGAGGACCAGATCGGTATAGACATCTTGCTGCAGGTTGAAAAACTTGCGGAAGTCCGCTTCGCTGACCAGCACCAGATCAGAGGTGACCAGAGCGCTGTCGCTGGTCAGAATGTCCTTGATGCGCATGACAAGCGGTTTGCCTGTCGGTGAGCTGAGAGCCAGTATGCGCCCTTTTTGGGCCTTGCGCAGACGGGCAACCCCTTCGCCAAGAATGGTTTGGCCTTCCTCCAGCTTGAGGTTTGTTGCGTTCTTGCCCGGCACCATCAGGGTATAATTCGCCTTGGTGCCCCGGTCATAATAGTAACCCCAGAGCCGCCCCTCTGCCGATCGAACGCCGCGGATCTTGCCTATCTTGTCGAGATAGGAGAGGGGCACCAGATCGTGACGCCCCATGACAAGGTGCTGGATGGTGATTTCCGGGGCGTCGGCAAGCATCACAGACGCTTCGCGCCGGATGGCATGGGAGAAGAACATGACGGAGGCGAGGAGAAAAATAACGAGCACATAAACGACAAAGAGAATGGCGTTGCGCCCGAGGCGTCGGCGCATCGCGGCGAGTGTGAAGTCGATCAAGTTCAACTGTCGCCGCAGAGGAGAATGGGTCATGGTCTTAACACTCCCTCGATTGTCATCTGTCCACCAAGCTGTCGCAGATGCTGTGGCGGTCCGACCAGTGAGCCGGTGGGAAAGTGATCAATAGAGACCGGATGATCCTGAAAGGGGGTGTGAAGGTCGGCCATGGTCGGGTGGCGTGTGTAGCGGGCTTCGGTGAACAGCGCGAGATCGCTCAAGCCTAACTGTCGGACCGGGCCGCTTGCATGTTGCTGGCGCATGGGGGACAGGCCGGCATGGAGCAGGGCTGCACCAAGCAGGACCGTCAGGACGCAAAGCAAGGAGACGATGGCGAGGGATGGACGAAGGGTCATTTGAGCCGGAACTCCCCGTTGTCCAGGCCAAGCAGAAGATCCATCGTCACATCCCCAAAGGTCAGGATGCGCTTGCCTTGATGGTCCTTCATGAACTCATCCGCATCATAGCGATCCGGATGGGGCACAAGTTCATGGCCCATCGGTCCCAAAATGTCGGAGCCTATGACATAGAGGGCTTTACGGGCGTCTATCCGCTCGATTGCATAATAGTCCGTTACGCCCACATGCAGGATGTCTTCCCTTTTGCGCCCCGAGGCATATTTGTCCATATCGAGCAGATATTTGAACAGGTCCTTTGCTCCGTCGAAATGGTCGGCATGGCCGTCTTTGTAGAGCACCGTCGCAATCCAGTCTGGATAACGCGCGGGAAACATGCCGCAAACCGGGCAGGCGTCGCGATCATGCGGCATAGGCGTGCCAAAGGGTGTGAAAAGCAGCTCGGAGGCCGATGCCTTTGCTGCGTGCAGCATCATTGGCGCTGACAACCCGGCGGCAATCAGGCTGCGTCTGGTCAGATTGGGTCTTGTGCACATTGGCGCGCTCCCGCGGCAAGAGGATGCGAATAAAGGACAAGCCGTGACGGGGCTCACTCCGCCGTTGGCTTGTCCTCCATTCCATCAAGATGATGGAGGTTGTGGCTTAGTTGGCCTTGTCTTTCATCATCTTCATTTTCTTGGCCATGTGGGCTCGCTTCTCAGCCCGGCGCTTGCGGATCATCAGCGTGTTTTTCGCCATGTCGGAATAAGCCGCTTCCAGCGCCTGTTCGAAAGGCACCACGCGCTCTGCTCCAACCGCAGCAGCCTTGGCCGGGTCGGCATAGGCCCATTTGCGCGTTGCTGACATGGTGCCGGGCTTGGAGGGGTCGAGGGCGTAGTGGGCATCTTCAACCTTGATCAACGGTTTGACCTCGGCGTCTGATCCTGCGTCTCCCACCCAGATGTTTTTGGGTGCACGATCCATATTGAGGCCGATGGACAAGGAGGCGCAATGGATCGAACAGGTGCCCTCGGTCGAGTCATCGTCATACTGAATGAGATGGCGCGAGTGGCTCCATTGTTCACGCACCATGCCGCAATAGGTGCAGCGCGGATATTTCTCGAATTCCTTGTCGGTCGGATCGGGGTCTTTTTGCATATGGCCCGTGACGCCATTCTTGCGGGTCCACTCCCAAGGGGTGACCATCTTGGCAGAGGCGGCGAGGGAGGACAGGGCCAGCGCAACAGGGGCGAGCGCTGCCGAGGTCAAAAGGGTACGACGGTTCATGAGTTGGTCTCTCTTTTCAAAACGGAATGAAGGGAAAGGCAAGACCAACCGCGGGCAATAGCCGACGATGGCTCAATATCTGGCGCATGCGCCCATGGGAAATGGGTGCAGTTGGTCTGGCCTTGCATCAATGTCAGGAAAAGAGAGGAGGACCGCGAGCGAAGTTGGCCTGCGCCAGCCTTGGTGTGCCAATTTGGTCACCGGACTTGAAAGAGACTGTTGTGAAGACCTGCTGTGCCGTCGGCAGAACCGGCTGCTCGCCTTCCAGTGTGGGAGAGGCGACAGCAGAAGAACAGACAGAACAGAGGCTTGGATCAAAGGTTCCAGAGCCCTCGGTCTCGCCCTCAAGGGTGACGAGACCACCGGCAGAACAAATCTGAAGGAAACTATGTGCAACGGACCCGACTTCAACCTGAGCGATCGGGCCGGCGGCTGCGGTCCAGATCGATGTCGCATGAACAATGCCAAAGAACATCTGGCTGATCAGCGCGATCAGCGTGATGCACAGGGCCAACATGTCCTTGCGTATGGATTGCATTGTCAGATCAAGAAGCCGGTTTGGACCGGCTCCCCCTTCATCAGATTTGATTCCGTGTTAGCAAACAGGATGCATCTCTGTGAAGAAATTATACGAAAGTCAAAAATGACAAACATATGCATGGTTATGCTGCGTCATTTTGACCAAGCTGATGGTTCGGCGATCATTTGGGCGCCTTGCCATGCTCTTGACGATAGTGATCGGCATACCATCCCGGGCGATCAAACTGACCGTCATAGATGAATTCTGCGATTTTTGCCGCATCCTCATCGGAGAGTTCGACCGCTGGCATCAAGCCGAACCGACGAATGGCGCCGGGCATGCGGGCGCGGGCCAGACTTGGGTCCTTTGCCCATGCCACAATGGCTTTGGTGAAGGTGGTCTTGTCCGGATAGGCCGAGAGGTAATGGCCCTGAACCGCGAAAATCGGCGGAGCAACACGATCATCTCCCATTTCGTAGCCGCCATGGCAGGCAGCACAATTGTCTTCATAAAGCGCGATGCCGCTCTGTGCGGCGGCGGGGGCTGAAAGGCAGATTGCTGCCAAAAGGGCAACAGGTCCGAGTTTGTTGGTCATATGGTTTGTCCGGTCTCTGGGGTTGGGGTCCTAATATTCATTTATTCGCAATTATTTTATTTTGTCCAGCGCACATGATGCTTTGGGCTGACATTTGATTACAAAGCGATACGCTTCGTTACGCTTTGTATCTTGAGCTAAATTTTCTGTTACAGTATTTTCGAAATAATAAACATGATCGCGGGCACGCGGTTTTCCCTTCCATAGCTGCGCAAAGAGCTTCGATATGAGTATCCTGAAAAAACTCCTGATTGTTCCTCCGGTGGCCCTCGCAATCGGCCTTTTCGTTTTGTCCGGGCAATCGGCCAAATCTCCTCAAGTCGCAACGCAAGGGAAGGAAAAGCCGACGCCGGTCAAAGTCATTGGTGCCAAGCCAATGACGGTTGTCCCGTCCGTGTCGGCCTATGGCAAGGTGCAGCCGGATCGCAAATGGGACGCTGTGGCGCAGGTGGCCGGTCCGGTTATCTGGACGGCAGACAGTCTGAGGGATGGGTTGCTCATTGCGAAAGGCGCAAGCCTTTTGAAAATCGACGAGCGGGAATATGAACTGGCGCTCGCCCAGATCGAGGCCCAGATCGAGGCGTTGAACACCAAAACGGACACAATTGCGGCTTCGTTGAAAATCGAACAACGAGCCTTGGCTCTGCTTGAGGATGATCTGGGCCGAAAGAAATCCCTGCTTTCGCGCGGCTCGACTTCGCAGGCTGGTGTTGATGCTGCAGAACGGGCATTGCTGACTCAAGATGCCAAGGTTCAGACGCTCAAAAGCACCCTGAAGCTCAACGAAGCGGAAGGTAAAGTTCTCCAGCAGCAACGCGAGATCTCGCTGCTCAACCTTAAGCGCACCGAGCTCAAGGCGCCGTTTGATGTGCGATTGTCGTCGGTTGATATTTCGGTGGGCCAATATGTCAATAAAGGGCAGAAGCTGTTTTCAGGAGATGGCATTGCTGTTGCGGAGATTGTCGCACAATTGCCAATCGGGGCGTTGCGTCCCCTGATCGGAAAAGCGGGCGAAGTCGGTGCACCACTCAATGCCTTGTCTTCTCAGCAGGGAGCGGATGCCAACCGTCACAAGGCCATGAAAGCCAAGGTGGTTCTGCATACACCCCGGTCCGACATCATTTGGGAGGCAAGGGTTGACCGCGTGACTGCGGCGATGGATCCCAAAACCCGAACGCGGGGGATCGTGCTGACCGTGCAGGACCCCTATGGGCAGGCCAGCCCGGGGCAGAAACCGCCTCTGGTGACGGATACTGCGGTCGAGGTCATTCTTCAGGGGATGCCGAGAAAGAACATGTTCGCGCTCCCGGCCTCTGCCATTCGCAAGGGCAAGGTGATGGTGGTCGATGCGGAAAAGCGCCTTCGCTTCAAGCCGGTCAAGGTGGCCTATATTCAGGGAGACATCGCCGTTTTGATGTCTGGTCTGGAGCCAAAGGAGAAGGTCATCGTGTCCGATATGCCCGCCCCTGTCGACGGCATGCTGGTGGGACCCAAGCCTGACAAGAAATTGCTCGAACGCGTGATGGCAGAAGCCTCTGGCAAAGCGCCAAGCAAAGGGGCAAAATAATCATGATCCGCTATTTTGCAAAGCATCCCACAGCAGCCAATCTGCTGATGGTCGCAATCCTGCTTGTCGGCGTGCTGGCGCTGCCCAAGCTGCAACGGGATACCTTTCCCATCACTGATCCGACGCAGGTGGAAGTGCGCGTCACCTATCCGGGGGCAACGGCGCTCGATGTGGAAGAGGCGATCTGTTTGCGCGTCGAGGAAGCCCTCGGGGTCATTCCCGACAAGCTGGAACTGACCTGTGAAGCACGGGAAAATCTGGCCATTGGCGTGGTCACGATGATCGAGGGGCGGGACTTCGATACCTTTTACAATGACATCAAGAGCGAAATCGAAGCCATAACCGGCTTCCCGGCCAATGTTGAACGGCCCTCAGTCACCAAGATGGAGCGGACTGCAACCATTTCGACGATTGCCATCACGGGCATCGATGATCCGGGCGGTTTGTTTGCCTATGCCGACAAGGTCCTCTCGCGGGTGATGCGTAACAAGCAGATCGCTCAGGCAACCCTGAAGGGGTTTTCTGATCCGGTGATTGATATTCGCGTGTCCGAAGCCGCGCTGCGGGATCTGGGCATGAGCATCAATGACGTCACGTCTGCCATCAAGGCCCAGAGTGTCGACTTGCCATCGGGTACGTTGGAGACCAAAAGCGGTGATTTGGTTCTGCGCTATGCCGACCAGCGCAGAAAACCGCGCGAATTTGCCAATATCGTCGTCAAAAGCTCGGCCAATGGTGGTGTGGTGCGCCTGAAGGATATTGCAGCATTATCCCGTGCGTTTGAATTTGCCGAAGACAAGGTCACGTTCAACGGCCAGCGTGCCGCGTTGATCGAAATTGCCAAGACCCCCAAACAGGATACCCTGAAGGTCAAGGCGCTGATTGATACCATTCTGGAAAATGAACGGTCCATGGCGCCTCCGGGCGTCAGTCTCAACATCTCTCAGGATGTCTCCCCCAACATTGTGGATCGGTTGCGCATCCTTTCCGAGAATGGCCTTCAGGGTCTGGCGCTCGTCTTTCTGGTGATGTGGCTGTTCTTCTCGCTGCGTTACAGTTTCTGGGTGGCGATGGGGCTGCCGGTTTCCTTTCTCGGGGCCATCTTTGCCATGCAGGGGCTGGGCTATACGCTCAACACCATGACCATGGTCGGGCTGATCGTGTCGACTGGCTTGCTGATGGACGATGCCATCGTCATTTCGGAAAATATCGGCGCGCGTCTCAAAAAGGGCGAAGATGAACTGGATGCGGCGGTGAAAGGCACCTTGCAGGTGTTGCCAAGCGTCATTTCGTCCTTCCTCACGACGATTTTGATTGTCGGCCCATTGGCTCTGATGGCCGGTAAAATCGGGGCGGTGCTCAAGGTCCTGCCGGTGATCCTTGTCATCACGCTGGCAATCAGTCTCATCGAGGCCTTCCTGATTCTGCCGTCCCATCTGTATCATTCTCTCAAAAAACAGGGAGAGAGAAAGCCATCTCGGTTCCACGCCGCCTTTGATCGTGGGTTCGAAGGCTTTCGCAATGGGGTCTTTGGCCGAATGATCGATTGGGCGATATCCTGGCGCTATCTGACCACCGGGCTGATCCTTGCCATGCTGATCCTGTCTTACGGGGCCTTTTCCAGTGGGATGCTGAAATTCCGTTCCTTCCCGAAACTGGAAAGCGATACCATTCAGGCCCGTATTCTGATGCCACAGGGAACGCCGCTTGCGGAGACCGAAGTGGCGGTGCAGCAGGTTGTTGCAGCGCTCAAGAAGGTCAATGACAAGTTCAAACCCCTGCAGAGCGAACAGCGCGATCTGGTCAACAATATTCTGGTCTATTATGGGGTCAATGCAGACTCTCATGAGAAAGGGCCGCATCAGGCGACCATCAGTGCCGACCTGATCCGAGCGCAGAAACGCAAAGGCTCCTTGCAGGAGATGCTTTCGAGTTGGCGGAAACTGACCGGACCTGTACCGGGGAGCCTTGCCATGAAATTCACCGACAAGGAGCGCGGTGTTGCTGGCAATGCCATCGATCTGCGTCTGCGGGGCGGCAATCTGGAGCAAATCAAGAAAGCGGCCGATGATCTAAAGGTCTTTCTCTATGGCTATGACGGAGTTGTCGATGTGCTTGATGATCTGCGTCCTGGCAAGCCTGAATATGTTGTCAAGCTGCATGACGATGCGGGGAGTCTTGGGCTGACGGGCAAGGGCGTGTCAGAAGAATTGCGCTCTATCGTGCAGGGCAATACTGGCCTTGAGGTTCAGACCGGTCGCTATGGTGTTGATGTGCGTGTGCGGCTTGCCGATGGCGCAATTGACAGCCGTGGTGGCATCAATGCGATCTATGTAACCGCCGCGGACGGCTCGAAGGTGCCTCTGGCCACGGTGGCTGATGTCACCGAAAGTCGCGGCTATGCGCGCATCAACCGTGTCGATGGCATGCGTACCGTGTCTGTCATCGGGGCGATCAAGCCCAACATCGTCAATGCGCGTGAATTGATGATGGAGGTGAAGAGCAAGTTCGCTCCGGCCCTGAAGAAGAACTATCCCGGTGTGTCCATGGCCTTCAACGGTCAGGGCAAAGAAGCGTCAACAACGGGCAGCTCCTTGCGGACCAACTTCCTGATTGGCCTTGCCTTTGTCTTTATTCTGCTCAGCTTCCAGTTCAAGAGTTATGTCTTGCCGATCATTGTCCTTGCCGCGATCCCTCTTGGGGCCATCGGCATGGTCCTCGGGCATCTGGCAATGGGACTGGACATCTCCATTCCAAGTCTTGTCGGTCTGGCGACCCTGTCGGGGGTGGTGGTCAACAATTCGATCCTTCTGGTCTCCTTCATACATGGGGAAATGGAAGCCGGGCATGACCCGATGGACGCGACCAAACAGGCCGCAAAAGCCCGCTTCAGAGCCGTGGTGATGACGTCAATGACCACGATTGCCGGGTTGTTGCCATTGCTGGCAGAAAGCAGTACGCAGGCGCAGTTTCTCATCCCGCTCGTCAACAGCCTTGCATTCGGTTTGCTGACGGCCACGGTCCTGTCTCTGTTCCTGGTGCCAAGCCTGTTCGCCATTCTCACGGATTTCGGTTATGGCAAGCCGAAAACGTGAGGGACGGGCAACCCGGCGGTGACGGGTGCTTTTGTTGGAAGGGCCTAGATTGCTCTGCCGGGGGTGCCTGCATCCTCGGCTCCACCTGATCAACTGGCAGCGCGGTTCGCGCTATCAGTCTGATGGGGTGACTTGCCTGAAAAGAGAGAGGCAAACTCGACATATTCGTCATGTGGCAATGGTTTGGCGAAAAAGAAGCCCTGATAGTCGTCACAGCCGACGGAGTGGAGAAAATCGCGCTGCTCTTCCGTTTCAACGCCTTCCGCGATCACCGACAGTTCAAGCGTTTCACTCAACGCGACGATCATCTTGGCGATGGCGGCATCGTTCGGTTCGCAGGGTAGCGATCGGACAAAGCTCTGATCGATCTTTAATTGATCAAGAGGCAGCTTCTTGAGATAGGAGAGCGAGGAGTAGCCGGTGCCGAAATCGTCAAGCGCGAAACGGACTCCTTGTTGGCGCAACTGTTCCATCTTGGTGATTGCGTCTTCGACATTGTCCACCAGATGGCTTTCCGTAATTTCAAGCTTCAGCTTGGTGGCGGGAGCCTTGTGCTTTGCCAGCCTTGTCAGGACCTGATCGACAAAGTTGAAATGATGCAGTTGAATGGCGCTCACATTGACTGAAAGTGTCAGATCGCGCAGGTCCGGATTGTTTTGCCATTCAGCCAGGTGCTGACACGCGGTATCCAGAATCCAGTTGCCCAGCTCCGGTATCAGTCCGCAGCTTTCCGCTATGGGAATGAACTCGGCGGGCGACACATAGCCCAGTTCAGGATGCTTCCAGCGTAGCAGCGCTTCTGCGCCGGTCACCGCGCCTTGGAAACTGACCTGAGGCTGGTAGAATAGCGTCAATTCCTGCTGTTTGACGGCTGTTCGCAGATCTCGTTCCAGCCGCATCCTGTGCGACAGGTTTTCCTGAAGTGCGGGGTCATAGAAGCGCACGGCATTCCGCCCGTCCCTCTTTGCCTGATACATGGCAATGTCGGCATGCTTCAGGATGTCTTCATAGGTTTTTACTTCCGGGCCAAATGTTGCGATGCCGATGCTTGTCGTACAGCGATGTGCGACGCCGGCAAGTTGGAATGGCTGCTCAAAAGCGTCCAATATACTGAATGAGAAGATTTCTGCATCCAGAGCAGCCTCTTTGGCCGTTTGGCCATTGAGCTTCGGCATCAAGATGACGAATTCATCTCCACCGAATCTGGCGACGGTTTGCTCTTTTCCGACGCTGGCTTGCAGTCGTCTTGCGGCGGCAATGAGGAGTTCATCCCCTGCATCATGACCCAAGGTGTCATTGAGGGTCTTGAAGTTATCAAGATCGAGGAACATTACCGCTGAATAGGTGCCCTTCAGTGCATTGGCCTTCATGGCAAGCTGCAAGCGATCGATCAGCAGGGAACGGTTGGGCAAGTCGGTCAACTGGTCATGGAATGCCAATTGGCGCACTCTGTCTTCTGCCTGTTTTTGCGCCGACAGGTCATAGAAAGTGAGAATATAGTGGGTTGGATTGCCGTGTTTGTTCAAAACCGGAGAGACCGCCATCCAACGTTCAATTTTATCACCGGATTTGTTTCTGACCTGAACCTCTCTTTGCCAGCCCTGTCTGGCTTCCAAGGTTTCCCAGACTTCGGAGAATGCATTCTCTAATTCCAGAGTGTAGTCTAACAAGTCGAGAATGGGTCTGTTCAAGAGCGTGGCTTCATCAGTTTGCAGCATGTCCAGCAGCGCTGAGTTCACCTTGAGAATTGTTTTCTTCGTATCGATCACTGCCATCCCTTCGATGCTCTCGAATGCGGTGGCTGCAATTTGCAGATCCGTGTTCAGCGATTCCAGCTCAAGCGCCTTTTCGCGCGAATCTGCCTCCGCCGACTTTCTGCGCTCGATCTCTCTGGAGAGCTTGTTGTTTTTCCTTGCAAGCAACCGGCTCTGCTCTCTGATGATGCCGAACTCGGTTTTCAATCGGTTGTTCTTTATTCTCAGATGATTAATGCCGATCGTAAAGATCAGCATGAAGCAGGAAAATCCCAACAGCGGCAGAGCGAAATTGTCCGACAAGGCCCCCCCAGCAAACCCGGATGCGGGCTGCAGCATGTGCATGGATGCAGCCATATTTCTGAGCGGCACGGAAACCCCCACCATCTTGCCACGTCCTTCGGCTAGCTGGAGATCATGCAGGACTGTTTTCTTGCTATGTGCCGTCAGTATATCGGCGTTCAGATGCACGCCGTGGGAGGCAGCCACTTCATCCGAGCCTATAATGAGCTGGCCATCATCCATCACCAAATGAGCGAAGATGTCGGGTTCCGAAAGGCTGGGCTGCAGCAGATCAAGAACCTCATCAAAGGCACTGAGTGTCAGAATACAGCCTTGATAGGCGGCGCGGTGGTAAACCGGGGCGGTCGCAACGACAAAGCGATGCTCGAAGTCCAGACTGACCTTGGCTTCGAATTTTGACGTGGCCTCGCCGCAAGTTTTGCGGGATTGTGCGTGGCCCGAACTGGCTATCAGTGTGCCGTCGCGATCAATGAAAGCAAGATAGCTGAAGACGTTGTATTCGAGCGAGTTTGAGTTTCTCAGGAAGCGATTGAAACGCTGCTCGATTTCGTCAATTCTCTTTGAGAGGACCTGTTCGGTTCCGTCTTCGCTCTTTTTGCCGGTTATGTAGCTTTCAACGGAATGAGACGCCGCGATGCGCTCCCCTGTCTGCTTCAAGCGGTCAAAATGAAGTTCGACATCTTGGACCTTTTTCTGAGCCGACGTCAGAAAGCTCTGGTCTGCGAGCGACAGCATCGATTTGTGCGTTTCGTTGATATGAGACGCAACGACCGTCATGGCGATCAGAAAGATCAAGGCACCAAATACGGGCCAATAGTCCTGAACCGGTCTATAATGAAGGGGATTCATTGCTGCTTCCCATCAGTTTGCAGAAATCCATCGTGATGCAATATAGGTCCGAATGGCGTTTCATTCATTCGTTGGCATCCTTTGGCGTCCAACCGGTTGGCATGTCGCATTTGGGCATCGAACGGCTTATCAGCAGCATGGTTCGACAAGGTTCGATTCAGGTCAGCGCATTAAAATGTGCCAACTTTGTAATTAGTCGATAACAGTAAACTGCTAACTTTGGGTTTCCGTCGCCCCGTGATGCTCTGGAAACCCACAGTTTATGCCCATGGCGCTGATTGGCTGTTTCGATCAGGCTGAAGACTGCATCCATGACATTCATGCGTGCTCTTCATAAGTGTTTTGAGAGACTTTGATCTTGCCGAAAGAGGCGGGGAGCCTCATTCTCTTGACTTCTTTCCGGATGACAGGAGATGCGCTGTGATGAGATTTTTGCGCCGACAAAGGCTCCATTCTGCGCTGACGATTTTGGTTCCACTGGTCTTGTGGAGCGGACAAGGAGCGGCAGACGACATGAAGATTCAATTTGTCATTGGAGAAACCACTTTGAGGGCAACGATCGAAGACAATTCGGCCAGCAGAGATTTTCTCAAGCAATTGCCGCTGGAGGTGGAGCTGGAAGATTATGCGGGGATTGAAAAGATCTTTTATCCGCCCCAAAAGCTTGCGACGACCGACACACCAGACGGGATTGATCCAGACCCGGGCGATATCACCTATTATGCGCCATGGGGCGATGTGGCCATTTTCTATCGTGATTTCGGCTATTCACGTGGGCTTGTGCGGCTTGGTCGATTTGAGGCAGGAACCGTGGCCCAATTGTCTAAACTGGATAAAGGTCCGGTGCGCATAGAAATCGCGGAGTGAGCTGTCCGGGTTCAAAATCAATCAGGCGAGGACAGCTTTCTGCCCTCGCCTTGGCATCTTCACGCGTTGGGTTGCGCGCCTCTAGACGCTGCGCATGTCGATGAAAAAGCGGAATAACCGACCAGTTCCTGTGTCTATGCCATGCCGTCAATCATCGAACCGGCAAGGCTCCTGCGCCCAAATCCAATCATCATGAGGCGCATGGCAGGAATCATCTGTGCTTCACATGATGGCGCAGCCAAACGACCCCGTGATCGAGCCGTTCGACACCCACAAGTTCAACCAGCTGGCCTTGTGTTTCTTTCTGATGATCATAAATGGTTGGAATGCCAGATTGACCATCGAGATAGGGCACGATCAGGGTACTGGTTTCATCAATCAGGCCTTTGGCCAGAAAGGCTCCATTGAGTATGCCGCCCCCTTCGAGCAAAAGGCACTGCTTTCCAAAGGCATATGCGAGGGATTGCAGGGCTGCGGCAATATCATCTCCATCCGCGCCAGCAAACAAGACCGTTATGCCTTTGGCAGCCAATGCTGTGACGTGGTCCTGACTAACCCCGGTAGACAGAACCAACACCAAGTGACTGCCATCCACCTCATCGCTTTGTGGGCGCAGGACGCCTGTGCGATCAAAGCACACGCATAAGGGGCGGTTGCCTCTTTGCCCGATATAGGAGGTCAAAGTGGCGGAGCTGGCTGCGGGCTGCGGCGCAAGGGCAGCGGGTCCGGTCGGCAGATAGGCTTCCATTGTCTTGCGACCGACAATCCAGCCGTCTGCTTTGTATTTTTCAGCCACTTCTTCATAAAGATCAATGGCCGCTTCAGGCAGGCCTTGCCACCGGTCGGGCAACAGCCGACCATCGAGCGAACTGATCATGTGGCAAATGATTTCGGGTCTTTGAGGGGTCGTGGCTTGCATGGGGACGGATAGCTTTCGTTCGGCGCTGATGGGTCGATCAGCAGCAAGGCGGATTGCGAAACCATTGCTTCCCGGTCCGCCTTGTTTGGGTGAAACCAAGTTTGGTCTGGCGTGGTTTTTAGCCTTGATAGTCTTTGTCAGAGACGTGCTCCATCCAGGTTACCGCTGATCCCTCAACGCTTTCCTGTATTGCGATATGGCTCATGGCGGTTTCCGGTGAGGCCCCATGCCAGTGCTTTTCGCCTGCCGGGAACCAGACAATGTCGCCCTGACGGATTTCCTCGATCGGACCACCTTCACGCTGTACGCGACCGCAGCCAAAGGTGACAATCAGGGTCTGGCCTGCCGGATGGGTGTGCCAGGCGGTGCGAGCGCCGGGCTCAAAGGTCACATGGGCTCCGCCCGCGCGTCCGGGATCTTCGGCCTGAAACAGAGGATCCACACGCACCGTGCCGGTAAACCAGTCTTCTGGTCCTGCAAAGGATGGGGCGCTGCCGCCGCGAATGATTTTCATGGTCTTTCCTTTCTGTGCGGGTTCAGTCCCGCAGCTTTTCAAATCGATAGGTGAGGTTCGGTCCGCCGGTCTGCTCATAGGCCAGAACTGCCGTCACCATGGCGAAGGGTTCAACAAAGCGAGCATTGGCAAGGTCACCAAGATCGACCGGGTCAAAGCCCACCTGTTCAATGAGTTTTTTGGCCTGCCGTTTGGCTTCGGGATGATCGCCATAACAGAGGCTTTGCGGGCGTTGCTGCCGGTCTCTGCGGGCAAAGACAGCGTCAAAGCTTTCGGAAGGGGCGGTGTTGAAACAGCCGACCCAAGCCGCCTCGGGGCGGTGTTCGGCAAGATATTCTGCGCCGGACCTGTCCGTTCCGAGCACCAGCCTGCTGTCTGATGGATCGAGCGGCACACAGCAATTCAGCACGATCTTGCCTGTCATTGCACCGGTCTGCGACAGCACGTCTTCAATGCGAGACCAATGCACAGCAAGCAGGATTGCATCCGCCTGTTCAACTGCGCTGGCCACATCCGCCCACCGGGCATCAAGTCGAGCGGCCAAGGCCGCGAGCCGTTTGTCGCTCCGCGCATAAGAAAAGATGATGTCATGGCCGCACTTGGCCCAAATGGTTCCAAGGGCTGTGCCCATCCGACCAGATCCGACAATTGCGATTTTCATGCGTCCATTCCTGTGTTGCGCCCCTGTTGTGGCGCTTCTGTGGCTGGCCAGAGGTCAAATGGCCAAGGACCCGGCCATTGTCATGACAGGGTCCAGTTCGGTTTGGCCGATTGGCAGGTGGTGCTCGGTTAGTCCGTTCTGGCTTCAAATACCTTCTTGGCGACGGGCATGGCTGAGAACACTTTCGGCCAGCCCGCATAGAAAGCCAGATGAGAGAGAACCGCACCGGCTTCGCTCTTGGTCAGTCCATTGTCCATGGCTCTGTTGAGATGGAACGTCATTTGCTCGGGCTGCCCGGCAGCGATCAAGGCGGCGACGGTGATCAGGCTGCGGTCGCGCGGTGCCAGATCGGGGCGTAGCCAGAGGTCGAGAAACAGCAGTTGTTCTGTGTCGCGCACAACCCCCGCGCTGACCGAACCATATGTATCGGACACAAAGGTCTGGCGAGCGGCCTCGGCTTCCTCATTCAGTGCCAAAAGATCGACTTCGGCAGCTGGCAGATCTTCGGCTGCAATGTTGCGGGCTTCAAAGACCGGAGCGACCGCCTTGGCGGCCGCCATGGCATTGCCCCAGCTGGTGTAAAAAGCCAAATGGGTGATGGTCTCGGATAGCTCGGCCGGCTTGACGCCAACATCCAGAGCCAAGGCGGCATGATCGGCAAGTGCCTCTGCTTCATGGCGGGTCAACAGGGCTGCAAAGGTGACCAGCGCCCGGTCACGCTTGGACAAGGCTTCATCCTGCCAGACGGACCCGGCCAAGGCTTGCGCGGAATAGGCTTGCAAAGCAGGAGCAACCTTGGCGACGGCATTGGGGAAGGTCTTGGTCACGTCTTCTGCAAATGCGCTGAAAGGCATCATGGCGAAGGTGGAGGCGGCTGCAATTGTCTTGAGACTTTTCATCAATCACTATCCTTATGTAAGAGGCCTTGGATGCTGTGGGCTTCGTTCAATAAGGTGGGCATGCGGTTGGCAAACTTAATGACTGAAGATGTGATCCCAGTCATGATCAGAGCTAATTAATCTTCCTTTTTCCCGCCTTACTTGTCCCGTTGCCGCAAGGCATCGAGGACAACCTGAAAGGCTGACGAGCTGCGCAGACGGCTGGGATAGTAAAGGTGAAAGCCCGGAAAATAGGGCGAATAGTCCCCCAGGCAGATGTCCAGTCTACCCGCCTTGAGATCCGCCTGAACCAGCAATTCCGGCAGCAAGGCCAGACCATGGCCGTCCCGGCAAGCGGTATGGATCGGCATCACCGTATCAAAGCAGGCCTGTCCCTTGACCTTGATCCGCAGCTCGCGCCCGTCCTCATCCTCGAATTCCCAAGCATAGAGCGCACCATGGGTCGACAGGCGCAGATTGATGCATTCATGCTGGTCGAGATCTGTGGGGGTCTCGGGTCTGCCATATTGCGCAAAATAGTCAGGCGATCCGACGCAGACCATCCGCTCATCGGGTCCGATGCGCATGGAGATCATTCCATCGCTGACCTGTTCCCCATAACGCACCCCGGCGTCGCACTGGGCGGACGCCAGATCGGTGTAGCCATAGTCCATGACAAACTCGACTTTGACTTCGGGATTGGCTTTCAAGGCAGGGGCCAGTTTGGGCCAAAGCAGGGTCTCGATCGTATAATCTGTGGCTGCAATGCGCACGGTGCCGCTGGGCGCCCCCTGACTGTCGGTCAGGGCGATCAGGCGGTCTTCGATGGTGGTCAGGCATGGCGCCAGCGTTGCGATCAGGTCCTCGCCCTCAATGGTGGGGGCGACCGAGCGCGTTGTTCGGGTCAAAAGTCGCAGGCCAAGCCGCTCTTCCAAGGCCTTGATTGTGTGGCTCAGGGCTGACTGAGACACATTCAGCCGGGCAGCCGCCTTGGTGAAGCTGCGCTCTTCGGCAACCGCCATCAAGGCAATAAGATCGGTGATGTTGTCGCGCAGTACGCGTGACAGATCTTTTTGGTAGGTATCCTGTTTTTCCGGCATATGCTGACCAATGCTCGCTGTCAAAGCGCCTGACTGGGGTGGGGCTTCAGACAGAATGATCCTGAAGAGGAATCCATTCTATCAGGCTGTTATCACGGAATAATTGCTATGAAATGATAGCACATATGTGCAGGATTCATATATAGCCGCTGCGGGGCAGCAAATCGCCCCATTCGCGCATCACCCTGCATGTGCGAGGGGGAGGATATTTATCGTAGATCGGCGAGCCATTGATGAGTGTTGATCATGAGTGTTTGTGGAAACAGCCCCATAAACAGGCGGTCGATGTGCCATTATATTGGAAGCAACGCAAACGGGTCGTTTCTGTTTGCCGCATGTCTGTATCAAACGCACAGCATCGTCTGTTCGCTGGTTTGAGAATATGAGGAGAGAGATCATGATCAAGGATAAAGTCGTCATCATCACCGGCGCATCGTCCGGTATCGGCGAAGCGTCAGCCAAGTTGCTGGCCAGCAAAGGCGCGAAAATCGTTCTGGGTGCCCGCCGTGAAGACAAGCTCAAGCAGATTGCCGAAGACATCTCCAAAGCCGGAGGTAACGCGGTTTATCAGGTTCTGGATGTGACCGATAAGGCCCAGAATGAAGCCATCGTGGCGCTTGCCAAGGACACTTATGGCAAGGTCGATGCGATCTTCCTGAATGCCGGTGTCATGCCAGCCTCCAACGTCTCGGCTCTCAAGACCGATGAGTGGGACCAGATGGTTGATGTGAATATCAAAGGTGTGCTGAACGGTGTTGCCGCTGTTCTGCCAACCTTCACCGAGCAAAAATCAGGCCATGTTCTGGCAACATCTTCCGTTGCTGGCCTCAAAGCCTATCCAAGCAATGGCGTTTATTGCGGCACCAAATGGTTCGTCAAATCCTTCATGGAAGTTGTGCGCATGGAATCCGCAATGGAAGGCACCAACATCCGCACTGCAACCATCTATCCGGCTGCGATCAACACCGAGCTGCTTGATACGATCTCCGACAAAGCGACCGCTGAAGCCTATCAGGGTATGTATGATACCTATGGAATTTCTGCTGATCGCATTGCGGACATCGTTGCGTTCGCTCTGGATCTGCCGGAAGACACCACGATCAACGAATTCACCGTTGGCCCAGCAAACCAGCCTTGGTAACGCACACCAAGTGACCGATCAGAGGAGGTAGGCCACGCTCCGTTGGCCTGCCTCCTCTGTTTGTAATGGGTTTGATCTTCGCACTCCTGGGCCGCCCGCCCAGGGCACAATCGAATGATCTTTCAGCCAATCTCGCGTGCTTAAGGCCTCTTCTTCTGGAACAGCAAACGCAGGCAGAAGGCCGTCTCGGCGAGGATTGTCACCAGATAGACCGGAGTGAAGGGCGTCGACCATTCGGGCGCGAAGAAGCGCAGCCCACTGCCGACCAGATAGACACCACCGGCGGCGGCGAGGCCCAGTGCGAAAATTCTGGCAAACTGCCCGGATCGCCAAACAAGCACTGCCATGAAAAGGCTGTTGACGCCAAAGAAAATCAACCCCAAATCGTAGCCATGGGCATGAAGATCCAGAAATATCAAGGCAAGAGGCGCCGCGTTTGTCAGGTCATCGCCCTTGGTTAAAATCAGCCATGCGGTCAACAATGCCATCACGCTGACCGCAATCAGCACGGTCTGGATCAATCGCAATATCATAGTCAGCAAGGCAAGAGCCGGTGCCATGGGGCAAAAGATCAAATAGAACAGGACTGCCAATCCGGCATCACAAAGTGCCATAAGGATGTCGGCGGCAATGGCCAGCCGGAATTGTCCCGGTGCCCCGAGGATCGCGGCGGCTGTGCCATCGGCATCTGCCAGATCGATCAAGGGGGCACGCAGACCAAGCTCTCCGCCCAGTCCCGTCAGGATCACCACCAGATAGAGCAAGCCGGCCAATTTGATCTTGGCGATCATATCCGGAGTGGGAGTGAGAAGAGACATCGCAATCTTCCTTTCGGGGATAGACATCAGGCGGTCTCGGGGCGCTCACAAACCGGGGGCAGGGCCGTTTTTGTCGGCGGCGGGCGGTTTGCCCGTTGGCCCGCCCAGACAGAGCCGATGATAATCACGGCACCTGCAATCTGCATCGGACTCAGGGACTGACCGAGCAGCCCCCAGCCAAGCAGCACCGCCGTCAACGGACTCATCATGCCAAGCATCGAGACCGCGCCGGGTTCGATCCGAGCGACTCCTCGAAACCAGATCGCATAGGTCAAGGCTGCCCCGATCAGTCCCAACCAGACAAATCCAGCAAGATTCAAGGCGGTCAGAGGTGGCAGGGCCGGTTCAAACACCAAGGCAAGCGGCATCAAAATCAAACCACCTGCTGTCAGTTGCCAGGCTGTGAAACTGAGCGCGGAAACCGGCGGCTGCCATTTGCGACTGAGGACCGTGCCCGCAGCCATCGAGGCTGCACCACCAATCCCTGCCGCGACCCCAATCGGATCAAGGCTTGCATCAGGGCCAATGAGAAGCAGGGCCACACCGAAGACACCCGTTGCGGCGGCAGCCACCGCGCTTGAACGGATGGGGGTTCCAAGCCAGCCACGCGCCATGAAAATGACGATCATCGCCTGCAGAGCACCAAGCGTTGCCGCCACTCCGCCGGGCAGGCGATAAGCCGCCACGAAGAGAAGAACCCAGAAAAGCGAGAAATTGAAACTGCCCAACAGGAAGGTTCGCCCCAACCAGTGACGGGGAGGCAGCGAACGGGTGATGGCAATCAGCATCAAGCCCGCAGGCAGTGCCCTCAAAGCTGCGACGGTGATCGGATAGCCGTCTGGCAGCATTTCGGTGGTCACCAGATAGGTGCTGCCCCAGATGGCCGGGGCGAGCGCCGTTAGAAAAATGTCAGTTGTTCGTGACATGGCTCTCATCTTCTTGTCGGTGGCTCATCTGAGCAGGTGAAAGGGCAGGCCACGACGGGACAGTCTTTGCGGGCCCTGAGGGTGAAATTTGCGGCGGCCAAAGAGGGAAAGTAACAATAGAACCTCCTGTCAAGCAACTGATCGAAGCGCGGTGCGCAATTGAGCGGCCAGATCGTCGCGCGGCCCATTGACGAGGCGGGCACCGGTTTCGCGGACAATCAGGGTCGGTACAGACTGGACCTGAAGGCGACGGGCCTGTTGCCGGTCGGCTTCAACAGCCTTTAGGGTGGACGGATCTTCAAGCTGGCCGATGAAAGCCGGTATATCGAGTTCGAGCGTGCGAGCTGCCTGTATCACCGTGTCTGGATCAGCGATGTTTCGCGCCTCTGAGAGATGGGCCCGCTGGAGCCGGTCAAACATGTCCCAATGGGCCGTCTGTCCGCCAAGGCGTTCGGCAGCCTTGCAGCCAAGCGCTGCGGTCATGCCGTGCGGATAGTCGAAGGGTGCTGACCGCATCGCCTCGATATCAACTTGGTCGGGTTGATCGCTGACATTGCGACAAACCGACCAATGGCCGAGGATCGTCTCACGGGCCTTTTCCGGCGACCCCCATCTTTGTGCCATTTCTGCCCGACTGGCTTGCAGGACAAAGGTTTTGTGTTGAACCGTCAGGTCGAACTCGGCGGCAAGCGAGCGCATCCGCGAGGAAATGTTGAAGCACCAGCAGCAGACAACATCATGAAAGAAATCAATGGTGAGCGAGGACGTCATGCAGCCTCCTCAGCAAGATTGGCTCCGGCCAAGGCTCGGGCGATCCGGGCCACATGGGCACCTTGAAAACGGGCTCCGGCCAAATCGATGGCGGACGGTGCGCGCGATCCGTCGCCGCCAGCAATGGTGCCTGCCCCATAGGGGGCGCCGCCGATAATCTCGTCGGCCGTCGTTTGCCCAGCAAAACTGTAGGGCATGCCTGCAATCAGCATGCCGAAATGCTGAAGCGGAATTTGCGTCGAGAGCAGCGTTGCCTCATGGCCACCATGCTGCGAGCCGGTTGACGCAAACACCGCACCAACCTTGCCCACCAAGGCGTTGCGGGCCCAAAGTCCACCTGCCTGATCAAGGAAGGTTTTCATTTGTCCGGCCATCATGCCGAACTGGGTCGGTGTGCCGAAAATGATGGCATCATACTGTTCAAGGTCGGCAGGACTGGCGACCGGGGTATCGTCTTCGACGAATCCTGCTTGTTGACGGATTGCATCGGGCACGGTTTCGGGGACACGGCGCACATCGACCTGTGTGCCCGGCACATTGCGGGCGCCTTCAGCCTCGGCCTCGGCAAGGGTGCGGACATGGCCATAGCTGGAGTAATAAAGAACAAGAATATTGGTCATGGGATCCTCTCGGGGGTTGGGTTTCCATGCCCGAGAGAATGGGGGAGGAGCCGGGTTGGAAAAACCGACCCTGTGTCACTTCATTCTTTACGCCTGTTGAAGAATGCTAAGATTGCAACGCGGCCCGGAGATGATCGAGAAATGCCGTCACCCGAGCATCCATGCCCAGCCTTGAAGCCGTCACTGCATAAATCTCCGGTGCTGGAAGCTCCCAATCTGGCAGGACACGGACCAGTGCGCCCGTCGCTTCAGCGTCTTTGGAGACAAAGTCCGGTAAGGTTCCCATCCCTGCGCCCGCGATCAAAAGATCACGCAAGACCAAACTGTTGCCCACACGCACAGGCGGGTCGAGATCGACGCTGGCCTGACCCGATGGTCCATGCAGGGCCCAATTGGTCAAATGATCGGCCAGCAGGAAGCCGATGATCCGATGTTGCCTGATGTCTTGGGGGGTGGCTGGGGTGCCCATCTTTCGCAAATAGGCAGGTGCCGCAAAGATTCGCTGATGCATCGTGCCGATCTTGCGGGCCACGAGCGCGGAATCCGGCATGACGGAACGGATGCGGATCGACACATCGAACCCTCCCTCGACCATGTCCACCACCCGATCATCCATCGACATGGTCAGACGCAAGTCTGGATAGGCTTCAAGAAATGCCGGAAGCATCGGCGCAATGACCGTTTGCCCGAAGGAACTAGATGCATTGACCTTGAGATGTCCGCGTATCGCGCCTGCCCCCTCACGAATACGGGTCTCGGTCTGGGCCACCGCATCAAGAATGCCGCTTGCCTCGTCGTAATAGAGACGACCGGCATCCGTGAGCGACATGGAACGGGTGGTTCGCGTGAGGAGCGTGGTCCCCAGACTTTCCTCAAGCAACTTGATTTCACGACTGAGAAGAGCGGGCGAGACACCAATATCCTCTGCGGCGCGGGCAAAGCTGCCGCGCTCGACGATGCGGCGAAAGGCGTGCATGACGGAAAGCTTGTCCATTCGGGTTCCCGATCTCTCCCAGAGTCCTGCCCTTTTCGGCATGGCTTGTTAATTCGTGCCGACGATGGTGGATTCAGTGTTCGGCAATGTATACCGGAAGTTGGACAATGTTGCCATTCCTCGCTGCCTCTGATGTGCTGTCGGAGTGTCTTGGTCCGCATCTTGGGTGGTGGGGCGCTCCCTAACATTCCTTCACACCAGTGCGGTCATTCCAGCGTATGAATGCGGAACATCTGGTCTTGCAACTCGGTGAGAGCCGCCTTGTCACGGGCGACTTCCTCCAGCAGCCAGGCGCGGAACTCATGGACAGGGCGCCGAGACAGATGATGGCTCGGACAGATCATCCAATAGGAGGCATTGCGGACTGGTTTGAGCATCGGAAAGAGCGGCCGCAGGCTTCCATCGACAATCGCATCATGGGTCAATGTGGTGCTTTCCAACGTCACGCCAAGCCCTTCCTGAGCCATGAAAATAGCCATCGCCGAGCGGTCAAATTGCTGTATCCGTGCCGCATTGTCGACATTGAGACCATTTTCGACCATCCAGCGTTCCCAAGACACGTCCGATTTGACCGACTGGATTAGGCTAATGGATTGCAACACCTCGACAGGGTCCCGATAGGCGAAATGGCTATAGATTTCCTGATTGCACAAAGGCAGCACGGTGTCTTCAACAAGCAATTGCGAGGATTGTCGGTCTATGGTTTCACGCCCATAGCGGATTTCGATATCGACCTGTTCCTTGTCGAAATCGGTCAACTCGGATGTGGCATCAACGCGAATGTCGATGTCTGGATTGGCGCGAATGAAATCAGGCAGCCGCTTGGTCAGCCACAAGGTTCCGAATGATGGTGCCACACGCACCATCAACGGGCGTTGCTGCATGCGCCGCGAGATCTGGCGTTCGGTTCTGCGAATGATGGATAGGGCTTCGGAGGTGGCCTTGAACAGGCGTTCTCCGTCTTCGGTCAGAACCAGATTGCGCTTCACCCGGCGAAACAGGGCAATGCCCAGCGAATTTTCGAGCAACTTGATCTGCTGGCTGATTGCGGAGGAGGAAACCGATAATTCTTCGGACGCCCGCGTCAGGGTTCTAAGACGCGCCACGGCTTCGAAATAGACAATGGCCTTGAGCGGCAGGCGCGAACTGAGATGCATCATGATGCCTCACTCCCATCGTCAATGCCCAGTTCTGCTAGTATCCAGCTTTTGAAGGCTTCGACCTTGGGCAACCGGGTTCTGGACTGGACGAAATTCAAACTATGACCTTGAACCGTATAGCCAGCGAGCCCGAAGGGCGCGACAAGTCGCTTGCTTTTCAGTTCATTCTGCACGTGAAGGTGGCTTTCAAGGATTGCGCCCTGTCCGTCGACGGCCGCATCGATGGCCATGAAGGAGGAATCAAATCGCAAACCCTTTTCATCAAACAGATCGGACAAGCCTTCTGCCTTGAACCAGTCGTTCCAGCTGAACAGATTGAGTTCCGAATGGATCAGGGACTGTCGGGCCATATCGATTGGTGCCCGGATCGGAACATCGCCGTTCAACAGTTCTGGTGCGCAAAGGACCAGCATGGTTTCTGGCGGGAAAGCGATGCGTCGCACGCCCGGTTGCGAGGGAAAGTGCCCAAAACGAATGTCAAAATCAGCTTCGATGGACAGCAAATTAATCGGGTTGGGCGTTGCATTCAGTCGCACATCCAGATCCGGATTGGCATTGCAGAATTGTTTGAGTCTTGGCATCAGCCACTGCTTTGCCAGACTGGGGGCGCAATGAATGGTCAGAATGTCAAATCGTGTGGTGCGCCCGATGGCGACCGAGGCAGCCTCAAGTTCGCTGAAGCCCCGCCCGACCCTGTCCGCAAATGCCTTGCCAAGATCGGTGAGGACAATCGTGCGATTGATGCGCTCAAACAACATCACGCCAAGTTCCACTTCCAAGGCCCGGATCTGATGACTGACGGCCGACGGCGATACGCTCATTTCCTCGGCCGCAGCCGAAAAGGAGCCAAGCCGGGCGGCAGCATCAAAGGCCTGAAGTGCTTTGAGAGACGGAAGCTTGCGCATGGTCTTTTATCGTCCCGCGGGATCTTGTCTGGTCGAGTGCGCCCTCACTATAGACGTGATGTCTGGCTATGTCTTACGATTTGGGTGCAAAATGGATGATCGAATGGGCTGGCGCTTGCCCTATCCCGATCCTAAGTTCGGTTGCCGGGAGAAAACTGATATTCGATGCGATGCTGGTAGCGCGTGTTCCGATCGATCAGTCGAGCGGGAAAGGCGGGCTGGTTGATGGCATTGACATAGCCTTTGGGCTCCAGACACAGGCCGGAAAAGGGAGGATAGATCGCCCCGCCCTTGCCCCTGACCCCATCCAGATTGTGCCCATTGTAGAAATGTAGGGTCAGCTCGTTTGACCATATTTCGAGCGCCCGGCCACCGGCTTCGAGCCGTGCCATGCGCCGGGTGGCAGTCGGTTGCGATGTCAGCGAGCGATCCGGAATGTAGGAGTGATTGAAAGCCAGACCGTGGTCCACCATTTCGCGCAGCGAATGTCGGCCATCAAGGGCGAGCCCCATGTCCGAGAGGGGAAGCCGGCGACCGGTGGGCACGCGATCTGCGCCTTGCTCCAGACCATGATCGGCAAAGATATCCAGCCGGTGATCTGCAATCGACCCTGTGTCATGGCCCAGAAGATTGAAATAGCTGTGGGCGGTCAGGTTGATTGGCGTGAGGCCGTCGGCTGCTGCCTCAAAGGTCAGCGACAGGCAATTGTCATTGTCCAGTTGATAGTGCGCTGTCACGTCAACCGAATGGGGAAATCCTTCTTCCCCGTCGCCATCCAACAGCCCCAGGGTGATGGCGACGCTATCGGTCATTTCTTGCGATGATAGAAGGCGCCAGACCCGGCGATGATAGCCAAATCGGCCACCATGCACACAGTGTCTCGCCTCATGGGCATTGGCATCAACCCGGACTGTCTCGCCATTCAGGTGGAACTGTGCTCCTTCGATGCGATTGGCCACCCGCCCGATCAGGGCGCCAAAATAATGCTGGTCTCGCACATAGGATGGCAAATCATCAAAGCCGAGCACAATGTCGGCAATGTCCCCCTTGTTATCGGGCACCAGAAGGGAGGTGATGATACCGCCAAGCTCGAGGATCTCCACCGACATGCCATGGTCGTTTTCTAGCCTTATCTTGCGCACCGGCTGATTGTAGAAATGGCCGAAACCGTCATATGCGATCTTCATGATAAGCTCTTTGCAGAAGCCACGGGCAAGTATTGCCCAAAGGGTCGTATCAGCTCCCTGATGGGGGCGTCAGGGAGCTGATTGCGGGGACAGGCATCACGTCGCCTGACGGATTGATTGTGTCAGGGCGACCAGCATCAGGTGGGCGGATGCCGCGCCGGGATCCATATGACCAATGGATCTTGCGCCCAGCTTCTTGGAGCGTCCGCGTTTGCTTTCAATCCCGGCTGTGTAATCGCGTCCTTCCTTTGCCCCTTTGCAGGCGGCTTCCAGACATGCCATTAGATCGCCGCCATTGCGCAGCGCTGTTTGCGCCTGCGCAACCGCCGGGATCCAAGCGTCGATCATCGTCTTGTCACCGGCAGCCGCCCCACCGCGCGACAGAATGCCCGTGCTGATGCCTTCGATCCAGGCCACCATGCCGGTGGCATCCAGATTCAATCGATCCTCGACCTTCACCGCAGCCGCTTTGAAGGCACTGGCATAAAGAGGCCCGGTGGATGCGCCCACCGCGTTCAGAAACGCCCGTGCCATCCGGTTGGAAATGTCGGTGATCGTCTCGTCGCCACTGTCCGCAAGGGCCTGCTTGACGGCAGTCCAGCCGATATCCATGGTAACGCCATGGTCTCCGTCGCCAATCACCCCGTCGAGCTTTGACAGCCAGTCGCGATTTTCAGCTATGGCAGCCGCTACGGACAGCATGGCATCGCGGAAAATAACCGGGGTGACCGGGCCCTTGGTGATCAGCTTGGACCGATCAATCGCTGTGAACCCGGCTACGGCTTCAGACGCTCTAGGGGTGTGTTTGCCTTGTGGGGCCAAGGCACCGGCAACGGTCAGGCAAGGGGCCTGACACGGAGCGGAAAGCAGGCTTTTCAACTCGTCATCCATCTTCATCAAAGAGATCGATGCACCAGCCATTTCGAGCGAGGTGGCATATTCTCCGACCCAGCTGCGATAGATCGAAATACCCAGCTCTTCAAGACGCTTGGCAACCCGGCGATGAAGGATGAAGAGCTCCAACTGACCCGTTGCGCCCAGTCCATTGACCAGAACCGAAACGCTATCGCCGCGTTCGAGTTGCATCTCGGCAAGGATGGTGTCGAGCAATTCGTCGGTGACCTCATCGGCCTTTTTGAGTTTGCCGCGCCGCATGCCCGGCTCGCCATGGACCCCCATGCCGATTTCCATTTCATCATGGCCGATGTCGAAATTGGGCTTGCCAGTCTGGGGCAAGGAGCAGGCGGTCAACGCCACGCCCATCGAGCGGGTGTTGGCGAGGGCATGCCGTCCGATGGCCTCGCATGCCTCAAGGTTGCTGCCTTGTTCAGCGGCGGCACCTGCCACCTTGAAGACAAAAAAGTTGCCTGCCACGCCGCGCCGCTCTTGCATCCGGTCAGCGGGGGCGCTGGCAACGTCATCATGGATCGCGATGGAGCGTGCAGGGATGCCGCTGGCCTCGCATTCCTCAACGGCCATGTCAAAGTTGAGAACATCGCCGGTATAGTTGCCATAAAGGAACAAGACACCCGCTCCCCCATCCACGGCTCTGGCTGCATCCATGATATGGTCCGGGCTTGGGGAGGCAAAGACATTGCCCACCGCCGCCGCATCGGCCAGACCGCGTCCCACATAGCCTGCAAACATCGGCTCATGGCCTGAGCCACCACCGACAACGATGCCAACCTTGTCATCGCGCGGACCGTTGATGGCGACCACAGCACGTCCGGTCGCACCTTCCACACGCAGCCTGTCGGGATAGGCCAGTATCATGCCTTCAATGGCTTCGGCGATAATGCCTTCAGGCTCATTGATGAGTTTCTTTGTCCTGATATCGCTCATGTCATCGTCCTCCTAAAACCTTCTTGGCTTCCGCCACCGTCTGGTCGAGCCACTGCCGTTCGCTGGCTGCCATGTCATAGGGCAGCCAGTGTTCGAGCAGCACGCTCATGTCGGGATCGCAATGGGACAATTGGTCGAGAATCCATGCAATGGGCGCTCGCCCCTGTCCAAGCGGCACCCCTTGAATGGTGAAGCCCACGCCGTGCTCATCCGGGATGATGACATAATCCTTGAGGTGAAAATTGATGGTATAGGGGGCCAGCAGCTGGACGGTTTCCTCTGGCCATTCGCCCGCACAGATGGAATTGGCGACGTCGAGGCAAACCCCGAGGGTGTCGTCATTGGCCACCTCCAGAACCTCAACCATCCTTGGCGAGGGAAAGTTGAAGTGATTTTCAATCGCAATGCGGATCCCGGCCTTGCGTGCGGTATCCAGCAAGGGGCGCATCTGGTCCACAAGATCAGACACCGGCATCTTCGCGTCATCGGCATCCAGAGCGACACGCATGATGCGGGCATGGAGGCGTTGGCCAATCGCCAGATAGCGTTCGATTTCCTCCGCATGGAAACTCTGGGTTCCAAGTTCAAGCGCAATGCCTTTTTGCTGGGCTTGCTCATAGAGGCGATGGTGCTCTGCCTCGCTGAGGCGGTCCAGAGGCATGTTGTCGGCATATTGGACAACGCCCAGTCCGTACTCACTCGCAGCTTGCAGAACATCAAAGGCTGTCATGGGGTGTGCGGGAACGCGGTCCTTGATCCCGATTGACCAGCGGAAGGCGTAGCTACCAAGTCCAAGTTTCACTGGTATCTCCTGTTTCTAAGCCTGCTTTTTGCAGCAGCTGTCAAACCATCTCAGGCATGGTTTGAGGATTGCATCTGTCTTTGTTCCGCCTAACGCAGGCCGCATGGAGCCTGTGCCGTTCCGAAAGGACGGTGCGCTGACGGCTTTTCAAGGTTTGGATAGGAAGAGCGCCTTCACACGCTCTTCCTTGGGGTGCGGCTTGTTCCTTTGAAGGTCAGGCTGCTCCCTTGCGCGACAAGATCGACTTCAATGCTCCGAACAGAGACCGGATTGCCTTGTTGACGAACGGGATCTGACTGCAAACGATGCTGAGAATGATCAGCACCAGAATGAGCGAGATGGGGCGCTGAACCAGTGGCCAGAGGCTGCCATCCGTCGTCTTCAGTCCGGTTCTGAGGGCCGTGTCGGCCATTGGGCCAAGAATGACCCCAATCACCAAAGGTGCGATGGGAAGCTGAAGCTTGATGAAGAAGTAGGAGATGATGCCGATGATGCCCATCAGATACAGGTTGAAGACATGCAGACCGAGTGCGAAGGAGCCGATCACACAAAGCACAGCAATCAGTGGCATGAACAGGGATTGCGGCACGCGCAGGATGTGAATGACCTGTTTGGACAGGATCATGCCGCAGATGAACATCGCAATGCCTGCCGCAAACAGGATGGCGGTGACCTGTGGCACAAAATCGGGATTCTGCTTGAGCAGCATGGGGCCGGGGGCCACATTGTGCAGCATCAGGGCGCCCAGCAGCATGACCGCTGGCGGAGAGCCGGGGATGCCGAGGCTCAACAGCGGGATCATCGCCCCACCGACGCAGGCCTGATTGGCAACCGAGGTGGAAATCACGCCTTCCGGTGCGCCTTTGCCGAACTTTTCAGGTTCCTTGCTGCTTTTGCGGGAAAAACCATAGGCCACCCATGCAGCAATATCCTCGCCGATGCCGGGCACCGCACCAATGCCGACCCCGGTCAGGGCGGAGGTGATGATGTTGCGGCCATTCTTGAGCATTGTGCTGAAATCTGGCAACAGGCGACCCAGCTTCGTGCCGCTCATGTTGCCCAGTTTGAGCTTGGATTCCAGAACCATCATGATTTGCGGAATGCCGAAGGCCCCGATCAGCACCGGCACCACGTCAATGCCATTGTCCAGATCATGCATGCCAAAGGTAAAGCGCGGATACATCTGGATGTGATCCTGACCAATGGTTGACAGCCAGATGCCGAACAGGCCGGCGATCCAGCCCTTGATGGCCAGATCCGGGGAGGTCAGGCTGCCTGAAATCAGAATGCCGAACAGGGCCAGCAGGAAATACTCGTATGAGGTGAATTGCAGGGCGACCTGTGCGATCATCGGGGAGAGCAGGGCCACAAAGACCATTCCTGTCAGAGAGCCGATCAGGGATGAAGTCGTGGCAAGGCCAAAGGCGCGCCCCGCTTGCCCTTGCCGGGCCATCGGATAGCCATCCATTGCAGTTGCTGCGGAGGCGGCGGTGCCGGGAATGTTGATCAGGATCGCGGTATACATGCCGCCATAGACTCCGCCGACATAAATGGCGAGCAGCGCCACGAGCGCGGTCTCATGGTCAAGGCCATAGGTCAGGGTCGTCAGCAGTGCGACGCCCAAAGTGGCCGTCAGGCCCGGCATGGCGCCAAAGACAATGCCCAGAAAGGTGCTGCCGATCAGAATGAGCAGCAAGGTTGGCGACAGGAATATATCCAACAGAGTCGCGCCGAAAATCGGTAGAATATCCATCAGAACCTCCTCAGAATGCATTCTCTAGCGCATCAAGTTGATCAGCGGAGAGATTGCCATCCTCGACTTCTTTGACCGGCGCGAGATAGGTGTAATAGGTGTGGTTGAAGACCTGTTCGACGACCAGCCCTTCCTTTGGCATCGGCACCAGCAGGAAATAGCGGAAGGCAGGCACCAGAATTGAGGGAAACAGCAGCGCCACCAGAATGACGGTGCGCACCTTGCGGCTCGCGGCCCCTTTGCTCTGGTGTGCATAGTGGGCGAGCATCAGGATGAGCAGCAAGGCGGCGGCGACCAGTATGAAGTCCGTCGCATAGTCATACTGCGCGTTAATCACCTTATCGAGGCCACTGAAAAAGACAGTCAGGCAAAGCAGGATGATGCCGTAATAGACGGCAATCAGTTTGCGCGAAAGCTTGTCGTCTTCCAGATAATAGAGGCTGATATAGAAGAGCAGGAAAACAAAGGAGCCCAGAAAGAAGTCGAACCAGGTGATAAAGACGAAAATGTAGCTCAGGATACCGCCGCCTGACAGAAGGAAGCCGGTCGGATTGACATCGGCAAAATGCTGCTGGAACAGCTTGCGGCCCCCTTCTCTGGCACTTTTGAGGAAAACCGTGATCCCCGCCAGAAAAAGGCAACAGCCAATGAAGAGCGGCAACAGGCCCGGTGATTCATACCAGACAGTGGTCACCCCGCCGACATTGCCCGAAAAGGGCATGGTCAGCGAATTGGCAATGACAAAGATGGAAAAAATGAGAACGACGATTGAAAACACGAAGTCCCAACCGATCAACCGCTCTGCTTCCAGTTTCTCCTGCTCGCTCGGATCGAGCTGAGGCGAAGTCTCGCTTGGATTGGACATGATCATCTCCCCGCCAGTATTTCATCTGGTCCTTGCCGCTTGATGGTCTGCGGCTGCACACATCGTTCCCAATGCCAATAGCATGGCTGGCTGTGTGAGGCATGTGTGCCAGAGAAGGGTGCGGGTCTTAAGGTTGCTCTGTGCTTCTTCCTGTGAGGGAAAAAGGTCTGGCTTGAAAGTGGACAGAGGCGCTCGGCGCACCTCTGCCCTTCTTGGGGGGGACTATTCCGGTTTTGGAATGCCCAAGGTAGCGGGATCCACTTTTGCTGCTCCGAGTTCCCAGAGGGTCCAGGAGAAAAGGGATTCAAGGCGTGTCATTTTCTTGTTGGCTTCAGCGCCAAAGGCACCAACCAGTTCATAGTGGTTTTCAGCTGCAAATTTTTTGACTTCATCGCTGCCAATGGCCGAAATGAAGGCCTTGGCAATGGTTTTCTTCACGTCTGTTGGCACTTCCTTGCGCACGGCAAAGCCGATGGCCTGAGAGATTGGCAGATGCTTCTTCAGGGACGGATAGGCTTCCAGAGCGGACGGAATGACCATGTCACCCAGCGCGTAGGGTTTTTCCGTGAGGGTCCCCAGAGGGCGGAAGTCTCCGGACTGGATCAGCTGGTTCTGCTCGGCAACGGTGGTGATGACCACATCGATTTCACCGCTCAGGGCCGCATTCTGACTGGCAGAGGATCCAGGATAAGGGATGAAGTTCATTTCCCCTTCGATGCCTTTTTCAAAGGCCAGCACGTTGATGTGGTGCAGGGAGCCTGCGCCACCGGCACCGACGCGGACCTTGCCCGGATTTTCCTTGATGAAGGCAACGAGTTCATCAAGGCTCTTCCAAGGGGTGTTTTTGCCAACGGAGACAATGTCGGGGGAGCTTGTCGCGATGAAGAAATCGAACACGTCGACGCGCTTGTCCCAGCCGCCCATGACTGCGGCCGTCGTATTGGATTCGGAAAGACCGATCAGGGTGTAGCCATCGGGTTTGGCTGCAAAGCCTTCCAAGAGGCCGACAGACCCGGACACCCCGCCGGTTTTGTTGACGACGTTGATGTTGGTGCCGATATATTTCGACATGGCGGCAGTGATGACGCGGTTGGTCACATCGGTGCCCCCGCCTGCCGACCAAGTTACCACATCGGTGATGTTGCGGCTTGGGAAATTCTCTGCGGCAAGCGCAGAGCCTGCTGCCCACGTCGCGGCTGCGATGACTAGTCCGGTAAATAGGGTCTTAGATTTCACTGTATCCTCCCTGGTTGACAGTGTTGGATTGACTTTAGACTTCTCTGTTTCCTTCCCGCCTTTACATGGCGCAAAGTGAAGGGTTCAAAGTTTGAGGAAACCACTTTCCAGCTCGGCCCAGACGTCCATATATTCCTTCTTCTTCAAAAGCTCTTCGAAGGTGGACATGCCGATGGCATCAATGCGAGCGGAGATCTTGTTGGTGATGCGGACATTGGCTGCGAACATCTTGGCGATGTCGACGCGGGTCGGGGACGCGTCCGAGGTCAGCCAGTCCTGATATTTGTATTTCTTGAGATAATAGACGAACTCGATGTAGCTCATCAGGTTGCGACTGCCGCAGAAGAAGTCCCAGTCCCATTTGCCATCATTGTCGTTGATATGCACGTAGGTCGGGATGCTCTCCGCATGGAGCAGGGCCAGTTCTTCGGCCGGGTTATTGTCGCCATAAAGCGAATGGCCATAATCCATCGTCACGCCGATCGATTGGACACCCATCCGCTTGATCAGAACAATGGTCTTGGCAGCATTTTCGAGATAGCAGCGTCCGCGCACTTCATTGGGCTTGTATTCAATGAAAAGCGGAATGTGCGGCTTGTAGCTGCCTGCTTCGGCAAAGGTGTCGAGCAGGTGGTTCCAGATCTCTCCATAGTCGGCCTGAAAATGAAACTCATAGCCATCGCTCAAGGGGCAACAGGTGACCTTGTCAGCGCCCAGTGCTTCGGCAAAATCCTTTGCTTCCTTGATGAACTGCACGGCGCGAGCCCGAATGGCGGCATCGGGGGAGGTGAGGCCGCCCGATTTGAACTCTTCTTCCGCTTTCACATTGACGTTGATTGCAGCGAGCTTGACGTCATATTTTTTCAGCAGCGCGGAAACCTCGTCGATGGTTTCAAAGTTCACTTCATAAGGATAGATGAGCTCAGCGCCGGTCATCCCGTCAATTTGCCGCAACAGCTTGAATTTCTCTTCAAGGGTGAGCGGAGAATTATAGTCGGCAAACCGGTCTTTGGTTTGCCCGAGGAAGGGGGTAATCACCGCATGTTTGAACATGTCTGAGTCCTTTGCTACGCACAGTCTTGGGCGCCGGTGAGCGAGAAAAGCCCTCAAGATGGAACCATCAGAGGATGATCTACGCGTCGGTGCGTTCATTGAGAGAAGCAAAGAGGAATGCAGACAAAGTTATACCGTTTGCACGCCAGCCATTCAGCCGGGCACATGGTCAATCCTCCCAGATCTCCCTGAAATGATGTGAAGGGTCTGCATCTGCGGTCCAGTCGATGCCGCACTGTTTCATATCGCTTTCCAAGGCGATCGGTGCGGGTTCGCAGATGGAGAAACCATCATTTGTTGTCATGATTGTGAGATTGATGGCAGAGAATTTCAAACAAATTCATTTCTCAAAATCATGAAATGAATTCATCTAAATTGTTAGAATTGCAGCTAGGAAAGATTTCCAGATAGGCGTGAAAGTGACTGGCCATCAAATGGATCTGTTTTTAGTTGATTGAAATATATATATAAATTGTTGGGACAAGAAAAAACAGTCTTCTAATTGGCGTGCCGAGAGGCGTGCTTGGTGAGCGTATGCTCCACTTCAGTTTATCTGCAAATTAAGCCAGTCTAACGAGATGATTAAGATTTAGTGCTGAATTTTTCATGCAAAAACTGCGCAATGCATCTGTCAGTTGCGCGATGGGGGTGCAAAACCTGCCCCTGCCATCGCTCGCAGGTCTAGGGACAGTTCATCGGCATCAGATTTTCCCTCAGAAAAATATCCATCTTCACGGCGTGACGCGTCTGGCTGTCTTTAGTGTCGGTGACAAGTTGCAAGGCGGTTTCAAATATGGAGACGGGATCGGAATCAATCACCGCATCCATTGTTCCGTCAACCAGCATCCGGCGGGTGTCTTTGGTCAGGCCATGCCCAATGAAGACGAGATCGTCTCTTTGCTTCTCGGCAATGGCGCGGGCAATGCCGTCGGACGATCCTCCGACATTGTAAATCCCAACCAAATCTGGCGTGTTGTCGATCATGGAAACCGAGTGGTGATAGTTTTCCGCGGCATTGTCGTGGCCTTCTCGCATGCCGATTACCGTCAGGCCCGGGAACATCTCTTCCATCAGGGCATGAAACCCGGCGACACGCTCGGAATGGGCCCGATAGTTTCGGCTGCCCGCCAGCATGGCGACGCTGCCCACTTCGGTCCGGCAGAACCGACCCATCAACAAACCGGCAGTCCGTCCGGCCATCTGGTTTTCCAGCCCGACATAGGCACTGCGCGCGGGGTGCGGTACATCCGAGATGATGGTGACGATTCGTGTGCCTTTCGAGGTGATGTCTTCAATCGCTGCCCGCACTGTGGGGTGATCGATCGCCATGAAGATGATGCCGTCTGCCCATGCGGCGTGATGACGCAATGCGGCGGCCAGTGCGTTGGCATCAAAGCTCTCGATGAAGAAGCAACGCAGCGATACAGTGTCCTGATTTGGCTTGGCGGCGCGCTCGTGTACTTTTTCGCCAAGCAACCGCAAATAGGGATTTGTGCCAGCGGGAAGAAGCACCGCGACATTCATCGGTCTGGTGCCGGACAGAGAGGTGAACTCGTCTTTCGTAATGAAACCAAGCTCAAGGGCGACATCCAAAACCCGCTGTAGCGTCCGGGGCTTAACGCCTTTGCGTCGATTGAGAGCCCTGTCGACGGTTGCGAGGGAGACCTGAGCCCGCTCGGCCACTTCAGCCATGCCGACGAACTTTTTCTTGTTTGATCCTTCAGGCACATCAAAACCCATCATTAAATGAAGTTTGACTTGAAGTTGACCAACTCTCACACTCAACGTCAAGCCAATTGTTTGAAAGCTTTACAGTTGGTATGAGGGAAAGAAGTACCTCAAAAGGCATCATGGGAGGTGATCATGACTTACAGAAATTCGAAGAAACGTCCGAATGGTTGGACACGGCGGATGGCGCTGACTTTGGGTGTCGCTGCCGGGATCATGGCAATGGCTCCGATTGGCGCGGATGCGCAATCGCTGACCTTGCGCTATGGCCACAATAACGAGCCAGCCTCTGTCGCTGGGGCGCAGGCTGATTGGTTCGCCGAAGCCCTTCAGAAAGCATCTGGCGGTGACATCGCGGTTCAGGTCTTCCCGGCCTCGCAGTTGGGCAAATTGCAGGAACTGGCTGAAGCGGTTTCCATCGGCACCATTGCATTTTCGCATAACACGGCAGGCGGCATCGGCTCGCTCTATGAACCCTTTGCTGCGCTCGACACGCCTTATCTTTATCGGGACATCGATCACTTGATGAAAGTGACGGATGTGGATTCTCCTGTCATGCAGGAGTTGAACAAGGGGCTGATCGAAGCCGCCAACGTTCGGGTGATCTATGCGCACTATTTCGGGCGCAGAAATCTGACCGCCAACCTGCCTGTGAAGTCACCTGCGGATCTTGCCGGGGTGAAGGTGCGCGCTGTGCCATTCCCGATCTATACCACCGCCGTTGAAGGCATGGGGGCTGTTGCCATTCCTGTCGATTGGTCTGAAGTGCCGACAGCTCTGGCAACCGGTGTTGCGCAGGGACAGGAAAACCCGGTCAATGTTGTGCTGTCCGTCAAGCTGTATGATGTGCAGAGCCATTTGATGCTGACGGGCCACATGTCCAACGCCGAAGTCGTGGTCATGAACGAAGATGCCTGGCAGAGCCTGAGCGATGAGCAGAAGGCTGCTGTGAAGCAGGCCGCTGAAGAAACTCGTCAGAAGGCTACCAAGGCCATTCAGGACAAGGAAGAGGAAGAAACCCAAGCCCTGCGTGATCTGGGTATGACTGTCATCGGTCCTGATGAAGGGCTCGACCTTGAAGCCTTCCGGTCTTCGGTTCAGAAGCTTGTGCAAGAGCGCTTTGGCGAGAAGTATGGCGATCTGTACAAGAAAATCGCAGCGGTCAAATAACGCCATGCTTGCGAATGTCACAACAAAGGGCCGTGTCTTCATGACACGGCTCAATCAGACAGGCCTTTGGGCAGGTGTGGGGCTTTTGGCGCTTCTTGCCAGTCTGATTGTCATTCAGGTCGTTGCCAGGAACTTTTTTGACAAAGGGCTTCCCTGGGCCGATGAACTGGCACGTTTTTGCAGCTTCTCTCTGGTTTTCCTCTGCGTTCCGCTTCTTGCGCTGCGGCGTTCGATGGTGTCGGTTACCCTGTTGCAGGAAATGGTTGGCGAGCGGGTCAAGCGCTTGCTGCACCTGTTGAGCGAGCTGGCATTGCTGGCCTTTGCGGGCTTCATGCTGTGGGGCTTCGCGGCCTATCTGCCTCGTGCGGGCAAGTTTCTGACCCCGGCGATGGGGATGCCCAACTGGTGGTTTTACAGCCTTGCTCTTGTCGGCACGATCATGTTGGCCCTGACTGTCATTCTGCTGATTGTTGAAACCCTGTCGGGCACGGCGCCCATGCCACCAGAAGAGACTGAATTATGAGCCTTACGCTTCTTCTCCTCTTTCTTGGCTTGCTGATCGTTGGCGCCCCGGTTGCGGCGGCGCTTGGTTTGTCAGCCGCCTTGATGGTGTATCTCAATAACCTTCCGATCAGCGTTCTGGCGCAACGCGCCGTCAATTCGCTTGACAGCTCTCCTCTGCTGGCTGTCCCCTTGTTCATTCTGGCGGCGAACCTGCTGAACAGCATGGGGGTGACGGCCCATCTGTTTGATCTCGTTCGCATGATCCTTGGCCGGATCCGCGGGGCGATTGCTCAGGTTGGAGTGCTTGTTTCCCTCGTCTTTTCCGGCATTTCCGGTGCGGCTCTGGCTGATATCGGCGCGATTGGTGCCATCCAGATTGGCCAGATGAAGGCGCAGGGCTACCGTGAGGACTTTGCGGCTGGATTGACGATTGCCGCAGCGACGATCGGCCCGATCTTTCCGCCTTCAATCCCGATCATCATCTATGCCAGCGTTGCCAACGTTTCGGCGGTCAAGCTGCTGCTTGCGGGCATCGTGCCAGCCTTGCTGCTAACGGCGCTGCTGATGGTCCAGATCGGCATCATGGCGCGGATTTATAATTTGCCGCGCGACACGGTCAAACCAACCAAAAAAGCGGTTGCGTCGAAGTTCGTCTTTTCCTTCCCGGCCTTGCTTGCGCCCGTGTTGCTGGTTGGCGGACTGCTCAGTGGCTATTTCGGTCCCACAGAAGTGGCCGGGATCACGGTCGCCTATGCGGTTGTGATCGGCATTTTCATCTATCGCACCCTGACGTGGAAAAAGATGCTCGACTGTCTGCGTGAAACGGTGGAGGCCACGGCCAATATTCTAATGATTGTTGCGGCCGCAGCCTTGTTCGCCTGGGTTCTTACCCTTGATCAGGTTCCCATGAAGGCTTCTGCTCTGCTGCTGGGCATCACGGACAATCCGTTCCTGTTGTTGTTGCTGGTCAATATTCTTCTGCTGGTCGTTGGCATGATCCTTGAGTCCATCGCTGCCATTTTGATCATTGCGCCAATCATTGCGCCTGCTCTGGTTTCGGCCGGTGTCGACCCGCTGCAACTGGGTATCGTTTTCGTTCTCAATCTGATGATCGGTCTGCTGACACCACCGGTGGGCATGAGCCTTTATATGGTGGCGATCATCACCAAAATGCCGGTCGCCAATGTCATCCGAGGTGTGATGCCATTCTTCCTGCCGCTGTTGATGTCGTTGATTTTGGTATCCGCAATCCCAGAGCTGTCTAACTGGCTCCCAAGTGTAATGATTAAGTAAGGAGGGTCGCATGACTAAGCATATTGGACCAATTCGTCAGCTCGGATTCGTCGTCGACGATATCGAGGCCGAAATGGAATATTGGTCAAGTGTCATGGGTGTCGGGCCGTGGTTCTATAATCCTCGCGTGCCGATTGAGGACTATCAGTTCGACGGTGAGCATCACGAGGTCCACAATTCCGTCGCCTTGGCCAATGATGGCTATATTCAGGTGGAACTGATCCAGACGCGTAACGATGCACCGTCGATGTATCGTGACTTCAAGGAACGGCAACTGCGCGGGCTTCAGCATGTTGCCTACTGGACGCAGAATTTCGATGAAGATCTTCAGGGTATGCTGGATGCGGGTTTCACCGTGAAGATGAGCGGCAAAGTAGGCGCCGATGGCCGGTTCGTCTATTTTGAGCAGGAAAGTCATCCCGGAACGGTGATCGAGCTGTCCGAGGTTCTTGGTCCCAAGGGTCGCATGTTCGACCTGATCCGGGAAACCAGTGAAGGGTGGGATGGCAAGACAGATCCTGTCCGGCCATTTCCTGATCTGACGCAAATCTAATGTAACATTTTTTATGTTATAAATTGCCTGATAATTGATAAATTATACGGTCCCCACACAAGAAAACCCGCTGAGAACAGTTTCAGCGGGTTTTCTTGTGGCGTTGTTTTTTGAAGATGTGTGGGCCTATGGGGCTATTTCAGAGGTTTCATCCGGCGGGCCATGGTGATGGCAGCCTGCATGTTTTCCGGGTTTGCAATCCCTTGCCACGCGATGTCGAATGCCGTTCCATGATCCACCGAGGTGCGGAGGATGGGGAGGCCGGCGGTGATGTTGACGCATTCATGGCCGCCAATCAGCTTGGCGGGAATGTGGCCTTGATCGTGATATTGGGCGACGACAATGTCGTATTTGCCGGCAATTGCCTGCTCGAAAACCAGGTCGCCGGGAATGGGGCCGATCGCCTCGATGCCTTCTGCGCGCGCGGCGGCAACGGCCGGGACAACATAGTCGTCATCCTCTGACCCATAGTGGCCATTTTCACCGCAATGGGGGTTGAGGCCGGCAATGGCAACGCGCGGGGTGGCGATCCCTGTTGTCTTCACATGCTCGTTGGCCACGCGGATCGTCTCCAGCACCGTTTCTTTTGTGCAGTATTTGGCTGCATCTGCCAAAGAAACATGGGTGGAAACATGAATGACGGAAAGCTTGGGTCCTGCGAGAACGGCGAAGTTCTTTTTAACGCCGGTGAACAACTTCAGCAGACCGGCGTGGCCGCTGAGATTGTATCCGGCTTCACGTAAGGCGGTTTTGTGCAGGGATGCGGTGCAAACGACATCGATCTCTCCGGCGAGGGCCAGCTCCACGGCTTTCTTCACGCACCGGCAGGCAGCTTCGCCCGCATCTGGCTGAATTTCACCGGGGCGGATCTGTGCGGCGTTGGGGGCATCGACCTGCAAAAATGGCACATCGCCATCTGCTGGTTTTTCTTCGCAAGAGAACTGAAAGTCACTTTTGATCAGATCTCTTGCGCGGTCCATGAAAAGCCGGTCGCCGATGACCAGCACGCCAGAGCGCTCCTCTGGGGTCATTGCGCTTAGTGCTTTGCAGATGACTTCGGGGCCTATGCCTGACGGATCGCCCATTGTGATTCCGATTCTATTCATAGCGACCAACTCCTTTGTGTCTTGCTGCCATGATGCGTCCTTTTGTGTGGTGCAATCGGCCTTTGCAGGACTGCGCCAATATGCCATGGCAGACGGTTTGCATTTGTATCACAAATTTAGTTACAATAAAACGGAATGATGTTGTAAAAATGGTCTCATATGCTACATTTTCCGGCAACTGGACCAATCCAATCACGTCTCAATATGTCGGGAGGCTCCAAACCATCATGACCAAAAAGCCTGACGCTCAGTCCGAGTTGCTGCTGTCCTTCTATGGTGACGATTTTACAGGCTCTACAGATGCGCTGGAGTCGGTGACAATGGCCGGGATTCCGTCCATGTTGTTTCTTGAGCCGCCCGAAAAAGAGGATCTGGCGGCCCATCCGCACTTGCGCGCGGTCGGCGTGGCCGGAACCAGTCGGAGCCGCAGTCCCGAATGGATGGATACTGACTTGGCCCCCATTCTTGAAAAGCTGAAGGCGCTCGGAGCGCCCCTCTGTCACTACAAGACATGCTCCACCTTCGATTCTTCACCAAGGATCGGCAGCATAGGCAAGGCGATCGAGATCGGGCAGGACATTTTTGGGACCTGTGTTCCTGTGGTTGTCGGGGTGACGCGTCTGCGCCGCTATGTGGTTTTTTCCACCCTGTTTGCCGCAGCAAGTGTCGCGGGCGAGAGCGAAGCTTTTCGGATCGACCGCCATCCGACCATGAGCAAGCATCCTGCCACGCCCATGGATGAAGCGGACTTGCGTTTGCATCTGGCACGACAGACGCAGCGCAAGATCGGGTCTTTCGATTTCAGACGCATGCTGAAGACCGATGCTGCACACGACTTTGCCTTGGAATGCGCACAGAATGATCTGGTTATTCTGGATACGTTCGATGAGGCCACCACTTACAAGACCGGGCAGTTGCTGTTTGACCATTGTCGAGACCATCCGGCCTTTGTTGTTGGCTCGTCCGGTGTGGAATATGCGCTGGCCGACTATCTTACAGACACAGGACGCCTGCCCATCGCACCACCGCCCGCTCCATGCGGTGCGGTTGATCGCCTGATTGCGATTTGTGGCAGTTGTTCGCCAACAACGGATCGGCAGATCACATGGGCTGAAGCCCATGGATTTCATGTCGAGGCGGTCGACACCGTTGCTCTCATCGAACAGGGCGCACAAGCCGAGCAAGCGCTGGTGCAAAGGCTGGTGGCGCTCACTTCAGACCGTCCGGGCGTTGTTCTTCACACCGCCAGAGGGCCCAAGGATCCAAAGATTGCTGAGACATTGGCGGCGCTGGATCGCCATGGACTGCAAGGGGCTGACAGCTCCGCCATTCTGGGTGGCAGTCTTGGGCGTGTCCTGCATGCGGTGGTGAAGCAAACCAACCTGAAGCGTACGGTTCTGGCAGGCGGCGACAGTTCAAGTCATGCGATGAGCGCGATGCATGTGAAGGCTCTGGAGGTTGCGGGGCCGCTGGTCGTCGGTGCTCCTTTGTGCCGCATCCACTCAGAGGATGAGGCAATCAACAATCTGCAGGTGGCCTTGAAAGGCGGGCAGGTCGGCGGGGATGACTTTTTCGGGCGGGCGATGAATGGTGACGCATCATGACGATGGCTCCTTCGAAGCAGGATGATGCCCGGTTAAAAGGTGAGGCGCGGCGCCAAAAGATCTTGTCGATGGTGCAGGCGCAAAAATCCGTCTCCCTCACTCAACTGACCACCGAGCTGAATGTCAGCCGCATGACCATCCACCGGGATCTGGATGTGCTGGAAAGTCGGGGCCTTCTGCGCAAACAACGCGGTGGGGTGACTGCGGAAAGCTCGTTGCTGTTTGAAAGCAATTTTCATTATCGGCGCCAAACGGATGAAGGCGCAAAGCGGGAGCTGGCACGCGCTGCCGTGGCGTTGATCGAGCCGGGCAATGTCATCATGCTGGATGAAAGCACAACGACGCTGATGATGTGTAACTATCTTGAGGCAATCGAGAATGTCACCGTTATTTCCAACTCACTGGCCGTGTGTGATCGCCTGCGGGATGTTGCCAATGTCCATCTGGTCATCACGGGCGGTGACTATAATGATACCCACCAGAGTTTTTCGGGTCTTGTCTGTGAGAATGTGATCGGCCAATTGCGTTCTGACTGGGCCTTTCTGTCCGCAGCGTCCGTGATTGGTGAATGTCTGTTCCATCAGGATCAGGACATCTTGCGCGTCAAGCGTGCTTTCATGCAGGCATCGGAGCGCACAGCTCTGCTGCTGACGGCTGGCAAGTTCAGGACGCGGGCGCTCAACCAGTTTGCCGAATTGTCTGAGTTCGATCACATCCTGATTAGCAAGACACTTGATGAGACGATCGCCAGTCAGCTTCATCAAACGGCGCTCTCTTTCAAACTCATATAGCAAGGATGAAGATGATGCTTCAGACCCTAGGCCAACAAATTCGCCTGTCCCGAATCCTGAACCCTGCAACCCGACGTGGTTTTTGCATTGCATTTGACCATGCCTTGCAATTGGGCACCTGTCCGGGCATGGAGCATCCAGAGCAGATGCTGGACAATATGAACGAGGCCGGAGTGGATGCGGTCATTCTGCCGCTTGGATCCGCTCTGCATTATGGGCCAAGGCTGGTGCAGAATGGCGGCCCCGCGCTGATCCTGCGGCTTGATCAGACCACCATGTGGAGAGAAGGCACGGCCCTTAGCTACGAAGATGGACATTCAAGGTTGGTTGCTTGCGTCGAGGATGCGGTTGCCCTCGGGGCAGAGGCCGTGATCACCTACATGTTTGTCGGGCACAATGATCCGGCTGTCGAAACGGCAAGCTTTCGTGCCAATGCAGACGTCAATCAGGCAGCACGCCGTCTTGGCATTGTTCATATTATCGAGACGATGGGCGCACGCCATGCTTTGGCACCTGATATCCATGATGGTGACTTTGTCAGCTTTCACGCCCGCATCGGCATGGAAATGGGGGCCGATATCATCAAGACGGACTGGCCCGGGAGCGCCGATGCCCTCAAACGCATCACCAAACAATTGCCGGTGCCCATCATGCTGGCCGGGGGGCCAAAAACAAACAGCGATTTCGGTACGCTGGAAATGGTCTCGACAATTATCGGCGCGGGGGCTGCGGGCATCCTGTTTGGCCGTTCGGTCTTCCAGTCCGATGATCCTCTGGCCCTCATGAAGGCCTGTCGCGCTGTTATTCACGACAGCAAAACGGCCCAGGACGCTGCCGACCTCGTCGGTATGCGACCGTGACGATCGCCACCAGATGAGCAATCGGGCAGGGGAGAAACAACCCTGCCCTTTTTTTTGGGGGGGGTGCGGGTCACATCATTTGTGCAAAGGAAGCCTCGACGGCTTTTTGATCCTGACGCCAGGCCTCGTAGACCCCCGCAGCCATGGCTGGATAGACATCCTCATCACCTGCAATGACCGCCTTTAATACATCGCGGGCGACATCATGGGCGCTGTCCTTTGGTCCATCAACGCCAGCCAGCATGTCCGTATCGATCCCGGCGGGGAAGGCGTTCAAAATCGCAATGCCCTTGGGTGCCAGATAGGCCCGCAGGGACATGGTCATGGACCAGGCTGCGGCCTTTGATGCGTTGTAGCCTGAAAATCCCGGAGCGCTGAGGAAGGAAAGCAGCGACAGCATATTGACGATGGTGCCGCCTCCATTGGCAGCCAGCACAGGCGTGAAACGTCGGGTCATGTTGTGCAGGCCTTCGAGATTGACAGCCATGTCACGGTCCAGTCCGTCCTTTGTGATGTCAAGGGCACCGCCGAAGGTCAGGGATCCGGCATTGTTGATGAGCAGGGTGACGTCTTGGGCCTGTTGCGCCGCTTTCTCAATCAGTTCGCTGTTTGTCACGTCCAGCTTGATGGGCACCACCTTGTCTGGATTGATGGCAATCACGTCTGCGAGGCTGTCGACGTTGCGGGCGCCAGCATAGACTTTTGCTGCCCCGCCAAGGATCAGTTGTGCAACATATTCCTTGCCAACCCCGCGATTGGCCCCCGTCACGAAAGCAATTGAGTTCTGAATTTCCATTTTGAAATCTCCGATTGGTTTGCGTTGGTGATGCAAGAGATATCCGTGCGGGTTCATCCGAGAAATAGATTGATTGTCATTGTAGTCGTGCGTATTCTGCACGAATGGATCTATCAGCCTTAAAAATCGTGACACTCGTGGCTCGGCATGGAAGCTTTGCGGCAGCGGCCAGAGTGCTTGATGTTGATCCGTCTTCGGTTTCGCGGACCGTGGCCAACGTCGAGGCCGGACTGGGGCTGCGGCTGTTCCAGCGGTCAACGCGGATCTTGTCGACCACAGAGGAAGGGGCCAACTATATCGCGCGGATTGTCCCGTTGCTGGAAGAGTTTGACCGGGCACAGGAGGAGGCTCGCAATGTGGTCAAGGGACCTCGGGGGATCCTGAAAATGACCACGTCTGTCTCCTTTGCTCATGTCTGCGTGGTTCCCTATCTCAAGGCATTCACGCAACGATATCCCGATATCGCTTTGGAGCTTTTGCCGATAGACGCCAATATTGATCTGGTCGCCAACAATATCGATCTGGCAATCCGTCTTGCCCCTGCGCCGGCAGGCGATCTGATCAGCACGCGATTGATGAAGACGCGCTATATTGTCTGCGCTTCGCCTGATTATGTTGCCAACCATCCTGCGGTCGAGCGGCCTGAAGACCTTCGCGATCATGCCTGTCTCTGTTTTGCGCTGCCAGACTATCGCACGAAATGGCGATTTCGGCAGACGGGGATGGAGATTGTCGAGGTGCCGATTTCTGGTCCTATCGTGATATCCAACGCCCTGTCCTTGCGCCATGCGGTGCTGGATGATCTTGGACCGGCTCTTCTGCCCGACTGGCTGGTCGGGCCTGATATTGCGACAGGCAGGCTGGTCAATCTGCTGCCCGATTGTGAATGCGCGGCGACCGAATTTGACACCGCCGCCTGGGCGCTCTATCCGTCCCGGTCCTATCTGCCAAACAAGGTCCGTGTCATGATCGACTTTCTGCGGGAAAGGCTGACCGGGGTTGAAGCGAGCAGCCGCTAAGAACGGCTCGGATTGCCGGGAATAGCCTGGGGCTTCTGGGCAGGGGTAGGGAAGCAAAGTTACCAGCCGAAGAGTGCCGCGAAAAAACACTCTTCGACCGATTTGAGCTGACCGGAGGGCGCGACGCTCCTGTGCTCCGTCCTGCTGGACCGCACAGACGCGTTGCGGTGCTTAAGAACTTTCTCCAGTCATGTGGCGCGTATTGTCGTGCAGATTTTCGATCAGGCGCGTCTCGAGCAATTGTCCTTTTTGATAAAGGATCGGATAGGCGATGCTGGCAATCTGGCTGTTGAAGTCCTGCAGGGCGCGCAGGGTCTCCAGATGGATGTCGCTGCTTTCAAACGACAAGGCTTTGCCGTTGGAAAGACGTTTGAGGTGGGAGCGACGGCTCAGGCGTTCGTAGCGCGTCACATCGCCCTTTTCGGCCACCAGCAGGCGGGCGCTTTCCAAATCACTGGAAATCAGCACGTTGGATGCCAAGGACATATTGGCCAAGGCTTTTTCATGCAGATACACCAGTTCGGAGCGCCCTTCTTTTGAAAAGCGGAGGTTTGACTGGTTCTTTTCCTGAGCAAGCGGGAGCAGCCGTCGTGCCACAATGTCACCGGCTGACTTGAGGGCAATCGCGTAATCCATCAGATCATGCAGTTGTTTGCGTTGTTTCTTCACCAGGTCCTTTTGCGGGATCGCTGCAATGAAGGCTCGTACATCAGACAGACTGGTATTCACATTCTGGTCGAGCTCGATCACCATCTTTATCCTTGTTGCATCTCCCGTGTCATAAATGTCCATGATCGGTCGGAACATGCGATCAATCTGATCCGACATCCGCAACAATTCACGCTTCAGGTTGGCAACGGCGGAGTTTGGCGTGCCGATCTTGCTTTGGTCCAGAGCGGAGTGAACCGCTTCGAGTTTGTAGCCTTCTTCAGGCGCGTTGCGTTGAGGCATCACGAGGATGATGAACGATTCCATATACCGGCAGAAGGGCAGCATGAGCAGAAGCAAGCCATTGAAGATCAAGTGATTGGTAATCAGCGCCTGACCGGGATTCTGTTTGGGCAACATGTCTGTTATGGGCAGATTGTTGACCAAGAGAACGGCAATCAAAGCCCAGCTTCCGCGCACGACAAGATTGGCGAGCATGATTCTGCGTCCGGAGATGCCCATGCCTCGGCTCAACCACAAGGGAATGAACGCGCTGCCCAGATTGGCCCCAATGACAAGCGAGATCCCTGCATCCAGTGGCAGCGCTCCAATGCTGACCAAGGTGACGCACATCAGGATCGTCGCGACACTGGAATGCATGACGAATGCGAGGGCCGCACCAACGAGAAAGGCCGTCAGATAATCTTCAGACAAATACTGAGCGATGGCTGGCAGAAAATCGCTATCCCGAATGGGGGTCATGGCATCCCGAAGCAGTTGCAGAGACAGCAGAATGAAGGCGATGCCCATCAGGATGCGGCCGATCTGGCGCGGGCGGAGGGATTCAACCTTGACGAACAGCCAGCCGCCGGTTGCCAGCAGCAGGGGAATGAGCCAATCCAGTTTGAAACTCAACAACTGAATCACCAGCGCTGAGCCGAAATCTGCCCCCAGAACGACCGCCAGCCCAGCGCCAAACCCAATCAGATTGCTGGCGGCAAAACCGGCAACAAGAAGCGCAACTGCCGCCGAGCTTTGCAGAACAACCGCCAGTCCGAAGCCTGCCGCGCTCGAGTTGAATGGATTTTGGTGCTTGGTTAGCAGGTGCTGAAAGGACGCTCCATATGTGCGTTCGATGCCGGTGCGCACCATTCTGACTGCGAAGAGTAGCAGCATGGTTGCTCCGATGAGATTGAGAAGAAACATCACCGTAGGCATGAAGATTCCTTTCTTGCCGACAAGCAACGGATATACCGGCCGGCAATTGTTTGGTTGCAGTTCGCAAGATGGTTCGGCTGTGCCATGAGAACTGGAAATCGGGCCATCGCCTGTTTGGATGAACCTGATATCGGGCCGAGCTGTAATCGACTGATTACTATCAATTTGAATGTGACCCTTGGCGAATCACATTGCTTCACAATTTGCTCAAACAAGCGCTTGTTTTAATGGCGACAAGTCGAACGTGTCGTGACACTGAGTTTGCCTCAGTTTTGTCTTTGGCCGAAGTGTTACGGCTGGAAAGTGGTCACCGAATGGCAATGGAAACAAAAAAAGCCACATGGTGAACCTGACCGGGGCACCATTGGCTGGTTTTGAGCGGGTTTGCAATGCGGATTGCTTGCTACTACTCTTTGCCACCCGAATGGTTTTCTGACAGGGCGAGGACCGCTTTCAGGAAGGTAACTTCCTTTTTGCCCAATGCGCTCGATATGCGGAATCGAACAGACTGACCATCCCGTTCATCTTGAACGAGGCCCGCAAGCTTGAGTTTCTTGAGATGACGGGACATGTTGGATTGCGGAATATCCAGTTTATCCATCAACTCAAACAGGCGATGCTCACCACCATCGGCAAGTAGCCGCATCACATCCCTGCGCACGCGCTTGCTAAGGGCTGACATAACTTTATCAACATTGGACATATTGCGGCTCGCCGTTATATGTTGGGTGTAACATATGCTTGTTTTTGCAAATGCTCAAGTGGAAATATGTTCGTTTGTGCATATGTCGCAAATTGCATAGTGATTTTTTGTCAGTGTGCTAGTCTATCCGTGAATGCCTAAGCATTCAAACTAGGCGAAATGACTGGATTGAAGACCTATATCATTCCAGTTGTTGCCTAGAGGAAAGTACGGAGCTTTCTGTGGAAAAGCGCTCGACTGGACGTGTATCGCACGATTTTTCGGTTCTGGGCACACTTTCAAGGAACAAAATGGACTCTCGAAACCTCATCAAGACCTGGTTGTACATGGTTTGCCTAACAGCTGCTGTGTTTTTGGTTGCTTCGGCGCAGGCGCGCGCTCAGTCGAACGTAGACAGAACAGATGACAGATTGGTGATAGTCACCTCATTTCCACCGGCACTTTTCGATCGATTTCGCACAGAGTTCGAAAAATTGTATCCGGAACTGGAAATTTTCATTCGCAGCAAGAAAACGTCGGCGGCCATTTCTTTCATCAAGGAACGTCCGACAGAGCCTGCTGATGTGTTTTGGGCCTCGTCACCGGACGCGTTTGAATTTCTCAAAAAGTCCGGTCATTTGTTGCAGGCATTCGAACGTACGGACAGTTCGGTGCCGCGCATCGGGTCCTATCCGCTGGACGATCCCGACGGATATTACAGGGGGTGCGCAATTTCCGGGTACGGGATCGTGTGGAACAACGATTATCTCACCAAACGCAACCTGCCTGTACCAACCAAGTGGGAGGACTTGACCAACCCAACCTACAAACGTCATATCGGCATGTCTGCGCCTTCACGGTCTGGCACCACCCATTTGATCGTCGAGAGCATATTGCAAAGTCAGGGATGGGAGAAAGGATGGCGATTGCTCTCGGAAATCGGCGGCAATCTGGCGACGATCACGGCGCGCAGTTTTGGTGTCATCGATGGTGTGCGGGCGGGGCGGTTTGGCATTGGCATCTCCATCGACTTTCTGGGTCAATCTGCAAAGGCACAAGGGGCGCCCATGGACTTTCTCTACCCGAAGGGGACGGTTTTCCTGCCAGCAAATATCGGGCTGGTTTCCCGCACGAGCAATCGTGATGCTGCGATGGCCTTTATCGATTTTGTCTTGTCCACGGAAGGTCAAACACTCCTGTTTGAACCCACGATCCGTCGGTTGCCTGTTTCCCGATCAGTTTATGCTCAGGCCCCGATGGGTTACCCAAATCCATTCAGTGATGAACTGGCACGCAAGAGCATCCAGTTCGACACGAACCTGTCGCAACAACGCTATCACATGGTGAATTCCCTGTTTGACGTCATGCTCACCTACCGGCAGGCAGCGGTAAGGCGCACATGGGATGCGGTTCATAAGGCCGAAAGACTGCTTGAAAAACGGGACCTGCCGGATCTGGTCGCGCGCATTCGTGAGGCGCGCCGATTGATGAGCGCGGTTCCGGTAAGCGGTGCTCAAGCCGTGGATACTGAGTTTGTCTCTCATTTCGCCCGCAACAAACCGGGTATATCAATGCCCGAAGCTCAGGTCCGTCTCGAAGCAGAATGGGTCCGATTTGCGCGGGCGCATCAGGATCAGGCCCTGTTCATTGCCAGAGACGTTTTGACCAAACTCGAAGTTGCGGATATCGAACAGCCATGAGAGACAAGTTGCGCGTTGGCATCCGTGGGCGATTGTTTTCGGCATTCGGAGTCGTCACCTTCGCCATGATCGCTTCTTCAGCCATGGCCTGGGTTTTGTTTACCCGGCTTGGCGACACCGTTGATGAGGTGGTTGGACGCAATGTGTCGGCGGTGACCTTCGCCGCACAGCTGGCGGAATATGGCGGCGGGATCATCGGCTTGGCGCCCGCCTTGGCCGCCGCACAGGATAATGTGGATCGCGAGCGGGTCTGGACCGATTTGTCCGAGCGACTGCACAATATGGGACAGCTTCTGGACAGCAATTCCGAGGATTCCGACATCGGAGCCGTGGTCGAGGACTTTCGAAACGATGTGAATGCGTTGCAGGGGAACCTGCAGACTCTCAACACGGTTGTTTCAAGGCGGCTGTTTCGCAGCTCCCAGAAACGCGAACTGGGCGAGCGTCTGCGCTGGGCTTCGTCAGACTTCCTGAATGAAGTCGAGCCGATGATCGATGATACACGTTTCAATATCAGTCTGGCGCTGAGCCGCGATGGCGAGAACAAAGCCTACCTCAAGGAGGAACTGGTCCGGGAGAGAGCTTTGTTCATGATTCATGCCGATGGCAGCCTGATGGCAGAACTGATCGGTCGGGCCGCCAACATCCCAGATGAGGATACCCTGCGCGGGACCGAGTTGTATTTCCAAGAGATCAGCGATCAAATCAACAAGAACTATCTGACGATCAAAGCTGTGCCGGGGGCATTGTCCCTGCTTCAGTCCATTCAGGATATTCAGGCATTTGCCAAGGGTCAGTCGAGTTTGTTTGAACTGCGCGCCAGCGAATTGGACGATGTCAATAAAGAGCAGGCCCTGCTGGCAAAGAACCAGACCTTGTTGAGCCATATGGATCAATTGATTTCGAAACAGGTCGCCGCCGAAACTTCCGACGCTCTGCGGGCTGTGGAGCGCTCTCGTTTGTCGATCAACAAAGGGCGAGCATGGCTGACTTTGGCTGTCTTTATCGGCGTTGTCGTTGCTGTTCCTGTGGTGTGGCTCTATGTCGATCATGGGTTGGTTGGACGCTTGAGGACGCTCGATACCAGCATGCGTGTCATTGCTGATGGAGATCTCAAGGCAGAGGTTCCGGTCAGGGGCCGTGACGAGATCGGCGATATGGCGACCTCTCTTCGCACATTCCGCGATACGTTGAGCGAAACGCAGGCGGAACTCGTTCAGGCCGCCAAAATGGCCGCGCTTGGGCAATTGACGGCCGGCATTTCCCACGAAATCAACCAGCCATTGTCCGCGATCCGCCATTATTCCCGCAATACCGGGTTATTGATCGACAAGGGGCGGGATGCCGAGGCAAAGGACAATCTGCAAAAGATCACCAAGCTAGTGGCCAGAGCCAATCGGATCACCGAGAGCTTGCGGGCCGTCTCCCGCAATGCCAAGCATGACTTGCGCCCCACCGATATGGTTGTGGTGGTCGATGAAGTGTTGGCGCTCTTGGCGCGCCGTTTGGGCGAAAATGATATCCAAACCGAGGTGCAGATTGACGAGGCGTGTCGCCAAGTCATCGCGGGTCAGGTGCGCTTGGAGCAGGTTATTCTCAATCTGGTGACGAATGCGATCGACGCCATGAAAGACGCACCGGTGCGCCGTCTGACCATTACCGCAGAGCATGGCGGGGAATGGGCCGACCTGTTCATCCGGGATACAGGCTGCGGAATTCCTGATACCATCATCAAGCGGATCTTTGATCCCTTCTTCACTACCAAGGATGTCGGGGAAGGGCTTGGATTGGGATTGTCGATTTCGTACAATCTTGTCAAGGGATTCGGAGGCAGCATGCGGGCTGAAAGTGTGATAGGTGAGGGCTCCGTGATCAACATAAAACTGAAGCGTGTGTCGTGATTGCAAGAAGGATATCATGAATATCAATCGTGTCATGTTGGTCGATGATGAGGAAGAGGTTCGTCTCTCCGTCGCGCAAACGCTGGAACTGGCCGGGTTCGACGTTGAAACCTATTCTCATGCCGAAGACGCTTTGCGCAATCTTGCGCCACACTGGCCGGGCATTGTCATCACCGACTTGAAGATGCCGCGCGTGGATGGCCATGAGTTCCTCAAGCGCATCATGGCGATTGACAGTGACTTGCCTGTCATCATTCTCACGGCCCATGGCGATATCCCGATTGCTGTGCAGACCATTCGCGACGGCGCTTATGATTTCATGGAAAAATCCGCCGAGCCTGACTATTTGATCTCCATTATTTATCGGGCGCTCGAGAAGCGCAGTCTGGTGCTGGAAAATCGGGGGTTGCGCCGGGAGCTTGGAACAGCCCGAGAGCTGGAAGGTCGGCTGATCGGCAAATCCGCTGCCATGGAAAAACTGCGCAATCTGGTGATGACACTGGCTGATACGGATGTTGATGTCCTGTTGCTTGGGGAGACAGGAACAGGCAAGGAAGTCACGGCGCGTTGTCTGCATGATTTCGGGCGGCGCGGAAAACACCCTTTCATCGCGCTCAATTGCGGTGCTCTGGCGGAAAGCGTGATTGAAAGCGAGCTGTTCGGCCACGAGGAAGGCGCTTTCACCGGCGCGAGCAAGCGTCGCATCGGAAAGATTGAATTTGCTGAGGGTGGGACGCTTTTTCTGGATGAAATCGAGAGCATGCCCGCCAATATGCAGGTTCGTCTGTTGCGGATATTGCAGGAAAGAGCCCTGGAGCGCGTGGGAGGCAATGAAAGCGTGAATGTCAACATTCGGGTGATTGCCGCTTCCAAAATCGATCTGCGTGAAGCGGTTGCCACAGGCTCGTTCCGGGAGGATTTGCAGTACCGGCTGCAAGTGGCACAGGTGATGCTGGCGCCTTTGCGGGGGCGGGTTGAGGATGTGCCTTTGCTGTTCCGCAATTTCGTCGATGCGGCGGCGGTCCGATATCGTCGTCCAATTCCTGATATCGACACCGCAACATTGCAAGAGCTGATGCAGCGTCCATGGCCTGGAAATGTGCGCGAGCTGCGCAATGTGGCCGAGCGGTTTGTGCTGGGCTTGAATGAGCCGGATGACATCGCCGGTGAAGGATTCGCAGAGGATGCAGGGGCGTCGAGTTCGCTGAGTGAACAGATGGCCTGTTTCGAGCGGGCAACCATCGCCAAGGCGCTGGAATGCCACAACGGGCAGATTGGCGTTACTGCCGATGCACTCGGTCTTCCCCGCAAGACCCTGTATCTGCGGATGCAGAAATATGATCTGAATCGCGAAGACTTCATGTGACAAAATTGACCGATAGCCCTTTTGGTTTTGGGTCGTTTTTGACATAAGATGCGAAGTTCAGCAACAAGTCCCTTATGTATTTATTTCTATAATTCAATGCTTTGACTCTTTTTTGAGTTCTTGGCACGACGCTTGCTACCTCTATTGACGCCACGTTGGGAGGCTTGCGCACCCAACGCGTGAGGGAGGATTTTCTGCGCCAACTGCTCGACAAGTCAGACCCACCACACCCCAGACCGGCAAACCTGTTGCGAGGGAGGCGGTGTTTGGCGTCGAAACAACCAGATCCGACGCAAAAAACTCACAGTGGCACCAAGGCAAATTTTGCAGACTAAATAGGGAGTATCACATGTTAGCAAAAACACTTTTGGCAAGCGCAGTCATTGCGCTTGGGTTGCCGTCGCTCGCCATTGCGGATGATTATCCAAGCAAACCAATCTCCATCGTCGTGCCTTCAAAGGCTGGCGGTTCCACTGACAGCACCGCACGGATGTTTGCTGAGCTGGCGGAAAAGAACAATCCCGGATTCGAATTCGTCATCAAGAATGTTCCCGGTTCCGGTGGCCAAAAGGGTTTTGAGCAGATCGCTCGTGCCGAAGCGGACGGCTACACCATTGGCCTGAACTTCACGCCACAGCTGGTTGCTCACATTGTTTCCAAACGGGCAAAATACACGCTTGATAGCTTCAAAGTGATGGGCAACGTTGCTCAGGATCCGGCTATTGTCGTGGTTCCGAACGGTAGCCCAATCAAGTCTATGGATGATCTGGCCAAATTGGCCAAGGAAAAAGCCCTGACCGTTGCTGTCAACGGCATCGGCTCCGACGATTTCCTTGCTGCCAAAGCGTTTGAAGAAGCCGCTGGTGTTTCCTTCAATCTGCTGCCAACCAAAGGCTCGACCGAGCAGAAAGCCGGCGTTTTGGGTGGCCATGTGGATGCCGCCTTTATGAACCTGTCGCAGATGATCAAACAGCATGCTGCTGGTGATGCGCTCATCATTGCTTTGTTGACCGAAGAGCGTGACCCGCATCTTAAAGAAGTTGCGACCGCTCTTGAGCAGGGATACGACGTCAAGATGCGCGCAACCCGCGGTTTCGTGGCACCTGCCGGTATCGATCCTGCTATTCAGGGCAAGCTCGACAGCATTCTGAAAGAGGTTACCGAGAGCGACGCGTTCAAAGCCAAAGCTGCGAAGAGCAACATTTTCTTGCTGCTGCAAAATGGCGATGACTATCACGCATATCTGAAAGATCTGCAGACCAAAACGCAAAGCGTCTATGACAAAGCGCCTTGGTAATGACTAGAAAACTCGTAGATCGATCAGTTCTCATACTGATGATCGTGGGTGCTGTGCTGTTGTTTAACAGCACAGCTTCCTACACCGGTATCGCCGTGTCGACGTCGGCTAAGTATGTCCAGTTCCTGGCAGTTTCCATTGGCCTACTCTGCACTGTTCAACTCGGCTTCAGTATTTCTCGTGACAAGGGACAAGAGCGGCTCGTTCTGACGGATCACTTTCCACGTTTCCTCAGCCTGATTGTCGGACTGATCCTGTTTGCGATCACCTTCGAGCATGTCGGCTTCTTCGTCGCTGCGGGTGTTTTCATACCGATCATTTCCGTTGCCCTTGGATATCGGCGCTACGTGACGATAGGCCTGACAACGTTGGGGGTCCTGTTGTTCGTGTATCTGGTGTTTATCCAGCTTCTGGCCGTGAACTTGCCAACCGGCGGCAGTTAAGAATCGGGAATCGCAATGCTTGAATATATCTCTATTGTTTTATCGTTCGAATCGCTGCTGACGATCTTCATCGGTACCGTGGCTGGTGTCGCCATTGGTGGGATGCCCGGTTTGACTGCAACCATGGCGGTCGGCCTTCTGGTGCCGTTTACCTATACCATGGACCCGACACCGGGATTGATGTTGCTTGGCGGTATTTATTGCGGGGCCATGTATGGTGGTTCGATCCCTGCAATTCTGCTGAACACGCCCGGTACACCTGCGGCGGTCGCCACAGCGATTGAAGGCTATCGCATGAGCCGCAAGGGCCGGGCTGGCGTGGCGCTCAAGACTTCGGTCGTGGCCTCCTTCTGCGGCGGGACCTTTTCCGCGTTCGTGCTGCTGCTGTTCGCCCCCTTCCTTGCCATGCAGGCACTGAAATTCGGACCTGCCGAAACCTTTTTGCTGGCGCTGATGGGTTTGGCGGGCATCGTTTCGATTGCTGATGAGAATTCCTCGTTGATCAAGGCGCTGATCGCCGGATTGATCGGGATGATCATCGCAATTATCGGTACAGACGATATGTCGGGTAGCCTTCGCTACACGATGGGGATGATTGAGCTGGTCGATGGTATCGACTTCATGCCTGCCCTGATCGGTCTGTTTTCGATGATCCAGATGCTGGAACTGGCTGGCATGCACAAGCAAACGATCGACACGTCGATCCTGGAAAAGGCCAGCAAGAAAGAGCCATTGCCAAAAGGCATCAGCAAATTCATCGCTCTGGGATCCGGAACGGGCACAGTGATCGGCATTCTGCCGGGCGAGGGCGCAACGATTGCAGCCTTCATTTCCTACAATTTCTCCAAACGCATCTCCAAGGTCAAAGAGATGTTCGGCAAGGGCAATCCAGAGGGCATCGCTGCCGCCGAGGCAGGCAATAACGGGTGTGTTGGCGGCTCTCTGGTGCCCACCCTGACGCTTGGTATTCCGGGTAACTCGGTGGCTGCCGCTTTGATGGGGGCCTTCATCATTCACGGGATGATCCCCGGGCCGGAACTGTTCACTGAATATGCGGATAGAACCTATCCGTTCATCATTTCCCTGTTCGTTGCGAATGGTGTGTTCTTGATGGTCGGGATCATGTTTGCCCCGTATCTCGCCCGTGTTGCGCTTGTGCCACCTGCCCTGATGGTGCCTGTGGTCAGTGCTTTCGCTGTACTTGGCTCTTATGCATTGAACAATTCGGTGTTCGATATCTATCTGATGATTGCCTTTGCAGTGGGTGGTCTGGTGTTGAGAAAAGTGGGCTATTCTCTGGAAGCGCTGATCTTGGGGCTTATCCTTGGTCCAATCGCCGAAGGCGGATTCTCGCAAGGCATGATCATCGGTCATGGATCGCCTTGGGTCTTCTTTGAAAGCAACATTGCCAAGCTCATGTGGGTGATCATCCTCCTCCTTCTGCTGCCGCCGCTTTACAGCTACTTCAAGACGATCCGGCATCACCATAACAAGAGCGTATCAGACAGCGAAAACGCTGGATGATGCCTTAAGCGATCTTTCTACCTCCCTGGAGGGCCGGTGCATGACACTGGTCTTCTGGGAGGCGGTCGGTCCCGACCAAGACAGCCTGCACTGCAGGTCTGCCACCCTGTCAACCTTGTTCCGCACTCCGTTCCAGATGCCATCTGGATGGTGTCCGCTCGGTGTGCGCTCTGACTATGAGGCGTGAGAAAATGGGAAAGAACAAACGCAAGCAAAATGATCGCGACGTGATTGAACAGATTGCTTCAATCAAGAAGCAACTCAAGGCGATCAAACACCTGACGGATGATGCCGACAACTGTTCTTCGGTCATATGCAAGGAGGCTCGCACTGGTGCGAAACGGCTTCTGATGACATTGAAAGTCGCGAAAAAGGACTTCGTCAAGAAGGATTCCGAGTGATGATTTCTTCCCTTTCGGGGGGACTTCATCAAACGACCCGTGGCTAGCGTAGGAATAGATGGATGGTATTTGCGAACAGGAATTTTACCGTTTTTAAGAAAGCGTCGCGGCTGGAAGCGCAGGTGGATGAGTTCCTTGATTTGATTTCGGAAGCCGGCTTGCTTTTCCGTCAGTGTATTGAGTTGTATCTCTCGCAGGGAGAAAGCGAAGAGTTCACCACGAAGTTTCAGCAGATTGATGAACTGGAAACGCGCTGCGATGTCTTGCGTCGCGTGATCGAAGCCGAGCTTTTCGAGCGTACGCTGATCCCTGATTTGCGTGCCGATGTGCTCGCGCTGATGGAGGGCATCGATGATGCGATGAATCTCTATGAGGACAATGCCAGACGCTTTGCGGACGAGATTCCCAATATTCCAGAGGAATATCATAAAGACTTCAGGGAATTGACGGAAACAGTTGTCGAATCCATGGAGTCGACAATTCTGGCCTCGAGGGCCTTCTTCCGCAACATCGAGGAGGTGCGTGACCACCTTCACAAAGTGGGCTTCTTTGAGACGGAAGCAGACCATATCAGCGCCAGAACCATTCGGAAGGTGTTTCGCTCCGACCTGACGTTGGAGCAGAAGATACACATTCGCTACTTCATCAGCAAAATCGACGATATCGCCGATCGCGCTGAAGATTTGGGTGATAATTTGGCGATTTGCACAATCAAGCGCCGTATCTAGAGAAGGTTCAGATTATGGAAGTCGCGTTTCTCATTTTCCTCTCGAGTGGTTTGTTTCTTGGATGGTCTCTGGGTGCAAATGATGCGGCGAACGTCTTTGGTACGTCGGTCGGTACGGGCATGGTCCGATTTTCAACGGCGGCCATTGTCTGTAGCATTTTCCTGATCCTGGGGGCTGTTATCAGTGGTGCGGGTGCCGCGCATACTCTGGGAAAGCTTGGCTCTGTCAACACTATGGCGGGGGCATTCATGGCGGCCTTCTCTGCCGCTTTGACGGTCTACTGGATGACCCGCGCCGAACTGCCGGTCTCGACCAGTCAGGCCGTGGTGGGCGCAATCATTGGCTGGAACCTGTTCAGCAGCTCCATTATTGACAGCGAGTCCCTGATCAAGATCGTTCTTACCTGGGTGGCATGTCCTGTCTTGGCGGGGATCGTGGCGATCCCGATCTACAAGGGGGTGAAGCTGTTTCTCAGGGTCGTCAATCCTCACTTGTTTCGGCTGGATGCCTATACCCGCGCGGCGTTGATCTTTGCCGGGGCTCTGGGTGCCTATAGTCTGGGTGCCAACAATATTGCGAATGTGATGGGTGTGTTCGTTGATTCTTCTCCCTTCACGGATTTTGAAGTCGCAGGGTTGTTCCAACTGACCTCGATCCAGCAACTGTTTCTGGTTGGTGCGTTGGCGATCAGTTTGGGTGTCTTTACTTATTCCAAACGCGTCATGATGACGGTCGGAAAAGGGCTGCTGCCGCTTACCCCGCTTGCTGCATGGGTTGTCGTCATCTCTCATTCCATCGTGCTGCTGCTGTTCTCGTCGGTACAACTGGAGCATTTTCTGGCCTCGTCCGGCCTGCCCACCATTCCTCTGGTGCCTGTTTCAAGCTCGCAAGCCGTGGTTGGGGCTGTGATTGGCCTTGCTCTGCTTCAGGGAGGGCGCGGCATCAACTGGCGTGTTATGGGGGGCATCAGCGTTGGTTGGGTCACCACCCCGATCATCTCCGCAACGGTATGTTTCTTCGCTCTCTTCTTTCTTCAAAATGTGTTCAATCAGGATGTTTATCAGGAAACTCACTATGCCCTGTCACGGGAAGGTGTTGAGCGCATTTCTCAGGAAGGTGTCGATATCGAGCCGTTGCGCTCCCTGCAGGGCAAGACATTCACCGATGCCGTGGCCTTTCGCGATGCTCTACGGGACGTGGTGTCTGTCGATGCCAAAATCGAGAAACGCATCATTGAACGTGCCAAACTGACGCCCTTGTATGTCGACTATAGCAAGATGCATGTTTTCGAGGATGGATGGTTAAGTGCCAATCAACTCCAAGCCATAAAGGGGCTTTCCGGGCTTCGCTTCAGCTATACATGGCAGCTTGAGGAAGATTTGGCGCTCATATCGGATGAATGGGCCTTGTTGGAGAAGACAACCCTGAACAAGTTGCGCAACAAAGAGGTGCGAAGCCAGCTGGATGCGGTCATTCGGACCTTCTCATCCCATTCGGAGTGAGCAATCTGATCGCGTCCGAAGAAAATAGCGAGCGCATCATCGGGTCTTTGTGATTGGGCTGGGCGGGATGTTGTCCCGATCGGTCTGAGCCGACCCAATCCATGGTGCGGCGCATCAGGCAGGTGTGGGATCACCCGCCTGATGCAGCGCTGTTCTTTAGGCAGGCTTGTAGGCAATCACGTCGATTTCGACCTTGGCGTCAACCATCAACTGCGAGCGGACGGTGGAACGGGCCGGGGCGCCATTCTTGAAATAGCTGGCATAGACCTTGTTGAAGGTCCAGAAGTCGCGTGTGTCATCAAGCCAGCAATTGGCCTTGACCACATCATCAAGGGTGCAGTCGGCAAGGGCCAGTACCTTGATCAGATTTTCCATGACCAGACGGGTCTGAGCCTCGATGCCACCATATTCAATTTCGCCCTGATCGTTCATTGCGACCTGTCCGGAAACATAAATGAAATCGCCAGCGCGTACGGCTGGGGAAAATGGGAGCTGTTGTCCCCCTGCTCCGGTGCGTTCAACGCCCAGTCTCTCTATTGACATTTTTCTCTCCATTTTTCTTTCGATGGGTCTTCTCACCAGACCCTGCCGCGCGCGACGACTGGGCTGGATGTTTCAAACTGATTGCCGCGTATAAGTTGGACCTCGTCGAGCATGTTGGTTACGACGCAGGCATGATTGGGCACGATGCGAACCCTGTCGCCGACAGAAAGCTGGATTGGCTTTTCGCTGACAATCCGGCCGTGTTCTTCGCTCAATTGGTCGATTTTCAGCTCATCATGCCCCAGAACATGACCAAAACCGTCAAGGCCGAGCAAATCGGATGTGAGGACCTTGGACCCTGCATCGATGATCGCCCGACGGGGCGTCGGGCGCGAGACGATGGTTGCCAGAATTGTCAATGCGCAGTCATCGAATGAGCACACACCGCGCGCCACCAAGGAGCGGTCATTATAGATATAGGTGCCCGTTCGATATTCGGTCACAGTGGTTCCCAGATGGGCTTGCCACATGTCGGGCGAGCCGCCGCTCGAAACGATCTCGACCTTAAGGTTTGAGGCCTCGATCTGTGCCTTGGCGGTCTGCAACCACTGATCCACCGCATGGCTTTGTCCGGCGGGCGGGTAGGTCATCAAGCCCTTGAAGGTGAGGCCCGGTGCCTGATCGATCATCAGGGCAAGCTTTGCTGCATCCTCCGGGCTTTGCACGCCACAGCGCCCTGCGCCGGTGTCGCATTCAACGAGTACATCCAGATCGGCCGGTGCCGATGTGAAGGTCTGCGACAGACCGCTCACCACCGTTTCATTGTCAGCCACCACAGATAGCCGTGTCTTGGATGCCAGCGCCTTGAGGGCGTCGCGTTTGTCCTGCCCCAGAATGTTATAGGTGAGGAGAAGGTCGGAAATGCCGCCTTCAGACAGCATGGCCTCGGCCTCGGAAATCTTCTGGCAGGTGATCCCGACAGCGCCTTGGGCGATTTGCTTTTTCGCCAGCAAGGGCAATTTATGGGTCTTGATATGCGGCCTTAGCGCCAATCCATGGGCGTCGCAATAGGCCTGATAGCGCGCAATGTTGGCTTCGGCCACATCGAGGTCAATGAGGACTGATGGTGTGGAGATCTGTTCAAACATCATCGGAGATCCTGTTCAGGCCTGTTCAAGGTGATGCGGGTCGTCGACGATTGGCCAAATTTGCCGCGTCAGGCGAGTGTAGCTGTTGGTACGCGGATCGTTTGGATAGGGCCCTTCGACAGCAGCATAGAGAATGTGAGAGGCAATCGGGCTGAAGGCGCCGTGGAAATGATTGGTCGACTTGACGATCAGTATCTTCTTGGATGCAAAATCGATGCCCAGATTGCTGAAGAGATCGGGCGAGAAAGCCTGCGAGCGGTTGGAATTGAGAACCACGCTCAGGCCATTGACCTGAATGGCGGCGCTGTCTCCAAGGGGAACGACGGAGTCTCCAAAGGACTGGACGGCATCGGGCACCACGCGCAGAACCTTCACCTTGGCATCAATGGGCGCTCCCGCATGAGCGGAGGTCTTGCCGCCAAAACGCAGCATGAATTCCGTGCCTTCACCGGCCGCCTGACACAAGCGTACCGCCATCGGGTCCCAGATCGTGCCAAGGGCAATATCCTCAAGCCCCATATCAAGGACCATCTGCGCCATGATCGTGGAATCGCCTGCGACGCCGCCGCCCGGATTGTCCCAGACATCGGCAATCACCACCGGCGCCGCCGCTGTCTGCGAGAGCTGCACCGCCTGATCGAGAGCGGCCTGCGGGCTGACGAAATCCGGACGAGCGCGTCCGCGGAAGCTGAACAGCTCCAGCCCCAGCGACCGGGCGAGGTCGTCGGCGGCTTTTTGATTGTTGTCGGTGATCACGATCATCTTGGCACCAAGGTCAGGACTGTCCCCTGCCATGAAACCATGAATGGCCGAGATCGAGAGCGCCGTGCCATCCGCCTCCAGACGCTTCATCTTGTCGACAAATCCGCGCATCGGTTCGCGGCTGGTTGGCAGCACATCCATCATGCGGACATCGAACACCGCCATGGTGGGGGCGATCTCTCCGTTGGCAGCGCGAATGGTCAGATCAACACAGGCCTTGCCTGCTTCGACGAAATCGGTATGTGGGAATTCCTTGAAGACGGTGATGATGTCGGCATTGTTGATCCGGCGTTCACTGAGATGGGAATGCGGATCAAAGCTGGCACCGACTGTTACATCGGGGCCGACAATGTGCCGAACGGCTTCAAGGAGTGTCCCTTCGCAATCGACACAGCCATCGGCAATCATCGCTCCGTGAAGCCCCAGCACAACGGCATCGACAGGCATCGCTGCCTTGAGTTGGTCGATCACTTCGTCGAACAGACGGGTCCAGGTTGCCGCATTGACCAGACCGCCAGGTTCGGCCCAGGTTGCTGTGCCTTCGATCAGTTCAATTTCATCGGCCTTCGCTCTGCGGCGCAATTCCGGCCAAATCCCGGTGCACAGGGTCGGGGTTTCGGGATGGTCGCCAGGAGGGCAGTAAAAGCTCTGGGCAAAGTCACTGAAATCGGTACGCAAGGGGGAAAAAGTGTTGCTTTCCGTTGCGATGGAAGCGCAGAAAATCCGCATAAAACATCCCTCCGGATACCGGCTTGGGGCTCCATTGTCTGCCCCGGTATCCGCTTATTACAATGATTTAAGGCAGCCCCGGTGCCGGGGCGGCCATTGATTTTTTGAGAGAACGAAGGATTGTTCCTCCGCCTGGTGCGGGATGCGCCCTTCAAAGAGCGCAACCCGTTGGTGTCTTACTTGATGTAGGTGTTGTCGTTTGCCTTCATGACCTGATCGCGGAAGAGGGTGAGCAACTCGCCTGCTTTCTCATCCAGATTGTCTTTGACATGCTTCTCGAAGGCTGGCTGGGTTGCATCGGCCATGGCCTTGCGCTGGTCATCAGACAGGGCGGTGACTTCCATTTTGTCCATCAAGCCTGCCAAGCCGCGATCTGAGGCTTCGATAACACGTGCCAGCCCGCGCGATGCGGTCACACAGCTTTCCGCTGCATAATGCAGGATCTTCTGTTCATGTTCGGTCAGACCATCATAGAAGGCCTTGTTGATCATCAGCGTGTAAGGTGAGAACAGATGATTGGTGAGGGTCATGTATTTCTGGACTTCGTTGAACTTGGCGAAATACACGGTCGGAACCGGGTTCATCTGGCCATCAATGACACCGGTCTGAAGGCCGGAATAGACTTCACCCCAGCTCAACGGATAGGCTTCGGCACCCAGAGCATTGATGATTGCCTGATGGGACGGCAGGGTCATCGTGCGGATGCGGATGCCGTCAAAATCTTCGAGCTTGGCGATGGACCGCTTGGAGTTGGTCACAGCGAAGAAGCCACCGGTATCGGGGAAGCCGAGGACTTCCACGTCACCCAATGTTGCCTCGATGTCGGTTGCCAGTGTCTGGCCGAACTCTCCATCAAATACCTGATAGGTCGCGGCGTTGCTGCCAAAGGCGAAAGGCAGGTTGAGCACGTCGATGCGTGGATAATAGCTGGCAAGCGCACCGGTGGAAGTCAACGTTGCCTGAATGAAGCCATCGCGCACCATCTGAACATGTTCGGATGCCGAGCCAAGCTGGTTGGATGGGAAAACCTCGACCTTGACGCTGCCGTTGGTATCGGCATTGACGATGTTGGCAAAAACACCGGTGCAGGCATGGGCCGGATTTTCAAAGGCATCGGCTTTGTTGTCATGGGCAAATTTTAGGACTTTGCCATCAGCCATGGCGGTGTTGGCCGCGAGAATGGCAAAAGCGCTGACGGTCAGAGCATAAACTGTTTTCTTCATGGTAGTTCCCCCGTTAGGTGTAAGAAATGCGTGGTCTTTATGGTTCTATTGGCTCCTTAGCCGACGAAGCCCAACAGTCTGGGGAGCAGCAAAGCTGCGTCTTCGAGATAGGCAAACAGGAACAGGATTCCGACTTCCGCCAAAAGGAACGGGAAAAGCTTCATCGCGATGCGTTCAAGCTTTTCCCCGGTCACGGAAGACAGAACAAACAGGCAGGCGCCGACCGGCGGGGTCATCAGCGAAATATTAAGCGCCAGCACAAAGATGATGCCCGCATGGATCGGCTCAAGGCCGATTTGCTGGGTCAAGGGAACCAGCACGGGCGCGAGAATGATGAGAATGGCTGTGATGTCCATCACCATGCCAACAACCAGCAGAATGCCAATGATGATGGCGATTACGGCATATCGATTGTCGGAAATCACCAGCACGGCTTCGGCGATGGCTTGCGGAATGCGTTCAAAGCTCATCCACCAGCCAAGGATGCCCGCAAATGCGATGATGACAAAAATGACGCCGGTGATCCGTGCGGTGCTGACCAGCATACGATAGAGTGCGCCAAGGGTCAGGGTGCGGTAGACGAATGTCCCGATGAACAGCGCATAGGCCACGGCAATGGAGGCCGCTTCCGTCGGGGTGACGATGCCGCCAAGGATGCCGCCAAGGATGATGATCGGCATCAGCAGAGCCGTGAAGGAAGCAAAGAAGGTGTCGATGATCTCTTTTGTCGACGATCTGGATTCCGCTTTGGGTAGATTGTTGCGGGCGGCGCCAAGGGCAATGACCATCATGCAGATGCCGCATATGACGAGCCCGGGCAGAATGCCAGCAGCAAACAGGCCACCAATCGAAACCCCCATCAGGGAACCATAGACCACCATCAAGCCGGAGGGGGGAATGGTGGGGCCGATGATTGAGCCAGCAGCCGTGACGGCGCAGGCGAAATCCCGGCTATATCCCTCTTTCACCATGGCTGGCACGAGGGTGCGGCCGAAGGCGGCGGCATCGGCTGTTGCAGAGCCGGTCAGGCCAGCAAAGAAAACCGACGCCAGCATGTTGGTGTGTGCAAGGCCACCTCTGAAATGCCCCACAAGAACGCGTGCGAGGGTCACCAGTCGATCCGTGATGCCGGTGTGATTCATGATCTCGCCGGCGAGAATGAAAAATGGCATGGCCAGAAACGGGAAGATATTGAGCCCGTTGAACACTTTGCCCGGACCGACGGGCAGAAACTGGGTGCCTCCCATATCGATCAGGCCAACCACACCGGCCAGGCCAATGGCAAATCCGATCGGCATGCCAAACAGGATGAGACCGGCAAAGGTGAGAGCGACGATCATGATGCCACCTCATCGGAGCTTGGCAACGCCTCGTCCAGATGCGATCCAAGATCGCGGATCAAAACAAGACATAGCTGGAGGACACATAAAAGGGAGGCGACCGGAATGGCGGCATAAAACGGCAGCAAGCTGGCTCCGAAGATCATTGCCACGCGGCTTGATCCGCCCTGCGCAAAGTCAAGCCCGTACCAGAAGAGATAGACGAACAGGGCCAGTGCCAGAAGGTCGATCAAGATCAGGCAGATGTGGCGCATGCTGGCGGGCAATTTCGCAATAAAGGCTGTCAGCCCAATATGCTCGCGGCGGGCAATGCCGCTTGAGACTGCCAGCATCGCAGACCAGATCATCAGATATCTGGCCAGAACTTCGGGCCAAGGCAATTGCCAATGGAAAAAGTAGCGGTCCACGACCCCGAGCCACACATCGAGAACCAGAGCAACCATCAAAATGGCGACGACCATTTCAACGACCTGGTTCAGTTGCAGGCTAACCTTCGCAGCCAAGTCCCTCATATGAGCCTCCGATGGATTGGCAGGTGATTATGTAATTTAATTAGAAATTTGATCCTGTTTTGACCAAGAGTCAATCAAAAAATGTTACTGAAGTACATAATTGGACAAAATTGGTGTAATTTAAAACTGGTTTTGATTAGTTTGTGTAATCCAAGTACACTTGCCGGGAAGGCGCATGGCCGGATTTCGTGCTGAGCACCCCTTAATGCCCCTGACTGACACTTATCCGGAGTTACTTCTTGTCCCCACACATGCAAAAACAAACCGTCGATATCATTTCCGCTCTCAAGCAAATGGATGGCACCTTTGCCACGCGCGAGCAGCGGGTGGCCGACTATGTCAACGCAAACATGGAACGCATCTCGGAAATGACGATCGCCAATCTCGCCGAAGCGGTGGGGGTCAGTTCACCGACGGTGATCCGCTTTTGTCGATCGCTGGGATGCGAGGGATTTCGTGACTTCAAGCTCAAGCTGGCGCAGAATCTGGCGGTCAGTTTGCAATATCTGGGTCCCGAGGCTGCGGTAGAGGCTGCGAAAGGCGCTTCGGCGATTGATCGGATTCTGGGGGCTTTGTATGCCACCGCCAATGTCATGCGCCAACAGATCGACCCTGCGAGCCTTGAAGCCGCTCAGGCGCGACTGGCGGAGACACGGACATTGCTGGTGCTGGGACTGGGGGGCGGTTCTACGATGGTTGCCAATGAAGCGGCGAACCGGTTCTTCCGCCTTGGCATTCCGGCGGTTGCCGTCAGTGACAGCTATTTGATGCAAATGCGGGCTGCAACCTTGGGGCCCGAGGATACGCTGCTGATCATTTCCAACAGCGGTGAGGCCCGTGAGCTGATCTGTGCTGCAGAGATTGCGTCTGGCTATGGGGCCAAGGTGATCGTCATTTCCAAACCGAAGACCACTTTGGAAACACTGGCGGACTATGCCATCACCGCCAACCTGCCCGAAGATCCGGATATTCACAAACCGACTGCTTCGCGCTATGCCCATCTTGTGCTGATTGATGCGATTGCTCTGGCGGTCGCGCAAAGTCGGGCCGACCTTGCCAACGAGAATCTGCGGCGGATCAGAGCTTCGCTGACGGCCTATCATGGCCAGATTGGTGCCCAGCCACTGGGTGACTGATCTTACAAGAAAGTTCGTTCCGCCATTGGTTTGTCAAAGATATGCGTCTTGCACAAACGGGAGAATTCTCTTTCCGCGTCCGAAAAGCGGCGTTTGGGGTTGCTGGCCAAATAGACATCGACAACAGGCAAGTCCTCATAAGGCGGCAATTGATGCAACAGGCCTTTCTTGACGTCATTCTGCGCCACATGGACAGGCAAGGCCCCGATGCCGACATTGGCGACAATCATCCGGCGGATCTCAACCAGATTTGAGGAAACGCCTTGCCATTGCGTTTCGGCTTGCACGCGTCGGCGTAGATCCGAGACGGGTTCCAGCGGGCCGCCTTCGACCTCTGTCTGGAAGGAGACACCCTGTTCGCCCTCCAGTTCCGATATCTCGATGTCATTGCGTCCGAAAAGCCGATGATGCGGGCCGCAATAAAGACCGAAAAACTCGCGATACATCACCTGAACATTCAAGTTGCTCAGCGGCTTGTTCATCAGGCAAATGCCGAAACTCACCCGATTCTGCGAGACCTGATTGACGATCTCGCGGCTGTCGGACACGGAAATGGCGAAGGTGACATTGCGGTGCAATCTGGCAAACTCCGCAAGTGCCTCATCAAGCTGAGGGCACACAACGTGGCTGGCGGTGACGATGGTGATATGGCCACGAAGCTCGTCCTCGCTTCTGTCGATCAGGGACGGCAACTGAGAGACACTGCCAAAGATTGACGAGCATTCCTTGTATAGAATCTCGCCTGCCGATGTGACCTTGAAATGATTGGGTTTGCGCACAATCAGCCGGTGGCCGGTCACATCTTCGAGCCTTTTTAAGGCCGCACTGACAGTGGGTTGCTTGAGGCCAAGGAAGTCAGCCGCCTTGGTAATGCTTTTCTGTTCAACCAGAACCATAAATGTTCTCAGCAGGTTCCAGTCTAAATTCCATGGAAACCGTTGCTCATAGGGTCTCATTATAGATCCAGTCTATTTCTAACATTGGAATTATTTATTTGATTGATGATACAGGCCATGCGACCGTCAGCGCAAGGTGGCGCAAGAATAGTCACTACCAAAAAATAGGCAATCCATTCAGAGAACAGTTTGTAGCTACAAACAGGAGAAAGAAATGTTCAACCCTCGCAATGCGTTCAAAGTTGCATTCGCAGCAGGATCCCTTGCGCTTGCAAGCCTTAGCTTCAGCGCCCCAGCCGTCGCAGATGAACTCGAATCCATCAAGGAAAAAGGCGAAATCAGCATTGCGATGAGCGGCGCCTATCCTCCGTTCAACTTCGTCAATGACGAGAACAAAGTGGTCGGTTTCGACCCATCCGTGGGAACCGAAATTGCCAAGCGTATGGGCTTGAAAACCAAAATCGTCACCACCGCGTGGGACGGCATTATCGGTGGCCTTCTGGCCAACAAGTATGATGCGATTGTCGGCTCCATGTCGATCACCGAAGAACGCGCCAAAGTGGTTGATTTTGTTGGTCCATACTACAATACGCAGCGGGCCATCTTCACCAAGGAAGGCTCCGAGATCACCAGCGTCAAGCAACTGGGTGACGCGACCTTGGGTGTCACGCTTGGTGAAACCCATGAAGCATGGGCGCGCGAGCAGGGTTACACGATCCGCACCTACAAAGGGTTGCCGGAGCTGCTGCTTGAGCTGGAAAATGGCCGGGTGGACGCCATCATCAATGATTCCATCGCGGCGATTCTTGCCATGAAGAAAAATGGTCAGAAATACGCGATGATCGAAGATCTGGACGCTGAGAAATTCGGTGCCGGGATTGCTATCCGCAAGGGCAATCCGGAGCTGAAAGCGGCGATGCAAAAGGCGCTGGACGAGATGATGGCCGACGGCACCTATCTCGAAATTGCCAACAAGTGGGTTGGTGGCGATATTCGCTAACCGGATCTCTCTTCGGCCCGCCGTGTGCGCAATGCGGCGGGTCGCATGCTGGAAAGAAATCTCAATGCAAACCGACTATGGTAAGTTGAGGTGGGAACAGGTGCGCGACATCGACAAGGATCGAGTCGTTATCCTCAATGTTTCCGCGACGGAAGATCATGGGCCGCATTTGCCGCTCGATACTGATACCGTTCTGGGGATGGCCGTCGCCAACGGCGTCGCCGAAGCCATGCCTGATCGGGTTTTGGTCATGCCTCCCGTTTCCTATGGTTTCAACGAGCATCACAAGGACTTTCCGGGTGTTATCTGGATTCAACCGGAAACGCTGATCGCGTTTGTTACCGATATTACCAAGTCGCTGGCCCATCACGGGTTTCGGCGCATTCTGTTGCTCAATTCTCATGGCTCCAATCATCCGGTTCTGGATCTGGCAGCCCGCAAAACGGTGATTGAAACCGGCATCATCTGTGTTTCGGCATCCTACTGGAATCTGTGTGCTGATCGCATCAATGAGATCAGAGTGTCAGACACGGGCGGGATTGCTCATGCCGGTGAATTCGAAACTGCGATTTATATGCATCTGCTTCCCGAGCTGGTGGCGTTGGACCGTGCTGAAAATCAGACGGTGCATGACCCGGATAGCCGGTTTTTCAATCTTGATCTGGCGCGCGGTGGTGGCAAAGCCATGCTGATGCGCTGGTGGTCTGCGGCCTCGCCCGATGGCACCATGGGGGATCCAACGGTCGCAACCGCAGACAATGGCAAGGCCTTTCTTGCGGCTGCCATCGAGGAAACCGCAGCATTGGTGCGTGAGATACAGGCACTTCCTTTGCTTGACCGCAAAGACCATCACTAAGGAATGCCATTTATGGACATCGACCTAATTCTCAAGGTTTATCCGCATTTTTTGGACGCTGCGTGGCTCACCATTCAGCTGTCCGTCCTGACGACCATTCTGGGGTTGGTCTGTGGAACTCTGGGGGCTGCGGCCCGCTTGTCTCGCGTCAAGACGATCCGGTTGATTGGCGCAAGCTATGTCAGCCTGTTTCGTGGCACGCCAGCTCTTATCCAATTGTTTCTGCTGTATTTCGGTGGGCCGCAGATCGGCATCCAGCTCGATGCTTTCGAAGCCGGGGTGATCGGTCTTGGCGTCAATATCGGCGCCTATATGACCGAAACCATTCGCGGTGCGATCGTCGCCATTCAGAAGGGTCAAACAGAAGCCGCCCGGACCCTTGGTCTGAGCCGGTGGCAAGCCATGCGCTATGTCGTCCTGCCTCAGGCGTTCCGGCTGATGGTGCGCCCGCTGGGGGTCAACATCAATGCCTTGATCAAGGGAACGGCGCTGGTGGCCGCCATTTCGGTTGTCGAGCTGACCTACACGGCGCAGCGCTTTATCGGGTCAACCTACAAGCCCTTTGAGATGTTCATGCTGTCGGGGGCCATATACATGATCATCATTTACGCGACCAGCCGGGGCATCAGTTGGCTGGATAGAAAGGTGCGGATCCAATGACAGCAAGAGCAATGACAGGAGGCCGTCATGGGGCTTGATTTTTCCGTTGTACCGGGCTTTTTCGATGTGATCCTGTTGGGGGTCGCCTGGACCATCGCAATCACGGCAGCGGCTGCTATCCTGAGCTTTGTCGGTGGCATCTTCTTTGCTGTGGTTGCCCTATATGCACCGCGCTTCGTCCGTTGGCCGATGAAAGCCTTTGAATGGCTGTTCATGGGAACACCTCTGCTGTTGCAGTTGTTCCTGATCTATTTCGGCCTGATCCAGATTGGCATTGATCTGCCCGCCTTTGTGGCTGGCTTCATTGGCTTGGGATTGCATTTTGCCGTTTACAATTCCGAACTGATCCAGACCAGTATTCTGGCGGTCGACAAGGGACAAATGGAGGCTGCGCGCACCCTTGGCATGAGCCGCATGCATGCACTGCGCTATGTGGTCATCCCGCAGGCGGTCAGGGATGTGATTCCGCCGATTGGCAACAATATGATCGCTTTGCTCAAGGATTCCGCGCTGGTGTCGGTGATTGGCGTCACCGAGCTGACATTGTCGGCCCAGCTGGCGATCGGGCGCACCTATCGACCGTTCGAATTCTATGCCGTGGCAGCGGTCTGTTACTACATCATCAATCTGGGAATGGAAGCGGTGCTGCGCAATCTTGAGCGCCGCGTTCAAGCCTCACGCTAATCATGTCGGAAGGATAATAGAATGACCACAACACACCCCTTCGTCGATATTCGCCACGCCCAGAAATGCTTTGGTGATCTTGAGGTTCTCAAGGATATCAGCCTGCAGGTCGAACGCCAGCAGATCGTCGCGATCATCGGGCCGTCCGGGTCTGGCAAATCGACCTTGCTGCGCGCCATCAATGATCTCGATCCCCTGACGTCCGGCGAGGTCTGGCTCGATGGGCTGCAGGTCAACAAACAATTGCCCCATGCGCAATATGAGAAACACATCAATCAGGTGCGCCAGTATATCGGCATGGTGTTTCAGCATTTCAATCTGTTTCCGCATCTGACGGTACGGGAGAATGTCACGCTCGCTCCCAAATTGCTGAAAGGCATTTCCGACGATGAAGCCAATGTTCTGGCTGAGCGGCAACTCGATCACGTGGGCATGCTTGAGCGCATTGATTACCATCCGTCGCAATTGTCGGGCGGGCAAAAGCAGCGGGTTGCTATCGCCCGTGCTTTGGCGATGCAGCCCAAATTGATGCTGTTTGACGAAGCCACCTCGGCACTGGATCCCGAACTGGTTGAAGAGGTCAATCAGGTGATGAAGATGCTCGCCGAGGAACATATGACGATGATCATCGTCACCCATGAAATGGGCTTTGCCGAATCCGTTTGTGATCGGGTGCTGTTTATGGATGGGGGTGTCGTCGTCGAGGAAGGTCCTCCGGAGGTGATTTTCCGAAATCCGACCAAGGACCGAACCAAGGACTTCCTCAGAAAGCATCTGGAAAACGCGAAATGACCGACGAGAAATCAAACCTCTTCTATCAGTCCCGTCAACCGCGTCCCTTTCTGGATCGCGCTGAAGGGATCTATATGTTCGATGAAACCGGCAAGCGGTATATCGATGGCTCTTCTGGCGCAATGGTGTCGAATATCGGGCACTCCAATCCCAATGTGCTGGCCGCGATGAAGGCGCAGATGGACAAGTCGACCTTCGGCTATCGACTGCATTTTCGCACTGAGTCCTCTGAAAAGCTGGCGCAAAAGGTTGCGACGCTGATGCCGGGGGATCTGGATCGGGTTTTCTTTGTCTCTGGCGGCTCGGAGGCCGTTGAAAGTGCAGTCAAACTGGCCCGGCAATTTGCGATCACTCAGGGCGAGCCGGAGCGATGGAAGGTCATTTCGCGCTTTCCATCCTATCACGGCTGTACCTTCGGGGCGTTGGCCCTGACCGGCTATGACCCGCTCGTGCACCCCTTTGCTCCGATGCTGCGCGACATGCCCAAGATTGCTGCGCCCACCTGCTATCTGGACAAGGATAATCTCACGGATGAGCAGCGCGGATTGAAATATGCCGAGCTGTTGCGCGATGAAATCATTGCGCAAGGCCCGGAATCGGTTCTCGCCTTCCTGATGGAGCCGATTGGCGGCGCGTCAACCGGCGCGCTGGTCGCGCCTGACAGCTACTATGCGCGGATACAGGAAATCTGCGACGAGTTCGGCATTCTGCTGATCTATGATGAGGTCATGACCGGGGTCGGGCGCACGGGCAAGTTCATTGCCGCCGATCATTGGGGCATCGTGCCGGATATTGTTGCCATGTCCAAAGGCTTCGCGGCGGGCTACGCCCCACTGGGGGCCGTTGTAGCACGGGAAAGCATCGTCGAGGCTTTGCTGGATGCAGGCGGATTCCTGCATGGCTTTACCTATGCAGGCAATCCGTTGGCCTGTTCGGCAGGGCTGGCCGTGATGGAAGAAATGGAGAGGCTTGACCTCATCAGCAATTGCGCGGCTATGGGAGAGATTCTCAAGGCCAAACTGACGGCTCTGATGGATCGGTATCCGTTCATTGGCGATGTGCGGGGCAAAGGGCTGTTGCTGGCCTTCGAGCTGGTTTCCGACCGGGACACGATGACGCCGCTGCCCAAAGCCTACAACGCCTATCTGGAGCTGGTCGAGCGGGCCTATGAGCGCGGATTGATCATTTATTCGCGGCGCACCCGTGGTGGTGTCGAGGGCGACCATATTCTCGTCTGCCCGCCCTTGATCGTCACTGAAGAGCAGATTGATGAGATTATGGCCATCCTGATCGATAGCCTTGATGCTTTTGCTGAACAGTTTGACCTGCAGGTCAAGGCATCATGAGGCTTGGCGATAAAAGGGCCTCAATCGAGGCGGCCATTGGCAAGGTGTCTGATGGGGCGACAATCATGGTTGGGGGATTTGGGGTGCCGGGCACCCCGTTCAATCTGATTGCCGAGCTGGTGCGGCAAGGTCAAAAGGGGCTTACCCTCATCAAGAATGACGCCAATGAACAGGGGATGGGCATCGATCATCTGTTGGCATCGGGGCAGGTCGACCGATTGATTACCACCCATCTGGGGCTCAATGCCAACGCCATTGCCATGATGAATAGTGGCGATGTCGAGGTCGAGTTCTGCGCGCAGGGCATTCTGGCCGAACGGATCAGGTGTGGTGGGGCTGGCCTGAAAGGCTTTGTAACCGACATCGCCATCGACACAGATCTGGCGCATGGCAAACAGGTGGTTGCGATGGATGGAGCAAACTATCTGATCGAGACGGCCTTGCGGGCCGACAACGCACTGGTCCATGCGGAATGCGCGGATGTGTTCGGCAATCTGTGCTTCACCAAAACGGCCCGAAACTTCAATCCGTTGATGGCGATGGCTGCGGATTGCGTGGTCGCGCAAAGCAATCAATGTGTCGCGGTGGGGGGCATCGATGCGGATGCCGTTCATACGCCGGGTGCCTTCGTGGATCACGTCGTCCCCATTTCGCTGTTGCATGAGGAATATGCTGTTGTCAGACGCTAAGACCAGAATGATTTCCCGAGCGGCTCGCGAGATCACGCCGGGCATGCTTGTCAATCTGGGCATCGGCCTGCCTACCAAGGTGGTTGACCATTTGCCCGATGACATGGAAACCGCCCTGCATACTGAAAATGGTCTGCTGGGCATTGGCCCGACAATGAGCGCAGATGCTGCGGACAGGGACCTGATTGATGCCGGTGGAGCCTATGTCTCGACGGTGCCGGGCAGCGCCTTTTTCGACAGCGCCACATCCTTTGCCATTGTGCGCTCGGGCAGGCTGGATCTGACGATGCTTGGCGCGTTTGAAGTGGCGCAAAATGGCGATCTCGCCAACTGGAAGATCCCCGGTAAATTCTCGCCCGGTGCAGGAGGAGGGATCGAGTTGGCGCAAAAGGCAAAGCGGGTGATCGTGCTGACCACCCATACAGATCGCAAGGGCAATCCAAAATTGCTGGAGCAGTGCTCGCTTCCCCTGACGGCCCGGTGCTGTGTATCCCGGATTTTCACCGAACTGGCCGTGATTGATGTGACGGAACAGGGCTTCCGACTGATCGAGCGGGCGCGTGATGCAGACCTCAGCATGATCATCGCGGCAACCGGTGCGCCACTGGCTTTGCCCAAGGGCGACATACCAACCTTCTGACAGCTGCCGGTCGCGCGGGTTAGAAGCGCATCAGATACAAAGCGATACCGGGAGGTACCATGGATCAAGAGCTAACATCTCGCTTGCTGGGCGCTGTCGATGCAGCGTTTGACGAGCAACTCGACTTTCTGTCCGAACTGGTCTCTCATCCCTCGACGCGGGGGCAGGAGCAATCGGCGCAGGCTTTCATGGCTGAAGCTCTTGAGGCGCGATCGTTGGAGGTGGATCGATGGACGATCGATGTAGCCGACATCCGGCATCTGCCCGGCTTCTCGCCGGTGATCGGGGAGTATGAGGATGCCGTCAATGTGGTTGGTCGCCATACCAGTCGGCGGCAGACCGGCAAGTCCCTCATTCTCAACGGTCATATCGATGTTGTGCCCGAAGGTCCGCTGACCATGTGGGACCAGCCGCCCTTCGCCCCCCATGTCGATGGGGACTGGATGTATGGGCGGGGCGCTGGCGACATGAAGGCCGGATTGGTCAGCAATCTGTTTGCCCTTGATGCCTTGAAGGCTATTGGACTGGCACCAGCCGGGGATGTCTTTTACCAATCCGTGGTGGAGGAAGAATGCACTGGCAATGGCGCTCTGGCCTGTCTTCAACGGGGCTATCGCGCGGATGCCACCCTGATCCCCGAACCCTTTGATTGTGCCCTTGTTACCGCTCAGGTCGGTGTCATCTGGTTTCAGGTTCACTTGCAGGGGCTGCCCACCCATGTGGCCTATGCCGGTGATGGGGCCAATGCAATCGAGGCGGCCATTCCGCTGATCGAGGCACTGCACAAGTTGGAAGCCAAGTGGAACGGGCCGGATCTGCGTCACCCGGATTTTGCTCATGTCCACCATCCGCTCAATCTCAATGTTGGCAAGATCGTCGGGGGGGACTGGACCAGTTCTGTGCCTGCCTGGTGCGTGTTCGACGTCCGCATGGGGATCTTTCCCGGCCAGAGCATCGATGACATGCGGGCCGAGATCGAAACCGTGTTGCAGGAAGCTGCCAAGAGCAATGCCTTCTTGCGGGACAACCAGCCGCGTATCGTCTATCACGGCTTTCTTGCCGAAGGTTATGCCTTGTCCGAGGATGGTAGCGACAATGCCCGGCAAAGCATCGCCACACTGGAGGGAGCCCACCAGTCTGTCACGGGCAAGCCACTGGAGAAGCTCGCCATCACCGCAACCACGGATGCGCGCTTTTTTGGCTTGTATGGGCAAATGCCCGCCCTTGTCTATGGTCCGAAGGCTGAGGCCATTCATGGCTTCAATGAGCGAGTGTCCGTCGACAGCATCAACAAGGTCACCAAGGCAACGGCTCTGTTCATTGCCAATTGGTGTGGTCTGGAAGCCCTTTAGGAGAGCACTATGCGTCAAGCCGTAATCGTATCGACTGCCCGCACCCCGATTGGCAAGGCCTATCGCGGGGCATTCAACAATCTTGAAGGGCCTGGTTTGGCAGCCCATGCGGTGAGGGGGGCGATGGATCGTGCGGGTGTTCGTGGCGAGGATGTCGAGGATGTGGTGATGGGGTCCGCCCTGACGCAGGGAAGCACGGGCATCAATGTTGCCCGGCATATTGCGCAAGCCGCAGGGCTGCCTGACAGCGTCGCAGGAGTGACCATCGACCGCCAATGTGCGTCTGGTCTGAATGCCATCGCCATTGCAGCTCATATGGTTATGAATGAAGGGGTGGATGTCGCAATGGCTGGGGGGCTGGACAGCATTTCGCTGGTTCAGAACGCCCATTGGAACAGCCACAGATACCGCGATCCCAATGTCCCGGATGCCTACTATCTTTCGATGATTGAAACCGCAGAGATTGTCGCTGAGCGCTATGGTGTCACCCGTGCGATGCAGGATGCCTATGCGCTGCAAAGCCAGATGCGGACCGCAGCCGCACAAAAGGCCAATCTGTTTTCAGACGAAATCGTCCCTGTCAGCGCGATCCAGCAGGTCAAGAACCGCGAGACCGGCGACATGATCGAACAGTCCGTGACCCTTGATCAGGATGAGTGCAATCGGCCATCCACGACGTTGGACGGGCTGTCCAAGCTTACCCCTGTTCTGGGGGAGGACAAATGCATCACGGCAGGCAATGCCAGCCAACTGTCAGATGGGGCTTCCGCTCTGGTGGTGATGGAGGCCGGAGAAGCTGACAGGCGAGGTTTGAAGCCGCTTGGAGCCTTCAAGGGGTTTGCCGTCTCGGGCTGCGCGCCGGATGAAATGGGAATTGGTCCGGTGCTGGCCATTCCCAAATTGCTCGAACGCAATGGCCTGACAATCGATGATATCGATCTTTGGGAAATCAATGAGGCCTTTGCCTCGCAACTCATCTATTGCCGCGATGCGCTCGGGATCGACAGTGACAAGCTCAATGTCAATGGCGGGGCCATCTCCATTGGCCATCCTTACGGGATGTCAGGGGCTCGGATGGCCGGTCACTTGTTGCTGGAAGGCCAGCGCAGGGGCGCACGCTATGGCGTCGTCAGTATGTGTGTTGGTGGTGGACAAGGTGCCGCGGGCCTGTTTGAAATTGCGGCATAGTCAGACGCCCAACGGCCTATCGATCCGGTCAGGTGCGGGTAGCCTATGGTCTGCGATATTCGAAAGGTCGGGACAGTCCCTATCGGGCATCGCTGACATATTCTATCATGCGCGTGGTTGTCATGCCGATTGCCCATCCTCGCCTTCTCTTGGTTAGAAAGAACGTTTCCCATGTCCCAAGCGCGCACCACTGCCATCGATGTCTCCTTGTCTCCCATGGCGGCCAGCCGCTTTCAAAGCTGGTTTGACATCTGCACCGAAGAGTATGCCAAAGACAAGCAGAAGACCTTTGGCTGCACGCTCGACGCTGCGCGCGCTTTTGCCAAATCAAGCATGTCGCATTATCTGTCTGAAGGAGTGGACACACCCGATCACCATTTCTTTGAAGTGATCAACGAGCAGGGTGCAAAAGTCGGATCAATCTGGTTTGCCGTCAAAACCGATTTTGAACAGCGATCGGCTTTTCTCTACGATATACAGATCGATGATCAACATCAGGGCAAAGGCTATGGACGTGCCGCGATGCAGGCCTTAGAGCGCGAAGTGTCCCGGCTGGGGATCGATAAGATCGCCTTGCATGTGTTCGCTTTCAATGAGCGGGCCCTCGCTCTTTATCAATCTCTGGGGTTTGAGATCACGGACTATTCCATGGCAAAGACAATCTGACGGGGGAGCAGGGATGTCTAGCGGGTTTCTCAAGCCCCGCCTGTGCTTGGCTCTGCACCAAGTGACTGGTCTTCACACTTGTGGGTGGATGAGGCCTTGTCGCCTCATCCTGTTTTTTGCCATTTGATGTCTGTTCTTCCGATTGGAGGCGGACTGTCTGTCTGCTTCATTCAGGGGCGAACAGATGGGCTTGCTTCGGATCAAAGGTGAGATCGATCCGGGCGTTTGGCTGCAAAACGAGATCTTCGTCAAATGAGGCGATCATCTTGCTTCCATCGGCCAGCGACAAGTCGACCACGGTTTCCGTTCCCAGGCGTTCCGTCAAGGTGACACTGCCATGCAATAGGCCGGCCGTCTCTTGCGCTTGTTTGAGATATTGGGGCCGAATGCCCAATATCGCCTTGCCGCCCTTGGCGAACATACGCCCTTTGGTTTCGACCCGGACCGGTTCTACGGATTCGTTGCCGACTATCGCGGTTTGTTCATCAAGATCATGGACATCCACGTCGATGAAATTCATCGAAGGGGCCCCAAGAAATCCGGCCACGAATTTGTTGGCGGGATTGTGATACAGCTCCATCGGGGCGCCGATCTGCATGACCTTGCCATCCTTCAACACGACAATCTTGTCGGCCAGTGTCATGGCTTCCACCTGGTCGTGGGTCACATAGATCATGGTCGCGTCGAGCTGATTGTGCAACTGGCCGATTTCCATGCGCATATCCATCCGCAAGGCCGCGTCCAAGTTGGAGAGCGGTTCATCGAACAGAAACACCGATGGGTTGCGCGTGATGGCACGTCCGATTGCGACGCGCTGCCTTTGGCCACCGGACAACTGACTGGGTTTGCGATCCAGCAAATCTTCCATTTGCAGAATGCGCGCCGCTTCGGCGACCTTGCGCGCCTTTTCCTCTTTCGAAGCGCCTGCGATCGTCAGTCCGAAGGCCATATTTTCGCGCACCGACATGTGCGGAAATATGGCGTAGCTTTGAAACACCATCGCGATGCCTCGTTCCTTGGGCGGCGCTTCATTGACGATTTTGCCGCCAATTTCCAGAGTGCCAGAGGTTACATCCTCCAACCCGGCAATCATCCTGAGCAGGGTCGACTTGCCACATCCGGACGGTCCGACAAAGACAACAAACTCGCCGTCTTCTATCGTGATATCCACCCCTTTGATGACGTCCACGTTGCCGAATGTTTTGTGAATGTCTTTCAGAACCACCTTCGCCATCACACGGCCTCCCCGTTTTTGGCCAATTGCAAATAGCCTTCCTCATCAATCAGGACCGGTTCAGGGTCTCTGATTTCACCGACAAAGTCCTCGCGGCCATTGTCGTCAAATCCCATAATGACCAGTCCATTGTCTGTCTTCAAAATACGCGCGGCATAGCGGCGACAGGGCAGCCCGCCGTCCAAAAAGCCGGGGGCCATGCGCCAGGGGCCTCTTGGATCATCGGCAATCAGGTAATGGTTGCCGGTCACAGGCGTCACCCCGGTTTTGCTGATCCTGTTTTTCGACCAATGCTCCGCTGATGTGCAAAAGAGGCAATACCAACGGCCGTTGACCTCAAATATTTGAGGGACTTCCAACTGACCAAAGTCGCCGACGAAGACCGGTGGCTGCAAGGTCCAGTGATAAAGGTCCTCTGACGTGGCAAAGCCAATGGCACCCGCAGCGTTGGCCTCCTCGATATCTGACCCACGGGCTGTAAAATACATCAGCCAGCCGTTGCCTTGCGGGTCAGGCATGACCCATGGATCGCGCATTGCCCGATCGTGCCAATGGCCGATCATATGGTCTGTTTCATAATGGCGGGCGGCCGCACCAACCAGATCAAGGCAGGCCTCGGTGCTGACGCGCTGCCAATTGTGCATGTCGGTCGAGGTGGCATGGCCAATGCGCTGATAGAGCGCCTTTTCCGCTTGGCTGGTGCCGGTATAGAAAAGGTGCCACAGGCCGTCAGGCCCCTTTACAACCGATCCGGTCCATGTGGTCTTGTCATCGAAGGCTGGCTCCTGCGCTGGCGCGAAGCATGTACCCAGATGGGTCCAGTTGATCAGGTCCGTGCTTGTCGCATGCCCTTGAGAAACGTTGAAATGTCTGAGATCGGGATCTTTGAGGGATTTGTCGGCCTTGAGGAAATAGCCATGCCAAAGCGCCCCGTCATGGGCATACCAGCTGTCCCAAATCCACTGATCCTTGAGTGCGATCACCATTGTTAGCTATCCTTTTACGCCGGTTGACGCGATTGACGCGATAAAGGCTCTTTGCATGAGAAGGTAAAAGGCGAGGACGGGCACTGAAATCAGCGTCAGATAGGCCATCAGCTCGCCCCAAGCAACATCGAGCTGGAAGAAATAGCCAAGCCCCACCATGATCGGTCTGTGCGCTTCATCCTGCACCACGATCAAAGGCCAGAGATATTGCTCGTTATACATTTTGAGCGACTTGAGAATGGCTGCCGTTGCCAGAACAGGACCGGATAAGGGCATGACCACCCGGCGGTAGATCGATAGCCAGCTGGCACCTTCCACACGGGCCGCTTCAATCAGCTCGCGCGGCAGATCCTTGAAATACTGAACGAACAGGAAAATGGTCAGCGCATCAACAATCCACGGAATGATTTGAACCCGATATGTGTTGAGCCAGCCCCATTCCATGCCTTCGAAGCCCATCCACGGAAGCTTTGAAACGATCAGCAGAAGAGGAACCGCGATGGTTTCAAACGGAATGATCAGGGTGGCCAGTATGATGGTCAACAGCACATTGCGGCCGGTCCAGTTGAGGAAAACAAACGAGAAAGCGGCAACCGAACAGATCGCGATTGAACCAATGACCGTCACGATGGTGACGAACATCGAGTTCAACATGAACTGACCGATGGGGGCTCTTTGGAAGGCTGCGGCATAGTTATCAAGGCTGATGTCGCCAACCGGCAGAAAGGCCCTGAACGAGCTCGTGTCGGCAAGCAGTTGCCCATCAGGTTTGAAGGACGAAACCACCATGAACAGCAGGGGGAACAGGAACACCATCGCCACCAGTGCCAGAACGAGATAGCGAGACAGCAAGCGCAGACCGTGATTTTGCCCGGAGACCAAAGCCATTATCGTTTCTCCCTCGTAAGATAGCGCTGAATCAGCGAAATCGTCAGGACAATGAAGAACAGGATCACCGAGATCACCGAGCCTCCGGAAATATCCTGCTTGCCATAGCCGCGCTGAACTGCCTGGAATACCAGTGTCTGGGTGGAATCGAGCGGCCCGCCTTTGGTCATCACGTCAATCTGCGAGAAAAGGGCAAAGGCTTGCATGGTGATGACAATCAGCACCAGAATTGCCGTGTTTCTCAGGCCCGGCCATGTCACATAGCGGAAGGTTTGCCAGCGCGAAGACCCTTCAATGGCCGCTACTTCATACAATGTTGCCGGGATCGTCTGGAGGCCAGATAGCCAGATCACCATGTGAAAACCCATGGCCTGCCAGGCCGACATGACGATGATCGAACCGAGTGCCGTGTCCTTGTTGCCCAGCCAGTCAACGGGTTCGAAGGCTCCAAATGTCAGTGCTGAGACGATGTTGTTGAGCAGCCCGTCATCACCGTCATAGATGAAGCGCCACAACAAGGAGATGACCACAATCGATATGACCACCGGCATGAAATAGATGGTGCGAAAGGCATTGATGCCGCGCAGCTTCTGATTGATCAGCAGTGCCAGACCCAAGGCACCGCCCCCTTGCAACGGGGCAATGATCAAGACAAAGAGCATGGTGTTGACGAGGGCTTTCATGAAGACCACATCCTTGGCGACCACCACCTTCGCTTCGTCTCCCGACTGCCATCGGAACCATTCGCGCATGCCCTTATATTGCGGAAAGTCGGGGCTTCGTGTGATCGTTCGGACGCGTGGATAGGAGATTTCACCATCGCGATCGCGAATGATCTGATTGTTTTCATCGCGGTCTGGCTTGAGCGTAACGATGGCGACGCCCAGCAGATTTTCGTAATTCTGCAAGCCGACAAATTCAGTGGGGTTTGGCGAGATCAGGCGCTGATTGGTCAATGAAAACCAAAATGCAAAGAAAAACGGCAAGATGATAAACAGGAACAGCAGTGTGAAGGCCGGAAGCGCAAAGGCCCATCCTGCCCGGTTGGACCGAGTCAATTTCGATGCCATCCAATCCTCCCTTCGGATAAGCCGAAAGCCCGCACCGAAGTGCGGACTTTCCTTTGTGATTGCTAGTGCCCGTAACCGCTGTTCTTTTCGATGTCAGCGTTGATTTCGTCCACCGCAGCATCAAGCGTGTCGGCGACATCAGCCCCATTGGCGATGTCGGCCATGGCCTTGGTGAAGACCTTGGATTGCACGACATAACCCGGTGTGACCGGACGAATGAGGGCTTGGGCGCTGGACAGGCCATAGAACACGGCCAATGGACCGCCATCCTTGTAGTTCTTGGTCATTTGCGCGGCAGTGGCGGTCGATGGAATCAGCCCGATGCCATCGGAGAAGGCGGCCAGGTATTTATCCTGCAATGCAAACTCGATGAAGGCGGAGGCACCATCGGGATGTTTGGAGGTTGCCGCGACGCCGAACTGCCACGAACCGGCGCCGATCTTTGACCCCTTGCCGAAATCAGGGGCAGGCAGGAAGACCACATCATCGACTTCAGCCATCGTGGCCACGGCCCGCCAGTTGCCATTCCATTGGAAGGCGAAGCTGCCGTCTATGAAGCCATTTTGCTGGTCGGCCGGGCTTTCACTGGTGCCTGCCGCATAGCCCTTGGTGAACAAGCTCTGCCACCATTCGCCAAAGGCCAGTGCCTCGTCTCCGTTGAGAGTGCCTTCGGCTGTTTTGTAGGTGGAGCGATCAATGATGTCGCCGCCAAAGCTCTGCAGGAAGGGTGAAAAGGCGTATGGGTACCATTCCCCCTGATCATTCATGCCCAGATCGAGGGCATATTTGTATTTGCCGGACGCCTTGGCTTTCTCCAACGCATCCATGAACTCGTCTTTTGTCCATGGCTTGTCGAGCGTCGGTGTTCTCAGGCCGAGATCTTCAAGCGTCGATTTGCGTGCATAAAGGGCAACCGCCGCATCCCAAAGTCCGATGGAATAAAGCTTTCCATTCCAGATGCCCTTGGTGCCGGGCAGGAAGTTTGAAACTTTGGCTTCATCTATCTGCAGCGGCTGCATATATCCCGACCAGGCCCAATTGGGCATGACAGGACCGTCGACATCAATGATGTCCGGCAGGTTCTTGGCCAGTGCTGCTGCCACGACCGAGTCGTTGTAGCTGGTCTGCGGAAAGCTCTCCAGAACCACATTCCAGTCAGATTGACTTGCATTGAAGTCGCTGACGATCTGATTGATGATTTTGCTCTCTACCTCGTTCCCTGCGCCATGGTACCACAGAGACAGGTCGGTTTGCGCAAAGCTCGCACCGGACAGCAAGGTTGATGCGCATAGAACGGCAAGATATGTCTTGGTCAGTTTCATTGAAATTCCTCCCATAGAATTTTAGGTAAGTGTGGGATCCGGTTTGATGACCGAATCCCGCCAGAAAACGGGCCCTTGCAAGAGTCCGGGACTTTCTGGAACGTCCTCTTCTCCAGAAATCAATCTGAGCAAATGGTCGGCAGCCGTCTGGCCGAGTTTGAAATAGGGCAGTTCGACCGTTGTCAAAGGTGGGAAAAGCGTTTCGGCAATGACGCGATAATTGTCGTAGCCGGCAACCGAGATGTCGTCCGGAACGCGAATGTTGCGCGAGCGCAGAATGCCATAGAGGCGCAGGGCCATTTCATCATTGCCGCAGCAAATAACACTGGGTGGCTGGTCCAGAGAGACAAGGCGCTCAACGGCCTGCACCAATAGCTGGCTGTCCTTCTCCCGGCCTTCCTCATATCCCATCATCACCAAATCATCGTCATAGGGCAGACCTGCCTTGGCCAGGGCATCGCAATAGCCCTTTGTCCGCAATCCGGTCGCAACAAGGGTCTTGTCGAGGGTGAGATAGGCTATGCGGCGGTGTCCATTCTCAATAAGCTTTGTCACCAGCTCCCTCTGACCGGTCCGGTCATCGGGCAGAATGGCGGGATGGCCGACATCATCAAAGCAGTTGGCCAAAACAATCGGACAGGTGGCGGGGATGTCTGGCAGCTCGACCTTCTTGTGATGGTCGGCCACATAGATGAGACCTTCGACCCGATGTTGCAGAAAGGTTTTGATGAGGTGAGGCACCCGTCCGGCAACATTGTTGGTATCGGCTATCATCAGTGTTTTGCCGCTTTCAGCCATCATCTGCTGAATGCCCTGCACGATGAACAGGTCGGGGAGGCCTTCGGGCTCGGTCGGTTCAAGACCATGCGAGATCGCGCCGGTGATCAGTCCGATCAGACCGGATTTGTTCGAGCGCATCATTCGCGCTGCGTTGGATGGCACATATCCCAGCGCATTGATGGCTGCTTCAATCGCATCTCGCGTCTGTTGCCGCACCGGAGCGTCCCCATTCAGCACTCTGGATACTGTTTTAGGGGAAACGCCCGCTTTCTTGGCGACATCATAGATTGTAGCCATAGATCCTCCTCGACAAGACATCAATTATGTATGACATCGATGTCATGACATCGGTGTCATATCACTTCCTGTTTGTCGCTGTCAAGGTGGGTGGGTGTCTCGGTCTTGCTGTCTGGTCCGGATTGAGGGTTCTTTGAAGGGTTTGATCTGCCCGTTCGTGATGTGGTGTTTACGGACCGTCGTCCTGCCTTGCGACCAGATCCCACCAGAGGCGGGCATAGGCGCTGAGGTCTTGCCTTGGGTGATGGTATGTTGAGGCGGGTATGTCGGGATTGCCATCGACCGCCAGCATCGCAGCCCCGATTGATGTGCCCGTGCTGGCCTTGCAGGCGTGCACTTCGCTGCCGGTCGCGGTCGCAAGCATGTCGAGATACAGGCGGTTTTTGGTGAAGGGGCCTTCCGCGATAATTGTGCCACGGTGACCGATCATCTCAAGGCAATGCGCTGTGACCATTGCCAGATAAAGCGACAAGGCTGCGGCACGCACGCCGCTGTCGATCGCTGGCTCGCCGCCGACCCATTTGGCTGTCCTGCTCATGAAGGGGCCACTGTCATTCTGCAGAGCCGGGAGCAGGCAAATGCCTTTGTCCAGAACGGCGCGAATATCCTCGTTGGTCGGGGTGATTTTTTGCCCTTGCATGGCAATTTCATATTCTCGCCCGCCCATGAACCGGGCCGAGGGAACGGGAGCACCATAGGCATTGACGTTGATCAGAGTATCCTTTGCCGCATCAAGGTCCTTCTGCTCGCCGCCAACCGCCATGGCAATCACCCACGTGCCGGTGGAGACCACCGAGAAGGGGGGCGTGCTATCCATCAGATGGGGAAGCAGGGAGGCGTTCGAATCGTGAATGCCGACAAAAACCGGGGTCGAGGCGGACAGGCCCGTTGCCTTGGCAATGGCGGGCAGAACCGTCCCAAGACAGTCCGTCGCAGGACGGGGTGGGGCCATCTTCTCGCGGATGCCCAGAGTCTCGGGAAGGCTGGAATAGTGGCGTTTGTACGGGTCCCACAAATCCGTATGACAGCCAAGGGAGCTGACGTCGCTGGCAATTTGCCCCGTCAGGCGATAGCCCCAATATTGCGGATAGGTGAGAATGGTCGCTGTTCGCGCCTTCAGATCCGGTTGTGTGGCAAAGATCCAGTGCAGTTGCGCACCCAGATTAAGCCCCATACCGAGCCGTGGCGATCCGGTCTCGGAGAAGGCAGGACGAAGGGCATCATATTCCTCGCGCAGACTGTCCGGTCCGTGATGCTCATAGTCGAGCATGGGAGCGCCCAGATCCCCATTTTGATCGAGCAAGACTGCAGATGCACCATGGGTTGTTGTCGATATGGCGTCAATTCCATGGTCTGCATGGAACGCCTTCAATGCGTAAAGAATGAAGGCCCAATGGCCCTCCAGATCGAAGTGTGGCCATGGCGGCCCCTCCAGCACCCTGTTGGCACGGGTGACGACGGCTGTTTCCTCAAAATGCTCAGTATCAACCAGAGCCACTTTGGCGTTGGTCTTGCCGATGTCGATGACGGCAATGTGACGGGGTTTGATCATGGTCTTGTTACATGTCGCTTCAAGGCAGATGAAAAACGGTCTTGAGGGGTTTTGCCACCGGCTCATTGTCCGGATGGGTTTCCATCAGGTCGGCCATATAGACCCACCATTTCTGCATCACCTCTTCTTGGGGCAGGGTATCCATTCCGTGATCATCCTCGCGCCAGAGCACGCCGAACAGGATGTTGGTCTCCGGGTCCAGATGGATGGAATAGTCCGATATGCCTGCCTGCTTGAGCAACTGGACAAGCTCGGGCCAGATGGCGTCGTGCCGCGTCTCATACTCGGCTTCCATGCCGGGCAGGAGCTTCATCTTGAAGGCGAACTTCTCCATCAGCTTTTTCTCCTCATCTTGGCCCATAGGCGTGGCAGGGCGATCACCGAAATGAGCAGCAGCCCGATGACGATCGACATAACGATGCCCGGAACATTGAGCAGGCCGAGCCCGAAGGTGACAAGGCCCATGACGAAGGCAGCAATGACAACGCCGGGAATGGAACCGGAGCCTCCCAGAATGTTGACCCCGCCGAGCACCACCATGGTTACCACTTCCAGCTCCCAGCCAAGGGCGATGGAGGGTCTGGTCGAGCCAAGGCGCGACGTGAGGCAGATGGCAGCCACCCCGGACATCAGTCCGGTCAGCAGGAACAGCGAGAATTTGACCCGGTTGACCCGAATGCCGGAAAAGAGAGCGCCGGTGGCATTGTTGCCGATGGCAAAGACCGCGCGGCCGAAGTTGGTCTTGTGCAAGAGGATGCCATAAAGAATGGCCAGCATGGCGAACAGCACCAGCTCGAAGCTGAAGACCCAATAAAAATAGCCCTGCCCGAAATAGGCAAAGCTCGCCGGATAGCCGCGATAGGCCTGATCACCCAACACGATATAGGCAATGCCGCGGAACAGGCTCATGGTGCCGATCGTGACTACGATCGATGGCAGTCCCAGTCCGGTGACTAGAAAGCCGTTGAAGGCCCCGGCTGCAAGGCCAACGGCAAGTCCGACGATGATCAGTGTCGGGGTGTCGGCCCCAATCTGAACCGCGGCCCCCATGGCAGTGGATGCCAAAGCGATGATCGAGGCAACAGAGAGATCGATCTCTCCGGATATGATCAGCAGCGCCATGGCAAAGGCAATCATCGCCTTTTCGGTAAAGTTGAAGGTGGCATCGGACAGGTTCCACGCATCCAGGAAGTAGGGGGACGCGAAGGAATTGGCGATAAAGATGGCGATGGCCACAAGCAACAGGAGCATTTCCCAGCTCTTGAGCCTTCGCTGGAGAGGAGACTGCAGACGGTCTGGAATGGAGTGATTGGATGCGATGCTCATGCCGTTTGCTCCGCACTTTTGAGAATGACCCGGCCTTTGGTGCGATTGGCGCGCGCATTGAAGACCACGGCGATGATGATGGCCGCACCGGAGATAGCCAACTGCCAGAAGGGGGAGATGTTGATCACGGGAAGCGCATTCTTGACGATGCCAAGGAACAGTGCGCCAAGCAGGGTGCCAGCAACCGTTCCAAGACCGCCAGCAATGGACACCCCGCCGATGACACAGGCAGCGACCACCTCCAGCTCGAACCCTCCGGCAAGATCCACATAGGCGACCGCATAGCGGGACACCCACAAATAGCCTGCAAGACCGGACAATGCGCCCGAGATGGTATAGGCCCAGAATTGCGTGTAGCCGACATTGATTCCGGCATAGACTGCTGCATGGGGATTGCCGCCCACGGCATAGAAAGCGCGGCCCAATGTGGTGCGGGTCATGATGAAATAAAACAGGATCACCGCGAGGATGCCGAACCAGCTGAGCATCGGCAATCCCAACAATTCCATGCGGGGAAAGGCCTTGAAGGCAGGGCTCATTTCATGGGCATTGACCCACTTGCCATCGGACAAGAGGAAGATGATGCCGCGATAGATGGTCATGGTGCCAAGCGTCACCACGATGGGCGGGATCTGCACCTTCCAGACCAGCAGGCCGTTGAACATGCCCATGATGGTGCCAAGGGTGATGGCAACTAGCAGGATCACCGCGACAGGCACGCCGGGAGCCGCCACATTGACGAGGGCGACGACCATGCCAGTGAGGGCAAGATTGGCGGCGACGGACAGGTCAATGCATTTGGTGAGGATGACAATCATCTGCCCCAACGCCAACAGAATGAGCGGCGAGGTGTCATTGAAAACGCCCACAAGATTGGATGGCGTAATGAAAGCAGGAAAGCGAGTCGAGATCAGCGCCAGCAGAACCAGAATGGCTCCCAGCAACAGCGCTTCTCGCGAAGTGGCAAGTCGTTTCAGCATGGCTTAGTGATCCTTGATCCCTGCTGCATGACGCACGAGCGTTTCAGGATTCATGTCGTCACCGCTGACTTCTGCAACGATACGGCCTTCACGCATGATGATGACACGATCCGACATGCCCAGAACTTCCGGGATTTCGGAGCTGATCATGATGACCGCCAGTCCCTGAGCCGCCAGCTCGGCGGTGAATTCGTGCACGGCGGCTTTCGATCCAATGTCGATGCCCTTGGTCGGTTCGTCCAGAATGATGACTTTGGGCTGGGTTGCCAGCCATTTTGCGATCACCACCTTCTGTTGATTGCCGCCCGACAGGTTGCCGACATTGGTGTCGAGCGAGGCCGCCCGCAAATCGAGACGCTCGCAATAATCGCGTGCCAGCTTGAACTCTTCGGCCAGCTGCAAAAAGCTGCCGCGCGAGGTCCGGCCGAGCGAGGGCAGAGTGACATTCTGGAAGATCGGCAGGGCAGTGATTGCTCCCTGCTTGCCACGGTCTTCGGGCACATAGACGATGCCGTGCTTGATGGCGGCGGCGGGGGAGCGAATGACCGCGACGTCGCCGTCAATGCGGATTGCCCCCTTGGACGGGCGAGTGATGCCGAACAGGGATTGCATGAATTCCGATCGGCCTGCGCCGACAAGGCCATAGAAACCTAGAATTTCCCCCTGATGCAACTCGAAACGGATGTCGGCAAACTCGGTCGGATGCTCGTAGCCGACCACCTTGAGGACTTCGTCACCGATTTTGCTGGTTCGTTCTGGGAAGATATGGGCAATCTCGCGCCCGACCATCAGCTTGACGAGATCGTCATTGGTCACATCGGTCATCGCGCCGGCACCAACGAACTGACCATCGCGAAAGACGGTATAATTGTCGGCGATGCGAAAGATTTCGTCGAATTTGTGCGAGATAAAGAGGATCGCCTTGCCCTGTTTCTTGAGCTGCTCGACGAGTTCGTAAAGCTCCTGAATTTCCTTGTGGCTGAGGGCCGCGGTTGGTTCATCCATGATCACCACGCGGGCATCGATAGACAAAGCGCGGGCGATGGCGACCAGATGCTTGTTGGCGATGCCCAGATCCTTCAGCTTGGTTGAGGGGTCGAGGTCTGCGCCGATTTCCGCAAGGATCGCGCTGGAACGCCGATTGATCTCGGACCAGTCGATCAGGCCGAACCGGCCTCTGGGGGCATGGCCAAGAAAGATATTCTCGGCAACGGACAGCTCGTCAAACAGAACGGTTTCCTGATGAATGGCGGTGATGCCTGCATCGGCAGCGTCCTGTGCCGTGGGAAAGTGCCGGGCTTGGCCATCGACCGTGATGGTGCCTTCGTCAGGCTGATAGATGCCCGTCAGGATTTTGACGACCGTCGATTTGCCTGCTCCATTCTCTCCCACCAGAGCGGTGACCTTGCCGGGATAGAGGGAGAGCGCAATGTCCGAGAGCGCTTTCACGCCCGGAAAACTCTTGGTGATGCCCTCGAGCGTGAGAAGCGGCGCGGCGTCCTGCGACGCGTCGACCGAGACCCCGGAGGCGCTGTCAGTCTGTGTCTGCATATACATGGCGAGTTTTCAGAGGGTTGGGGTGTCCCGGCGGAGTGAAAGCCGCCGGGACAAGCGGACATGTCAGAAGATCGACTTGAAGGCGTCGATGTTGGAGCTGTCATAGACAAACGGGTCGGACATTGCGCCCGCACGGTCGTCATCCAGCGTCAGGGTTCCCATGCGGCCCATCGGGATTTTTGCACCGGGTTCTGCGGTTGCGTCACCATTGGCGAGGGCATGAGCGATCATGGTTGCCGAATAGCCCAGATCGATGGGGTTCCAGATCGCAAAGGACTTGGAGGCTCCGGACTCGATGGCACCGGCCATCTCGGACGGCAGACCAAGGCCGGTGACGTTGACTTTGCCAACCTTGCCTGCATCGACAACCGCCTGCGCAGCAGCAACGATGCCGATGGAGGTCGGGGCGATGATCGCATCCAGATCAGGATAGGTCTGCATCAGGCCCTGTGCTTCGCGGTAGGATTTATCCGCCAGATCATCCCCATAGACGGTTGCGACAACCTTGATGCCGGGATAGTTGCCCATCACCTTGTTCATTTCCTCGATCCAGATATTCTGGTTCGTGGCGGTCGCGGTTGCCGAGAGAACAGCCACTTCACCGCCGTCCGGCAGATGATCGGCTGCGAGTTTGATGATCATGTTGCCGATGAGGGCGTTGGACGAGGGGTTGAGATGCACCTGACGGCCTTCCGGAGCCACGCCGGAATCCCATGAAATGACGGTGATACCCCGGTTCATGGCTTTCTTGAGTGCCGGGACAAGGGCTTCGGCGTCATTGGCGGAGATGGCGATGGCGTCGACGCGCTGGGCAATCAGCGAGTTGATGACTTCGATCTGCCCTTCAGCGGTGGTGTCGGTTGGCCCAGTATAGATGATTTCTACATCGCCCAGCTCTTTTGCGGCTTCCTCTGCGCCGCGGGCTGCGGCTTCGAAGAATCCGTTGCCCAGAGCCTTGACCACCAGAGCGATGCGCTTTGGTGCGGCCTGAGCGGGGGCTGCGATGCAGACTGCGGCAATGACCGCAGCTGACAGAATTGCCTTAATGAATTTCATGATTTCCTCCCTAATGAATGCCGGCCCTCCCAGGTCCGGCGCGTCAAACCATCAGGCTACCCTCCTTCGGTCGCCCTTTCTTTCGCAGTTCCTGATTGCGCAACAATCAGGGTAATATCAGCCTGTTCGAGCATGTTCGCCGCCGCATCCGGAATCCGATCATCGGTGATGACCGTCGAGATCCGGTCCAGCGGACACAGGATCAGACTGGATCTTGCCTGAAATTTTGAAGAATCCACCAGAACGATCAGTTCGTCCGCCTGACCAATCAGTTTCTGTTCGGCCTGAATCAGCAGCGGGTCGGTCTCCATCAGACCAAGCGGTCCGAGGCCCTTGGCCCCCATGAACATCCGCTTGGCATAGAAGTTCCGTGTCACGTCATTATCGAACGGGCTGAGAATGATATTCTGCTCGCGATAGATCGCGCCGCCGGACAGCATAATGGTGTTTTTCGAGTGTTTGAGCAGGTGCTCGGCAATGGGGAAAGAGTTGGTGAAGACCTGCAGTCGCATGGAGGCGAGCGGATGAACCATCTGGAAGGTGGTGGTGCCTCCATTGATGATGATCGGGTCTCCATCTTCACACAATTCGACGGCCTTTTGTGCGATCGCTCTCTTTTGATGGATATTGATTGTTTCATTGACGGAAAAGGGGCGACCTGCCAGCCCGACAAATTCTGGTGGATGGATCGATTCCGCTCCACCCCGCACACGGCGCAGCTTCTTCTGCAAATGAAGCGTCGCAATGTCCCGGCGAATGGTCGCTTCCGATGCTTCGGTTAACGTCACCATTTCCTGAACTGTTACGACCGGTCGCTCCTGTACGGCTGACAGGATGACTCGATGGCGCTCTTTTTCGTGCATTTTTCTCTCCCTGATTGTCAACTTTCCACCTAAAACAATCATTGTCAATCAAAAATATTGGAAAATGGGCTTCATCTGATCATCTTCGAGTGTATATGATCGTTTTTGATTGACAATGATTCTTGCGCAAAGCAAAGTCGATGCGAAAAAGCATCTGGCTGAATGGCCGTCAAGGGAGGATGACATGCCTAACAACAATGATGATCTGCGGCTGACGCTCCAATGGGAGGAGGCGGCTGCATCCGGGATGACCCAATCCGAGCTTTTGCTTTACCGCTCCAACCTTCTCGGCTCGGACAAACGCATTACCAATTATGGTGGCGGCAACACATCGGCCAAAGTGATCGAAACCGATCCACTGACCGGCGAAGCGGTGGAAATTCTCTGGGTCAAGGGATCGGGAGGGGATGTCGGCACCATCAAGATGGATGGTTTCGCCACGCTCTATATGGAGAAACTCCATGCCCTCAAGGGGCTGTATCGCGGCCCCGAGTTTGAAGATGAAATGGTCGGCTACCTGCCGCATTGCACCTTCAATCTCAATCCCCGCGCCGCCTCGATTGATACCCCCCTTCATGCCTATGTACCCAAAAAGCATGTCGACCATATGCATCCTGATGCGGTGATTGCCATTGCGGCCACGGCTGACAGTCGCGAGATCACCCGCAAGATCTACGGCGATGAGATCGGCTGGCTGCCATGGAAACGTCCCGGCTATGAGCTGGGGCTGTGGTTGGAAAAATTTTGCCTTGAAAATCCCGATGCCAAAGGGGTGGTGCTGGAAAGTCACGGCCTGTTCACCTGGGCCGATGATGCCAAGACCTGTTATGAGACCACCGTCGAGATGATCAACCGTGCCATCGACTGGTTTGCAAAGGAAACCGCCGCCACACCGGCCTTTGGGGGAGCCCGGCATCAGCCCCTGTCTGCCAATGAGCGCAAGGTGGTGGCGGGGCGCCTGATGCCTGCCATTCGTGGCATGGTCAGTGGCAAGCAGCCAATGGTAGGGCATTTCGATGATGGTGAGGCCGTGCTGGACTTCGTCTGTGCCAACCAGATGCCGCAACTTGCGGCATTGGGTACGAGCTGTCCCGATCATTTTCTCAGAACCAAGATCAAGCCGTTGATCGTGGATATTGATCCTGCCGCTCCTGATCTGGAGGCCGCTCTTGCAGGACTTGAGAGCTCCGTATCCGCTTATCGCGAGGACTATGCTGCCTATTACGAGCGCTGCAAGCATGATGACAGTCCTGCGCTGCGGGACCCCAATGCCGTGGTCTATCTTGTCCCCGGTGTTGGCATGATCACCTTTGCCAAGGACAAGGCAACTGCCCGGATTTCCGGTGAGTTCTATGTCAATGCCATCAATGTCATGCGTGGCGCGTCCAGTGTCTCGACCTATTGTGGTCTGCCCGAGCAGGAAGCCTTCGATATTGAATATTGGTTGCTTGAGGAGGCCAAACTCCAGCGCATGCCAAAGCCCAAGAGCCTTGCGGGCAAGATCGCTCTTGTGACCGGCGGGGCTGGCGGCATTGGCAGCGCAACGGCCGAGCGATATCTCCAGGAAGGGGCCTGTGTCATTCTGGCCGATATCGATGAGGGGGCTGTGCGGGCAACCGCCGAGCAGCTGGCCTTGCGCTATTCGCCCGATGTCGTGCGCTCTGTGGTGATGGATGTGACCAGCGAGGCTGCGGTCGAGGCGGCCTATGGGCAGGTTGCCCTTCACTATGGTGGCCTTGATATTCTGGTGTCCAATGCAGGCATCGCCTCTTCGGCTCCGATCGAGGATACCACGCTCGACTTGTGGAACCGGAATATGTCGATCTTGTCGACTGGTTATTTCCTCGTTTCGCGGGCTGCCTTCAGACTGATGAAGGCGCAGACGATTGGCGGCTCCATTGTGTTCATTGCTTCGAAGAATGGTCTTGCTGCATCCCCGAATGCCTCGGCCTACTGCACCGCCAAGGCATCCGAGATCCATCTCGCCCGCTGTCTGGCGTTGGAAGGGGCGCCTGACGGGATCCGGGTGAATGTGGTCAATCCGGATGCGGTGCTGCGCGGCAGTCGGATCTGGGAAGGGGAGTGGCTGGAGCAACGCGCCTCGACATATGGCACTGACAAAGATGGGTTGGAAGACATGTATCGTCAGCGCTCGATGCTGAAGCGTTCGGTTCTGCCTGAGGATATCGCCGAGGCAGCCTATTTCTTCGCATCCGAGATTTCGGCCAAGTCGACGGGGAACATCATCAATGTCGACGCTGGCAACAAGGAGGCCTTCACACGCTGAGCCCAAAGCTGGCGCAGCCAATGGCGTGTCTGGGGCAGGCGGTCCTCTGACACACCTATCAGGATCAGATACATCACTTTAAGATCGCGGGGCGCAAGACGCGTCACGAAGGAGGAAATATGACAACCGGTTCCTATGAGGCAGCAAAATCCCAGTTTGCCGACTGGGGCGTCGATACCGAAGCAGCCCTCGCTCAGCTGGCCACCATTCCAATCTCTGTCCATTGCTGGCAGGGGGATGATGTGGTCGGGTTTGAAAAGCAGACCGGGACGTCCGGTGGGGGTATTCAGGCGACGGGCAATCATCCCGGTCGCGCCCGCACGCCGGACGAGTTGCGGGCCGATCTGGACTTTGCCTATGCGCATATTCCCGGCACCCACCGCCTTAATCTTCATGCCTGCTATATGGACACTGAAGAGACACCGGATCGTGACGAGATCGAGTATCACCATTTTACGTCCTGGGTCGACTGGGCCAAGGATCTGGGGATCGGGCTTGATTTCAATCCCACCTTCTTTGCGCATGCCAAGGCGGATGACAATCTGACCCTCTCACATCCGGATCAGGGCATTCGTGACTTCTGGATCGAGCATGGGCGCCGGACACGCGAAATCGCGGCCCGCATGGGCGAGGAACTCGGCTCGGCAGCGGTCAACAATATCTGGGTGCCTGATGGCTACAAGGATATTCCGGTGGATCGCCTCAAGGAGCGGCAGCGTCTGGAGGCATCGCTCGACGCGATTCTGGCCACGCCGTTTGACAAGTCCCAAATGCTGGATGCGGTCGAATCCAAACTGTTTGGCATTGGAGTCGAGGCCTGCACAATCGGCAGCCATGAATTCTATTTGGGCTATGCAATCCGCAAGGGGACCGTGCTGTGCCTTGATATGGGGCATTTCCATCCAACGGAGAATGTGGCGGACAAGCTGTCCTCCGTCTCCCTGTCCGTCGACGAGATCCTGCTGCATGTCTCGCGTCCGATGCGCTGGGACAGCGATCATGTCATTCTGCTCAATGACGATATTCTCGCCATGGCGCAGGAGCTTGTTTTTGGTGATCTGTTGGGGCGCACCCATATCGGGCTCGACTGGTTCGATGCAACCATTTCTCGGACTGCGGCCTGGGTCATCGGAACGCGCAACATGCAAAAGGCACTGTGCCGGGCGCTTCTGATGCCGCAACAGCCTCTTAAGGCTGCCGAAGAAGCGCTTGACTTTACGACGCGGCTGCTTTTGACCGAGGAGCTGAAGGATCTGCCATTTTCTGCGGTTTGGGCTGAATTCTGTCGCCGGATGGATGTGCCCGTCGGGGCGGCTCTGATTTCGGATCTGAATGCCTATCAAGCCAGTGTCGCATCGCGCGGATAAGGAGCGTTTCGTGAATACATTCACCCACACCATTTCCTTCGTGAAGGAAGCTGCCCGACTGCTGCATCTCTGCTGGGAATATGGCTGGAATGAAGCCAATGGCGGTAATCTGTCCTGGCGGCTGCCGACAGGTGAAATCGAGCAAATTCTTGCACGTCATTATCCTGAACTCAAGCCCGGGGAGCCTGTCGCCGCGCCGATCAACGAACCCGAGCTTGACGGAGAATATTTTCTGGTCACCGGGTCGGGCCAGTTTTTCCGGCATGCGCTGGATCGCCCCAATCAGGTTTTGGGCATTGTCCAGATTGTTGAGGGCGGGACCGCCTACCGTCATGTCTGGGGCTTTTCATCCGGGGCCAAACCGACGTCGGAATTTGCAACCCATCTCGTGGCTCATGCGGTGCGCAAGAAAAAATCCGGGGACAGAGAGCGGATCATTCTGCATTCCCATTTGCCTGAGTTCATTGCGTTGTCCTTTCTTGAGCCGCTGGACAGCCGCGCCTTGTCGCTTGCCTTGTGGACCAAGATGCCGGAATGCGTCGTGATCTTTCCTGACGGGGTCCGTGTGGTGCCGTTTCTTGTGCCCGGTACGGTGGCCATCGCCGAAGCCTCCACTGCAGAGCTTGAGAAAAGCCGGGTGATCTCATGGAGCCATCACGGCATCTTTGTCTCGGAGGAAAATCCCGACAAGGTGTTTGCTCTGGTGGAAACCATTGAGAAGGCGGCCTCCATTCACCGCAAGGTTCTGGCCGCTGGCGGCCCGAAGCAGCAGCTGAGCGTTCAGGATCTTAAAGACCTGTCGGCACAATTCGCGTCGATTATGGTTTGTCAGCCAGATCTTCTGGATGGCTGACCGATCCGGGCACCCGAGCAATTGTACGTCAAATGCCTATGCCGCCAAGACAGCCCTGATGCTGATGGCGGCATAGAGCCGGATTTACCCTTCAGTGCCTCCCTCGAATTGCTGGAGACTTGGGTGCAGGGCATGATTTAAATCGTTATGCCGCGCGAACCTGTTCGATGAACTTGTCTACTTCTGCCCTTAGCATTTCCGATTGCTCAGCCAACTCTTCTGAGGATGCGAGAACCTGACTGGATGCCCCGCCGGCCTCTTGCGACGCCTTGTTCACCTCGAAGATATTCTGGTTGACGAGTTCGGTGCCTTTGGCGGCCTGATGAATGTTGCCCGAGACCTCGTTGATGGCGACATTCTGCTCTTCCATGGCGGCTGCGATGGCAGCCGAGATCTCATTGAGATGCTGAATGACATGGCTGACTTCATCCATGGAAGCCGATGATTGTCTGGTCGCATTCTGCACTTCGGAAATCTGGGTTGAAATTTCTTCGGTGGCCTTGGCGGTTTGACCTGCCAGAGCCTTCACTTCTCCCGCCACGACGGCAAATCCTTTGCCTGCCTCGCCTGCTCTTGCGGATTCGATCGTTGCGTTGAGTGCAAGAAGGTTGGTTTGTTCCGCAATGGTTGAAATCATCTCAACCACCTTGCCGATGTTTGATGCCGTCTCGGACAGAACAGCCATTTGCTGACTGGTGCTGCCAACCTTGGCGACGGCTTCGGATGCCGACTTGGATGCTGTCGCGACTTGTTGGGCAATTTCCGCGATGGTGCTGGTCATCTCCTCGGTGGCTGTGGCGATGGTCTGGACGCTGCTGGTGGTCTGTTGCGAGGCGGTTGCTGCCTGTGTCGCCTGCTCTAGGGTCAGCTCGCTCATGTCGGTCATGGACTTGGCACTGGCATTGAGTTCCACAGAATTGGACGAGACGGCCTGAACGATGGATCCGACTTGTTGTTCGAACTCGTCTGCCAGTTGCATCATGAGTTTGTGTTTGTCTTCTTCGGCCTTGCGTTTCATCTCCTGTTGCTCGGCTTCAAGCTGTTTGGCCTTGATGATATTCTGCTTGAAGACGTCGACCGTCGCAGCCATCATGCCAATCTCATCCTGTCTGCCGTATCCCGGAATGTCCCCCTCGATATCGTCGTTGGCCAGACGTTTCATCGAGGATGTCAGATCATTGACGGGTTTGGTGATGCCACGGGCGATGACGATTGCAAAGAGGCCACCAACCGCAACAGCAATGGCGGCGATGATCATCAATTGATATTCCGCGCTGGTCAGGCTGGCATAGACCTGTTCACGTATGCGCTTCTCGTCGCGGTCTGCGGAGGTGGATGTCGCCAGAGCAGAAGAGAAGATTGTATCTGTGCTTTTGTCCAGTTTGCCGGTCAGAATGGCATTGCGGTTCAAGATCACCGCGGTCAGTTCCTTTGCTGCCGCCTCATATTCTCCTGCCAGAACCGATGTGTCTTGCTGAAGTTTGCGTCTTTGAGGATCGTTGAGTGATTGCCGTAACTCTTGAAGAGACTGATTGAAATTGGTCAGTTCCGTTTGCACCCGCTTTGCCGCTTCCTTGCTGTTATCGTCAAGAAACTTCATGACGAAGAGGCGTGCCAGAAGAAGATGTTCTTGCGCATCGCCAGCAAAACTTGCAGACTCGAAATCGCCAGCCTTGAAGGCTCCTTCGCGGATAGATGTCAAATTCTCACGCATTTTCAGTCCCTTGGGGCCAAGCGTGTTGTAAACGAGATCATTCCGCTGGTTGATCAAACCCGACACTTCTGCAAAGCCGGATTTGTAGCTATCCAGAGATGCGGCAATCTCTTTCAGATGAGCAACCCGTTCGGGATTTTTGATCGCACTCTGCGCCTTGTCCATCAGCGACTGGACCGTTTTCATCTGTTGATTGAAGGACGCTTTTTCCGCGTCTCCCGAGGTGGAGAAATAGTTCTTCTGAGCCAGTTGTGCCTTGATGACCTCGGTGTTCAGGTTGTCAACCAGATTGGCATCCGTTGCCATCTCGCTATAGGCATCAAACTGACTTGCCTGATCGCGAAAGGCAAAGATGCCCAGCAATGATATTGTGATCATCAAGAAGATTTGAACCAAAAAACCACCATAGATTCTCTGCCCGATCATAAAGCGAGACGGGAAATTGGGTTGCGCAACCATTCCTTGACTAGATGGGCTTGGTGTGTGGTTTTGCATGTTTTGGGTTCGTATGACTATTTCTTTCGAAGGTGTGGGGATGTCAGTCTGAATCAGCACTTTGAAAGAAATATTTTTGAATAGTATGGTTAACAGATCCTAAATGCATAGTATTGGACAAATATTTCTATTTAATTTTTATTTTTGTTACGGCGTTTGAAAAAATAATTATATTTCGAATGTCGAAGCAATACTTTGTTTTGAGCGACTGTGTTTGATTTTTTGGTCGTCGGAGGATTGCTGTGGCTGCTGTTTGTATGTTGCATCCCTATTTTGTCCGGATTGCTTCATGCCGCCGGGCTGGACTGTGTTCGACTGTTCTGAACTGGATTGGGTTATGCCATTCAATCCTGCAGTGTTTTATTTCTTGGTTGGAGTGTTGAGCTTTTCAAAGGATCTGGTGACGGCAATGTATCCGTCAGGCAATGGCTTTCTTGTTGACTTTGGATATTGTCACCTCATGGCTGAAAATTTGAGCCACGCAAGCGGACGCAATATAGTAGGCTAGAGGGCGAACCGTGCGGGTCAGTCAGAGGGGTGGGTTTCAGAAAAATGGCGAAGATACCGTCCTTGAAAAGCATTCAGGCCTTTGAGGCCGCTTGTCGACACTTAAGCTTCAAAGATGCGGCTGACGAGCTATGCGTCACACCAACTGCAATCTCTCATCAAATCAAATCGCTTGAAGAGCAGCTTGGTGTTCGGTTGTTTCACCGCCTGACCCGAGCTTTGGAGTTGACCGAAGACGGAGCCAATTATGCCCCTTACATTGTTGCTGCATTCAAGAATTTCGAAGCAGCCTCTCTGGCGCTTGAAGAGGATGTGCTCGAAGGGTCTTTGACCATTTCGACGACGGGATCCTTTGCTGCCAATTGGCTTAGCCCGAGGCTGCGCGACTTTTACGAGAAATATCCGGGCATTTCGGTCAGGCTCTTGTCCAGTGATGCGCTGGTGGACTTCAAATCAGGCGGTGTCGATGTCGCTATTCGCTATGGGTATGGGGACTATCCCGACTGTCATGTGGCGTGGGTTTTGAATGACCGGGTCGCACCCGTCTGCAGTCCGGAAAAAGCACCATCGCTGACCGCTCCAGAGGATCTCTTGACGTCCCGGCTGATCGAATATCAGTGGAGCGGATTTTCTGATGTGGATCCAAGTTGGCAAGACTGGGTCGAAGCTGTCGGGCTGACCGGCGCAAGCGTGGAGCCTTATGTTACCTATTCGGAGGAGCATATTTGCCTTTTGACGGCCAGCGATGGCCACGGTGTGGCTTTGGTCAGTTTGCTGGCGGCTGCGCGTTTTCTGGAAAGAGACATGCTGGTTGCTCCCTTTGATACAGCTCTGGACAACAAAAGCTATTATCTGGTTTGTCCGGAAACCCATGCAAATCGTGCCCGGGTGCGTGTGTTCAGAGAATGGCTTCTGGATCAGGCCGATGCGTTTCGCGATAGCACCGTTGGTCAAAGATTTTTTGAAAATCAAGAAACCGCGTAATGCCGCCATTCCTCCCCGGATTGTCGCCACTATCCAAGACTTCGTACGCCCAGCATATGATCCTCCAAAGCCCCATCGGACGGATGAGTTTCATTCAGCTGAGCGAGAAATCTCTTCATTTGTGAGAGCCTGCTGGTTGCTTCACCCTGACGAAGAATATTTCATTTCGAACAGGTGAGACAATGACCACAATCTTGAGAATAGACGCCAGTGTGCGTCGCACTGACAATAGTGTTGAAGCCTATAACTCCATATCCCGTTCCCTTGCTGATGGCTTTGTCGAGGAATGGAAAAGGGTTGAGCCAGACGTTGAGATAATCCTGCGTGATGTTGGCATGAATCCTCCGGACTTCATTTCCAACGACTGGATCGCCTCCGTTTTTACCCCAGAAGAAAAGCGCACAGATGCACAACGAGCCTTGGTGAGCCTCTCGGACAGACTGATCGACGAGATTGATCGCGCTGATATTCTGCTGATTTCCTCGCCGATGTATAATTATGGCATGCCGGCGGCGCTGAAAGCCTGGTTTGATCAGGTTGTTCGGGTCAACAAGACCTTTACGTTTGATCTGGCGCGCGGCGATTTTCCGCTCGAACCTGTCTTTTCGGGCAAGACGCTGGTGCTGCTGACCTCAGCCGGGGAGTTCGGATTTGAAAAGGGAGGCATTCGGCACGGGTCGGGGCATTTGTCCAACCATATTGACACCCTGCGCAAATATCTGGGGGCCGAAGAGATGTTTGAGGCGGCAGCGGAATATCAGGAATTTGCGGACGAACGCCACAAAGCATCTGTCGCTTCAGCCCACGCTTGTGCAAGAGACATTGCGCGTAAGCTTGTCGGGTGAGGGGCGTGCTGGGAGGAGATTTTGGCACACCGCACAACCGGCAATGCATACAGAGCGAACGGATAAGGGGACAGGCTTTGCGGCCCATCTCCTTATCTGGTTCTTATCTGGTCCTTATCTGGCTCTTGTCTGGTTTCATCTGACCACTGTCAGTCAGAAGACCGGCTTTTTGCTACTTGCGAAATGCCTTGGCCAGCGCCTCCCCCAATTGTCCCATGCCATCGCTTTTGCTTTGTGTTTTGGCTGGTTTGTTGTCGCGTTGTCGGGGAGCCGGTTTTTTGCCCCGAACCGGTTCGCCAATTTCGGGGTTTGACTTCATGGACAGGCCAATGCGCTTGGCTTTTACATCAACAGAGGTCACCACAACCTTGACGACCTGCCCTGCCTTGACGACTTTGGAGGGGTCGGAAACATAACTGTCGGACAGCTGCGAGATGTGAACCAGGCCGTCCTGATGGACGCCGATATCAACGAATGCCCCAAAAGCGGCGACATTGGTCACGGTGCCTTCAAGCCTCATGCCAGGGCGCAGATCGGAAATCTCGTTGATGCCTTCCATGAAAGAGGCTGTCTTGAATTCCGGCCGCGGGTCACGACCCGGTTTGCGCAATTCTTCAATGATGTCCTTGATCGTCGGGATGCCAAACTCGCCGGTGACGAATTTTTCCGGGTCCACATCCCTGAGGCTGCTGGCGTCGCCCATAATGTCGCGAAGGTCGCGGCCACAGTCGGCAACAATCTGTTTGGCAACCTTGTAGGCTTCGGGATGCACGGCTGATGAATCGAGCGGCTCAGGTCCCCCGATCACACGCAGGAAGCCGGCGCATTGCGAGAAGGCACGAGGGCCAAGACGCGGGACCGACTTCAGTTCAGATCGCTTGGTGAAGATGCCGTTTTCATCGCGGTAGCTGACAATCATCTCCGCAAGCGATGGGCCGACACCTGCCACATAGGACAGCAGGGCCGGGGAGGCGGTATTCACATCGACACCGACCGAGTTCACCACATCCTCGACGGCACCAGCCAGCGCCCGGGCAAGGCGGGACTGGTCGACATCATGCTGATATTGCCCGACGCCAATCGCCTTGGGATCGATCTTCACCAGTTCGGCAAGCGGATCCTGCAAGCGGCGGGCAATGGACACCGCCCCGCGCAGGGAAACGTCAAGATCGGGAAACTCGCGAGAGGCAAATTCCGAGGCCGAATAGACCGATGCGCCAGCTTCGCTGACAACCACTTTCCTGGGTTTCTTGCCGTTCATTTCCTTGAGCAGCTCGCCGACCAAGGCGTCCGTTTCGCGCGAAGCCGTGCCATTGCCGATGGCAATCAGCTCGACGTCAAACTTTCTGACAAGGGCGCCCAGTTCAGCCAGAGTGCCGCGCACATCGTTGCGCGGGGCATAAGGGTACACCGTGCTGGTCGCCAAAAGCTTGCCCGTTGCATCCACGACAGCAACCTTCACGCCGGTGCGGATGCCGGGATCAAGGCCCATAGTGGCCTTCATCCCCGCCGGGGCGGCCATCAGAAGCGCTTTGAGATTGGTGACAAAGACGTCAATCGCTTCTTTTTCGGCCCGTTCGCGCATCTCGGAGCGCATTTCCGAAATCAGCCTTGTGGTGAATTTCACCTTCCAAGTCCAGTCGATGACCTTGTCAAGAAAGACACTGCCGCGCGGCACCTCGTTGTCATTGAGGATTGCCGATTTGGCAAAAGTGACGGTCTCGTCATCAAACTCGACATCAACGAACAACATTTCGGCTTCCTGCCCGCGCAGCATGGCCAGAATGCGATGTCCGGGTGCCTTGGCCCAGTTTTCCGTATGGTCGAAATAGTCCGCGAACTTGTTGCCTGCTTCTTCCTTGCCTGCGACAACCGTCGCCCGCAGCCGGGCCGACTTCTTGGCGACAGGGCGGATCTTTGCAGCCGTATCCGGGTGATGGGAAAATTGTTCCGACAGGATATCCCGCACGCCATCCAGAGCGGCTTTGACGCTTGGGACTGTCTCGCCCAGATACGGGCTGGCCAAGGCTTCGGGGTCGCTTTGTGGCTGAGCCAGAATCGCTTCGGCCAAAGGCTGCAGGCCGTTATCGATTGCCTTTTGCGCTTTGGTTTTCAATTTGACGCGATATGGGGCGTGAATGTCTTCGAGCTCGGCCTTCGTCGTCGCCTTGCCAAGGCGGGTGAGAATGTCATCTGTTAGCTTGCCTTGCGCTTCGATGGCTGATTTGACAGCCTCGCGCCGCTTCGAGAAGTCACGCAGATATAGGAGCCGCTCATCCAGTTTGCGCAACTGCACATCATCAAGCCCGCCGGTCACTTCTTTTCGATACCGAGCAATGAACGGGATGGTGTCGCCATTGTCTATCAGCTCGACAGCGGCGATGACCTGTTTGACCTGACAGCCAATTTCAGCGGCGATCAGTTTTGGAATGGACATTTCTTCGATCAAATTCATCATCCGAATCTTGGTTGGTTCGCGCTGATATTGATGCATTTGCGAACCATATGAAAGCGGAATAGATGAGGCCTTGCGCATCGTGCAAGGCTGCCGAAGGGAAAAAAGTGCGACAGCCTTGGGACAAGTGACCGAACAACCCGCCTCAAGGTGCGAGGCGTTTGACTGCGAGAGAAGGGGTCAAGCCGCGCTTTTCAGGTGGCTGGTTTTTGAGGTGCCAATCAGCGTCTCATGAAGGGCAACCACTGTGTCCCCGGCAGCCTCTTGCGGTACGACAAATTGAATGTCGACATTGCGCGGCGACTGTTGTGCTGCCAGCACATCGATGCCGGCCTTTTCCAGCGCTACCAAGCCCTTGCTGAAGGCCTTCAGCCCGGTAAGATCGCGCCCGATCACTGAGACGATTGAAACGTTGCGGATGCTGACCTGAGCAGAAGGGAAGGTTGCTTCCAGATCCGATACCACCCGCCGCACTGTCTTCAATGGAGCTTCAACATAGTGGGTAATGGCGTTGGCATTCGAGGTTTTCGAAGCAATGCGCACTTTGTGGCGCTTGAGGCAAGCCAGCACCTCGGCGTCATAGCCTTTGACACCGACCATATCCTGCTCAAACAATTCCAGCGCCACAACATTTAGCCCGGTGATGATTTCGACCGCAGGGCTGTCCGCTGGCTGATCGTCAATGAGTGTGCCCGGATCGGACGGCTCAAAGGCATTGGTGACACGCAGGGCGACCTGCGCTTGGCGCAAGGTCTTTGCCGCATTGGGGTGAATGGCTTCCATGCCCATATTGGAGAGCTGATCCGCCACATCGTAATTCGTGTGACCAAGCTTGCGCACCGTGTCGACGCCAACCAGCGCGGGATCGGCGGACGAGAGGTGGAATTCCTTGTGAATGATCGCTTCTTCTGCGCCGGTATAGGCGGCAATGTTGGAAAAAGTGACTTCGGAATAGCCGCGGTCATATTCGCGCATCAAGCCTTCGCGGCATTGTGCATAGCCCGTCACGATGGGCAGTTCCGTCGCCAGATCCACATCCTTGAAAGCGCCGGCAATGCGTTCTTGCAAGCTGCATTCGGTTTCATCGCGCCAACCGCTGAGATCGACAAACCGCGCATTGACCCCGGCGCGTTTGAGCATCAAGGTTGTCACATAAGCGGAATGCGCTTCCCCAAGGCCTGACAGAAGTTCGCGTACGATCATCATTTGGTTGGAAAGCCTGAAATGTCCGTAGGAGCACAGGCGTCTCAGATCGAACAGACAATTGCGTGCGCCTTCGATCCGGTCGCGCACGAAATTTTCGGCCAGTGTGCGATCGGCGGAATTGTGCAAGATTGCATTGTGCCGCTCTGTCATGGCTTTGCTGACGCGGGTGAGGCCATCCAGCCAACTGTGATCGTTGTCGTCGTTCGCAAAGAGGGCATAGACGCCCGGATCGCCGGTTTTCTTGTGTTCCAACAGCAGATTGGTGATGCCGCCAAAGGCGGAAACCACGAAAATCCGGTGAAACAGGGTGTCGGCAGCGCGATCGCCGATGATCAGTGTGTCTCGCAGTTCATTGATGCGCGACATGGAGGTGCCGCCAATTTTCTCGACGGTGTGTTTTGGGAAGGTCAAACTATGTCATCCGAGCAATGTCGGAGCCTTTCAAGCTGATTCTAGATCTTCTGCGGCGGCATAGGAGCCATCTTCGCGATGCACTTCCTTGCCGGTTACGGGCGGGTTGAAGCAGCAGGCCATGACCAGCTCTTCCTCTGCTTTGAGGATGTGTCGGTCATGCTTGTCCAGCGCATACATCACACCGGGCTTGATCTCGTGGGTTTCCCCGGTCGCAATATCGGTGATCGACCCGGTTCCCTGCATGCAGAAGACGCTCTCGAAATGGTTCTTATATTCGAAGGTGTGCTCGGAGCCCGCTTGCAAGAATGTAATGTGGAAGGAAAAGCCCATGCCGTCATTCGCCAGCAGCATGCGAATGCTGCTCCATTGGGCATCCGACACCACGCGATCGGGTTGCGTTTTGATGATCTCGTTGAGGTTGCGCACAATCATTGTCTTACTCCGCTGCGTATTTGTGAATGCCCAGCACAGTCTGTGCGGCATCGATGAGAATATCCAAACCGGATTGAAGCATCTCATCCGGTGTCGTCAGGGGAGCAAGGATCTTGATCACCTCATCCTCTGGCCCAGAGGTCTCGATGATGAGGCCGTTCTGAAAGGCACGGGCACAAATCTCGCCAGCCAACGCACCACTGCACACATCAACGCCGCGCATCATGCCGCGGCCCTTGAGACGTGCGCCGGGGATCATGTCGGCGATGACTTGCAAGCCTTGCTCGATCAGTCTGGCTCGGCGGGCAATATCCTGTTCAAAGCTCTTGTCGGTCCAGAATTTTTCAATCGCGGCGCGCGCCGTGACAAAGGCATGGGTGTTGCCGCGAAAGGTGCCGTTATGCTCTGCCGGGCCCATGACGTCATGTTCCGGTTTGACCAAGACGAGCCCCATTGGCAGCCCAAAGCCGGAGATCGATTTGGCCAATGTTACGATGTCAGGGGAAAGCCCGGTCTCTTCAAAGGAGAAGAAGCGCCCGGTGCGCCCGCACCCGGCTTGCACATCGTCGATGATTAGCAGCGCACCTGCCTTTTTGGCCATTTTGGCAATGCGGAGCAGCCATTCAGCGGAGGCCGTGTTCAGGCCGCCTTCGCCCTGTACCGTTTCGAGAATGATGGCTGCAGGTGCATCCATTCCTGAAGAGGGATCGGTGAGCATGGCTTCGATGAAAGCTGACGTATCCGCCGGGGCCCCCATGAAACCGTCAAAAGGCATGCGGGTGACATTGTGCAAAGGCACCCCGGATCCCTCGCGGTGATAGCCGTTGCCGGTTGCCGCCAGTGCACCTTGGGTGACACCGTGGAACCCGTTGGTGAACGCGATCACGTTGGAGCGTCCTGTGACCTTGCGGGCAATCTTCATCGCAGCTTCCACGGCGTTGGCGCCCGTCGGTCCAGTGAACATGATTTTGTGCGACATCTTGCGCGGGGCAAGGATATGCGTCTCAAATGCTTCGATGAACGCGGCTTTGGCATCCGTGTGCATGTCGAGGCCATGGGCAATGCCATCGGCCTGAATATGGTCAATGAGGGCCTGTTTGAGATCGGGGTCGTTGTGCCCATAATTCAAGGAAGAGCAGCCTGCCAGAAAGTCGATGTAGCATGTGCCGTTATGGTCGGTCATCTCTGAACCATTTGCAGAGGTGAACACTGTGTCAAAGCCCCGACAGTAACTGCGCGCTTGCGACTCGCGGCGTGTGAAAATTTCAGTGTTGACGGGTGTTGAAGACATACGGTTTCCTTGGCATTTGAAAAATGAGAAGAGTGCAGGGTTCAGGATTGATGGGGCGATGGTTCAAGCCGCCAGTGCCGCACGCTCGGTGAGCCGGATCGTGACCAGGTTCTCGGTGTCGTGGCGATCCTGAAAATGCTTCGACTGCGTGTAGTAGGGCTGGATGGCCAACTTACAGTCCTGACTTTTTGCAAACTTGCCGAACAAGGCCCAGGATGCCTCGTTGTCGGCCGTGATGGTCGTTTGCAGCTTGGTCACGTCTTCGCAGAGCGGCCTGTCGACAATGGACTGCAACATCTTGCTGCCCAGTCCAAGCCCGCGCGCTTTTTCTGCAACTGCGACCTGCCAGACAAATAGTGTGTCTGGCTCATTGGGCATGATGTAGGCTGAAATCCAGCCAACGACTTCGCCTGACTGTTCCGCCAACACACAGGTCTGCGCGAAGTGATCGCATTGCAGCAGGTTGCAGTACATCGAGTTTTCGTCAAGCGGTTGGCAATCCCGAACAAGTTTCCAGATCTCGGCACCATCTTTGGCGCAGGGCGTGCGCAGGACGGGGCGGGGAAGGCGCATGTTTTTAGCGGGATGTTGCATATTTGATGAGCTCCTTTTCGCTTTGCGTATCGAACTAACATGGCTGCTTAAGAATTTCAACAATCAAAGCAATATAAATTGATTTATGGCGAAAATCGGCCATTTTTGCCAAGTTTTGGGAGATATTTGCGTTTATACGCTTTGATTTTCAAATTAAATAAAGTTTTGCTTTCACGAAGTAATCCAAGTAATATTGCCGTGTTCAAACAAAGTCGTGTTCTTCACCAGTCAAATCATTGGAGGCCACTTGGACCGCATCGACTGCAGCTTGATTGCCCTGAGACGGATTGTGCGTGCGACAGAATTGTTCGGTCGCGAAATCCGACAGTCCAGTGGCGTCACTCCCACCCAGTTTCGTGTTTTGCAAATTGTCGCGGAGCACGGATATGCCACGGCCAAGACCATTTCACTGCGCATGCGCGTCTCGCAGGGCACGGTTACATCTCTGGTAGACAAGCTCGTGCGTGACGGGGTGGCTGTGCGTGAGAAATCCACTCAGGATCGAAGGCAGATCAACATTCTGCTCACGGATGCGGGACGCGCAGTGCTGCGTGATGCGCCTGACCCCTTGCAGCAAAGATTTGTGCGCAAGTTTGCCGCTATGGAAGATTGGGAGCAAGCCATGCTGGTGGCCAGCCTTGAGAGGGTGGCCACGATGCTGGATGCTGAGGATATGGACGCCTCTCCGGTGTTGGATACTGGTGAAATAAGACCCACAGAATAAGGTCAGACGGTTTGTCTTGTGTCCGAATTGTCGTCGGCTTCAGAATGCGGCGGTTCCGTTGTGGGGCGTGCCGAATGGCGCTGTTTTGTGCGGGGCTGACGTGGATCTTCTGAGCTTTGTCGTTGAAATCAGCGGTTTGCTTTGCCTGGTGTCAATCCTGGTGCTTTGGCACTGGGAGCGGCTTTTATGAGACGTTGAGCCTTTGGCAGGCCTCGGATCGTTGATGCAGAAAACAAATTTCAAACCGGAAAACACGTACTTTTCCTAGAATATAAAGGGGATAACAATATTTGCTTTGTACAGATGGGGTCATAATTAACCTCATGAAGGCCCCTTCTGAATGCTAACGGTCCTCAGCTGTATCTATTTTGATCATAATCTCGTTCTTGTGTTGGTCGCGGCCTTAATTTGCCCGGTTGGGGCAACTGTGACGGTGCAACTGCTGCATCGGAGTGTCGTTTCCAGTGATCCGCAAAGGCTTGGCTGGCAGTTTCTGGCGTCTGTTGCCGGGGCTGGCGGAGTTTGGGCAACCCATTTTGTGGCCATGCTGGCCTATGAGCCAGAAGCCCCCGTGTCGTTTGATCCGACGTTGACTATTCTGTCGCTCCTTGTGGCTATGCTCGGTCTTTTCATCAGTTTTGGTGCCTGCAGCCTTGTTGCCAGTCCCGTATCCCGCTGGATTGGTGGTGCCTTGGCTGGCTTGTCATTTGCTGCCATGCATTATGTTGGCATGTTTGCCTATCGTATTGTCGGTTTGGTGGAATGGAATCTCGATTTTGTCTATGTCTCAATCGCTATTCCCGTTGTCTGCAGCTCTGCTGCGACGGCATTGATCTGGCAAGAAAAATTTGATCGTCGCCGGTTTTCCGCTGCGGTCGGTCTCTTCGTGTTCGGCATCGTCAGTCTGCATTTTTCTGGCATGACAGCCCTCAGTGTCACGCCTATGAGTCAGTCCTTTTCGGACATTGATTCACAGGCTGTTTCTGCCCTCGCACTGGCCATCACCATTGCTGCGTTGATCATCATCGGTGCAGGTCTGACCAGCTATCTGATCGATAGCAACATGCGGACGACTTCGAACCGCCAGCTTCACCATTTGGCTGTTCATGATGCGCTGACGGGTTTGCCCAATCGAACCGGTTTCCAACATGAACTGATCGAAATGCTCGACTGGCACGAGACATCGAACAACAAACTGGCTGTGGTTTGTATTGACCTGAACCGGTTCAAGGAAGTCAACGACATGCTGGGGCATGTGCATGGCGATGAAGTGTTGCGCGTTGTGGCTCGTCGCTTGCAGGCTCTTCTGACCAATGGCGAGTTTGTCGCCCGCATGGGGGGAGACGAATTTGCGGTGCTCAAGCCTTTTTCTGACAAACAGGAAGTCTTGGCGCTTGCCCGCCGGTTGGGAGAGGCTGTCAGGCAGCCTATCCCGGTCGGGGATTCTGAAACCGCGATTGGTGCAAGTCTGGGGGCCGCGATTTGGCCTGACGATGCGCAGGATCTTGATCAGCTGGCCAAGAATGCTGACATCGCGATGTACTATGCCAAAGACAATATGATTGAGGATCTGTGCTTTTATGACGCCGAAATCGGTGCCGACTTGCGCAGGCGGCGCCAGATGGCTGACGCTTTGAGACAGGCCATGGAGCGGGATGAGCTCACCTTGCATTATCAGGTTCAGACGTCTCTGGGCCCTGAACTTGCGATCCGTGGGTTTGAAGCCTTGTTGCGCTGGACCCATCCCGAAGAAGGCCCCATTTCACCTGCCATTTTCATTCCGATTGCTGAGGAAAGTGGCCTGGTTGGCGCCTTGGGGAAATGGGTGTTGCGCAAAGCCTGCATGGATGCTGTTTCCTGGGATAATTCCTATCGTATTGCGGTGAATGTTTCGGCAGTCCAGTTTGTGGATTCTGATCTGCCACGGCAGGTCCATGAGATATTGCTGGAGACCGGTCTGTCGCCAAGTCGGCTGGAGCTGGAGCTGACGGAAACCGCGCTGGTCAAAGACAAGCTGCGCTCCTTGCATATCATGCGGCAGATCAAGCAACTGGGTGTCGGCATTGCTCTGGATGATTTCGGCACGGGCTATTCGTCGCTTGAAATCTTGCGGACTTATCCCTTTGACAAAATCAAGCTCGACAAATCCTTCGTCGATGAAATCGAGACGGATATCCAGTCCAAGGCCATCGTGCGCGCTGTGTTGGCTCTGGGTAAGAGCCTTGAGATTCCGGTTCTTGCTGAGGGCATTGAAACCTCGAGCCAGATGGAAATTTTAAGGATCGAAGGATGCAATGAAGGGCAAGGCTATTTGTTGGGGCATCCTCGTCCTCTGACAGAGCTTCTCGCTGAGGGCAAACTGGCGTTCAAAACGGAGCAATCGACCGAAGCTTCGATCGAGAAGCATGGCGGCTATAATGGCTATGGTGCTCGCAACGCACCCTATCGCACCACGGACTTGAAGCGCTTGGTGATGAATGGCATCAAATAGGGTGTTTCGATCAATGTGAGGTGCAGATCCGGATAATGGCAGAGGATCGACTGCTCATTATCCGAAAAGGCGGGACCATCTCTGGCGCCATGACTTTGTTGGTTTGGGGTTGATCGAATGGGTTTCTTTTGGGGCTCATTGCAATGGACTTGCGGAAGCGTCACATGCTTCGTGTTAGATGTGATCAAACCCGATTAATCGTTCGATCCCCAATTGCAAATGCTGGATAACCGATGAATGGTCTTGGGGTCGTTTCCACATAGTTGGGCGTCAGAACAACAAAGCAGAGTTGATCCCATGCAACCAATCTCTTCAAGTCTTCAAACCAAAGGAATGTTGGCTGATCCCGGTGACCATTTCAAAGGGCGCTTTGAGGTGGAAAGGAAGTTTCAGGTCGACGATCTCCCATCTGTCCAGAAACGCCTTGAGCTTATGGTGGCCATTCCCTTCACGATCGGCAACACGGAAACCGATACATGTCTCGATTTTGCGGATAATCGGCTTGAGGCCAACAATCAGTTTCAGACCCTGAGGCATATGCAGCCATCCGGCAGGGTTCTCTGGATCTCGAAGGGGCCGGCCAAGGACGAGTGCATCGCTATGGACTTGCCTGACTATGACAAGGCCCTGTCCATGTTGAAGTCTCTCGGTTTTGAGGAAAAATGGCAGATCCGGAAACACAGAGATATCTACTTTGTCGGGAAATTCCACGTGACCCTGGATCGAATTGACGGGCTTGGTTCATTCGTGGAGATTGCGATCATGACGGATGATCAAAGCGCACTTCCTGCGCTGAGAGACGATGTTCAGGATGCCGCGTCACAGCTCGATCTGCTGAAGTTTCCTGAAGTGCATTTGTCCTATCGGCAATTGCTTCATGGATGAAATGATCGCTCAGAGACCGGAGCCGATGGTGCGTCGGTCTTCTGGCCTTTAGATCCGCAACATTCCATCGAGATTGTCCCCTCGAAAATACAGAATCCCTGTTCATTGTGACTGGCGGGTTGCAATTTTCGCTATTTGTCAGATTTTGGCACATCTTTTGCGTGAGTTGCTCCAAGGCGTATTCTTGACGTTAGAGGATGGCATTATGCAACTCCCCATTCTTGGCACCATACCGACGAAGGTGTCTATCAGCTTTTTGGCAAAGAGCGCATCCCAGTCGGAGGCGTACGCGAAGTCCTCTGTTGAGCCAAATGCCAAAGCTGCCTCGCCCCCCAAAGCGCCTGATGGCGCCTATCCAACACCATTGGTCGCGGCTGAAACAAAAGCCGCTCTTTTGGCGTTGCAGGAAGACGCAGCCCCGGAAAGCGCCGTGCAATCGGTTCATATCAATGGATTGTCAATTATCGTGGCGGGTCATAGCGTCGACGAGCGGGATGGGGTGTCTTTGCTGCGCACGCTCTCCCCATCCGATACCAAGGCGATGATGGACATTGTTGCGGCGATGGATGACGATGCTGAAAGTGCAGAGGGTGCAGCGTCAAAATCCGCTAGTGATATCATCAGGTTAGATAAGCAGGGCTTCCTCATGGAAGTGGAAACGGAAGCGCTGGAGGCTTTGCCGGATGGCGCTACATTCGCTTACATGAATGAGGATTTCACACATAGTCGTGGCCGCTGGACCAACGAGAACCCCTTGGAATTGAGCAACTCCGAGCGATCCATCGCAGAGGATCGCAGGGTTCGCCTTGAAACCCTGATGAATTCAGTTGATGCGGAGCGTCAGCTCCGTGCGAAATATGGACAAGATGTGAAGCTGGTCTATAGCCATGTCGACAAATCCTACATCATGCTGACGCCGGATGATGCAAAATATGACATGATGAAGAGCGCTGAAAGTGGTGTGAAGGATGTCATAAATGAAGTGCATAGAGGCTTCATGGATAAAAAGACGGCCGTCGACATATTAAAACGCTTCGGGTACCACATATAACGCTCCCGCCGCGCCATCACATTCTTCCCGGCAAGTCTTGCCCGTAGGGGGAAGAACTTGCCGAGAAAACTCAGCCAAACCGGCGCTTTACGCGTCGCCCTCCTGTTGATCACACAGCTGCTTTGGGTTGATGGCCTGAGCTTGCTGTGGGGGGATGTGTGACAAGAGTGTCGTTCCTTTCCTACCGTTTGATGTCTTTCACAAGCAGTACTGACAACCGGAAGCCCTGGCTGTGCATGTCCACAAAGCCGTTGGTGAAGTCAAAATAATAGAACATGCCGGGAATTGCTTCTGTCGATGTCCAGAATTTGGCGCCTTCACCAAAATCGGAGGCCTCAATAGAGGGAAAGGCGATTGCATCAACGCCCGGATGATCGCAGCTGTTGACGAGCAGTGTCTCCAACTCTTGGCCGGATGGCACGCGCCACCCATTGCCTTCCTGCTTTGTGAAGTCAAGAGCTGCATTGAGTCCGAGAACTTGTACCTCACCGATGCAGGTTTTGCCATTTGCATCCCATCGCATGCCTACCGCACATCTTTTCCAGATCAATCCGTGTTGGGGGTCAATTGCTTCATCCTCCTGCAAGATGTAGCTGGAACGTTTCCCTGTGCCACAATCTGCATGGGCACCAAGAGGAAGAGGGAGAAGGGACAACAAGAAGAGCGGAATAACTTTTGATCGCACTTGGATTTGCTTTCGTTGACTGGTTTTGATTGAGAGTGCCAAACGGCAAGACAGGAGGGATTTCAGCGTGTTCTGGCTCACCCCATCTGGATGGTGACCCGGAGCAGGTGCGTTGGAATGTGCGTGACAACGACGGCTGGACCATCCCTTTCCTGCCTCGCAGTGGGGTCTGTCTCTCCCAAACCAATGCAGCAAAAGCAAAAGCCGCGCTCACACTGTGGGAACGCGGCTTTTGTTTTTCATCGCATTTGTGGCTTCTAGATGTCACCGCACAGAGAAACGGCAATCCCCAGCTCTGTCGCCAAAGCTGCGCGCATGCCAATGGCACGGCGGGCGGCTGCCTCGTCATCAACATAGGCAACCTGCACGTGGTTGGCCTGATGTCGGCCCATCATGGTGTCACGACTGACGCCACTGAGCACGGCGCTCATGATCGGCCAAGGATAGTCCGTTGCCTTGCTGCGGCGTTCGCATTCTTCGGCTGGCAGGTCAACCGCCTTGCCGCGACCGATGTCCATATGCAGCGCATTGTCCTTGACGAAAATACGGCTCCAGACAATGTCTCCGGGTTTGGCATATCCCTTCAGGGTGCCACCACCGGCAGGGAAGAACATCGCAGGTTGGCGATAGCTTTCCGAACCGGCCCAGCCTCCCGGATGATGCGCGGGTGGTGCTGCGCCTGAAATCTCGAAGACCCAGACAAAGTCATCCATCGTTCCGGAGGCGTCATCATCTCCCCAGCGAATGTCATGCAAGGTGGTTTCGACCGGCTGGCCAAGGGCCGCGTGCACGCGGTTGACCAACAGGGCATCAAGCCCGGCGCATTCATCGACCTCGTTAAAATGCACCACCGGCTCGCCATCGCGAATGACGGATCCATCGGCGCGCGCGACTGGCGGGCGCTCGGAATTGTTGAGCATGCCTTCGACCAGATCGGAGGCGGGCCAGAGATCTTTCAGGCCCTGCTGATACTGGATGCCGATGGCCGCGCAGCCGAACTGATCGGCAAGCCGCACCGCTGCGATATACATGCGGCACTGATCGATGACTTGATCTTCGGTCAGCTCGGTTTTCGGGTCAGCACCGAAATGGAAGGTCATGCCGCGATCAAGCATCCACTGATAGGCCGCGTTCGCCTCATCGTCGGGCACTTGCGTGGCGGCAAAATAGAGGGCGGATTGGGACAGGCGTTCCTTGAAAACCCCCATCGGCATCAACAGCTCATCGGGAATGATGGCATTATACATGCCCATGCAGCCCTCATCGAACACCCCCATGATCAGCTTGTCGCGACGCCACTCATCGGCAATCTGAGCGGCCGCAGCACGATCGGATTCGTCGGCGAGCGCAGGGCTGAAGGGTTTGACGTGGCTCTGATCATGGGACAGCTTCCCGTCTGCGAGCCATGTTTTCAGGCCGTCGAGGAAGAAGGCATCGTCGAAGTCGCGACTCCAGAGCGTCGAATAGGCAATCCCCGCCTTGGTCAAAGAACCGTTGAGATTGAGCATACCGACCAGACCGGGATATTGTCCCGACCAGTTGGCGACCGTCAGGATCGGCCCCTTGTGGGTCGTCAGACCGGGCAAGACATGGTGAGAATATTGCCAGACCGCTTCGGCGACGATGAGCGGCATGTCCGGATCAATCCCGGCAAAGACATCCATGCCTTCGCGCTGGGATGAAATGAAGCCATGGCCCTCAGGCTTGATCGGGTGGGCGCGCCACAACTCGTGTCCCAGATCAGCAAGCACGGCAGAAAGCTTGGCTTCCATGGCCTTTTGTGCAGGCCAGCAAGTGGTGTTGGCGCTTTCTCGCAGATCGCCACTGACTACAAGTGCAATTTTGGTCATATTTTGTCTCCTCTCCAAAAGGTGGCCTTCGGCAGGCGGGGGCCCGCCGAAGGCCTGAGCGCGGTTCCTGGGAGGGAACTTCGGGGACTGTTTCGAACGGCCTACCAGCTGGTGAAGCCACCATCGAGAACCAGATTGGCTCCGGTCATATAGGTGGAGGCATCGGAACCAAGGAAATGAATGATCGGGCTGAATTCTCCGAGATCAGCCTGACGGCCCATTGGGACGCGCTCAAGAAACGCGTCGATGAACTCCTTGTCGAAGGACCCGGTCTTAACCCCACCATACGTGACGAGATTGACGCGGACCCCCTTCTTGGCCCAGTAGGTGGCCAGATAGCGGGTCATATTGATCAGGCCCGATTTGGAAGCCGCATAAGAGATGGCTTTGATGAAGGGCTTGCCATCGCGTTCTTCACGATAGGCGTAAAGGGCCTGATTGGGGGACACCATGCCATACATGGAGCCGATATTGATGATGGAGCCCTTGCCAGCTTCGGCCATCTTGGTGCCAACCACCTGCGATGTCAGCATGGCGCCGGTCAGGTTGGTCTCGATGATGTCATCCCAATATTTCTTCGGATAGACTTCGAAGGGGGCATTCTGATCGGCATCACCGTCCGGCTTGGAGTCGATACCGGCATTGTTGACGAGAATGTCAGGAACACCCCAGTCCTTGATCAGCTGTTCGGTCGCCGCTTCCAGCGCATCCTTGTCGGTGACGCTGGCTTCATAGACCTTGATATTGCCTTCGAGGCCGGGAAACTTCTCGGCAATCTGCTCTGCGGTAAACGGACGGCGCGAATAGATCGCCACCTTGGCGCCTGCCTGAGCAAGGGTTGTCGAAATCTGGGTCCCGATCTGTCCGAGACCGCCGGTCACAATGGCCACGCGTCCTTCAACGGAAAAAGGGTTGTACATCTTGGTTTCCTTTCACTTATTTCCAGCATGACCGGAATGGGAGCTTTGCAGTCATGCGTATCAATCTGTTGTGACGTCAGGCGTCACCATTCTGTGTCCGTGCCACCTGTTCGGCCTCGGTCAGCAATTTCTGCCGTCTTTTGGCGGTTTCACCGGTCATCCAGCGTCGCGCACCATTAAGCACTGCCAGGGAGAAAATCCCGCAAATCAGGATGCCGAGCCCGCAGGCAATGGGGCGTTCGAAAAAGCCCATCAGATCACCATTGGCAATCTGCATCGACATAATGAAGTTGCGCTCCAGAACCGGGCCCAGAACCAGCCCCAAAATGACCGGAGCAATGGGAAAGCCGTTGCGTTCCATGAGATAACCGACGATCCCGGCAATCAGCATGATCCAGACACCGAACAGGGTGTTGTTGACGGCATAGGAGCCGAGAAAACAGCAGATCAGGATGATCGGGACGATCACCGAGCGCGGAATGCTCAGAACATGACGCGCCACCTTGATGGCAACGTAGCCGAGCGGGAAGAGCAACAGGTTGGCAACAAAGAAGGTCATGATGATGGCGGTCGGCATGGTCGGATTCTCGACAAACAGCCGAGGCCCGGGAGCAACCCCCTTCATGAACAGCACGCCAACCGCGATGGCGGTTACTGCATCACCGGGAATGCCGAACACCAGAGCAGGGATCCAGGCGCTTGACAGGCCTGCATTGTTGGAGGAAGTCGCCTCGATCAGACCCTCAGGATGGCCGGTGCCGAATTTCTCCGGCGTCTTGGAGAAGCGACGGCTCATGCCATAGGCAATCCAGGCAGCCAGATCGCCACCCACTCCGGGCAATGCGCCTACAGATGTGCCAAGGGCCGCCCCGCGCAGGGCCGAGAAGGGATATTTGCGCAACAATTGTCCGATGCCCTTGAAGGGGACAATGCGTCCCAGTTCCGGCATTTTCTGAGCCCCGGTTTTGCTGGTGGTGAAGCCGCGCAAAATCTCGGAAAAAGCAAACATGCCGATCATTACCGGAATGAAGGAGACGCCTCCCATCAGTTCGATCTGGCCAAAGGTGAAACGTGGGGCGCCGGTGGTCACATCCAGACCGACCGTTGCGATGAGAAGGCCGAACATCAGCGAGACGAAGCCGCGGGTGATGTTGCTGCCGCTAACCAGTGCACAGGTCAGAAGCCCCAGCACAGCCAGCCAGAAAAATTCAAAGCTTGAGAAATTCAGCGAGATCCGCGCCAGCATCGGCCCGATCAGCAACAGCACCGTCGCACCGATCAAACCGCCCATGGCAGAGAAGAAGAATCCCAGAGACAAAGCCTGACTGGCCTTGCCCTTCAATGTCATTTGATAAGATTCATCGGTATAGGCCGCCGAAGCCGGTGTGCCCGGAATGCGCAGCAGCGTGCCGGGAATGTCACCGGCAGATATCGCCATGGCAGTGCTTGAGACAATCAGCGAAATGGCCGGCAGCGGATCCATGTAAAAGGTGATGGGCACCAACAAAGCGGTGGACATGGTCGCCGTCAGGCCCGGCAGCGCACCAATGAAAAGGCCATAGATCGCCCCCAAGGTGATGGACAGCAGGACTGCAGGCTGCAGAACAATGCCCAGAGCGGAAGCGAGAATATCGAAACTCATGGCAAAAGCCCTCCCAGCAGACCGGCTGGCAGCGGTACAAGAAGGCCCTTGGAGAAGCCAAGATAAAGCGCTGCTACAACCAGAATCGAGACGATTGCGGTGGTTTTCGGCCGTGTTCCCATCAGGGTCATCAGCACAGACATGTAGATGACGCCAAGCAGAGGAAAGCCGATCTCTTCGAACAAAAGGCCACCAATCACGAGTCCTATCATGCTCCACAAGGCTGCAAGCTTGTGGCGTGCTGGCACTTGCCACTCGGACAGGTCGATCAAACCTTTTTGCGGCGACCAAACGCTGCCGATGGTGATGGCGAGGCCAAGCCCGATCAGACAGGCTCCGATCAGGGTCGGCATGAGGTCTGCGCCAAAACGCACACCGGGGACAGAGGGGAGCCCATAGGCTCCCCAGATCACCACCACTCCGAAGAGCAGCAATGCGGGTCCAATGACCCGGTCACTCATTCTCATGTGTCAGTCTCCACAGCGGCCTATTTGGCCAGGCCGACAGCTTTCATGGTTTCAGCAAGGCCCTTGTGAGCAGCCGTAACGGTTGCCTTGAAGCCTTCTGCATCCTGATAGGCGACGGAGAAACCGCGCGACTTCATGAAGTCCTTGAATTCGGCATTCTCGGTGATGTCTTTGAGCGCTACGGATAGCTCCTTGATGACGTCTGCGGGAATGCCATCAGGTGCAGCCAGTCCACGGAATGGCATCGGCGACCATTTGATGCCGAAGATTTCATCCGTGGTCGGAATGTCCGGGAACAGTTCACTGCGTTCACCGGAAATCAGTGCCACGGTCTTCACTTCACCTGCTTCGACCAGCGAGCGAGCTTCTGCCGGGGAGGTGGAGACCACGTCAATGGCACCAGCTGCGATCTGCTGCATGGCAGGAGCCGAACCGGCTGAGGCGACCCAGGTGCTGGCGTCGGGGCTGATGCCCAAAGTATTCAGCAGGCCAGCCCATGCCAGATGGGACAGGCCACCGCGGTTTGCGCCAGACGCCTTGATTTTGCCCGGTGTTGCCTTGACCGCTGCAATCAGCTCTTCAGCCGTGCCGAAATCAGCCTTGGTGGAGATGTTGATGCCAATTGCGTCAGCATTGTAGCGACCGATATAGTCATAATCACTTGGGGTTACGCCTGGCAGCCCCTGGCTTTCATACATGGTGCTTTCAATGGTGATCACACCCAGTGTGTAGCCATCAGGCTTGGCGTTGGCGAGTGCGGCATGGCCGACAAGGCCACCGCCGCCAGTGCGGTTGACGACGTTGAAAGGTTGGCCGAAATGCTCTTGCAGATTGGCTGCAACCATGCGGGCCGTAGCGTCGGTGCCACCACCGGCCGACCAAGGCACGATGATCGTGACCGCACGCTCAGGCCAAGCTGCGGACGCAGCGCCAGCCAGAGTGCAAAGAGCGATAGCAGCGACGGATGTGGACATGATCCGCTTGAATTGTGGGCTCATCTAAGTAACCTCCCTGAATGATCCTCCTATGCTTGCCGCAGTGACAGGGCGGCAGGCATGAAATACTCTTGACTTATGACTTATGTCATGAGTATTGTCAACCGAAACCATATGACGGGAATGAAACAAACAATGGCTGGCACATCGCAAACACAGGAAATGGTTCAGACCCAACTCAAGCGTGGTCGATTGCATTCCGTGGTCTCTTCGGTTTTGGAAAGCCGGATCTTGAACGGTGAGTTGAAGATCGGTGACAGACTTGAATCGGAAAGTGCCATTGCAAAGGAATTTGGCGTCTCCACCAGAGCTGTCCGCGAAGCGGTTCAGGAGCTTGAAGTCAAGGGTCTGGTGCAGCGCCGTCATGGCGAACGCACCGAGATCGTGCGCGATGATGTGAACAATTATCTGGAAACGCTGGCGGTTTCCGTCCGGCAGCAATTCTATTCCGACTCCAACTATCTGCTGCAATTGATGGCGGTGCGCCGGATGATCGAATCCGAGACGCTGGAAATCCTGAATGGCATGGAAAAGCCGGATTTCTCGAAGGTCGAAGATGCACTCAAAGCCATGAAGACCGCGCGTGACGATGAGGACTTTCCGGCCTTTGTCGATGCCGATGTGGCCTTTCACCTGGCGCTGGTCCACGCGACAGAAAACCAGATCCTGATGCGGATCTACGACAATTTTTCGGGCTTGATCAATGATGTCATTCACGTGACGAGCCGCGTGCCGATCAAATCCCTCAGCACCGCTTATCAAGAGCATGCCGAGATTTTTGAGAGCATTCGCAACCGGGAGACCGCCGCTGCAGTCTTGCGGGTACGGACGCAAATCGACACCAGTGCTAATTATCTACGTCAAGCCATTGAAAAATCGAACATGAAGCAAGCCAAGAAAGAGGATCAAGATGGCTGATTTCGATTATTCAGACACCGATTGGGAGGCCATTGAGCGTCTGAAGAAATGGTATTCGGGTGACATCCATGACAGCATGGAAGCCCTCGGACTTTGGGGATGTCTGGAAGGCATTTCCCTGCTCGGTGCTCTGGCACCTGGCGATGTGGTGTGCGGTCCGGCCGTCACCGTGCAATTTGCCCCAAGTGATCGCAAAGGCGAACCGCAAGACGTTTATCACAATGCCATCGACAATGTGCCGCAAGGCGGCATCCTTGTCTGCGAAGCCTCCTGTGCGCCGGGGTCCTGTTCTGGCGAATTGATGAGCACGGGTGCCAAAACCGCCGGCGCGGCTGCGACGATTGTCAATGGCACCGTCCGCGATCTGGCGCAGGTGCGCAGCCTTGGCTATCCGTTGTTCGGCACCGCCCCCAGCCCGATTGGCGTGACGGGCAAGAAGGAGCCGGTCGAAAGCCAGGTTCCCGTCAAGATCGGCAAGGCAACGGTTGCCCCCGGCGATGTTATTTTTGGGGATATTGACGGCGTCGTCGTCATTCCCAAAGCCCATGTGAAAGCCGTCGCTGATCAGGCCGATGCCCTTGGTAAAGAGGAAGCCGCCGCTCGCGACCGCATCCTGTCTGGCGAAAAACTTCAACAGGTCTGGCCAACCTGATCCAACTATCTGCTCGAATGCCCGGATGTGCCCAAGCTCTCCCAAGACAGGCTTTGGCTCATCCGGGTTTCTTTTTGTCTCGTTGCGAACGCCTCAAAAGCCTTGCTGCAGGCGTGAATGGATTCAAACTGCGGATTGGCAAACTATCAAAGATGCTCTGACCCTGAAGCTCGGATAGAGGCCCAATTGGAAATAACGGTTGGCGTTCAAAGGGCGGCGTCTTCAAATATGTCGATCACCCAATCCAGAAATACCCGCACTCTGGGGGAAAGCTGTCGATTTTGTGGATAGTAGGCTGCAAGAGATAAGGGCGGGGGTGGTGCCTTGGCCAAGACTTCCACCAAACGCCCAGAGTCAAGATCTTCCAGAAAGCGATATTTTGGCGCTTGCGCGAGGCCAAATCCCTCTCGTGCCAAGTGGTGCACGGTGTCAGCGTCATTGGTCGTCACCGTTGCAGGCAAGGGGATTTCTTCAAACTGCCTCCCGACCTTGAATTCAAGCGGCATAACCGCGCCGGTGCGTGACGATAAAAAACCAACCATTCGATGACCTTCGAGATCTTCGACGGATTTTGGTGTGCCGAACGTTTCAAGATAGGCGGGACTGGCGCAGGTGATCTCCGGAATGCTGGCAAGCCTTCGCATCACCATGGAGCTGTCCTCCGGCTCTCCGGCGCGGATGACACAATCCACGCCTTCACGCACCAGATCGACCAGTCGCTCCGTCTGGCCAAGTTGCAGCGAGATTTTGGGATATCGGGTGAGAAAGGTCGACAGCTGTGGCAACAGAAAGGCCCGTGTCAGTGTGCCGGGGGCATCTATGCGCAAAAGGCCGGAAGGTTGATGGCCTCGCAACGCCCCTTCTGCTTCCTCCAGATCCGCCAAAATCGTCAGACAGCGTTGGTAGTAGGCCGCACCATCGGGGGTTGCCGCGATGTGTCTCGTGGTGCGTTCGAGCAGGCGACTTTCCAAATCGCGCTCCAGCCTTTGGATGGCTTCGCTTGCTGTTGAGCGGGGAATGCCCAGATCAGTCGCTGCTTTTGTGAAGCTTCCGCGCTCAAGCACACGGACGAACAGGCGCATCGTATCAAGGCGGTCCATCATTTGTTCGTAATTTCCGAATTATATAACCGAATTTTGCATGATTATCTGGATTCTATGTTGGTTTATCTCTTGTGTAAACACAAAGGAGACCGACATGAAACAGCCATCCAAAAGCGCAATTGTGACAGGTGCGAGCAAGGGGATCGGCGCCGCCATCGCGCTACGCCTTGCAAAGGACGGTCATAAAATTCTAGTCAATTATGCGCGTGATGAAGCAGGCGCAAACCTGATTGCCGAAAGGATCAAAGATGCGGGTGGTCAAGCCATTGCCGTCCAAGGGGATGTTGCCGATCCAACCTGCATGGCGGCTCTGTTCGATGTCGCAGAGCGAGACTATGGGACCGTTGGTGTCCTGGTGAACAATGCCGGCATCATGCGCCTCGGTCCGATCAACAGCGCCACAGACACAGACTTTGAAGCGCAATGCGCCATCAATTTGGGCGGCGTGTTCAGGGGGATGCGGGAGGCGGCCAATCGCATGGGGGAGGGCGGTGCCATCGTCAGCTTGTCCTCCAGCGTCGTTGGCCTCTACCAGCCCGCATATGGCATCTATGCCGCAACCAAAGCCGCTGTCGAGGCCATGACCCATGTGTTGGCGAGGGAACTTGGCCCGCGCGGCATCACGGTCAATGCGGTGGCCCCTGGCCCGGTGGAAACCGAACTTTTCTTGGCCGGAAAACCCGAAGCACTGGTCAGGAATATCAAGGATATGAACCCATTTGGGCGCCTCGGATCGCCGGAAGACATCGCGGCCGCTGTGGCCTTTTTGGCCAGCTCTGATGGCCGCTGGGTTAGTGGACAAACTCTTCGCGCCAACGGCGGTCTCGTCTAACCCTTACTCAAAAAAGGAAAATCCAATGCCATTTGCAAACTACAAATTGCCACAAGACGCACTTTCCTCGGCACAGAAGGAAGATCTGATCCACAAGACAACCGAACTCATGGTCAGCTTCTTTGGAGAGGTCTCTCGTCCGAACACTATGGTCCTTGTTGAAGAAGTCAAGGATGGTGGCTATGGACGGGCTGACGAGGTTTTTGTGATGCCAGATGCGTATCGCGCCAAGTCCTAAATTAAGTTTCGCAATCGGCAGCGGCACCCGCCGCTGCCCTTTGTTGTATATCGCCCTTGGGCCCCTTTTCGGTTGACCGTTGCCAGCCATTCAGGCGGGGAATGCATAGTCTGACCGATGAACTGGCCGCTCCTCGCAGTCATGATGACTGGCGGCAAAACGGCCGACGGTCTGGTGGCGCACTGCTGCTGAACCGTTTCAAAGGTGCAAGAGACGTGGGCGCGGTCAAAGGCTATGTGCGAAGATGGGAGGCAGGCCGGAAAGGTTGGAAATCAGGCCTGCCATCTGGCCATATCAAACAGCTCGAATTCAGATATTCTCGAGCAGATCGTTGACGCGCGCCTGAGCGGATTCCAATGCTTCATCAACGGTTTTATCGCCATTCACAGCAGCAGCAAGCTCGTTGCCAATGATGTCCTGAATGGCAAACTGACGCAGCACTTCCTGAGGCAGGGATTGCCCGATTTTGGCAATTTTCGCGATATTGTCGCGATGCGGCAGGGATTTGAATTCGTCCATTTCAAACACCGACTTGACCGCCGGAAGGTGGCCGGTGCGTGCCCACTGGAAGTTATTTTCCTTCAGGAATTTGAACAGCTTGCCGATTGCTTCCATTTTTTCGTCGTCACGATCACCACGGGGTACCACCCAGCCATGACCATCCGCATAGGTGCTGTCCTTTGCGGCGTAGAATTGTGGAACCGGATAAACCGTGTAGCCACCAGACAGTGCATTGCCTTCTTCCTTGGATTGGGCGTCGAAGTCACCAATCAACCAGGTGCCGTTGACTGCAATACCGCCTTTGCCGCTGGAAAAGCCGGATACCGCTGCCGAATAATCCATATCGAGGGTGCTGAGACCTTCATCATGGATTTTTTTCATGAATTCAGCAGAAGCCTTGGCTTCTGGTGTCATGAGGTTGATCTTTGTTGGATCGGAGAAGAAATCCGATTTCTGCTGTTGCAGAAGCGTGTAGAAGATCCGCGAATAGGCCGACGTTTCGTTGGCATAGATCTGCACCAGATAAGGCTTGCCGGTGGCTTCCTTGAATTTCTTGCCGATTTCAAACAGTTCATCTGGGGAATTGGGCAGAACCGGCGTGCCGTCAGCGTTGACCAGGCCTGCTTCCTTCATCAGGTTCAGGTTGACATGGAACAGCATGGTCCAGTTATCAAACGGTAGGCCATAGACTTTGCCTTCCTTGGTCACACCACCAAGACCAGCGTCGGTAAAGTCGGCAGGGTTGAGGTCTTGCGATGTCAGAACATCATCAAGCGGGATCAACAGACCGCGGGACGAATAGTCCGAAATGACCGAATAGTGCATGGAAACAACATCCGGTGCAGCGTTGGAGGCCAGCTGTGCGTTCAACTGGTCATAGCCGGGCCATTCCACAGTGGTGACATTGACATCGATGCCCGGATTCTCGGCTTCAAACTTATTGACCAGCGCGGTGATGATGCCGCATTCGCCAACAGCCTTGGACACGTCGGTGACATTGCCATAGTCCGCGTCACACGCACCGAAGAAGCGCTGAAGCTCGATAGTCGTATCAGCCCATACAGGCGATGACATGCTCATCAAAGCAGCCGACGCCGTTGCCAGAAGTATGCGTTTCATTTCTCACTCCCTAGTTTGGGGTCCCCCCCGTTAGATGCAGCCTGCCGAAACTCTCCCAGATATCCGACTGCGGCAAAATTGGCTCGCCGCCTATTTGACGGCGCCTCCCGATACAGCGGTCACAATGTGACGCTGGAAAAAGATGTAGACGACCACCACAGGCAGCGAGGCAAAGACCGCCTGCGCCGCAAGGAAACCAAGCCCCTCGCTTTGAGCGAAGTTGGTCTGCGTTGACGCAATGCCGATGGTCAGCGTGAACATTTCCTTTTTGGTCGCTGAAATCAGCGGCCACCAGTAATCGTTCCAGGCAAGCAGGAAGGTGAAAATCCCCAATGTCGCCTGTGCAGGAATGGTCAGCGGCAACAGTACGCGCCAGAAAATCCGGAAGCGCGGTGTGTTGTCGAGCAAAGCTGCTTCGTCAATCTCCTTGGGGATCGCCCGGAAGAACTGGGTCATCAAAAACACCCCAAAGGCCGACGACATGCCGGGCAGCATCAGTCCCAGATAGCTGTTGTGCATGTTGAGCCAGCTGAACATCTGGTGGCGGGCGATGATCACAGCCTGCTCGGGCACAGCAAGGCCGAACAGCACGATGACGAACAGCGTCTTGCGAAATGGAAACTCAAGTCGTGCAAAGGCATAGCCAGCCAGCGAGGACAACGTCAACACCCCAAGCGTCTGCCCGATGGCAACAATTGTGGAATTGAGAAGCCAGCGGAAGACAAGGCTCGAATGGAACAGGTTGCCATAATTCTCGAGCGTGTAGGGGGAGGAGAAAACCGCATCGGTGCCGCGCATCAGAAGCGTGTTGTCCTTGAGCGACAGTCCCAGGATCCAGAGCACCGGCGCGATCATCACCACAGCAAAGGCGCAGGCCATCCAGAACAGTTTGCGGTTGGCGGTCAGCCCTTCGGGCGAGTAGCTATCCTGTTTCTTGCGAGCCATGGATCACGCCTCCTCCTTGTTCGAGGTCACCCAATATTGGACCATTGCAGCAACAAGGATGATGAGGAACAGCACCTCTGACGCCGCTGCACCCTTGCCCACATCCCAGCGGACGAAGCCGGTCTCATAAATATACATCACGATTGGACGCGATGTGCCTGCCGGGCCGCCATTGGTCATCAACTGAGCCTGCCCGAAGAGCTGGAACTGCATGACAATCTGGATGATGGCCACGAGAATGATGGTTGACTTGATCGAGGGGAACGTAACGCGGGTGAAAGTCCGCCAGCGGCTTGCACTATCAAGGGCTGCTGCCTCATACAGATCATTCGGGATTTGCTGCAAAGCCGCTAGGAAAAGCATCATCGGTAAACCAAGGCACCACCAGACGGTTGCCACCCCGACGGAGAATAGTGACCAGCCTTTGGCGGACAGGAAGCCGATCTGCTGCCAGCCCATCGCGTCGAACAGGATGGCCAGAAGGCCATCACCGGGAATGAAGACAAACCGCCAGATCAGCGTCACGATGGTGACCGACAGGATGGAAGATGAGAAGAACAGGCCGCGCATGAAGGACGAGGCACGGCTTGTCTTGTTGAGTGCCAAAGCCAGAAATAACCCAAGTGCAACAAGGGTCGGTACAGAAACCAGCACAAAGACAATTGTGTTCCAGACCGCCTGAGCGAAGACCGGATCGTTGAACACCCGGACGTAGTTTTTCAAACCGATGAAACGGGCTCCACCAAACAGGTCCACCTTGTTCAGCGACAGCCAAACGCCCCAGCATAGTGGAAAGACCAGCAGCGACACGAAGACCGTCAGATAGGGAAGAACAAACAAAGCGTTCGACCAGTGCGATCTGCGATAGGATTCAGCCATTGGCTTCCTCCTCGGTGTGATAGGCCTTGCCGGTGCCGTCAAAGACATGCAACGCGGTTTCATCCAATCCCACCTGAACGACCTCACCAGCCGATACCATCGAGCGACCGCTATCCTCGACAATCAGCTCAAGCCCGTTGCTCAGCGTGCCGTAAAGCAGGGTGCGCTCTCCCAACCGTTCGACGACAGTCACAGTCAGCGGATAACCAGTCTGTCCCGCTTCCAGCACATGAGTGTCTTCAGAGCGCACACCGACCGCGGCTCCATCAAGATTGAAATCGGCAGGCAGGCGCATACTGGCCTTTACGGCCCCAAGACCTTCGACATCGAGTGTGACCACATTGTTCTTGGGGCTGTAGCCCTTCACCGGCAGAATCGACATTGCGGGAGACCCGACGAAACTGGCAACAAACCGTGTGGCAGGGCGCTGATAGATTTCCATCGGCGTCCCAATCTGCTCGATTTTCTTGTCGTGCATGACGACGATCCGGTGTGCCAGTGTCATGGCCTCGACCTGATCGTGGGTAACGAAAATCATTGTCGAGCCAAGCCGCTGATGCAGCTGGGCCAGTTCAAGCCGGGTGCGGCTGCGCAGGGCCGCATCTAGATTGGAGAGCGGCTCATCGAACAGAAAGGCCTTGGGTTCCTTGACGATGGCACGTCCGATGGCAACGCGCTGTCTCTGCCCGCCTGAGAGTTTCGCAGGCTTGCGGTCCAGCAAATGGGCAATCTCAAGGGTCTCTGCAGCCTCTTTCACCCTGATATCGATTTCGGACTTGGGAATCTTGATATTTTCAAGCCCGAACGCCATATTTTGCGCCACCGTCATATGCGGATAAAGCGCATAGGTCTGGAACACCATCGCCACCCCGCGTTTGCCCGGTGGCAAGGTGTCGATGCGTTCTTCGCCGATCGAGATTGACCCGTTGTCAACCGACTCCAGTCCGGCAATCATCCGTAGAAGGGTCGATTTCCCGCACCCGGACGGGCCGAGGAACACAACGAACTCTCCCGCCTTGATCTGTAGCGAGATATTGTCGAGGACAGTGAGGGCACCATAGGCCTTGGAGATGTTGGTGATGTCGATCGTGGCAGACATGAGACTCTCTTTGTTCCGAAGCATTCGAAGAGGGGGAGGGGGCATCAAAAGCGGAGAGAGGCCGTAAAGCGGCCCGGGCTGCCCTTATCGTAGCCGGATCATTCGGTAACTCAGCGGTGCCACTTTTGCGGTCAGCTTGCCATCGGCGACAGCGGCGCCGCTGCCATCAGCCAATGTCACTGTTTCGGCATCCGGGCCATTGACGGCATCAAGAGCGTGCCCAACCATCTCCTTGTCCATGATCACCGAGCCATGCTCGAACCCTTGCAGCGACAGATCGAGAGAAATCGCTTCGCTTTCATGACGGTTGACGAGAAAGAAGGTGAGCGCTCCATCCTGTGAAAGCACCCCGGAAACATCGAGGTAGGGAACGCTGTTGGCGAAATCCGTATCATACCCCTCGCACTGAACCGCAAGATTGAGCGCTGTGCCACGGCCATATTGTGACGCCAGCATATAGGGATAGAAGATTGTCTGACGCCATGCCGGGCCACCTTCGAGCGTCATGATTGGTGCGATCACATTGACCAGTTGAGCAAGACACCCTACCTTGACCACATCGGAACGGCGGATGAAGGTGTTCAGGATGCAGCCCACCTGCAACACATCGGCAAAGTCATAAATATCCTCGAGCAGTGCCGGTGCATGGGGCCAGCCTTCCTGCCCTTCAAGGATCGCCTTGTCCTGTTCGCTGGAGTGATACCAGACATTCCACTCATCAAAAGAGATATAGACATCCTTTTTGGAGCGCTTCTTGGTCTTGATGGCTTTGATGACGCTTGCAATGGTCTCGATATAGGCATCGAGCTGCGCCGATTTGGCGAGATAGTTGGTTATGTCTTTTTCATAATTGGTGAAATACATATGCAGCGAAATGTAATCGACGCTGTCATAGGTGTGATCCAGAACGGTATATTCCCACTGCGGGTAGGTCGCCATATTGGGCGAGGAAGAGCCACAGACGACCAGCTCAATATTTTTATCAAATGCGCGCATCGCCTTGGCGGCTTCAAAGGCGGTGCGGCCATATTCGTCCGCAGTCTTCTGACCAATCTGCCAAGGGCCGTCCATTTCGTTGCCAAGGCACCAGAGCTTGACGTTCCATGGCTCATCGCGGCCATTCTTCTTGCGAAGATCCGACCAATAGGAGCCACCGGGATGGTTGACATATTCAAGGAAGGCACGGGCTTCATCCAGACCACGGGAGCCAAGATTGACCGCGAGCATCATTTCCGTATTGGCCTTGTCGGCCCAATCTGCAAATTCGTGAATGCCGATCTGGTTGCTCTCGGAGGTGTGCCACGCCAGATCCAGCCGCACAGGGCGATCTTCACGTGGGCCGATGCCGTCTTCCCAATTGTAGGCTGAAACGAAATTGCCACCCGGGTAGCGGACCACAGGAACATCGATTTCCTTGATCAGCTCGATGACATCTTCGCGGAAGCCGTTCTCGTCTGCGCTTGGATGCCCCGGCTCATAAATCCCCGTGTAAACCGCCCGACCCAGATGCTCGATAAAAGAGCCATATAGGCGCGGATCAATTTTTGAGATAGTATAGTCCTTATGCGCCGTGACAGTTGCACGCATGGCCCGCCTCCCTATTTATATCATAAAACGTGATATATTTCCGTTTTTATGATAGTAACTTGAGACCCATAAAGGCGTCAACAAAGCTTTTGAGGGAAATTCATATCCGATTTTCTGATATTTTTAAGTCTTTAGGCGCAAAACAATATCCTGATCGTAGTTGCCGAATCCCCGACCAAAAATATTGATCCCGCCAGGATATTCTGCGCGATCGGGCACCGAAAACTTCACCCGGATGGAGCGATGGTCGTCCAGCTCAAGCGCGCTGAGCGTGACATCCGAGATCCGCATGCCATCAACAAATGTGCCATCTGGTGTCACGCGAAAGCTCTTCAAATGACCATATTGCGAGCCAGCCAACTTCCACCATTCGGGTGTGAATTTGCCGCGCTGATCACCGTAATCCCCGGGCGCAGTCCACACCGCGATTACTTGATCATTGATTGACACATTGATATCGGACGGCCAGTTCTCTGCGGTGCCGGGGACTTCAGAGGACAGCTCAACCAGCAGCTCCAGTTCCTTGACTTCGCGGGCTGCGATCCGCGCATTGTTGGGAAACTGATAAGAGACATAGCCCCGTGTAAACCAAAGAAGCCCGGCTTTCATGCGTTCGGGAGAATGGAAGGTGTCGGGGCTATCAAGATAGCCAATGATGCCTTCAAGGGAGCACAGTCCGCAGGGCGCACTGGTGTCGCAGCCCGAATAAAGCCCGATGGGCATCGCCACTTCAATGAGGTCTTTGTCGGTTTGCTTGGCTTCCTTGAATGACAGCACCACTTCATCATAGGCCGCGCGGCAAATTTTCTGACTGCCTTTGCGCGCCTTTCTGTTGTCGGTCTCAATGAGACCGGTCTTTTCCAGCATGTTGATGTGGGTGGATGCTGACGATTGTGGTAATCCCAGAAATTCTGCAATGTCATTGACATTCATAGGACCGCGCTCGTGCAACAAAGTCAGGATAGACAAGCGTGCTGGCGCGGAAAGGCCCTTGAGTATGTCGGTTCCATCTTCGGGTGTAATCAGCATGAATTTTTTGCTCTCTTGCCGCATGATATCTCCCTCCCTTGTTATCTTGATATATATCAGAATTTATAATTCGTCCATGCGGCGAGGCACATTCTTGGCCATTCATGCCGACTGTAACCCTTGTTCATATCAGGTTTCCTGAAATGTTGTTTCGGAGCCAACGCCATGAAGGGCGTCGAGAGGGACGAATGGCAGCAAAGAGCTTTATATCCCGGGGAACGTCTTGCGGCGTTCACCAAGCACCAAGGCCAATGGAAAGGGGTGGTTTTGACCTCTGATTACCCATGAATGGAGGTCTTCTGGTTTGAAAATTCCCGTTGCACGGATTTGGGGATCTGAATTCCGGGGGTGGCAATCATCTTTTGAAGGAGGCTTTGCAGGAACACTTTCATACGAAGAGTGTTGCTCTCATGATGGGGGTAGACCAGAAACAGATCTTGAGTCAGCGGGCTGTAGTCGGGTAACACCAATTCCAGTTTTCCTTGCTCGATGGCATCGGCAACCATGAAGTAGGGCGCTTTTGCATAACCCATTCCATTTTCAAGCGCCTGAAAAACCAATGCAGGAAGCTGCGCGGTCAGATTGCTTTTGATTGGAACATGAGTGATTTCGCCAGCATGGTTTAGTGGTATCGACAGCATGTCATCGTTAGCGCAATATTGTATATAGTTCAGGGATTGCAGGTCCTTCGGATCTCGTGGCCGAATCAGTTCATCCAGATATGCGGGCTTGGCAACCAGAACGGATCGTAATGAGCCGATGCGCCGCCCGACGACATTTTCCTTGCCCATTGTGCCGGATCGAACTGCAAGATCAAATTTTTCGGCAACCAGATCAACCACCCTGTCTTCCGGCGAGAGAATAATCTTCAGGTCTGGATATTTGGCCTGCAAATCATTGAGGACATCCAGCATCACGAACTGTGAGATCCCCACATTGGTTGTGACCTTGATCTGACCAGTCACGCCGTCAGAGAAGCGGGACAGGTCTTCTTCCAGTTCTCGATGCTCCTTGAGGATTGTGTTGACCCGATCAAAGAATAGTGTGCCGGCATTGGTCAAGCTCACGCCGTTTCTTGCGCGGTGCAACAGCTTGGTCGCATAGGCTGCCTCCAGCGCCGAAATTTGCTGACTGATTGCAGGTTGGCTGATCTGCTGTTGACGAGCTGCCCCGGTCAGGGAGCCGGTTTCAACTGCCGCAATGAAGCTTTCGAAGAATTTGAGCTTATCCATAAGAAATTCTTATGTTTGGTAAAAGAAATGGTGGTCTACGCTTGTGTGATGTTTGGAATATATAAATGAAGCAATAGAAATTCAAACTGAGATAAGGATTTCCTTATGAAAATGACGAGACGACACTTGCTTCGCGGAATGATTGCTGCGCCCGTTTTGTCTCTGCCCGCTCTTCATCTTTCCTCTCCCGTGTTCGCGGCATCGGTTCAGCCTGTGAAACAGCAAGTGCCTGGCTTTTATCGGTTCTGGGTGGGTGATTTTGAAGTCACGGCCTTGTTGGATGGCTACACGACCCTTCCCACCGGCTTCATCAATGGATATGACGAAACACTCGCACGAAGCGCTTCCAGTCGTGCCTATAAACCCTTTAGCCCAGTTGGTATCCCGGTGCCGATCAATGGCTATGTCGTGAATACCGGTCGCCAATTGGTTCTGATTGATGCGGGGTCACCAAAGGCGGCAGGCGCAGGGATGGGCAATCTGACCAGTAACCTCAAAGCAGCAGGAATCGATCCTGACGCCATCGATGTGGTGCTCTTTACGCATCTGCATATTGATCATGTTGGCGAGCTGAGCGATGCAGCCGGAAATCGCACCTTCACCAACGCCACCTTGATGACAGCAGAAGCCGAGTGGGAATTCACACATGATGATGCTGTTTATCGGGCTCTACCGGAGAATTTCCGCCCCTATGTCGACATCTCCCGCCAAATAGTGGCACCCTATGCCAGTGAGCGACAGGTTTTCACCGGTGAAGTTGACGTCGTGCCCGGAATTACGTCGATCCCGCTGCCCGGTCATACACCTGGCCATACTGGATTTGCTCTGCATTCCAACAATGAGAGTCTTCTGATCTGGGGCGATATCGTCCATCTGTCTGGCTTGCAGTTCGCTTATCCAGATTGGGGAGTGGTTTTCGATGCGGACCCTGAACTGGCCAAAAGGACGCGCCGTGCAATGTTTGATCGGGCGAGCACCGATCGAATGGCCGTCGCTGGAATGCATATCGATTTCCCCGGTATCGGTTATATCGAACGCACCCAACAGGCCTTCCGCTATGTCTCCGCACCGTGGCAAACGGCGCGTTGATGTCTTGAACCAGACAGACAGCCCATCAGCGATGGACCCTCTGCCGCTGATGGGAAACAGGCAGTGCCACGCGCCTTCTTTCCCCGAAATCCGTCCCGCAACCTCCGTGTCGCTAACCTTCCAGCCGTGTGCGGGTATCTTCTTGTCTGTTGCCTGTTGCCATCTTTGCAAAGGCCTTGCGCCAACCGTCCGCCAACACGGAAAGCTCGGCAAGGTGTCCGGCATCATCCTTGTTCACTGTGCGTTTCAAGCGGGCATCGGTGACGAACTTGACGCTCCATTTCGGCTCTGGCCGTTCGATCAGCGTTATGCTGTCACCGACTCCGGCAGACCCGGTTTCGAGCACCCGATAATACCAGCCCGTTCTTCCTGTCGTCTGAAACAGAAAAGCCATTTGGCGATTTCCCGTATGCATGTTGAGTTTCCAGCATGGCTGGCGGCCCTGACTGATCTGAACCACTGCGGTTCCCAACTGCAAAATGTCGCCGATGCACAGGGTGTCCTCTGTCATCCCGACAGTGGAAATATTCTCACCGAAGGCACCCGCTGACGTTTCGGGCGGCACGGCAGATTCGCCGATCCAGCTTGCATAATGATCAAACGCATAATGATGGATGGCCTTGTCGGCGCCGCCGTGAACTGCAAGGTCGGCCTGTGCATCGTCGATAAAGCCGGTTGGGCCGATCTCCCGACGCCCCGTTGCGCGCACTTTCGCAATGGCAGAGGGCGCACGGCCGTCCCACAGCGTCTGAACGGCTCCCAGAAAAAGCCCTTCGATTGTACTTTCCAGCAATGGTGTCATTATCCATAGTCCTGTTCAAAGCAGATTTGAGTGCATTCTTGCTCTTTCAGATCGATCTTCAGCAGCTTGCAATAACCGCCAGCCTCCCGCGGTTCATGATACTTGCAGCTTTTGCATAACCCGAATGTTCGGCCTTCGCTCAAGGCGAGACTCTCACGCAACAGCGTCATCAATCCGTTTTGTAGGCTTTGCTCCGTGCGCTGATCCATCGATGTCACCGCCTGTTGCAGGCGGGTTGACTGCCTCAGGGTCTCATGTCCGCGAGGGGTTACATCAAAGCTGATTGCCCGCCTGTCATGCTCAGACCGCAACTCGCGAACATAGCCCTTTTCGGCCAGTGACTTCAGGGATTGGGAAACCGTGCCGCGTGTCGAGCCGAGATAGTCTGCGACATGAGATGGGCTGCGCGAGAAGCGGTTGGCACGCGCAAGGTAACTCAAGATGCTGCGCTGTGTCGGGTTGAGATCACCAGCCCAGGCACCGGCCGCATCAAGGCGGGCCAGACGATCAATAAGGTCATGAATCATGTTCGCTCTCCATTGCATATTAATAGCGAGTCAAAATTATTATTGCAATTCATTTTCGCTTTCGATATGTAGTGACTCGCTATCTTAATAATAGCGAATCGCTATCAAATAGGGGATCATCATGATTAAGACAATTCTGACAGCAAGCCTGCTTGCCGCTACCAGTCCACTTGCAATGGCGGCTGATGGCCATCACCATGACATCAGATCCGAAGTCGACAGCAGCAAGGTTGCGGATTTCGATATTGTTGCCGCCAAGGTCAAGCTGAATGGCCGTTTTGCGACTTTCCGGATGTCGACCGCTGGCAAGGCGGGCGCTTCGACCCCGCCGGCGATCGGCAACGGCGCTCCCGGTGCTGCAATCTGGGCCTATGTTTGGCCAACGACACTCGACCCTTCTGCTGTCGGGTTTGGTGAGAAAACCGGCATTCTTGCATTGGCTGCAACCAGCCATCCGGATTTTGACGATACACCATTGCAGGATGAGAATGTCGATGGGGATACGGGCAATGACGGTGGCCAATGGCATAGCCACTGGGTTGTTTTGACCCCCGATGACAGATGCGGCCCCGGCGCGCTCTCGGTGCGGGATGTCCCCGAAGGCACCAGCCCAGTCATGCCAGCCACCTGGCCCGGTGTTCCCTTCTATCTTGACAGTCCGGGTTTTACGCCCGTCTTTGATGGTGCTTCTATTGAGGTCAATGTTGTTCTGGCCAATGCGGACATCCATGCGCTTCACGAGGCCCAATATGACGGGGTGACCACCGCCCTGCGGGTCAATGCCAATTTCCACGCACCGCATGTCTGTGTCGAGAATGTCTTTGACATTGCATCAGGTGACCTCAGCCTTCCCGGCAAAGTCCACTAACAGTCGGAGGGGCTGCGGTTTCGTTGCCCCTCTCTTCTCCTGCGGCACCAATTCCGACTTCAAAATTAAATCATTAAGACACGCGTCTCATCGAAAAAACAGATGTGCGTTGTGACCACATGGATGTGTCTTGGGAGGAAATGACCAAGTTCGATAGCCATTTCAAAATGACCGATGCCGACGTCACTCGTGATGCCATATCTTGTCTCCGGAAAGGTGCTGCTGGCATGCAGAATGTCGGTCCATGATCTAATTTTGCATCGCCGTTCTCAGGCAAAGCGACCAACCTAGAAGGCCTTGATCAGCGCGTCCCACCGGGGCAGATCATCAACCAATTGATCCCAGAAGGATTGATCACGGCGGCTGTCGAAGTCGGCAACAGAAACACCCTGTTGCTCAACCCAGGTATAATAGCCAAGATTGAAGATCCGCTCTTTGTCCAGACGGGACAGTTCCATCATATTGTCGGTGGAGGCGCCGAGCATCTGGGTGCCGAAGGCTTGCGCTGCGACGATGGTGTCGAAGCGATTGCCGAAATATTTCTGCAAGGCCTTTGGTTGCTCGGTGGAATACATGTCCGCGCCATCGGTCGCCAAGGTGATCACAACGTCATCAGACCCGAGCTTCTGATATTTTGCCAGCTTGATGGCCCCCAGAATGTTGGCAATCGAGGAGAGGCCGAAATTGGACAAGGTTTCGATCAAATCGGTTTCCAGCCCGCGATAGTCTTTGAGGTAGGCCTGACCTTCGGGCCGGTTGAAGACCAGATTGAGCGCATCAGGACCAGCTTCAGACAGGGCGATGACATAGTCGGTATTCATCACATTGTGAATGAGTGGGACATGCTTGTCGCCAATGCCCTGAATGTTATGCTCGCCATAGCCGTTGAGCAGTAGGGTAGGGCATTCCAGCGCCTCGACCACGGCAATGTCGGTGCCATAGGTCTGCTTGAGGTGGTCGCCTGCTGCCAAGGTGCCTGAGGATCCCGAGGCCGAGACGAAACCAGCCAGCTTCATCTTGCCTTCGCCCTTCAGGCTTTCAAAGATCTTTGCCAGAGCAGCCCCGGTGACCGCGCGATGGACCGCGTAATTGGCAAACTCGGCAAACTGGTTGAGGATGACATTTTCCGGCTGTTGGCTGAGTGTGTGGCAGGCGTCATAGATTTCCTTGACGTTGCTTTCGGTGCCGGGGGTGCGGACAATGTCATTGGGGCTAAGGGTCCAGGATTCCAGCCAGTTGAAGCGCTCCTGGCTCATGCCCTCGGGCAGAACCGCCACGCCGTGGCATTCAAGAATGCGGGAAATGGCGACGCCGCCGCGACAATAGTTGCCCGTGGATGGCCAGACAGCCCGGTTTGAATAGGGGTTGAAATTGCCCGATACCAGTCGCTGGACGAGGCAGGCATAGGCTGGCAGCACCTTGTGGGCATGGATCATCGGGAAGCGATTGCCCAAGGCCACAACGATTTTTGCCTCCACGCCGGTCAGCTCAGAAGGCAGGACGATATGCTCGGGCACATCAACAAGCCCTGTGCGGCTTGCATCATTGTGCCAGTGCACCCGCAAGAGGTTGCGGGGATCTGCCGTGTCCGGGTCTACCTGTGCCATGTCAGTGGCCAGTGCGGAGAAGGCCGGAACCGGATCTGCCAATTCTGCGAAGAGCGGCAGGCGGATATTGTAGTTTTGAAAGGCCTCACGCACCGGCTTGAGGGCTTCTTCATTGATGATGTCTGGTTTGAAGACGAAGGTCATATCCTGCTGCCCTTATTGTTTCGGCCCGGTTTCCTTTGGGGCTGTGATGGGTGCGTAATTGTCCGGCTCGCGATAGCGGCGGAAGTCAAAAATTTTCTTGCGGATTTCATCGCAGCGATCAAGGTCACAGTCGGCAATAACCAACTCATCGCCGACGCCTTCGGCCTTGGCCACGATCGTGCCGGTCGGATCGATGATACAGGATCCGCCGATCAGGTCGCAGCCTTCTTCGATGCCCGCCTTGGCGACGCCCACCACCCAGGTGCCATTCTGATAGGCTCCTGCCTGAAGCACCAGATGATTATGAAAATCCTGCAGATGGTCATGTTCCGGGGCAGGGGGATAGTGGCGTGGCGTATTATAGCCGATCAGCACGACTTCTGCGCCTTTCAGCCCCAACACACGGAAGGTTTCGGGCCAGCGACGGTCATTGCAAATGGCCATGCCCACCTTGCCGCCAAAGGCATCAAAGATTTGGAAGCCCATATCGCCCGATTCAAAATAGCGTCTTTCCAGATGCTGGAAAGGCCGCCATGGTTCATTCTCTTCATGGCCCGGCAAATGGATTTTGCGGTATTTTCCGACAATCTCGCCCTGTTGGTCCACCAGAATGGTGGTGTTGAAATGCCGGTCGCCTTCTTCTCCCGGCACACGCTCTGCATAGCCGAGATAGAATCCCATCGAGAGTTCCTTGGCGGCATCAAACAGCGGCTGGGTTTCGGCGCTTGGCATTTCGGTCTCGAAAAAGGCATCGACCTCAGTCTGGTCTTCCAGATACCAGCGCGGAAAGAAGGTGGTCAGGGCCAGTTCGGGAAAGACAATCAGTTCAACGCCTTTCGCCTTGGCTTCATGCATCAGGATCAAACAGCGTTTGACAACGGCGCTGCGCGGTTCATCTCGGGCGATCGGGCCCAATTGGGCGGCGGCAATCTTGATGGGACGAGACATTCAATTGATCCTTCTATTCTTCTTCGGCCTTGGAAAGCACCGCTTGCAGCAGCACATTGGCACCCGCCTGCAATTGATCCGGTGTCGTATATTCTTTGATATTGTGGCTGATGCCGCCAACGGAGGGCACAAAGATCATCGCCGTTGGGCAATCGGGCGCAAACATCTGCGCGTCATGCCCAGCACCTGAGGCCATGCGCCGGACGGAATAGCCCTGATCCTTGGCCATGCTTTCGATCAGATTGACCATGCTGTCATCGAAAATGACCGGTTCGAACCGGGCCAATGTGCGTGACGTGATCTCCACGCCTTCGCTCTCTGCGATCGTCTCTATTTTGTCCGTCAGGCTTTTCTCGGCTGCTTGCAGTTTGGCTTCGTCAATGTTGCGCAGGTCGACTGTCAAGCGTGCCTTGCGGGCGATGACATTGACGAGATTGGGGTCCAGTTCGGTGACGCCGACGGTGGCGACTTGATCCTCGCCGGTCTCGCCCGCGACAATGCGTGCGGCGACAGATATGCTGGCGGCGGCAAAGCCCGCATCATGGCGCAGACGCATCGGGGTGGTACCCGCATGGTTGGAGATGCCGGTGACGGTATATTCGGTCCAGCTGATGCCTTGCACACCGGTCACGGCACCGATTTCTAGCCCTTCTTCCTCAAGAACCGGGCCTTGCTCCACATGCAGTTCAAAGAAGCAGTGGGGCTTGATATGTCCCGGTTCGACCTCGCCTGCATAGCCGATGCGGGCCAATTCATCGCCGACCACGAGGCCCTCGGCATCCGCTATCGCCAAGGCTTCGTCGAGCGGCAGGCTGCCGCGATCCACGGCACTGCCCATCATGTCGGGCGCAAAGCGCGAGCCCTCTTCATTGGTAAAGGCTGCTACGACAATGGGGCGGCGGGGCACATAGCCGCTGTCTCTGAGGACCGAAATCACTTCCAGCCCGACCAAGACGCCAAGATTGCCATCATAGAGCCCGCCGGTTGCGACCGTGTCGATATGAGAGCCGATGACGACAGGGGGTAGATCTTCCTGTCCGGGCAACAGGGCCATCATATTGCCGATCTTGTCGATGGAGACCTCAAGGCCCAGTTCACGCATCCATCCAGAAACCCGATCCCGGCCGAGCTTGTCGGTGTCGCTGAGCGCCAGTCGACATACGCCTCCGCCCTCCAGAGCCCCATCCTGTCCCAGCGCTTTTAAGCGGGATAGAAGGCGATCAAGGTTGATGCGCATATTGCTAAATTCAGCTTGTGTCATTGTGCCAAAATCTCCGCGGCAGAGTGTCCGACGATGGTCTTGTAATTGTCCGGATCGGTGTCGCCTTCACTGCCGATGACGAAAATCCGGCTGTCTGGCCCAAGGCCAAGGCGGGCTCGCATGTCTTTGTCCTGCGCACAGGCGATGAAACCAGCAAGGCCCGATATGCCGGTTTCCCCGGCCACGATGGGGCGGGCGTCGGATCCCTTCTCTGCCAAATAGGTCATCAGGATGGGGACCGCTTCGTCGGTGATGGTGACCATGTGGTCGGCACCGGTTTGCAGAATTTGCCAGGCAATCATCGAAACCTCGCCGCAAGCCAGCCCTGCCATGTCGGAATCGATGTCGCCTGTTACGGCCACAGGCTTGCCTGCGACAAGGCTCTCAAACCAGCAGGCACATTGATCCGGCTCGACAATCACCGTGACAGGGCGCTCCGTGCCATAGGCTTGCCAGAAGCGGGCTGCACTGGCCGATGCCAGACCGCCGACCCCGGCTTGCAAGAAAAGATGCGTGATGGGTGGTTGGTCCTTGAGCTGCTCCAAAGCCTCGTCAACGGCCAGCATGTAACCTTGGGTGACGTCGCGCGGGGCCGCCGCTGCATCCTCGTTCAAACTGTCTGCAGTGTCTGGAATGACATGCCAGCCTTCTTTTTGTGCTGTCACGGAAGCCAGACGAACCGCGTCATCAAAACTGCCATCCACTTCGCGGATTTCGGCGCCATAGGCGGCGATGGCATTTTTGCGCTGCTCACTGACCGAGGCGCAAACAAAAATCACGCATCGACAGCCATACATCCGTGCGCCCCAAGCGACAGAGCGGCCATGATTGCCGTCGGTGGCGGCTGTCACCGTCATCTCGGCTGCATGGGCCTTTGCCTTATCAGAAAATAAGTCGAGCGGCTGCTGTCCTGTCTTGTTGGCGATGGTGCGTGCCAGACAGCGGCTGACGGCATAGGCACCGCCCAAGGGTTTGAAACTGCCAAGGCCAAAGCGGGTGGATTCGTCCTTGAAATAGATGCTGCCAACATTGAGCTCGTCTGCCAGATTGGACAGGCTTTTGAGTTCGGTTGGCGCGTAGCCCTGCCAGCCATGAATGACGCTGCGGGCCGTGGCCAGACCATCCGCTTCAAACGGCATGGATGGCAATTGCCGGGCAGCGCTGGGGTTGCTTGCGGCTCTTTTGAGGTGAATGGAAGGCATGATGGGGTCCGAGGGTTTGGTCGGTTCTTTTGATTTTGGCCCGGCGTCGGATGCAAAGTGCAAAAAGCAGAAAAACCGGTGGGGGAGGGTGAGACGGCCGACTGATGCCCGCCGTCTCGCGTCTTAGATAGGATTATTTTACGTTTTCGATCTCAGCCAACATGGCTTCGAGCATGGCGGTGCCTTCTGCGCCAAATTTTTCTTCGATCAGCTTGCGCACGGCAGGCTGGGCTGCTTCAGCAAATTTGGCTGCTTCTGCTGGGGAGACCGCATTGACTTCCATTTTCTCGGCCAGCTTTGGCAGGCCCTTGCTGGAGGCTTCGATGATGCGGGAGGTGCCGCGGCCTGCTTCGGTTGCCACTTCCGTTGCCCAATCAACAATCGCTTTGTGTTCAGGCTTCAGATTTGCGTAGAATTCGCCATTCATGAACCACAGATATGGGGTGATGACATGGTTGGTGATGGAGAGATATTTCTGGACTTCGTCAAATTTGGCGAAGGCGATGACCGGAATCGGGTTCATCTGACCGTCAGCGACGCCGGTTTGCAGGGCGGTATAGACTTCGGCCCAAGGCAGAGGGGTTGCCTGACCGCCAAGGGAGTCAATCATCGCCTGATGGGTTGGCAGGGTCATGGTGCGGATGCGCAGACCTTCCATGTCGGCGACGGTCTTGATTGGCTTCTTGGAATTGGTGAAGGCAAAGAAGCCGCCTGAATCCAGCATGGAGAGGGTTTTCAGGCCGGTCTTGGCGTCGAGATCGGCTGCAAATTTCTTGCCGAAGTCACTCTGCAGCGACATAACCTTGTTGGAAACGGCAATGTTGGGGAAGGCGAACGGGATGTCGAAGACACCAACCAGCGGATAATGCTGGGCCACGCCACCGGCGGACGAGATGCAGCTCTCGACAATGCCATCGCGCACCTGCTGGATCACTTCATTGTCTTTGCCCAGCTGGCCGTTGGGGAAGAGTTTGACTTCGATCTCGCCACCCGATGCGGTCTCTACCAGAGACTTGAAGACAGCGGTCATGGCACCGGAATGGCTTTCGGTCGGATCAGCCGGATTAAGATGGCCGATGCGGATGGTGACGTCGGCGGCCAGTGAAGAGGAAACCATCAGGCCCAATGCTGCGGCACCCAGGGTGAGCGACTTAAGGGAAGGAAGGAAAGTCATTGCTTGCTCCGTTGGTTGGAAGAGGATTGCGTACTTTTTTGGTTTATTGAATGCCCAGCAGCCGCGGCACGAACAAAGTCATGTCTTCCCAGAAGGCAACAAGCATCAGGATGATGACTTCCGCCAGAAGGAATGGCCAAAGGGATTTGGAGATATTTTCGATTTTTTCCTTGGTGACCGAAGCCAGCACAAACAGGCAGGCGCCAACCGGTGGTGTCATCAAGGAAATATTGAGCGCCAGAATGATCATGATGCCCGCATGAACCGGGTTCATGCCGATTTCTGCCGTCAGGGGCGCCAGAACCGGGGCCAGAATGATCAGGGTGGCGTTGATATCCATGAACAGGCCGATGAAAAGCAGCATCAGGACGATCATGCCGATGATGACTTTGGGATTGTCCGAGACCGTCAGGAAGAAGTCGGCGATGGCTTGCGGGATCTGGTTGTAGGTGAGCCACCAGCCAAGGATGGAGGCCGACGCGATGATCAGAAAGATCACTCCGGTGATGCGGGTGGTCCGCACCATCATTTCATACAGGTCCTTGAAGGTCAGTGCGCGATAGATGACGCCGCCGACAAACAGCGCGTAAGCCACCGCGATGGAGGCGGCTTCGGTCGGGGTGGCAATGCCCCCTAGAATGGATCCCAGAATGAAGACGGGAAGGACGAGGGCAAGCAGGCTCTGGCGAAAGGCCTTCAAAATGGCCATCAGGCTTGGTCGTTTGCCGGATTTGGGCAGATTGAGCTTTTCGCCAAGGGCAGCAATCACGGCCATGCAGATGAGGCAAATGAGAAGGCCGGGCAAAATGCCTGCCGCAAACAAACCGGCAATGGAGACGCCCATCAGTGAGCCATAAATCACCGCAAGGGTCGAGGGGGGAATGGTGGGGCCGATGATCGATCCTGCCGCCGTGACAGCGCAGGCAAAGGGCTTGGAATATCCCTGCTTGACCATGGCAGGCACCAAAGTGTTGCCAAAGGCGGCGGCATCAGCGGTGGCGGCGCCGGTCAGCCCGGCAAACATGACCGAGGCGACCATGTTGGAATGGGCCATGCCACCTCTTAGCCAGCCGACCAGAGCGTCCGCGAATTTCACCAGATTGTGGGTGATGCCCGAGCGGTTCATGATCTCGCCTGCGAGGATGAAGAAGGGCATGGCGAGGAACGGAAAGAGGTCGAGCCCGGCAAACATGCGGTCCGGTGCCATGGAGAGGAACTTGCCGCCCCCCATATCCATGATGCCCACCATGCCGGCAATGCCAAGCACGAAGCCAACCGGCATACCGATCGCAAGGAGACCGAAAAAGGTCACTGCTACCAAAATCATCGCTTAGATCTCCACGCGTTCGGCGGCGGTCACACCGTCATTGGAAAAGAAGTCATGCATGGCGACCAAAGCGAGCTGGACACAGGCAAAGGCAGCAGCGAGAGGGACGCCCATAAAGGGCCATCCCTTGGGGATCTGGGCAATCATCGTGAAACGGGAAAATCCCCGTTCGACAAAGCCAAGCCCGTAGAAGAAGACCATCGCGAAGAAGAGAAAGGCCAACAAATCAAACAGTACCGCCAGCCATTTACGCGCTTTCGGGGGGAAGCGTTCGAAAATCACCAGCACGCCGATATGCTCTCTGTGCGATATGCCGCTCGAAACAGCCAAAAGAGCCATCCAGATCATCAGATAACGGGCCAGTTCTTCGGTGAATGTCCAGCCCAGCGGCAGGAGGTAACGGACCAGGACGCCCAGCCAGACATCCAGAACCAACAGGATTAGAAGAGCGACACAAAGCCGCTCGACAAACCAATTCAGGCGCCGGCTCCATGAAAGAGCCTTCGTGGCATAAAGATCCATAACGCTGTTCCCGGTCTTCTTTTGTACTTTTCAGAAATACTGAAACTGATGTATCGAAATGTCAATATTGATTGAAACGTCAGTTTCAAATAAAGTGTTGATGAAAAAAATTGAAAGAGGCCGAAATGGGCGATTCTCGCGCAAAATCAATCGAAGTCAGAATTCATGAACACTATGAGCAACTTCCTGATTCCGAACGGAAATTAGCAGATGCAATCTTGGAATCGCCGGGGGATCTGAGTTTGTATACGGCCACCGAGTTGACGTCGCTTGCCGGCGTATCGAAGGCTGCTGGAACCCGTCTGTTTCGCCGCTTGGGATTTGCCAGCTTCGATGAGGCCAAGCTTCTGGCGCGCGAGACAACCCATTGGGGCTCCCCCCTCTATATGGAAAGCAAGGCGCCGCAACATATCCTTTCGGTGGCCGATTATCTGGCCGAGGAAACCTATCTGTTGCAGTCAAGCCTGATGCGGCTCAATCCAGAAGATGTGGAGGTCGTGACAGAGCGGATTGTTGCAGCGAGGCGGATCTATTTGCTCGGCTACCGCAACAGTCATTTTCTGGCCAATTACTTGCGATGGCAATTGTTGCAGTTTCGCGGCGATGTCCACTTGCTACCGACCGGTGGAGAAACAATGGGCGAATATGTGGGAGATTTTCTGGAAGAAGATCTGCTGATTGTTTTTGCCTTGAGGCGGCGGCCCTCTCGGCTGGAGACCATTCTGAAGGCCGCCAAGGAAAAGGGCATCCAGATTCTTCTGCTCACGGATCCCACTGCGCGTGGATTGCCCGGTTTGGCCAGTTGGACATTTTTCACCGAAGTGGAAACCAGTTCCATTTTGGATAGCGCTGGTTCTGCGCTCAGTCTGTCGCGCTATCTGGCGCTCGTCAGTCTGCAAAAGGCCGGGGTCCGCGGCAAAGCGCATATGGAACGGATCGAGCTTCAGCACGAAATACTCGGGGAATTTGAGTAGTTGCGGCCGGATCTGAACTGAACCCGATTCTGGGCTTATGGTATCTATCGCATGCGAGGCCCGGATGGTGCGTTCGAGCCTCGCTGTGCATTGGTCAGGCGGGCAGAGCGTCGATGGCATACTGATCGACGAACTGACCAACAGGGGGAATTGGCTTGATCACATCGATGAGGACCCCATTGGGATCGCGTGTGATGAAGTGTCTTTGGCCAAAGGCCTCATCCGTCAGGGGTTTCAGAAGGGGTAGCCCCACCTTCTTAATGTGCTCGAATTCGGCATCAACGTCCTCGACCTCGAAGTTCAGGATCAGGCTTGCCGTGGACCCACGCCCCTCGGCGGGGATCGTCTCGTGATCGCCTTTCAGGATTGCGATGTTGACCTTGGGGTCCTCGCTTGACTGGAGATGGCAGTACCAGTCCGCATCGAAGCTGACCTTGAAACGGAAGTTGTCGACATAGAAAGCCTTCGTTGCCTGAACGTCCTTGGTTTGGATGACGGGATAATATTGCGTGCATTTCATGTTGCTTCTCCCTTGTGTAAAACATACAATCTGTATGTATATACCTCAATAAACATACAGGCTGCATGCATGCAACAGGATTCTGTAATCCGCTCCAACAAAGACCGCACCGAAGCAACACGTTCGGCGCTGCTGAACGCGGCCAGACGGCTATTCGCAGAAAAAGGCTATGCTGAAACCTCGACACCGGAGATCGTCAGGGCTGCGGGCGTGACACGCGGCGCGCTCTACCATCACTTTGAGGACAAGGTGGCGCTCTTTCGGGCCGTCATCACGCAAGAATATCAGGCGGTTGCAGAGGAAATTACCAGATCGGCGAAGACAGAACCGGAAGCGGCCGTGGAGGCTCTGAAGCAAGGCAGTCGCGGCTATCTCAAAGCAATGGCCGACAAGGGGCGCGTTCGGATCATGCTCCGTGATGGCCCGGCTGTGCTTGGACAAAGGGAGATCGACCAGATCGACCGAGAAACGTCGGCGGATACGTTGCGATTGGGTCTTGCGGCAGCAATGGAGGCCGGTGAGATCCAGAGACTGCCGCTTGATGCCTTGACCATTCAATTGTCAGCCCTTTTCGACAGGGCGGCCTTGGCCATTTCAGAAGGTGACGATCCCAACACTCACATCGAGGTGCTAGACGCCATCTTCTTGTCGCTCAAGTAACCGCTCGCTTTGCACGCTGGCGGAGCTCAGGGAAATGAGAATGACGGTCAATTCAGCGGATCGTCACCGGACCGCTGAGCATGCTGCGGTTGGTTTGAATGTTATGTCGGGATGGGATTGAGTGTCGCAATACGGGCTATGTCAGACTGATCTTTGAAAAAGTTCGGAAGATCGTTTCGACCCGGGCCAATTCGATTATGCGTATCACGAAGTCGCTGCGTTCGTTTATCTGATCGCATTCATGAACAGGTGCAGCGATCCATGTATGACTGCCCTTCTATCTCAATCTCGCAGTATTCCATACCAAGAGCGCAGCATTTATATTGGGTCAAAGGCCGCTGTGCGGACCTTCGAGACATTGGGTGCGATGCAGTATCTCCATCCCACATAAATGGCTAACTGGTCGAGAGGGCGGGAAGCGGTCATCTGCTGCGGGTGCCAGATCTGTGATTCCGCAGGCGAAAGCGGCCATTCAAGGGACCTCGTGGCGCATCTAGGCTTAGGCTGCCGGTTCGGGCCGTTTTAGACATCAGGAATGCCGCGCAAAGCGGTTAATAGTGCGTCAATTGTGTGAACTGCCAGTTGATTCCCTAAAGAGCTCATTTCACAAATTTCCCAAACTCTTCATTCATCTTGGCGACACTTTCAGATACTGGAACATAAGTAATAATCCCGTCCAAAGCAAACTCATATGCGATAAGATCAAGAATATCCTCATCAAGTCCGGTCTTTCTGACAATCTCCGATCTTAGTGAATCCCCAATACAATCAACAACCCCGCTCCGATTTAAATTTTTACCAATATAAACCAAAGTAGCAATTTTCTTTTTATCAATTCTACATTTATCTTCATCGCCCTCGAAAAAATAAACAAGAGTCGGATAATCCTTCTCTGTATACATTCTATTATTAAAGAAATAAAAACTTAAACCAACTCTATTAATCGAAAAACTATCGCTTATATCACTAACAAATTCGCACAAATTTTTTCGGCCACGGTCATCAAAACAATCAAAAGAAATTAATCTCGCTCCATTTTTATTTATATTTATCATTTCAATTATTTTGCTTAAAGAAATGTACTTATAATTATTCGATATGATCTGCTGACTAATTTCAGTTACAGAGAAGCTTCCTGATTGGACTGAATTCAAACGAATGCTTTGCGCATTTGCATTGATTGACAAAAAACCGATCAAAATCACTAATATTGACCGTACTCTATCCGACATAATTGCCCCCAAGGGGTTTGAACAACATCTTGCTCATAAACTTGTCACTTTGCGCTGGATGTTAGATTGATATCGGAAGTGATATGGAACAAAAGATGCTTCACACCAACTTGGTCGGACCAGCACATAACCGCAACACTACCGACGCCATTACCCGCGTTACCTGCAACGGCTGTAACTAAGACTTCTATTTTTCCCTGCCGCATGACGACGAATTCTATTGGCGGTAAAATCGCACAACTGAAGTTCAATCTCAAATTGCTAATTTTATTTTGTACAAATCTTTCAAAAATAGAGCAACTCAAACCATCATACCGCACCTTTGCAGTACGCTGCTCAGTTCGAATACGTACCAAGATTGGAAATTCGCAGTCGTGGGCATGAACGGATTTGTGGCATTCGAGCAAATGTCAACTTTTGCCGACAGGATCAATGGCTTCGCACCTGCAACAGAAGTCAGCTCACGGCCTTCTTGCCAGAAGAGCAGCCGGTCGCCATGAATTTCGGCGCCGCAGCGAATGTCTCAAATGTCCGCATACCGGCCAATGGCCCGATTAAAATGCTGTGGTTAGATTGAATGTCCGGAATGTGGAAGTCGCCTTGAGGCAAATGTCGGCTGTCGAGAGGCAGCAATGGGCCGCGAATTCCGTCACCACTTTCACACCAGAGAACGGCACCTATCATCTCCAACGCCCACCTTGGCCTCATTCACGACCTTAGCTACCAAAATAGAAAGCCAATAGAATCATGGGCTCATTGACCTAAATCCTATTGGCTTTTAGCGTTGAAAGAGCGAACCGACCATGCCCACCATTGCTCCACCCGCCAGAGCTTTGGCCAGATCGCTCGAGAATTTGATGCCACCATCGGCGATGGTCGGCACGCCAGCCTCTGCCGCAGCAGCATCACTCCTCCGAACGCTCTGCCCCCTTATGCGTCTTCTTCGTCTTCATCACCGGTCGACATGAATTTCGCAGAATAGGTCTTCTCACCCAGCCGCTCGATCAAATCAAGCTGCAACTCAAGCCAGCCCTTGTGCCCTTCTTCATCCAGAACGATTTCTTCAAACAGGGCTTTGGACCCGATGTCGCCGATGTCATAGGCCAGTTTGGCCGCTTTGGTGTAGCTGACGATAGCATTTTCCTCATCTTCCAGATCCGCCTTGAAAAGATCGACAAGGGATGTATGCAGAACAGGGGGTTTCTCAAACTCGATACGGGGCGTGCCTTTGAGATATAGAATGCGCTCGATAAACCGGTCAGAATGTCCCCATTCTTCGCGCATTTCCTTGCGCATTTGGTTGGCCAGCTTACCCAGCCCCCAATCATCCAGCAGCTGAGCATTTAGCTGATACTGATGGGCTGCACTCAATTCCATTTGCAGAGCTGTGTTCAGATTTTCAATGGTCTTGTCGTTGGTCATCGTGCGTCCTTTGCATCGCATTCGGTTAGCAATAGGTCAATCCTCTTGCCTCATCACAGGTGGCTTTCAGAACCAGTTTTCAAGAGCCGTCCCTGAATGGCTTTTGGGACCATTTCATAGAGGCCTTGTTGAAGGGCAGACTTTTCACTTCGTCATGATATTAGGAATTTAACCTAAACTTTTCAACTATTTAGATCAAAGCAGTCGATTTGCCGCAGGGCCAGACACCCAAATTGACAACCAAAATGCTGCAAGAAATGGCAAGCGAAACGGTGAGACCTATGACAGGGCACACAGCCAAACATAATTGAGCAATTTTATTGGCTCAGAATTTTCACATTGAACAGATCGTCTGGGCTCGTCGCCATAAGCCTTGAAATCAGGTCCTGTTTGAAGGATTGATAGGCACTCTGTTCAGAAACATCCCCTTTGCGTGGCTGAAACCCTCGCACCATGGTGCGAAATTCCTCGGAGAAATAGCCATCCACGGGCCATAGGGCAATGCGCTTTCCTTCATATTCGAACTCATAATAGAAACGCCCGATCAGCGCTTCCGGGGCTTGTTCTGGAAGCCCTTCGGTTTTGATCGTGATGTTCCCCGCATTGCGGGTGCTGCCGCGCAGAACAAGCTCAATGATATCAGTCACTCCGGGGCCGGGGAAACCTAACTGCACTTTCAGTGCGTTTCTTTCGATCAGGCCGTCATTGGCCAACTCAGAACAAGCCTTTTTCAGCATCTGAAACATGAGAGCCGCGGCAATGATCTGATCCGGTCCGGCATAGCGGATGAAATCCTGCCGCGTGAAAGAAAGGGGGCAATCTCCCTCTCTTAGATCGACTGTCGGTGCCTGACGTTCTGCAATGCCGTATGGATTTTCCATTCGAGTGATATCCCCTATCGCGGTTGACAAAAATTGAGTTTTGGATACAAGAATACCGATAAATAATATGAGTCATGAACTCAAGATAAATCTTCCCCGTTTCAACGCTCTGCTGAAAGAATGCCAATGGCAAAAGCTCAAGGTCGTTTTCTGTTTGTTGACAACACTGCTGTGGGATTGGCTGCTCTCCCGCCCCCCTTGGCACGCCATCGGGTCGATATCGTGCAGCAATACGAGATCGATCGCCTGAACTGGGCGGTCTATGACACGATCATTCTGACCATCCATTCCGATCAGATACATCTGATGGGCTTGAAGGACAAGTTCGAAGGCTATCTGGCATGCGGCGGGACGGTCCTGTTCAACGGTCATGTTGTGCAGCCATTCCTGCCAGAATTCAGGCTCTTTCAGCCGCTGCCAAAGCGCGGCAGAAGCGATCTCCTTGTGCATCGCGAAGGGGATCATCCTGCGTTCGATGGCATCACTGGTGAAGTGTTGTCATTCAGAAAAGGCGTATCTGGTTTTTATGGGCGAGGCATGAATCCACCTCCTCAAGGCGCCATTGTCATCAATAGCATCGGTCCGGACCATTGGCCGCTTGACTGGATTGTCGAGCGCGAGAGTGGGGGGCGCATTTTCGTTCATGCCGGCAATGATATCTGGGGTTTCCTGATGATCGGTTCACCGGAAAATCTGTCCCATGTTCAACATTTCTTCGACTGGTTGAGTGAGAGCTCGAACCTGAAAGATACGATCGTAGCTGCTTGAGAAAGACTTTGTCATGAAGACAATCGCGCACGAGAATCAGAAGACATCCATCGCAGCGATTGATGGTGGATTTTCTTATCACCATCAATCCTTACGGTGTGAGCCGTTTGCAAACTTCTTCGATGAGATCATCTATATCCGGGATGTCCCTGTCACAGATCTGACCCAGTTCGAAACGCTCATCATTCCGTGCCGAACGAATGCGTTTCATCTCGCACCGCTATCGGAGCAGTTCCAAAGTTATATGAAAGCAGGTGGCCGGCTGGTCGTGATGGGGGAAACCTTCCCTGACCGGTGGTTGCCTGACGTCAGTTTTACGGGCATGGACACGAATTTCTGGTGGTGGCTTGAGAAAGGGGCAGATCTTGGTGTGCGTATTGTGGACACAAATCACCCCATGTCGGCCCATGTCACCAAGGAGGCCGCGACTTGGCATCTGCACGGAACACTGGATCCCCTGACCGAGACCCAAACATGTTTGATCGCCACACAGAATGGCGAATGTCTGATGTTTGAAGATGTATCCAGACATGCACCGGGAACGCTGATCGTCACCACACTTGATCCATTTTATCATCATGGCAGCCATTTCATGCCTGCGACGACGGCTTTTCTGGACAAGTTCCTCACGTGGCTTTCAGAAGGTTAGCAGCGGATCTGGACAAAGCAATTATAATATGAGTATAAGACTCAAGAATATTTTGTCCTTTGTCTCCAGAACCGAGATGTCTCATGGCGATCCAACTTTTCCAGCGTCTCGTTCAGGCGGCGATCTTGCTGTTTGTCATCTCGATTGTCGGGTTTGCTTTGCTGCGGCTGCTTCCGGGAGATTTCGCAGAGGTGCTTCTGCTTGCTCAGATGGACGGAACCCTGCCGGATCAGGCCGCTGTTGCGCAATTTGCACAAGACAATGGCTTCAATGATCCCGTGCCGCTTCAATATTGGCGCTGGCTGTCAAATGCGTTGGGTGGAGACCTCGGGCAATCCTTCATTACGGGCGAGGCCGTTTCGCGTGATTTGGCCCTGCGCATTAGCCGTTCGCTCATTCTTGGTGTTACATCGCTGGCGACAGCAATGATTCTGGCCATTCCAATTGGCTATTTCTGTGCCACCCATACAGGTGGTTGGATCGACAGAGCCTTGACCGCGCTGAGTGTGGTGGGCATGTCCATTCCCAATTTTTGGCTGGCGCTATTGATGGCGTTGTTCTTCTCGCTTTTTCTCGATCTTTTGCCCAGTTCCGGCCATGGCACACTGGCGCATGTGGTTCTTCCGACCTTGGTTATTGCAACGTCGGTCACCGGCATCATTGCCCGCTTTGTCCGCTCTCGCCTGCTTGATGAACTGTCTCAGGACTATGTGCGCACCGCGAACGCCAAAGGCATGAAAAGGCGGCGCATTCTCTGGCACCATGTGGTGCCCAATATCTTGCCCTCGACGCTTACCCTGACCGGACTGCAGTTTGCCCGGATTTTCGATGGCATGATTGTGGTCGAGACCATTTTTGCCTGGCCCGGGATCGGCAGTCTGCTGGTCGAATCTCTGTTTAACAGGGACTATCCGCTTATCCAGATGTGCTTCCTTGTGATCGCGTCAGGCTATGTCGTGATCAATCTGGTGGTCGATTATCTGATCACATTGATCGATCCCAGAGTGCGGGGAGCCATATAGATGCTCCGCAAAACCCTAGGCATCAATTTGCAGACCCGGTCCTTTTCAAGATGGACCGGATTGAAGGCTCTGTTGATCCTTGTTGTGGTGCTCGCATCGATCGGGACACCGGTGTTTACCCCATACGACCCCTATGCGATTGACATTCTGAACCGGCTTTCCAGCCCTTCCTTCATCCATTGGCTTGGTACGGACCAGATGGGAAGAGACGTCTTTTCCCGCCTCCTGCATGGTGCCCGGATTACGGTTGGCAGCGCCCTGCTTGTTGTCCTGTTTGCAGGTGGCATAGGAACACTCATCGGTGCGCTGTCTGGCTATCTGGGCGGTCTCATGGATAAGTGCGTTATGCGCCTTTGCGAAGGGATGTCGGTCCTTCCGGCACTGGCCATTACCATGGTCATTGCCGGCGTTCTGGGCCTTGGTCTGTGGGCGGTCATTGTTGCGCTGATCTCGGTGCACTGGACCGAATATGCCCGACTGGTACGCAACATGGTGATGGTGGAAAAGGCCAAGACTTACGTTGCAGCAGCAGAAAGCTTGGGGGCAGGGCGCTTTCGGATCATCCGGCACCACCTATTGCCTAATATCGCCGGACCGCTTCTCACCGTCACGGCCTTTTCCATGTCCTGGGCCATTCTCTCTTTTGCAGGGCTCAGCTTTCTTGGCCTTGGCGTTGAGCCGGGTACGGCCGAATGGGGCCGGATGATTGCGGAATCCCGATCTCACCTGAGGTCTCACCCTCACCTCGTTCTTGCTCCCGGTCTGGCCATCATGGCGCTTGTCATGGCGATCAATCTGTTCGGAGACGCCTATGGCGACCGACTCCGGGGCACACACACAAATCCACTCAAATCACGGAGAACATGAATGAAAATCAGGTCATTGTTTAAAGGGGCGGCGACAGCTTTGCTTGCCGTTGCAGCATTGGCGGTGCCCCTATCGGCCAGCCATGCTGAACAAGGGGACCGCACCCTCACCGTCGCAACCATGTGGGAAGCGTTGCCGCTCTCCATGAAACCACGCAGAAGCCGCTTCTTTAATGAAAGCGAGATCCTCGACACCCTGATCAAGCTCGACTTCGACATGAAGCTCATTCCCGGTCTCGCGACCTCTTGGAAAAGAGAATCGCCAACGCGTTGGTCCTTCACGCTTCGCGAAGGTGTCAAATTCCATGATGGCAGTGACTTCAACGCGGCCGCTGCAAAATACTCGCTGGAACGCGTCATTGCACTTCTGCCTTACGCCTCGGATTTGCTGAACATCAAGGCCATTACGGCTGTCTCGGATGCTGTCCTTGAGATCGAAACCAACGCACCCTTCGCAGCCCTACCCAATCAATTGACCGATGCAATCACGGTCATCTATGCCCGCGCGTCGTTTGATGACAAGGGTGCGTTTGTCAAACCGGTCGGCACCGGCCCGTGGCAATTTGTCGATTATAAAAAGCAGGACCGAACCGTGGTCGAACGGTTCGACGGCTATTGGGGAGACAGTCCGGCTCTGGACAAAATTGTGTATCGCTTCATTCCCGATCACAATGCTCGTGCCCTTGCGTTGGAGACGGGGGAAGTGGATTTCGTCGTGCATCTGTTGCCATCCGATGTTCAACGCATGGAAGCAGACGACAAACTCAAAGTGTATAAGGAACCAAGCGCTGGCCTCTATTATGGTGCCTTCAATGCAGGTGAGATGAGCCCACTGTCCGACAGCAAGGTGCGACAGGCTCTGAACCTGCTTGTTGATCGTGATCTGTTGGTCAAGGGTGCTCTCGACAATATCGGCAAGCCCGCCTGGAAATTCTTCCCGGCTGCGTTCCCTTGGTCCTCGGACAAAGTCTCCAGTTACAGGTTCGATCCCGAAGCGGCTGCCGCTTTGCTGGCCGAGGCAGGATTTGAGAAGGTCGATGGCGTTTGGTCCAAGGACGGGGCGCCGCTTGAATTGCGTATCGTCAGCTACTCCAGTCGTGCCGAAATGTCGGTGATTACCGAGACGATGGCCGCTCTGCTGGCGCAACATGGCATCAAGTCCAAGATTGAATTGTTCACCTGGGCGGGCATGCTCGATAAGGTCAAACAAGGCGCCTATGATGTCTCGGTCGTTTTCTGGACACCGGAAATGACCGGTCATCCGGACTTGCATCTGAAATCCCAATTCCACTCCCAAGCTGGCCTCAACTATCAGAACTGGTCCAATCCGGAGTTCGATGCGCTGGTGGACAAGGGGCGCGGCCTGGACGTTGGACCAGACGCCATGGACGTCTATATCAAGGCACAGCAAATCCTGCAGGACGATGCGCCGATCATTCCTCTGGTGCACAAGATCTATGTAGCAGCCTCAACCAGCGGGGTTGAAGGATACAAGGTTCACCCTTCGGGCTTTTTCTACAATTTCAAAGCCGTTAGCAAGAAATAGACGATAAAATTTAGAGTTGGCACGTGGGCTCATTGCTCGTGTGCCAATTTTGTCTTTGCTGACTATCGCCTTGATGAACGGAGTCAATGCAAATACAGGCCTTGTCGAAACTCAAACACCATCGGCATGCATTAAAAACGCACCTCCGAAAGCTGGTGAAACCATGAGGAATGCAGCCTATGGAGACACAATTCACGGCGTTTTTCCTAACTCTAGCTGACACTCCATCCTTACCAAGCGTGCAAAGGGCTCGGAGCGGACCCTTGCTATATATTATCATGCAAGAACGCCCACCCAAGTCCATGTTTTGCAATCGCGGCTGCTTCCGTTGGAAAAGCGTAGATTTTTTGGGGAAACCAGACACGATGTCATGTGCTCCTCAGCTTTCCCTCGTTTGGGAGGTAGAGATTTCTGGTATTGCGCGAGACCAGTAGGCTATGATTGCGACAACCGAATTCCAGTTACCTGTCACGAGCAAGAAGCCCGGCAGGTATTTTGTTTGTAGCCCTACAGTAGCCCGATTGTCCGGTTGGGTCGCGTTTTCATCTAAGTCATTGAAATGATTGGCGCACCCGAGAGGATTCGAACCTCTGGCCTCTGCCTTCGGAGGGCTAAGGCTTCCCTCTGTCGCCATTGAAATCGTTGTGTTTTTGCCTTCTTCTACGTAGTCAAAATATGCCGTTTTGAGGCTATTTCATGGGCCAATCATGGGCGCAGGATGCTATCGTATCTGCCGGGGGCAATGTCAGAAACGCGATTGCCTCGGCTCCTGCAAATCTATTGGGCTGTCTTCATGATGATCCTCACATGCGACTTCTTGCGCAGAGATAGCATCAATTTCCTTTAAGCGCACGCAACAGAATAGAAGAGCCAACCGAGAGGTAATCGCAATCGGGATTGGCAAGGCTCGAGTTGTTTCTGCTCGCACCGTTCGTTGCCAGAGTTTTCTCTGACAATCAAACACGCTTCCATCCTTGAAGAGAAATCTCGGTCTGCTCAATGAACAGCGTGAGCGCCGCATCCGCGAAGAAGAAGCAAGACAAGCCCGCTCCGCACTGGCCTCTGGGGATTTTGGGATCGTGTAACGGGCACACATAAGCGCACAACGGAACAAAACCAAAGAGAAATTCTGGAGGCCAAAAAAACGTGATGATGCTGAAACGGCTAAATTACGACAACAACAATTACAGGAAGAGCAGAAACGTCGCGAAGCTGCTTCTAAGGAGCGTTCTGAATATATCGAGCAACAACGAGAGCTTCGAAGAGATACTCAGAAATTAAACCGCTCTCCTTCTCATCAAACGCATCATGATGGGCCAGCGCCGGAACGGTGAAGCGTATTTAGGTTTTAATCAATCATATATGTTTAAGCATATCATTTACTGGTTATGATATGCCCAAACAGATCAATCTTGCAAAGACATCATATTTTTGATATGCTATAGCATATGATATAATTGAAAAATATTCTGGAACATATCATTATGGCAAGTGAGTTATTCGAAGATATCAAAAGGGCACGTGCGGAAAAGCGCCTCAGTCAACGAGATCTGGGGCGTCTTCTTGGTATGCCGCAGAGCCATATTTCTAAAATCGAGAGTGGCGCAGTTGATATTAAGCTGTCGAGCCTTATTCAAATTTGCCGGGTTCTCGACCTTGAATTGAAGCTTGTGCCGCGCAAAAGCGTTCCGGCTGTTGAGGCCATCATCAAGGCTTCTTCATCGAGACTAACAGAGCAAGAGGCTCCGCGCCCTGCCTATTCTCTGGAGGGTGATGATGAATGATATAACGGCGCTCAATGTCCTTCTGCATGACAAGCTAATTGGGTCAATTTCTCTTCTGCCGGGGGATCGTTCCATTTTTGCTTTTGCAGAAAGCTATATTGAAGATCAAAACCGTGATGTGTTGAGCCTTTCTTTCAAGGATCAATATGGCGAGTTGATTACCGATCACCGCGCAACAGGACCAAAGCTTCAACCCTTCTTCTCCAATCTTCTGCCGGAAGGGTCATTGCGGCGTTATCTTGCCGAACGGGCTGGCGTCAAGCAGGTTCGTGAATTGTACCTGCTCTGGATACTGGGACAGGACTTGCCGGGAGCGGTGAGGGTTGAGCCAAGTGATAGTAGTGCTTTTCCGATCCTGTCGGGTGATGAGACGGAAAAACAAAGACAGGATCGGCGAGACAAGGCCCTGCGCTTTTCGCTCGCTGGGGTGCAGCTTAAATTCTCAGCTCTGCGCAACGATGGCAAGAATGGTGGACTTGTTATTCCTGCTTCGGGACTTGGCGGCGAGTGGATTGTAAAGCTTCCAGCGGAGCGTTTTGAACGGGTGCCGGAGAATGAATATTCTTTCATGACACTTGCCCGTATGATCGGCATTGATGTGCCCGAGATTGATCTTCTCAATGTTAAGGATATTGAGGGGCTTCCCGATGGCCTTGGTCGGCTTGAGGGAGAGAAGGCTTTCATCATCAAGCGCTTTGATCGGGCGGATGATGGCCCCGTTCATATAGAAGATTTTGCGCAGATTTTTGGGGTTCTGCCGGACAACAAATATGGCAAGGCCAGCTATCGCAATATCGCGACAGTGTTAGGTATCGAGACGGATCAGACAGACATTGCCGAATTCATCCGCCGCTTGGTTTTCTCTACCTTGATCGGCAATGATGATATGCATCTGAAAAATTGGTCGCTGATCTATCGGGACAGGAAAGCTGCGAGTTTAGCTCCTGCCTACGATTTGCTATCGACCATTGCCTATCTGCCAAGTGAGACAGCGGCGCTCAAATATGCCCGTACAAATAAAATGGCAGAACTGGATTTTGATGAACTGGCCTATTTGGCTGATAAGGCTCGTTTGCCTGAAAAGCTCGTGCAGGACACGGCGAAAGAGACGGTTTCAGTCTTTCTGGATGTCTGGGCCAATGAAAAGAACAATCTATATCTTGATGCAGAGCTTATTGCTGTTGTCGATGCGCATCTTGCCAAGCTGGCGCTTATTTCCGGCAAATGAGGCTTGATCCTTTTTGAAAAGACGCTTTTGTTCGGCTGGTGTGAACAAAAGCGGGAGTGTCAGAAAGTCTGTGTATCTGGCCTGGCCATGCGGTACAATCCGCGCAGAAAACACTCAGCTCTCGGCTGGAAAAGCCCCTTGGCTTTCGAAAGAAAAGCAGCCTAAATGAGCACACGGAGCGGAACGAAACCGTGACAGGACCAGTGAGAGATACGTGGGCGTCGAGAGGTGGGCGCAACTCGAATGCCTTTGGTGCGCGCGAAAATTCGTAAAGTCGCAAGAGATACCAATCCTCACGCCTTTCGTCCGCAACCTCAAGCTCGTTACGGGAGATATGGAACGGTGTCCGCTCCCAACCGTTTGTGGTTTTTACCTCGATCAGGCGATCCTTGCCTTCGGGGGTGAAGCTGGCGATATCATATCCGGCCCCATTACCGTCTTCCTTTGAAACCCAACGAACGCGTCGTGCGAGATCATCCCTGCCGCTTTGCTGAAGCGTCATGCGTTCATTGTGAAATACGCGCTCCTCGCCAGCATATCCCAAAGCGCGATTGCGCTCATCCCGGCCAGCAACATCGAAGCGGCGAGCAACACGCTGCATCTGTTCGACTTCATCTGAGGGAGGTGCATTGCGCATGGTTGGGGCCACGCCGATGTAAAGGGCTCCCGCTTCGGCCAGTTGGAGACTTTCTCTTTGATGCAGAGAGACCTCCCATTCCGGATGGTGTGCAAGCCATCTGGAAATGGCCTCTGCAAGTGCCATCTGAAAATTGAACCGAGGCTTGTAGCCTCTAATGGTTGGAAGCCCAAGGCCGATGCAAGCTGCAGACACGTTGCACAATTTGAACTCGATTGAACCGCGGCTGCGACCAATCTGTATCTGCAATGCCCTGTTCATTGCCGCCTTATTGTAGCTGCGACCCGACAGTTCATCACTCAGCATCTTGAAATAAGATGCCACGGTGATGTCGTTTTCGGTGTCTGACCAATTCTCTGAACTCATAACGGGAAACTACCGTGGATCCAGCCAGATGTCATTGGAGGAATAGATCACCCATTTTTATCTCATTGACAGCTGTCAATGAGATAAAAAATCTTACCGAGGACGCCAGAAAGAGGAGCGTCTGGCCTTCAGCTAGCCTTTGCATGAGCGATGCCTTCGGCATCATTCCATTCTGGCTCCTTTTTGAAAGTCTCATAGAGTTCAGGCAATTTCTTTGAGACAAATATTGCAAATGATTGATCGGGCATTTGCATAACTGAGCGTTTGTCTTTGTGGGTCAATGTGGCAAGCTTCGTGTTGTCTAACGTCACGACGTCGGAGGGTGGGAGAGCCGGTTTGGCCTCGATCTCTTTGATAAGATGCGAAATCCGCTCATCTGATGAAGCAATGTCCTTGAAGGATTTGCCTTCGATTATTTCTCTCGCGTTATCGAGGTGTTCTGGCTGCACTAACAGATCTGCTAAATCCTTCCAGCGAGGGCGCCCAATTCTGGGGGCAGGGCCGATGCTCTCAATGATGTCATCGGGGATCTTCTCGCCGATGACCTTAAGTCGCGAGGCTTCCGTTTTGTCAACTGACAGAGCAGACATGACCTGAGACTTAGCGTGTTCATAGTTTGGGATCATTTTGAATATATGCCCGGCGAGTCGGACCTTTTCAATATAGGTCGCTTCTCTCCGGTAGCTGTTCTCTCTGCCTTGCTCCATCAGAAGATCGATGTCATTAAGGTCTTTGACAATGCCTTTTATGCATGTCTCAGCCATGCCTCTGGCTGCCATCAGGCGTCTGGTACCGCTCACCAATTGGTATCGATCGCTGACTTCCGGATGGGGCCTGACGATGATCGGTACATCCTGACCGTCGTTCTCCATGGACTTGCTCAGTCCTTCGATCTCATTGATGTTAGAGTCATCTTCTAGGCGATGAGGAAATGGCGAGGGGTCGATCTTGGACGTCGGAGTTATGATGACTTTGCTGTCGAAAATTTCCGAGCTGTGTCTGTCGGCATCAGAACGCTTCAAATCTGCCCGCGTGTCGTCGGTGTGTTTCGTCGGGAGGGAAGCCTTGCTCGCCTTGCGCAACAGGGTCGCCATCCGAATGAAGAGCCTCTTTTGCGGTTCCAGAAGGGTTTCATTACTGGCAAGCTCCGAAAGTCCATTTGTGAGAACTAAAGCGCTCTCGTCCAGAAATGGTGCCAATTGCATTAACAAGTCTGGATGCCGGCTTCTGAGTAATCTTGCTGAGTCCAACGCTTCACGAATTGCATGAGTATTCTTCGAATTTCCGTGGAGGATAAGGGTAGCAACCAAGATTACGGCGGACAGCTTCTCTCCGGCTTCCTCACAGCTCTGCGGATGGCCGGGTTCATTGCTTTTGCACTTATCGGTCATCACATCTTGGCAAAGCAATGCAGCAAACGGAGTTTTGGTTAATTCAATGTTTGCGAGAGTTTCCTTGTTCCTGATGTCAGTCCCCTGTTGAGTTTCGATATCGGAAGTAAGTTTTTCCAAAAGCTCCTGTGCACACTGCTGCCAATCGGTTTCTTGCAATGGAAAAGCAGCCAACTTTCGTTGAGCTATTATTTTAAGAGGTGCGAGGTTGTCGGTATTTACAGTGCCGAATAGAGAATGATGCTTTTTGCCTGTCATTTATAGAATTCCTATTTCGTCATGTGGCCGCAAGGTGCGGTTGAAATTTATCACGTAGGTAGATGGGATCGTTGCCTCGCAGAGAAAAACAGAAAACGCGATGTTTCTGCGCCTCTACGGCAAACGCCATACTGGGTGAAGCCAACTACATCGGGTGTAAAAACAAGCCTCGGTTTTGTATGTCCCAACAAGTATGATTATCGTCTAATCATTTTGTGCGGCAGGTTGTCGCGGATGATTAAGAGCAATCTGTAGTGGGTGGTGAACTAGGGTGACTGCGCATTCAGGATCGTTCAGGTCGCTCCCTCATCTGGTACTTTGAATTTGACGAGTGTGGTCCAGCGGAAAATGGTGGGGGGAGGCGGGCGGCACTTTAGTTTTACCTGTTCTGGTATGCCTTATGTTCCTGCATGTTCTTTCTGTTTAGAAGGGTGGGGGAGGGCGCTGGTCACCATTCAAATCAACCCCTGAATTTGCAGTCGTTCGAGGTGTAGATGATGTGGTTGGATCAGCTAAATCTGAATTGATGCAGCAAAGGGTAGAGTCGCCCAGCTGATAAGTGGTTTCAATTTAGAAAAATAAAAATTTCAGAGTGGCATTATAAGGGACGCTTCCAAAGCGAAACCCTTCAAGTCGTTTTTCATCGTGCCCCACTAGGAGAATTGAATCTTCATGCATGCGTAATGTCAGGGCGCGATGTCAGTCCAATTTCTTTAACTAAAAATTTTTGTTTCGATCAATTCGAACTCATGTCCTCCAAGCATAAAATTTGGAGGCAGGAAATTGTCGGAAAACAGCAATACAGAAAAACTTGGCATAAGGGCGCGTGCTAAAGCGCTCAAACAACACCCTGTGCCGCATTTGAGCATTACAGATTTAGGGCTTCGCTGGGGTTGCAGCAGATCTACTGTCGAACGTCATCGCTTTAGATTTTCATTGACAACCGCTGGACACAAAGATGCACACCCCGAATACAACCTCTTGGATATTCTTCGGATAGAAGGTGTTGCTGACCCTGAAGGGCAATGGATCGTTGGAACAGACGTTGATCGTGAGATCCTCTCTGCACCTCTTTTGACGATCAATGATCTTGTTCAGCTTGATCCGAAAACCAAACGGCGCTCCTCTGAAACATTTCGCGCTCGCGCCCGGGCTGCCGCCCGAACGCAAGGTCATGGTTACATTGCAAGGGATCGCGAGAGTATCCGGCTCGGACACGCTTGGTTATTTCGCCCAACCGAAGCTGATTTGCCTTACCTCCATACCATCAAACTGAGTGGGAGGGGCAAAATATGACGAGCTTTTGCGTCAGTGACCAAATTGTCCTTCAGCACACCAGAATGACGAAAACACCCGCTTGCACTCAATGGCGTAGAGCCAAACCCCCGCGTCTCTTTCTCCGGGAGAGAAAAGGTCGTTCGTCGGTCTATGTCATCCTCGACCGAGGCAACGAGACAAGCACGGGCTACGGCCCTGAATGCAGCGAAGAAGCTGAAAAATTCTTGAGTGACTATCTCGCGTCCAAATGGTCGACACGAGATCTGGTCGCTCCCTCCAACATGGCTGTGGCTGATGTGCTGACCGCCTATGCAATTGAACATGCTCCGGACACGGCCGACCCAGCAAGAGTGGGATACGCCATTGATGCGCTGATGGGCTTTTGGGGTGAAAAAACCGTTTCCGAAGTCAAGAAAAACAATTGTCGCAAGTATGCTGAAGTGCGCGGTGTTTCAGATGGAACGATTCGACGTGAATTGGGCGTTCTTCGCGCTGCTCTGAATTATTGTGAGCACGAGGAATATCTCCTTAAGGCTCCTGTCGTTCATTTGCCAAAAAAGCCTTCTGGCCGTGATCGCTGGTTGAGCCGGAAGGAAGTCGCCAAGCTCTTAAGGATAGCGCGCAAAAATCCTGAGACGAGGCACATTGCCAAATTCATTCTGGTTGCGGTCTATACCGGCACACGAAAGAGCGCCATCCTCAATCTTGGTTGGGAAAAATCTGACTTTGCGGGTCACATCGATATTGAGAACGGGATTCTTTATCGTGCTGGTGCAAAGGAACGGCAAACCGAAAAGGAACGCACACCGGCCCGGTTGCCACGGCAGATTCTCTTGCACGCTCGACTTTGGCGCAAGAAAAATCCGATCTGTGTGATTGCCTATCGCGGTGAGAAGGTCAAGGACATCAAGACAGGCTGGGAACGGATTTGCCGCGATGCAGCGATCACAGGTGTCAATCGGCACACCTTGAAACATACAGCCATCACATGGGCGATGCAGAACCGCTCAACGCCTGCCGATGCAGCTAGCTTCTTTGCCACCTCTATCCGGACAATCGTAAGCACCCGATTGCTACCGCAGCTTTTTTGCCTTGACGCGAGCAATGATTTCAGGATCCGCGATAAAATCCTGGAGGAAGATCTCCCACTCTTCCTCTGAAGATCGGGCGTCGATGAGCAT
>NZ_VANT01000005.1:0-370809 GCF_005771485.1 Cohaesibacter sp. CAU 1516 | reverse complement strand
ATCTGTGCCATGACAAGACGCACAGCTTTCGTCAAACAGGAACTTCCCCATTTGCTCCGGCATTGTCAGTTTTGGCACGGTCACTTGAACCATCGGCTTGCCTTCCGGTTTTGTATGGTTTGATGCCTGAACGCCAGCAATCAATCCGGTGAACAATGCTATCGTCACAAATGCGACAAGATTATGTCTTGATTTCATGTAAGCTTTTCCTTTGATAGACCATCCAGGATTGGGCAGTCGGGTTTATCATTGCCATGGCAGTGCATTGCCAGCTCAGAGAGTGTGGTTTTGAGAGATTTGAGTTCTTCAATTTTGCGATCAATCTCTGAGACTTTATCAAGGGCGATTGATCTCAAGCCATTGCCCAAGGAGCCCTATACCTATGCTGAATGGAAGAAGTGCCGGGCCGGGCTCGATTATCATGTCGACATTGATCACCACTATTACTCGGTGCCGTACCAATTGCTGCGTCAGGATCTCTGGGTTCGGATTACAGCCCGCACGATAGAGATCTTCCATAAAGGTCAGAGAGTTGCGGCACATACTCGCTCTTCGGGTAACCGCCAACATACGACCCTGCATGAGCACATGCCGCCCAATCATCGCTTCCGTTCAGGTTGGACACCTGAAGCCCTTCGCGAGAAAGCTGCCAGGATTGGTCCCCATGTTGAAGTCTTCGTGGATGTCGTCATGCGCAAACGAACACATCCAGAACAAGGCTATCGCACCTGTATGGGTGTCATTCGGTTAGCCAAGAATTTTGGGTCCGATCGCCTGGATGCAGCCTGCGAACGGGCACTCTTCATCCACGCTCATTCCTACACATCCGTTCACTCTATTCTCAAAACCGGACTGGATCGCCGACGCCGAGAAAAACCCACGGACGGCCCCGTGATCACTCACCCCAATATCCGTGGATCCCAATACTTCCATTAAGGAGAAGACAACAATGCTGACACATCCAACTCTGGACAAATTGAAGGCCCTCAAACTCGATGGCATGGCTGCGGCCTTTGCTGAGCTTGAGGGGCAAGATGGCTCCGCTAACCTGACCCATGCCGAATGGTTGGCTCTTCTGGTCGAGCGGGAAAGCGTCAATCGCGAGACCAAGCGGTTTGAAAGCAGGATGCGGGCCGCGCGGCTACGTCACGTCGGAGCTTCACCGGAAGATGTCAATTACGGAGCCCGCCGGGGCCTCGACAAAGCCCTGTTCCAGACCTTGCTGACGTCCAGATGGATCAGCGACAAAAAGAATTTAAGCATCGTCGGGCCATGCGGGGTTGGCAAAACTTGGCTTGCCTGCGCCCTTGCGCAAGCGGCTTGCCGGGACGGCATCACCGTTCTATACAAGCGCACCGCGCGCCTGTTTGATGAGCTTGAATTGGCCCACGGCGACGGCCGCTTCCCGCGTCTGTTCAGGGCCCTGACAAAAACACAACTGCTCATCCTTGATGATTGGGGACCGGATCGCCTCAATGCCAGCCAGCGGCGCGACCTGCTCGAAATCGTCGAGGAACGGTATGGCAACGGTTCGACGCTCATCACCAGCCAACTGCCCATCAGCACATGGCACGATGTCATTGGAGAACCAACCTTCGCTGACGCCATCCTCGACAGGTTCGTGCACAACGCCTATCGCATTGAGCTGGAGGGGCAGTCCTTCCGAAAAACTCACGCCAATATGGATGACGAAACCGGCCAAAACTGATAACAAAAATCAACCGCCTCACGGCAATGCATCAGAGCCGCGCGGATAGCCCGGAATGGGTGCGCGGATGTTGTTGGAATGACTGCGCGGATACGTCGGAATCCCCATATCTGGCTGCAAATGGATTTCGGCTTCTTTTTTCCAGTTTGCAAGCAACGCTGTGGGAGCAACAATGAGAATGGGCCCTTTTATAGATTTTTGGGGGCTGCTCGCCTTGGCTTTGTTAGCGCGGATCCAGGCGAGAAATGCCAAGGCTTGAAATGTTTTGCCGACCCCCATGTCATCCGCAAGCAATACTCCAGGCCAGCCTTCTTTCCATGCTCGGCAAATCCAGTCAAATCCGTCCAATTGGTGGTTTTTGGGAATTGTTCCGTTTATGAGAGACGTGGGGAATGAACCGCGCCGGGTTTGCCGGAGGCTCCAACTTGTGAGAAAGTGGAGCCAACATGAGCAAGACAACAAACAAATATTCTCCTGAAGTACGGGCCCGGGCAGTGCGGATGGTTCTGGAACACGAAGCCGAGCACCCGTCCCGCTGGGCAACGGTTTCTTCTATTTCAGCCAAGATAGGCTGCTCCGCCCATACACTGAATGAATGGGTCAAAAAGGCCGAGGTTGATAGCGGCGCCCGGCCTGGTATTTCAAGTGAAGTCGAAGAGAAGATGAAGGCGCTTGAGCGGGAGAACCGGGAACTCAAGCAAGCCAATGAGATTCTTCGCAAGGCCTCTGCCTATTTTGCGATGGCGGAGCTCGACCGCCGATCCAGATAATGGTGTCGTTTGTCGATGAATATCGAACGACAAAAAATGGCCATTTTATTCTTCTAGATGGCGCGTCTCGGCCGCACCGAATTCCGCCTATCGACAGCCGTACGATGGGTGGGCGCGGTGAAGCAGAGGCGCTGGTTCAACGGCTCTACCAGTTCGCCCTCATCAAGGGGCCGATTAAGAGCCGACCGCGACGGAGTTAGTCGCCAGCACGATGACTGCGTCATTCGATACCAACCGCAGGTCATGCCTAAAAATCGCGGTACAGGTCGAGCAGCTCAAGTCTACAGATAAAGATTGCCTTCCCGACAGCCTGTCCAAACTAGTCCATGTTGATCTTGCTGGCTCAGCACATCGCTGCTCAAAACCCGTGACAGATGCGGCATGTGCCACGGCCCCCCATCAAATCAACCCTGAACACCGACTATATATCCAGAAAAACACCGTCTGTGAAACCCGGCTGTTTGGCCGCACCTGACACAATTGAAAACACCGTCATGAATGATTGCCGCTACTTGTTACAAAGAAGTGGCATCGTGGGGCTGCCTAAGGATTTGAGCCTAGGGTTGAAATACCAAGATATCCTTGGCGGTTTGCCGACCATATAGGAATTCTGCCCAAGCCTGCATTTGACCGCGGCGTTTTTCCAGCATGTCAAGGCGTCGGTACGCACGTTCCACTTCGGTGCCGACCTTATGGGCTAAGGCAATTTCTGTCATGTCTCCGTCGAAGTAAGTCAACTCTGTTGACCAATCTTTGAACGTCGAACGCAGGCCATGCGGTACGGCGTGCCTCGGTTCATTGGTCTTGGTGTCTATGATGGCGGGATCTGAAAAGCCTTTTCCTCCTTTCGCAATATCATTAAGATGCATGCGCTTCATCGCTTTGCTCAAGGTCATGTCGGATAAAGTTCCGCCTCGCAACGCGGGGAAAACCAAGCCCTTCTTGTTGTCACGAGGTTGTTGTTTCAGCAGCTCAATGGCTTCATTGGACAACGGAACACGATGCTCACGTCGGTTGCGTTTCATTTTCATTTTTTCTTTGGGAATGGTCCAAATGCGGGTTTCCTCGTCATATTCGTCCCAAGTCATTCTGCGGACGTTTTCAGAGCGCACTGCTGTCATGGCCAGAAATTCCAAAGCTCTGCTGCCGTTGCCACGGCGAGTGCGCAGCTCCGCAAACCAGGACGAGGTGTCTGGCAACTGGAGGGCTGGATGGTGCTGCTGTTCTCCGTCTTGCTTGGGTAGACGGAATTCAAGATTGCCCTTCAAGCGAGCTGGATTGTCACCGGTCCGGATCTTCTTATGTGTGGCCCAATCCAACAAATGCTCAAAATAGTTTCTTACATCGGATGCCATGCGCGGTTTGGTTAGCCAGATTGGTTCGAGCAATGTGACCACGGCATCCGTGTCGATATCCTTGACAAGTGTGGAACCAAGGCCGGGCACCACATAGGCATTCATGGCATTGATCCATTGTTGCTTGGTCCGGTCTGCGTTCGGCGACGGTACGATCAGTTGCAGATAATAGTCATCGACGGCCTGTTTGACAGTGAAACCCTGCGACTGGCGTTTATTATTGTCCTCTTTGGCTTGGTCAATTGGATCAATCTTCTCAATGACCAGTTTGCGAACCTCGAGTGCTTTCTCTCTAGCGTCCTTCAGACCAATAGAAGGGTAGGGGCCAAGTCCCATTTCTCTGATCTTCGATTTCCCCTTCTCGTTCATGTGGGTTGGTGAGGCATACCGAATGAGCCATGATTTTGCTCCAGAAGAGGTGATTTGAAGTTTTAGACCATCAGCTCCGCCGACAGAGACAGTGTCATTGCCTTTCTTCCCGGAATGCTTCAGATTCTTGACTTGCAATGCGGTCATTTCCTTCACGCGCTTCGGCATATGATACCCCCTTTAACTTCGAACCTACCCCTTAAAAATGTTGGATAGTATGATCATGTTCTTATTGATGTGAGACAGGTTGATACTATACAAGTGTATGAAATATTTGTCAAAAAGTTCAGATATGACTGTAAATGATGCAGAATGAGAGTACCTGCGATATTATTATATGGACGGTCTCACTCCGACCATTTTCCAAAACAGATGCCTCTTCAGAATGCCATCGGACGTGCATGCCTCAAGCCGCCGAGATGAGAATCCTTGTCTGTATTCCGTCTTGAAGAAAAAGCCGGGACATGACGGCCCACGCCTGATCATCAATCACATTTTTGTGAGCCGGTGCTTTCATACGTCCAGAAATTCAAGCAGTTACCTCTGCAGAGCCTGACCCGCCTGCGGAAAGCAGTTCACTTGGTTTTACAACGAGCAACTTTTCTCTATCATGAGGGAATATGCTTAGTTGTCTTGTTTGATATTGATTTGATCTCTGGGTGGAACAATGCCTTTTCCGAACCTGTTTTTCTTGCCCCGGTCGCTGGCCGTGGCAATCGTGTCTGTATGTGTCTCTTTCATCTCACTGTTTGGCCCATTGCAGGCGGCGCGTGCGCAAACCGCCGCGGAAGTGCTGTTCGTCCTTGACGGGTCCAACTCCATGTGGGGGCAGATTGATGGCACCGCCAAGATTGCCATTGCCAAGGATGTCATGAGTGATCTAATCACCGATTGGGATGCCAAGGTTCCCGTTGGCATGATGATCTATGGGCACAGGCGGAAAGGGGATTGTCAGGATATTGAAGTGGTGGCAATGCCCGGACAGGTCGATAGACCCCTGCTGATCGACAAGGTCAAATCCATTTCCCCCCGTGGCAAGACCCCGATCAGTCTGTCTCTGACCATGGCGTCTGCTCAGCTCCTTTTGAAAAATCTTGGCAAGTATCCCAAACCACGCTCTTCTCTGGTGCTGGTCAGTGACGGTCTTGAAACCTGTGGGGCCGACCCCTGCGAGACCGCGCGCAATCTCGATTTGGCCAATCCCGGTTTGGATGTTCATGTCATCGGCTTTGATGTCACCAACGAGGAATCCCTTGCACTTCAATGCATCGCAGACAATTCCGGGGGCAAATTCTTTCGTGCCAACAATGCCAGTGAATTGCAGGCGGCGCTGAAGGAAACCGTCAAGTTGGCCAAGGCCAAGGCCGAGCCCAAGCCCGCCCCGCCGCCAGCCCCACCTGCGACAGCCGCAAAGACTTCCGAGCCGGAGCCGGCTGACCCTGAGCCATCCCTGTTCCTCTATGCCAAATTGTGTGAAAGCTGTGATCGGCTGGCGGCCAACAAAGTCCGCTGGTCGGTCAAGGGAAGAGACGGAGGAAGCCTTTATGAAGGTCTCGGCATCCTTTATCCCTCTGACCCTGTTTTGGCTCCGGGACGGTATCCAGTGACCGCACGCTATGAATCAAGCGTACTGGTCCGGGACACCGAGCTGATCATCGGAGACGATGGCCAGCAAGTTGGCGCGGTCAATCTGATGGGGGGCACGGCCACACTTTTTGCCTATGCGACCGACGACAAGAGCATCGCCGCCGACCCGATACTCTATCAGTTCTTCCCCCTCAAGGATGGTAAGGCTGCGGCCAAAGCCTTGACCGAGGCGGCCTCGTCCAACAGCCTGACATGGTTGCCCGCAGGGCGTTTCAAGGTCGTGGCATCCCACGGCACAATCAAGGAAAGCGCTGAAATCGACATTCTGCCGGGAGAGAAAACCCGCCACGACTTCGACATGCGCGTGGGTTATATCCAGCCCAGTTCGGTTCTCAGCGCTGGCACCAAACCCTTGGGTGGCTTTGCGGATTATGCGGTGTTCAAGACCGAACAAGACGCCCGGACCAAACAAACCCTCGATAGCTTGCTTTTCCTGCCCGGATCGCAAAAAGCCAAGAAGCCGCTGAAACCGGGGCAGTATGTCATCAAGGCCTTCGTCAATTACAATCGCGGCGGCCCCTCGATGTCGCGAATCTTTCCGCTCGAGATCAAGGCCAACGAAACCGCAACGCCCCAGCTTGACATGCAAGCTGGATTGCTGAGCCACAAAGTCGGCAGCGCCAGCGGGCAGCGGATCATCAATATCGATTACATGCGCGCCAGCGATGACAAGCGGGTCCATTACTTCAATCAAGGCACGTCCAAGACGCTGGCTTTGCCACAGGATCGCTACTATCTGCGTGTGATGATTTCTGGCGGCAAGACCTTCAACACCGATGCATTCGATATCAAGGTCGGGCAGGCAACCAATCTGGATGTGGCCATTCCGTAACGTGGTCATTGCACGAGCTGGCAATGCGTCGGGGATCGGTATGAAATGGGGAGGTGGGATGATGAGTGGGACGACAAGGGACGTGTCAAAGGGCGGGGGCAACGCCTTGGCTGCTCTCGCAGGGCTTCTGGTTGCCATGATGGCGACTGTCTCCCAGGTCGGGGCGGAGACCGGTGACAGGTTTCAAACCCTCCTGTCGCGGGTGGAAGCCTTGCAGCAGCGCGCAGGCAACAAGGCAAGCGACTGTTCTAAGGACGCATGTGGTCCCAAACAATGTCGTGGCGAAGCCCATATTCTGGCCGATCTCACCAATGTCAGAACCGCGCTGGACCGCTATGCGGAAACGCTCGAAGCCGAAGAGGCGTTGCTGGAGAAGGCCAATCTGGAGGCCATAACCAACAATGACCGCCTGTCCGGTCAACTCGAAGCCGCCCGGATTGCAGCCAGTTCATCGCGGGCAACTGACGAAATGCTCGGCACTGCGACCGAGGTTAATGGCGTCATCGACAATCTAAGGGGCATGGCCCAACAGTCCCTCACTGAGACACTCCGCAATCCGGCTGCCATCTGGGAGACGATCAAGGATCTCAATTCTCTGCTTAATCGCTTTGACCACAGCTACAACCATCTCCAGCATCAGGTGGAGTCCATCACCTACCAGCCGGATGTCAGTGATGCCGCGGCCAAAGACCGGATCAACCTCAAGGCATTGCTTGAGGATAGCCTGCTGATTGACAATTTGCCCTTGATCAACGAGGCAGGCAGGACCGCCATCAAGGAGAATAGCAGCAACGCGGTTGACGCTCTGAGCGCCCGTGACGAACTGGTCAAAATGCAAAAGGAGTTGAAGGAGCTTGGTGCAATGGCCGACACTTGGCAGAAGGAAGGCACAAAGGCCCTTTCCAACGCCAAGGCAAAAGTGCGGGCCAATGCGATGCGCAAAGTTGCTTTCGCCATGACCCAGATTGCATCGCGCTATGTGAAGACCAAAATTTCCGAACCAGCCCTGACGGATTTTCGCGCCAAGATTCAAAAGGCACGTCAACAATTCGCAGCTCAGGGACATCCATATCTCAAACAAGTCGCCGCGCAGGAAGAGGTCCGCGATCAGCTCAGCCGCCTGTCAAAACTGGACGCCAAGCTGAAAAAGGCGATCGATACGATTGCGCCTTGCGCTCATAGCCGCTGCAATTCCACCACTGCGACCCGCGGGCTTGTCGATTTGCCACCGCTTGAACGCGATCCGCGCAATGGCAAAGTGCGGCTCCAAGAAGCGCAAACGGACTTGCAGGGCAAGCTCGACCAGATGATCGGAGCGCTTGAAGGCCATCTTGAAACGGCGGCGGCAGAGCTTCACACCATCACGGATGATGATTTGATCTTCAAACCGCAATGCGCCCAGTGCCGCTCACTGGCTTTGGACCTCAAGGCCAATGGCGACAGGCTGGCCTTTGTTGGCAAACGCCTCGCCGCCTTGCCCGATACCAGTGTTTCAGAATTGCGTGCCATGAAAAACAAGCGCGAGGCGCTATTGCGTGAAGCCGAAGAGGCCAATGCCCTCTACAAGGAGCGCACAGAAGGGCGCATCGGTCGCAAGTTCGGCAAGTTGCATGCGGACGGTCAGGCAGAGTTGCTTGAGATTGCACGCACCATGCGTCGTCTGGCCGGAGAGGCACGAACCCTGCGCCACAAAATCAGCCGTATCGAGGCGATCAACAATGAAAATACGGCCTTGATCCGCGCCCAGACGGCAGGAAAACAGGCCCAGCAAGCCTTGCTGGAACGCTTCTATGCCTGCAATGACAGGGTTTGTCGTGGGCAGGAAAAGCCAACACAGGCCGAGCTGATGCCAAACAATGGGGCGCAGCGTGGATCTGAACCCGTGGCAGACAGGCGCGATCCGGACTGTGATGAAGAGGCACCAGGTCGACCCGGCTCCAAAGGCGTTATGACCAAGGTCACCACGACACCGCTGGGTGCGACGCCGTCGGTCAGCACATCGGTCACGACCACCCCCCTTTCGGTGTCCGAACCATCCAGCAATCCCGCTCTTGTTGGCAAAATCACACCATCCGCCCCCCCAGTGAAACAGGAGAAAGGCGATGCAGTTCTGTTGAGCTTTCCGGGCATCTTCGAGAATGTCTATTTTTGCAACAAGCCAGGAAATGGCGGCAAATTAAGCAGATGTGTCGATGAAATCGAAACGAACGATGAGTGTTGGGTGCCGCGCTGGATCGCAGCCAAAGGCGTCAAAAGCTGCAAAGAGGCAGTCGCGTTGGAGAAGAAAGGCCGTGATCAGTAGGGGAAAAAGCCACGTGTCAGACGGCCGTGAGACCATCTGACACGTGACGCTTTTTAGTGGAGATAGGCGCCACCACAAACCGGGTTATAGGTGCCGGTGACATGCCCACTTTTCGGATCAGCAAGGAAGCGAACCGTATTGGCAACATCGTCCGGTGTCGCAATCTTCTGGGTCGGAGTGAAGTTGCGGATCATCTCCTTGAACTCGTCAGGAGCGTCTTTCGTCGCATCGGTTTCCACCAACCCAGGGGCCACAATATTCGCCGTGATGCCGTGCGGACCGAGTTCCTGCGCGAGGTATTTGCAGAAGCTGTCCAACGCGCCTTTTGCCGTTCCATGTGCGATAAAGCTTGGCGCAGGGGCTTCCGAGAGCGTGCTGGAAATGAAAATCAGACGACCAAACCCTTTGTTCCGCATGGAATCCACGGCCAGTTTTGCGGCCTGATAGGATGCGTGCATTTCGTCGTTGAGTTTCTGGGAGAATTCTTCCCAGCTCTGGTCGACAAAAGGCTTTGCCGTGAAATGCATGTTGGCGTTCGACACCAGCACATCAACGCCACCATAGTCGCGGTCGATGGTGGCAAACATGTTGGCAAGCTCGGTATCGTCGCGCACGTCGGCACGAAGGGATACAGCCTCACCGCCTGCTTGCGTGATTTCAGCAACCAGAGCGTCGGCCGCTTCAACGCTGTTTACGTAATTGATGAAAACCCGGTAGCCATCTTCAGCCAGGGCTTTTGCACTAGCCGCACCAATACCTCTGGCTCCTCCGGTAACGAGCGCGTTGCGTTTGCTCATGTTTCATCTCCATTGTTTGATCAAGTTGTGGGAATGTTATTTGGCGCAGCTTCGCGATCAGGTCTCTGTTGAGGGGGCTGATGTCTTGTCGTTGCAACTGCGCAAATTCGTAACGATCTTGACGAGCAATTGTTTGGTGTTGACCAGCTCGTCCTTAGCGATCTCTGTCTCTGCATCGCGCAACACGGAGCGTGCGATTTCGGAGCATCGGGCGGCGAGTGCCTTGGCGTCTGGCGTGGCGATCAACACATGCTTGCGTCCATCGTCGGTGTCTTTTGTGCGTTGGACCCAGCCGCGCTTTTCAAGGCCGACAACAAGACGGCTGACGCTGGATTTTTCCAAATAGAGCGCTTCAGCCAATTCGGTTTGCGACAGGCCCTCCATATTGATCAGGACCAGAAGCGCACCCCATTGTTCGGCGGTCATGCGAATGCCCGCATGATGGAAGCGCGAAACCAACAGGTTGCTGAACAACCGGTTGGCAAGACCCGTGAGGTGGCCCAAAGATTTTTCAATGTCATACAGCTGGGTCATGAAAGTTGTATATGCAACTAAATTCCTGCTGTCAATCGGAATGACACGATTGTCGCAGTGGTTTCCCCGGAATCGACAAAGGGGCAGGTGTTCAACCTGTCCCTTTGTTTGACGATGATGGGTCGCAAGCAAGTACGGATTGACCTACTGAGCCCAGCGCTGCTGCAATGGCAGCTTGAGGGCAAAGGCGCCGCTGCCCAGAAAGACAATGGCAATCTGAACGGCGATCCAGAAGGCAGGATATTCCCAGCCACCGCCCTGACTGGCAAAGGAGAAGCCGTTGCCAGCATGCACAAATGTTGCGCCCAAAAGCGTCGGGATGAGCGCCAAAGCGGCGATCCGGGTGGCTGTGCCTGTGATCAGGGCGAGGCCACCGGCCAACTCGGCAAAGATGACGAGATAGGCAAACAGGGCGGGAAAGCCGAGGCTTTCGAAAAAACCGACAGTGCCGGGAATGGTGAAAACAAACACCTTGGTCAAACCATGGGAGAGGAACAGGGCACCAGAGGTGACCCGCAGGACAAAGGCGGCGAAGGGAGCGGTTTGGCTATCAATCATGGTCAGGGTCTTTCATAAAAGCTGTCGGGCGGAGTAGGGGCCACCACTTGGATTTGTGGGTATCGAAGGATGCGTCCCGTTCGGCGCTTGACTGTCTTGCGCTTCAGAGCGGGATGCCTTGGGATGGCGCCACTATGCCTCTTGACTAAATTCAATGAAATGGCGAAAAAGCGGAATGTCTATCCTTATTTTGTTCTTAATATAGGAGCCGCCCCATGGATCTCGTCGATTGCATGAAAGCCTTTGTTGCCACCGCGCAGACCGGATCCTTCACCGAAGCGGCCAACCGGCTGGGTATGTCGAACCGGCTGACATCGAAATATGTCGCAGAACTGGAAAGCCGCATAGGCACGCGCTTGTTGCAGCGAACCACCCGCAAGGTCGGTCTGACGCCGGCTGGGGAAGATTTGCTCGCACGTGCGCCTGCTCTACTGGATGAACTCGATGATCTCATCGGCTCGATGTCGGAACAGTCGAAAGGCTTTACGGGCTTGTTGCGTATTTCCGCACCCGTCACGTTTGGCGAGGTTTACATCCATGCCATGATCCGGCGGTTCGCGGCACAGCATCCCGCCTTGAAGATCGATCTGCGCCTCAGTGATGCCTATATCGATCTGGCCAAGGAGGGCATCGATCTTGCCTTTCGCATAGGGACGCCCAGTGTCTCGTCCCTCAAGGCCCGCAAGTTGGGCATGCTCGCCAGCCATCTGGTGGCATCGCCGGACTATGTTGCGCAATATGGAGCGCCCAGCCGACCGGAAGACCTTGTGGACCATCGCTGCATTGTCGATACCAATCGGCGCGATCCGTCCCGTTGGACGTTCATCAAAGCAGGGGAGACAAGCACGGTGCAAACCAACCGCCACTTCATGGTCAACAGCGCACGGGTGGCAAATGAATGGGCCATCGCCGGAGAAGGAGTTGCCTATTGTCCTGCTTTTGTGGTCGCCGATGCGATGGATAAGGGTGCTTTGGTGCCTTTGTTGCCGGACTATCAAATGGAAAGCCACCCGATCAGCGCGGTTTATCTGTCAGGCACTGTTCTGCCCCGCAAGGTCAGAGGCCTGATCGACTTTGCCCTTGCGGATATCCGCGACAAGGGGCTGCTGGAATAGCTTTTGATTAAGAATATTTCATGGATAGTTATTCTATATATACGCCATTTTGTTGACGAGTGTTAAGGCGCATAGTGGCTCCAGAAGAAAGGCAAGGGTTGGTTTGGCCGATCCTTTGAAGTTTGGAGCAAAGACATGAACAGCGCAAAAGATACCATGGTCGTCCTCGGGTCCAGAAGAGGGCCGATGCCAGCGAAGGTGATTGGCAGAGCCATTCTGTGCCTGCTGCGTGACGCCTCAACGCGCCCCTGTGCGTGGTCTGATTGCCTGTTTTCCTCCCGTGCCTGACAATTTCCGACAAGATTGGAGCCACTCATGAGTGCATCATATGCCCTTGAAAAACTCAAAGACCGCCTGACGCTGTCCGAACGTATGCCAGTGGTCTTTCTGGGTCATGGCAGCCCGATGAATGCCATAGAAGACACCCCCTATTCCCGCAGCTGGACCGATTTGGGCAAGAGCTTGCCCCAGCCTCAGGCGATTCTGGTGGTTTCGGCACACTGGATGACCCGAGGCCATACGCTGGTCGACATTTCCGCAATGCCCAAAACCATTCACGACTTTTATGGCTTCCCTCGACAACTCTATAACGAGACCTATCCTGCCAAGGGGGATCCGGAGTTGGCCCGCGAGGTGGTCTCCCTGCTTGCCAGCCATCATGCGCAAGAGGATGACCGCTGGGGCCTTGATCATGGGGCCTGGACGGTGCTGAAATTTCTGTTTCCAAATGCAGATGTGCCGGTCTTCCAGCTCTCCATCGATCTTGCCATGCCATTTGAAGAGCATCTCGAGGTGGGCAAGACCTTGGCCAGCCTGCGCGATCGTGGGGTGCTGATCCTTGGCTCAGGCAACATCGTACACAATCTTCATGCCCTGCGGATGGACGGCAAGGCACATGACTTTGCCCTCGCGTTTGACGCCCATTTTGAACAGCGTTTAACGGCTCGGGACATGGGGGCCTTGGCCGATCGCAAGGCCATGGGCAACCTGTTCAAGCTCGCCCATCCCTCGAGCGACCATTATATTCCGGCCCTGACGATTGCCGGGGCGGCAAGCGAGCAAGACACGCTCACCTATCTAACCGAAGACTTGGCAATGGGGGCTGTTTCCATGCGCTCCTTTATTTTCCACGGCGGCTAAGCCCCAAAGCAAAGGAACAGAACCATGCTTGTAAATGGCAAATGGACCAAGGACTGGCAGCCGGTCCAGAAATCGGACAAAGAAGGCCGCTTCATTCGGCAAGTCTCGTCCTTTCGCAATTGGATCACCCCGGACGGACGCCCCGGACCGACAGGGAATGGCGGCTTCAAGGCTGAAGCCGGACGCTATCGCCTCTATGTTGCGTTGATCTGCCCATGGGCTTCGCGCACACTGATTGCCCGCAAATTGAAAGGGCTCGAAGAGATGATTCCGGTGACGGTGGTCAATCCGGTGCTGTCCGATGAAGGATGGCAGTTCGGTGGTTATCCCGGTGTCGATGAAGACCCTCTTTTCAAGGCCACCTATCTGCATGAGATCTATAGTCGGGCGGATACCATTTTTACCGGTCGCGCAACCGTACCGTTCCTTTGGGACATGCAGCAAAATGTCATGGTCAACAATGAAAGCGCCGACATTCTGCGGATGTTTGATACGGCTTTCGATGCAATCATCCCGTCTGATTTGCGCCTTTATCCAGAAGCCTTGGGAGACGAGATCAATCGCCTCAATGTCGAGATTTATGACAAATTGAACAACGGGGTGTATCGCGCAGGCTTTGCCTCAAGCCAGCAAAGCTATGACGAAGCGGTTTCCGATGTCTTTGGCATTCTGGACAGGCTGGAAAGCCGCCTTGAAGGACAGGACTATCTCATTGGCAACCAGCTGACGGAAACAGATATCCGCACTTTCGTCACGCTCATTCGCTTCGATGCGGCCTATCATGGCATCTTCAAGACCAACCGCAGACAGATAAAGGATTATGCCAACCTGTCTGCCTATATGGAGCGCATCCTGCGTTTGCCCGGCGTGATCGAGACGGTGAATATGGATCATATCACCCGCGGCTATTACGCGATCAAGGCCCTTAATCCGCTGGGCATCAGACCAACCGGCCCAGCCCATATCGAGGCTTTGCTCGCGTCGGTGGCCTGATCAGACCCAACGCGAGCAAAGGTAAGTCAGGAAGCTGGCTCGCCTTGCCAGCTGCCAGTCTGATCGAGGGCTGGCCAGCGGTCGAGCAACTGCCCATGCCCGGGCAGTGCCTGCTCGACCAGCCAAACTTCATCCGGTATCACATCAATGATCCGCTCCGCCCCGGCAAAGGCCGATACCCTGTCTTGTGACCAATCCACCTTGCCGCGCCCGGTCAAAACCAGAGCAGCACCGGTTTCGAAGTTGGGCACGAACAAACCAACCCGTCCGTCCTCTTCGATGTTGCCGAGCGTATTGAAGAATTTGTTGCCGGAAAAATCCGGGAAAGACAGGCTTTCGTCGTCATTGATGCCAAGAAAACCCGGTTTGCCGCCACGATGGGACGCATCCACCCCGGCACGTGGGTCGCTGGTCAGCTCCTTTGACCGAGAGGCAATGAAGAAGGTGTCAGCTTGGCTGATCAGCGCTTTGGCGTCGGACGTCAGGCTATCGAGCTTCACAGCCATGGGCTTCAGATGATCCTGCTCCTGCCAATCAATCTCCCGCGTTTGGATATATTGCGGACAATTGCCAAAGCTCTGATCGACGGCCACCAGCAAGCCTTCATCGGATTCCAGCAAAGTGCCGTTCAGCCTGTTGCGCCGTCTGGTGGTCAGTTGCAGTCCGATGGCTCCAACCTTGGCCCCGGCCGACACGTCCAGTTTGAGAATGTCCGTCAAAGGCGGTTTGCCATCCACGACAAGACGATCGGCGCGTGGTGAGGTCAGAAAGCCGGGTGCCCCAAAGACCGGCACGCTCCAGACCCGCCCCGCTTGATCCGTCAATCCAATGAACAGCACTGGAAGGCTGGCAAAAAAGCGCCGATGCTGATCGGGCATGGCGGAGCGGATCGCCCGGCTCACCATGTCGACATAGTCTTCCGATACTGCGGCGCGCGCCTGAACAGCACGCTCACCGGCATGGAAAACAGAACGAGGCTCTTTGAAAATAGTCACGGGGTCGGGTCCTTACTTGAGAAATTATGCCAGCTTGGGCAGGGGAGAGGCTGCCATTGCCACGAAATGCGGCTGCTGCTCGATACGGTCAAGCCAGCTGCGAATATGCGAATAGGCGTCAAGACTGACCCCACCCTCGGGCGCATGGGCTATGTAGCTGTAACCCGCCACATCGGCAATGGAAATTGAATCGCTGGCGAGCCATTCGCGATCACTTAAATGTGCGTTCATGATCTCGAACAGGGCATGTGCCTTGCTGATCGCTCCCTGATGATCAATCGGAGCGCCGAACAGAGTGACCAGACGGGCCGCACAGGGGCCGGAAAAGATCTGATCGGCGGCAATCGTCAACCAACGCTGCACTTCTGCCGCTTGCTTTGGATCGCTTGGCAACCAGTTGGAGGTCGGTGCATAGGTCTGAACCAGATAAACAAGTATGGCGTTGGAATCCGACAGGGTAAAGCCATTGTCATCAATTGCCGGTACCTTGCCAAACGGGCTGAGTTTGAGGAAATCCGGCGCCTTGTGCGCCCCGTTGGCGAGGTCAACATCAATGGCCTCATAGGGCAGATCGAGAAGAGCCAACATCAGCTCAACGCGATGAGAGTGGCCGGATAGAGGATATCTGTAAAGCTTGATCGGTGTGGTCATGGGAGGATCCTGACGCGGTTTCTAGAAGACGGATTTGACGGGCTGGATGCGCTTGCATCGCTGTGACCACAAGATATATCTTCCATGCATTGATTATAATAATCGGCTTTTGCAATTGTTTGTTTCATAAAGTAATAGTAATTTGGCGATTATGGATCGCATACAAACGCTGGAAATCTTTGTCGCCGTGGCCAAAGCCGAGAGCTTTGTGGCTGGCGCACGTGCGCTTGGACTGAGTGCGCCTTCCGTCACCCGTGGCATCAATGCGCTGGAGGAACGGTTGGGTGTACGGCTTTTTACCCGGACCACACGCAAGGTGCGGCTGACCGAGGTCGGTGCCGCCTATCTGGCCGACACGCAAGCTGTCCTTGCCCAATTGCAGGCCGCCGATGATGCGGCCTCCGGTGCCGCTGTCAGGCCACAAGGTCATTTGCGGATCACCTGCCCGTCAGAATTTGGCCGTCTCCATATCATGCCGGTTGTCACGGCCTATCTCGACGCTCACCCCGATGTCACCGCTCAGGTGCTGGTGGTTGACCGGATCGTCAATATCATCGAGGAAGGGGTAGATGTGGCCCTGCGCATCGGCCATTTGCCCTCTTCGGGCCTGACCGCCATAAGGGTGGGGGAGGTGCGGATGGTCATTTGTGGTGCGCCGGACTATTTCGCCCGCTGGGGCCGTCCTGACAAGCCAGAAGATTTGTCTGAGCATCGGATCATTGCCACTGCAACCGACGGTCCGACCACCGAATGGCGGTTCGGTCCGAAAGAGACCCAAAGCGTCCGTCTCAACCCGACCCTGGAAGTGACCAGTGTCGCTGCCTCAATCAACGTCGCCCGCGAGGGCTGGGGGCTTTGTCGGGCCTTGTCCTATCAAGTCTCGGATGATATCCGTGCCGGGCGTCTGGAGCCTGTTCTGGAAGCTTACCGTGCGGATCCTGTGCCTGTACATCTGGTGCATGCAGGCGGCGGACGCACCAGCGTCAAGCTGCGCAGCTTTCTCGATTTTGCCCGTATTGCATTGAGATCGGAGGAAACCCAGAGGAAGCTCACCTTTGATCCTTAAATCTGCAACATGGCTCGCACAGAATTGATCGGCCTGTGTCAGATTTCCCTCAATCCCATCTTTATTTCACCGCACCACTTGCTACATAAATGCCAACAGCAAATGGCTGCACCGACGCCACAATCTGACGCTGAAGAGCGAAAAGGAAGCCGACATGACCGACAAGCACGACTATGTACCACCGAAAGTTTGGGTATGGGATCAGGAAAATGGCGGCGAATGGGCCAAGATCAATCGCCCGATTTCCGGTGCTACCCATGAAAAGGATCTGCCACAGGGCGCGCATCCGCTTCAGCTTTATTCCCTCGCCACGCCAAATGGCCAGAAAGTGACGATCATGCTTGAAGAGCTTCTGGCGCTTGGGGTCAAGGAAGCCGAATATGACGCATGGTTGATCAAGATCGGTGATGGCGAACAATTCTCCTCGGGCTTTGTCGATATCAATCCGAACTCGAAAATCCCGGCCCTGTTCGACAAAGATCGCGGCGTGCGGGTGTTTGAATCCGGTGCCATTCTGCTCTATCTGGCGGAAAAATTCGGCCACTTCCTGCCGACCGACATTGCCAAACGGACTGAGGTGATGAACTGGCTCTTCTGGCTGCAGGGCTCGGCGCCTTATCTCGGCGGCGGCTTTGGTCATTTCTACGCCTATGCGCCTTTCAAGTTCGAATATGCCATCGACCGCTTCACCATGGAGGCCAAGCGCCAGCTCGACGTACTGGACAAGGAACTGGCCAACCATCGCTATCTTGGTGGCGACGAATACACCATCGCCGACATGGCAACCTGGCCTTGGTATGGCAATCTGGCACTCGGCAATCAATATAATGCGGGCGAGTTCCTGCAGGTCGAAGACTATAAACATGTCCGCCGCTGGGCCAAGGAAATCTTGGCGCGTCCAGCGGTACAGCGCGGTCGGATCGTCAACCGAGTGAACGGCGATCTGAGCGAACAGCTGCATGAACGCCACGACGCCTCTGACTTTGAGTTGCGCACGCAGGACAAGCTCGAAGGCTGATAAAGGTCTTCTGAATAGACAAGCCGCCGATCCATCCGGACCGGCGGCTTTTTCATTTCAGCGACAAGAAGACTTAAGACGCTTTCTTCTTGCTCGCCGCCTTGATCGGCACCACCTGCTCGGCAACCGCCTCGACAGTCTCATCAGTCTCAAAAGTCTCGTGCTGCTCGTCATAGACTTCGCGATAGGCCCGGCCATAGAAGCTGTCGAGCAGCAGCTGTTTGAGCTCGGTGATCAGTGGGAAGCGCGGATTGGCCCCGGTGCATTGATCATCAAAGGCCCAGACAGCCAGCTCATCCACCTTGGCAAGGAAGTCCGCTTCGCTGACGCCAGCGGCCTGAATGGAGGATGGGATTTCCAGATCGCTCTTCAGCTCTTCGATCCAGCTGATCAGATTTTCCACCTTCTCATCATTGTCCTTGCCACCAAGGCCCAGATGATCGGCAATTTCGCCATAGCGGCACTTGGATTTCGGCCGGTCATATTGCGAGAAGGCCGTCTGCTTGGTTGGATTGTCGTTCGCATTATAGCGGATCACGTTCGAGATCAGCAGGGCATTCGACAAGCCATGTGGCAGATGGAAGGCCGCGCCGATTTTGTGCGCCATCGAGTGGCAGACACCCAGAAACGCATTGGCAAAGGCAATCCCGGCGATGGTGGCAGCATTATGCACCTTCTCGCGGGCGACCGGATTGCTGGCTCCTTCCTTATAGGCGGCTGGCAAGGATCCCCGCAGCATTTTCAGCGCCATCAGCCCCTGACCATCGGAGAACTCGTTGGCCATCACCGAGACATAGCTTTCGAGCGCATGGGTCACCGCATCGATGCCACCATAGGCCGTGAGCGATTTTGGCATATTCATCACCAGATTGGCGTCAACAATCGCCATATCCGGCGTCAGCTCATAATCAGCCAGCGGATATTTGATGCCGGTGCTGTCATCCGTCACCACGGCGAATGGCGTGGCTTCCGAGCCGGTGCCCGAGGTGGTCGGAATGGCCACAAAGCTCGCTTTCTCGCCCATTTTCGGGAAGGGATAGATCCGCTTGCGGATATCCATGAAGCGCAAGGCCAGATCCTTGAACTTGACCTCCGGGTGTTCATACAGAACCCAGATGATCTTGGCCGCATCCATCGGCGAGCCGCCGCCAAAGGCGATGATCACATCGGGATTGAAGGCAGCGGCCTTCTCAACCCCCTTGCGGACATCGGACAGGGTCGGATCAGCTTCCACATCGGCAAAGATGTCGACATCAATCCGGTGTGAGCGGAGCAGGGCGGTCACTTCATCCAAATAGCCATTGGAGAACAGGAACCGGTCGGTGACGATCAGCGCCCGTTGCTTGCCATTCAGATCTTTGAGGGCTTCTGGCAAACAGCCACGGCGGAAATAGATCGACTTCGGCACCTTGTGCCAGAGCATATTTTCTTCGCGCATGGCCACGATCTTTTTGTTCAGCAAATGCTTGGGACCGACATTCTCGGAAATTGAGTTGCCACCCCAAGAGCCGCAGCCAAGGGTCAGTGATGGTGCGACGCTGAAATTGTAAAGATCGCCGATGCCCCCTTGCGAGGATGGCATATTGACCAGAATCCGGCCGGTTTTCATCTTCTTGCCGAAATCCTCAATCCGGTCCTGACAGCGGTCCTGATCGGTATAAAGAACCGAGGTATGGCCAATCCCGCCCAGCGACACCAGCTCGGCGCAGGTTTCGGCCGCTGCTTCATAGTTCTTGCGGCGGTAAAGTGCCAAAGTTGGCGACAGCTTCTCATGGGCGAAATGCTCGTCTTCGACCCCGTCGACTTCGGCAATCAGCACTTTGGTGTCGAGTGGCACCTTGATCCCGGCCAGTTTGGCGATTTTCACCGCCGACTGTCCGACCACTTCATTGTTCAGGCGACCGTTGGGGAAGACCGTCTGGCGCACAGCCCCAGTTTCATTGCCCGAGAGCACATAGCCCCCATGTTGGGCAAAGCGTTCACGCACCTGATCGTAGATCGCGTCTACCACTACCACGGCCTGCTCGGAGGCGCAGATCATGCCACTGTCAAAGGTCTTCGACATCAGGATCGAAGCCACCGCACGCTTGATATCCGCATGCTCATCAATCAGCACCGGCGCATTGCCCGCGCCCACACCGATGGCTGGCTTGCCCGAAGAATAGGCCGCCTTCACCATGCCCGGTCCGCCCGTCGCCAGCACCAGACTGATGTCGGGGTGACGCATCAAGGCGTTGGACAGATCAAGGGTCGGCTCTTCGATGAAGCTGATAATATCCTTCGGCGCCCCTGCGGCAACGGCAGCATCAAGTACAATGCGTGCGGCTTCACAGGTCGCCTTCTTGGCGCGCGGATGCGGGCTGAGAATGATGCCATTGCGGGTCTTGAGTGAAATCAGCGCTTTGAAGATCGCTGTCGATGTCGGGTTGGTCGTCGGCACGATGCCGCAAATCACCCCCACCGGTTCGGCGATGGTCAGCGTGCCGCCCTCATTATCCTCCGAGATGACGCCGCAAGTCTTCTCGTCTTTGTATTTGTTGTAAATATATTCCGAGGCGAAATGGTTCTTGACCACCTTGTCCTCGACCACCCCCATGCCGGTTTCTTCAGACGCCATCATGGCCAGCGGAATGCGCGCCTCCGCTGCAGCAAAAGCGGCATAGCGGAAGATCCGATCGACTTGTTCCTGGGTGAAAGTGGCAAACTCAGCCTGCGCCTTGACGGTGCGGGCGACCAGAGCATCCAGCTCTTTGATTGTTGCAACTGCCATGGTTGCACTCCTGTAATTTGGACACAAAAACCCGTTCGGCGTCATCATCGATGATCCGTTGAATGCTTTTGTATCTGACCTGTGTCACGTGCCTCGGGTGAGGTGTCACGCGCTTCCCGAAAGCGTCGATCTTTGCTTGAAATCCCGCCAAAAGGTTGGAATTCCGCCTGTTTGCCAGACAGCGAAGACAGCACGGATCGCCTTTGTTCCAGAAGTCCTTTGCGGACAGAGGTAGCGATCGCCTTCAAGATGAGAAAATAGTAATGTTGCAAATTCCGTTGGGTCAATCTGCAAATATACGTGCATCATTACTTCAAAAGGCGAGGTTTATGTTGAAAAATGTGCTCGATATAGAGTGATAACCGGAAATTAGGGGTGGGATTTATTTAATTTTATTCTTGAAATAAGTTGCACTTATTAATTGCATATTCCGTGCCAACCTCTAATCATTCGCGAAGTGAAAATGCTGAAGGTTGAAATATTCTGCAATCGGTTTCGGTGGATATCTTTTGATGGTCAAACGGTGCAATAGGCAAACAAATTACGGAAATATGCCTGATATTGCGATTCGAATGGGCGTAGGCTGGCTGCCAAAATGCGTCAAATATCCGACTTGGACATGGTCTTTTTGATCAAAAAATTGCAACCGGTCACAAAAAATGAGGAAAAGCCCGACGAAGTATGATAAATCTGATGGCAGGACTGGGAGGTCTGATCGACAAATACTTCGATTGGGCATAGTTACGAAATAGGGATCGGTATGACTGGATGGCTCTTGGGCGCTGTGTTGCCGCCACGCCAAGCCACCGATTGATATATATGGGCAACACAAGGCAGGGAGAGGCTCCACATGGCAAATCTACTTCATCGCCCTCAGGCGACCCATGGCAAAGTGCAAGAAATCACCCCGGAATCCGCCGGATGGCGCTATGTTGGCTTCGACGTCCACAAACTGCATGCCGGGGAAGTGGCATCCGGTGAGACAGGCGATCAGGAAGTGATGCTGGTCATGGTGGAAGGCAAGGCCCAGTTTGATGCTGCCGGGCAGACCTGGGGCGAGCTCGGCGACCGGATGAATGTGTTCGAGAAGATCCCGCCACATTGCCTCTATATCCCCAATGGTGAAAGCTGGAAAGCGGTTGCGACCACCGACTGCACCATCGCTGTCTGCAAGGCTCCGGGCCTGTCCGGCCACAAGGCTCGCCATATCGGCCCTGCTGACATCAGTCTTGATGAGCGCGGCGAGGGCGCCAATAAGCGCTTCGTCAATGTCATCGCCATGGATGAGCAGGATTTCTGCGACAGCCTGCTGGTGACCGAAGTTTTCACTCCGGCAGGAAACTGGTCTTCCTATCCGTCCCATCGCCATGATGAAGACAATTACCCGGACATCACTTTCCTTGAGGAAACCTATTATCATCGCCTCAATCCGAGCAACGGCTTTGGCGTTCAGCGGGTCTATACTGATGATGCCTCGCTTGATGAAACGATGGCGGTGCATGATGGGGATGTGGTCTGCGTGCCTCGTGGCTACCATCCTTGCGGCACGCCCTACGGCATCGAAATGTATTATCTCAATGTGATGGCAGGTCCTTTGCGCAAATGGCGCTTCATAGCCGCCCCGGAAATGGAAGATTTGCTTGTCTAGGCAGGCAGTGGTTGCTATTGCTGTCGCATCTTTCACGAGCTCGGGACGATCTGTCCCGGGCTCGTCTTCACTTTGGAGATGCAATGAAAACCGCGCATATGGGCATATCCTCCGTCAATGCGACCCTGCTGCTGTTCCTCGCCTCCTTTCTGGCTGGTGCGGGCTGGATCTTTTCGATTCATGCTCTTGAGGGACTGCCTCCCTTACTCTTCATCGGCAGCCGCTTTTTTCTGGCAGGCGTCGCAGTTGCTGCCACGACAGGCCACCTGCGGTCCCTGATCGATCGGCGCTTCTTTTTTCAGATCCTGCCCGGTGCTCTGTTTTTTGCCCTGTCGATGATTTGCTGGACGCAAGGGTTGGCCCAGACCACCAGCCCCGGCGTGTCTGCCTTCATTTCCTCGACCAGCAATCTGATGGTGCCCTTTTTGGGGGTGATGCTGTTTGGTTGGGCCTTTTATCGCTCAACGGCAATTGCCATCGCCCTTGCTGCGATTGGTCTGGCGTGTCTTTTTCTGGGACCGGGAGCGCGGGTCGAGATGGCGCATCTCTATTTTACGGTTGCAGCTTTGCTCTTGGCCTTCGGACTTGCATTGGTCAAAAACAGGCTCAATAGCCTCAACGCCATGCAGACCACATCAGGCTTTCTGTTCTTTGCGGGCATCATCATCCTGTCCGCGGCTTTCCCAGTAGAAGGTCTGCCTGACCAGATGCCCGGTCTGGAAACATGGGGATGGTTTGCCGCCAGCCTCGTGCTGTGCACCTATGTCCGCTTTATCCTGCAATTTGCTGGGCAGCAAAGGGTCAGTCTTGCCAAGGCGGGCTTGATCATGAGCCTTGAGCCAGTCTGGGTGCTGGGCTTGAGCATTCTGGTGTTCGAAGAACGCCCCGGACTGGCCCAGGCAGCAGGCTGTGCCTTGGTAATGACCGCTATTCTCTATGAAAATCGTCAGGATCGCCGCCGCTCTGCCATTGGGGTTACTGGCTGACCGATCATTCGCATTTCCATGCTGGCTTGCCACTTTCTGGCGCACCAAACAGGGCAGATGAAAGGCGCGAGTAACGGGGGTGTAAGGGGAGATGTGCCCAACCGGATCAATGGCGGGTGTGTCGGATCAAGCCCAGGAGATTTCCAGATCGCCATTCTCACCAGCCACAGCCAACTGGATGAATTTGGGTGGGTCCTGCAGGATCTTCAAAAAGGCATCAAGCGGTTGCGGTTTTGAGAAGAGGTAGCCTTGATATTGGTTGCAATGATTGAGCTGCAGCCATTCCAACTGATCCATCGTCTCCACCCCTTCAGCAACGGCGGTGATGCCGACCAGCCGACAGAGGGACAGGATCATATTGACCACCGAGGTCTGATCTTCGATCATCTGAATGAAGGATCGGTCAACCTTGAGCACCGAGATTGGATATTGATGGATATAGGCAAGGTTCGAATATCCGGTGCCGAAATCATCAACGGCAATCGAGAAACCGGCCCGGCGCAGATCGAGCAGGGTTTGTTTGGCGTCGAAGCCTTCACCCACCAGCATGCTTTCGGTGATTTCGATTTCGATGCGGCTTGGAGGGCACTGGGTTTTGGCCAGATTGCTCTTCAGGCGCGAGACGAAATCGGGGCGCTCGAACTGTTTAGGCGAAATATTGATCGAAATTGGCAAATCGAAGCCTTCAGCGGCCATCCTGCGTTGATCGCGACCGGCCTGTGTCACAATCCAGTCGCCCACCTGATGGATCATGCCGGTTTCTTCAAGCGCTTCAATGAACATGCCCGGCGGAACGACGCCCTGCTCGGGATGATACCAGCGCATCAGGGCTTCGGCACCGAGGATTGTTTGCTTGAGACAATCGACCCGCGGCTGATAGTAAAGCCTGAACTCCCCTTCGCTCATGGCGCGGGTGAGGTCTTTCTCCAGCGTCTGCTTGAGGATCGCTGCCTGCTGTAAATCCTGACGGAAATAGCGATAGGTATCACGCCCGGCGTCCTTGGCCTCATAAAGAGCAAGGTCTGCATGGCGCATCAGCGTGGAAACATCGGATCCGTGCTCAGGGCATATGCTGATGCCGATGCTGGCGCGGCTGTGGACCATGTGGCCGCCGATCATGCATTCGGATGAAAGCTCCTTGAGCAAGTCAACGCAAACCGTTTCCAGCTCCGTCTTGGTTTCAAACGGCAAAAGGACGATGAATTCATCACCACCCAACCGCCCGATCGAGGCACGGGCGCCCACCAATCGGTCGAGAATCAAGGCGATGTGGACCAGCAATTGGTCGCCAGCCATATGGCCCATTGTGTCATTGATCGTCTTGAAGTTATCCAGATCGATCAGCAACATCGCCATCGGCTTGTTTTCGCGAATGCGCTTGCTCAGAATGCCCGGAAACTCGTTATTGACATAATTGCGGCTGTGCAGACCGGTCAGCATGTCATGATGGGCCATGAAGCTGATCCGTCGTTCCTGTTCCTTCAGGCCGGTAACATCGACCTCGGACAGGATGTAACTCGCTTCGCCAGTTTGCGCATCATTGCAGTTGCGTGCTGAAATCTCATGCCATCTGATCCCGTCCTGAACGGAAACTTCGCAGATTGCTGTGGCCTTGTTGTCATGCTCCAGTGCCTCAAGCAGGTGCGCATAGTCGGCCTTGTCCAGAAACCGGGCTTTGAGCGAAAGCTGATCATCGCCGTAAACATCGTGTGCATGCTTGTTTGCATAAATCGGCTCCCCATTCATTGAGAATAGGGTGATGCAAACAGGGATATTGTTCAGAGCCTTGACGCTGTGCAGTCGATCTGTGCTCCGGGCGGGCACTTCTCGCGCCGTGCAAAGGGCACCAACCCGGTGATCGGACAGGGTGTGTCGCCGAAGTTGAACTTCGTAGCGCTGTTCTTCATCGTCTGGATAGAGCGTCCAGAGCTCCTTGAAGGTGTTGGATTCGGTTGCGAAGATTTTCTGATAGCCGGAAAGCCGATCGACAAGTTGGGGGCCGAGATCCTTGCTGACATCACGCTGATAGAGTGCCTCAAGGCTCTCTGCCTGCCAAAGACGGCGGGCTGCATCATTCGCCCAGATGATCCGACATCTGTCGATATCAAAGACCCATATGGGAGCGCTTACAGCCATCACATCTGACAACGTAACAATGTCTCGCTCGCCTTGTGGGTGCTCGATTGGCATGAATCGCCCCATAAAATTTGCCTGTTAAGCCTATGATTGGATCCACGATCCTTCTCGGGCGGAACAGGTTCCTTCGCCTCATCCTTGCCTTTTTTTTGCTCATTGCTTTTTTGCTGCAACTTAAACAAAATTAGACAGACTGATGCTCAAACAGGTAAAGCATCAGCAGTAAATATTGATTTAATAAGAAAGTCCTTGATAACAAGTTAAAGTTGCGATTGCCGAAAACAAAGGGGAAATGGATCAGTTATTGGTCAATAATCAAATATTGAAATAGGGAGAAATACGTACTCAACTTTGACAATTTGAATGGATGGAGCCGATTTACCAGATTTTGGTTGCGACTGACGAATTTACACTTTGATTAAGATGTTGAAATCGCAGAAACCTGCCATTTTACCAGTTTCCCATTGTATCGATGTCATTCCAGACAATGATGTCAACATTGACAGGATTGCCGAAAATTTCCTCTTTCTGCCGTTTTAAAGGGTTACCACCAAGTCGCAGATAAAAGTCTCGTGCTCTGACATTTTCAGTGATGACAGACAGTGCGACCGTTCGTTTCTTTCGCAATAAAAGCTGTTTAAAAGCAGCTGCCATCAAAGTTTTTCCAATGCCTTTGCCAGTTTCCGTAGGGTCACAATGCAGATTGTCGATGAACGGGTTCGGGCGACACCAGACCGCAATGAACCCCACCATCCGCTCCTCATCCTGCGTGTCGAATGCAACCAGCAATAGATCTTCCGGTCTGATGCGACACCGGTCCCAGTAGGCTCTGACATCCTGTTCCGCCCTGTCTCTGAGATAGCTCGGCGGCAGAAATGATTTGTAGGCATCCCGCCAACTGGCCAACTGAAGGTTGGCAATCGCGGCAAGGTCCGATCGTCTGGCAGCGCGAATGAAGGGGGCTGACCCACATGCGTTATTCATGGGGACTGGATCCTCATGTTGGCTTATTGAGATGGGCTTTGTAGATCCGCAGGCAATGTCCGGGCCACAGACTTGACCAGATCGCGGAACCATTTGTGCCGAGGTGAATGGCGGTTGCGGACATGCCACACCATGTAGAAGTCGATTGGATCCAGCGGTACGGGTGTTTTGACCCAGGCGAAATCACGAAAGATCGAGTTGGCCATCCGCGACGGTGCTGTGGCCAGCATGTTGGAGCCGCGGACAAGCGTTGCTGCGGCCGAGAAATTTGGCCCCAGATAGGAAACCTTGCGGCTGAGGCCACGAGCCTTGAGATAGCGGTCGATATGGGTGTCTTCGTCATGACCAAGGCACAGAATGGCATGGTCTGCTTCCAGAAACTGCTCCAGAGTGTCAGGTGCATCTCGCACAGACGCATCATAGTAGGTGATCTGATGATCCGTGCAGATTTTCGAAATCACCAAATCCGCCGCGTCCTGCGGTGGATAGGGGCACAGCTCCAGATCCACCAAGCCATTGCATTGGGAGGAGGTCTGCGTCACATGCCGCTGATGAGTCCGCAGGCTGCTGTTTGGGGCTTCCTGTATCAGCCGTTTGAAAATTTCCGGCACCAACAAGTCATGCTCAAAATCGTTGCATATGATCGAGAAACGGTCCTTGGACTGGGCCGGATTGAAATCACTCTGGCTGTACAGGTCCTCAATCCCCTGCAAAACCTGATCAATGCCGTCCATCATTGCTTCGACACGCTCGGTCGGCACCATTGATCGCCCGACCTTGATGAAAAGCGGATCGCCGAGCAATCCGCGCAGCCGATCAAGCGAGTGACTGACAGAAGATTGCGTGACGCCTAGAAGGCGTGCCGTCTCTGTTACGGATCGCAACTCATAAATCTGCCGCAACATATAGAGCGAACGGCCGTCGAGGGATAAGTGATCGATATTCTTCATAATAGACATTACTCTAATGCATTTGAGTTCATGAGATCAATGAATATTTTCTTGACTATCAGCGGGCAGTCAGGACGTGCCAGACGATCATGGTGACCCGCCTCAAATTTTACTTTCCTCCCAAGTGAGCAATGAAGGAAAATATCATGTCTGATCATCGCGAAGTCTCTGTCATTCTCGTCTATCACAGTGGCTATGGCCACACTGAAGCCATCGCCAAATCAGTAGCCAAAGGGGTAGCCGACGTCGAGGGCGTATCCATCGAACTGATCAAGGCAGACGACGAAAACAAGGATTGGGACAAGTTGGCCGCCGCCGACGCCATCATCTTTGGCAGCCCGACCTATATGGGCTCCGTGTCGGCCCAGTTCAAAGGCTTCATGGATGAAAGCTCCAAAGTCTGGTTCGCTCATGGCTGGAAAGGCAAGGTCGCAGCCGGCTTCACCGTTTCTGCCTCGCAATCCGGCGATAAGCTCAATTCTCTCATTCAGATGTCTGTCTTTGCGGCCCAGCATGGCATGATCTGGATCCCCACCGGCATGATGCCCGGCAACAACACCTCCGAAGCAAGCCAGGAAGATCTCAACCGTATCGGCTCCTATCTCGGCATGATGGCGCAGGCCAACGCCGATCAGGGGGCAGATGTGGCGCCCCCGGCAACCGATCATCGCACTGCCGTGCATTTTGGTGCGCATGTTGCCCAGAGCGCCAAGCGTTGGGTTGCCGGGGCCTGATCCATCTGATGGATCCCCTCCAAGACACGCGAAGCAGAAGGTCATCGGCCTTCTGCTTTTTTTGTGCCTCTTCTGCCTAACGGCAATTGAGATTGTGCGCAATCGGCTCTAAGCTGCACGCCAGTTGACGGTGCGTCGTCAACGGCCAGATGCAAGGCCTATGGCCTGAATGGGACTGGCGAAACGAAGGCGACGAGAGCGGATTGATGTCGGGGAAATACAAGTTCAAGTCCTCCCGAATGGCGGTTTGGGCGCTGTGGTTGGCACGGTTGACCATACCCGTTGCGATCATCTCGTTCCTGCTGATGCGGTTTGGCGGGATGCATCCTTCCATCGCAGTCTATTGCTTTGGAGCTGCCATCGCTCTGTCTTTTCTGTCAATTCTCGCCAGTTTGGTAGCCTTTCCTGCCATCTGGTTTGAAGGCTATCGGGGTGGTCAGCGGCTGTGGGGAACCTTCTTGCGCAGCCTTATCATCATCCTTCCTGCCCTGACTCTGGCCTATTTCTACTTTTCCCGCCCGGCCTTTTCCGACTTGTCGACCAATCCGGTTGAGCCACCAGAATTCAGCGCGGCCTGGACCTATCGCCATGATTCGGACAATTCCCTTGATGTTGGCAGTCTCGAAGTGCGCGAAAAACAGGCTTTGGCCTATCCGGACCTTGAAAGCCTTTACATCGATCATTCCAGCGAGCTGGTCTATCTGGTGGTGGAAGACGAGTTGAAGAAGGCGAAATGGGACATCATCCGGCAAACCGACCAGCGCGACAGCATTGATGGGGCGCTGTTTGAGGCTCATACCCGTTCCCTTGTCACCGGCTTGCACTATGTGATGGCAATCCGCCTCATTCCTGATAGCGAGTTTGCCACCATCGTCGATATGCGCTCCGCCTCGCTTTGGGGGCCGCACGATCTTGGCCTCAATGCTCGCCGCATTCAGGGCTTCTTTGCCTCTGTGCAGGAGCGGTTGGAACAAGGTGTGCAGCATTTCGAGTTGCAGCTGGAGGAAATCAAGCGACAGCGTCGGTTGGAGCAGGGGCCATTGCCTCGGCCAAAACCCAAACGTCGTCCTGATGCAACGGTGCGCACTGGCTGATCACCGACAACAGCGTTGGAGACTGAGGCAGCAGTGGGAAGGATCCGGGGCTAACCGATCAGTTTGAATCGGGCCCTTAGCGAGGGGACCGCATCAAGGCAGCGCACGCGACCCCGTTCGACCAGATATTCCATTTGGGCAAACATGGACAGACTTGCCGCCCCATGCAGGGATGGATCCGTATCCTTGTAGACCGTCGCGACCATGGCAGGGATCGTCTCATCTCCCGCATGCAGCCGATCGATCAGAGCCTGTTCACGAGCAAGCCTGTGCTCTTTCAGTCCCACCAGAAACGGAGCGGGATCGTGCAACACGCCCCCATGGCCGGGCCAGTAGACCGCATCATTCCGGCCCATCAGTTTTTCCAGGCTATCCATGAACTCGGCCATCGACCCATCCGGTGGGGCAACGATGGAAGTTGACCATGCCATCACATGGTCAGCGGAAAACATCCCCGATCCATCGGTGAATGCAAAGGAGAGATGATTGGTCGTATGGCCCGGCGTATGAAGCACTTCAAGGCTCCAGTCCTTGCCGTTGATGCGATCGCCATCCCCGACCCGATGATCAATCTGTAGGTCCAGATCCGCCGAGGCATCAAGCGGGTTCATCTCCCCCAGATGCAGCGCACGGGCCGGTCGGTGCGGACCTTCCGCATAGATTGGTGCACCACAATGCCGTTGCAACAGAGCGGCTCCGGGCGAATGGTCCACATGAGTATGGCTGATCAATATATGGCTGATGGTTTCCCCTTCGGTTGCCCGCAACAGAGCCTTGATATGGGCTTCATCTGCTGGACCGGGATCGAGAATGGCAACGTCTCCCTCGCCAATGATGTAACTGTTGGTGCCCAGATAAGTGAAGGGACCGGGATTGTTGCAAGTCACCCGACGCACACCGGAAGACAGCTTTATGGCCTGTCCATAGTCTGGGGTGAAATCTCTGTTGAAGTGCAAGGGTGCCATGCAGCCGTCTCGTTCTGTCAAAGGGACTGGGGGAAGGTTCTCATCCGGTATGCCCCAAACGGCGCATGCAGATCCATAGGATTCTCGACTAGCGGGTAAAAAGTCAGGCTTACACACCTGTAATGTACGTATCGGTACGAAATATGAAGGGGCGAAAAGTTTGTATTTTTGGTAATAGGGTGATCTACTTATTGCAAGTATGGAAAATAGGTGTGCAAAACGATTTATTTTATCTAAGGTTGCTTACAATAAATAAATTATTGAAAATAAACGATAAAAATTTTCAACTCGGGTCAAGCAGTTCCACCGGAAGACGTGATTTATGTGCGTTGCACCGTGGTAAATCCGCTTATGTTTAGAGTTTAAAACTCTTTTAACCGCCGTGGTTAAAGCTGGTGATAGAGCTATAGCTACACTCGAAGCAACCGGACCGGGACGCCCGTGGATGGGATTGAAGTGGGGAAAATAAGGAATGGCAGTTGAGACCTTTCTAAGCGGCAATGAACGGTATTTCGGTGATGATGACATCATTGTCAGCAAGACCGACCTCAAGGGTCGTCTGACCTATGCAAACAAGATTTTTCTGGACATTTCTGGCTATCAGGAAAAGGAAGTCCTTGGCCAGCCGCACAGCTTGATCAGGCATCCGGAGATGCCTCGCTGCATTTTCAAGCTGCTCTGGAGTACGCTCGAGCAGGGCAAGGAAATTTTCGCCTATGTCAACAATCGTTCCAAGAATGGCGACAATTACTGGGTCTATGCGCATGTGACGCCAAGTTGGGACAAATCGGGCAAGATTGTCGGTTATCATTCGAACCGCCGCGTACCGGATCGGGACATTCTCGATCAACATATCATTCCACTTTACAAGGACCTTGTGGCCAAGGAAAAGTCGACCGCAAATCGCAAGGACGGGATGCATCTGGCCGAGACAATGTTGAATGATCTTCTGGTTGAGAAGCAGGTCGCCTATGACGAGTTCATTGCAACAGTAGGGCAAAGAAGGCGGCGCGGGTATCGCTGATGTTTGACGTGAAATTGGTATTGATATCGGTGTGACCGAACCAGATTTGGAATGATCCCATGGTTTTCTCGAACAAAAACTCTTCTATCAAACGGGCAACTGAAGTTTGCAAGGCGGTTGCCGACGGCGATTTCGAAGCCCGAATTCTAAACATTACCGATAAAGGTGAAACGGGTGAGCTGATGCATGCCATCAATTTGCTCATCGACCGAACAGACGCCTATATCCGAGAATCCAAGGCTTGTCTGGACTATGTGTCCCGCAACCAGCATTTCCGGCTCATTGCGGAAAAAGGCATGGTTGGCAACTTCAAGCTGGCAGCGGAAAGCATCAATCGGGCAACCTACAAGATCAAGCAACGCCACGATGCCTTCTCCGAAATGGGGACGAAGTTCGAAACCAATCTCGATCAGATCACCACTGACATGAAAGAGATGATCGCCGAGCTGAAAACCTCGTCCGGCAAGGTCTCCAACGCATCCCATGGCGCGCAGGAACAGGCGGTCATCGTCGCCGCTGGTGCAGAAGAGGCCTCTGCCAACATGCAGTCCGTTGCTGCCGCCGTCGAGGAGTTGAGCGCTTCAATCTCCGAGATCAACCGTCAGGTTGTCAAGAGTTCCAGCATTGCGAAAACGTCGGTCGACAAATCCCATGATATGAGTGGTGAGATTTCCGGCCTTGCCTCCGCGTCCCAGCAAATCGGTGAAGTGGTTTCTCTGATTTCCGATATCGCGGCCCAGACCAACCTGCTCGCACTCAACGCCACCATTGAGGCTGCAAGGGCCGGAGATGCCGGCAAGGGCTTCGCCATTGTGGCGCAGGAAGTGAAGAATCTGTCGGCCCAGACGGCCAGCGCAACGGAAGAAATCTCCAATCAGATCGAGGGATTGCAAGGGGCAACGGGGCGCGCAGTGCGGGCAAATGATGAAATTTCAGCGACCATCGAAAAGGTCAGTGAGATTTCCACGGCCATCGCCGCTGCTGTCGAGGAGCAGAGCGCTGCGACACAGGAAATCGCCACCAGCGTCGAAGAAGCTGCCTGTGGCACCAAGGATGTCACCCGCGGTATCAATGAAGTGAATGATGCGACCGCCGTCACCGAACGCACCGCCGGTGAAGTGCTGGGTGTTTCTGATCGTCTTGTGCAGCAGGAAGACAATCTTGACGTCTTGCGCAAGGAGCTGGTCGAGTTCCTCGTCGAGGTTCGCAAGGTCGGATGACCGATGAAGGAACCTCAATGCAAGAGAAAGAAAGGAAACTTCAAGGATCTGTCATCCCCCATGACAGTCTTGGAATGCGCCAAGGGTAAGAATAATCTTCCTTCGGCGTGGTCAGCCGGTCCCCCAAACATGCTGACCTAAAGAGAAAGCGGCGCTGTCAATCCGGCGCCGCTTTTTACTTTTCACTGCTCATCTGTCAGAAAAGAGCAGGCCGATCAGGTGATCACGTCAGGCTTTTTGCGCCCGATATGCTGTTCCAGTTGGGTCAGCTCCAGCATGGATTTGACCACGGGATAAAGAGCCACTTGCGTGTCCAGATCCAACTCTCCGGTCGGTGGCACGTAGCGCTCCAGATAAACGCGCAGGGTCGCTCCTTGCGTACCGGTGCCCGAGAGGCGGAACACCACACGTACCCCGCCCGAGAACCAGACCCGCAGGCCCTGACCGGCGCTGATGGAACCATCGACTGGGTCCTCGTAGGAAAACTCGTCGGCCTTCTCGACAGACTTGTCGGCAAAGACCTGGCCCGGCAGTTCGCTCAGTCGATCACGCAAGGACTGCATCAGATCTTCAGCGACCTTGCTGTCGATATCTTCATAATCATACCGGGAATAATAATCGCGGCCATAATGTGCCCAGTGGGATTCGAGAACAGTCTTTACCGGTTCTCGGCGCTCGGCCAAAATATTCAGCCACAGCAGAACCGCCCATAGACCGTCTTTCTCCCGCACATGGTCCGAGCCGGTCCCCGCGCTTTCCTCGCCACAGATGGTCACTTTGCCATCATCGAGCAGGTTGCCGAAAAACTTCCAACCGGTCGGGGTCTCGTAGCAGCCGATTTTCTTCTTGAGCGCCACACGATCACTGGCCGCGCTGGTCGGCATCGAGCGGGCGATTCCGGCGATGCCTTTGCAATAGGCCGGGGCCAGATGGGCATTGTCGGCCAATACGGCAAGGCTGTCCGAAGGGGTGACATAGATGCCGTGACCTAGAATCATGTTCCGGTCGCCATCCCCGTCGGAGGCAGCGCCTAGGCATGGTGCCTGATCGGACATCATCAAATCATAAAGAGGTTTGGCCCAGACCGGGTTCGGATCCGGATGACCGCCACCGAAATCTTCACTTGGCGACCCATTGACAACCGTGCCTTTCGGCGCGCCGAGCGTGTCTTCCAAAATGGATTTGGCATAAGGTCCCGTGACCGCATGCATGGCATCAAACACCATGGAAAAGCCACCGGCAAACAGGTTGCGGATGGCAACAAAGTCAAACAGGGAGGCCATCAACTCCTTGTAGTCGGCGACCGGATCGACCACCGAGACTTCCATATCGCCCAACATGCTCGTGCCGACTGTGGCAAGATCAATCATCGGTGCGTTGGCCATTTTGTAGCTGGAGATCAGCAATGTCTCTTTGAAAATCGCTTCGGTCACGGCTTCTGGTGCAGGTCCACCATTGGCGACGTTGTATTTCACCCCGAAGTCGGCCTTGATCCCACCGGGATTGTGGCTGGCTGACAGAATGAAGCCACCATTGGTCTGGTTTTTGCGAATGAGATGTGAGGCTGCTGGCGTCGACAGAATACCATTTTGGCCGACAATCACCTTCTTGGCGCCATTGGCTGCCGCCATCTTGAGAATGGTCTGAATGGCCTTGCGGTTGAAGTAGCGCCCATCGCCGCCCACGACGAACGACTTGCCTTCACCTCCCCCGATCGCGTTAAACACCGATTGGATGAAGTTTTCGAGGTAGCCCGGCTCCATGAATATGCGTGTCTTCTTGCGAAGACCGGACGTTCCAGGCTTTTGCCCTGCTATCGTTTCGCAGGGAATATTCTCCACGATCATCATGATCCCTCCAGCTCGAAGATGGGGCCGACAATTGGTCCTATTTCAACCTATGGGCATATATGAGCAACAAATGGAAGAGGGGCGCTACATTTTCTGCTAAATAGACGCAATTTTGAGAATTTTATGTGATCAACCGGGGTAAAAGTTCGGAGTTTTCTATTGCAAACTAGGCCTTTATACGAGCTTTACGGCTATTGAGAAATATGCCTGCCGCGATGCAGGCAATGCCCAACAAATGATAGCTTTCCAGCCGTTCTCCCAAAAAGACAAAAGCCAGAATCGCAACCCATCCGGGCATCAGATGGATGGCTGGCCCCGCCTTGGAAGGGCCAATCAGGCTCACCGCCTTATTGTAGCAGACATAGGCCAGAAGCGAGGCAATGAGTGTGATGTAACCGACTGTCAGGAATGCGGTCGTTGAAACGGGCATCGCCTTGTAGGTGAATGTCTCCCAGAGATAGGGGCCCAGCAATAGCATCGACCCGGCACCGGTGATCACAGTCAGCATGACCAGGGGATCCAGATCGGCAGGGCGCTTTTTGACCGCGATGGAATAGAAAGCCCAGATGATCGCTGCACACAGCATGAAGATATCGCCGATGGCGAACTGTACCTCTCGCAGCGTCTGCAGGTCCCCGTCGGTGATGACAATCGCAACACCGATGAAGGAGATCGCAATGCCGGCAATCTGAGCCAGCCCTAGACGGTCCTTTAGAAACAGCACCGACAGCAAGGCCATGAAGGCCGGGCAGGTCGCCAGAATTAGCGTCACATTGATGGCAGACGTGGTGTGAAGAGAGACATATTGCAATGGATTGAAGGTTCCGATGCCTGTCGCCGCCATCACCAGCAAAAGCTTCCACTCGCGCTTCAGGATCGGCAAAGATGCCTTGAGACGCGGAGCAGTGAAGAAGAGAAGGATGAGGCAGCACAGGCTCCAGCGCCAGAATGTCATGCCCAATGGCGGCAGGTCACTGCGCACGGCGCGACCTATGACAATATTGCCACTCCAGCTCAGAGTGGCAATGGCAAGAAGACCATAGGCAAGAAGAGAATTGTTTCGCATGGGAGGCTCGGAAGGTTATTTCTTATTCTGTCTCAGCCATGGCATAAAATTTCTCGCCGCGAAAGAGCGCCGCCTCTACTTCTTGCTGTTCGCGACCAAAAGATGACGCAAACGCAGTCCCATAATGATCAGACGCAGCAATTCCTCGCAGAGCAAGAAACCAAAGGCGACAAAAATCGGCAGCTCAAACAACAGGATCGTCGCCAGCAACAGTGGCAGTCCAAAGCCCCATTGCAGGGCCAACTGCACCCAGAAGACCCATTTGGGCCGATCGGTTGATCGTAAAATCGCGGTGATTGTCACCGAAAGGGTTCGAATCAGCACCAGAAGCGCGGCTTCCGGTATCAGCAGCATGAAATTGATTCGCACGGCCCCTGATATATGCCAGGACAAGCCACCGGTCAGAAGGGTTGCCGCGATAAACAACAAGGCAAGGCGTGGTGCCAATACCCGCAAGGCCGCGAGATTGGAGCGGATTGCAGCATGGAGCGCATCGCTGCCCTTGGGCAGATCTGCACAGGTGATTGTTGCCGACAGGGCGATAGAGCGGCCCAACACGTTGGAGATCGACAACCATGGAGCCATCAACGCCATCGCGGCAAAATGCAGGTAGGAAAGCTGGGCGAACAGCAACTGGTAGGCCTGAGCACCGACGATCAAGGCCGCTACATTCATCGTCACAGGCACGAGAACCGAACGGGGAAGGGGCGGGGCTGAACGGGCCTCCTGTTCAGTGTGTGTGTCGGTATGGACAGAAGTCGAGCGAAAATAGGGATCGCGAGAAAGCTGCAACAGCAGGAAAGCCAGCCGGGCGGATTGGCTGATCAAGGTGGCAATCGCCGCCCCCTTGATGCCCAGCTCCGGCGCTCCAAGCCAGCCATAGATCAACAGCGCATTCAGCGTGACATTGAGCGGCACCTCGATGGCAAAGCCCCAAAGCTCGCGCGATGCCTGCCGTCGCACATCGAATGACAACGACAACAAATAGGCACAGAAGCTGATCGGCAGGCCATAGACCATCAGCTCCAAATACCGCTTGGCAGCAAACCCGACCCCGGACGTGCTGGCCAGATGATCAACCAGAAAATGGATGTTGAATCGGAACAACAGCACCAGCCCCAGACTGATGCCGAGCCCCAGACCGAGCAACAGCCGCAGGCGTTGGGCAAAGAGCTGGGGGCTATCCTCACCAAAAGCGCGTGTCAGCACAATCTGTGAGGCCGAACCAATCCCGAACAGCAGCGCCATGAACAGACCATAGAGGCTGCCAGCCAGACCAAGCCCCGCCAGTGTTTCATCACCAATCGGCCCGACCATGTTGGCGTCGATCAGAATGGCCGACGTGGCAAACAGGCCAGACAGCGACAAAAAGCCCGCCAGCCGCACAATGGACGGCGTGCCGCGGTCAAACAGATCCGGGTGATTGGGGGAAGCGGATACGGACAAAGTGGGCAGGGCTCCAAGGCGTTGGGCTTGACCAATGCATGCCTCGCGCGACCAGAGCCATGTGATCAGGCACGCATGCGCAAGACGGCTTGCATTGGCCGCACATTAGGATAAATTGGCGCCAAAACCAACGCCAAAAACCAAAGGTCTCACAGTGTCCAGCCTCGTGATTTCCAGTTCCTATCTCGGCATTGCCCTGCTCGTGATCTTCTGCCTTGCGGGCAAGGTCTTCCGCGACAATTGGAAACGCAAGGGCGACAACTGGAAACGCAATTGCTGGCTGTCCGGTCTGGTCGCAACCGCCTGCTTCCTTATCCTCGCTTTTGTGCCCTTCGTGCCTCAGGGGTGATACACCAGATCAGATTGCAGAGTCAGTCTGGTTATCGTAGCAAACCCCGCCAGTGCATTGGCAGGCAACAAAAAAGCCGCTCGGCAGTGGGCCAGCGGCTTGTTATCTCTTCTTTCAAACAGTGCTTTAGGCGGCCGAACTTGCGGCTGCCAGTTTTTCAGCTGCCTCACGGGCGGCTTTCTTGCGTGGGCATTCAAGGCGCTCTTTGAGCGGGCTGTTCGGGTCCACAGGCATGGAGCAGACAACGCATTTGTCACTGTCAGAGATCGCATTCAAACCGCCACAAGACCCGGTGATCGGCTTGCGCTTGAACATCACGCCAACGGACATGCCGATAAGAACGACAAGAAAGGCTCCGAATGCGACGAGAAAGGTTTCCATGTCTGTAATCCTTGAGTTGGCCCTTGCGGGCAGTCTATTCTGCTTCCTGCAGTCCCCGACCTTATGGATCAAGATGGGGCGCTTCGTCTTGGCAAATGTCAAGCAAGCGATCAATCGCCCTTTGACGCAGCCTTGTTTTGTTTCGCCATCAAGGCATCAAAGGCCTTGCTGCTGGAGGTGGCGAAGCCTTCCTCTTCCCGCGTAATGAAATAGGCGGGTATATTCAACCGGTTGGCCATTTCCCGGCCTTCCTCTTCTCCAAGCACCAGCAGGGCTGTTGCCAGTCCATCAGCCCGCATGCCATCGGCTGCCAGCACGGTGACCGACGCGAGATTGTGGGTCACGGGACGCCCGGTAACCGGGTCGATGATGTGAGACATCCGCCGACCTTCCTCATCGAGGAAGAAATTGCGATAATCCCCCGAGGTGGCCAGACCCATATCCGTGACAGAAACAACCAATTGAACCGCACGTCCGATTTCATTCGGTTTTTCAATGCCGACACGCCATGGCACACCCATGTCATTGACACCGCGTGCGATCAGATCGCCACCAATCTCTACCAAATAATCCGTAATGCCATGTTTCTCAAGAGTGCGGGCGATCAAATCTGCGCTATAACCCTTGGCAATGGCGCCCAGATTGACGGATACCGCACCACGCCGCTTGCGCAAGGACGGCGGGTCGTTGCGCAGTTCCAGCAGGCTGTCCTGCCCCACATTGGCAAGGGCGGCATCGATTTCGGCCTTGCTGGGCAGGGTCTCGTTGTCTTCCGGCCCAAAGCCCCACATGTCGATCAGGGGCGAGAGCGTGATGTCAAACCGACCGTTGCTCTCTGCATGGATCCGTTGCGCTTCCTGCAAGACCTCAAGGAAGGTCGGTGAAATGTCCTGCCAGTTGGTCGACGGACTCGCATTGAACCGGGAAATCTCGGTGTCATCCGTCCAGTTGTTCAGTTTGTCGTTGGCATTATCCAGCGTCGCCTTGATATCGTTATAAAGTGCCTCCTTGTCGATTTTTCCGCGGGCCCTGAGGGCTTTGATCGTGTAGGAGGTGCCCATCGTGTTGCCGCGCAAAATATATTGATCTGTCTGGTCTGCCAGCAGATCACAACCGGCCAGCAGCAGGCTGCCCAGGATGAGCGACACAATGGGGAGGAAACGCAGGGACATGAGGGCTATTACTCTTTCGGCCTTAGTTGGCTAATTTGCCAAATTTGCAACATCACAAATCGCTGCCGACAGGATCGAGACGGCCCGCTGCAATTTGCCATAGCTCGGTGGTTTCATACCAAAATTGTCTTAAGTCAAGGCAAGAAAATCCTGAACCTGCCATTGAAACGGTGGAAATAACGGAAAAAATTTTCCATTTTTGGGCCTCCGCATTCGGTTCAATTGCAAAACACACCCAATGGCTTCCGATTGGGCTTGAATTGTTAAGATTCCATCGTTAGCAAGAGGACGCTGCTAAGCTCGACAAATGCTGCCACAACGGCGCAATTCACTTACGAAATCAAGGTATGCTATGAAGCTAAAAAAAGGATTGGATCTGCCGATATCCGGCGCTCCTGTCCAGACCATTCATGAAGGGCCAAAAATCTCCAAAGTGGCTTTGAATGGTCGGGACTTCATCGGCCTCAAACCCAAGATGCTCGTTGCTGAGGGGGAGAAAGTCAAGAAGGGTCAACCTCTCTTTTTACACAAAGCTTCAGAAGATGTGATGTATGTGGCGCCTGGTGGCGGAACCATCACAGCGATCAATCGTGGCGCACGTCGCGTGCTTGAAACGATTGTCATCTCTCTGGACGAAGTGGAAGAAGAAGTCACCTTTGAGGCAACCGACGCCAAGCAATTGGTGAATCTCTCGCGTGAAAATGTGCAGAAGCGTTTGTATGAGAGCGGGCAGTGGACCTTCTTCAAAACGCGTCCTTATTCCTACGTGCCACAACAGGATAGCGTACCGCACTCGATCTTCGTGACCGCAATGGATACCGATCCGCTTTGCGCCGACGCGAAGGTCGTCATCGAAGCCAATGCCGCTGCATTCACGGCTGGTCTCGATGTGATCTCGACCCTTACCGAAGGTCGGATCTATGTTTGTCACCACGCCAATGACAAGCTACCGCACAGTGCGGCAGATCATGTCAGCTTTGAGAGCTTCGATGGTCCGCATCCGGCAGGCCTGCCCGGAACCCACATCCATTTCCTTGATCCCGTCAGCGCAGAGAAAACCGTCTGGTCGATCTCCTACGCTGACGTGATTGCCATTGGTAACCTGTTCACCACAGGGAAGATCGATACCAATCGCACGATCTCGCTGGCTGGCCCGATGGCCGTCAAGCCGCGTCTGATCACCACGCGCGTTGGCGCCTCTACCGACGAGATCACCGCAGGCGAAGCCGAAGTCGGCATCGATTGCCGCGTGATTTCCGGCTCTGTTCTCTCGGGTAGCCATGCCCATGACCAGTTTGCCTTCCTCTCCCACTCTGCCCGACAGGTTACCCTGATCGAGGAAGATGAGAAGCAACGGGTTCTTGGCTGGATCAATCCCGCACAGGGCAGTTGGTCCTTCACCAATGTTCATCTGAGTTCGATTTTTGGTGCGGGCAAGAAATTTGCTTTCGGTTCCAACCAGCGCGGTGGCCGCCGTGCAATGGTGCCGTTCGGATCCTATGAACGCGTGATGCCGCTGGATATCCTCCCAACCCAGCTGCTGCGTGCGATCCTGACCGTCGATACGGATCTGGCCCAGAAACTGGGTGCACTGGAGCTTGCAGAGGAAGATCTCGCGCTGTGCAGTTTCATTTGCCATTCGAAATATGAGTATGGCGAAGCCTTGCGTATCAATCTCACCAAAATCGAAAAAGAGGGCTAAATCGTGGGTTTGCGCAATTTTTTCGACAGCATTGAGCCGCATTTCCATAAAGGCGGCAAGCTGCACAAGTATTACGCCCTCTTCGAGATGGTGGAATCCTTCATTTACACGCCCAAGACCGTGACCAAAGTCGCGCCACATGCGCGCGATGACATCGATCTCAAGCGTGTCATGTCCTATGTCTGGGTCTGCACCTTCCCGTGCATTCTCTTTGCCATGTATAATACCGGATACAACACCAACGCGGCGATCGCCCAACTTGGTCTGACCGACGTGCCCGGTATTCGTGCCATGATCCTGTCGATGCTTGGCATTGGCTTTGATCCCAACAACTTCATCGCCTGCATTCTGCATGGTGCGATGTATCTCGTGCCGATCTATGCCGTGACGATGGCCGTCGGTGGCGCTGTTGAGGTGCTGTTTGCAATTGTCCGCGGTCACGAGATCAACGAGGGTTTCTTTGTTACCTCGGTGCTCTATGTGCTGATCGTTCCTGCTTCAACCCCGCTCTGGATGGTTGGTCTGGGCATCGCCTTTGGTGTTGTCATGGGCAAGGAAGTGTTCGGCGGCACCGGCAAAAACTTCCTCAACCCGGCACTGGTTGCCCGTGCTTTCCTCTATTTTGCCTATCCGGCCTATATGTCCGGTGATGCGGTCTGGACCCCTGTCGATGGCTATACTGGCGCAACCGCGCTTGGTGTCAGCGCGCTTCAGGGCATGGAAGGTCTCGCAGCAATGGGCCTGACCTGGTGGGATGCCTTCTTCGGCTTCATGGATGGCTCACTCGGCGAAACGTCGGCTCTGGCCTGCCTGATTGGCGGTTTGGTTCTGATGGTTGCCAAGATTGCCAACTGGCGTTTGATCGTCGGTTGTCTGGCCGGCACCATCGTCTTCGCGACCCTGCTGAACCTGATCGGTTCCGACACCAACCCGATGTTCGCAATGCCATTCTGGTGGCACTTCGTACTGGGTGGTTATGCTTTCGGTCTGTTCTTCATGGTCACCGAGCCGGTAACCGCCTCTCACACCGACTGGGGGCGTTTCTGGTACGGTGTTCTGATCGGCTTCATGGTCATCATGATCCGCGTCATCAATCCTGCTTTCCCAGAAGGCATGATGCTCGCGATCCTGTTTGGGAATATCTTTGCGCCACTGATCGACTATGTCGTCGTGCGTGCCAACATCAAGCGGAGGGTTGCTCGCAATGCCTGAAGCGACTGAAAAAAATCTCGGACCTGTGGGTCGTTTTCTGGCGATGCCAGCGGACAACCCGGTCAAGACAGTCATTGTGGCTGTTGGCCTGTGTCTTTTCTGCTCCATGATCGTGTCGGCAGCTGCTGTTGCGCTCAAGCCCATTCAGGAACAGAACAAGGTGCTGGACAAGAAGCGCAACATTCTCGAGGTCGCTGGTCTCTACAAGCCCGGCATCAACATCTCGGAAGCCTTCTCCAATATTGAAGCACGCGTTGTCGATCTGGAAACCGGCAAGTTCACCGAGGCGGTGGATCCGGCAACCTATGACCAGCGTGCTGCAGCCAAGGATCCAGCCCAGTCCATCAAACTGGACGATGATCCTGCGAGCATCGGTCGTAAGGCCAAACTGGCCTCGGTTTACCTGATCCGTGATGATGCTGGCGAGATCCAGACGATCATTCTGCCGGTTCATGGCTATGGTCTGTGGTCGACCCTTTATGGCTTTGTGGCTCTGAAGTCCGACGGCAACGAAGTGTCCGGCTTCCAGTTCTACGAACATGCTGAAACGCCGGGTCTCGGCGCTGAGGTCGACAATCCGAACTGGAAGGCCCTGTGGCCCGGTAAAAAAATCTATGACGAGGATGGTGCAGTGAAAATCACTGTTGCCAAGGGTGTTCCGTCCGCCAACATGGCAGACTATCACATTGACAGCCTTGCCGGTGCTTCGCTGACAGCACGCGGCGTTGATAATCTCGTTCGTTTCTGGATGGGTGATCAGGGCTTCAAGCAATTCCTCGACAACCTTAAAGCGGGAGAGGCTTAATGTCTGAACCAAGCAAAAAGGAAATGATGCTGGATCCGTTGGTCGATAACAACCCGATCACCCTCCAGGTTCTGGGCATCTGTTCTGCGCTCGCGGTGACCTCTTCGCTGAAGGTGGCTGCTGTGATGTCGATCGCCGTGATTTTCGTCACGGCTTTCTCCAGCTTCTTCATCTCGGTTATCCGTAACCATATCCCGAACAACATCCGCATTATCGTGCAGATGATCATCATTGCCTCTTTGGTGATCCTGGTTGACCAGATCCTCAAGGCCTATGCCTTCGAGATCTCCAAGACCCTGTCGGTCTTTGTTGGCCTGATCATCACCAACTGCATCGTGATGGGGCGCGCGGAAGCCTTCGCCATGAAGAACCCTCCGGTCGCTTCGTTCCTTGACGGGGTGGGCAATGGTCTGGGCTACACGCTGATCCTGATGTTGGTTGGCGTTGTCCGTGAATTGTTCGGTGCTGGCTCGCTGTTCGGCGTCACCATTCTGGAAACCGTGAACAATGGCGGCTGGTATGTGCCAAATGGCATGCTGCTGCTGCCTCCAAGCGCCTTCTTCCTGATTGGCCTCATCATCTGGGCCTTCCGCACCTGGAAACCAAAACAGGTCGAAGCCCGTGAATTCAAAATCGTTGAACAAGAGGGAGGCCACTAAGAATGGAAGGTCTCGTTTCTCTAGCCGTCAAGGCTGTCTTCATTGAGAACCTTGCGCTCTCCTTCTTTCTGGGTATGTGTACGTTTCTGGCCGTATCCAAAAAGGTTGAAACCGCGCTTGGTCTGGGCATCTCGGTTACGGTCGTGCAGGCCATTACCGTACCTGCCAACAACCTGATCCTGACCTACCTGTTGAATGACGGGGCTCTGTCATGGTTGGGTCTTGGCAACGTGGATCTCCGCTTCCTTGGTCTGATTTCCTATATCGGCGTCATCGCCGCGATGGTGCAGATTCTGGAAATGATCCTCGATCGCTTCTTCCCCGCCCTTTACAACGCATTGGGCATCTTCCTGCCACTGATCACCGTGAACTGCGCCATTCTTGGTGGCTCGCTCTTCATGGTGGAGCGTGATTACAACTTCGCTGAAGCCACCACCTACGGCATCTTCTCCGGTGTTGGCTGGGCGCTGGCAATCACCGCCATGGCAGGCGTTCGTGAAAAGCTGAAATATTCTGATATCCCGGCGGGTCTTCAGGGTCTCGGCATTACCTTCATCACTGCAGGGTTGATGGCCATGGGCTTCATGGCTTTCTCCGGCGTGAAGCTGTAAGGGAGATTTGAAATGCAAGAATTTACCCTAGGCATCACGTTCTTTACCCTGATCGTGCTGGCCCTGGTGTTCCTCATCCTGTTTGCCCGTGGCCGTCTGGTCTCGAGCGGCAATGTGAACATCACCATCAACGGCGAGCGTACGATTTCCGTACCGGCTGGTGGCAAACTGCTCGGCGTATTGGCTGGCGAAAAAATCTTCGTTCCATCCGCTTGCGGTGGCGGTGGGACCTGTGCCCAGTGTCGCTGTAAGGTCCTTGATGGTGGCGGCTCGATTCTGCCGACTGAGGAAACCCACATCACCAAGCGTGAAGCGCGCGAAGGCGATCGCCTGTCCTGTCAGGTGGCCGTCAAGCAGGACATGGTCATCGAGGTGCCGGAAGAAGTCTTCGGCGTCAAGAAGTGGGAATGCACCGTCAAGTCCAATGAAAACGTCGCGACCTTCATCAAAAATCTGGTGCTCGAACTGCCGGAAGGCGAGAATGTCAACTTCCGCGCAGGTGGTTACATTCAGATCGAAGCTCCGGCCCATGTCGTGAACTACACCGACTTCGACATCGAAGAGGAATATCGCGAGGACTGGGACAAGTTCAATCTCTGGAAATTCACCTCCAAGGTTGATGAGCCGGTCGAGCGCGCCTATTCCATGGCCAACTATCCGGAAGAAAAAGGCGTCATCATGCTCAATGTGCGTGTCGCTTCGCCACCTCCGGGTCAGGATCATCTGCCTCCGGGCAAGATGTCGTCCTACATCTTTAATCTCAAGCCGGGTGACAAGGTCACCATTTCCGGTCCGTTCGGTGAGTTCTTCGCCCGCGATACCAAGAAAGAAATGGTCTTTGTCGGTGGTGGTGCCGGTATGGCACCGATGCGGTCGCATATCTTTGATCAGTTGAAGCGGATCAAGACCGATCGCAAGATCACCTTCTGGTATGGGGCTCGCTCCAAGCGTGAAATGTTCTTTGTTGAGGACTTTGATCAACTGGCCGCGGAAAATCCAAACTTCGAATGGCATGTGGCACTCTCCGATGCGCTGCCTGAGGATGATTGGGACGGTTACACCGGCTTTATTCATAACGTGCTGTATGACGAATATCTGAAGAACCATGAGGCTCCTGAAGATTGCGAATACTACATGTGCGGACCTCCGATCATGAACCAGTCTGTGATCAACATGCTGCTTGATCTGGGCGTTGATCGCGAAGACATCATGCTTGACGACTTCGGCGGCTAATCGCCTCCACTGAGCACAATTCGAAAAGGCCGGGATGCTGTCATCCCGGCTTTTTTGTATGAATAGATCAGAATGCCACTGCCGTGGATTGATAATATTGGACGCTTTACAACAATAGATTGCATTCATATTATTGATTCATAATATACTCTTTGCTCGGAATGAAATGACAGACGCGTTTGGGAAATTGCGTCCCACGAACTCGTCTCGACCGACCCTGTTGTCTGACCAGATTATCTGAATCGTTTGGTTGTGGGCCTTTTTCGAACTTCAGGGTGCAATTGGAAAGCTGTTTCCATCACCAGAGCTAGGACCATCGTGGCACCAAATATCGGATATCAGGAAATCAGAACACGGATTCTCGAAAGGATCCGGAGCAAGCAATGGCCGTTGGGATCGGCTTTGCCATCCGAGGTTGCCCTGGCTGCAGAATTCAAATGTGCCCGCGCAACGGTCAATCGGGCTTTGGTGCTGTTGGCAGAAGAAGGCATCATTGACCGGAAACGCAAGGCCGGAAGCCGTGTCAGTCGGTTTCCCAAAAAACTCTCGAAGATTGAACTGAAGCTCATTCGGACTGAACTGGAGGAGTGCGGTCAAAGCTATCAATGCAAACAACTGGCACGATCTTTTGGGGCTCCACCTGTCTGGTCGGTTGAGGATGGCAGCTTTGCTCCTCAGGAGCAGGTGCTCCATATCGAAAGCTTGCATTTTGGTGATGGCAAACCGGTTCAGCATCAGCGCTCATGGATTAACGCGACACAATTGCCTCAGGTTGTGGATCAGAGTTTCGACTGTGCAGCCCCATGCGAGTGGTTGTTGCAAGAGTGCCCGTTGTGCAACGGCACCTATTGGTATGAAGCTGTCGCTCTGGATGCAAGCACTGCCGATCACCTTGGGCTCGAAGAACGTGCCCCAGTCATTTTAATGAGCCTGCATTTGATATGTGATGGCGGAACCATTGCAAGAGTTGAGAAGGTCTATAGCGGTGGTTTTAGCTTAACTGGCTCTTTTTGACATCAGGCTGTTAATCATCAAGTGCCGTGTAACCTTCTGCCACACGAAGAGCAGAGCCGCAAAGGGCAACTCCGTTGAACTCAGTTTCACTGACATGGGCCATCAAGCTTGCGTGCATAGCGTTCGATGATCGGCTCCCATCGTGGTTTTTCACTGCCAGGAAAGCTGAAATAGATGTGATGCACTGGACCACCCGTGCATCCTTCTGCCCGCAAATAATAGATCTCATCTCCGTCCCAACCGGACAAAACGAACCAGCTGTTGCCGCCCGCCTGATAGGTAATTGACTGGCCGCTATCAAGATAAATGCCGGTGAGATAGTCCCGGTAATCCGCCAACCGATCACCAGCAATGTTGTGAGCGCCATAAACAGAGACAGTGCCGCGCAAGACCGGATGGGAAAAGCTCCGTCCGTCTCCATTGGTCGGGGCAGGGGATGCACGAAAATCGGCTGGCAGCACAGCCGTTGTGCCAAATCGGCTGTTTCGATATTGGACATCATCAGCCAGCGCCGGGCCAGTGAGAATCAAAAGGACAAAAGCAAACAGACGGATCATGGAACAGGCTCCCGAACACCGGAAATTATAACAGACGTGTTTTCAAGATTTATCACAGCAATAGCTTCAAGGCGAGCGGCCTTGATGCCGCGACTGGTGCGCAAACGCAAAGGCTATCGACAGAAATGAAGCGAGGTGGGCCCGAATGTCAGCATTCGGGCAAATTGACTGCGAGGCCGCCACAAGATAAGCCGCCGGAGCGGATCGCAGGTGATCAGCTTATCGACCAGAATGAAGCGAGGCGGGCCCGAATGTCAGCATTCGGGCAAATTGACTGCGAGGCCGCCACAAGATAAGCCGCCGGAGCGGAGCGCAGGTGATCAGCTTATCGACAGAAATGAAGCGAGGCGGGCCCGAATGTCAGCATTCGGGTAAGTTCACTGCGAGCCCGCCGAGCGACGTCTCCTTGTATTTCTCGCCCATATCCTTGCCGGTTTCCCACATTGTTTTGATGCAATTATCGAGTGGCATGAAATGCGTGCCGTCGCCATGCAGAGAAAGCGAGGCAGCAGACACAGCCTTGATGGCGCCAAGCCCATTGCGTTCGATGCAGGGGACTTGCACGAGGCCTTTGACCGGATCGCAGGTCATGCCCAGATGATGTTCAAGGGCGATCTCGGCGGCATTCTCGATCTGCTCGTTGCTGCCGCCCAAAGCGGCACAGAGCCCACCGGCGGCCATTGCTGCCGCTGAACCAACTTCGGCCTGACAGCCAGCTTCTGCCCCCGAAATGGAGGCATTGTGTTTGATCAGCCCGCCGATGGCGGCCGCTGTCAGCAAAAAGGTGCGAATGCCCTCATCGCTCGAACCGGGGCATTGATCCCGATAATAGCGCAGCACGGACGGGATCACCCCGGACGCACCATTGGTCGGCGCAGTGACAACCCGCCCACCAGCAGCATTTTCCTCATTCACCGCCATGGCATAGAGGCTGAGCCAGTCATTGACCTGATGCGGCATGGGCTGATTGTTGCCCCGGTCGGCAATCAGCCGCTCGCGGATCGCTTTGGCGCGGCGCTTGACATAGAGGCCCCCCGGCAATTCGCCCTCTTTCTCAAGACCCCTGTCGATCACTGCCCGCATCGTGTGCCACAAGCGATCAAGACCCGACAGCAGGGCCTCGCGGCTCAGCTCCACTTCCTCGTTGGCCTGTTTCATCTCGGCAATGGTAAGGCCTGATTTTGCTCCCATCTCCAACATTTCTGCAGCCGAACCGAAAGGATAGGGATAGCCCGCTGCCGCCTGCTCCTTGTGCAGATCCTTGGGGTCGTGGCTGATCTGTTCGTCCAACTCGCTGGCCGTGACAATGAAGCCGCCGCCGATGGAATAATAGGTGGCGCTGGCCAGTATCGGGTTGCCCTCGCCATAGGCAAAAAGCTTCATGCCATTGGCGTGGCCGGGCAGGGGGGGGCCATAGTCAAAAACCAGATCCTCGTCCGGGTTGAAGCGCAGCCGCTCAAAACCATCCGGCTCAATGTGTTTTTCTTCACGGATACGCGCTTCCAGCCCTTCGGCTTCATCCGGGTCGAGCTTGTCCGGCGTGATGCCAATGAGCCCGAGGATCACGGCCCGGTCCGTCGCGTGTCCCTTGCCGGTGAAGGCCAGCGAGCCATGCAGCGCGCAAGAGACACGCCGCACCTGTTGGGCACTGACGCCCATGAAAATACCGCTCCGCAGGTCGTCCATAAACCGCGCCGCCGCATTCATTGGCCCCATCGTGTGGGACGATGAGGGGCCAACCCCGATCTTGAAAATGTCGAAGACTGACAGAAACATGCTTGGTCCTCCCCTTTGCGCCTCACAGCCAGAGCCATTCGCGGATGCCAGATACAAAACAGCCTGCTTCGGGCCTCATCCCAAAAGCAGGCTGCTTTTCGTTGCTTATTCAGCGGCCTCTTCGGCATAGTCTTCCATTGGCGGGCAGGTGCAGACCAGATTGCGGTCGCCATAGACATTGTCGACCCGGTTCACCGGTGGCCAGTATTTGTCGACCTCAAATGCACCTGCCGGGAAGCAGCCTTGCTCGCGGCTGTAAGGGCGGTCCCAGCTGCCAACAAGATCCCGCATCGTGTGCGGTGCATTTTTCAGCGGGTTGTTCTCGCTGTCGATCTTGCCGTCTTCAATGTCCTGCGCTTCGCGGCGAATGTCGAGCATGGCGGCAATGAAGCGATCCAGCTCGGCCTGTGGCTCGGATTCCGTCGGCTCCACCATCAGGGTGCCAGCCACCGGCCAGCTCATGGTTGGCGCATGGAAGCCATTGTCCATCAGACGCTTGGCAATGTCATCAACACTCACGCCACAGCTGTCAGCCAGTGGGCGGGTGTCGAGAATGCATTCATGCGCCACCAAACCTTTTGCCGAGCTGTAAAGCACGTCATAGGCCTCTTTCAGGCTGGCTGCGATATAGTTGGCATTGAGGATCGCCACCTTGGTGGCCTGTGTCAGGCCTTCGCCCCCCATCAGCAGGCAATAGGCCCAGCTGACCGGCAGGATGGACGGCGAGCCAAAGGGTGCCGCCGACACCGGACCGATGGTGGCGTCCCGCTCTGGATGACCGGGGAGGTAAGGTGCCAGATGGGCCTTGACGCCAATCGGACCCATGCCCGGACCGCCGCCACCATGGGGAATGCAGAAGGTCTTGTGTAGGTTCAAATGGCTGACATCGCCGCCAATGTCCCCCGGACGGGAAAGGCCGACCATGGCATTCATGTTGGCCCCGTCAATATAGACCTGACCGCCATGCTCATGGGTGATCGCGCAAACCTCTTGCACGGTCTCCTCAAACACCCCGTGGGTGGAGGGATAGGTGATCATGCAAGCCGCCAGCTCGTTCGAGTATTTCTCAGCCTTGGCTCGGAAATCCTCGACATCAATGTCGCCATTGTCAGCTGATTTGACCGCAATGACCTTCCAGCCCACCATCTGGGCGGATGCCGGGTTGGTACCGTGGGCCGAGGTCGGGATCAGACAGATGTTGCGTGTCCCTTCACCGCGCGCCACATGATAGTTGCGAATGGTGATCAGACCCGCATATTCCCCTTGTGCGCCAGAGTTTGGCTGTTGGGAAATGGCGTCATAGCCGGTCACCTGACAGAGCTTGTCGTTCAGATCATCGATCATTTCTTTGTAACCAAGGGCCTGATCATCGGGCACGAATGGATGCAGGTTGGCAAATTCGGGCCAGGTCACCGGGATCATCTCGATCGTCGCATTGAGCTTCATGGTGCAGGAGCCAAGCGGGATCATCGCCCGGTCCAGCGCCAGATCGCGGTCGGCAAGGCGACGCATATAACGGGTGATCTCGGCTTCTGCGCGGTTGAGATGGAAGATCGGATGGGTCAGATAGTCGGTCTCGCGCAGATTTGCGGTCGGCAGACGATATTCCACATCCTCGATCCGCTCATGTTCCACCGCGCCATAGGACAGATCGCCGCCAAAGCTCTTCCAGACCGCTTCCACGGTTTCCGGACGGGTCTGTTCGTCAAGGCTGATGCCGATCTTGGTCTCACCGATTTTGCGCAGATTGATGCCGTTGGACACAGCAGCATTGAGGATCACCCCTTGCAGCGCGCCCACTTCCACGGTCAGCGTGTCAAAAAACACATCTGGCTCCGGGTTGAAACCGAGTTTCTGCAGGCCACTGGCCAGACGCACGGTCATCCGGTGGACATATTGGGCAATCGCCTTGATGCCTTCGGGACCATGATAGACCGCATACATTGAGGCGATTACTGCGAGCAGGGCCTGTGCGGTGCAGACGTTGGAATTGGCTTTTTCGCGGCGGATATGCTGCTCGCGGGTCTGCAGCGACAGACGATAGGCCTTGCGACCACGGGCATCAATCGACACACCAATGATCCGACCCGGCATGGAGCGTTTGAAGGCATCGCGGCAAGACATATAAGCCGCGTGCGGGCCGCCATAGCCAAGCGGCACACCAAAGCGCTGGGTCGAGCCAACGGCAATATCCGCGCCCATTTCCCCCGGCGACTTCAGCAGAGCCAGCGATAGCGGATCGGCAATCACAATGCCAAGGGCTTTGTTGTCATGCAGCTGGGCAATCAGGCCGGTGAAATCGCGCACATGGCCATAGGTGCCGGGATATTGGAAGATCGCGCCAAAGACTTCAGCCGGGTCGAGATCATCCGGGTTACCAATCTTGATCTCAATGCCCAGCGGCTCAGCCCGTGTCTCGATGACAGCGATATTCTGCGGATGACAATTTTCGTCAACAAAGAAGATGTTGGCTTTGGATTTCGACGCCCGCTTGGCCATGGTCATGGCTTCGGCAGCAGCCGTTGCTTCGTCCAGCAGCGAGGCGTTGGCGATTTCCAGACCCGTCAGGTCAGACACCATGGTCTGGAAGTTGAGCAGGGCTTCAAGACGACCCTGACTGATTTCCGGCTGATAAGGGGTATAGGCGGTATACCAAGCCGGATTTTCCAGAATGTTGCGCAGGATTACCGGTGGCGTGGCTGTGCCATAATAGCCCTGACCGATCAGCGGGGTGAGGATCTTGTTCTTGGAAGCCACCTTGCGCATGTGATGCAGAGTGTCGCGTTCGCTGAGCGCTGGACCCCAATGAAGTGGTTCTGTCTGACGGATGGAGGAAGGCACGGTCGCGTCAATCAGGGCATCAAGGTCGGCATAGCCGATCACCTTGAGCATCGATTCCATTTCCTTCGGCGAAGGGCCGATATGGCGTCGATTGGCGAAATCATAGGGGGCATACCGGGTCGGTTTGAAGGTCATCACGCGCTCCTCACTTCGTGCACCAACCAAATGTGGTGCATCGCGGCCGCATCGCAGCCAGTCTCATCCAGTCATGGACAGGCCTTGGTGCGCCATGGGGGTCAATCATGCCGGTGTGATGACCCTCGAAAATACCCCGTCCAAACGGGGGCACGCTGCGGACTGTCACTTGAGTTTCTTATAAGGGAAATTTCCATCATAGGCAATAATGTGGTATAGACTAAACAGCCCGACACAGAGGAATCACGCGCTTTTTTTCGCTTCGCAAGGTGAAAAGTGGTTGAATAGCCGTTGTGATAGACCGCGGATTTTGACGGTTTGTAGCCTTTTGAGGCTTCAATGAGGTCAAAAGAAGCGGCGAGTCGCACCCCATGGCGGGCGAAGCATGGCCATAGGCTGCCATTGAGTGAGAGAGGACGTTGGATATGGGTGATCTGGAACGCGGTGAGCAAGGCGCCGTTGAAAGCCTGCAAAATGATGTCAGCGTCACCGAAAGCCTGCCCGGTGCAATTGGTCCGGCCGGTGCCTTGGCACCAGAGGCACCGGGTCTCAATGAGCTGGGCCAATTGGTGCGTGAAGCCCGCAAGAAAAAAGGCTGGACGCTGGAAGAAACCGGCCGCCATGCGGGCATTGGTCGCTCGACCCTGTCAAAGATCGAAAATGGTCAGACCAGCCCGGGCTTTGAGATTGTCCGCCGCCTGACCCGTTCGCTGGAGCTGGAAACCCCGAACCTGTTCCTGCAATCGGGCACCAGTGATCTGTCCGGTCGCCGCGATGTAACCCGCAAGGGAGAGGGGGAGCCCAAAGTCACCGCGACCTACAGCCACGAATTGCTCTGCAACGAGCTGACCAGCAAATCCATGTTGCCCTATATCAGCACCATCAAGGCGCGGGATATCTCCGATTTTGGTGACTGGATCCGTCACCGGGGCGAGGAATTCATGTATGTTTTGTCCGGCGACCTCGAACTGCATACCGAGCATTATCGCCCACTGACCATGAAAGCAGGGGACAGTGTCTATTATGACAGCGGCATGGGACATTGCTGTGTTTCCATCAGCGAGGACGACGCCGTTGTTCTATGGGTGAGTTTGGAACGATGAAGATTAGGCCCGCAACATCGGCCGATGCCACTGCCATCACGGCCATTTATAATGATCTGGTCGAAACCAGCACCGCAGTTTGGAAGACCAAGCTTTTCACCGTTGAAGACCGGATCGCCTGGATCAAGGAGCGCAATGAGGGTGGCTGCCCGGTTTTGATTGCCGAATTGCCCGACGGAACAGTCGCAGGCTTTGCCACCTATGGTCCTTGGCGCGCAGGCGATGGTTATTGCCACACGGTGGAACATACGGTCCATGTGGAAGCGAGCCATCGCGGGCAGGGGATTGGCAAGCAGCTTTTGACGGCGCTGATCGACTATGCCAAAGGCACCGATCTGCATGTGTTGATTGCTGGTATCGAGGCCGAAAACCAAGCCTCGATCAAGCTGCATGCCAAGCTTGGTTTCATTGAATGCGGCACCATGCATCAAGTCGGCACCAAGTTCGGTCGCTGGCTCGATCTCACCATCATGCAACTGACGCTGGACTAGGGCAGCAAAAAGAAAAAGGCTGCCGACAAATCGTGTCCGCAGCCCTGTTGCTTACCGGCCTACTTTTATGCAGCCTATTCGTCGCGCGCCTCAATGACGGTCGCGTGAATGTGGCTGGTCAGATCCGGCTCAAGGTCCAGACGCGCCGCCAGCATGGCCAGATAGGCCTGCTCGGACGGCATGTCCGGCTCGATGGCCATCAAGGATGCAATATAGACCTCGACCGCCTGCTCTTTCGTCCGGGCCTGAGCGACGATGCTGTCAATGTCGAGTGGCTTGTTCAACTGATCGAACAGAAACCCTTTCTCTTCGACGCTCAGGTCCAGTTCCTCAATTTTTGCAAAAATTGCCTGATGTTCGTCGGTGTCGATCTGACCGTCCGCCTTGGCAGCTGCAATCATCGCGCTGACGAGCGTTGCACCAAAGCCCGCAGCCCGTTCGGTCAACTCATTAACCTCAAAGCGAGAGCCGATCGGCACCACGGGCACATGGGTGACCTGTGGGTTGGTGCCATGGGGTGCATGCATGGTGGCGGGAATGGTCTTCTCACCGGTCCCGACATTGCCGTCGACAACCGGGACCCCGGCCTTTTTGCCCTGATAATCGGAATAGGCCTTGTAGGCGAGACCGGCCACCAGTGCGAGGCCGCCATAGGTGGCGGCCTTTTTGGCCATCTTGCGCCCCTTCTTGGAGCCCAACATGTAGCCCGCCAGACCTCCGGCCAACGCACCGCCACCAATGCCGCCCGCATTGTTGGTCAGATAGTCCTTGCCCTGCTGGAACAGATCGCCGCCAGCATTGGATCCACGCTGTGGGCTGGATGCTGGCCCGCTCGCGCCAAGAAATTCACTGATCAACTTTGATGCGTCAAACATATAGGTCCCCCAATTGCTGGTCTGGTGCTCGGTTCAGTAGGGCGCAAAAATGATCGCCTTGGTACTTTGTATCGGTTCCTTGAAATAGATATAAGGACATAGACGGAGGGCACAAGGTGCGTGCACAAGGAAAAGATTGTAAGCTTCCATCCGATAATGAAGGTCGCGTGGTTGCGATAAAGTGCAAATAACGATAAGCACGCACAAGGCCTGTTGCCCATCAATGTCTTTCCGACTTGTCAGGCCCCCAAAGCAGGGCAACCAGCAAGCAAAGCAACCGGCAAGCATGGCGCATAGGAGGAGAACCGCGATGTTTCAGTTTCTGGATCGCATTCCGGTCGCGACACTGGTCGTGATTGCCCTGACCCTCGGATTGGCGCCATTTCTACCCGAGCCCCATGTCTGGGAAAAGCTCAAGATGCTCCATGCCGGGTCTATGGAACGACCCATAGACATGTTTGATCTGGTCTTTCACGGCGTGCCATGGCTGTTACTCATCGCCAAACTAGGACGACTGGTGGTCTTGAAGCGGCGAGCCGGACACGTCGGTTGATCGTCAGAAGATCCCGTTACGCCTTGCAAAATACCCGCATGGCCGCAGCCTCGATCTGGTGCGCATAGCGCTCCTGCGTCCAGCCGCGTTGCTGGCATAACAATTCCCATTGCCGGATCGACAGCATCGACCAGAGCAGATCGGTGGCACTCGTCTCGTCATAATGGTCGGGCAGGTCACCGTCCTTTGACAGGGCGGCAATGGCGGCTTCACACCCTTCGCGCATATCCTCCATGCGCCGACGCCAGGCATCAGACACTTCCTGATCGGTTTCCGCCAGATATAGAATTGTCCGCGCCACCGGATAGATGATCGGGATATAGGCACACCACGCCTGCACAAAGGCCGACAGGCGCTCCCGTCCGGTTCGAGCGGTTCGACTGGCTGTCAGTCGCTCCTGCGCTCCTTCCTGCTCATCCTGAAGCAGGGTCGCCGCAATGATCAGCTCTCCCCGACTCTGGAAGTGCAAATAGAGCGCCTGACGGGACACGCCGGCCCGCTTGGCAATGTCGGACATGCGGATCCCGCTTCCGGCGCCTTCAGCAAGCAGCATAAGACAGGCTTCCAGAATTTTGCGTCTGGTATCGCTTTTCTCACTTGACATGGTGTCAATCTATCATTACTTGACAGAGTGTCAACTTTACACAGTGTCAAGTTTGTGGATGACGGCAACCGCCGATCCCTTTGAAAGACACGTAACGAAACCATTCACATGCAAGAAAGGCCACCATCATGAAACTCGCACTCTTCGGCGCCAGCGGCAAAGTTGGCCGCAATCTCACCCGGCAAGCACTGGCCGCAGGCCATGAAGTCACGGCTCTGGTCCGGTCCTTGAAAGCTGATTTGCCAGAACATCCAAATCTGACCCTTGTGGTTGGTGACGTGCTGAATCCAGAGGATGTGGCCAACGTCGTTGACGCAAAGGATGCCGTTTTGGTCGCACTTGGTGCTCCATTGGGGAACAAGGAAGGCATACGCACCAAAGGCACCGCCATCATCGTCAAAGCGATGAAAGAGGCCGCGGTTGAGCGGTTGATATGCCTGTCGGGCTTTGGGGCGGGCGAAAGCAGAGGCGCCTTGCCGTGGCTCTATCGCTTCCTCATCATGCCGCTCATCCTGCGTCACGTCTATGCCGACCATGAACAACAGGAAGTGTTGGTCAAACAAAGTGCGCTAGACTGGACGCTCGTCCGTCCGACCAACTATGTCGAAGGTCCGCAGACCAATGACTATCGCATCGATTTCAAGGCGGTGGAAAAAGGCATGACGTTCAAGATCAGTTACGCCAATGTCGCCCATTTCATGTTGTCGCAGGTCAGGGATCGCACCTTCCTGCACGCAGCTCCGTCTCTTTCCTCGTAAGGGGCGACTAAAACACGTCCGTCGAAGCGGCGACCGTCAGCCTGGGTGCGATGGCATTCAGCGCGATTTTGTGGATCATCTCGCTCACGCTGGTAGAGAGGTCCGACAAAATGGTCACATCATAGTCGTTGGCCTGAGGGGAAATCGCGGTATGGGTGACACAATTCTGGGTCATCATGCCGCCAATCAGCAGCTCGCGCGCTCCGACTTTCGCAAGACAGGCGCTAAGGTCAGTTTCAAGGAAACCGTCGGCAAACCGCTTTTGTACGACGGGCACATGCTCGACTACGGCCTTCAGGCGCGGGTGGATCGCCACCCCGTCTGTGCCCGGATTGAAGAAGGGAGCGGGGCCCTTGCTGGCATCGGCCACATGCTGGATGAGCAGGATCGGCAGACCCGCAATCTTGGCGCGCTCCACCGCTTGCAGAATGCGTTCAAGCGTCTCTTCTGCCTGCCATAGCGGGAAGGCAAAACCGTCAAAATAGTCATTCTGAATGTCGACCAGAAGAAGGGCGCGGTTTGAGGTCTGGGTCTGTTGGGACATGTGCTTTTCCTTTCTTGGGGTAATCACTGACCCAAAACTAGGCGGCAAGAGAGAAATGAGTAAGTGGCCCATGGATGGAATTGTGTTAAGATCAGGCCAATCTCAAATGTCATGTCACTGGCTTGAGGAATTATAAGTTCCATAACAAAGATTATGACAAAGGCTCTGACCATGCAGCCACAGACCGATGCCATCCAAATTGCAGTCCTTGCCTTTGACGGCATGAGTCCGTTTCATCTCTGGGTGCCGACGACGGTTTTCGGCCGTATTTATGAATCCGATGGCCGCTACAAGGTCACCATTTGTGCCGAGCAGGCAGGCCCGATCATGACGTCGGATGGCATGATCCTGTCGGTGCCCCATGGTTTTGACAGGGTGGACAATCTGGGCCAAGGGGATATGGTCATCGTTCCCACCTGGCCAAATATTGACCAACAGCCATCTCCGGCCCTGATCACCTGCCTGCAAGCGGCCCATGACAGGGGTGCCATCCTTGTTGGTCTGTGTCTGGGGGCCTTCGTTCTGGCAGAAGCGGGACTTCTGGCCGGCAAGCGGGCCACCACCCACTGGGCCTATGCCGACGCCTTTGCCAAGCGCTACCCGGACATTGCGTGTGAGCCCGATCAGCTCTATGCCGATGAAGGCGATGTTGTTACCTCTGCCGGTGTTGCTGCTGGGCTTGATTGTTGCCTCTATCTGATGCGCAAGCAGATTGGTGTTGAAGCAGCCAACCGCACCGCCCGCAACCTGGTTGTCTCACCCCACCGTGCCGGTGGGCAGGCCCAGTATATCGAGCGCCCCGTACCAAAGGATCTTGGCGAAAGCCGGGTGGCGGACGTGATGGTCCGGATTCGCAACAATCTCAAAGAGCCACACAGCATTGACAAGGCTGCAGCCCACGCCCGGATGAGCCGTCGCACCTTCACCCGCCACTTTGCCAATCAAACCGGAACCAGCTTCACCCGGTGGCTGCTGAGCGAACGTCTGGCCCTTAGCCAACTGCTATTGGAAACAACCAGTCTGAGCATGGAGTCAGTGGCTTATGAGGCGGGTTTTGGTAGCACCATGTCTTTGCGTCATCACTTTCGGCAGGCTTTCGGGCTTCCACCGGGGGCATGGCGCAAGCAGTTCAAGGGAACAGCATGAACGATCCCCTTTTGCATTGATCACAAGGGGAAGGGATCGGAGCGGTCCGTGAAATCATGCATATGGACCATCACCTGATCCGCATCCGCAAGGACTATGCCATAGGCTGGTGCTTCAAAATTGCCGCTTTGGCCCGCTTGTTGGCGGTTGAGTTCCAGCATCACTTGATGATTGAGCCCGCGCATACCAGAGACCGAAATGCCGCGCCAATTGCCAAACATCACCCGATGGGCATGGCCGACAAAGATATGCCGGATGCGCTGTTTGTGCGGGGCCAGTACATGCCAAAATGCTTCGCTATCCTGCAACTTGCTGTCGTCAGTGTTTGGAATGCCGATGGCAAAGGGCGGATGATGCATGAACAACATCACCGGCCCGTCGGTTTCCTCAAGCGCATTGGCGAGCCAGGTGCGGCGCTTTTCGCAATAAACGCCCTTCGATGTGCCTTTCTCGCTGGTATCGAGAAACAGGCAAAGGCCAAAAGGCGTGCGCTTGGATCCCTGAATGAAGCCATGCTCGCAGCGCTGGGTTTCAGGGAACTGATAGGCAAAGGCCCGCGCATCGTCGTGATTGCCTACCAGCAAATGCGACGGCACCGACAGGCGCCGCAACTCGCGCGCAAAAACTTCATAGGCATCCATATCCCCATGATGGGTCAAGTCGCCGGTAATAACGACAAAATCCGCATTGTCATGGTCCATATTGATGCTATCGATGGCCGCACGCAGCCGCTCTGTGGGACGCCTCCCGTAAACAAGGGCTTCCTGTCCCGCGACATGCGGGTCGGTCAGATGAATGAATTTCAGTGCATTCGGGTTCTTAATCACGCCCAAACTCCGACGAAAAATGGAGCCGCTGTGAAACCGGGTCAGGCATTGCTGTCTGGGGACGGACAGGGATGGTCTGGAAAGACACCACCTTTTGCAAGGGGACGCCGGTTTCTGCGGCTTGTTGTTTGATTCAAAAACGCAAGACAAGAATTTGCCCAAAACATGCCTGCGGAAGATGACAGTTTGATAATGAAACGACGACTCTTCGCTGACGACTGTCAAAAAGAGTGCGCACCCGGTGCGCTTGAGCTGGCAATCCGTAATGGCAATCTGAACAGAGGTGCAGTTTGAATGAACGCCCGATCTGAGACCGGCTTTTGTGAAACATTGCCCAATTCTTCCTGAGTTGGGCGTGCCTAACCGTCACGCGCTTGGGGCAAAGGGCAATGGAATGCCTTGAAATGATCTCGCGGACGCATGACATCATTGAAGATATGCGCGGTAGAGAGGTGTTGATCGTCATCGAACTGGTCTAGGATAAACCGCGAAAGCGTCCGCAGATGCGCTGGCCGAGAACATTTTCTACCGACGCCTTGAAAAAGGCTTGTCCTTCAGGATACCGATGGCAACATCCAGACTTGGACGCCATCGCAGGGGAAATGACCATCTCGCAAGCAACAGAATGACTGCGGGCAAAGGTTGGGAGAGAAAGCATGCCTATGAAAATTCGCGGCTATCGGCAAGAGGATCGCGAAATTCTCTATGATATCTGCCTACAGACAGGTGCAGCCGGGAAAAACGCGACAGCGTCTTTCGGCAACTCTGCGCTGCTCGGAGATATCTATGTCGGTCCCTATCTGCGCTATGCTTCCCAATTGATCTTTGTCGCCGAAGACAAAGAGGGCGTTGCAGGCTACATCGTGGGGGTGTTGGATAGCGAGGACTGGGCAAACCGTTTGGATCAGGACTGGTGGCCCGCCCTACGTGCCCAATATCCGCTTGACCCGCTTGATCAGCAGGATGGGCCTGATCGAACTGCGGCTGACCGCGACTGCATCAACGCAATCCATGATCCCCAACAGACGCCGCCGGAACTGGTCGCCCGCTATCCCGCTCATATCCATATGAACTTGCTGCCGCGCCTACAGGGCAGGGGGGTGGGAGGCCTCATGCTCAAACGCTGGTTTGATATTGCGGTCAATCACGGTGTCAGTTCGGTGCATATCGGTGTCAGCACGCACAATCGCGGTGGCATCGCCTTCTGGCAAAAACACAGATTTGCACGCATCGATACCAACTCCAAGGACGAGGGAACGCTCTGGATGGGACGGGATCTGCCCTGATCGCCTGATTGTGACGCTGGCGGTTCCATTGCCGCTGTTCAATTCAACAAGGCATGATCAATTGAACGTGCAACTTTCTGCCTGTTTGATTGAAAATGCCAGATTTTCGGTGTTTCAGGCACTGAGTCCTCTCCAAATTCAAGGTAAAACGGATTTCATTTGAATGTCATACAACGTTCAAATGGCTGATACATTCCGCTCCTAATTTGCCCCCAACGCAAGACTGGCCTGTCAAAGAGCCATGGTTGGTGTGGGGAGCAATGAAGCAATATAGCGATCGACAGCTGCAAATCATCAAGACGGTGACCGAGAGCGGTTTTTCTGCGATCGAGGCCCTGTCGGAGCATTTCAGCGTCTCCACCCAGACCATCCGCCGCGATGTCAATGCGCTGTGCGAGCATGGAGAACTGCGCCGGGTCTGGGGAGGCGTAGAGCCGCCACCTGTCAGCGGCAATCTGCTCTATGCCAAGCGCCGGATTCTCAATGTCCGCGCCAAACGTCAGATCGCCGCAGAAGTCGCCCGCCACATCCCCGATGGCAGCTCCATTGCCTTGTCCATTGGCACAACGCCGGAAATGGTGATTGAGGCGTTGCAAGAGCGGGCCAATCTCAAGATTTTCACCAACAATCTCAACGTTGCCATGCAGGCCAGCGCCCGCCATGACTGGTCGGTAACCATCGCCGGTGGTCAGGTGCGGGCCGGTGACCGGGATATCTTGGGCAGTGAAGTCGAGGCCTTCTTCGATCGCTTTGAGGTTGATTTCGGCATTTTCGGCGTCGCTGGCGTCAGCCCCGATGGCGGCCTGCTCGACTTTTCCGAAGCCGAGGTCGGCGCAAGGCGGGCGATCCTCAAAAATTGCCGCACGTCTGTCCTCGTCATGGATCACTCCAAACTTGGTCGCGCTGCCCATATGCGCGGTGGCAATCTGTCGGAGGTTGACTGCCTCTTTTGCGACAAGCCGTTGCCCGATCATTTTGCCGCCAGCCTCGGAAGCGCCCGGGTGATCATCGCTCCGGCGTTTGAGTCAGATGGGGCAGATCTTGGCAACACACCCCGTGAAGGGACGTCTCAATGACTGCTATCCATCCCGCCCATCACGGTCGCGCCATCTCACTGGAAGGCATTTGCAAGGTCTGGGACCAGACGGTCGCCCTCGACCATGTCGATATTCACGTGCCCGCTGGATCTTTCACCGCCTTGCTGGGGCCATCGGGCTGCGGCAAATCCACCTTGCTGCGGATCATTGCCGGTCTGGAACAGGCAACCGAAGGCACTGTGCGGATCGGCGAGGAAGATGTCACCCGTCGCCCACCAGACAAGCGCGACCTGTCGATGGTCTTCCAGTCCTATGCCCTCTTTCCCCATTTGAATGTGGCGGAAAATATCATTTTCGGCCTCAAAACCCGCAAGGAACCAAAGGCCCAGCGAGCCGAAAAGCTCGAAGCCGTGGCCGAACTGATGGGGCTGAGTGCGTTGCTGGATCGCAAGCCCGGCGCTCTGTCAGGCGGTCAGCAACAGCGGGTCGCCTTGGCCCGTGCGGTGATTGCCGAACGGTCTATCTGTCTGATGGATGAGCCTTTGTCTAACCTTGACGCCAAACTGCGCCATGACATGCGGCTGGAACTGCGCGCCCTGCAGCAAAAGCTTGGCTTCACCATGGTCTATGTCACCCATGATCAGGCCGAAGCCATCACCATGGCTGATCAGGTGGTTCTGTTGAATGCGGGCCGGGTCGAGCAGATCGACACACCACGCGCCCTTTATGAGCAGCCACGCACCACCTTTGCCGCCCGTTTCATTGGCACGCCCCCCATGAGCCTGTTTGAAGCCGAAGCGCTGGGAGCGCTTGGGGCGTCGCTGACCAAAGACACCAAAGCCGATCTGCTGGTCGGCCTGCGCCCCGAAGCCATTGCTCCTGATGCTGATGGTCCACTAACGGGCATCATCGAAAGCGTCGAATACATGGGCGCTGACACCATGCTGGGCTGCCGCATCGGCTCAGAGATCTTGCTCGTGCGCGCTTCAGGCCGGGCCGATTTTACCCCCGGTTCCAGCCTTGCTCTTTCTTTCGCGTCAGACGATCTGGCCCTGTTCGACAAAGCCACAGGCGCCCGTTTTGACCCGTCCTATCCGCTGGAGGCCTAGCCTTCACGACAACAAGGATCGAGGCGCCGCCGCCTCGCTCTCACCCCGGTCTTTTCACATTTGAACCCATCCATTCCGCGCTTGTCCCGCTGATCTATTGCGTTTGCGGACGGCGCCAGACAGACAGAAGGTCCATATTCATGGCTAGCCAATTTCTGAAATCTGCCTTTGTTGCTGCTCTTCTTTCCGCCACCGCTGCGCCTGCATGGGCAGTGGATCTGGAATTCTATTTCCCGGTTGCTGTCGGTGGCAAAGCCGCTGACACCATCGAGTCTCTGACCGCTGACTATGTCAAAGCCAACCCGGACGTGAAAATCGACGCCATCTATGCAGGCGGCTACAACGACGCCCTGTCGAAAGCCATGACCGCAGCTCGCGGTGGCAATCCTCCGCAGCTTTCCGTTTTGCTGTCGGCTGAAATGTTCACCCTGATCGACGAAGACCTGATCGAGCCATTCGACGCTTATGTCTCTGAAGACGAGAAAAAGTCCTGGTTCGGCGCTTTCTATCCGGCCTTCATGGAAAATAGCCAGACCGGCGGCAAGACCTGGGGCATTCCCTTCCAGCGCTCCACCCCGGTCATGTATTGGAACAAGGAAGCCTTCAAGGAAGCCGGCCTTGACCCAGACCATGCGCCTGCCAACTGGGACGAGCTGGTCGAGATCTCCAAAAAGCTGGTCAAGAAAGATGCCGCAGGCAATGTCACCCAGTGGGGCGTGCGCATTCCATCCGAAGGCTTCCCTTACTGGCTGTTCCAGGGTCTCTCCACCCCGGCTGGTGCCATCCTTGCCAATGCCGATGGCAACAAGACCAACTTTGATGACCCGAAAGTCATCGAAGCCACCCAGTTCCTCGTCGATCTGTCGAAGAAATATGGCGTGATGCAGGAAGGGGCGATCGCTTGGGGCCCAACCCCGAAAGCCTTCTTTGAGCGCGAAGCGGCCATCGTCTGGACTACCACCGGCAACCTGACCAACATGCGCGAGAATGCTCCGTTCGACTTCGGTGTCGGCTTCCTGCCAAAGAAAGAGCGCTTCGGTGCGCCGACTGGTGGCGGCAACTTTGTGCTGTTCAAGGAAGCCTCCCAAGAGCAGAAAAAAGCCGCTGTTGACTTTGTGAAATGGATCACCGCCCCGGAACAGGCCGCCAAATGGTCCATGGCCACCGGCTATGTTGCCCCACGCGCCGACGCTTGGGAAACCGACGCCATGAAGCAATATGTCAAGGATTTCCCGCAGGCCGCCGTGGCCCGCGATCAGCTGCAATATGCCGTGGCCGAGTTGTCCACCTATGAGAACCGCAAGGTCACCTCGATCCTCAATGACGCCCTGTCGGCTGCCATTGCCGGGGAAAAGACCCCTCAAGAAGCGCTCAAAGAAGCGCAGGAAAAAGCGGAAGCCATTCTGAAGAACTACCGCTAATCTCCACACCTAGCGCGAGGGGAGGGCAGGCAGACGCCTCCCCCTCGCATTTTGTTATTCCAGAGGGCTCTCATGCGACGGGAATGGATCTACGCGCTTTTGCTGTTGTTGCCAGCGATGATTTTGCTGATGGGGTTTACCCATATTCCGGCAATCGAAACCATCATTGACAGCTTTTACTCCACCCCGCGCGGCCGACGGGCGGCTCGCTTTGTCGAGCTGGAAAATTATCGCACCTTGCTCGCCGACGATGTCTTCCTTCGCGCTTTCTGGAACAATCTGATCTATGCGGCGGTCACCATTCCCGCCTCGATCATCATCTCGCTGGGTATGGCCCTATTTGTCCATAGCCGCATTCGCGGGCTGTCCTTCCTGCGGATGGCCTATTTTACGCCGACTGTGCTGCCTTTGATTGCAGTCGCCAATATCTGGCTGTTTTTCTATACACCCGGTTTCGGCCTGATCGACCAGATCCGCGGTCTGTTCGACCTGCCGCCACAAAACTGGATGGGTCAGACCGACACCGCGCTCTACACCATGATTGCGGTTGCGGTCTGGAAAGAGGCGGGCTTCTTCATGATCTTCTATCTCGCGGCCCTGCAGACCATCCCGACGCCCTTGCGTGAAGCCGCCAAACTGGAAGGCGCGGGCCGCTGGACCTTTTTCCGCCGGGTGACCCTGCCGCTGATCATGCCAACCACAGTCTTCATATCGGTCAATGCAGTGATCAATTCGGTGCGTCTCGTCGACCATATCTTCGTCATGACCGAAGGCGGCCCGAACAACGCCTCCAAGCTGTTGCTCTATTATGTTTTTGAAGTGGCCTTTCAGTTCTGGGACACCGCCTATGCCAGCACGCTAACGGTCGTCATTCTGGGCATGCTGTCGCTGCTGGCCATCGGGCAATTCTTCTTTCTCGACAAGAGGGTGCATTACAAATGACCGGCTATGACATGACTGTGGCTGATCGCCTTGACCGCGCCCTGTTCACCATCGGCGCTTGGATGCTCGCGCTTCTCTGGATATTGCCGTTGATCTATGCGATCTGGACGGCGTTCCATCCGGCAGCCTATGAGGTCAATTTCGACCTTACGGCACCGCTGACCCTTGAAAATTTCCCCAAGGCTTGGGTGCAAGCCCCTTTCGCACGCTATTTCCTCAACACCATCATCCTTGTGCTGATGATTTTGGCGGGCCAATTGGTGCTGGGCACCTGTGCGGCCTATGCCTTTGCCCGGCTGTCCTTTCCCGGCCGCAATGTCCTGTTTGCGCTGGTGCTGGTGCAGTTGATGGTGATGCCTGACATTTTGCTGGTTGAAAACTACCAAACCATGCGGATGCTCGGTCTGGTCGACACCATTCTGGCGATTGGCCTGCCCTATATGGCTTCAGGCTTTTGCATTTTCCTGCTGCGCCAAACCTTCATGACCATCCCCAAGGAACTGGATGACGCCGCCCGGATCGAAGGGGAAGGGGTCATCGGCACGATGCTTCGGGTTTATGTGCCTTTGGCCAAGCCCACATATCTGGCTTTTGGTCTAGTCTCTGTTTCCGCCCACTGGAATAATTTCGTCTGGCCCCTTATCATCACCAACTCCGTGGAGACCCGACCACTGACTGTCGGTCTTTCCATTTTCTCAACCGCTGATTCTGGCCTCGAATGGTCGGTCATCAATGCTGCAACCTTGATGACCTCCGGCCCGTTGCTGATCGGCTTTCTGTTGTTCCAACGCCAGTTTGTCCAAAGCTTCATGCGGGCCGGGATCAAATAAACCGCTCTCGCTCCTTTCCCCCAAGCAGAGGCGGGAGCGGTGGTGCCTCCCTCACGCTCCGCCAGTCAAAGGAAACCGAAATGTCATACTTGCCTATTCTGGGTGCCGCGCTGAAATATGATCACGTCGATGCGCTCAAGGACTGGATTTTCGAGAAGAATCGCGCCCTCGAATTGCAGGATTTCTGCATGGTGGAGGTGGTTGATGACGAGCAAGACGATCTGATCACTGCCTATAAAACCTTGCTCGATGGCTATGAAGGCGAGTTTGGCATTCACGGTCCGTTTTTCAGCCTCGATCTGGCGGCTACCGATCCGTTGATCCAGAATGTCGTACAGGTGCGCCTGCTTGATGCCCTGAATAAATGCGAAAAACTCGGGGCGACTCATATGGTTGTCCATAGCCCCTTCACCTTCTGGCATTCGCTCAATTTTGCCAATTTTGGTTTTCTTCACGAGACCATGTTCGAGGCAGCGAAAACCATTCTTGAGCCAGTGCTGAACCGGGCCGAAAATATCGGCTGCACCTTGATGCTGGAAAATTGCGACGATGCTCACCCGGCCTACCGCAATCAGCTGGTGATGCATATGAACAGCCCGAATTTCAAGGTGTCGATTGATACCGGCCATGCCCAACTGGCCCATGGTCAATATAAAGCCCCTCCGGTCACCGACTTCATCACCATGGCAGGTGAATTGCTCGGCCATGTCCATTTGCAGGATGCAGATGGCTATGCTGATCGCCATTGGCATCCGGGCGAGGGCACCTTGCCATGGGGCGCAATCTTCAACACTTTGGCCAAAATCAATGCAAGCCCGCGTTTGCTGCTCGAAGTGAGGGACCGCGAGCATATGCTGCCCGCAACGGTCAAGCGCCTCGAAGACCTCAATTTGGCGCAATAAGTCCAAATCCTTGCCAATGAAAAAAAGGTGGCGCAGATCTCTCTGCGCCGCCTTTTTTTTGCTCGCCACCATTTGCTGATCCTTACGACGCTTGAGCCGCTTTGGATCATCAAAATCACGCTTTCATATGCGGCCATTGCATATGGTGATCGTCAATCACGAAAATATGGGCGTGACCATGGGCATGATCGATATCCTGCAAATGCGGATGATTGTCCGGCAGGTCCGGATGGGTATGGTAGGGTGAACGCATGGCGCCAGCGGGCCAGAGTTGGCGGGCGATGATCAGGCTGACAAAGCCGATCACTGACAGCACCAAACTTGCCACTCCGACACCAAAGCTCGTCTGCAAGAAACCGGCAAGCGGGTAGCAAGTCAGCCAGCAGGCATGGGAAAGCGCGAACTGGGCGGCATAGATAGCCGGGCGATCCTCCTCATGGGAAGAGCGTTGCAACAAGCGTCCCGATGGGGTCAGGACCGCCGAATAACCCGCCCCAATCAGGAACCAGCAGACCAGCATCACACCCCAGACAAACAGTCCCGTCCATGCGGCAACGCCAAGTGAGCTGAGGGCCAGAACCATCGCACCCGCACCGCTCAGCATCGCCACCCGGTCAGGGATGACATCGAGCAAGCGCGGCAGGATCAGCGCCATCACCATCGATCCAAGCCCGAAAGCGCCGATGGTGAAGGGCAGATAGATCTCATCAAGGCCCAACACCGCCTGCACCAGCACCACACTGTTGACCAACACCATCGCCCCGATGGATGCCACCACCATGCACAAAGCCAACAGGCCTTGCAGCCGCGGTGTCTTGAGATAAATCTTGATGCCGCGGGTCGTCCGCTCATAGATCGAGCGGCGCTTGCTGTCTCTCTTGGGTTTGGGCAGAGCAACCGACAGGATCAACAGGCCAGAACCGATAAAGCCGATGGCCGTGCCGTAGAACAGCTCATGATAGCTCGCCACCAGCAGAACCAGTGCCGCCAGAGTCGGGGTGATGATGCTTTCCATGTCATAGGCCAGCCGCGACAGGGATAGCGCACGCGTATAGTCTTTCTCTTCGGGCAGAATGTCAGGCAGCGTTGCCTGAAAGGTCGGGGTGAAGGCGGCCGAGGCAGCTTGCATCAGGAAAATCAGTACGAAGATCTGCCAGACTTCACCAACAAAGGGCAAAAGGCAGGCGACCACCGCCCGAATGCAGTCTAGCCCGACCAGCAGCTTACGCCGGGGGACAAAGCCTGCAAAGGCCCCGGCAATTGGCGCGATGCCCACATAGGCCACCATCTTAATGCCAAACACGGCGCCCAGCACCATCGAGGCATCACCACCAGTCAGGTCATAGGCCAACAGGCCAAGCGCGACGGTGGAAAGCCCCGTGCCCAACAGGGCAACGATCTGGGCTGAAAACATATGTCGAAAGGCTCTGTTCTGCAGAATTTTGAGCATGGCTAACTGTATCGCTCTCGGCGTTGTCAGAGATATTTTGCAATCAGTTTGAAGTCGGCAAGGGTTGCCGCGCGCATGGTCTCATCCTCGGCCACGCTTCCCTCAAGGCAATGGTCGATATGATCCTGTATCAATTGCCGTTTGGCATTGGTGATCGCCTTTTCAACAGCATGCAGCTGCTGGGCAATATCGGCGCAGCCCTGATGCTTTTCGATCATGTCGATGACATGAGCAAGATGACCGGAGGCGCGCTTGAGGCGCTTGGCAATGGCCGGATGACTGGCATGCTTGTGCAGCGCTATTGATTCATTGATGGTCATGATCCGGCTTTCCTGCGCCATTGGGTACATATCGATGCCATAACGGAGACATTTCAGTGTCTATGGACTGGCATTGTGTGGATGACTTTCTCCAATTATATCCTCCGGGGGAGGATACGTAAAGGCTAACCATTGCCAAACGACTCCAATTGGATCAGCTACTCTCGTGGTTCTTGTTGGCGAGGAGGTGACCTGAGGGAAGGCCGAAATTGCGCCATTTTGGAAAGGGCAGATAGGGAATCAAACAATTGTTAGTTTAATACCAAAGTCTCTCTCCATCTTACGTAACGTTAATTGCTATAGTGCCAATTGAGGAATCGGTGCCTTGCCCTGTTAGGTTTGCCTGCCTATTTTCAAATAACAAAAAGGCAACCAGCCAATAACAAGCGCGCCCATTGGGAGGAAAAGAATGGTTACTTTTGCCACGCGAGAGAGCGTTCTCGCGATCGAAGAGGAAATGCCATATGAGGAGCGGGGCGTCGCGCGATCAATTTATGAACGCCTGTCACGCACAGAGGCAGACTATCCAGACAGTCCCGCGATCAGCTTTCAGCTCTTTTCAGGACCAACGGACAAGGCCGAGACCCTGACATGGCGCGAGGTCAAGGCCAAGGTCACTCAGACCGCCAATCTCCTGCGCCAGTTGGGCATTGGTGAGAAGGATGTGATTGCCTATGCCCTGCCAAACTGCAACGAAGCCTATCTGACGATGCTGGCGGGCATGGTTGCTGGCGTCGTCAATCCGATCAATCCATTGCTGGAAACCGAACAGATTGCAGCCATCCTGCGCGAAACCGACGCTCGGGTCGTCGTGACCCTGAAGGCATTTCCGCAGTCGGATGTGGCTCAGAAGGTGGCAGAAGCGGTCAAGCATGCTCCCCGTGTGCACACGGTGCTCGAAGTGGATCTGTTGCACTATATGACGGGCATCAAGAGGGTCATCGTGCCACTGATCCGTCCGAGAAATCCCGGCGCCAAAGGGCATCATGCGGATGTGTTCAACTTCAACCGCGAAATTGCCAAACAGCCCTCAGACGCTTTGACCTTTGAAGACAATCTCGAAGATCGTGTTGCTGCCTACTTCCATACCGGCGGCACCACCGGCATGCCGAAAGTGGCCCAGCATACCGCATCGGGCATGATGTATAACGGCTGGCTTGGCAGTGCATTGTTGTTCAAGCGTGAGGACAATGTGTTGTGTCCTCTGCCTTTGTTCCATGTTTTCGCCTGCCATGTGATCTGCATGTCGACCCTGTCGTCAGGATCGCATGTCGTTTTCCCGACGCCGAAGGGTTATCGCGGTGACGGGGTATTTGACAATTTATGGAAGCTGATCGAGCGCTGGAAAATCTCTTTTATCATCACTGTACCAACCGCAGTATCTGCCATGATGCAAAGGCCGGTGGATGCGGATATCTCCTCCGTTCGAATGGCCTTTTCCGGCTCGGCGCCCTTGCCACTGGAACTCTATCGGCGGTTTGAAGCGGCAACCGGTGTCGGCATCATCGAGGGCTATGGCCTGACAGAAGCCACCTGTCTGGTTTCCTGCAATCCGATTGTCGGGAAAAAGAAAGTAGGCTCCGTCGGCTTGCCATTTCCCTACACCACGGTGAAAATTCTCGAACACACCAAGGAAGGCCCGGTTGAACTTGCAACCGATGAGGTGGGTGAGATCTGTATCGATAATCCCGGTGTCTTCACGGGGTCGACCTACACCGAGGCCGACAAGAACCATAATCTGTTCCACCACGATATCTATTTGCGGACCGGCGATTTGGGACGCATCGATGAGGACGGCTATCTCTGGATCACCGGTCGCGCCAAGGATCTGATCATTCGCGGCGGTCACAATATCGACCCCGCCGAAATCGAGGAAGCACTCGCCGGGCATCCTGCCGTGGCGATGGTCGGAGCCATCGGCCAGCCCGACAGCCATTCGGGCGAATTGCCTTGTGCCTATCTTGAACTGGTATCAGGCGCAAAGGTCGATAAGGATGAATTGATGGCCTATGCCAAGCGCCATATCCATGAGCGGGCCGCCATTCCCAAATATGTCGAGATCTTGCCTGAATTGCCGAAAACGGCTGTTGGCAAAGTCTTCAAACCGGATTTGCGCAAGCTGGCCATTACCCGCGTCTATGACGAGGTGCTGGCTAAGAATGACCTCAAGACCCGCGTCGTATCTGTCATCGAGGACAAGAAGCGCGGACTGGTCGCCCAGCTTGAGCGTAACGCGGACATTGATGAGAGCAAATTGACCAATATTCTGGGCCAGTTCACCCAGCCGTGGGAGTGGCAATAAGGCCGCCAAAAGACCGGGAATCTAACAGTTGTTAGATTGCAGTTGATGTAAGTCAAGCATTGCAAGTTCAACCAAAGGAGGGGTGACTGCCCCTCCTTTGCTGTTTTCTGCGGTTTTTGGCGGTTGCTTGCCCCAAATTCGCGGTGTTTTCTCCACAAACCGGGCCTTTTGGATGGTTCGGGTTACTGGTTTTTACTGTAAAATCCCGGTATTACCTTGGCCAACTTTCGTAGGGCCCTTGCCCTCCAGCAGCGGAGTGGAACCATCGCTGACAAGATCATCGATATGAACAACCCACGCAAGAGCGATGGCATCGTTATATCAGGCCTGTCCCACACTCTCGACGGACAACCTTTTTACCAGAATCTGTCCCTGACCCTGACCGAGCAACGCATCGGTCTGATCGGGCGCAACGGTTCGGGAAAGTCCACATTGTCCCGGATGATCTGTGGCCTGACCGAGCCGAGTGAAGGTGAAATCTTCATCCACGGCGTCAACGTCTTCAAGGATCGCAAGGAAGCCATCCGTACCATTGGCCTGATCTTTCAGAACCCCGATCATCAGATCATCTTCCCAACCGTTGAGGAAGAGGTCGCCTTTGGTCTGGAAAGCCTGCTTGGTGACAAGAAAGCCGCCCGCCAAAAGGCCCGCGCCTTTTTGAAAGCCTTTGGCCGTGAAGACTGGGCCGAGCGTGGCACCTACACCCTGTCGCAAGGCCAGCGGCATCTGGTCTGCCTGATGGCGGTTCTGGCAATGGAGCCAAAGGCTATCCTGCTTGATGAGCCCTTTGCTGGCCTCGATTGGCCGACCTCACGCCGCCTGTTCAACTGGCTGACCAGTCTTGAGCAGCAATTGGTTCTTGTTACCCATGATATCAATCATCTGAAGGACTTCGACCGCATCCTCTGGCTTGAAAAGGGGCAACTGGTCGGTGATGGCCACCCGTCGGACATTTTGCCTGCCTATCATGACGCTATGGAAGCGTTGGTGCATGATGAAGATCCCTTCGCTGGCGAAGCCAAATTTGACCTTGGCGCCATGCCGGCCTTGGCTGCAGTCGGTGAGGGGGCTTAAATGCTTGCGCTGACTGTCGAGACCAAGACATGGCTGCATCGGATTCCGGTTCCTCTGAAACTGGCCATCCTGTGTGCGCTGACATTGGTGATCATGCCGCTGACCCAATGGCAGCCTGCTGTGGCGGCGACAATGGCGGTCGCCTCGCTATATCTCTCTGCCGGGCTGAAATTCGCCCGGATTGGTTTGACCCGCCTGAAGCCGATTGTCTATTTGCTCGTGGTGATTTTTGTCTATCATGTGGTCACAAGCCGCACCGAAGCGGGCCTAGCCATCAGTCTGAAACTGTTCGCCACCGTCGGTCTGGCCAATCTGGTCACCATGACCTCACGGCTCGATGACATGATGCAGGTGGTCGAAACCCTGACCGCACCGTTGAAATTCGTTGGGTTGCCTCCCCGTGCCTTTGGCTTTGCCATGGGACTGGTGATCCGTTTCACCCCGGTTTTCCTCGAAAAAGGCAAGCTGCTCAGTGAAGCCTGGCGTGCGCGCTCGGCCAAAGGGGTCAGCCCCAGATTGCTTGTCCCTCTCGCCCTTGGGGCGCTGGATGATGCCGATCGGGTGGCCGAGGCCATCAAGGCGCGCGGCGGACTGGTCCAAGCTCCGCAAGACTCAAAGAACAAAGTTTGAATTCTCCTCGTTATAAGGAACCTTCCCATTATGGAAAGACAACTGACATTCATCGCTCTCTTTACTGCCCTGATTGCGGCCCTCGGCTTCCTGCCTAGCTTCATGCTGCCATTTGGCGTGCCAATCACGGCGCAGAATCTTGGCGTCATGCTCGCCGGTGCCGTTCTTGGGGCCCGTCGTGGTGCCTTGTCCGTTTTGCTGTTCCTCGCACTGGTCGCCATGGGCCTGCCACTTCTGGCTGGTGGTCGCGGTGGTCTTGGCGTGTTCGCCTCACCAACCGTTGGCTTCGTTGTTGGCTTCCCGATTGCCGCCTTTGTCACCGGCCTGATTGTTGAGAAATGGAAGGCAGGCAATCTGTTTGTTGTTGGCACCGCCGCCAGCATCATCGGCTGCATTGTGGTTCTTTATGCTTTCGGGATCTTTGGTCTGGCCAAGATGATCGACAAGTCTCTCCTGGAGGCCACCCAGCTTTGCCTGGTTTACATTCCGGGCGACGTGATCAAGGCCGTTGTTGCCGGTGTTGTGGTTGAAGCCATTGCCCGCGCGCGTCCGGCAGCTCTGCTGTCCCGTGGCTAAGCGACGACACGCATAGCGATAAAGTGAAAAGGCCCTCGTCACGGACGGGGGCCTTTTTCTGTTCCAGTCTTGTGTAGAGTGGCTGTCAGATGCCTTTGTGAGCGAGAAAATCACCGTCGGCAATCCGTTCCAGCCCCTCAACCGAATAGCGATACAAATAGATCCAGCATCGCATCGTTTGCCCATTGGTCAGCGTCACCGGCAACAAGCAGCGTTCATATTCGTAAGGTTCTTCATAGGCCGGGCCAATGCCTTCATAATCATCAAGCTCTGGCAGGGTAACGTCCGGCGATTGCAACTGGAACACATCGCCCACGACCAGATCTTCGGGATGATCGGACGCCACAACGCCGGGATAATAATCGATCCGATAAAGCTTGCCTTGAAAATGGGCCTCACCCAGATACGAGGCCGATCCGGACAGAAGGGCCGACATTTTCCCTTTGGCCTCATAGCGCAATGTGCCATAGACGAACAAAAAACAGTCCTGTTTGTCTTTCAAAGCATCTTCCTCTTTTGTCTCTCAATTCATAACCAGAAAGATATTTCCTCATGTATAGCGCAGCCCTGGCAGATCACAAATCCGCAATAGCTGCCATTACACGGTGGTTTGAGGCGGAATGGCCCAGCTGGTACGGTCCTGATGGTCCCGGTGATGCAGCTGCCGATCTTGAGAGTTGGTGTGATGAAACCGCCCTGCCGGTTGCCCGCATCGCGCTCGATGAGGCGGGGCATGTGATCGGCATCGCCGCATTGAAGACTGACGGGCTGGGGGAGGAGTTCGGCTTCAGCCCCTTTCTCTCTGCAATGTATGTTCTTCCCCAATATCGGGGATCTGGTGCAGGAACCCTGCTGACCGGGGCCATCGCTGAAGTCGCAAAAATGCACGGCTACGACATGCTTTATGCCACGACAGATGGTGCGCGCGGGTTGCTCTTGCGTCTGGGATGGAACGAAACCGGGTTTCGGTCGCTTTCGGATCGGGGCCCGCTTGCGATCCTTTCCAAGGCCCTGTAGGACAGGTGAGCAAAGGGATGCGTCAAGGCGCGGGGGCCGGTCCACTGCTGCAACATCCCGTTTGAGCTGCCATGCGGGAAATTTGTTGTCCAAGGGCACGAAAAACTGCTTACTTTCCACCCTGAATGGTTTATTTTATGGGTGAAAATAAATTGCCGCCTGTCGCACGCGGCCAAGCCCCCCCTTGGCCGCAAGACATGCAGCAGCCCTGCTTGAGTCTCGACAGGATCACGGCCGCCAAGTCTGCCAATGTCCTACCCCGTCCGTGGCTCAAGATCAAAAACTGACAGGTGAGGAAAATCGATGCTTTGGGATCTGGTGGCCGATGTCGGCGGAACGAACATGCGACTTGCAGCAGCCAGCGATGGGCAGATTGTTCGTCAGGCGACCTATGAGACCACCGGAGCAATGCACTTGACCGACGCGATCCGCAGCTTTGTCGGGGAGATCGGATCTGCACCGCGCTATGTCGAAGTAGCCGCTGCTGGTGTCATCGTCGATGGCTATGTCACACTGACCAACGCCAAACAGGGCTTTTCCACCGCCGATCTGATCGGCGCAGCTGGCGCTCAGAAGGCACGAATCCTCAACGATTTTGAAGCCGCTGCCTGGTCTCTCGTCACCGCCGATCCCAACGATCTGAGCTTGGTGCAGGGCGCACTGCCAGCCCCCTTGGAAACGCCGCCGGCCCCGACCCCGCCCCGCCTGATTATCGGTCCGGGCACCGGGCTGGGTGTCGGCACGCTGGCTTGGGCGGGTAACCAGCCAGAAGTGTTGCAAGGCGAAGGCGGTCACGTCCGCATCGCGCCACGCAATCTCAGCGAGGTCGCCATTTTCGCCAAGCTAGCCGAGTTGTGGCCAGCCACCCGCATGGGAGATGCGGACAGTCTGGCTCTTGAAGCCGAGGCGATCATTTCCGGCACCGGTATTCCCTATTTGATGCGAGCACTCGAAGCGCTGGATGGCCGCGATCCAAGCAATATGTCAGCTCGCGACGTTTTTCAGGCAGCTGAACAACATGTGGACACCTTGGCAGAGCGTGCGGTTGATATGTTCTGCCATCATCTGGGGGCCGTGGCTGGCGACCTAGCGCTCTATATTTCCGCCTATGGCGGGGTCTTTTTGACCGGTGGAGTGTTGCTCAAAAATGCTTGGCTGTTTGGGCGCCCCGCCTTTATCGAGGGATTCAATCAGGGCGGACGTCACACGCGTTTCCGGGTCAATATCCCGATCTATCTGTATCGAAACGACAATTTCGGCTTGCAGGGCGCGATCAATGCCATGACCTACGACCCGGAACTGCAGTGATTGTTTGCAACAAAAGGTCCACTCGCTTCTTCGGGCTGGGTGCTTCAATCTAACACCAAAGTTCAATCATAAAACTGCAACATCCACTCCCTATCTCTCCGAATGGCCGCCTCAAGCACGATTCGGATCGATGCCGGGCGCGGTGGGCGCGTGGCAAAGCACTGTGATCATCCACTGTGCCCATCCACTGTGCCCATCCACTGTCAAAGCTCAATGCTGGAGACCAATGTGACTGAAACCAGAGTATATCCGGATCGCGGCAGCATGGACGCAGGTCTTGCCGAGCAGGTCGCTTCAGAGCTGACCAACGCCATCAAGAAACGCGGTCGTGCAACGCTGGCAGTGCCCGGTGGCGAAACACCGCGCGCCTTCTATCAGCAGCTCAGCGAAATGGATATTGAATGGGCTTGCGTCACTGTGATCCTGACCGACGAGCATTATGCGCTCAAGGTTCCCGACAAAAGCAATGCCGCGATGATCCGGGAGCTGCTGGTCAAGGGGGCTGCGGCCGAAGCGCGCTTTCTGTCCTATCTCGATATCGAGGTTGCGGATGAAAGCGAGCGATTGACTGCCATTCTTGCCGAGCTGGAAGAGGTGTTGCCGATTGACGTCTGCATTCTGGGCGTCGGCGTCGACAGTCACGTAGCCTCGCTCTACGCGACTGCTGATAAAATCGAAGAGGCACTCGGGCTCTGGGCGCCAAACATCATGTTGATGGATGTACCGCAATTGCCCGAACAACGGCTGACCCTCACCGCCCCGGTTCTGGAACGGGCCCGCAAGGCCCACATTCTGCTTTATGGCGATGCCAAGAAACAGGTTCTGCGTGAAGCACAAAAACTTGGTCCGGTCGAGGAGGCTCCCGTGCGCGTAATTCTCAATCGGGCACGGGCCACAACAGTCCATTATGCCGATTGATGGAGCGGCTCCGCGACCGCGCTCTGTTTTTTGAATTCAACTGTCCAATTGATTCGAACGCAGCCGATCTGGGGTCGGATTCTTTGATTTATCAAGGTTGTTTCTTGAATCTGGCCAGATCAGAACAGGGGTTGATCATGAAAACCGGAATATTGTTCAATCCGCTTCTTAATGAGAGCAAATGAATGCTCTTTGTCGATGCGGTGAAATCAGAAAACACCTGCCCATGCGTCACCGATAGATATTTTCCACCGGTCACGTAAAAGCCCTGATGCATTTTGCCGCTGGCGGCGGAACTTTTCACAAATAACGGAAAGTTGCGCACTTTCTTGTGCCCGAAAGTGCCTTTGATCCACAGTCAAGGCTTGGCAATCACCCGTTTGTTTGCACTATAGTGGCCATCCTAGATACTCGCCGAAAGTAGGGGGAGTGTTAAATCGTGATAATGAAGGGAGTCTGTCGTGAAGATAGGTACACCTAGAGAGCTGTTTGAGGGAGAGGCGCGTGTCGCAATGACACCATCCTCGGCCAAGCTGCTCCAGAAGTTGGGATATGACTGCGTCCTGGAAGCCGGAGCGGGGGCATTGGCCGGTTTTTCAGATCAGGCTTACGTAGAAGCCGGCGTAGAGATCGTGGCCGATGCTCAGGCACTTTGGCAGACTGCCGACATTGTCGCTAAGGTTCGTCAGCCCGAACCCGCGGAACTGAAATATCTCCTCAAGGGCAAAACCCTGATTTCCTTCTTCAACCCGGCGGGCAATGAAGAAGGCATGGAAGCTGCCAAGACTGCAGAAGCCAACGTAATCGCCATGGAAATGGTGCCGCGCATTTCGCGCGCCCAGAAAATGGACGCTCTCTCATCGATGGCGAACATTGCCGGTTACCGTGCCGTGATCGAGGCTGGCAACAACTTTGGCCGCTTCTTCACCGGTCAGATCACCGCCGCAGGCAAGGTTCCGCCTGCCAAGGTGCTGATCGTTGGCGCTGGTGTGGCCGGTCTGGCCGCGATTGGTACGTCTGTCGCGCTTGGCGCTGTGACCTACGCATTCGACGTGCGCCCGGAAGTGGCCGAGCAGGTTGAATCCATGGGCGCAGAGTTCGTCTATCTCGATTTCGAGGAAGAACAGCAGGATGGCTCTTCGACCGGCGGTTACGCATCCGTTCAGTCCGAAGAATTCCGCAATGCGCAGCTCGCGAAATTCCGCGAGATTGCTTCGGACATGGACATTGTCATCACCACGGCGTTGATCCCGAACCGTCCGGCACCAAAGCTTTGGCTCGAAGACATGGTTGCGGCCATGAAGCCCGGCTCGGTGATCATCGATTTGGCTGCGGAACGCGGTGGTAACGTCGAAGGCACCGTCAAGGACGAAAAAGTCGTCACCGACAATGGCGTCACCATCGTTGGCTATACCGACTTCCCATCCCGCATGGCTGCTCAGTCTTCCGAGCTTTACGCTTCCAACATCCGCCATATGATGACCGATCTGACCCCGGAAAAAGACGGTCAGGTGGTTCACAATATGGAAGATGATGTCATCCGTGGCGCGACCGTCACCTTTGAAGGCGACATCACCTTCCCACCTCCACCGCCGAAAATCGCGGCGATTGCGGCTCAGCCGAAAAAAGAGGTTAAGGAACTGACGCCGGAGGAAAAACGCGCAGCTGAAATCGAAGCCTTCAAGCAGCAGACCAAGAGCCAGATCAAGCTTCTGGCCGGTGGTGGACTGTTGATGCTGTTCATCGGTGCCTTTGCGCCAGCCAGCTTCATGCAGCACTTCATCGTCTTTGTGTTGGCCTGCTTCGTTGGCTTCCAGGTGATCTGGAATGTCTCGCACTCGCTGCATACCCCGCTGATGGCCATCACCAACGCCATTTCATCGATCATCATCCTCGGTGCTCTGATGCAGATCGGGTCTGGTTCGTCGCTGGTGATTGTGTTGGCCGCCCTGTCGATCTTCATGGCAGGCATCAACATCTTCGGCGGCTTCCTCGTCACCCGGCGTATGCTCGCCATGTTCCAGAAATCATAAGGAGGCCGGGACTATGGAAATCGGATTCACGACAGCGGCCTATGTGGTTGCGGCTGTTCTCTTCATCCTGTCTCTGGGCGGCCTGTCCAATCAGGAAAACGCAAAACGCGCCGTTTATTACGGCATGGTCGGCATGGGACTGGCCGTGCTGGCTACCATCATCGGACCGGGCTCGGGCCTGTGGCCACTCTCCATCCTGCTCATTCTGGGCGGCGGTGTGATCGGCTACTTCATCGCCCAGCGCGTCCAGATGACCGAAATGCCGCAGCTGGTTGCTGCCATGCATTCGCTGGTTGGTCTTGCTGCTGTCTTTATTGGCCTCAACGCAGATCTGGAACTGAACCATGTGCTCAGCCTTGATGGCGAAGCCCGCAAGGCGCTCGAAGGTTTTGCCGCCGTTCTGGCCCACAAGACCGTTGCAGAACAGTCCGTTCTAAAGGTTGAGGTCTTCCTCGGTATCTTCATCGGTGCGGTCACCTTCACCGGGTCTGTTGTTGCCTTTGGCAAACTGGCTGGCAGAATTGACGGCAAGCCAAAACAATGGCCGGGTGGTCATGCGCTCAATGCTGTCATGGCGATTGCGTCGCTGGTCATCGGCATCATGTATGTCTCTGGCGCTGGCATCTGGACCATGATCGCGGTTGCGATCCTTGCCGGTCTCATTGGTTGGCACCTGATCATGGGCATCGGCGGCGCCGATATGCCCGTCGTGGTCTCCATGCTCAACTCCTATTCCGGTTGGGCGGCAGCAGCCATCGGCTTTACGCTGGGCAACGATCTGTTGATCGTCGTTGGTGCTCTGGTGGGCTCCTCGGGTGCGATCCTGTCCTACATCATGTGTAAAGCGATGAACCGTCAATTTGTGTCGGTGATCTTGGGCGGCTTTGGCGGCTCCGGTGGTCCGGTTCAGGAAGTGTCTGGTGAAATGATCGCCATCGATGCCGATGGTGTGGTCTCTGCACTGGATGAAGCTGACAGCGTCATCATCGTACCGGGCTATGGTCTGGCTGTGGCGCAGGCTCAGCAGAGCGTGGCAGAATTGACCCGTCGCCTGCGGGCCAAGGGCAAGGAAGTTCGCTTCGCAATCCATCCGGTTGCCGGTCGTCTGCCGGGCCACATGAACGTGTTGTTGGCCGAAGCCAAAGTGCCATATGACATCGTGCTTGAAATGGACGAGATCAACGAAGACTTCCCGGAAACGGATGTTGTCATCGTGATTGGCTCCAACGACATCGTCAACCCGGCCGCTCAGGATGATCCAAACTCTCCGATCGCTGGCATGCCGGTTCTCGAGGTATGGAAAGCCAAGCAGGTCTTTGTTTCCAAGCGTGGTCAGGGTACCGGCTATTCCGGCATCGAAAACCCACTCTTCTACAAAGAGAATACCCGCATGTTCTATGGCGATGCCAAGGCGTCTTTGAACACCTTGCTCCAGTCCATCGACTGAGCATCAAAGCAAGCTGATAAAAAATGCCGGGCCCTTCGCCCGGCATTTTTCGTTTGGTCTTGTCTGTCGAGGATTTCGGAGACCTCTAGCGGTCAAACAGACGAAAACCAAGCAGATGATCAATCAGGGCACGGATGCGCAGCGGCAGCTGTTTGCGCGAGGGATAAACCAGCGAGAACAGCATCTGCGGTCCGGTCAGATCCGGCATCAGACGCACCAGCCTGCCGCTGGCGATTTCGCTGCGCACTGTCGAGGGAAACAGTTGGGCAATCCCCATCCCGGCCTCGCACATCTTGATCATCATCAGGGGCGAGTTGCAGGATTCATAATGCTGTGCCTCGATGGTCACCAGATTGTCACCGCGATAGAGGCGAAAGATCCCACCCGGAGTGATCTTGGCAAGCGAGATCCAATGGTGTTCGGCCAATGAGGCAAAATCCGTGGGGGTGCCATGCTCGGCAACATAGTCAGCACTGGCGAACAAGGCAAACCGGTCCTCATACAGCACGCGCCCAATCAGGCTGTCGTCGCGCGGCAGTCCAACCCGCAAGCCCACATCAATGCCTTCGGCTATAAGATCCAGCCGTTCGTCGCTGAGGATCACATCCAGTTCCACTTCAGGGTAGGAGCGGCGAAAGGCTGTCAGGGCAGGCAGCAATTGCGACACACCCACATCATGGGTGGTGGTGATTGAAACCCGCCCCTTTGGGCTTTCCTGTGTCGCGATCTCTCGGGTCTCTTCCAGCACCCGCGACAGGGCTCTCGCCTTATCATGGATCTGCCGTCCTTCCTCTGTCAGAGACAGTTTTCGGGTGGAGCGCTGCAACAGCCGCACGCCGAGATCCTCCTCCAACTGGCTGATCTGTTCTGACACTCGGGATCGGCTGGATGCCAATTGCCGCGCCGCAGCGGCAAAGCTGCCCGTATCCACCACCGTCGAAAAGACCGCCAGCGCCTTCAAATGCTGAATTCCGATTGTACTCATTTTCCGAACTTCAAATTCTAAATATAGCCACTAGTGATAACAAAGCACAGAGATCATATTACAGTCAACGCAAACAGAAGATGCTGGCCAGAATGCGTCAGGACGACGATCGCCCCGCACTGAGTCAGCCCGAAAAGGAGAAAGTCATGATTGCTGTAACCGGTGTCTCTGGCCATTTGGGCCGCCTTGTTGTCGAAGCCCTGCTTGCGAAAGCCAATGCTGCCAACATCATCGCCTTGGTGCGGAACCCGGACTCTGTGGCCGATTTGGCAGCGCGTGGCGTTACCGTTCGCAAGGCTGACTATGACGACCCGCAAAGCTATATCGATGCGCTCGATGGGGTCGACAAACTGCTTTTGGTTTCCTCCAGCGCTGTCGGCCAACGGGCTGCCCAGCACAAGAATGTGATTGATGCTGCCAAGACCAATGGGGTGAAGCTCGTTGCCTATACCTCGATCCTGCGGGCCGACACATCACCGATTATGCTCGCCGCCGAGCATAAGGAAACCGAGGCCATGCTCGCCGCATCCGGTCTGCATCATGTCATCCTGCGCAACGGCTGGTACAGTGAAAATTACACCGAAAATCTCGCCCCGGTTCTGGAGCATAAAGCGGTCATTGGCCATGCCGGTGAGGGGCGTGTTGCTGCTGCCTCCCGCGCTGATTATGCCGCTGCTGCGGCGGCGGTTCTTCTGAGTGATGACGACCAGTCCGGCAAGATCTATGAACTGGCGGGCGACACCGATTTCTCCTTGGCAGACTATGCCGCAAAAGTGGCCAAGGCCGCGGGCAAAGAGATCAACTATGTCGACATGCCTCAGCAAGCCTATGCCGAAGCGTTGACTGGCGCAGGGGTCCCTGAAGGCTTTGCCAATGTGCTGGCCGATGCCGATGCGGCCTTGCGGGCCGGTTGGTTGAGCGATGACAGCAAAACCCTGTCCACTCTCATCCAGCGGCCCACCACGCCCATTGACGATAGCATCAAGGCTGCCTTGGCCTAAGTCTCTTCTCAAACAAGAACACCTGCATCCATTGCGGCCCGAGGAAACCATCTCTTCGGGCCGTTGGCTTTTGAATCTGAATCAGAGCATAAATTTCGCCAATTGAATCAATGTCTCAGGGCCTTCAAGTGGCCCGAATCCATCTCTCAAGGACGCATCCCAAGAGGCTGAAATGACTCAGCAATCTGCCCGTTGTTAAAGTGCTTCAGCAAAGCGAATTGCGTGCTTCCAGTCGTTCAACTTGAATCAAATCCTCAAGGCGCAGTGACGCGAAATGCCCCGTTGCTCGAAGGTGTTGAATCAAAGTCTGAGCGCAATGAAGAGGGGACGCAACAGGACCGAGCGGCTCTAGTGCGCCCGGTGATAGCCATTGATCCAGCTGTGTTTGACCACCCAGTTTTCAGGGTCGAAGGCGACAAGATCCGCCGCAAAGCCGGGGGCAATGATGCCATGAGTCATGTCCATGCGGATGAACTGGGCCGGATAGAGCGACGCCATTCTGAGGGCTTCCGACAGGGGCTGGTCGAGCAGCTCCACTGCATTGCGGACAGCACCGATCATCGTCAGATGCGCGCCTGCCATCGTTCCATCGGCAAAGATGCAAACCCCGTTCCGCACCCGAATTCCTCGCCCCTGAAAGTCGAACTTTTCGCCATCCCAGCCGACGCTCGCCATGGCGCCACTGGTTAGAAAAACCTTACCCTTGGCTTTCGCTTTGATGGCCATTCGCATGGCTGCGGGATGGACATGGAAGCCATCGGCCAACAGGCCACACCATAGCTCCTGATCATCCAGAGCGGCTCCTACCAAGCCGGGTGCCGCGGCTCCGATGGGAGGCATATGGGCAAACAGTTTGGTGACACCGCGCAGGCCCGCGCGAATGGCTTGCAAGGCCTCCTGATGCGTGGCCGCACTGGATCCTGCACAAACCAGTACACCGGCTTCGGTCAATGCCTTCAGGCTGTCGAGCCCGGCGCGCTCCGGCGCTAGGGTCACCAGCCGAATGCCGAGATCAGGATGGGACATTAGATCGATCAGCGCTGCATCCAGTCGTCTCAGGTGGGTGGTGTGATGAGGCGCTCCAATGGAAGGAGACAGGCAGGGGCCATCAAAATGGATGCCCTTGATCGCGGCAAGCGCACTATTCTCACCCCAATATTTGTGTGCCCTTCGAATGCAGGATGAGACATGGGCCATCACTTCCCATTCGTCGCTCAAAAGAGTGGGTAGCAAACTGGTTGTGCCAAACTGTCGATGGGTCTCGGCAATCGCCTCAAGCTCGGCCAGACCCATATCCGCTCCAACCATTTGGCCACCACCGCCAAAGACATGAACATCGATGAAGCCCGGTGCCAGCACCAGCCCGGTCAGGTCATGCACCTCATAGCCGCCGGGGGAAACGCTGCGTTCCATGATATCGCCAATCAGACCGCCATCCAGTGTCACCGCCTTGCCAGCATGAAATTGAGTGCCGTCAAACAGGCGGGCATGCTGGAGGAGCTGTTTCATCGGATCGGGTCCATCTTGGCAGCGCGCAGATTGGTGCAGCGAGTCACTGGGTGGCGCCAACAATAGCCCTTTTGGTGGAAGGGGCCAATAGGGCCGCTCCCGCTCTCAGCTTTTGAGCTCAGTCACATGCTCGAACTGGTCTGCGCGATAATAGGTGCGGACAAATTCGATCGGCCGTTCACAAGACTTGCCATCAGTGCCCTGCGGGAGCGTTTCTGACTGATTTGACCCTCCACCCAATCGCTCGGAGGGCAGGAAGGACCGCTTCTCCATATAGAGACAGGGAGAGCCTGTCGCCACCTCCAGTAAATGGGCATGGGAAACATCGAGCATCCGGGCTGACAGCCGCTGAATGGCCCGCGTTGGCCGCCGGTTACAGGCTTCAAGCCAGGCATACAGCGATAGGGTCACAAGCGATGGATCTGGCAGAATGCTGGCAGGCAGCACTGCATGTTCAAGGCACATCGGCACACCGTCAGCCTTGCGCAGACGATAGATGCGTGCAACCGGCGTTTCAGGCATCAACTCAAGAGCTTCGCATTCAGTCGGTGTTGGCAAGCCAACAGAACGGTCGAGCCACTTTGTTTCGGTCTCCACGCCGCGACTAAGCATGTCCTCCGTGAAGCTGGTCAACCGATTGAGCGGTGCATCAATGCGAGAGGCGACAAAGGTGCCTGCGCCATGGCGTTGCACCAACACACCCTTTTCCACCAGTGCGCGAACCGCATTGCGCACGGTCGCGCGCGACACTCCAAGAGAATTGGCGAATTCACGTTCTGCAGGCAGGGCGTCATTGACGTCGACAAGACCGGTTTGAATGGAATCCTCAATGCCTTTCTGAACCCGCAGATAAAGCGGCGTCGCACTATAGCCGTGAAGGTCTGATCGGGTGCGCACATGGTCGATCAGGCGTGCTAGATCACCCATGACTCAATGCTCCATTGTTGGGGGCGGTAGGCGACCACCTGCAAGCAGGATCGCCCCATCTTGCGCGTCATGCTTGCCATCCACCAGCAGGGCATTGACATCGGCTTCAAGCCACGGTTCGATTTTCTCGGCAAAGCTGCCCATGAGTGTGATGTCATTGATGCCACGCCACGCTAACGCGCGCATAATTGCACTCGCTTCCGAACCGCACTGGCTCATAAGCTTGACAGCGACCGGATCATCCCGGTCGGCATATTCGACCACCAGCTTGGCGAATTCGCCATAATGAGCAGGTGTCGCTGAGGCGGTCCAAAGCACCATTTCTTCCTGACTGTCGCTGAATCGAAACATGATCTGATCGGTCATCGGGCTTACTTCGTAAATGCCGTCGAGTGCCGCGATCGCATAGCGCAAAGCGCTGAGACCCACCTGGGCTGCGCTCGCCAGATCCGACAAGGTAAAACCCCAGCCTCCGACATTAACCGAATGGCCAGAGACCAGCCCGTAGCCACAGCTGCCCGTGCCAATGATCATGATGCCCCCGTCGCGTGCACCCTGATGGGCACCTAGACAGGCTACATGGGCATCACTTGAGATCTGGATGGCTCCAAAAGGATGTTCCCATTCCAGAAAGGCTTCCTTGTCTGCCAGAATGTGTAACCCGGCCAATCCGATCCCGGCGCTGGTTTTTTTCAAGGCAGCTTCCGGCAAGCCGGCCGCTTTGATCGCTTCACGCGCAATCCGGTCTACCTGCATTTGTGACTGCACGACGCCGAGCCGGGTATTGGCGGGACCGCCAGCCGCCTCACCAAGCAAAGTGCCATCCTTGGACCGTAGGCGTCCCCGGCTGCCGGTGCCTCCACCATCGATCCCCAAATAATAGTCGAATGCATCTGTCATCGCCGGATCTCTCTCAAGGTTCTGGCCGTGACCTTATCAAGGCCAACAACAGGAAAGAGCCTGCATCGCAGCAGACTCAACTTGCCCTTAGTAGAAAACCAATCGAAACCAATTTCAATGCATCTTCTGGATATAGTGGGAATTACGGACAATTATTGCGCAAATATTTTGATTTATATCAAATTTGGTATGTAAGTGGTCCGTAATTTTTGTAAATGCTAATGTATGAAGCTTCCCCTTTTGCAAAAACAAGGGCAGACCATGTCTGCCCTTGTTCTTCATGGCGCGTGTGCATCAGTTCTTCTCGATCTTGACCCAATCCACTTCAACAAGGCCTTCGCCGTTTTTGGGAACATAGCCACTCGTCCCATGGCCGAACAGGAAGGAGAAAGCGTCGCCGGGCAGTTTCAGGCTGGTCAGTTTTTGCAACTCAACCCAGTTGGTGTTCGGTGCCTTGTCGCCAGCGCCTTCGGCCTCTTCCAGTTTAACTGCCGAAATATAATTGCGGCCCTGTTTGGTCAGGCGGAGCAGCGCAGAACCGGTCGACGCGGCCATCTTATCGGTGCGGGCGGTGACGTTGTTGTCGTCAAATTGCGCGATCTTGCTCACAAAGTGCGTGTTGGCGCCTTTGGCCAGTTTGTCCGCGCGTGCATTGAGCAGGGTCAAGGCATAATTGTAAGGATGCATTTGCAGGCTGGTCAGCATGGAATTGTCCTGATCCTTGGTCAGGCCCATCCGCAGCCACTCCTTGTGGGTCTGGGCGGTGAACAAGACGCGCATCGTCATCGTCCAATCACCCTTGGGGATTTTCTTATCCAGCCGGAAGATATTTTGCGTTGTCTTGTAGCTGCTGGTGTCATTGCCAGTATCGCCAAACAGGACAGTCAGTTTGCCATCTTCGACGATGTAGCTTTCAGCATTTTCCTTGTCTATGGTCCAATGAGTACCGAGCGCATCACCATCGAAATTGTCTTCAAAATAGACACCATCACTGGCCATCATGGGTTCGATCTTGGCTTGTGCCACCTTGATCGGTTTGGTCTCGACCACTTCGCGGACCTTCTCGAATGCCTTGACCAGACCGTCATTGTCCTTGGCATCGAAATATTGGCCATTGCCGTTGTCGGCAATGCATTGAATGCCGGAGCGCTGGTCATTGTTGAGATCAAAACCGACCACATGAATGCTGGTGGCAATGCCTGCCTTGTTGAGCGACGCTGCAGCGGCACATGGGTCGCCATCACAGCTTTCCAGACCATCGGAAACCAGAACAACCGTGTTGTCCTCCTCCAGATTGGGTTGCAGCCAGTTTCCGATTTCCATCAGCGTATTGGCGATGGGGGTTTGACCGTTCGGTTTGATGACAGCAAGGGAATCCTGGATCGTTTCATTGTTGACCGAGCCAACGCTGGAAACCAGTTCCATATCATCACAATCATTGAGCTTGTGATTGAAGCGATGGCCATAGGCAACAAGGCCCATCTTGGTTTCCTGCGGCATTTTCTTGACCAGATCAACCAACGCCTGTTTGGCAATGTCGATCTTCGGTGTGCCGTCAACCTGACCCCACATGGAGTTGGAGCTATCGATGACAAACAGGACATTTTTCTGCAGTGCCTGCGCCGCACCGGCCTGCAACGACAGGGCGGTGATGGCGGTGGCGGCAAGAAGGGTGAGACGAGAGATGGTCTGAGATTGGATGGTCATTGTGAGCCTCTTTGTTTTGACTGGGTGGGTGCGAGCATGGCGTTATGCTTGTTGGTCGCAGCCCACCGAAAAAGGTTCAAAATAAAATCATGTTTATTCTGTCTTCATGGTCGAGCGGCTAAAAAAGAGGCTTGGCCGCTGGCTTGCGGTGAACCCCTCTACCGCAAGGTCTCAAGTGTAGCACGAGAAGTGCGTCAGAATGTCGCAGGCAAGGCGTGACAAAGAATTTGGTCTTCACAATTTTGTGAGGGCCTGATCGCACTGCTTGATTGTTCGGCTCTGGTTGAAGCAGCTTAGCCTGAAAAAGCGCAATCGCCCCTTTCCCTGCTCCGGTCCTTTCGGCATACTGCGCGACGGTCTGCCTCAAGCCTTCGCATCGAACCCCATGCGGCAGGCCCGGGTGAAGCAATCGCCAATCGGGCAGAAATCTGACCATAAGCAAGCTAGCCGACGACTCACATCAACGACGGGACACACCATGTCGCAAAAAATCCTGCGCGGAAGGATCCTGACTTTCCATGCCGAACCGCAAACCCCTCACGATGAGAGCGCCCATCTTTATATCGAAGATGGTGCCTTGCTGATCGAGGCAGGCAGGATTGTTGCTTGTGACAGCTATGCTGCGGTGCGCCCGTTGGCCCGCGCGGAGGCCGAGGTGATCGATCACCGTCCTCATCTCCTGATGCCCGGCTTCATCGACACGCATCTGCATTTCCCGCAGGTGCAGGTGATTGCCAGTTGGGGCGCGCAGTTGCTTGACTGGCTGGAAAACTACACCTTCCCGGCGGAAGCGCGCTATGTCGACCCCGACCATGCCGCACTGATGGCTGGCCACTTTTTCGATCAGATGATTGCCAACGGAACCACCACCAGCGTTGCCTATTGCACCTCGCACAAAAGCTCGGCCGAGGCCTATTTCACTGAGGCCGCCCGGCGCAACATGCGGGTGATTGGCGGCAAGGTGCTGATGGATCGCAACGCGCCCGACGCCGTCTGCGACACGCCGCAAAGCGGCTATGATGACACCAAGGCACTGATCGCTCAGTGGCACGGCAAGGGCAGGGCGCTTTATGCCATCACCCCGCGCTTTGCCATCACCTCGACGCCGGAGCAACTCGAAGCCACGTCAGCTCTGGTGAAGGAACATCCCGATTGCTACATCCAGACCCATCTCGATGAAAACCACGCTGAAATCGAGTTGACAACCCAGCTCTATCCCGACGCACCGGACTATCTAGGCATTTATGAGCATTATGGTCTGCTCGGCCCCAAAATGCTGCTCGGCCATTGCATTCACATGCAGCCGCGCGAGATCGACGTGATGATCGAAACCCAGTCGCGGCCTGTATTCTGCCCGACGTCCAACCTGTTTCTAGGCTCCGGTCTGTTCGATTATGAGGGCCTGAGAGCACGCGGTGCGACCTGCGCCGTGGCAACCGACATTGGAGGGGGGACATCCTACTCGATGCTGCAAACCCTCAATGAAGGCTACAAGGTGCTGGCGCTAAGGGGCCAGAAGCTCCACCCCTACCGCGCCTTTTACTGGATGACCCTGGGCAACGCGGTGGCCTTGGGGCTTGAAGACAGGATCGGCACGTTAGTGGCAGGCTCAGAAGCCGATATCACGGTCCTTGATGCCCGTTCCACCCCGGCCATGGCCCTGCGTATGGAGACCTGCCAAAGCCTCGCCGAAGAGCTCTTCATCCTGCAAATCATGGCCGACGACCGTGCAATCGCCCAGACCTATATTGCGGGTGAGGCACAGAAGAAGCAGAGCGCCGTCTAGCGCTTCATCAGTTGTTTAAGGTCTGCGGTCGGGTCGGCGACAATGGCCGGGTCCGCGCTTTTGCCCGCATCGATCAGTCGTTTGCCGACCATATAGGCGCGCGGATCATTCATCGCATCAAGGGCAATCAACTGGTCGCCGCGATAGTACCAGAAGGATTTCACCGCTCCCCCGTCGCGGGTGACGATCTTGTCATAGCCCGCATTCAACCCGGCAATCTGCAATTTGACATCATATTGGTCGGACCAGAACCATGGCTTCGCAACATAGTCTTTCAGGGGGGGGCCTTTAAGGCTCTGAAGCATGTTTTCCGCGACAGTCTTTGCCTGATCGATAGCATTGCCGACACTTTCCAGCCGAATGCGATTGCCTTGATAAGGGAAAGACGCACAGTCGCCAGCAGCCCAGATATGTGGGTCGGAGGTCTGGGCGTGAACATCCACTGCGATGCCATTGTCCAGCGTCAGTCCGGCCATGTCAGCCAATACCGTGTTGGGCCGTATGCCGATGCCGCAAATGACGAAGTCTGCTTCCAGCATCGTGCCATCATCGAGCAACGCTCCACTGACACGTTCATTGCCGACAAAATGCGCCAGCTTGCTGCCTTCGAGCAACTTGACCCCATGGCGCTCATGCAAACTGCGGAAATAGTCCGAGGTTTCCTTTGCAGCGACCCGTTGCAGAATCCGGTCTGCCGCTTCCACCAGCGTCACGTCGAGACCACGCTTGGCGCATACCGCTGCCGCCTCAAGGCCGATATAGCCTCCGCCGACAATCAGAACCCGTCGCCCGGCGACAATCTCCGGCTCCAGCCCATCAATATCGGCAAGACCTCGCACCACATGCACCCCGGGCAATTGGCCGCCAAGTGCTTCGGGCATGCGGATAGGGTCGGACCCGGTGGTCAGTGCCAGATGATCATAGGCAAGCTGGTCGTCCCCGACCGTGATGATGCGGGACTGGGCGTCGATTCCGGATACCGGCACTCCACAACGCACCGCGATATTGAAATCATCATAGAAATTCTGTGGTCGCAGGGTCAGGCCCTCAAGGCTCATGTCGCCCAACAGATAGGCCTTGGACAGAGGAGGGCGTTGATAAGGCAGGTAAGGCTCTGCCCCGATCAGGGTCACCCGCCCGGCAAAACCCAGCTCACGCAGGCGCTGCACCAGAGTGGCCCCAGCCTGTCCCGCACCGACAACGATGACGGTTTTTTCTTCAAACATGCCCATTCCTTTCAACGTCCTTGGCCGTCCTGCATCCTGTCGAATGGACGGGGATCAGACCCTGTTGCCAAGGTGGCGATCCGCAAAGGAAAGTCAAGTCAACAATCCCTCAACAGAACGGCAAGACGCTGAAGGATCAAATCTTCTTCGGCAACACTCAGCATGACGCTTTCGAGCAGGATTTCACCCCGGCTGGCTCGATCCTCCATCACCCAGATCGCAGGGTTGGAGGCTTTCAAGGCAGCAATAATTGGAGCCGCCTCGCACGGCAAGCGCAGGCAGGCGCGCTCAAAGGGCAAATTGGTCGGATCGGCCACCGCATAGGCTGTCACTCCGGGCAGCAGATTGGCCCGCTCAAGAAAGGCAGCAAGCTTGGCAGCCTTGTCCTGCGCCCAATCGGCGAGATCCAGAGCCTGCCGTTCCTCAATCGCTGCCAGTACCCCCGCGATTGCCTCCTTCGAGGCTTTCATCCCGCGTCCGATTCCGGATTCTTGTGCGGCCACTGCCGCCACCATTTCCGCTTTGCCGACGACGATCCCAGCCGTAGGAGAAGCGAGATATTTCTGTCCACTGAGCAGCAACAGATCCGGATCAAGCGCCACCAGCTCGGCAACTTTGAAATCCTGCGCCGCCCCATCAAGGATCACCGGTACATTTTGGTCCTTTGCGAGCGAGATCATCGCAGCAAGGGAGGGGGTTACCCCCTCCACCAACCGGGAATGGACCAGCAGCAGCGCGCAGATGTCCGGCGCTTTGAGAGCCGATGCCAGATCCCCTTCGCTGCACGCATCCGCCTCTCCCACCATGAGCGGGGTTGCCCCTGAAAGGCGGATCGCCTGACGGACCGGATGGCCGTAATTGACATTGTGCCCTGCGGGCAAAACGACTTTGCTCGGCCCACCGGTGGGCAGTGGCAGACAGCGCACCAATGCCTTGTCCGTTCCCGTCATGCAGGCCGCAACCGACAAGGTGATGGCCGCCGCCGTACAATGAACCAGTGTCCCAGCCTCTGCACCCGACCAGGCTTTGAGTGCCAGATCAGCCTGGTGTTTGAGGTCCTCCATCACGGCATAGTGCCGCAGGCTTTCGCCAACTGCCCGGCTCACGCGCTCAGACGAACGTGAAACCCCAAGGGGGGTGAAGGTGCCTCTGGCATTGATTGGCTCTTTGGTCATCAACAATCTCTCCGGTATGGAACAGGGGGACAAGACCCGGGACTTTCATCGATAAAGAGGGGATTGTATTGGAGCAAGTGCTAATGACCACTTGTGGCTCAGCCCACCCCGAACCGAACCGCGCAAAGGCTAGCCCAGAGGCCCAAATGACAAACTTTTAACGCAAATTCGGCGTTTCCCGGTGCACCACTCCCTCTCCAAGGCTTTTCAGCGGCGTGTCACTTGGCTAAGGTCCGACCCGTTCCGGGACTGCCGCCTGACTGCGACCTCCCTCCCGGCCCTGTTATTTGTGACCGTATGAAAAGAAGCACTTCCCATGAGCATGATCCTGAAAATGACCTGCCCGGACCAACCCGGTGTCGTCGCTGACCTCAGCGCCCGACTGCTGGAGTTTGGCTGCAACATTCTGGAGAGCAATCAGTTCTTCCAGCCCGCCCCGAAATCGACACGGGATGATGGTCTGGGTACATTCTTCATGCGTGTGGTCCTGTCCAAGCCTGAAAGTACCGATCTGGCCGCCCTTCGCAAGAGCGTTGATGCTTTTGCCGACAAATTCAGCGCCACCTATTCACTCAATCGCAGTGATGCGGTGGTCAAAACCGTCCTGATGGTCTCCCGTTTCGATCACTGCCTGCTCGACATCCTTTATCGTGTGCAGAAAGGCGCGTTGCCGCTCGATATCGTTGCTGTGGTCTCCAACCATGCCGATAGCCGCAACAATGTGGAACGCCTTGGCATTCCTTTCTATCTCTGGCCGGTGACCAAGGAAAACAAGGAAGAGCAGGAAGCCAAGATCGACGAGCTGATCGAGCGCACCGGTGCCGAGCTTGTCGTGCTTGCCCGCTATATGCAGATCTTGTCCGATGCCCTGTCGCGTCGCCACTTTGGCAAAATCATCAACATCCATCATTCCTTCCTGCCAGCCTTCAAAGGGGCCAAGCCCTATCATCGGGCATGGGAACGGGGGGTGAAGCTGATTGGTGCGACCGCCCACTATGTGACGCCGGATCTGGATGAAGGTCCGATCATCGAGCAGGATACCGAGCGGGTGACCCATACCGATGATCCAGATGAACTGGTCCGGCGTGGGCGCGATATCGAAGCGCGGGTCCTTTCGCGCGCTCTGCGCCTGCATGCCGAGGGGCGTGTGTTCATTGATGGAAATCGGACTGTCGTCTTCCATCGCTGACATCAGGCGACCGCTTGCGGCCGCTCCTGCCCTTCAAGAAACAGGCCTGTGCAACACTGCGCGGGCCTTTCTTTTTACCGCCTTTGTCTGCGTGATTGAAGTCTGGAACAGGCAACCATACCGCGCCAAATTGGGGGTATGGCGCGGTATGGTCTATGGCTTGCGTCAGCCTTGTGGGGACAGGGGTCCACAAGCCAATCTCGAAAACATGATCAATAAGCGACCATGGATGGTCTGATTGAATGGATTGAGCTGATTCTCTTGCCAGATTTCCGGCAGCAATCAGACACAAAAAGGAGAGGTGGAGAACAATATGCCGATGCAATTTGAGCGTTTTTGACTAAAAGCGCTTCCCCAAGATCGAAACTTGTACATTTATCCTTGCAAAACATCAGAATTAACCACTCCTCTTAGTTGTGAGGCCAATTTTGGTGTATCAAGGAGGTGTTGCATGTCTCTGGAGATGGATTGCATGGATTTGGCGATGATTCATTGTGATCGATGGGACAGCGGCGTACAAATCATTACTAGACCGTTCGGTCAAGGGTTGTAAAGAGTGTGTCATGCCTCGTTCCACATATGAAAATCTGGTGATGGTGGCCGCTACGCTCTTCAGGCAACAGGGCTATTCCGCTTCCAGTATCTCAGACATCCTCACCGCAGCCGATACTGCCAAGGGGTCGCTCTATCACCATTTTCCCGGCGGTAAGCAGGATCTGGCGATTGCCGCCGCCCGCCATTCGTCTCAATGTGTTCTGGAGTTGATGAAGGGATGCTTCGAAAGGGCACGCATTGGCAATGGTTGCTTTTACGACGGCGTACAATATCTGATCGAAGAGATTGCGCTTCTGTTTGACGCGATGGAAAGCCATGAATTGAGCCCGGTTTCTGCCACCCTGCTTAACGGGGCCTCAAACGAGGCTTTCCGTAAGGAGGCTGTGTCTCTGTTTGTCGAGTGGAAGGAAGCCTTCATCACCGAGGGAAAGCGGTTTGGCATGGCAGTGGACATCGTCCGCTATCTGGGTAACAAGCTGCTCTTGCTGATGGAGGGAGCATGGGTGATTGCGCGCGCTGTAGGCCATGCTGGCCCAATCCGTGATGTCGGCATCATCATGCGCGAAGACCAATGGTCAAACCCGAACATGTCCAGCCTGACTCTCATGGCAAGCGCAGAAACAGACTGACACTGTCCGCACGCCCCGCAGCATCGATCACCGTCAGCGTCGATTGACCCGCACCGTCCGGTGTCCAGTGGATCTGCCGCCGGTTGCCATTGGCGTCGAACACCTGTCCGTTGGCGAGCCAGCGGAAGGGCGGCCGACCATCCTGCAACTTGATCACCACCGGGAAGGGAGACATGTCGCTGGTTTGGGCCAGTTCGATCTGTGCTCCGCTGGGCGGATAGCTGATCCGTGGCGGAGGCTCTGGCAAGGCAGCGTCCTGATCCCACCGGCTCTCGATGTGAAAGCGCTTCATGGTGGGGGGCAAGTCTGCTCGCGCTTGGTCAAGCGCCCCGAGGGGCGCTGAAGGCAATGGCTCCAAGGCAAGGCCGGATTTCGCAAAGGCTTCAAACAGGATCGGGGCAGCAGCGGACCAACCCGTAATTCCCGGCACGGCACCATTGTCTGCCTTGCCCACCCAGACCCCAATCACATGGCGGCCATCAAACCCCACGGACCAGGCATCCCGATAGCCGTAAGACGTGCCGGTCTTGTAGGCGATGGCCAGCTTGGCACTGCCCCTTGGCGGGCTGGCATCCTTGAGAATGTTGGCAATGTGCCACGTGGCGATTGGATCAAGGACCGAAGCACCGGATGCCTCTAGTGACGCCTCTGTCAGCTCGGATGGGACGGCGTCTTTCGCCTGAAGCCGCAGGGGACGCACACGGCCATTATTGGCAAACAGGGTATAGAGCTGGGTCAGATCCTTGAGGCTGAGGCCCATGCCGCCCAGACCGACCGCCAACCCGATCGTCTCACCTTCGGGCAGTTCCGCTTTAACACCGCCCTGCCGGATTCTGCCCATCATGCGCTGTGGACCGATGGCATCAAGCAGGGCAACCGCTGGCACATTCAGCGACTGCAGCAAGGCCTCGCGGATGGTCACTTCCCCCTGATAGTCCATATTGAAGTTTTTGGGGCGATAGCCGCCAAAATTCACCGGTCGATCGTCAATCAAGGTTTGATCCCGCACAAGGCCTTCTTCGAAGGCCAACCCATAGATGAAGGGTTTGAGCGCCGAACCCGGCGAGCGCAAGGCACGGCTCATGTCGATCCAACCGGCCCGCGCCGCACTGACATAGTCCGGCGATCCAATCTCCACCAGAATGTCGCCCGTCTTCGCATCTGCCATCACCAGAGCGACGGACAGGGTCGGCCCGAGACGACCCGCGGCGCGTTTGACCACAGTTTCCAGTTGCTGCTGGCTGTCCTTGCGCAACAAAGTGTGATGAATGGCTTTCTCTGGTGCCGCACGGATCAAGCGATCCGCCGCGTGCGCTGCCAGTTGCGGCAAATCCTGACGAGTGCCCCTGAGCGGTTGGGCGGTTGCTCGCGCCACTTCACCGATATCGATTACTGCCGCCTTGGCCATCCGTTCCAGAACGGTATTACGGGCTTTCAAGGCGCGCTCTGGGTGGATATCCGGTCGGCGGGCAACCGGCGACTGGGGCAGGGCAACCAGCAAGGCGGCTTCAGACAGGCTCAAGGCTCCCGGCTCCTTGCCAAAATAGGCGAGGGTCGCCGCCCTGACACCTTCGATATTGCCACCATAGGGCGCAAGCGTAAGATAGGCTGCCAGAATTTCCGGTTTGCTCATGCGGCGTTCCAGCTGGACGGCACGCAGCATCTGCCACAATTTGGCACCGATGGTGCGATTTTCTCGGGGTTCCAACAACCGCGCCAATTGCATGGTGATGGTGGAGGCACCCGAAATGATCCGACCGTTGGACACCAGTTGCCAACTGGCCCGCAGCAAGGCCTGCGGATCAATGCCATGATGGGCAAAGAAGCGTTTGTCCTCATAGGCCAGAAGGATCTTGATGAATTCCGGGTCAATCTGACCGAGATCTGCCTTCAGGCGCCAGTGTCCGGTTGGTGTGACATAGGCCCTGAGCAACGTCCCCTCCCGATCCACCACTTCAACCGACAATTTGGTCAGCGGTGACAGTGGTGGTGGGTTGGTCTTGTCGAATTGGACAAATCCAATCCAGCCACCAACAAGGAGCATCAAAAAAAAGCCAATGCCCAGCCCCATGCCGATAAAAAGCTTCGGCATGGGAATCTTGGTCAGGATGGATCGCAGCGGGGCCATAATGAGGGTGCCTCCTAACGGACGACCCGCATGAAGCCGCTGGCCGTCCGGGCTGAACGGTCCGGACGATACATGTCTTCAACAACCGCAGCCGGGTGCATATAGCTGCCCGGTGTTACCGCTCGCACCTGATAGGCCAGTGTGTAGGTGCGTGTCGCCCCACGATCATGGTTGATTGCCGCCAGCAATCGATCATCGCGGAATTCCAAATGAGCCACGTTGGTCTTTGGCAGCCAGCTGAAATCCTTGAGGTCACTGTTTTTCAGCAAATGCGGATTCTCGATCTCGAGACCTGCTGGCAGCAGGTCACTGATCATGATCCGCGACGGCAGATCATCCAGTTGGTTGACGCTCAGAACGACGACAAAGCGCTCATTTTGGCGGATTTCGGCCATCGAGGTCGGGCTGCCATCCAGCTTGTGATAGGAGCGGGCAATCACCAAACCATTCTCGCTCGCGGGCAAAGGCTCGGTTGGCGTGCCGATGGTCGTCACATTAACCTGCAGGGCCTTTGTCCCATCATTGTCGATGACAAGGGGTGCGTTGGCCAAAGACGATCCAGACAAAGTCTGGCTGAGAGACCCCTTGAGGGGAGCCCCATTCACAGCGATGCCAAGATCCTGCGGATTGGCAAGGCTTGAGCGCGCTGCCATAACCATCCATGCCTGCTCCTGAGTGCTGAGGCGACGGCTGGGATCATACAGCTCGGCGGCCAGCGCCTTGATGCCTGACAGAGCGTCCGGTGCGGGTGACAGCTCACCTGCAAGAGCCTGCATTGCCGCCACATCCCTCTGCAGCGAAGCGAAGGCATAGACTTGCTCTTCCGGCATCGTTTGTTTGGCAGCCAGAGTGTTTGCCAGACTGAGCGCGGAGTTAAACGCCCGATCCGCGCGGTTGCGATCCCCATAGAGCGCCAGAGCGGCCCCCAATTGTGCCCGTGCCAGCGGCGTTTTGAACTCCGTCAGCTTGGTCTCGACATAATAGCGCAAGTCCCCGGCAGACACCGCCCGATTGCGGGCAAGCGCATAGAGCCCGTAGGCGACAGAAGCGGAATCGCGGCCAAGATCGCTTTGATAGGCAAGACGGTTCTGCAGGCTGGTCAGCGCCCGCTTCATTGGTTCGGCGGCCACATCAAGCCCCCGTTCCTTGGCCCGGGTCAGGAAGTCGACCACATAGGCCGACAGCCATGCATCGTCCGGAGCATTGCCGCCCCAGAGGCTAAAGCCGCCGACATTGCTCTGATAGGACAGAAGTTTGTCGACCGCCTGTTGCAGACGCTTGTCCATTTCCTTGCCCGACAGACCCGCCAGATGCTCAGGCAAGGTCAGCGCAATATCGCGGGCATAAAGCAGAGGCAAAGCGCGACTGGTGATCTGCTCGGCGCAGCCATAGGGATAGCGGTCCAGTTGCAACAAAAGGGATGCAATGTCATAGCCGCCCGGTTCATTGACGGCGACGGTCAACTGCGCCCCATCCACCTGAAGGCCTGCAAGCAGGCTTTGATCGACGGTGAAGCTGTCACCCTTGGCAAGCGGCAGGCTCATCACTTGTGTTACCGGCAGAATGCCCGAGCGGATTGGCAAGGACGCTTCGTGAATGATATCCGCCAGTCCATCAGTCTCTTCGGTGACCTGTGACAGGGTTATCGTCACATCGCCACGTCCTTCTGCCATGGCGACAATCGGCAGACTGAGAGACACCCGTTCATCCCGATTGAGTCGCACCACCTGCGGGATCTGGGTCAGATCCGGTTTCAGTGCCTTGTTGGTTTTAACCGAAATGACATAGTCGCCTTCATCCGCTTCCAGATTGGTGAGTTCGATCAGCGCGCGGCTATCATCGCCTGGCGCCAAAACCTTGGGCAGACTTGCATGCACAATGATCGGATCACGGATCAGCGCATCTTTGTCCGAGCCACCAACGGCCTGTTTGGTCCAGGCTGTGGCCATCAGACGGGCCGAGCCGTTGAATTGCGGAATGTCGAAAGCCACCTCAGCCTCGCCCTGATCATCAAGGCGCACAATCCCGGAGACAAAGGCAACCAGTTCCTGCGTCGGCTTGTCTCCCGCCGATTGCATGCGTGGACCAAGACTGTCGCCACCGGTTCTAAGCGCTCCCGTCGCCCCTTGCGAGCCATCGATTAGACGGCCATACAGGTCGCGAATGGCAACACCCAACTGCCGTTGGCCGAAATAGCGTCCTTTCGGGTCAGGGGACGGGTGATTGGTCAGCTTCAGAATGCCTTCATCGACAAGAGCGACCTGAATATAGGCTTCTTCGCCCGCCTTCACCCCCTTGACGGTCACCGGAATGATCATCTGCTCATTGGGACGCAGCCCCTCATCAAGTTTGAACTCCACTTGAAGTGCCCGGTCTTCAGGGTCGATCTCCAGCCATTGTACGCCAATGGCGCGGGCCGGATTGCGGGAGGCTTCCTTGTCAGCCGGCCGATAAAGCGTCGCCAGCAAGTAGGCCCCGGCACCCCAATCCTTGTCGACCGGAATGTCGATGGTTGCCCCTTCCTCAGGGATATCAACCGAGAGCGTGTCACGAATGCTGTCCGTGCCGATGGCAATCAGGAGACGTCCGGCAAAGCGTGGTGAAACCTGCAGCTTGGCGGTTTCGCCTGCCTTGTAGCTGGCTTTGTCGAGTGCCAGCTGTAGCCCGTCCGGAGAATCCAGTGATCCGCCAGAACTCCAGCCAGCGGTGAATTCGATGCTGGTTGTATCTCCGACTGCAAGGCGATAGCGGCCCCATTCCACAGGCAAGGACAAAGCGGCAGGGTCATTATCTGCTGACAAATCAATGCTCCCGTCAGCCACTTTGCGCTCGAGATCAACGCTTTCGAACCGCCAGCGGCCATTGTCGCGATACCATTGATAATGGCGCTCCAACTTGATCAACGCCCAGTCAAGGCCAGTGCGCGCCACCTGTGCGCCGTCTGGATCGATGGCGAGAAGCTGGAACCCAGCCTCGCTGTTTTCCGAGACCCGTTCATCCTCAAATAGCGGCTTGATGCCGACCATCACCGTGTCCGGACGCACCTGATAGCGCACCCGGCGTTCAATGGCGCGGCCCGAACCTTCGCGCATCCGCATCACCAGATCGGCAACTTTCGGTCGGGTGGATGCCTTCAATGTGTCAAGTGCGACCTCGTAGCGTCCATGCCCCTGCGCATCAAGCGGTGGCAATATATCGAGCGGAATCCGTTCGGTGCCTGCCTTGTCCTCTTCGGCCAGGCCGAAGACATAGCCATCAAAGCCCTTGCGTGAGCGGCTTTCGCGCACCAGCACTTCGCCCTCGACATCAAGGCCAGCAGCGGGGGCTCCGTAAAGATAACGCCCTTCGATGCTGCCCGTTGCGACCGAACCGGGGGTGATCATGTCGCTTTCGGGTTTCAACGCCATGTCCGTGCGGTCCGGAATGAAATCTTCAACGAGGAACCGCATTTCTGCCAATGCCGGTTCATCCGGGTCGGCCAAAACCTGCACCTGCCAGGTGCCGCGCGGCGCATTGCTGGTCAATGGCAAGCTGACCGCATAGCCACCCAAGGCGCGGCCATCGCCGACCAGTCGCTGCAGCTCAACCCCATCTGGGCGATAGAAGGCAAATGTCAGCGGCAGGTCATCAACGGCGCGGGCACTGGCATCGCGAGCCAAGGCAGACACATGCACCTGTTCGCCGGGACGATAGACGCCGCGTTCGGTCCAGGCATAGACATCGACACCCTGCGGTGACGCACGTCCCGTCACGCCACGGTCGGAGAGATCAAATCCGGCCCGCGTCATATCGAGGAAGACGAAATCAGTATCATCCTTGGCCGCGGTCACCACCGCTGGTGCCAACCCTTCTTTGCCGCGCACCAGACCGGCGTCAAAACTCACCAGCCCCTTCGCGTCACTGGTGCCTCGGCCCAGCACATCATTGTTGCGGGCAATCAGTTCCACTTCGACGCCAGCCAAAGGCTCGGCACTGGCCAGCGAGCGAACGAAGACCTGTAACCCGCCCATTGTCGCATCCTCGCCAGAGGCGGCACGATTGCTGCTCATAAAGGTGGTCAACCCGATATCGGAAATCACGAACCATTGGCTCGCCAGCGCCTCATAATCGCGCAAATTCTTGGTCTTGGTTGAGGCGGTCATCAAATAGACCCCGGGCTGGCGCTCAGGTAGCGCTTCATCGATCGGGATCGAGGTGACCACATCCTGATTTTTTTTAGGGCGGATGTCGATGGCGCCCTTCCAGACCGGTGCTCCAAGATTATAGACGAGACTGGACAGCTCCCAGTCCGACAATTGCTTGAGAAAATTCGAGCCACGCATCAACTGCGCAAGGGAACGATCCGAGACACGATAAAGTGCCAGTTTGGCCTCATCACTATTGACCGAGACCAGCGGAATGCCCCGACGGTTGCTGGCAGGCAGCACATAATTGTTGCCGGTAAAGCGCATGGATGGTGCCCGGTCACGGACATAGAGATCAAGCTGGATGTTGGAGAGCAGCCGTTCGCCATTTTCCGCGGGCAACCCTTCGCGCAGATCGATTTGATAGCTCTTGCCATGGGCAAGCCCTTCGACACAGATCTGCCGTGTCGAGACATCAATCGATTGCGGTGGTTGCTGGTCGACCCGCACATAGGAGGCAAAGTCGGAAAAGCCCTTCTTGAGGTCTTCGGAAAATTGCAGACAAATGCGGGGCACTTTCAGGTCCGCATCCAGAGAATGGGTCAACATCCGGAAACCATGGGCCTTCAGAAGGCGCATATAATCATCACGATCCGCAGGATTTTCCTTCAAATCGAGGGCCAGCTTGAAGCTGTTGATGGACTCGCGATACCAGTTGGCAGCCTCGAGACTGTGCGCCAGACGCGACAGGGATGCCGCTCGATCGCTGCGTGTGCGCGAGGTGCCATAGGCATTGACTGCGGCACTCACCGCATCATTCCGCGCCCGGCGGGCCTCCGAGCGGTTCTGAACCGTGAGGGCCAAGCGTGCCGAGGCGTCAGCCAAGGCCAGCCACGCATCAGAGGAGTCCGGTCGAGTGGCAATGGCCGACTGGAACCAGCCGACTGCTCCTGCTACATTGTCAAAACCCATTTCGTCCCGACCGCGTGCGAGCATTTCCTCAAAACCGGTGTCATTGCCCTGCATCTTGGTGATGGTCTGCTTGAGTTGCTCGGCTGAGCGATACCAGCTGGCCGACAGATAGGACAGGCGAGGGGCTGCCCCCAAATCCGGCTCGGCTGACTGGCTGACGATCCGGCCGGAAATGGCCCCGACGAAAGGTGTTGCGGTCTTGAAGTCGGATTTGAGGAAACAGAAGCGGGCCCGGACATTGTAGGTGAAGGCCCGGCATTCATTGAGATGAAGACAGGCTTGCTGGCACTGATCGAAGGAAACCCGGCGCTGGGTCTTGATATCAAACCCGTAATAGTCGGTATCCTCCTCGATGATCACGTCGCGCATTTGACTGCCGCCTTGTGCTTGCGCCGTGACCACAGATGGCATGATGGATGGAATGGAGAATGCGAGCAACGCCGCAAGTGCCGTCAGAAACCGGGTCATGACCCCTCCCGAAATATCATCCAATATGGCCCCCAATGCCCGAAGCATGAGCACGCAGAAATGTTGCGCGGGGTTCCTTTAGGAAAAAAAAGTGGATGGACCGCTGGTGCCATTCTTGCGTGGGCGTGGACCTGACGGTAGCGATAAAATCGTCAAACAGTGGGGAATAGTTTACACCCGCTTTGCGGCAATTCTATGCAAATCGGGCGAGGGTGAGAGAAATAATCCTCAATCCCCGTCCGCACGCTGCCTTAGAGGCGGTTCTACAAAAACAAAAACGCCGGACCGCATTGCGCCCCGGCATTGAACTTTGTCTTGGCAACTGTCCGATCAGGTTGCCCCTATGGGCGACCAACGGAAATATACTGGAAACCGGCTTTCTCGATATAATCTTTGCGATAGATGTTGCGCAAATCGATCAGATTGTGGCTCTTCATGCTCGCTTTGAGGCGTGAGAGATCAAGCGCCCGGAAAGCATCCCATTCGGTGACAATCACCAACGCGTCGGCATTTTCTGCGACGCTGTAGGCATTGTCGCAATAGGTGACATTGCCCAGCAGCTTTTTGGCTTCTTCCATGCCTTCGGGATCGTAGGCATGGATGTCGGCGCCTGCATCCTGCAGGGCCTGAATGATCGAAATGGAGGGTGCGTCGCGCATGTCGTCGGTGTTGGGCTTGAAGGTCAGGCCGAGAATGGCGATCTTTTTGCCTCTGACATCCCCATCGCAGGCTGCAATCACCCGGCGGGCCATGGCCCGTTTGCGATTATCGTTGATGGCAATGGTGGTTTCGATCAGCCGTACCGGATGATCGTAATCCTGCGCGGTCTTGGCCAAAGCCAGCGTGTCCTTTGGAAAGCAGGAACCGCCATATCCCGGTCCGGCATTGAGAAATTTCGATCCAATTCGGTTGTCGAGGCCAATGCCACGCGCCACATCCTGAACATTGGCTCCGACGCTTTCGCATAGATCCGCCATTTCATTGATGAAGGTGATTTTCATCGCCAGAAAGCCATTGGCCGCATATTTAATCAGCTCGGACGTGCGGCGGTTGACGAACAGCAGAGGCGACTGGTTGAGGAACAAAGGCCGGTAAACCTCTTCCATCGCCGCCTTGGCGCGCTCGTCCTCGACGCCGACCACGATCCTGTCCGGGCGTTTGAAATCTTCAATCGCGGCGCCTTCGCGCAAGAATTCGGGGTTCGAGACGACCGAGAAATCCGCATCCGGATTGGTCTCGCGGATGATCCGTTCCACTTCGTCACCGGTCCCGACCGGCACCGTCGACTTGTTGACCACCACCGTGTAGCCTTTCATCGCCTTGGCGATGGTGCGGGCCGCAGCATAGACATAGGACAGATCCGCATGCCCATCGCCACGCCGCGAAGGGGTGCCAACCGCGATGAAGACCACGTCGGTTTCTCGCACAGCGGCTTCCACATCGGTGGTGAAGGACAGGGTGCCATTGTTGCTGTTACGGGAAACGATTTGTTCCAGTCCCGGCTCGTAGATCGGGATCTTGCCACTATTGAGCGCTTCGATTTTCGAGGCGTCGACGTCGGCGCAAATGACGTGATGACCGAAATCGGTGAAGCAGGCTCCGCTGACCAATCCGACATATCCTGAGCCGATGACCGAGATTTTCATTGCATGCAGTCCTTGTTGTTCTCGTGACCCTGTGGTCTGGCAATGCGGCCAAAAAGGCGGCATAGGCTTTGACGGCACATTCCTTCTTTCAGCGCCGTGCTTCAACCCATTTATGCCGCTGGTCACCAGCTTTCAACCAAACCAATCGTCCTCTGGTGCATATCGGGTGCCTGCCAACCGCAAACCGGCTTTGAAGCACGGCCAAAGGCAAAAACAGGCGGCTGACAGCGGTGTCTGACCCCCTTTGTCAGGAATAAGCCAGCAAGATCAATGATGCCCAGAGTGGGGATAGCGCAATTATGCTGCACTTTGATAACAGTCCAGCGTTCTGAAAAATCAGTACTCTTTCCACGGGTGCGTTTGTTCGGCTCGGTTTGGCCGCTTGGTGGTCACAACAAAGTGCCATCTGGTGATGCCCGTGTGCTTGAAACCGCCCCTGATATGACGTGGTTGTGAACAAAAATTGCCGTTTGGTCATGCATGACAGGGGGTGAAATGCTATGGAATCGGGACTGACAGGATTCGGGTGGTTCGTTCAAGAGGGGATTAGATGGCTATCAGACTATTCAGCAAACAGGCTCCTGTGGCTCGCAGGGGACGCGTTCTGGCAAGTGCAGCGATGGCGATGATTGCTGCACTGACAATGTCTTTCTCCGCCCATGCATTCGAAATCAAGGCGCGTATCAAGACGGTGAATCGCACCGGCGCCATTGAGTTGACCCTGCCCAAAGGCAGCATGGTGGCCATCGGTGATAAGGTGCGTGTATCCGTGACCCCTGACACTATGTCCAAGGAGGTCAACAAGACCCGTTGGACCGTCAAGGCGTTGAATGGCGACGTGATTGTCGCCATTCCCGATGGGACTCCAATTGTCATGCCTGAGCCGGGCTTTGCTGCTGTGATCAATTCCATCGCCAACCAGCCGCCAGCAGAAAAAGAACCTGAAACAGGGGCGGATGTCGTTGCCAAGCCGGAAGCCAAAACACCTGATGATACCAAGCCAATGGTCGCAATGACCAAGGCTGAGGTGCCAGAAACCGATGGGGAGCCTGTCGAGGCAAAGCCGTCTGAGGAAATGACGACGGCACCTTCCGCCATTGACATGGAAAAGACGGAAGACCCCTCCCAAGAGCTTGCCAAGCAGCAGGAAACGGCTGACGACCCAATGACCCAACAGGCTGACGGGACACCAAAGGCACCCATGTCTGGCGAGGCAGAAGCTGAAGCGCCCATGAAAGAGGCTTCCAAGTCTCATGCCTCTGAGCAGGCAGAGCCAGCGTCCGCTGCATCAAAGCCCGAGACGGCACCAATGGCGGACAAGGTGCAGCAGTCTGAAGCACTGGATGGTCCCTCAGAAAAACTTGAACTCAAAGGCTCGATACCTGACACGGCTGTTGAAATGCCTGCGCCTGCAGATGTGGGCGCTGACGCTGTTGACGCAACGCCAATGGCACCCAAGGGCAATCCCGCCGACATTCATGATTGTGATCGCCTGGCCGCCCATTCCTTCGATCCCGATGCCAAGGTCGAGGGTGTTGCCTATGCCAGTCTCAAGGCGGGCGAGGTGATCGAAATTTGCCAGCAAGCGATCGACACATTTCCCGATGAAGCGCGCTTCTATTCCCAATTGACCCGCGGTCTCCACAAGGCGGGCAGGATGCAGGAAGCCTTCGAGGCCACCCGCAAAGGAGCAGAGCTTGGCAGTGGTCATTCCATGGCCTTCCTTGCGGTGATGTTCCAGCAAGGACAGGCCGTTCCCAAGGATCTAGGCAAGGCGCTGGAATGGTTTGAAAAAGCCGCCGCGAAAGGCAATCCTGCCGCCATGGTTTTCGCAGCCGCGATGCATCGCGATGGCACTGGAACGGTTCAGAATTACGGAAAGGCTGCTCTTTTCTATCAGCAGGCCGCCGATCTTGATGTCGCGGAAGCGATGACCGGCCTTGCGGTCTTTTTGGACCGGGGGCAGGGGGTGGAAAAAGAGCCGGATGAAGCCGCACGCTATTTCCTAAAGGCGCTAAAAGCTGACGATGTGGAAGCTCGTAAATTGCTCTATGAAGCACCGGGGGCCATCTCTCTTGAAACCCGCAAACAGATTCAGGAACGTCTGAAATCGGACAACTATTATCGTGGACCGATTGACGGTGATTTTGGCACGGGCACACGCAACGCTCTGACACTGTTCCGCCGCGCGCGATAAAGCCGCAGGACAGAAAGGCACATGTTTTTGCATCAAAGGGCATCCCGAAAGCGGGATGCCCTTTCTGGTTTTGGCATCCTCTTTTCCGCAACTGCGAAAATATTTCAATAAATTGAAATATCAATGCTAATTACCGCTTCTTGGTAGAGATTTATGCACAATACCAAAGTTTCTACTGCGACATCTTGTGCAGCGCACTCTCTTTTGGTAAAAAAATTTTACCAAAATGTCCGGTGGGACCCGCGCAAAACTGTGTCTGGTTCAACCACCCGCTAGACGCTTGTCTGATTGCGTGTATCATGAGGGCGAATGCGGATCCTGCGTCACCCGGTTTGAAACAAGGGGGCGGGGGACATTATCAGGAAGTGCCCTAGCGGCCTCTCCCAGATCACCGAAGCGATCAAACGGACACCAAGATCCGGATTGCAAACCCACCTTTGCCGCTTTCCTTCTGTCTCGCCATCAAGGCGGCTGCATGGAGAACGGCCAAGCTACAGGAACAGTTATGGCTGAATTCAATAAGATCCTGATTGCCAACCGAGGCGAAATTGCCATTCGTATCATGCGTGCCTGCAACGAGCTGGGCAAACGCACTGTTGCGATTTATGCCGAAGAAGACAAGCTCAGCCTGCACCGCTTCAAGGCCGATGAGGCCTATCGGGTGGGGGAAGGCCTTGGGCCGGTTGCCGCTTATCTGTCGATCGAGCATATCATTCGCGTTGCCAAACAATGTGGCGCTGATGCCATTCATCCCGGCTATGGTCTGCTGTCGGAAAATCCGCAATTTGTCGACGCCTGTGACGCTGCAGGCATCACCTTCATCGGCCCGAAGGCTGAAACCATGCGCGCCCTTGGCGACAAGGCTTCTGCCCGTCGCGTTGCCATCGAGGCTGGAGTTCCTGTTATCCCGGCAACCGAAGTGTTGGGGGATGACATGGGCGAAATCGCCAAGCAGGCCGACGAGGTTGGCTATCCGCTGATGCTCAAAGCCAGCTGGGGCGGCGGTGGTCGCGGTATGCGCCCGATTCTGGGCCCCGATGAGCTGGAAGACAAGGTGCTCGAAGGCCGTCGTGAAGCCGAAGCCGCCTTTGGCAATGGCGAAGGCTATCTGGAAAAGATGATCATCCGTGCCCGTCACGTCGAGGTTCAGATCCTCGGTGACAAGCATGGTGGCATGTACCATCTCTATGAGCGTGACTGCTCGGTTCAGCGCCGCAACCAGAAGGTCGTCGAGCGCGCACCAGCGCCATATCTGACCGAAGAACAGCGCACCGAAATCTGCGAGCTTGGCTACAAGATCTGCAAACACGTCAATTATGAATGCGCTGGCACGGTCGAGTTCCTGATGGACATGGACAGTGGCAAATTCTACTTCATCGAGGTCAATCCACGCGTGCAGGTGGAGCATACGGTGACCGAGGAAGTGACCGGCATCGATATCGTCCGCGCCCAGATCAAGATCGCGGAAGGCAAGACCATTGCGGACGCCACGGGCAAAGAGAGCCAGGATGACGTGAAACTGAATGGCCATGCGCTCCAGTGTCGCGTGACGACCGAAGACCCGCACCAGAATTTCATTCCCGATTATGGTCGCTTGACCGCCTATCGCTCGGCGACCGGCATGGGCATCCGTCTTGATGGCGGCACCGCCTATGAGGGCGGCGTCATCACCCGCTATTATGACAGCCTCTTGACCAAGGTTACCGCTTGGGCGCCGACCCCTGAACAGGCGATTGCCCGCCTTGATCGTGCCTTGCGCGAATTCCGTATTCGCGGGGTCGCGACCAACATTCCGTTCGTCGAGAACCTGCTCAAGCATCCGACCTTCCTTGATTATAGCTACACCACCAAATTCATCGACACCACGCCAGAATTGTTCGACTTCGCCGAGCGACGCGACCGTGGCACCAAGGTGTTGAGCTATATCGCCGATATCACGGTCAACGGTCATCCAGAAACCAAGGGCCGTCCGGAGCCGGCGCAAAATCTGCGTCATGCCCATGTGCCAGAGTTGAAAACCGACGAACCGGCCGCAGGCACCCGCAATCTGCTTGAGGAAAAAGGCCCCGAAGGTGTCGTTGAGTGGCTGAAAGATCAGAAGCAATTGCTGCTGACCGACACCACCATGCGTGATGGCCACCAGTCCCTGTTGGCGACCCGGATGCGGTCGCTCGATATGGTCAAGGTGACGCCAGGCTATGCCGCCAACTTGCCGCAGCTCTTCTCGCTTGAATGCTGGGGTGGCGCAACCTTTGATGTGGCTTACCGCTTCCTGCAGGAATGCCCATGGCAGCGCCTGCGCGACATCCGTTCCCGCTTGCCGAACGTGATGACGCAAATGTTGCTGCGTGCGTCAAACGGCGTTGGCTATACCAACTATCCGGACAATGTGGTCGAGGCCTTCGTCAAACAGGCCGCAACCACCGGCATCGACGTCTTCCGCGTCTTCGATTCCCTTAACTGGGTTGAAAATATGCGCGTTGCCATGGATGCGGTGCTGGAGAATAACAAGATCTGCGAAGGCACCATCTGCTATACCGGTGATATCTTCGATCCGGATCGGGCCAAGTATGATCTGAAATATTATGTCCGGATGGGCAAGGACCTGCGTGATGCAGGCGCTCATATTCTCGGTTTGAAGGATATGGCTGGCTTGCTGAAGCCTGCACAGGCGCGTGTACTGATCACGGCGCTGAAGGAAGAAGTCGGTCTGCCGCTTCACTTCCACACCCATGACACCTCCGGCATTGCAGGTGCCACGGTTCTGGCAGCCTCTGAGGCCGGGGCCGACATTGTCGACGCCGCTATGGATGCCTTCTCTGGCTCCACCTCCCAGCCTTGCCTTGGCTCGATTGTCGAAGCCCTGCGTCACACCGAGCGTGACACCGGCATCGACATCAAGGCCGTGCGGGAAATTTCTGACTATTGGGAAGCGGTGCGGGCGCAATATGCCGCCTTTGAAAGCGGCATGATGGCCCCTGCTTCTGAAGTTTATCTTCATGAAATGCCCGGCGGTCAGTTCACCAACCTCAAGGCACAGGCCCGCTCGCTGGGTCTGGAAGAACGCTGGCACGAAGTCGCCCAGACCTATTCCGACGTCAACCGGATGTTTGGTGACATCGTCAAGGTGACCCCATCCTCCAAGGTGGTTGGCGACATGGCTCTTATGATGGTCAGTCAGGGTTTGAGCCGCGATGAAGTTGAAGATCCGAAGGTGGATGTTGCCTTCCCTGATTCGGTCATTGACATGATGCGCGGCAATCTCGGCCAGCCAGAAGGCGGCTTCCCTCAGAATATTGTCTCCAAGGTGCTCAAAGGCGAAAAGCCGAACACCGAACGCCCGGGCAAGCATCTCGAAGCGGTCGATCTGGAAAAAATCCGCGCCAAAGTCTCTGAAGAGCTGGAAGGCTTTGAAATCGATGATGAGGATCTGAACGGCTATCTGATGTATCCCAAGGTCTTCCTCGACTATATGGGCCGTCATCGCACCTATGGTCCGGTCCGCACCCTGCCGACCATGACCTATTTCTATGGCATGAAGCCGGGTGAGCAGATTTCGGCTGAAATCGATCCCGGCAAGACGCTGGAAATCCGCATGCTGGCGGTTGGGGAAACCAACGAGGAAGGCGATGCCAAGGTCTTCTTCGAGCTGAATGGTCAGCCCCGTGCCATTCGTGTGCCAAACCGTCAGATCAAGGCGACCTCGGCCAAGCGGCCAAAGGCGGAAGCCAACAATGCCAACCATATTGGTGCGCCAATGCCCGGTGTTGTGGCGTCGATCGGCGTGCAGGCAGGCCAGAAGGTCAAGGCCGGCGATCTGCTGCTGACCATCGAAGCCATGAAAATGGAAACCGGCATTCATGCCGAGCGCGATGCCACCGTCAAAGCGGTTCATGTCGCCCCGGGTGGCCAGATCGATGCCAAGGATCTGCTGGTTGAGTTTGAGGCCTGAGGCAACAGACTAAGACTCTGACAAACCGACAAAAAGCGCTATGATAGCCCCGACGCCGACGGTGTCGGGGCTTTTTGTTGGCAGGGTGCAGGCAACATCAGACAAGAAAGACGGGGGCTCGGATAACGATGACAGGGACAAACGCAATGCGCGGGACGCACAGTGAGTGGCTATTGCATGATGACTGGATTTTGGCGCGGATCGGAGCACCAACAAAGGTTCCCTTTGCCATTCCCGGCGATGTGCATTCCGCACTGTTGGCGGAAGAGGAAATCCCCGATCCCTTCTGGCGTGATACGGAAACCAGTCTCGATTGGGTGCATGAAAGCCAGTGGCAGGCCGAAACCACCTTCACCATGGAAGCAGACCCGACAGGGGCTTACTGTCTGACGCTTGATAGCGTCGATTGCCACGCCATCCTGTTCTTGAACGGCATCGAGATTGGTCGTTGTGAAAGCCAGTTTCTGCGCTACGATTTTGATGTGTCCAAGGCCTTGCAAAAGGGTGCCAATCGCCTCGCCATCCGGTTTTTGTCCAATTCCCGCGAGGCTCGCGACAAGCAGGATCAGTTCCCCTTCAAGGTGCCACATATTTTCTCGAATTGTCGGTTGCCCCATTACAATTTCTTGCGTAAGGCCCAGTGCCATGCGGGCTGGGACTGGAACATCGCTCTTTCGCCACTGGGTATCTATGGCACGGTTCGGTTGCGCAAACTCAGCACAGTGCGGCTGGATGACGTCATGGTGCGCCAGCATCACGCGGATGGGGTGGTGCGGCTTGATATAACGGCCTTCTATCATGCCGATGAGCCTGCTGAATTGACCCTGGCAGCCAGCCTCGATGGGCAGGTGGCCAGCCAGGCCATCACGGTCTGGCCGGGCGAGGGCAAGGCGGATCTGTCGATCACCATCGACCAGCCACGCCTCTGGTGGCCAATAGGGCACGGCGAACAGCCTCTCTACGATCTGACCATCATGCTTGATGGCCAGAGTATCGAGCGCCGCATCGGCTTGCGCCAGATCGAGCTGGTCACTGACAGAGATGAAATTGGCAATCGCTTTGTTTTTCGCGTCAATGGGCGTGAGATCTTCTGCCGCGGTGCCAACTGGATTCCCGCTGACGCCTTGCCCGCCCGCGCCACGCCTGACCATGTGCGCGATCTTCTGACCTCGGCCGTCGAGGCCAATATGAATATGATCCGCGTCTGGGGTGGTGGCCAGTATGAGCCGGACTGGTTCTATGACCTATGCTCAGAACTGGGCCTGTTGGTCTGGCATGATTTCATGTTTGCTTGCAATCTCTACCCTGCCTCGGATCCTGATTGGCTGGCCCTTGTGCGCCGCGAGGCCCACCAGCAGATCCGTCGCCTGTCAAGCCAGCCTTGCATGGCTTTGTGGTGCGGCGACAATGAGCTGGTCGGCGCACTGACATGGTATGAGGAAAGCAAGAAGGATCGCGACCGCTATCTGGTGATGTATGATCGCCTCAATCACGCCTTGGAAGAAGCCATCCATGCCGAGCAGCCGGATAGTCCCTTCTGGCCATCTTCGCCTTCGGTCGGGCCTCTCAATTTTGGCGATGGCTGGCATGATGACACAGCCGGTGACATGCATTTCTGGGATGTCTGGCACTCGGCCAAGGATTTCGAGCATTATCGCAGCGTTCAGCCCCGCTTCTGCTCGGAGTTCGGCTTTCAGTCCTTCCCGTCAAAGCGGGTGATTGAAAGCTTCACCGAGCCACAAGACCGCAATGTCTCCTCGCCGGTTATGGAGACCCATCAACGCAATGAAGGCGGCAACAGCCGGATTGTTGAGACCATCGCGCGCTATTTCCGGTTCCCTGATGGATTTGACGATCTGACCTATCTCAGCCAGATCAGTCAGGGCTTGGCCATGAAAACCGCCATTGAATATTGGCGCTCTGCCAAGCCCCGTTGTATGGGAACCCTCTATTGGCAGTTGAATGACACCTGGCCGGTGGCAAGCTGGTCGGGGCTGGAATATGGGGGCGGCTGGAAACTGCTCCACTATATGGCCCGCCGCTTTTATGCCCCTGTGCTGGTCACCGCTCAGCCTGACCGCGCAAGCGGCGACATAATACTCACGGCGATCAATGACAGCCCGGCGCCGCTTGACCTCACACTCTCGATTGCCAAAGTCGAGCTACAAGGAGGCGTCAAAGCCTTTGGAGATGTTCATGTCACCTGTCCCATGGGGCGGGCGATGGAAGTGACACGCATCAAGCGTGAGGCGCTGGGAGAGGATGCCTTCTTGCATTTCAACTGGCTCAGCAAGGACGGTCTTCATCGTGGCGAGAATGATTATCTGCCAAAGCGGCCAAAGGATTTCAACCTGCCCACGCCTTCCATCAGCCTTGATGAGCATGTCAATGACAAAGGGGAGACCGAAATCACCTTGCTGTCCGACAAGCCTGCTTTTTTTGTAACCTATCACCATGGGGGCGATCGGATTTACTCGGACAATTGCGTTACCTTGCTGCCCGACCGACCCAAAATTTTGACTGTAACGCGGCAACGACGCTCTCACCTGCCGCCGATTGAGGCTGAACTTAGCTATTTGAAACAATAAGGCCACACCAATTGACTGGCCTTGCTACCGGGGGAACGAAATTGAAACTGGCAGTGATTGGCCTCGGCATGGCAGCAAAGCCCCATGTCGCGGCCTTGAAACAACTTGAGGGTCGAGTCGAAGTGACCGGCCTTCACATGCGCAACGAGGCCCGTCGGAAGGCCGCAGCGAAGGACTATGGCTGGCCAACATTTGACAGCATCGATGCCATCGCCGCAGATCCGAAAACAGATGCCGCTTTGATCCTCACCCCGCCCAACGCGCGGCGAGAGATCGTGGAAAAACTGACTGCTGCAGGCAAGCACATCCTGATGGAAAAGCCCATCGAGCGGAGCCTTGGGGCCGCCATTGAGCTGGTCGAAATGACGGAAAATGCCAATGTCAAACTCGGCATCGTCTTCCAGCATCGCGCGCGGCAAGGCTCTCTGCGGCTGGCGCAAATGCTCAAGGATGGTGCTTTGGGCGAAATCGCCATGGTCCGCACCAATGTGCCTTGGTGGCGCGGGCAGGATTATTATGACCAGCCGGGGCGAGGCTCCTTTGCGCAGGATGGCGGCGGTGTGCTGATCACCCAAGCTATCCATGTGCTTGATCTCATGTTGTCTCTGTGCGGGCCTGTTCAAGCCGTGCAGGCCATGCTGACCACCTCGCGCCTGCACAGGATGGAGGCCGAGGATTTTGCCACTGCTGGCTTGATCTACGAGAATGGGGCTGTCGGCTCGGTTGTCGCCACCACCGCGTCCTTTCCGGGGGATGTGGAAAGCATCTGCATTGATGGCACGCTGGGCAGCGCCAAGCTGGAAGCTGGAGAGCTGACCCTCCATTGGCGTGATGGCCGGATCGAGGCATTCGGTGAAGAAAGCCAGTCGGGTGGTGGTGCTGATCCGATGGATTTTCCATGCGACTGGCACCGCGCCATTATCGAGAATTTCGCCGATCATCTGGAGGGAAAAGCTGACTTGCTGGCCTCTGGCCGTCAGGCGCTGGAGGTTCATCGCCTGATCGACGCCATGACCCGCTCAGGCAATCGGGATGGCCAACAAGTTGATTTGCCCGAGATCTAGATCCCTTTTCCCCGAGCCTGTCAGTCTTGCGAAGACCGCACAGGTCCGGTGTGGGCTGCTGCACCACTATTGACGAAAAACAGGCCATAGCGGACCGCAACATAGCCAACCACCAGCGTTGCTATGGCCAACTCGAGCTGCGCCAGTCCGAGCAGGATGCTGAGCGAGGCGGTGTCCATGCCCCATGTTGCCAACAGGGGAGCAACCTTGAACAAGGCGGTGGCCCCGATCACCATCGGGAAGGTGAATGCCGCATAGGCCGGACTGAAGGGCAGCCGCATCAGCCGGAAAAAGGCCACATAGATCAATGTTGTCATCAACAAAGCGATGCCAAGCAGCAACATCACCAGCAGCATCGAAGGATAGGGCGTCATGGAGAGGTAGCCAGTCAGAGACAGGCTTGCCGGGGCTGCCAGAATAGCAATGGTCGGCTTTGCCGCGTCCGGGATATCCTCCAAAAAGATCAGGCGATACAGCATGACCGGCAGCATGACCGCATAACATGCAAGGGCGAACCAGAACAGCCCATCAAGGAAGAGGCCAAGCAGGCCTCCCGCCAAAGCCACAGGCGGAGCGCTGACATTGGCCACGATTAACCCCACCGGAGGCACGAACCAACTGGGCACCATCTGGCCAAGGGTAAAACCCGGTAGGCGCGCCCGCAGGAACATCACCAGAAAGCCCAGATGCAAGCCAACCGCCACCAACCACATGGTCAGACGCAGACCGGGTTCAAGCCCCATCGAAACAATCATTAACGCCATCGCAAGTGTCGGCACCACGCTGCCGACCACCGGGTGCTCAAGATCCTGCTTAAGAGCTGCCGGATGGAGCAAGAACTTGACGGCGATCAGCAACAGCAACGCAAAAGCAAGACCTGCTGAAAGGCTGCGCGCCCCCCCTGAAAACAGCCCTGTCATCTCCCAGCAATTCCCCAGACTGGCGATCCCGAGTGCCAGACCGGCAAGGGGGGTGGGAATGTCGCAAAAACGGATGTTGGTCATGGGGAACTCGTTTCGGAAGCAAGTCTTGGATTTTCAGGTGAGCGCTGTAGGAAAGAACAATTTGCTGCAAAAGAAGCCTTTTGCGCAATGCAGGCACCATAGACCTGTTTCGGCATTCGTGATATCTAAATGAATTAAACATAATGTTTGGAAAAACTAAATGCCTACATTGAAACAACTCAATGCCTTTGTCGCCATTGCCCGCAATGGAAATCTCGGGGATGCAGCCAACAGCATTCATCTGAGCAAGGGGGCTGTTTCACAGGCTCTGGCCGAGTTGGAACTGCGTCTGGGAACTCGCCTATTCGATCGGGTTCACCCCCGATTGCGGCTCAATGATCAGGGGCGTCAGTTGCAGGTTCTGGCAGAGGATATTCTTGATCGTGTCGAGGATGTGCGGCACATGTTCGATCATGGCGGCTCTCCGGTCGGCACCTTGCGGATCGGTGCCAGCCAAACCATCGGCAACTATCTTTTGCCCCGCTTGCTGGCCGATATATCCGGCCTTGACGCCAAGGTCAGTATTGCAAACAGCCAGCAACTGTGTGAAAGGCTCATCCGCTTCGAGCTGGATCTGGCCCTGATCGAGGGGCGTACCGATGATCCGGATCTGGAGACCCGTATCTGGCGCAGAGATGAAATGCTGCTGGTCGCCAGACCCGATCACCCCTTGGCGGGGCGGCAAGGGGTGGCGCTTGCTGATCTGTCCGGGTGTGACTGGATACTGCGCGAACCGAAATCGGGGTCGCGCGCCCAGTTTGACCGCGCCATCGCTCCGCATCTGGCATCAATGGGAAAAGTGCTGGAACTGAATTCCATCGAGGCTCTTATTCTCGCGGTTGAGCAGGGCCTTGGCGTGACGCTGGTCTCCCGTCTCGCGGTTGAGTCGCGCTTGCAGCAAAAGACGTTGGCAATCCTTGCAATCGATCAATGCTTCACGCGCACGCTAAAGCTTGTTTGGCACCGCCAGAAATATCACAGCGCCCTAATGGATCATTTCATCGCCAGCATCGTGACCGACGATACTGCAACCACACCGCAAGAGACTTAGACAAGATCCTCAACCTCGACCTGATCGGCGATCGACAAAACGGCCTCCTTGTGAGGCAGACGCGGCCCGATCTCACCGAGAGCCGCCACGGCAAAGGCGGTCGATTGGCGCGCGATCGTGTGAAGCGGCAAGCCTGAAAGCCGCCCGTGGATGATGCCCGCCACCATGGCATCGCCAGCCCCGACTGAACTGACGACCTTGGTCTCGGGGGCCTTGGCCAGCACGCAACGCGTCTCCGTGATGAACAGGGCTCCCTCTGACCCCATCGACACTGCCGCGAGCCCGATTCCGCCGTCGCTCAGTTTATGCACTTCGTCGATGATTTCGTGATGACTGGTGAGCGGTTTGCCGGTTACAGCACGCAATTCAGCCAGATTGGGCTTGATGACATCCGGCGTTGCCTTCAGCCCCCAATGCAAGGCTTCGCCGCTTGTATCGAGATAGACGCAGGCGCCTTTAGCCTTCAAAAGGTCGATCAGGTCATGAAACAGATGATCCGGTCCATCTTGCGGCATGCTGCCTGCCAGCACGAAATGTTCCATGCCTTCATCGCTCAGCCTGACGATCATGTCCTTGACGGCATTGTAGCCCGAAGCCGGAGCGGCAGCACCTGGATAATTGATATCCGTCACCTGATCACGCACGGCGTCGACCAGTTTCACATTGACCCGCACCCGGCCGGGAATGCGAATGAAGCGATCCTCAATGCTCTTTTCCGCAAAAAGCCGCTCGAAAATCACAGCATTGTCCTGTCCCATCAAACCGGTGGCCGTGACCCGATGGTCGAAATGGGCCAGAAAGGACGCGACATTGACCCCCTTGCCACCAGCATCGATCTGCACCGATTGGACGCGATTGACCGCGCCGGCCTGAAAGTCCTTGACCCGGGCGGACTGGTCAATGGCTGGGTTGAGGGTCAGGGTGACGACGGGGGGAGGGATACGCATGGGTCTTGTTCCAGAACTTAATGAGGCCCAAAAAGATAGCGCAAAAAAGATGCGTCAACGATGGGCTTTGAGACCCACAAGCTTACCCATGCCTGACCGCCTGAACAGGACATGGATCAAGTGACGGTGAAAGCCCGGCTGCGAAAAATGTCGCGGGCTGCCTCAGTCTCCGCTGGTGTCGGCGCGCGCAGGTCACGCAACTGATAAGTCATCCCCAGCTGGTCCCACTTGGATACCCCAAGCTGGTGAAAGGGCAAAAGCTCGATCATTTCGATGTCGGCCCCCAGATCATCCCTGAGATGGGCGACATAATCGGCCATGCCTGCTACCTCGTCCGGGGCGTCGCTCCAACCGGGCACCAGCACATAGCGCACCCGCATTGTCTTGCCCAGACGCGCCAGCCGTTCGGCAAAGTCGAGGGTTGGCTGCAACGGTTGTGCTGTCAATGCCTTGTAGCGATCCGGATTGATATGCTTGATGTCGAGCATGATCAGATCGAAATCATCAAACCATTCATCGGGTACATTGCCATGCAAATAGCCTTGCGTGTCGAGCGCAATATGCAGACCGAAGCGCTTCTTGATCGCATGAGCTGTCTTGCCGACAAATTCCGCCTGCATCATTGGTTCGCCACCGGAAAAGGTCACGCCACCGGAATTCTTCAGAAAACCGGCATAGCCATGCACTTCGCGGACCAGATCCTTGACGGTGACTTTCTGGCCATTGTGCAACTTCCAGGTATCGGGATTGTGGCAGTAAAGGCAGCGAAACAGGCAGCCAGCCATGAAAAACACAAACCGCATGCCCGGGCCATCCACCGCAGCGCCGGATTCAATCGAATGCAGATAGCCGTGCGTTGCATGGGCATGCACCTCTTGCAGGTGGGTTTCATGAATGCTGACAGTCAATCCGATGCTCCCGAAAGATGATAAGGGCTTATGCCTATAGATGGGTATAAAGAGAGCCGAAAAGCAAGGGCTTTCCGGCTCTCCATATCACTTCAATTGGTCTGAGCAGTCGGACCCTTACATGCCAGCATGGAAGGTGCGGCTCAGAATATCGAGCTGCTGTTCGCGGGTCAGCTTGACGAAGTTTACCGCATAACCAGACACGCGAACCGTCAGCTGCGGATATTTCTCCGGATGCTCCATGGCATCTTCCAGCGTTTCGCGGGTCAGCATATTGACATTGACATGGAAGCCACCGGCATCGGTGAAGCCGTCAAGGCAGTTGGCAAGGTTGCGGATCTGCTCATTGTCATTGTGGCCCATCGAGTCTGGCGTTGCCGAAGCGGTCCAGCTGATGCCGTCCTGAGCAAACTCATAAGGCAATTTGGCAACCGAAGCGCCCGCGGCGATAAAGCCTTTCTTGTCGCGGCCATTCATCGGGTTGGCACCCGGCGCGAAGGGCTCGCCACCCTGACGACCACAAGGGGTCGAGCCGGTTTTCTTACCATAAACCACGTTTGACGTGATGGTTAGTACCGACTGGGTCGGGGTTGCATCGCGGTAGAAATATGGCTGGGCAGCCACTTTCTTCATGAAGACTTCGGTCAACCAGCTGGCAATGGAGTCAACCCGGTCATCATTGTTGCCAAAGGCTGGATAGTTGCCTTCGATTTTGTAATCGACCGCAATGCCCTGTTCGTTGCGAATGACGCTGACCTTGGCATATTTGATCGCTGCAAGGCTGTCGGCTGCAATGGACAGGCCGGCAATGCCGCAGGCCATGGTGCGCAGGATGTCGCGGTCATGCAAAGCCATTTCGATCCGCTCATAGGCATATTTGTCATGCATATAATGGATCGCATTCAGCGCCTTGACGTAGGTCTTGGCGAGCCAGTCCATCGACTTGTCGAATTTCGCAACGACCTCGTCATAGTCAAGCACATCAGCGGTGATCGGTTCGAGGCCTTCAGCCACTTTCTGGCCGCTCTTCTCGTCGATGCCGCCATTGATCGCATAGAGCAGACCCTTGGCAAGGTTGGCACGCGCACCGAAGAACTGCATCTGTTTGCCGATAGCCATGGCGGAGACACAGCAGGCAATGCCATAGTCGTCGCCCCATTTCGTACGCATCAGGTCGTCATTCTCATATTGAATGGCGCTGGTGTCCTTGGAAACCTTGGCGCAGAAATCCTTAAAGCCGCGTGGCAGCTTGGAGCTCCACAGAACCGTCAGGTTTGGCTCTGGCGCAGGACCCAGATTGTAGAGCGTGTTGAGGAAGCGCATGGAGTTTTTGGTGACCAAAGTCCGGCCATCCAGACCCATGCCGCCGAGCACTTCGGTCACCCAGGTTGGGTCGCCAGAAAACAGCTCATCATATTCAGGGGTACGCAGGAAGCGAATAATGCGAAGCTTGATGACCATATCGTCGATCATTTCCTGCGCTTCTTCTTCAGTCAGCAGACCGGCGGCAAAGTCACGTTCGATATAGATGTCAATGAAGGTCGCCGTGCGGCCGAACGACATGGCAGCGCCATTCTGTTCTTTCACTGCGGCCAGATAGGCCAGATAGGTGAACTGGATGGCTTCACGGGCATTGGAGGCCGGCTGGCTCATGTCGATGCCATATTTCAGGCCCATCTCGCGCAGCTCGTCCAGCGCGCGATATTGCTCGCTCAGCTCTTCACGGGTGCGAATGGTGTTCATGTCGAACACGGCATCATCCAGCTCGGTTTTCTCGGCCAGCTTCTGCTCTTTGAGGAAGTCGATGCCATAAAGAGCCACACGGCGATAGTCACCAATGATGCGGCCGCGGCCATAAGCATCTGGCAGGCCTGTGACAACGCCCGATTTACGGGCGGCCATAATGTCCGGGCTGTAAGCATCAAACACCGCCTGATTGTGATCCTTGCGATATTTGGTCCAGATCTCATGCACCTGTGGGTCTGGCTTGAAGCCAAAGGCTTCCATGCCACCTTCCACCATGCGCAGGCCGCCATTTGGCATGATGGCGCGCTTCAAAGGTGCATCGGTCTGCAGACCGACAATCAGTTCCAGTTGCTTGTTGATATAGCCAGCGTCATGGGCCGTGATGGAGGAAGGCACAGGCGACACATCGAGAACGCCAACCTTGCGCTCTTCTTTCAGCAGCTCGCCAAGTTCGTCCCAGAGTTTCTTGGTCCGCTCGGTGGCATCTGCCAAAAAGGCATCATCGCCTTCATAGGGGGTATAGTTTTCCTGGATGAAGCCGCGCACATCGACTTTGCTGCGCCACTCACCATCCGAAAAGCCTGCCCAAGGATCGACGACGACTGGCTTGTCACTCATAAAATTCATTTTGGCTTCCTCATGTCACGATTGGAACGCGGTTCCAATGTCTCAAGCATGGCTTCACGGCGCATCAGGCACAGCTTCACCGTTTCGAGCAGCGGGGGACCACTCGATTGCGTTTCTCTTCATGTTGCCTGGGGTTACCGGGCGCGGAATATGGTGTTCAGACTTTCGATGGCTTCGCTCATACTCCAGCATTGCCTTTCGACGTTAGTATATAAGAAGGCCATGGCCGGAAGCAAATTATACCCATTATAGGGCACTTCGAAAAACAATTATATTTCAATTGGTTGACGTGACGAATGCGCGGTTTGCATCAAACGCATAGCTCACAAATTATCTCTGCGTTCAAATCTTCTCAAAAAGATGTGTGAATTTGGAATTTTATTAGTACGCACAATTGCTTACAGATTGACCCAAGGGAAGTTGGTTGATTCTGTCGCAGGAAAACACCTTGCTGCCTTGGGTTTTGCTGGTGCGATTTCCTCAGCCCTGCGTTGCGTCTGGCGCTTGGTTCTGTACCCGGCCGCGATGCAGCGAATAAAGACCGGCGGCGACAATCAACGCGGCCCCCAACAGGGTCGACCAGATCGGCAACGTGCCGAAAATGACAAAGCCGATCGGAATCGACCAGACAATCTGCAAATAGGTATAGGGCTGGATCGCGCTGGCCTCGACCAGCGTCAGGGCCTTGATAACGAAGAAATGGGCCAATGTGCTGCTCATGCACACACCGGCCAACAGAGGCCAATTGATCACCTCCCAGTCGGGAATATTGGGCAGACCCAAAATCGTGCTCATCACCACGCCCACGATGCCCGCATAAAGAAAGGACGTCATGGCATCATCATGGCGACTGACTAGGCGGGTAAACAGCTGGTAGACCGCAAAGGCAGAGGTCGCCGCAAGGCCGATCAGCCCGCCAACGCCCCATATGTTGCCCGTTGGTTGCATGATGATCAGCAAACCGGTCATGCCGACCAGCAGGGCTGTAATCCGTCGCCAGCCAACCTGTTCCCCAAGGAAGAGCGCGGCCAGTGCCGTCACCATCAGCGGGTGCACCATGATCAGGGTGGTGGTCTCTGCCAGACCGAGGCGCGCAAAGGTCATGATGATCAGCGCCACTTCGGTAAACAGCAACACGCCCCGCAAGACCTGAATGGCCCGGTGATTGGAGCGCAAAGCGCCCTTGATGCCGCCCGGTCGGGAGGCTGCCCAGATCAGGGCGACCGTCAGATGAAACCAGTAGCGGGCCATCATGATGAACCAGACCGAGTGATCCACCACCAGCGTTTTCGAGGCTGCATCACCGCAGGCAAAGATAACGGTGGCAAGGATGGCAAACACTATGCCGGCACGATGCGCTCGGTTGGACGGAACCATGATGAAAAGCCTTTGGATAGAGAAGGGCGTGTGTGCCCGATATGGTCAGTGGCGACCACAAGGATAGGAGTTCCAGTCTTTCACAAACTGGGATCCCAGAAAAGCCTTGCAACAGCTTCACCCCGAGCTGTGAACAGAAAAGCCAGCCCCCTTTCAGGCGCTGGCTTTGATTGTGTCTCGAAATGCAGAGCGATCAGAACTCGATCACAGCGCGGATCGATTTGCCCTCATGCATCAGATCGAAGCCGTGATTGATTTCGTCTAGCGTCAGTTTATGGGTGATCATTGGATCAATCTCGATCTTGCCATCCATGTACCAGTCGACAAATTTCGGCACATCGGTCCGTCCCTTGGCGCCGCCAAAGGCCGTGCCTTTCCAGACGCGACCGGTGACCAGCTGGAACGGACGGGTCGAGATTTCAGCACCCGCCGGTGCCACGCCGATAATCACCGAGACACCCCAGCCACGATGCGAGCATTCGAGTGCGTCGCGCATCACCTTGACATTGCCGGTGGCGTCAAAGGAATAGTCTACGCCGCCGATCTGGTCAGCGCCCCGTTTGGTGAGTTTGACGATTTCCTCGACCACCGAGCCTTCGATCTTGGACGGATTGACGAAGTGGGTCATGCCGAATTTCTTTGCCATCTCGGCTTTGCTGTCATTGAGGTCAACACCGATGATCATGTCAGCCCCGGCCATCCGCAGACCCTGAATGACATTAAGCCCGATACCACCAAGTCCGAAGACTGCGGCGGTAGAGCCGATTTCAACACCTGCCGTGTTGATCACAGCACCAATGCCCGTGGTCACGCCACAGCCGATATAGCAAATCTTGTCAAACGGGGCGTCGTCCCGCACCTTGGCCAACGCGATCTCTGGCATCACGGTGTGATTGGCAAAGGTCGAGCAGCCCATATAATGATAGATAGGGGTACCATCGAGCATCTTGAAACGGGTCGTGCCGTCTGGCATCAGGCCCTGACCCTGTGTATTGCGAATGGCTGTGCACAGATTGGTCTTGCCGCTCAGGCAAGACGGGCATTCCCTGCATTCTGGCGTATAGAGCGGAATCACATGGTCGCCGGGCTTGAGCGTTGTCACCCCTTCGCCGACTTCGAGCACAATGCCCGCACCCTCATGGCCGAGGATCGAGGGAAACAGGCCTTCCGGGTCAGCACCCGACCGGGTGAACTCGTCCGTGTGACAAAGGCCCGTCGCCTTGATTTCCACCAATACTTCGCCCGCCTTGGGGCCGTCCAGCTCCACGTCCATGATGGTCAACGGTTCACCCGCTGCCAACGCCACTGCTGCTTTGGTTCTCATCGAAAAACTCCCCGCTTGCGATTGGATATCAGTTTGATGGATAAGTGAAATCACGTCAATAAACAAACAGACCCGCCCTGACAATCAGGGCGGGTCAAAGTTTGGGGATAGCAGTCATGAACAGAATTCATAAATGGCTTGGTCCGGGGCGAGCGGTCAGGCGGCATCCTTGAAACGCGCCCGATCATGCGGGGCAGAAAAGTCGATCTCTGGCCCCATTGGCACCACGCGCGTCGGATTGATCATGTCGTGGCTTGCATAATAGTGGTGCTTGATATGGTCCATCCGAACCGTCTCTGCGACCCCCGGCACCTGATACAGATCCCGGACATAGTTGGACAGGTTTGGATAGGAACCAATGGTTCTGAGATTGCATTTGAAGTGCCCGACATAGACTGGATCAAACCGCAACAAGGTGGTGAACAATCGCCAGTCGGCTTCTGTTGGCTTGGGTCCGTTCAAATAGCGCATGCGCGAGAGCCGGTCCTCAAGCCAATCGAGGGTTTCGAACAGGGGAACAACGGCCTCTTCATAAGCGGCCTGTTCGGTGGCAAAGCCTGCCTTATATACCCCGTTATTGACCTTGTGATAGACCGTCTCGTTGATGGTGTCGATCTCGCTACGCAGATCCTGCGGATAATAGTCCCCCGACTTGGCTCCGAGGCCGTCAAAGGCGGAGTTGAACATCCGGATGATCTCGGACGACTCGTTGCTGACGATGGTGCCGGTTTTCTTGTCCCAGAGAACAGGCACGGTTACGCGACCGGTATAGGTCGAGTCCGCAGCAGTATAGACCTGATGCATATAGTCTGCATGGTGGATCGGGTCGGGGATCATTCCATCCTGCGGATCAAAGGTCCAGCCATGTTCCACCATGTAGCTGTTGACCACCGAGACGGAAATCATTTCCTCAAGGCCCTTGAGGGCGCGGAAGATCAGGGTCCGGTGGGCCCATGGACAGGCATAGGAAACATAAAGATGATAGCGCCCGGCCTCTGCCTTGAAACCGCCGGTTCCGGTCGGGCCTGCGGAGCCATCTGCCGTCACCCAGTTGCGAAAAGCGGCATCCTTGCGGACAAACCGCCCACCGCTTGATTTTGTGTCATACCATTGGTCATGCCATTGGCCGTCAATGAGAAGTCCCATTGGAAGTGTCCTTTCTGTGCGCGTCAGGGAGGACGAGGCGAGGAAAGAAAAAAGGCGCCTCATCGCTCCCGCGCTGCGATTGGTGTCTGTTGATCGCTCTAGTGAGCTGGCTTGATGAAGGTGCCATTGCGCAATTCCCGGATCGCCTGATGAATCTCTTCTTTGGTATTCATCACGATCGGACCATGCCAGGCCACCGGCTCCTGCAAAGGCGCGCCAGAGATCAGCAGGAAGCGGACCCCTTTAGGGCCAGCCAGCACTTCCACTTCGTCGCCCGTGCCAAAATGCACAAGGGTGCGGTCGCCGGACATGTCGCGGATATTGACTTCTTCGCCGCGAATTTCCTTCTCCAGCAAGATGCCCCGTGGTTTGGAAGAATTGTCGAACAGGCCTGCACCCTCGAACACATAGGCAAAAGCATTGCGATAAGTGTCGATCTTGAACCGCTTGCGCACCCCTGCAGGCACGAAAATATCAAGATAGAGCGGATCCGCCGCAATGCCGTCCACGGGACCGCGCTTGCCCCAGAATTCGCCAATAACGATTTTCACGCTGGTGCCATCGTCATCGATCACCTGCGGAATTTCCCTCGATTCCACATCCTGATAGCGTGGTGCGGTCATTTTCAGGCTGGCAGGAAGATTGGCCCAGAGCTGGAAGCCATGCATCTGGCCGTTGGCGTTGCCCTTGGGCATTTCCTGATGCATGATGCCCGAGCCTGCGGTCATCCATTGCACATCACCTGCCCCGAGGGTGCCATGGTTGCCCAGACTGTCCCCATGCTCCACGGTGCCGTTCAGCACATAGGTGATCGTCTCGATCCCCCGATGTGGGTGCCACGGGAAGCCTTGAATATAATCTTCGGGACGTTCATTGCGGAAATCATCAAACAGCAAATAGGGGTCTGCCATTTCCGGATTGTGAAAGCCGAAAGCGCGATGCAGTTTGACGCCTGCACCTTCCATCGTCGGAACAGCTTGTGACGTGGAAACAACGGGTCTGATAGACATGGTCTCTCTCCATCCTCTGTACAGCAAGGATACGGTCGATGCACCGTCTCGGCTTGCCGTTTATGAATGATAGCGCACAGCTGCCCCTTTGTTCGGAATCCGCTGACGCTTGGTTCGTTGCCTCTAAGGTAATTTCTTAATGCATGAATTCAACGCCATAAAATTGATCGTTCTAATGAGTTTTGGATCATGATTTGCGGAATCAGGTGCCGCAATAGGTGACATGCGGGCCGAATGTGTCCGGCGCCGGGCCTTCATAGGCCTCCTGTCCGTCACGCTTGAGAAACGGGTCGGTCACCACCGCCAACAAGGCTTTGAAGTCGCCCAGATCCATCTCTTCTTCTGCTTTCTCCAGAACCGCTTCGACCAGATGGTTACGCGGAATGTAAAGAGGATTGACGCGATCCATTGCCGCTGCCACGGCTTGAGTATCATCGGTCTCCATCGCCAGCCGCTTTTGCCAGCGTTCGAGCCAATCGGCGAGCCTTTGCTGATCACTGAACAGGCCGGTGAGCGGTGCGTCATTGCCGCGTAAGGCATCGGCCAGCGCCCGGAAGCAACTGGTGAAATCGACACGGCCCGCTGCCATTGCATCAAACAGATGCTTGACCAGGGCATCGTCGCCCTCTTCGATGCGCAACAGGCCGATCTTCTGTCCCATGCCGTTCAGCCAGGCCTGTTTGTGATCACGGACAAAATCCGCCAGCACGTCGGTGGCCTGATTGATGGCTTTGTCCTCATTGTCAGGGTCTATCAGGGGCACAAGGGTTTCGGCCAGTCTGGTCAGGTTCCAGCGCCCCATTATCGGTTGGTTGCCATAGGCATAGCGCCCGTGATGATCGATGGAACTGAAAACGGTATTGAGATCGAAGATATCCATGAAGGCACAGGGACCATAATCGATGGTTTCGCCGGAAATGGTCATATTGTCCGTGTTCATCACCCCATGGATGAAGCCGACTTGCATCCAGCGGGCAATCAGCTCCGCCTGTCGTTTGCTGACCGCCGCCAGAAAGGCGAGATACTTGTCATCCCGGCCCGCAAGGCTGGGAAAATGACGGGCAATGGCATAGTCGGCCAGCTGCCGCACCTTGTCCCATTCGCTTCGGGCTGCGAAAAACTGGAAGGTGCCGACCCGCAAATGGCTTGACGCCACCCGGGCAAGAACCGCTCCCGGCTTCAGTCTTTTGCGCAGGATGCGTTCGCCTGTGGTCACCGCTGCAAGGGCGCGGGTGGTCGGAACGCCAAGGGCATGCATCGCCTCGCCCATCAGATATTCGCGCAAAACCGGTCCCAATGCTGCCTTGCCGTCGCCCCCGCGCGAAAAAGGGGTCGGCCCGGAGCCTTTGAGATGAATGTCAAACCGTTTGCCCCCCGGCGTGACGACTTCGCCCATTAGCAGCGCACGACCATCCCCCAATTGCGGAGAAAAACCTCCAAACTGATGCCCCGCATAGGCCTGTGCCAGTGGCGCGGCACCGTCGGGCATGTCGGAGCCCGAGAAATAGGCCGCCAACCGCTCATCCTCGGTATCCAGAGACAGACCCAGCTGGGTGGCCAGACTGCTGTTGAAAATCTCAAGCTGCGGATGGACAAATTCCTCCCCCTGCCAAGGCGCATAAAAGCCTTCGAGCTCACGCGCATAGCTGTTGTCAAACGGAAAGGACAGGGAAGAGGGGGTCATTTCATCCATCGGGAACGGCTTTTCTCGGCTGCTAAGGGTTACTTCTTATATGGGCAGGATAGAGCCTTATGTCACCCGCGCCAATAAAAATGACCAACGGACGGTGGCTGTTTGGCAGGGAAAGGCAAAAGCGGATTGCCAAGGCAAGGGGACAATGCTAGCCATTTGACTTCTTTTCTTCGGATCCGCTTGCTGATCCTGACTTCCAGAAATGAGGCCGACATGAAATTGACCGCAGCGCATTGGGGTACATATGAGATCAAGGGCGACCAGTTGCATCCTGTCAAGGATGACCCGGAACCCTCTCGTATCGGCAAGGGCTGGGTCAGTGCAGCGCGTGACACAAACAGCCGCATCCTGCGTCCGGCCATTCGCAAGGGTTGGCTGGAGGGTGACAAGGGCACCAAACGCTGTGATGACGTCTATGTTGAAGTCTCATGGGAGCAGGCCGCCAAGCTGGTCGCGGGCGAAGTCCGCCGCGTGGTCACTGATCACGGCAATGAGGCCATTTTCGGTGGCTCCTATGGCTGGGCCAGTGCAGGGCGCTTTCATCATTCCCAAAGCCAGCTGCGCCGGTTCCTCAATCTCGCAGGTGGCTCAATCACCTCGACCGAAACCTATTCCCACGCTGCAGCCGAAGTGCTGTTTCCCTACATCACCGGGCTGACACAGGCCCAGTTTCAGGAACAGACCACCAGCTGGCTGAACCTGATCGAGCATTGCACCCTGCTGGTCGGTTTTGGAGGCATTTCCGGCCGCACCGGTCAGGTCAGCTCCTCTGGCCTGTCGCGTCACGAAACCGAAAGCTGGATGGCCGCGCTCAAGGGTCGAAAGATCAACATCTCGCCGCAGCAAAGCGATATGACAAGTGGCGAATGGCTGTCTATCCGTCCGGGCACCGATGTCGCCCTGATGCTGGCTCTGTGCCATACCCTGCTGATCAACGAGTGGCATGACGAGGGGTTCCTTGAGCGCTGCACCAGTGGCTGGCCGACCTTCCGCGCCTACCTGTTGGGGGAAGGTGACGGTCAGGCCAAAAGTGCGGATTGGGCCGCTCCGATTTGTGACATTCCCACAGAACAGATCATCGCGCTCGCCAAGGACATGGCTACCAACCGCACCCTGATCAATGTCTCCTTCTCGCTGCAGCGTTCGGACCATGGGGAACAGGCCCTTTGGGCAGGATGGGCGCTGGCGGCAATGATCGGTCAAATCGGCCAGCCCGGCGGTGGATTCGGTTTTGGCTATTCCGGTGTCGGCACCATCGGCCGTCCAACCAAAATCACCCGCTGGCCATCCCTGTCGCAAGGCAAGAATGCGGTCAAGCGGACGATTCCTGTTGCCCGCATCACCGACATGCTGCTCAATCCGGGCGGCGAATATTTCTACAAGGGCCATCCATACCAATATCCCGACATCAAGCTGATCTTCTGGTCCGGCGGCAACCCGTTCCATCATCATCAGGATCTGCATCGCCTTCAGAAGGGCTGGCAGAAACCTGACACCGTTGTCGTTTGTGATCACAGCTGGACGGCCACCGCTCGGCGCGCCGATATTGTGCTGCCGGCTACGAGCCCACTGGAGCGCACCGACATCATGATGCAAAAGACGGATCCGTCCGTCATTTATATGTCCCCGATGTTTGAACCGCTGGGGGACGCCAAGGATGACTTCGACATCATGCGGTTGCTGTCTGCCGAAATGGGCTACGAACAGGCCTTTTCTGAGGGCCGTGACGCCGAAGGCTGGCTTCGCATTCTGTGGGAAAAGGTCCAGAAGCGCTTTGAGAAAAACGACTTCGAAGTGCCGGATTTTGAAAGCTTCAAGGCTATGGGCCGCTTCGAGTTGCCCGACCATGGCGATGAGGATCGGGTGGCCTTGGCCGACTTTGTCAAAGACCCGGACGCCCATCCACTTGGCACGGAAAGTGGCAAGCTGACCCTGTTCAATGAAACCATTGCCGGGTATCGCCTGTCAGATTGTCCGGGCCATCCGAGCTGGATCCAGCCGATCGAAAATCTGACCAACGCGCCAGACGGTGCCTTGCATCTGATTTCTGCCCAGCCATGGACACGGCTTCACAGCCAGAATGATCGCGGCGCAGAGTCGGTTGGCAGCAAACGCGAGGGGCGTGAAATCTGCTTCCTGCATCCCGAAACGGCGAAGGAACGCGGCATAAAGGACGGTGGTTTCGTCCGCATTTTCAATGAGCGAGGCGCGACGCTCGCTGCCATTTCTGTGACAGATGGCATGCGCCGGGATTGCATTTCCCTGCCCACTGGAGCATGGCTCGACATTGCTCAGGTCGATGGTGAAGCCTTGGAAGTGCATGGCAACCCCAATGTGCTGACCATCGACAAGGGCACGTCCGGTTTGGCACAGGGCAACATTGCCCATACCACGCTGGTCTTTGTCGAAAGCTGGGACAAGCCGTTGCCGCCGCTCAGTATCGACAAGCCGCCGCGTTTTGTTGATGCCTGAAACTGCCCGCTATCCGTCGGGCAGCCTTTGCTTGTTTCGAAAAAAGCCAAGATATATAGTCCCTCCAACACTCTCCAACATCTTGGCTGAAACAATCTAAATGCGCTGGCTGCCCCAAATCTCCGCCCTGTTTGCCGTCTTTGCCATCGCCACCGGCATATTCTGGGGGTCTTTTGGCTATTTCCAGTCCGAAGAACAGAGCAAGGCCGAAGGACGTCTGTCGCTTTATCGCTCGTCGCTGATTGCCGAGTTGCAGCGCTTCTCCCATCTGACACACATTCTCGCCCGCGACCCTTATGTGGTGGAGATCAGCGCAGGCGGCGATACCGGTTTTCTCAACAATCGTTTCAAGGACTTTGTCGCTGCGACGGGGCTGGATTCCATCTATCTGATGAATGCCGACGGGGTGACCATCGCCGCGTCCAATGCGGGCACACCCTCAAGTTTCGTCGGACAGGTCTATTCCTTCCGGCCCTACTTTCTCTCTGCCATGAAGGGTGAACAGGGCCACTTTTATGGCATTGGCGCAACCACCGGCCAACCTGGATATTTCCTTGCCGATGCGGTCAAGGACGAAGATGGAACCATCCTTGGCGTTCTGGCCATCAAGATTGTCCTCTCCAAGGTGCAGGAGCGGTGGCGCGATGCGGGCGAGAAAATCTTGCTGACCAACCGTTCCGGCGTGGTTTTGCTGGCCTCTGAACCAGATTGGCGGTTTCGTGTGCTCTACCCGTTGACCGACAAGCAAAAGGAACGCATTCGCCTGTCACGGCAATTCCCCGGTCAAGACCTTGAGCCACTGAATTGGCAACAACACCTGCATCCTGAGCCGAGCCGGGCCACCATTGATGGCATGTCCAGCCTTTATTTGTTCAGCAGCGATCTGCCCCATGACTGGAGCCTGCACTATTTCGCATCCGATGATCGGGCCGTCGCCCGGTCCATGCTTGTCACCGGGTTCGGAATCATGATCGCGGCGGCAATTCTGATCCTGTTCCAGTTGCAACGGACCCGACGTATTGGCGCAGCGCTGAAACGGTCCGAAGAGGAAGAAGCCCTGCTACGTCAGGCCAATGAACGACTGGCTGTCGAGATCAGCGAACGGCGCACAGCAGAGCAGGCCTTGCAAAAGACGCAGGACGAGCTGGAGCGGGCCAGCCGTCTGGCGGCGTTGGGGCGGCTCGCCGCGCTCGTGACCCACGAGTTGGGGCAACCCATCGCAGCCATGCGCAATTATGTTGCCGCCGCAGAAATCAGTGGAACCTCCAATCTGACTTCCACCCTGTCGACACGGATTGGCGGCTTGGTCGACCGGATGGAGGATATCACGCGGCAATTGAAGTTCTTTGCCCGCACGGATGAAGAGAATTTCGAGGATGTCGATTTGCGTGACGCAATGCAGATTTCCCTTGGTCTGGTGGAACCCAACCTCAAGGAAAGCGGCGTTCTGGTGCACTTCTCACCACCGGTTGAGCCGATCCTTGTGCGCGGCAGTCGGTTTCGCCTTGAGCAGACCATGACCAACCTTCTGCGCAACGCGATTGATGCGTGCGAGGAGGTTGATGATCCAGCAATGACAATTGCAATGGGCCGAACGCGGCACACGGTCTGGTTCGAAATCATCGACAATGGCCACGGGCTTGGCGGCACAAGCCTTAAGGAATTGCAGGAGCCTTTCGTTACAACGCGCGAAAGTGGACGCGGTATGGGTTTGGGGCTGGCCATTTCCGCAGGCATCGTCAATGATCATGATGGCCAGATGTCCGCTTGGGATCGACCTGAGGGTGGGGCGGTGTTCCGGGTGGAACTGCATGCGCTCGAGACCGCTTGGCCGATCAAGGACGACCGGGCGGTTGGAGCCTTGCAAGAATACCCGTCAGACGAAGTGGGAGAAGACAGGGACGCATGAAGGAAGACCAGCAAATCAGTGTCTTGATCGTCGATGATGACAAGGCCATGCGCCAATCGCTGACCGACCTGATGGAAGCTGCTGGTTGGCGCGTCGAAGCGGTGGCCCGCGCCAATCTGGTGCCGGACCGGCTGGCCGAGTTCCAGCCCGACGCCATCCTGTCCGATGTTCGCATGCCCGGCATGTCAGGTCTTGATCTTCTGGCCAGTCTCGACAAGAGCATGTCGCCGCCCTTGGTGCTGATTTCCGCCCATGGTGACATTCCGATGGCCGTGCAGGCCATTCAGGACGGCGCCTACAGCTTCGTTGAAAAGCCCTGTGAGCCGCGCCGCCTGTTGACCATCCTGCGCAATGCCGCCAATCAATATCGCATCACCCTCAACAATGCCCGCTTGAAAGCCCGACTGAGGCGCCTGTCCGGTCTCGACCGGATGCTGCTGGGGCAAAGCGAGGAAATCGAGGCGCTACGCCGTGATATTGTCGACCTTGCTGATGTCCCTGCCGCTGTGTTGATCAAGGGAGAAACCGGCACAGGCAAGGAGCTGGTTGCCCGCGCGCTGCATGATCTGGGCCCCAATGCCGACGGACCTTTTCTGGCGATCAATTGCGCGGTACTATCTCCCGATACCTTTGAGAGCGAAATGTTCGGCACATCCGGTGGCAAGGATGGACGTCTGCTGGCCGCCTCTGGCGGGACATTGTTTCTGGATGAGGTCTGCTCCTGCCCGGTGCCGGTGCAAGCGCAGTTGCTGCGGGTTATCGAGAATAAGCGCATTATGCCGGTCGGAGCCTCCACGCCAATCCCGGTCAGTTTCCGCGTGGTGTCTGCCAGCAAGGAGGATATGTCCAAGGCCGTCTCCGATGGCCTCTTGCGGCAGGACTTCCTGTTTCGCATCAACACCTTTGTGATGACCGTGCCACCGTTGCGCCAGCGGCGTGACGACATTGCCCTGCTGATGACCCACTTTATGGGGGAATATGCCCGTGTCTATGGTGCCGATTGGCCACAGAAGGGATCTGAGCAAAGGCCAGACAAGGATGTAGAGCAGGGGGCAGAAATGGGCTTCGCGCTGGGATCGGAGGATCTTGCTGCACTGATGAGCCACGACTGGCCGGGCAATGTGCGCGAATTGCGTTCTGTGGCCGAGCGGCGCGTGCTGGGGGCGCGTCGAGGTCGAACATCGATGATGCAGATCATCGAAAGCGACCAGTTGATCGCTGGGGTGCCAAGCACTTTGCGCGAGGCGGTCGCCGCCTTTGAGCGCGAGTTGATCGGCAAAGCCATTCGCGAGCACGAGGGCCGGATGGATGCCGCTGCCGAATCTTTGGGCATTGGCCGACGCACCTTGAACGAGAAGATCGTGAAACTTGGCCTCAACAAGGACGCTTTGCTCTGAATTTGGGCATATTCTTCTGCCCTGCGGGTTTCCGCAGGGCTTGTCCCACAGATCGCGCGAAAAGACTCATAGCCAAATCCAAACCAATCCGGGATGCTAGCTCCACACAAAAAATGAGACAGCATGCAAATCGGGAGGATTACCATGCGCAAATTCCTAGGCCAGGCGGCTCTGGTCGCCCTTTCTGTCACCTTTGTTTCCGAAGCCTATGCCACGGAGTGGAACGTATCCCTCTGGGGTAAACGCCGTGCTTTCACCGAGCATGTCGAGAAATTGGCTGAGCTGGTCAGTGCCAAAACCAATGGCGAGTTTACCCTCAATATCAGCTATGGCGGTCTGTCCAAGAACCGTGAGAATCTCGATGGTATTTCCATCGGCGCGTTTGAAATGGCTCAGTTCTGCGCTGGCTATCACCGCGACAAAAACCCATCCATCACCGTTCTTGAGTTGCCTTTCCTTGGCGTTTCCACGCTCAAGCAGGAAACCGAGCTGTCGATGGCACTCTACAAGCATCCTGCTGTTGTCAAGGATCTGGCCCGCTGGAACGCAACGCTTCTGATGCCATCGCCACTGCCGCAATATAATATTGTCGGTGTGGGCGACGCACCTTCCAAGCTTTCCGACTTTGAAGGTCTGTCCGTGCGTGCCACCGGTGGCATTGGCAAGGCGATGGAAACCGTTGGCGCTGTCCCGACCTCCATGTCCGCAACCGAAGTCCGTCAGGCCATGGATAGCGGTGTGATCAAGGCTGCCAGCTTTGCACCGCATGCCCACATGTCCTTTGGCACCATCGAGAAAGCCAACTGGTGGACCACCAACCTCAATCCAGGCACCGTGAACTGCCCGGTCGTGGTCAACACCGACGCGCTGAATGATCTGTCCGATGCGCATCGTGACGCCCTGCTTGGTTCTGTTGAAGAGTCTCTGGCCTATTACATCGACTTCTACAACAACAAGACCATGAAGGCCTGGGGCCCTGCACTTGAAGAGCGTGGCATCAAACAGGTGACCTTCTCCGATGACCAGATTGCCGCCTTCAAGAAAGCTGCGGCTGCCCCGGCAGCAGAGGCTTGGGTCACGGAAAATACCGCTCGCGGGCTGCCGGCTCAGGAGCTGTATGACATGATCACCGGCATGATTGCCGAGACAAAATAACCCTCCAGAGGCAGCGCCTGTCCGTTCGCGACGGGCGCTGTTTCTTTTTTCTGGCTTTAAAGATGAAGGAGGTCTGCGATGGCAGGTTCCTCTTTGCTGTTGTCTGATGACAGTGCCCTTGGCCGCACCGACCGTTTTCTCGAGAAAATCGAAGCCTTCTTCGCATTGCTGAGCGGTCTCACCGTATTTGTTCTGATGGTGCTGGCTGTGCTCTCCGTAGGAGGGCGCAATATCCTGAATCAACCCTTGCCGGGCTATGTCGACTGGATCGAGCAGGCCATGCCGCTGATTGCCTTCATGGGCATCGCCTATGTCCAGCGTTCTGGCGGGCATATCCGCATGGATATGGTGGTCAGTACCCTGCGTGGCCGCCCGCTCTATCTGGTGGAACTGCTCACCACCCTGTTCATTCTGGGCTTGATGCTGCTGCTTGTCTGGGGCACCTGGTCCCATTTCGAACGCAGCTTCGACTTGGCCATGCCGATGTGGAGCCGTGACAGCTCGATGGACATCGCCTTGCCGATATGGCCGGCCAAGCTGTTGGCTCCGGTTGCCTTTTCGCTGCTCTGTGTGCGGCTTGTTGTGCAGGTTTGGGCCTATCTGCGTGCCTTTATCCGCAATGATACGTCCCCGATTGCTGTGCCGCTTGTTGCCGATGCGGCTCAATTGGCCGCAGAAGAAGCCGGACATGTTTCCGGCCATGACCAATAGGAGAGCCCCATATGGAACCGATTGATATTGGTCTGGCCGTCTCGGGCGGTATGCTCGTCATGGTCCTGTTGGGCATGCGTGTTGCGTTCGCGGCCGGTGCTGCGGGGATGGTCGGCCTGATTTGGATCTTCTGGGCGAAATTCGGCTACAATCCGGATCGTTTCATGAAGGCCGTGACGGTTGCCGTCAAGACTGCCGGTCAGGTGCCGCATTCCAAAGTGTCGTCGCAGGCTCTCAGCCTCATCCCGACCTTCATTCTGATTGGCTATCTGGCCTATTATGCCGGTCTGACCCGTGCTCTGTTCGAAGCAGCAAAACGCTGGTTTGCCTGGGTGCCGGGGGGCTTGGCCGTCTCCACGGTTTTTGCGACCGCTGGCTTTGCTGCCGTGTCCGGGGCGTCGGTCGCCACATCAGCCGTCTTTGCCCGGATTGCCATCCCGGAAATGCTGAAAATCGGCTATGACAAGCGCTTTGCCGCGGGCGTGGTGGCAGCAGGTGGTACACTTGCCTCCTTGATTCCACCATCTGCCATTCTCGTCATCTATGCGATCATCGTCGAGCAGGATGTCGGCAAGCTGTTGCTGGCAGGCTTCATTCCGGGTGCTTTTTCAGCTGTTATCTATGGCTTGCTGATCATCGGCATGGCGGTCACCATCAAAGGCTTTGGTCCTCCGGTCACCGGTTTCACTTGGAAAGAGCGGTTCGCTGCATTGCCACCGGCTCTGCCGATCCTGTTTGTCGTCTTCACCATCATTTTCTTCGTCTATAACCCCTTTGGCGGTGATGCCTTCGGCACGCCAACCGAGGGTGGGGCGATTGGGGCTTTCGTGGTCTTTTTGATGGCACTCAAGCATGGCATGCGTTGGTCGGAATTCAAGGACGCTCTTCTTGAAACCGCCAAGCTCAGTGTGATGATCTTCACCATCATCTGGGGCGTGCTGATTTATGTCCGCTTCCTGGGCTTTGCCAACTTGCCCGGTGCCTTTGCCGACTGGATCACCTCTCTGACCATGTCACCGATGCTGATCCTGATCTGCATCCTGCTGGCCTATGCGGTGCTTGGCATGTTCATGGATGCCATCGGCATGCTGCTTCTCACCTTGCCGGTCGTCTATCCGGCAGTGATGGCACTCAATGGGGGCGAGTTTGTCTCCGCTGCTGACAGCACCTTCGGCATGTCTGGCCCAATGTGCGCCATCTGGTTCGGCATTCTGGTGGTCAAGATGGCAGAGTTCTGCCTCATCACACCACCCATCGGCCTAAACTGCTTCGTCGTGGCCGGGGTGCGGGATGATCTGTCTGTGCAAGATGTGTTCAAGGGCGTTACCCCCTTCTTCATCGCTGATGCTGCCACCATCGCTTTGCTGGTTGCCTTCCCGGCCATTGTGCTTTGGTTGCCAAGTCAGGCCGGCTGACAGCCAAAAGGGATTGAGAAAGACATCAAGGGCGGGAACCAAAAGCGGTTTCCGCCCTTTTTACTTGCTGACAAAAGTAAGAGTGCGCTTTTGTCGCAGCCCGTTGCCTCGGCAGGTATGCCGGGATTCAGGCTCGGCAAAATTAACGAATTGGTCGCAATTTTTGCGGGTTAGAACGATGTAAATAAGTCCTATTACCCATAAATTGACTGCTATCTGTCTGATCTTAATCCGGTTTTTCGCCTAATAGCTGTTGCTGATACCCAACAGGCCGGTTTCGGATGTTATTTATTTAAAAGTATAAATTTAATATGAAATAGAATTCACTCAACAAAATACGGATTTCTACGCTGTGTATACATGACTTACCTTACGGAAGGGTCTTTGACCTAATGCATGGATTCTTGCGCCTTGTGAAACTAAAGTTGAGCATGTGTAGACTCGCGTTCAAAGGGCGTCGGAGGACCTGATTGTCGAGGCCGAAAGCAGACCTTGGCGATCTGAAAGGCGATTTTGGGAGTGGGTTGCGCATCGACAACCGACACAAGGATCAAGGTCGCAATGGCACAGGTTGTGTATGGCGTCTGGGATGGAGTGGTCCATGATGCGCGCAATGGCGCGATCGCCGAGGAAACTCCTCTCTCGCAACTGAAGAATTTCAATGAGTTTGACGATGGCAACGACATCCGCGCCTTCTTTGCGGACAGGGGCTTTTTCGTCTTTGATGAGACAGTCAGTCTTATCGACTCCCTTTATCGTTATATGGACAAGGCAGCGACACAGTCCTGCGGTGCCTGTACCCCCTGCCGGATGGGCACGGTGCTGGTGCGTGATGCGCTCGACAATATGCGACGGGGCCTCGACTCGGCACTGACCTTTGACGATATCGAGATGCTGGCCGAACAAATGACCGAAACCTCGCTTTGTGGTCTTGGTCAGACCTGCTCGGTCGCCTTGCTCGACGTCCTGCATCATTTCCGCGACAAGCTAGAGGCCGAAGTCGCCAACCACATGCCGATCCGCGCCCAGCATGGCATGGTTTACATGACCGCTCCTTGCATCGAGGCCTGTCCCTCCAAGGTCAATGTACCCCGCTATATCGACTATATCCGCGATGGACGCCCGAAAAGCTCACTGGCGGTCGTGCTTCAAAAATACCCGATGGCCGCGACCTGTGGCCGGGTTTGTGTGCGCTATTGCGAGCAGGCTTGCCGCCGCAAGTTTGTTGATGAGGCAGTCGGCATCAAATTGCTCAAACGCTATGTCGCAGACCAGCAAAAGGGACCCGCAGCCCTGAAATTCAGCCGCGACATGATCAAGAAACCCCTTGATGACAGCATGAAGGTGGCCGTTATCGGCGCGGGGCCTGCCGGGATTTCCTGCGCTTACCACCTGTTGCTGCATGGCTACAAGGTCGACGTGTTTGAAAAGCTTGAACAGGCCGGTGGCATGGCCCAGATCGGCATCCCCAGCTACCGATTGCCCAAGGACACGCTGGCCATGGAAACCGACATCATCGTCGATCTGGGGGGGCGCTTCCTGTTTGGTCAGCAACTGGGCCGGGATTTCACCATCGATGATCTGTTTGCGCGTGGTTACAAGGCGGTCTTTCTTGGGCTGGGTTGCCAAAAAGGCACGACCCTTGGCGTCAAGGGCGAGGACACCAAGGCGAAAGGCTATTTCAGTGGCATCGAGTTTTTGCTCAAGGTCCACGATCATGTCAACGAGACAGAGGATCTGCGCCTCAAGGGCAATGTCGTTGTTGTCGGAGGCGGCAACGTGGCGATGGATTGCGTCCGCTCGGCCATCCGGTTGGGCGCTGACGACGTCCATTTGATCTACCGCCGCACCCGTGGGGCGATGCCTGCCGACACCGAGGAGGTGGATGCCGCCGACGAAGAAGACATCCACTTCCACACTTTGTGCAATCCAACCCGCATTCTGACCGAACATGGCAAGGTGGTTGGCATAGAGCTGATCCGAATGGAGGAAACCGAGCCGGACGAGAGCGGGCGGCGCAGCGTCCGCCCGGTTCCGGGGACGGAATTCACCATGCCTTGCGACACGGTGATTGCCGCCATCGGCCAGCAGGTCGAGGACGGGGCGATCATCGAGCAGGGGGGGATCAATCTGGATCGCTGGAACTGCATCGAAGCGGCCAAATCGATGGCCACCTCACGGCCCGGCGTCTTTGCGGGCGGTGATTGCGTTACCGGACCATCAACCCTGATCTATGCCATGGCGGCTGGCCTGACGGCGGCCCGCAACATCAACGACTGGATCCAGCTCGGCACAATTCGCTTTTTCAAACGCTCCCGGATGCGCCATCTCCTCTCGGACAACAAATTCCTTGCCGATGATGTGGTTCAGACTCCGGTTCGCGCGGCCTATCGGGTGCATAATCCGGAACTCGACCCCGACTTGCGCAAGCATATGTTTGGAGAAGTGGAAGGCACTATCTCCAGTCAGGATGCCTATGCCGAGGCCCAGCGCTGCATGCGTTGCTATCGGGTCTATTCTGTTGTGACCAAACATTCCATCCCTGAAGGAGCGGACTGAGCCATGTGTACACTCGATCTGACGCACCATGCCCACCGCGACCCCGATGAGGCGACCATCTCGCTGACCATCAACAAAAGCCAGTGCAAGGCGTTCCCGGACGAGACGATCCTTGCCTGCGCACGGCGTCATGACATTTACATCCCGACCCTTTGCGAGCTGGATGATATCGACCATACACCGGGCACCTGCCGTGTCTGTGTTGTCGAGATCACACAGGCTGGTAAGGACAAGACAAAAATTGTCACCGCCTGTGACACCCCCGTGCGCGAGGGACTCAATGTCCAGACCCGAACCCAACGGGTCCGTGACATGCAAAAGCTGCAGGTCGAGTTGCTGATGGCTGACCATTTGCAGGATTGTGCCACCTGCAACCGGCATGGGGACTGCGAGTTGCAGGATCTGGCGCAGTTTGTAGGTTTGAAGGAAAACCGTTTCTTTGATCGCGCCAAGGTCGAGGCCCGCGAGGTTGATCGCTCATCACCCGCCTTGGTGCGTGACATGCGCCGCTGTGTGCGATGCCAGCGATGCGTCGCGGTCTGCCACCAGCACCAGCAAGTCGATGCTCTCGTCATGGCGGGGGTCGGGGTCAACCGGCTGGTCCAGATGCGCGATGGGGTGGATGCCGCCAACTCCATTTGTGTGTCCTGCGGCCAATGCGTGCTGGTCTGCCCGACCGGAGCTTTGGGCGAGCGGGATGAAACCGATCGGGCTCTTGATTATATCTGCGACCCCGAGCTGACAACGGTGGTCCAGTTTGCACCAGCCGTCCGCGTCGCCTTTGGTGAGGAATTCGGTCTGCCCGCTGGTACCAATGTGGAAGGCCAGATTATCGCCGCTTGCCGCAAGATCGGTATCGACATTGTACTCGACACCAACTTTGCAGCCGATGTGGTGATCATGGAGGAGGGGATCGAGCTTTTGAACCGCCTGAAGGAAGGCAAGAAGCCCACTTTCACCTCCTGCTGTCCCGCATGGATCAATTTCGCCGAGATGCATTATCCCGACATCCTGCCAATGCTATCCTCGACCAAATCACCGCAACAGGTTCTCTCTACCCTGTCCAAGACCTACCTGCCTGACAAGGTCGGCGTGCCTGCTGACAAGATCCGCGTCATTTCGATCATGCCCTGCACGGCCAAGAAAGAAGAGGCAGCGCGGCCGCAACTGGCGACCAATGGTATGCCCGACACCGATGTGGTTCTGACAACCCGGGAGTTTGCACGCCTGCTGCGGCGCGAGGGGATCGATCTCAAGACCATCAAACCCTCAAATTTTGATAATCCCTATATGAGCGAATATTCCGGTGCCGGGGCCATTTTCGGCACCACTGGTGGCGTCATGGAAGCGGCTGTCCGCACGCTTTATGCGGTGATCAATGACAAGGAACTGGACCAAATCGAGCTGGAACAATTGCGCGGCTTCGATGGAGTTCGCTCAGCCAGCGTCGATCTCGGCGGTCCATTCGGTACAGTCAAGGTCGCCATGTGTCATGGCTTGGGGGAAACGCGGGCATTGGTCGAGGCAATCCGGAAGGGAGAGGCAGATTTTGACTTTATTGAAATCATGGCCTGTCCCGGTGGTTGCGTCGATGGTGGCGGATCCCTGCGGTCCAAGAAAGCCTATCTCGACAAGGCCATGGCGCGCCGTGCGACGATCTATAATGTTGATCGGAAGCAGCTTGTTCGCCAGTCGCACAAGAATCTTCAGGTTCAGTCGCTCTATCGCGATTTTCTTGAAGCGCCCAACTCGGACAAGGCCCATGCCTTGCTCCATACCCACTATTCGGATCGCAGGCGCGACATTCGCCAGACGGTGCGCGAAATGTGGGATCGGCTGACCATGAGCACCATTGTCTACTGAAAAGGCGATGCAACCCGGCAAACAGGCTGCCGGGTTGTTTTGTCTTCTTGGCAATGGCTTTGCGCGGTTGCATGTGGGCCACTTTTCTCCCACACTGCCACTCGACTGCAATTGCGCTTTGAAGTCAGGAGCTGTTCCCGCATGCGCCTTCCGTTCTTCCGTTCAAAAAAGACGATATCCAACGAACCTGGAGCCAAGGATACGCTTGTTGTCATCGGTGTGCATCGGGAAGAAGCGGCATTTGGTGAAGAGGTTGCCAAGCTGCTGCAAGGGAAGAATATCGATATCCTGCGGGTAGGTCATGGGCTGTCTGCGCGGCGGCCCCGACCCGATCAGTTGCAAGCCTACCTCGATCGTCACGACCGGCTTTATCGTCGCATTGCGGAGGATATTAGCGACAACTGTCAGCTGATGATCGACCTGCATTGTCGCCAGAAAGATCGTGCCGATGCGGATCTGTTTGCTGCCGATGCCGCCTTTCTGGACCATTGTCTGAAAGCCCATGAAGAAGATCCGCTCATGACGGGCAAATATCTGCGGCCGATCCGCATGGTTTCGGATGCGGACTTGGATGAACTCAGCATGGAGGCCCTGCGTTCACAGCTCTTCTCAAAGCCTGAATTGCCTGAAGCGATCTGGCGTGCCGAACAACCGGTCTATGTCGGATTTGAAATCTATCTTCAAAAGGAAGGAACAGGACAGCCCGATGAATGGCTTTTTGCCTGCCGTCTCATCGATATGGTCAGGCGGGTTTTTCTGAAAACCAGACCAGATTGAAAAAGGGGGCCTGAGCCCCCTGATCGTCTGTTTGGCAGGTTCACTTGGTCAGTTCGATCTCGCGCGCTACAAAGTGACTGAGATCGCGATAGCCAGCCGCAGTGAAATGCACCTTGTCCTTGGCGCGCAGCAACCGTTTCTTGCCATCCGCGCCCGGACCGCTCATCTGGAACTTGCCATTCTTGGAGGCGAACCAGGACCAGCTTTCAATATAGGTCACCCCATTGGCCTTTGCCCGTTCGGCAAAAATACCATTGAGATATTGATAGCCTTTGGCGAAGTTGGATTTTCCAACAATCGGCAAGCCGACCCAATAGACCTTGCGCCCCGGCTGCTTGACCGATTGCAGCACCGTGTCGATCCGCTCCTTATAGGCTTTCAACCATCCTTCGGATTGATAATGGTGGCGTTTCTTGCTGCTGCGTATTGTCTGAAGATCGTTGGCTCCGAACATCAGGATATAGATCGTAGACTTGTCTTTTTTGCTGATCTTTTTGGCAGCACTCGACCAGTCATAGCGGTCATAACGGACAAGTCCGGTATTGACGCGGCTATACTTGGTCACTTTCAGATTGACCGATTTATCATGGCGAGAAAGTTGCACCAGACCAGCATAAAGTCCGTCTGCAAGGGAATCTCCGAGCACCGCTATCGACACCACTTTGGGTGGGTTCTTGTCTTCAGCCGAAGTATCACTGGTTTTCTCTGCTGCCACGCCAAGGCTCATGGTGACGAGGGTCAGCAGGGTGATGACAATCCGCGCCAAAGGGCGCAGAAACATGCCATTCTTCAAGTCGCTCATGTCGCAATCCCGGTTAACAATATGCTAAACATGGTGCAGCAGCCTATGTCCGATTGATGCAGCGTGCAAGCGGTCCGAAGCGAATATTTTAGATAGTGTTAATCCTGCATCAGGTTCATTTCAGATCTGGTATCAAACCTGTCTGGTCAGCTGGGTCTGATCTTGGCCTGTCGTTGTGAAAAAGCCTTTTGCATCAAAGATTCCGTGGCTCATTGCCTCAGAATTCATGATCCTTCAGCGACTGGACCCAATCCTGTACGGTCTCGCTAATTGTCGTGGTGCCCAGCGCTTCCATCCAGCCATTCCAAGTCTCACAGGCCACAACAATTTGCTCGCTGAGGGGAGAGATCGGCAAATCATAGGACCAGCTCACCAACCCGTTTGACTGGAACAGAGCCAGCGCCAGCGTGGCGAACACCAGAGCGATCAACGCGCTGCGGACACGGAGCATGGTGTGGTCGGGATGGGACTTGGCCATAGGTCTGCTCCTAGAACTGGAAATAGATGAAGGGGGCTGTGCCCGATGGTGCGATCCACTGGATCACCAGCAATCCTGCGGCAAAAGCCAAGGCCATGCCGACGGTTCCCAGTCGCGACAGCATCACATAGCTGCGCTCATAGGTGCGAGCCGGGACAAACTGGCCAATGGCGCAGGTCAGGATCAACCCGACAATGAAGGGCGTCAGCATGGAAATGTCAGTGGTGCCTTGCAGGATCAGCGCCAGATAATCCGTCGCCAGCTGAAGGTTTGGTGCGCGAAAGAAGATCCAGGCAAAGCAGACGACATGAAAGGTGAACAGCACGCCAACAATCCGCCCCACGCCCCGTCGGGTGAGGCGAGACAGGCCTGTCAGACGCTCCACGATCAAGGCCGAACCATGGATGATGCCCCAGATAACAAAGGTCATCGCGGCCCCGTGCCAAATGCCGCCCAGCAGCATGGTCAGGAACAGATTGCGATAGGTCCCCACCACGCCGCCGCGATTGCCTCCGAGCGGAATATAGAGATAGTCACGCAGCCATTGCGACAGCGAGATATGCCAGCGGGTCCAGAATTCCTGCAAACTCGCAGACCGATAGGGCTGGTTGAAATTGCGCTTGAAGTGATAGCCAAGCAGGGCCGCAATACCGATGGCTATGTCGCTATAGCCGGAAAAGTCGCAATAGATCTGCCCCGCATAGGCATAGACCCCCATCACCAGCTCCAGGCTCGACACCTGTTCAGGGGCCAGAAACACCTCGTCGACATAGAGAGTGGCGAGATAGTTGGCCAAAACCATCTTCTTGAACAGGCCGATCAAGATCAGGAAAAAGCCCTTGCCCATCATCAATCGTGTCAGAACCGGCTTGGTGTCCAGCTGTGGCATGAAGTGGGCCGCGCGCACAATCGGGCCTGCGACTAGCTGTGGGAAGAAAGAGATGTAGAGCGCCAGATCAACAAAGGAACGCGTTGCATGGATCTGCTTGCGGTAAATGTCGACAACGTAAGAGATGCTCTGGAAGGTGAAGAAGGAAATCCCCACCGGCAAGATGATTTCAAGGAACGGCAAATCCCGCTCAAGGCCGATCATCACAAACAGTTCCCTGAGGCTGTCCATGAAGAAACCGGCATATTTGAAATAGCCCAGCAAGCCCAGATCGATCACGACCACTGCCGCAAGGACCCGTTTGCGGTGGCGATCATTGTCGCTGTTGTCGATCAGCAGGCCGCCGATATAACTGATCACCGCATTGAACAACAGCAGCAGACAGAAGGACCAGTCCCAATAGCCATAGAAGAAATAGCTGGCCACCAACAAAAGCAGCTTGCGCATGGACGCCTGTCCGCGCATCAGCCACGAAAGGGAAAAGACGACAAGAAAGAAAAGGCCGAAATCGACGGTTGGAAACAGCATGAATGATCTTGACTATCGCAGAAATAAACAGGAGACCCGTCCCGTCAGTGAACAAATATAATCAGACGGGACAGGGCCGAAATCGTGTCGGAAGCGGCGAGATTCTGGCGCTTCGTTGCAACCATAGAGGATTAATTCGAAGCGATTTTCAAGCTGTTTTTGATGGTCCGTTCCAGATAGTCAACAAAGGCCGCAGCACTGCGATCATAGCCTTTGCCGGTCAGGTGAACCCGGTCCTTGGCGGCCAGTTTCTGCCCAGCCCAGCGGGTCACGCCACAGCGTCCGCCCATTGCCGAGGACCAATCCCAATAGAAGCCGGAATAGTCTTTTGCCATGTCTTTGAGCGTGTTGCGTACTGCGGGCAGTTTGTTGGGGGTGTACCAGCCACCGCCGCAAGACAGTTTGCTGGACCGGCGGCGTGCACCATCGGCCGGACCAATGAACATCATCGCGGCATTTGGCGCGGCATCCTGCATCTTGTCGACCAGACCGCCAGCCATCCTGCGATAGGAAGCCATGTTCAGATTGTCGTTATAGCCTTCATTGGTGCCATAGCCATAGATGATCAGATCTGGATCAAGACGTTTGATGTCGTTGGCCAACAGCCCATCAGACCAGCGGTTGGTGACGGCCACGGTCGCCCCGGCAATGCCGAAATTCACATATTGAATGCCGGGCTTGTCCTTGCCAGTGGCCCAGTTCAGAATGGTGGTCTTGCCCCCGCCATTATGGGTGACGCTCAAGCTCGAGGAGCGACCATCAATGCGGACAAGTTTTGAGCCCGGCTTGGAGGCTCGTGCCGAAACCTTCTTCGAACCACCATCGGTCCGAATGGTGGCGCTGCCCTGACCCGGTCCGACATAAAGGGTAACCGTTGCCCAATCGAACGCGCCCTTTTGGGAGGTCAGAGTCATCTTCGCTCCCGGAGACGAGGAACTGACCCGCACCCCGGAAAGGCCATAGGGGCCGCTCTTGGTTTTAAGGGAGTTGGCCGACGACCAGCCGCGTCCGGCGCTGAGTTTCAAGCCATCCGCATGCGCCCATTTGTAAGCCTTGGCCGGAATCACCGCCCCGCGACCGGCATCGCCATACATCGCCTGCAGGCGACGGCGAATGCCTCGGGTGAAACTGTCGGACGCAATGTGACTGTCTCCAACATGCAAAATGGTGATCGGTTGGTTCAGACTGCCTGCTTTCAAAGCACGCATCTTTGCCAGGAACCGGTTGCTATTGCCAGAGATCGGCCCGACAGGCTGCGGTTGCGGGTCTGCTTCAAAGCCAGCAGGAGGCGCAATCGAGGCGACCTTGTTATCGACAGCTTCGCTCAGATTGGCCGGCCGCGCTTTTGGCAGTTCGTGTAAAAGCGTCTGCTTGTTTTCTTCACCCTGTACCGCAATCGGATCGGAAGGCGCCAGCGCTGCGACCTTGATCGGCACGGTTTCAACCTTGGTTGGCTTCAAAGCCACAGATGCATTTGCTTCGGAGGCATCCGCCTCACGGGCATCGACCTTGCGAACGTCAACAGTCGCTGGTGTCTGGGTTTGGGCGCCAGGAAGCGCATCCGTCAAGGCAAGCTTTGGTGCATCCGGTTTCAGGCTCGGGGCCAACGTTTCGACTTTTTCACGAAATGCCAGTTCGGACTCTGGTGTCACGCCAATGGCTGGCAGATTGCTTGCGATCGCAATCGACCCGGTTTCAAGTGGCACGCTGAGATAAAGAGAGGGATCTACCGCCAAACCCGCCGGATAGATCGGCTCGGCCTGCTTCATGTCCAGTTGCGCCAAGGTCCAGCTATTGCCGATCCGTGCTTGTGAATAGAGGCTTTTCAGATCCGCAATGGACTGCGACATGTCGCGGTTCTTTTGCCGCAAATGTTGCAGTTCCAGCATCATCGAATGATTGAGCGCTTCCAGCTTCGAGATCTTTTGAGCACTCTGACGCAGAGCATCGAGAGGCGCGCGATCCGATAGCGGTGCAAATTCCTGACTGCTCTGTTTGGTCGGGGCGGTGAGGCCTGGAATTTCCTGCCCATTATTGAGCATGTACAAGCCCGTGATCGACACGCCTGCCAGCACGCTAAGCGAGAGCAGCCCTGTCATCAGCATTGCTGTCAGACCACGCTCCTGCGGCGCAGGGGCTGATCGGTGCGGCGGGCGCACGGCCGCGGTCGCCCGAGGCTGCTGCGAACGCTGCAGACGCTGTTGCTGCGGGTGAGGGGCGTGATGCTGGGCCTGAGGACGCGTTTGGGGCCGCATCTGTGGCTGATGCTCAACAGGGCGATAGCCATGACGGGCATGTTCGACCGGTGCTCCCGGATTGGGTGCATAGGCATGGCCCTGAATAGGCGGATGGCCGTGCGCACTTGGCATCGCCGCTTGCTGGTGTGCCCGGGGGTGGCCCTGAGGCTGGCCCTGAAGCTGGCCCTGAAGCTGGCCCTGAAGTTGGCGTTGAGCGCCGGGCAGGTGATGGATTTGCGCCGAGGGAGCAGGTCCCTGCTGGCCGTGACCCTGTTGTCCCTGAGGGAAAGGATGATTGCCTGCGGAATGTTGTCCAGTTGTCGGGCCCTGTGGATGCTGCTGCGCTCGTTCGGCCATGGCCGGGTGAGCGGGATCGACGGGTGCCATCTGTTTGAACTGGGTCTGAGACATAAGCTCTGATCTCTACGCTGGCTGCACATATGGGCAAACTGAACCCGAAAACCCGACCGGGCTAGAACGCGTGCAAATACTGAAAGTAAATCAAAAGTGACTGTTTATGCTTAATTTTCCCTAAATATTGCCCGGAGCTCTGTCCATTTTTCTGATGTCATACCCCTGTCTGATCAAGCTATGCGTCTCAGTTTGGGCGTTAAGTGATTGAAAGGACAAGGAAAGGTGAGCGTAGTAGAAGGCAGCTCTCTATAACCTGTCAACAGTGTAGCCTATCTCTCTATCGGTGTCTTTACTTGATCATTGTGACTGAACTATGAGCCTTCTTCCAAGAAGAACACGGATGCGAAGGGCATGGTTGCTGATCTTGCTGCGCAAGCAAGAGCCAAATATCCGCAGGATAGTGGGGTTTTTCGTCTCTTGTTGCCTGTCATTTCGCAATTTGATCCACCTTTGGGTGTTCGCTAGCGGATTTTCTGTATGGGTTGTAGCAAAATATTTATTTCTTACCGCCAGTATCCACTTGGGTATTTAAGTATTGTGTGTCGCGTGTGGGGGATTTGTTGTGGTTCTATTGTCATCCCGACAGAGTTTTTTAGTTGGTTGCAGTCGGCGTCGGTCCTTGTTGATCGCCGTTGCTCTCATTCCCGCTGCGACTGGTGTGGTTGCAGCGGATAACCAACCGGCCGATTTGAACCCGTCCGGCCTTCAACTTGCAAAACTGGAACCTGTGGCCCCCGTGAACTTGCAGACAGCGCCGCGTGCTATGGTTGAGCATCTCTCCTTACTGATGGTTGGGGATACGGGCTTTGCTCCCAGTCGTGCCAAGCCCCTGCCGGATCGGGTGTACAAATATGGTCGCAAGCTGTCCTTTGCCGAGACGACAGAGAAGATCAAGGCAGACATCAATGGCGATATCAATTTTGCCAACATTGAAACCGTGATTTCGGACCGGGCTAATCTGGTGCCGCGTTCCAAGAAATACAATTTCGTCACCCATCCCAACGGCATCAAGCATTTGGTCAAGGCGGGGTTCAATCTTCTCTCGATGGCCAATAACCACGCCTTTGATTATGGCGCATTGGGCGTGCGGGAATCTTTGCGTCACTTGAAACCACTTGAGGGAAGGGGTTTGCTCGCCCACGCGGGGATCGGGATGGATCGCGCTGCAGCGGGCAAAACACCAGTCTTTGAGAAAAAGGGCATCAAGGTGGCTTTTGGTGCCATCGGTATCGGCGCCAATGGTGGTGGACTGCCCCGTGCAACCGACAATCGTCCCGGTCAATTGAGCCTTTACCTGAAACAGGATCAGCAGTTCCTTGCTGATAGCTTCTCCCGGTCTGGCGCCGATTTGCGGCTCTTGTCGGTTCATCACGGCCCGGAAAGGGTGATCCGCCCGTCCGGTTATGAAGTCGCAATGCTGCGCAGCCTTGTTGCGCAGACCGATGCCGATGTGATGATTGGCCATCATGCTCATGTCAGCCGGGGTATCGAAATCCGCAACGGCACGCTGATGGTATACGGCCTTGGCAACTTCAACCATCAGGGAACCGCCAACATGAACGGCAAAAATGGGTGCCATAATTACTCGCTGATGGTGCGCGCCCATTTCGTCCGGGAAAGCGGTAAAAAGCCGGTTCTGGCCGCAGTGGAGGCCTTGCCTATCCAGTCAACCCACATGCAGCCAGAGCGCATCGACGGGGTGCGTGGCGCACGTCGCATTGCAATTCTCAACGGGTTGGCTGCTCAACTGGACCAGCCCAAAACGGGCTCCCAAGGGGTTCGCTTCATGGCTCAGGATGATGGGTCCGGACTGCATTGCACCAATGCCGCGCGGAAGCATCCTTATACCGCACAGCTATGCTCAAACTATAGCGAGCAGCATCTTGCCAGCAACCAACAATATCGCCAAGCGGTCGCTACGTGTGGTGGCCGGGCACCGACGCGGATGATTGCCAAGGTGAAGCTGGCACCGACCCTGCGGCTCGCCAGTTTGGCGCCTGTGGCACCAAATGTCGCCATGGTGGAGTCTCAGCCCGAGGTCACCGGCTCTGGGCAAGAGGCCGCTAACGCGAAACCGTTCAGCAAGCAATTGGGTGCGCTCCGCTCGTCCATCGACCTGCCAACGCCGCAAGATAAATCTGCAACCGTGGCCAAGGCCCGGACGATGCATGAAACAGACACCAAGCAGCAACCTGTGATCACCAAGCTCTCGCGCCTCGAAAGCAATCCTGACCATTGGCCCGCCGGTATGCCGCTCGCATGGGCGGTGCCGGAAAATGAAACGTCCAAGGCCCGCCTGCTGCGCTGGAAGAAACATCGCTATTCCGTTGCCGAAGTTGAAAAGCTTTTGCGCAAGAAAGGCCTGATCCGATAGCAGAGGTTCAAATGACCGCTGGGGGACAGGAAGGCTTATTATTGTGACCCCATGCTGCCCGAGCGGCAATGCCGTGTCTTCAGTGTTTGGGGAGCGTCTGGATCTGATGCTGGTGATGCAACTCTTCTCGTCATTGCTTTATTGCTCGCAAAGGTGGAGTTGAGGGATGTAGTTGTATTTAAGGTTTTATTGCTAGGTACAATCGTTTATTTGAGGTCTCTAATATATCAGTTTAAAAGCTTAGTAAGCTTATATGCAATGAAGGGAAAGCTCACCTAAAAGCGAGTAAATGTGTAGATTATTAACCAAAATTTATTTCTATTCATGTCTCTTGGTTACAAGACAATAATGTTTCAAGAAACGGACCAACCGACATGAAACTCTCTCAACTCTCCTTGAGCTGGAAAATCGCGCTTCCTACTTTGGTGGTTTTTCTGCTCAGCGCCGTTATTGCGACAGTTAGCCTGTCCGAACTCCATTCCAGCATGGAGAAGGAACGCCTTGCGAGCCTCAAGCATATCAGCAGTTCTGCCAAAGCGATTGCTGTGAGCTATTATGAAAAAGAGCAAAAGGGCGAACTAACCCGCGAAAAGGCACAGGCTGGGGCCAAAGCAGCCATTAGCGCCATTCGCTTTGACGGTGGAACGGGCTATGTCTTTGTTTATGACTGGGATGGTACTTGCGTTGTTCTGCCCACCAACAAGTCGCTTGAAGGCAAGAATCTGATCGGTCTGAAAGATGACAACGGTATTCAGATCGTTGCCGGCCTGATCGAACAGGCCAAGAATGGCGGCGGCGCTCTGGATTATATCTGGCCAAAGCCGGGCGAGGATGGGCTATTTGCCAAGAGCAGTTGGGCCGAAGGCCTGCCAGCTTGGCAATGGATGATTGGCACAGGGGTTTATGTCGACGATCTGCAAACCGCTTTCTGGAAGCAGGCCAGCTTCATCTTGATCCTCAGCCTTGTTGGTCTTGGGCTGGCAGCCGCCACTTCCTTTGTCATCATTCGCTCAATCAACCGGCCAATTGCCAAACTGGTCACCAATATGGGTGAGCTGGCTGATGGCAACAGCGACATCCGTATTGAAGGCGGAGATCGCGGCGACGAAGTCGGTGACATGGCCCGCGCCATGGAAGTCTTTGTCAGCAATGAAAATGCGCGCAAGTCGATGATGATCGAGCAGCAGGCACGACAGGATGATGCCTTGCGACGCGGCGAAAGTGTGCAGCGACTCTGTCAGGATTTTGACCAGACCGTATCCAGTATGCTGTCCACCGTGACCGGTTCTGCCCAGAGCCTGCAGTCCGCATCCGAAGCCATGAACCGGACGGCTCAGACCACTTCGTCCCAGTCGGTTCAGGTGGCTGCTGCCTCCGAGGAAGCCTCAGCCAATGTGGAGGCGGTAGCCTCTGCCGCTGAAGAACTGGCCGCCTCGGTCGCCGAAGTGGCCCGTCAGGTGGAAACCTCCAACGATATTGCATTGAAGGCATCGGACGAGGCAGCATCGACCAACGAACGGGTCGGGCGTCTGGCCCAATCGGCCAAACAGATCAGTGAGGTCATCTCGCTTATTCAGGCCATCGCCGAACAAACCAACCTGCTGGCACTGAACGCCACCATTGAGGCCGCACGGGCAGGGGAAGCAGGCAAGGGCTTTGCAGTCGTGGCCTCCGAGGTGAAGGAACTCGCCAGTCAGACCTCACGGGCAACCGAAGAGATCGACAAGCAGATTTCCCAGATCCAGACGGATACCAATGATGCAGTGTCCGCCATTGCCAGCATTGCCGAAACCATCCAGTCCCTGTCGGGTATTTCCAGTCAGATCGCCACTGCCGTCGATCAGCAGCGGCTTGCGACGCAGGAAATCGCCAACAATGTCACCCAGGCTTCATTGGGGACACAGGAAGTGTCTGCCAATATTGTGCAGGTGACCGAAGCAGCCCGCAATACCGGTGAAACGGCAACCAGCGTCAATCACTCCTCTGAAGAGCTGAAGGATCAGGCAGCCCATCTGAGAGATCAGGTCAACAACTTCCTGTCCAGTGTCAAGCGCGAGTCCGCCGCCTGACATAGCCCGCAACCGGGACGACTGACCGGCAATCCAAAAAAACAAGGCCGCTCGTTAGAGCGGCCTTGTTGCGTTTTAAAACCAACAATTACCGATTGGGCCGGTCACGGCCTTCTCGTGGTTCCTTGACCCATTTCAGGAAAAGCCAAAGACCACCGGCTGCAATGGTCGCTCCGAATGCGATCCAATAGATATTCTCAAGCATCTCTCATCTCCGTGCATTGGCAGACCATGATCGGACGGGAGCCATTCAAACCCGATAGTCCTTGCTCGATCCGGTTTGATCTCTTGGTCCGGGTAGCGAGGCGTCTTGGCAATAGACAGGGTGATACGATAGCCCTGACATGCATCTGCTGCTGGTGTCATTAAGGCATGATTCCCACGCGGAAACCATGCTTTGCCTCAAATATGAGGTGGGTTTGCGTGCGAAAAATGCAAGTCAGGGCTGCATTTTTGGGATGAGGCCAAGGGGACAAGACCATCATTTGAACGAAGCCTGCCTTGGGGCGGAGGTCGTCGCTGCCCGATATGGTTCCAGTGCCTTCCGGCCCGCGCGCAAATTCCACACGCGCCACAAGGGCAAGATACGTGGTTGACCCCAGTCATCAGAGATACATTGGAGGGTGGGAACAGGGCATAGAAAGCCTGATGCGGGGTCAGGCTGCCTTTTTGGATCTCTTCACCTGATAAAGGGAACTGTCGGCCTTCTTGAACAGGTCCGCGAAAGTGTGTGCAGACAGGGCAGCTGTTCCAACACCGACGCTGGCTGCAATATTGGTATGAACAAAATTCTGGGCAATATGCCGATCAAAGGCAGCGAGCAGTTGGGCAACACAGGCATTAAGAGCATTTGGATCGCTGATACTGGGCAGCAAAATGGCGAACTCATCGCCACCAAGCCGGAAGATATGCTCTGAGGGATACATTTGCTTCAGCAAGCGGGCAAAGGCGATCAGCACCCTGTCCCCTTCATCATGACCGAAGCGGTCATTCACTTCCTTGAAATTGTCCAGATCCACCAATATCAGGGCCGTATCCGGTGCGATGGGCTTTTCCTGTAGATAGGTCTGCAAGCAACGCCGATTGTTCAGTTTGGTCAGGAAATCGGTGTTGGCATCGACCTGCAGCCGTGTCCGCTCCCGATGTTCGTGGGTGATATCGAGGAACAGATAGATTTGTCCTGTGCAATTGCCAAACACATCCATCAGTTTTTCGTCATGCAGTTTGAAAATCTTGTCTTGTGCCTGCAGCAGGATCTGGCCGTCTTCTTCGTTCAACGTCCATTCCCGCTGACCGTCATTGTTTTTTGTAATTTCGAAGAGATCGATCACCGAGCTGCCGATCATGTCATCGCGATTATGAGCGAAGATGTCGACAAATTTCTGGTTGACGTTGGTGATGACCCGATGTTTGTCCGTCACCATGACCGCGAAGGGTAGACCTTCGAGCAGAATGTTCAGTTCCACCATCAGATTTTGCAGATCGGTAGCGTCATGGGCAAATCCCACCGTCCCGATGACGGATCCATCGGTGTCAAAGACAGGTGACTTGTAGGTCTTGAACTTGCGCATCTCACCGCTGCATTTGACGGTTTCGTCGAACAGGCAGGTTTCCTTTTTCTCGAGCACGATTTCTTCTGACTCAAGACAGATATACTCGCCATCGGCATATTCATCCGGTTCGATGTCCCAGATATAATAGTGGCCACGCCCCTCGATCTGCGCCTTGCTTTTGCCAACAGTCCGGCAAAAGCTCTCATTGACCTTGAGATGAGCACCGCGAGCATCCTTGAACCAGATCAGTTCTGGCAGACTGTCGATCAGCGTATCAAGATAGGTCTTGTTCAGTTGAGCCTCTTCGCGCTGCTTGATCCGTTGCAGAAGACTGGCAAAGCTTTCCTGTATCTGTTCTGCATCAAGAGGCTTGGGCCAAATGGCATCAAAGCGATGCAAGTGAGGAGCAAAGGTCTTGAAGTCGCTTCCCGAACAACAGGCCACCATCAGCGTGGACGGGTCTCGTTGCTGATCAATCAGACGGAGGTTGGCGGGAGATTGAAAACTCAGATCAAGGATGATGATGGAAAAGCGTGACAGGCTGGCATCCAGGGCAGAGGCCTGTGTCGTGAAGGCATGGGAGAAACGATCGTGCGAAGGCACTGCCTCAAGCATCGACTCCACGGCCCTGTCGGGCATTGCGATCAAAATGTTAAGGGAGCGTCTAAACACCACCGAGCTCCTTTGCCAGTTTTGGTTGGCGTCCGATTGTCAGCTGAAATGTGAAAATCAACGTCACATTTGTTGCGGTCATCATCTGAGTCGGAGGTATACAAAAGCCTAATAGAACCGGCTTTGCGACAAGCTGTAGCAGCTTAAGGATCAATTTCTCCTGTTACCAATAAACCGGTGTTAACAACTGCAACCAATGGAAAACGGCACCGCGCACTGCAATTCAATTCTTTGATTTTCAAGGGCTTGGGGGAAGGACGTAGCGATGGCGGTGGAGTTTGTCACCCGCCACCGGAAATGTGCAGGACCGGTCTGACGGGATAGCTGCATTCCGCCCGCAGGATTCGTTGCTGTCAAGTCTTTCCATTTGGCACCAAGCATAGCAAGGTTCCTTTTCAACCAAGGGGAGAAAGGAAAACACTATGATCGGAAAACGAACAATAATCCCTCTGATCGTGTCAGGTCTGCTGGGAGGGACCAGCGCAGCCGTCGCACAGGAAGCGATGCAGCCTGAAAGCACCATAGCCATTGCCGAGAGGAAATCGGTCACTGCCGAGCGCTATATGGTCTCCGCTGCCAATCCGATCGCCAGCCGGATTGGTGCTGACATTCTGGCCAAAGGTGGCACGGCCATCGATGCCATGGTGGCGGTTCAACTCGCTCTGAATTTGGTCGAGCCGCAGAGTTCCGGTATCGGCGGTGGGGCATTTCTTGTTTACTGGGATGCCAAAGAAAAGAAACTGACGACCTTTGATGGTCGGGAAAAGGCGCCAATGGCTGCCACGCCACGCTATTGGTTCGGTGCGGATGGCAAGCCAGTGGGCTGGTTTGAGGCCGTTGTGGGCGGTCGCTCGGTTGGTGTACCTGGGACGTTGAAACTTCTCGATGTCACTCATCAGCGCTATGGCAAACTTGACTGGGCCAGCCTGATTGAGCCGACCCGCAAGCTGGCAGACGGGGGCTTTCAGGTTTCCCAGCGGCTCGCCGGTTTGATCAAGGCCGCGATGGGCAAGCGCCAGCTTGACCGGTTCGATGCAGCCAAGGCCTATTTCTTTGATAAGGATGGCGCGCCCCTCAAACAGGGACATCTGCTCAAGAATCCGGCCTTCGCAGCCACTTTGGCCGAAATCCAGTCCCAGCGATCGGACCATCTGTATCAGGGGCCGCTGGCTGAGCAGATTGTCGCTGCGGTCAAAACCGACATCAATGCGGGCATTCTGACACTGGACGACATGAAAGCCTATCAGGTCGTTGAGCGAGACCCGGTCTGCATAGATTATCGTGGTTTTGATGTTTGCGGCATGGGGCCACCATCTTCCGGCGCGCTGACCGTTGGTCAGATTTTGGGAATTCTGTCCAACTTCACGGCAGAAGCCGGCATTGCAGGCGAACATCTTTTCCTTGAAGCGGCCAAGCTGGCCTATGCAGATCGCGGCCTTTATATGGCAGACAGTGACTTTGTCAAAATGCCCGAGGGCTTGCTCGACAAAGACTATTTGCGGGATCGTTCAGCGCTGATCGATCCGGCGAAAAGCATGGGGAAGGCACAGGCAGGCACGCCGCCCTGGAAAGAGGCTACACGCCTGTCGCCGGACACCCAGCTCGAACGCCCCGGCACCAGCCATGTCTCGATTGTCGATTCTTATGGCAATGTGGTCTCCCTGACCACCACCATCGAAACCGGCTTTGGCTCACGCGTCATGGTGGGTGGATTCCTGCTCAACAATGAGCTGACAGATTTTTCCCGGACACCAGAAAAGGACGGCAAGCCCATCGCCAACCGGGTGGAAGGGGGCAAGCGACCGCGTTCGTCAATGGCACCGACCATTGTTCTGAAACAGGGGGCGCCAGTGCTGGCCATTGGCTCGCCGGGCGGCTCGCGCATCATCAATTATGTTGCCCGCCCGATCATCGCCATTCTCGACCATGGCATGGATCCGCAGGACGCAATCAACATGCCGCATATCGTCAACCGCAATGGCAAGACCGATTTGGAGAAGGATACGTCTGCGACCACGCTCGGTACTGCTTTGGAGGCCAAGGGGCATGAGATCAACATCACCGATCTCAATTCTGGTCTGCATGCCATTCAGATCAAGGATGGCAAACTGATCGGGGCAGCAGATCCACGTCGCGAAGGCGTCGCCCTTGGTGAGTGATACGGGCCCGCTTCTCAGAATGAAAAGGGGCCTTGATGGCCCCTTTTAACCGTTTGATCGATGGTTGGGACTATTCGAACTGCAGCGGATCGGGACCGGTGCGCGTCCCTGCTTCCAGTGCCTTGAACGCCTGCATCTCTGCATCTGTCAGTTCGAAGTCGAACAGATCGACATTTTGCGCCTGACGCTGAGCATTGGACGAGCGCGGAATGACAACACGGCCCGATTGCAGGTGCCAACGCAGAATGACCTGTGCGGGGCTTTTGCCCACGCGTTCGGCAATTGTCCGGATCGGATCCTCATCAAAGGAAGCGCCATTTCCCAACGGGGTCCAGGCCTGTGAAATGATGGAGCGCGCCTCATTGGCAGCGCAAAGCGCGGCTTGTTGAAGCTTCGGATTGACCTCGATCTGATTGACCACTGGCACGACATCGGTCTCGGCAATCAGTCGGTCCAGATGGTCAGCATTGAAGTTGGACACGCCGATCGAGCGGATCAGTCCTTCTTCGCGCAGACCGATCAACGCTTTCCAGGTCTCGACATACAAATCCTGCTTTGGTGCAGGCCAATGGATCAACACCAGGTCGAGCTGGTCGACGCCGATCGCCTTGAGGCTGCGTTCGACCGACATTCGGGTCTTGTCCTTGCCCTGATCACTGTTCCACACCTTGGTGGTGATAAAAACACTGTCTCGGGACAGTCCCGATTGGCGAACACCTGCGCCCAGACCTGCCTCATTGCCATAGATATAGGCACCGTCTATCAGCCGGTAGCCGACCTTCAGAGCACTCGCCACGACATCAGCCGTGTCCTCCTTGGGGACATTCCAAACACCGAAACCGAGCTGCGGGATAGGGTGGCCATCATTCATTGTGAGAGAGGGGATGGGTGACATCTTGATCTCCATTCGGGCTAGGTGCACGGTCTCTAAGCTCAACCGGAAGCATCTGCCCTGAAGGGCCATTCGTCAAACCTATTCGACAAAGAAATCCGGAAATTCCTCCCGCACATTCTTCAGCAGCTCGAAGATTTCCGACAGATGCTGGTCCATCTGCCGCGAAGCCTCCGACTTGTCACGATTCTTCAGCGCTTCGAGTATGCGAACATGGGCCTGAAAGGCATTGTCGAGATTGAGCGGCAAGGACCGATAGCGCACCCGATCCATGTGCGCCTTGTGTTCCTTGATCAGGTCCCACGCAAATCCAACACCGGAGCGGTTGTAAATTTCTTTGTGAAAGTCTTCATCAAGAGTGTGAAAAAGGTCGGAATCATGATCTTGCACAGCCTTGCGCTGCGTTTCGATATGATCGGAGAAGTAGTCCAAGTCCTCTTCACTCAACTTCTCGCAGGCCACCTTGATGGCTTTTGATTCGAGCGCGCAGCGAATGAAACGCGCTTGCAGAACGGCATTTTCCGATATGAAGGAAATCCGCGATGCAACCTGAGGACGAACATCCAGAAATCCCATTCGAGACAGTCTGAAAAAGACCTGTCGAACCGGTTGTCTTGAGATTCCAAAGGCTTTCGCGACATCCGCCTCGGACATCTTGGTGCCCGGCTTGAGGTCAAGCGACAGGATCTGGCGCTGCAATTCATCAAACACCCGGTCCGCAATCGCGGTACGGTTGAGAGAGATTGGCGCGGCTTGCAGGGGATCGTTCGGCATTTCACACTCCATTTGAAGCCATACTAGTGTCAGCGGACTTTACAAACAAGTATAACTGGGATATTAGGATCCTAGCAATAGAATACTAGGATCCCAGATTTTGGTAGCATGGCCTGTCTGAAGCTGCTATCTTCTATGAGGACAACCCGGAGGAAGCGATGCGCAAGCTCAACAATGATCGTTTGTTTCCATTGGACAAAGAGACCAGATCGATGGCTCGGGCGCTCTATAGCAGCGTCAAGTCTCTGCCGATCATCAGTCCGCATGGTCACACGGACCCGCGTTGGTTTGCCGAAAACGAAGCTTTCCCCAACCCTGCCCAGCTGTTCATAACACCCGATCACTATGTCTTCCGCATGCTTGGCTCGCAGGGGGTCTCGATGGAAGATCTGGGCGTGCCGCGTATAGATGGTGGCTGGACCGAAACGGACGGACGCAAGATTTGGCGCCTCTTTGCCAAGCACGCTTATTTACTGCGGGCAACGCCATCGAAACTATGGTTGAGCCACGCCTTCGAAAATGTCTTTGGCTGGACCAACTGGATCAACGAAGACAATGCAGATGCGGCCTATGATCATATCGCCGCCTGTCTGGAAAAACCGGAATTCCGTCCTCGCGCCCTGTTCGAGCGTTTCAATATCGAAGTGCTGTCGACAACCGAGTCTCCACTTGATGACCTCAAATGGCACCGTGCCATGCGTGACAGTGGCTGGCAGGGCAGGGTGGTGACTGCCTATCGACCCGATCCGGTGGTCGATCCCCACTTCAAGGGCTTCGTTGAGAATGTCGAAACCTTCGGGCAGTTGACCGGCGAAGACACCACCACATGGCAGGGCTATCTCAAGGCCCATCGGGTCCGCCGTGCCTATTTCAAGGAGTTCGGTGCAACATCGTCCGATCATGGACATTTGACGGCACGCACCGAAGACCTTACCACGGCAGAAGCCGAAGCTCTGTTCCAGAAAGCACTCAAAGGGGAATGTTCAGCGGAGGAGGCTGACATTTTCCGGGGCGCCATGCTGACCGAGATGGCCCGTATGAGCCTTGATGATGGGCTGGTATTGCAGATTCATCCTGGCAGCTATCGCAATCACAGCAATCCGGTTTTTGAAAAATTCGGGCTCGACAAGGGGTTCGATATTCCCACCCGCACCGACTATGTTCGGGCACTGAAGCCTTTGCTTGATGCGGTCGGGATGGAAAAGGCCCTTACGATCATTCTTTTCACCCTTGATGAGAGCGTTTATGCGCGTGAGCTGGCGCCGCTTGCCGGTGTGTATCCAGCCTTGCGGCTGGGGCCTGCTTGGTGGTTCCATGACAGCGCCGAAGGGATGCGGCGCTATCGCGAAATGACGACAGAAACCGCCGGCTTCTACAATACGGTCGGTTTCAATGATGACACACGGGCTTTCTGCTCCATTCCTGCGCGCCATGACGTTGCGCGCCGGGTGGATAGTGCATTCCTCGCCACATTGGTCGCTACGGGACGGCTAGATGAGGATGAGGCTTTCGAGGTCGCACACGACCTTGCTTATCGGCTTGCAAAGCAAGCTTACCGGCTCTGACGGGCCACTTTCTTGGAGGAACCAATATTATGCTCAAGTCTCTGTCTGCCGCACTCGTCGCCAGCGTCGCCATGGTTGCCACAGCATCCGCATGCGAAATCACGCTGAAGTCGTCCGACACCCATCCTGATGGCTACCCAACGGTTGAAGCCGTGAAATATATGGGTGAGTTGCTCAAGGAACGCACCGACGGCCGTATCTGCGTCGAAGTCTTCCATTCCGCTCAGTTGGGTGAAGAAAAAGACACCATCGAACAGACCAAATTCGGTGTGATTGATCTGAACCGCGTCTCCTTTGGCCCATTCAACAACATCGTTGAAGAATCCAAGGTTGTCTCTTTGCCATATATCTTCAAGGGCGTGGACCACATGCACCGCGTTGTTGACGGCGAAATCGGTGATCAGATCCTCGCAGCCTTTGAGCCACACGGCTATGTTGGTTTGACCTTCTATGATGGTGGCGCACGCAGCTTCTACAACAGCGTCAAGCCAATCAAATCCATGGATGACCTCAAAGGCATGAAAATCCGCGTCATGCAGTCAGACATCTTCGTTGACATGATGACCGCTCTTGGTGCCAATGCCACCCCAATGCCATATGGCGAGGTATATTCCTCCATCCAGACCGGCGTTATTGATGGTGCTGAAAATAACTGGCCATCCTACGAGTCTTCCGGTCACTTTGATGTTGCTGGCTACTACACCCTTGATCAGCACCTGATCGTGCCGGAAATTCTCGTTATGTCGAAAATCTCCTGGGACAAACTGTCCGCTGAAGATCAGGCTGTCGTTCGTCAGGCTGCCAAGGATTCCACTCCGAAAATGCGTGAATTGTGGGCCGCTCGCGAAAAAGCATCCGAAGAAAAAGTTATGGCTGCTGGCGTAAAAGTCGTTACCGACATTGACAAGGCACCATTTATGTCTGCCATGGATTCGGTTTACGAAAAACACGTTACCTCCGATAACCTGAAAGATCTGGTCAAGCGCATTCGTGCAACCGACTGATCCTGTTACCAAACGCAATGTCCGCGATTCTGCATCGCGGGCATTGCCGCCATCATTGATGTGAAGCGGCCGCTTGCTGATTTGGCGAGACCCCGAAAAGCCACTTCTTTGTCGGTGCCGGTGTCCCCGCATCCGGTGCTGTTTCCCATGGGTTCGGAGTGAAACGTGCAAGATTTCATGAAATCCGTCGCGAAGGTGATGAGGCCACTCTCTCAACTCTCGCTTTGGCTGGCCGGTGCCGGGTTGATCCTGATGACTGTTTTTGTCGCCGCTCAGGTGTTTGTCCGCTACGTCCTCAATGACTCTATCGTCTGGAGCGAGCCTGCAGCCGTCATTCTGATGGGCTGGTTCATTTTCCTTGGCGCCGCTGTCGGCATCCGCGAAGGCAATCACCTCAGCTTTGACGTGCTGGTGATGTTCATTCCCGAGAAAGCCAAGCTCATTTTCTACAGTCTGTCCGATCTGGTTGTCGTGGCCTTTGGGTTCGGCATGGCCTGGTATGGGGCACAATTGATGATTGCGGGTTGGCACATCAAGATCCCGTCTCTGGGCTTCAGCGATGCTGTCAATTTCATGCCACTGGTCGGTGGCGGAATATTGATGGTGATTTTCTCCATTGAGCGTCTGGCCCGCAGAGCCGCCGGATTGCCGACCGCCCGTTTCGGCGAAACCAGTATCGAGGATTGATGCAATGGAAGTCTGGGTTCTTTTTGGCACATTCTGTGTGCTGCTTCTCATCGGTACCCCTGTTGCCTTCTGCCTCGGGGTCGCCTCATTTGCCACCATTCTCTATCTCGGCATTCCGCCGGTGGTGGTGTTCCAACGGCTCAATTCCGGCGTGTCCGTGTTCGCGCTAATGGCCATTCCCTTCTTCATCTTTGCCGGTGAAATCATGGTTCGGGGTGATATTGCCCGAAGGCTGGTCGGACTGGCTGGCGGTATGGTTGGCCACTTAAAGGGTGGCCTTGGTCAGGTCAACATCATGGCATCTGTCATGTTCGGTGGCATTTCCGGTTCTGCTGCGGCCGACGCCACCGCCATCGGCGGCATCATGATCCCGCAGATGAAAGAGCGCGGCTATGATGTCAATTACGGTGTCAATGTTACCGTGCTTGCGGCGCTTATCGCCCTGATGCTGCCCCCATCCCACAACCTGATCATCTATTCCATTTCTGCAGGCGGCAAGATCTCCATCGCCGACCTTTTCACCGCTGGCATTTTGCCCGGTCTGTTGCTGGCTCTGGCTCTGATGGTTACCGCTTACTGGGTTGCCAGAAAGCGCAATTATCCCACCGAGCCTTTTGCTGGTTGGAAGGCCCTTGGCTGGATGTTCATCAATGCCTTCCCTGGCATCATGTTGATCGTCATCATCTTTGGCGGTGTCCGGTCCGGTATCTTCACCGCCTCTGAAAGCTCCTGCATTGCAGCGGTTTATGCGGTTCTCGTCACCACGCTGGCCTATCGCACCATGAAGTGGAATGAGTTCGTCGCGGCCACCAATGCAGCGGTGCGGACCACGGCGATGGTGTTGCTGGTGATCGGCTGTGCAGCCGCCTTCGGCTGGCTGTTGGCCTTCCTGCGCATTCCGGCTCAGCTGGTTGAAACCCTGCGCACCCTGTCGGACAATCCGCTGGTCATCCTGCTGCTGATCAACCTGCTGCTTCTGATGCTCGGCACCTTCATGGATATGTCGCCGCTGATCGTCATCACCACGCCGATCTTCCTGCCAGTGGCCACGGCCTTCGGCGTTGATCCGGTGCATTTCGGTGTGATCCTCATTCTCAATCTTGGCATCGGTCTGTGCACACCGCCTGTTGGCACCGTGCTGTTTGTCGGATGTGCCGTCGGCAAGATTCCGGTCTGGGAAGTCATCAGAACCATTTGGCCCTTCTACTTCGCGGCCTTCGCGGTTCTGATGATGGTCACCTATATTCCGGCTCTGTCGCTCTGGTTGCCAAGCATGTTCCACTAACCTCGTCCGCGGCCTTGGTGCCGCGGATCTTGGACCCGAAATCCCAGCCACCGGGCGGTCAACCATTCGCCCGGTTCGGCACTCTTATGCAAAATGAACCCGGAGTATTCCATGCATATCCAGTCCTTTCCCGAGGTTGATGCAGACAAGCCCGTCAGTCGTCAGGTGCTGGCAGACAGCCCGGAATTGATGGTGGTGGTCTTCCGCTTCAAGGAAGTCGGAGCCGAAGGGGCGCTGCATTCCCATCCCCATGTCCAATCGACCTTTGTCGAGGCGGGTCGTTTCCGTTTCACAATCGACGGGGACGTTCTTGAAGTCGGTCCGGGAGATAGTTTCGTCATTCCCTCCCTCGCGGAACATGGCTGCGTTTGTCTTGAGCCGGGCACGCTCATCGACAGTTTCACGCCGCGACGGGCCGACTTCCTTTAATTCTTCAACGCTGAGGAGCATATGATGCTGACTGTAAGAACCGTCCACGCCGTGGACCCAGAAGCCGCCAAGGCTTATGACACCCAGAAGCTCAGAGATCGTTTCCTGGCCGAAGGCATGTTCAAGGAAGGCGAGATCCGCCTGACTTATACGCACTATGACCGGATGCTTGTCGGTGCTGCAGTGCCGAATGGCGGCGATCTGCTGCTTGATGAAGTCAAGGAATGTGGCACCAAGTCGGTCCTTGATCGCCGCGAAATGGCTGTGGTCAATATCGGGGATGCGGGCAGCGTGGCTTGCGGCGGTGAAACATATGCTATGGATCACGGCGATGTGCTCTATCTCTCCAAAGGCCTCGGTGCAATCACATTCTCCGGCATGGGCCGCTTTTACATTGCCTCCGCACCAGCGCATAAGGTCTTCCCGGCGCGCCTGATCAAGCTCGAAGAAGCCGCAAGCGTCAATATGGGTGCCGCAGAGACTGCGAACGAGCGCACCATTTACCAGTTTGTCCATCCAACCGTTATGGAAAGCTGCCAGCTTGTGCTCGGCTATACCAAATTCCACGGTGGCTCGGTCTGGAACACCATGCCTGCCCACCGCCATGATCGCCGCATGGAAGCCTATTGCTATTTCGACATGGACGAGAAGACCCGTGTCTTCCATTTCATGGGCGAGCCAGACCAGACCCGCCACCTTGTGGTGAAAAATGAAGAAGCCATCTTCTCCCCGCCATGGTCGATCCATTGCGGCGCGGGCACCGGCAGCTACACCTTCATTTGGGCGATGGCTGGCGACAATGTCGACTATACAGACATGGATTTCATTGCCATGGAAGACCTGCGCTAAAGCGTCAGGCTAAAGGGGCCTGAGGCGCACTGCGCCTTTGGCCTGCGGCTTTAACAACCCCAAGAGATGAAGCCAATCGGGAGGACCATCATGTTAGAAGGCTGGCGCTGGTACGGACCCTATGATCGTATTTCTCTGCCTGAGATTGCCCAAACCGGGGCGCGGGAAATCATCACTGCCCTGCATGAGGTGCCCTATGGCGAGGTATGGCCACAGGCGCGGATCGCTGAAATTCGCAGCACCATAGAACAGGCTGGCTTCAACTGGCCGGTGGTTGAAAGCCTGCCAATCCATGAGCGGATCAAACGTGGTGAGGGTGATCTGACCACGCTTTTTGCCAACTATCGCCAGTCCATGGCCAATCTGGCAGCCGAAGGCGTCAAGGTCATTTGCTACAATTTCATGCCGTTGCTCGACTGGACCCGCACCGACCTCAAAGCCCCCGTGGCCCGTGGTGGCTCTTGCCTGCGCTTCTCCGCCGAGAAAATGGCCGCTCTCGAAATTCATATGTTAAAGCGCAAAGGCGCCGAAGCCGACTATTGCCAAGAGGCGCAGGACAAAGCCAAGGTCTGGTTCCAGGCCGCCAGTGAAGCCGACAGGGAAGAGCTGATGCAGTCGGTCATGGCCGGTTTGCCCGGCGCCTATGATCGCTATGACATTGAAGGCTTGCGTGCTGGACTGGCGCTCTATGATGGCATTTCTCGAGACGATCTGCGGACCAATTACAAGCGGTTTTTGGATGAAGTCATCCCGGCAGCAGAAGAGTTGGGCTTGTCCTTTGCGGTCCATCCCGATGATCCGCCGCGCGATATTTTGGGTCTGCCGCGCATTGTTTCGACCGCAGCCGACATCGAATGGGTGCTCGCGGCGCATGACAGCCCAGCCAATGGTCTGACGCTGTGCTCTGGCTCGCTTGGTGCCCATCCGGACAATGATGTGCCAGCCATCGCCAAAGCTTTTGCCGACAAGATCCATTTCGTCCATTTGCGCAATGTCCGCAAATTTGCCGACGGGTCTTTTGAAGAAGCCGCCCATCTGGAGGGCGATACCAATATGGCCGCGCTCGTGACAGTTTTGTTGGCCGAGCAGGAGCGGCGACAGGCTGAGGGGCGTGCTGATGCCGACATCGTCTTCCGCCCTGACCATGGCCATGAATTGCTCGATGATGCTGCAAAGCAGACCCATCCCGGCTATCCGCTGGTGGGCCGCCTGCGCGGTCTGGCAGAACTGCGCGGACTGATGGCTGGCATCCATTTCAGCAGGACCAACTGATGACCAAAGCGACCCCGATCATCCTCAATCCGTCCGACACCATCGCCATCCTGCCAAGCGGGGCGCGTGCGGGTGACGATCCGTTGCAGCTCGGCGCGCCATTGTCCGTCAATATCATGCCCGGTCACAAGATCGCCCGCGTGGCTCATAAGTCAGGGGACGCGATCTTGAAATTTGGCGAGAAGATCGGGGTGGCAACTGAAGACATCACCCCCGGTGCCCATGTCCATTCGCACAATTGCGCCTTTTCCGACCATGACCAATCTTACCAGATCGGGTGCGATCTGGATACTGCGCGGGCGGCAGTCCCCAAAGTCAGCCCGCGCAGTTTTATGGGTTACAAGCGCCGCAACGGGCAGGTGGGGACACGCAACTTCATTGCCCTGTGCGCCACGGTCAATTGCTCAGCCACCGTCATCCGTCAGGCCGCCGCTGAACTCAATGCGTCGGGTATTTTGGAGCAATATGCCCATGTCGATGGGGTGGTGGGCCTGACCCACAGCACCGGCTGCGGCATGAGCAGCATGCGAGACTTTGGCCTCCTCGAGCGAGTGCTCTGGGGCTATGCCACCCATCCCAATGTCGGCGCGACCATTTTTGTCGGCTTGGGCTGCGAAATGATGCAGGTCGCCCGGATGAAAGAGATCTTTCAGGCCGAAGGGCAAAAGACCAATCTTGATCATTTTCACAGTCTGGCCATTCAGGAAGTCGGCGGCACCCGCAAGACCATCGAGGCCATCAAGGCCAAGGTGCTGGACCTGTTGCCAGAGGTGGACAAAGCCCGCCGCGAGCCATGCCCGGCTTCGGCCCTCAAAATCGCTTTGCAATGCGGTGGCTCCGACGGCTTTTCCGGCATCACCGCCAATCCGGCTCTGGGCAAGACCGCCGATCTGCTGGCCGGTCTTGGGGCGACGGCCATTCTGTCCGAGACGCCGGAGATTTACGGCGCTGAACAGCTTTTGCTGCGCCGGGCCGCCAGCCAAGAGGTGGCCGACAAGCTGATCGCCCAGATCAAATGGTGGGAGCATTATGTCGAGATTAACAATGGCAGCCTAGACAACAATCCAAGCCCCGGCAACAAGGCCGGTGGCCTGACCACCATTTTGGAAAAATCCCTTGGTGCAACTGCCAAGTCCGGCTCAACGCCCCTGACCGCGGTCTATGATTATGGCGAGCAGGTCACCGAACCGGGCTTTGTCTATATGGACACGCCCGGCTATGACCCGGTCTGCGCCACCGGCCAGATTGCGGGCGGGGCCCATATGGTGGTCTTCACCACCGGGCGTGGCTCGGCCTTTGGCTCCAAACCGGCGCCAACCATCAAAGTCGCCACCAATGATCGTCTGTTCGAAGCCATGCCCGACGATATGGACATCAATTGCGGTGACATCCTCAGCGCGGGCATCTCGCTCGACGCCAAGGGTGCGGAGATCCTCGATTTGATCCTCGCAGTGGCCTCGGGCGAGCCAACCAAATCCGAATTGCTGGGGCTGGGGGACCATGAATTCATCCCTTGGCAGGTCGGCGCGGTGATGTGATCCGCCCCCTCTCTCTCGACCCAACTTCTGAACGAACTGTAAGAGGCCCAATGCCATGCAACGCATCAATCAAAGCCAGCTAGAAGGCAGACCCCGCCCGAGCGAACGGGTGATCCAGTTTGGCGAAGGCAACTTCCTGCGTGCCTTCATGGATTGGAAAATTGACCGGATGAATGAAGCCACGGGCAGCGACTATGGCATTGTTGTGGTGCGCCCCATCGATGGCGGCATCCCACACAGCCTCAATGACAGCGATGGAGTCTATACGGTTCTGTCTCGCGGGGTCGGAAGCGATGGCAAAGCGGTCAGCGAAAGTCGCGCCATTGCCGCAGTCCGGCGCGAATTGTCAGCGGTCGCCGACTGGAACGACGTGCTGGCCTTGGCCCACAATCCGGACATTTCTGTGGTCATTTCCAACACCACCGAAGCAGGCATCACCTACAGCCCCGATTGCCAGCGCGACGATGCGCCGCCAGCGACCTTTCCGGCCAAGGTGACGCGCTTGTTGCTGGAACGCTTTGACACGCTTGGCGGCAGCGAAGCGCCGGGCTTTCAGTTTCTGCCATGCGAGCTGATCGACCATAATGCCGATGAGCTAAAACGCTGCGTGCTGGCCTATGCCGATCAATGGCAGCTGGGGGCGGATTTTATCGACTGGGTCCACAGCGCCAATGCCTTTTACAACACGTTGGTCGACCGCATCGTGCCGGGCTTTCCGCGCGACGAGATCAACGAGATAGAAGAATCCCTCGGCTACCGCGATCCTTTGCTGGTCACTGCCGAGTTGTTCCATTTCCTCGTCATCGAACAGCGCGAAGGCCAGCCGGACCTCAAAATTCCGATGGCAGAAGCCGACGAAGGCACCATCATCGTGCCCAATGCCGATGGCTATAAAGAGCGCAAGGTGGCGATCCTCAACGGGGCCCATACCGGCCTTTGCCCGCTCGCTTTGCTTGGCAACAGCCTCGCCGTGCGCGAAACCATGCAAAGTGCCTCGGCCAAGGCCTTTCTGTGCGCGATGCTGGAGACGGAAATCCTGCCCTATCTGTCATTGCCTCGCGACGAGTTGGAAGCCTTCAGCGCAGAGGTTCTGCGGCGGTTCGAAAATCCTTTCATTCTGCATCGCTGGCACGATATTTCGCTGAATGGTATTGCCAAATTCCACACCCGCAATTTGCCCCGTTTCAAGGCCTGCTGGCACGATCAAGGCACGCCGCCGCGCCTGATGAGCCTGTCGCTCGCTGCTTGGCTGATTTTTTATCAAAGCGACTTTGCTGGCAGCGAAACTCTGCCACCACGCGATGATCAAGAGGTCATCGATCACTTTGATGTCTTTAAGAAAATTGGCGAACAGGATGGTCGCAAGGCGATGATCCGCGCTTATCTGACAGAGGAAAGCTTCTGGGGCGAAAGCCTCGCATCCGACGATCTCGTCGCCAAGGTCACCGAGGCCCATGCCTTCTTGACCAATCATCCCTTTACGCTCGACCGTCTGGACGCTTGGTCGACCTCCAACCCTTCCGCCTAAACAGGAGCCAAATGCATGCAGAACTTTATGGATCTATCCGGTAAAATTGCCATTGTAACTGGTTGTGACACGGGTCTTGGCCAAGGCATGGCCGTTGGTCTGGCAAAAGCCGGCTGTGACATTGCCGGAGTGAACATCGTTGAACCATCTGAAACAAAGGACATGATCGAGGGCTTGGGGCGCAAGTTCCTTGATATTCGCGCCAACCTGATGAAGACGGATGACATTCCATCCATCGTTGACAAGACGGTGTCGGAATATGGCCGTATCGACATTCTGGTCAACAATGCCGGGATCATTCGCCGTGAGGATGCGATCAATTTCTCCGAGGCAGACTGGGATGATGTGATGAACATCAACATCAAGTCGGTCTTCTTCCTCAGTCAGGCTGTCGCAAAGCAATTTGTTGCGCAGAATGAAGGTGGCAAAATCGTCAACATTGCCTCCATGCTGTCCTTCCAAGGCGGAATCCGGGTGCCTTCCTACACTGCATCCAAAAGCGCCGTTATGGGCGTCACCCGTCTGTTGGCCAACGAATGGGCAAAGCATGGCATCAATGTCAATGCCATCGCACCGGGCTATATGGCGACCAACAACACTGCGGCCTTGCGGGCAGACGAAGCGCGCAACGCCGAAATTCTCGGTCGCATCCCCGCAGGTCGCTGGGGCTTGCCGAGCGATCTTGAAGGCCCAGTTGTCTTTCTTTCGTCTGAAGCCTCCAGCTATATCAATGGCTACACCATCGCGGTGGATGGCGGCTGGTTGGCACGCTAATCCCCATTGTTTGATAAGGGGAAACGGCCATTGACTGCCCCTGTAAAGATGGCTGTTTTCTCTGCAATGATCCGGCAAGGTCAAATGTTGAACTTGCACTTAATGACGGGCTTGAGCAGTTGGTGGCTGGGTGTCTTATCTGGTGTCTGAGCCTCTTCATGCGCATGATGTGTCTTCAAGCGACACTTTGCACGCAGCAGCTCGGCCTCCAGATCATGGGTGATGACAAAATCCATCGCGTCGCTTTCGAGCAGTTGGCGCGATGTGTCATTCAACTCATGGCCGACAAACAACACCTCCTCGCGCAAGCCCGCTTCGTGCAAGGCGCGGGCAATGCCTGCATTGCCGCCCGCCATATTATAGACAGCGACTGGCGGATCATCCCGTCTCAATGCCTCTCGCAACAGATGATAGGAGCTTTCCGAATTGTCCGTGGCATTCAACAACTCAACCACCGACAGGTCCGGATAGGCACTGCGCAAAAGACGGCGAAATCCCAGCTCGCGTTCCTCCTGACAGCGATAGGGTGCGCTGACCAGCATCAGAACGTCGCCCTGAGGCTGCCTGCCATAGCGACCGATCAGATGGGCGGCACACAGGCCCGACGCCACCTGATCCATGCCCGCATAGCTGAGGCGGCGAGTATTCTGCTGATCGGTCGTCAGGCAAACCACGCCTTTGCCTTGCTCGGCAAGGGCCTCAATGGCGCGGGAGATCGCCGGATGCTCCCGGCTGACAATGATAATGCCATCCAATGTCTGGCCCCAATCCAGCACCTTGTCGGAAAAGGCCCCGGCATCGAACTGGTTGGTCAGGGTGGAGTGAAGCTGGATACAGATGCCTTTGTCCGTCTGATTGCTCTGATGCACCAGAGCCTTCAGTGTTCCGGTGAAGGAAGAGCCTGAATCAATCAGCATGCCAATGGACAAGGGGGCTTGTGTCTGCTGTCCCGTACTTGGCGAGCTATCAAGCGCCTTCAGCGCCTCTTCCACCTGCTGCGCCTTTGCGGCAGACACCCCGCCGCGATCATTCAACACTCGATCAACCGTCGCCGTTGAAACCCCCGCCAGACGGGCGATATCCGCTATCGATGGAGCCAATTTGCCAGCGCGTCTCATTTTCTTTCGATGCTCACTCAAATTTCCTTGTGAATTGGCTATATTTGACATCAAGTTTGATGGCTTTTCAATCAAGAATTTCGCCTGAATGCGCTATCAAGTGCTTCGGATGCGAGAACTGAAAAGATAAATCAATAAATATAATGCGTTATGCGCTAATAGATCAAAGGGATGCGGATGCTTTGCCTTGATTGACAGGGCTAGATGAGAAATTTATCGTTCCTATCAAATGATGAATTTGATGGCATTGCAATCAAGTCGTCACATCAATTTTGGAGGACTTCCCTGATGAGCATTCGCTTTTCGATCAATCACATGATCGCGCCCAACATGCCACTTGCCGACTTTTTCGCCTTTGTCAAAGCCCAGAATGTGGGACTGGTCGAAATCCGCAACGACATCGCCAATGACCCGATGGCTTTGGGCCTTGATCCGGCAGAAGTGAAGGATTTGGCGGCCCAAAATGGCGTGGAAATCTGCACCATCAACGCCCTGCAGCGCTTCAATGAATGGAATGATACCCGCGCGACTGAAGCCAAAGCATTGATCGATTATGCGGCCCAATGCGGGGCCAAGGGGCTGGTCATGTGCCCGGTCAACGACCATGATTATGGCAAGAGCGAACAGGAACTCGACGACACTCTGCGCCAGTCCCTGACTGCGCTGAAGCCAATGTATGAAGAGGCGGGCATCATCGGTCTGGTCGAGCCGCTCGGCTTCCCGCAATGCTCCCTGCGGCTGAAAGAAAAAGCCGTCGCCGCCATCCGTGACGTGGCAGGTGAGGGCGTCTTCCGCCTCGTGCATGACACCTTTCACCATCACCTCGCCGGTGAGCAGAGCTTCTTTGCCGACATGACCGGCCTTATTCACATTTCCGGTGTCGAAGATCCGGCCATTGCTGTTGCCGACATGCTCGATGATCACCGCATTCTGGTCGGTGAAGCGGACCGCCTCGACAATATTGGCCAGCTGAAACTGCTGCTTGCAACCGGCTATGACGGCCCGGTCTCGTTTGAGCCATTTGCCGCCGAAATTCACCAGCTCGACGATGTTGCCCCGCTGCTGAACCAGTCGATGGATTATATCAAAGCAGCCCTCTAAATCTGCTCCCAAACCAGTTCGGAGTGCTATCCCGGCGGGGGATCACGGCCCCGTCGGGATATTTTGCAAGGCTGTTTGCAATCGGTTTCAAAAATATGAGGAAAACTGACCTCATGTCGCCGGGCTGCGTGATCTGGTGATTAAAAATCCCAACGAGATAGGTTATCCTCAAAATGAAACAGAATATAGGAATGGTGAGGAGGAAATCCGCTTTTCACGCTTATTCAAGCCACGGCAGTCGGCTTTGCCTGTCTGTCGTGACCGGTTGCATCACCAGCCGCAAATGACACCTTTTTTGCCCCATAATTGCAGGGAAATCACCCCTCGGGGCCTCATTTTGTTAAGATAGGGAAATTGATCATGATCTCCATCGGACTGATCGGTGCCGGACGCATCGGCAAACTGCATGCAGCCAACATCGCGGCTTCCGCCAAAGCCAAACTTGCCTGCGTCGCCGACGCCATTCCGGCCGCCGCTGACGCCTTGGCTGCGGACTATGGCATTCCGGCGGTGACTGTCGAAGCCATGCTGGCAGACCCGTCTGTCGACGCCGTCTTTGTTTGCTCCTCCACCGACACCCATGCCGACTTCACCGAGCAGGCAGCGCTGGCTGGCAAGCATGTCTTCTGTGAAAAGCCCGTCGACACCTCCACCGACCGCATCCGTGCCTGCCTCGACACCGTCGAGAAAACCGGCAAGCAACTGATGATCGGCTTCAACCGCCGCTTCGACCCCAACTTTGCCAGCGTCCGCGCCCGCATCGCAGCCGGTGAAATTGGCGACGTCGAGCTGGTTCAGATCACCTCCCGCGACCCGTCCGCCCCACCGATTGACTATGTCAAACGCTCCGGCGGCCTGTTCCGCGACATGATGATCCACGATCTCGACATGGCCCGCTTCCTGCTGGGGGAAGAGCCTGTCTCCCTGTTCGCCCGCGGTTCCTGTCAGGTGGATGAAGAAATCGGCAAGGTCGGCGACGTTGACACCGCCGTGGCCGTGCTCGAAACCGCCAGCGGTAAAATTTGTCAGATCTCCAACTCCCGCCGCGCCACCTATGGCTATGACCAGCGCATCGAAGTCCATGGCTCCAAAGGCATGCTGAGCGCCGGCAACTGCCGCGCCACCACCGTGACCTTCGCCAACGCCGACGGCTATCAAGTCGACCCGGCCCTCGACTTCTTCCTCGAACGCTATGGTCAGGCGTTCGTCAACGAACTGAACAGCTTTGTTGATCTGTGCGAAGGCAAGGATGTCGCCGTCCCACTCGGCTATGACGGCCTGCGCGCCCAGCTCCTCGCCGACGCCGCCGACGCCTCCGTCCGAGACGGCCAGCTGAAACAGCTTTGAGTGATCGTGAAATCGTGAGGTGGAAAAAAGCCGGGAGCCTAGCGCTTCCGGCTTTTTTGTGGGTGGGGGCGTGCTGAATTGGTGGGTGAGGGGACGAAGGGCGTTTTGTTATTCCACAAAAGTGGGCTTTGCTGACATTTCGTAAAACTGGGATTATATGTTTTGTAGTGATGATTTGATCTACCTTGAGTTGCAGCGGGTTGTAGTTTTATGTTAAGCATCTTTGAACAAAGTGATCGGGCGCTGCTCACACTGAAATGAGTTTCATTGTTGTTTCGTATTTTGGCTTGATAATGAGACTTACTCAAAATTTGAAATTTAAAGATGGTGTATAAATCATATGAAGTATGAGTTCTGAGTTATTTTAATAGAAATATAATTCTAATTAATTGAACTAAATTACTTGTCGGGAAGTGATTTAAGGAATAGGGGCGTAAGGGTGTTGTCGCTGGCAGTATTAGGATTTCAAGTAACAATCATCGTGTCACTAGTTGCCGCTCGGGTTATTGGAGCTATGTTCAATAAACCGGATTGGATTTATTGGGTCGCTATCGGTTGGACGGCCTTCACCTTCGCTTTTGTGTTCGTTTCCCCGCTTCTTATTTTGCAACTCGTCGTAATTTGGGGTGTCACTGCGTGGATACGTCCTAAATACAAGAGTGCATGCAGCCCTTCAAATGAGCTGGATACGTTAACTTCAGATGATGAAGACTGGCAACGACATTTCCGACGCTGCTGCGAATCTCCGGCGGAGGTCGCCTTTCTTGACGCGATGGTCGCAGCCTTCAACCTGATGCCTGAAAAGGGCCGCTTGCGCGGCGAAGGGCTGACTTTGCAGATGCAGGTGCCGGTCTTGAATTACCGCCTCGACTTCCTGATCGATGACGGCCTCATCGTCGAAGTTGACGGCGCAAAATGGCATTCCACGCCCGAGGCCATCGAGCGTGATGCCGAACGCGACAAAGCGCTTGCAAGGGAAGGGTATGAAATCCTGCGCATCCCCGCAAAAGTCACACTCTACAATCCTGAAGATGCCATCAAGCAGGTTAGTTATGCGCGCTCAGCTTGGCTGGACCGTAAAGCGCAGGCGCGCTCCAGCCGCGCGCAAGGGTTGGATGGAACGTTTGCCAATCAGAAGTCGCTCACGCATGAGCCTAAATTCAGCACTCAGGGTCTCGTCGCCTCCTTGGAAAATGGTCTTGACCGTTGCTCCGATGGCATGAATAGGCTCAGCGAGCAGATGGAACAACCCACCGCGCGTATGCGGGAAAAGAACGAAGCAGACTGCAAGAGGATACAGCAGGAGGCCGAGGAAAAGAAGGCGCAGTTACAGGCCGAGGTGGACGCCATGGATCCTGAGGCCAGAATTATTTATGACAGATTGATGAAAGAGTGTGGAAAGTAACTTGCCCATGAAAGCGCTTAAATGGTTCTGGTTGATCGCCTTGATCACGATTGGCTTCAAGCTCTACAATTTGGCGTTGGCAGGTCCGGGCGGCTATGCTTCCGACCAAATGCAAGCCTTCGTTGGGATGGTTATGGTTTTCGCCCTGATCACCTGCATCATAATAATGGCTTGGGTCGTCAGACTGGCAAAAACAGCTTGCTCAGAGAAACTTGCGCGGTGACGAAAAGCCGACAACATCTGAATTTTGGCTGGCTCCCACCTTGCATAGTTCACCAGATGGCAAGGGAAAGTAGCGGGGGGCTGGACGTGCGCCGCAAGCGGCTCGAAGGTCCGCAATGGCCGCGATTTCCATGCATCTTTCTAACATTGCGAAAGACCCCACCATTTCCAATGTCCACCTTGGCCTCAACACTGCCACTCACTCCCCCTTAGCTTTCTCCGGGTCAAATGTCACGAACAACCGATAGGCGGCGTAAAATCCGGCGGCGAGGAAGATCATGGCGAAGCCGACGGAGTTGCCCATCAGTTCGAACAGGCCCCAGCCGATGCAGATTGTGACGACGATCAAGCGGACCCAGAGCGGGCGGAAGAAGGGGATGTCAAAATCGAACATGGGCATTCCTTTGCATCGCACGCCAGCCGGGTCTGACGCGGGCTTTGTCTGGCGTTAGTCTGATCATTGTTGCGGATAAAAAACAAGGGGCCGAAGCCCCTTGATAGTCTTGTGGTCTGTCTTGGGAGACTTGGGCGACCTATTTGGCAGTCTTGCCTTTTTTCTGGCGGTAGGTATCGATGACAACGGCACCGACAATGATCACACCCTTCATCATTTCCTGATAGTAGGCGTCAAGACGGAGGAACGTGAAGCCTGAAATGATGACACCGAAGATGACCATGCCGATGGCCGTGCCAATGATCGACCCGCGACCACCCGTCAGCGACGTGCCGCCGATCACCGCCATGGCGATGGCATCCAGCTCATACATCAGGCCCATGCCAGGCTGGGCGGTCTGACCACGAGCGGCCACCACGATGGCTGCCAGAGCGGACAGGGTGCCAGCGATCATGTAGATCTTGACCTTCTGGCGCTCCACATCGATACCGGAGACGCGGGCTGCGGTCTCGTTTGCCCCGATGGCATAGGTGAATTTGCCATAGCGGGTATATTTCATCAGCACGTGGAAGATGAGGGCGACGATCACGAAGATCACCACTGGCATCATGCCCGAGCCAATGAAGGCAAAGGAGTCGGTCGGGAAGGAAATCGGCGCGCCCTTGGTGAACCATTTGGCAAAGCCGCGGGCTGCCACCATCATGCCCAGCGTGGCAATGAAGGGCGGGATTTTGGTATAGGCAATCAGCCAGCCATTGATGAAGCCCGCACAGGCCCCCACAAACAGCCCGACAGCGACAGGAACCAAAACCGGCAGGTCAACCAGAGCCGGGAAGAGAACCCGATCCAGACCATAATCGGCGGTCTGGGCAAAGGACATGGACACCATCGCCACGGCCCCGACAAGGGAACCGGAGGAGAGGTCAATCCCGCCGGTGATGATGATCTGGGTGACGCCGACCGAGATGATGCCGATCACCGACACCTGCAGGATCATGATTTTCAGGCGCGCGACATTGCCAAGGAAGGATTGCCCCTGAAACATCCAGCCGAGCACTTCGAACAGAATGGCGATACCGAACAGGACCAGAAGAATATTGACCTCTGGAGCAAGTTTGCGGCCTTTGGGTGCGGCCTCTGCCGCTGTGACATCTGCGTTAGACATTGTGAATTTTCTCCCGGTCTTACTTCGCTGCCAGTTGCATGACGCTCACCTGATCGGCCTCGGACCGATCGAGGAAGCCACTCACGCAGCCTTCATGCATGACCATGATGCGGTCGGACATGCCCAGAACTTCAGGCAGTTCCGAAGAGATCATCAAGATGGCCACCCCCTGACCCGCAAGCTGGGTGATCAGGCGGTGAATTTCGGATTTCGCCCCGACATCGATACCGCGTGTCGGTTCATCAAGGATGAGGATTTTCGGATTGGTCAGAAGCCAGCGGGCGATCAGCAGTTTCTGCTGGTTGCCGCCTGATAGATTCTCGACGGTCTCCGCCAGACTAGGCGTCTTGATCCGCAGCTTCTCGACATATTCCTCGACCATCTGGGTGACCTTGCCCTGCTCGACAAAGCCGGTCTTGTTGACCATGCCCTGCGTGATCAGAGCCATCTGGATATTCTCCAGACAGTCAAGGATCAGAAAGCAGCCGCTTTCCTTGCGGTCTTCGGTCAGAAAGGCCAGACCATGCGCCGTGGCATCCGATGGCTTGGTGATGGTGACCTTTTCGCCATTGATCAGAATGTCACCTGAAGCGGCCGGTTTCACCCCGAAGATCGCTTCGGCAACCTCGGAGCGACCCGAGCCAACCAGCCCGGCAACACCCAAAATCTCGCCGCGACGCAGCTGGAAGCTGACATCCTTGAAGTGACGGCCGTTGCTTAGGTGCTTGACTTCCAGCGCAACGTCGCCAATCTCGCACTCGATTTTCGGGAACATGTCGGTGATTTCGCGCCCAACCATCATGCGAATGACGTCATCTTTGGTGACGTTGGAGGCGGGCTCAGTGCCGACATATTGGCCGTCGCGGAAGACAGTCAGCTCGTCTGCGATTTCAAACAGCTCGTCCATCTTGTGGGTGATATAGACGATACCAACCCCCTTCGCCCTCAGGTCGCGAATGATCGTGAAGAGGCGCTCCACTTCGCTTTCCGTGATTGCGGATGTTGGCTCGTCCATGATTAGAACGTCTGATTTGTAGGACACGGCTTTGGAAATCTCGATCATCTGCTTCTGGGCGACCGTCAGGTCTCCGACCATGGCTTTCGGGTCGAGATTGAGATTGAGCTCATCAAACAGGGCCTGTGTCTGCTTGTTCATCTGATCATGATCGATCAGGCCCAGCGCGTTTTTCGGTTCGCGTCGGATCCAGACATTTTCTGCCACCGTCATCGTGTTCATCAGGTTGAGTTCCTGGTGAATCATTGCGATGCCGGAATTGAGGGCGTCGATCGGGGTCTTGATATCCAGCTGCTTGCCGGCAAACCGGACTTCGCCTTTGTCTGGATTGTAGATCCCGGCGATGATCTTCATGAGGGTCGATTTACCGGCTCCATTTTCGCCCATCAATGCGTGTACGGAACCGGGGCGGATCCTGAGTTGGACATCATCAAGGGCTACGACCCCTGGAAATTCCTTGCGCACATTGTCGACTTCGAGAATGTATTCGCCGGTATAGGTATTGCGCGCTGAACCCGCGCTTTCATCAAGCATGGTTTTCCTCCCTTGCTTGCGCTGAAAGGCAACATTTGCTTGCGAGGGCAGGGTGCCGCCCTCGCAGTGATCAGATCAGAATGATCAGTTGGTCTTGGCGAATTCGGCCAGATTTTCCGGCGTGATCAATTCGAATGGAATATAGTTGACTGCTTCAGCTTTTTCGCCACGTGCGAACTTCAGAGCAGCTTCAACAGCACCAGCGCCCTGACCTTTGGCATTCTGGAACACGGTATGGTCGATTTCACCCGTTTCGATCATGGCTTTGGCATCGATCGTGCCGTCCACGCCAGCAATCACGACTTTGTCGAAGTCAGCACCAGCATTTTTCAAGGCCTGAGCTGCACCAACGGCCATTTCGTCGTTGTTGGACATCACGCCATCAATTTTCAAGCCAGCGGACAGCCAGTTGGTGACAAGGTCGGTACCAAGGGTACGCTGCCACATGCCGGTCTGTTTCTCGACCACCTTGATGAAGTTGCAATCGTCTTTGGCGAACACATCTTCCACACCTTTGGTGCGCAGACGCGCAGCCTGGTTGGACAGATCACCCATCAGAACCACGACCTGCGCTTCGGTTTTGCCCATTTTCTTGAACAGGTCACAAGCATGCTGACCCTGCAGGTTGCCTGCCTGAATTTCAAGAGAACCGACATAGGCCTGTTTCTCTGGCAGTTTCTTGAGGTTGACAGGCTCGCGGTTGACGTAGATCAGCGGAATGCCAGCATCTGCAGCCAGTTTGGACATCGGGATAGTGGCGTCGGTGTCAACCGGGTTGACGATGATCGCATCCACGCCGGAAGCCACAAAGTTCTGAATCTGGTTGAGCTGTTTGCCAACTTCGTTCTGCGCGTCTTCGAGCTGAAGATCTGCACCCATTTCCTCGCCTTTGGCGATCATGGCGTTGCGCAGAACAGTCAAGAAGTTATCATCGAATGCAGCCATGGTGACGCCGATATTTTCGGCCATCGCAGACGAGGACAACAACGTGCCAACAACTGCTGCCATAACAAACTTTTTCATCTCAATTTCCTCCGTTTGAAAAAGCCGAAATGCAAGAATTCCTGCTTTTGCATGCCGCCCCAAAACAGCCAAGTCTGCGGAACGACGAAATAATGTATTCGGGCAAATGGGGAAGAAAAAACGACACACGCTTGAACCGATAATCTGCCCGACTGCACTCCCAGTCAGGCGCGTTGGCGTGTTTGTACAGGCCCTCCCAAGTTGCCTGATCGATGCCCGGACAATAGCTCCTCTTTTGTCCGACCTCGCTCTGCAACTGTATCAATATTGCAATCGGTTGCAACAGAAATTTTCAAAAAAATTTATTTCAGGAAAAGCTGACCAAATCTCTCGCCGGGGAAAGTTCCAAAAGCCCGTGCAAAATCATCATTCTTCCGGCAATCGTCAAGCTGGTCCTTTTTCGTCGCAAAGGCTGTTGATGGTTTACCCATCAGGCCAAGAAATTTCTGTCTGAATGTTGGGAAATGGGAACTCTAGACTGAGCAATCCAATCTGCTCTCAGCCCGAAAGGGCCCTGCGAGTCTGTCTTGATTGACGATAGGTGAATAATCTATTTTGTTTCATCTAATCAACAACATCTAGGGATTTTGCCCAAGGGTGCGGTTGCCAGGCGATGCCGCGCTGGTATCAAAGTCATGCTGACCGGTGCAGGTGGATTGAAATTTTCATAAATGAAATTTCTATTTCGTTGATTGCGTTGGCTTTTTTCCGAGCAAGCTTGTTGTGGGCTGATTAGTCAGCTGTGTCTGTCAAAGCTTGATCGGAGATCTCGCTGAAACCGACTTATCTGCCCGGTGGGTAGGCCCCATGCTGGGGTGAGATGATGATTTTATGATCCGAAATTGGCAAGCGGAACGACGATCAATTGAAAACCGATTTCAATATTGTATGCAAGTGTCTGATAGGGTCGCTTTGGTGCGATCTCCCCCGCAACAGGGTGCGGGGGAGGTGGCATGATAGTCCGATTAACGGAACATCGGAGGACGGGCATCCAGCCAAACGCCGTCTTGCTTGGCGGATTGAACGGCATAATGCACCGCCGCCATAGAGCGGGCGCCTGCTTCAGCGGTTGGTAGGGACGGTCTTGCTTCGCCCCGAATGGCATCGGCGATGTCGCAATAGATGTTGGCAACGGCCAGAGGGAATCCTTCCGGATGGGCGATTGCCACACGCGACAGGCGAGTCGCCTCATCATGCAGACCGCCTTCGCCCTTCTCGATGATTTCGGTGCGACCGCCAACCTTGGTGTAAAGCAGCTGGTTTGGCTGCTCGGAGAACCATTTCAGGCCACCGGTTTCACCGAAAATCTGGATGGTGAAGCCATGTTGACGGCCAATCGCCACCGACGAAGTCCAGAGGCGGCCAACGGTTCCTTTGCTCATCCGGAAATTGATCATCGCATCATCTTCCAGCTCGCGGCTTTCGATGCAGGAGGCAAAATCAGCAGAGAGCTTTTCAACCTCATCATTGCAAATGAAGCTGGCCATATTCAGCGCATGAATGCCGCAATCAGCAAATTGCCCGGATACGCCCGCCAAAGCCGGATCATACCGCCAACGTACCCGCGGATTGTCGGCGTCCGTTGCGTCGCCATGATGGCCGTGGCTGAATTCGGTGACCACCAGACGCACCTTGCCGATTTCGCCATTGGCCACCATGGCGCGGGCCTGTCGGACCATCGGATAGGCGGTGTAGCAATAATTGACGGCGCAAATCTTGCCGCTCTTCTCAGCTAGGCGAACAATTTCCTCGCCTTCTTCCACGCTCACCGTCATGGGTTTTTCGCACAGTACATGAAAGCCTGCTTCGAGAAAGGCCTTGGTGATTTCGAAATGGGTCGAGTTGGGGGTGGCAATCGTCACCAGATCAATCCGGTCCGCGCGATTGCGTTCCCCTTCAAGCATTTCCTTCCAGTCGCCATAGGCCCGGTCAGCAGCAACGCCAAGGCGCTGGGCATAGGCGCGGCCTTCTTCCGGGCGATGATCGAGCGCACCGGCGGTCAGTTCAAACTGCCCGTCAGCCAGAGCGCCAAGGCGATGTGCCGGGCCAATCTGGCTGCCTTCGCCGCCACCAATCATGCCCCATTTGAGTTTTGCCATGTGATTTCCTCCAGGAATGGGGACGTGCCCCAATCGATCAAGTTGGCCCAAACACTCCCGTCGCTTGGGCAATCGGATGGCTTATTGAAAGCCGATGGATTCGAGATATTCGCGGTTCTTGCGTGCGTCGCCGACCGGATCCGGGTCGAGATTGGGGTCGCAATCCTGCTCGATGGTGCACCAGCCTTCAAAGCCTGCCTCGATTAACAGGTCGCGCACGGCTGGGAAGTCGACTTCCCCTTCGCTCAAATTGCAGAAAATGCCCTGACCACAGGCATCATAAAAGCCCGTGCGGTTGGCAATCGCGTCCGCCTTCACCTTGGCGTCGGTCGATTTGAAATGGACATAGGTGATGCGATCCATATGTCGCTTCATGAAGGCGACTGGATCAAAGCCCGCATAGGTGCAATGGCCGGTGTCGATGCAGAGTTTGAGCAAATCCGCATCCACTTCCGTCAATATACGCTCCACTTCCGGCTCAAAGTCCATGAAGCCGCCCGCATGGGGGTGCAATACCGGGATCAGACCATGATCCAGCCCCATTTTGGCGATCTCGACGATCCGGCTTTTGAACCCTTCCCATTCCGTGTCTGACATCTGCACCGCTTCCGATGGACGACCGGCGGTCGGGGCGCGGGCTTCCGCAATGGAATCGATCAAAACCAGATGCTTGGCCCCATGGGCCACCAAGGCTTCGCAGGTGCGTTTGGACGCATCAACCACCTCGTCCCATTTGCTGGCATCATGGAAGGGGCGGAAAATCACCCCACCAATCAGCTCTAGACCAGTCTTATCCAATTCAGCCTTGAGGATCGCCGGATCCTCAGGCATGAAGCCAATCGGCCCCAGCTCAATCCCTTTATAGCCTGCATCCGCACAGTCTTTCAGCACGCTCTGCCATGTCGGATTGCGCGGATCGCCCGCAAATTCCACACCCCACGAGCAGGGGGCATTGCCTATTTTTATCGCCATGATAATGGTCCTCTCCTTGCAAGAAAGAGCCCAGTGACTGAAGAAACCTGTGACAGGCATACTCCTCCCGAGGACTTGGCTCTCTGATTTTGTTGGAAATTGGTTCTTGGGTGCGGGTTGCTGTCCGCCAACTCAGTCCTGGATGACGCTTTGCCAACTTCGCGATGCGTTGGACTTGGTCGCCGCTTCAACGATCCGGGCTGCGGCAAGGCCATCCCGGAAGGTCGGGAAGCGCGGCGTGCCGGACGCAATCGCTTCGAGGAAATCCTTGGCCTCAATGACAATCAGGTCATTATAGCCCGTGCCATGGCCGGGTCCGAGGCAGAAAGCCTTGTAATCCGGGTGCGCCGGGCCGGTCAGGATCTTGCGAAAGCCGCGCTCTGCCTCTGGCCCTTCCATGCGATAGAGCCACATGGCGTTCTGATCTTCCTGATCAAAACGGATCGCCCCCTTGGTGCCGTGGATTTCGTAGGCGTAACCCATTTTGCGACCGGTTGCAACGCGAGACGAATGAAGATGCCCCATCACGCCGCTCTGAAAGCGGCACATCAGATGAACCTGATCGTCATTGTCGACGATGCCGCCCGGGCGCTCTTTATGAATGGTTTCTGTCTCGGCAATCAAGCTGTCAATCGGCCCCATTAAGGCCAGTGCGCCATTGAACAAGTGCACTGCCAGATCGCCTAATGTGCCATTGGCAGCGCCTGTGCAGCGCCATTGCCATGGTTCATTGGCATCGGCCAAAAAATCTTCCGTATGCTCTGCGCGAAACCACGTAACATCACCAATGGCTTTCTCAGTCAACAACTTGCGGGCGAACTGGGTGGCGGGTGACCGCACATAGCAAAAGGCCGTCTGATGGATTAAACCGCTGGATTCTGCCGCTTTTACCATCGCCAAGGCGTCTTTGATGGAGGCCCCGAGCGGCTTTTCGCACAGAACATGCTTGCCTGCGGCAAAGGCGGCTTCGGCGATCGGGCGATGGAAACTCTGCGGCGCGGCAATCACCACCGCATCCACCGCAGGGTCATTGACCAGTGCGCGCCAGTCCCCGGTGCTGCGTCTGTAGCCATAGGCCTGACGATAGCCTTCCGCTCTTTCAGCGGATGCTGAGCAGATCACTTCGAGGCGAGGCTTAAGGCTGGTTTCGAAAATGGTGCCGACGGCAGCGAAAGCAGCGGAGTGCGCTTTGCCCATGTAACCACCACCAATCATGCCAATCCCGATATCGGTCACAGCATCCCCTCCCAAATTGAAATACTATTTGCAATCGGTTTCAAGATCTGTATCATGACCCAAGATGTTTCGCAAGCGGCATTCAATTTGGATGCGCGCATTTCCCAAGGGAGGCGCCTAAATGACAGAGGCACAAGGGACATGCCGCCTCACGACGGCTCAAGCTATCGTTAAGTGGCTGGTAAATCAGTATATTGAGATTGACGGGCAGGAATATCGGCTCTGTGGAGGCGGGTTCGGTATTTTTGGTCATGGCAACGTGACCTGTCTGGGCGAGGCTCTATACAATGTTCAGGAAGAACTGCCGCTCTATCGTGGTCAGAATGAGCAAAGCATGGGCTTTGCTGCCGCAGGCTATGCCAAGCAATGGTTGCGCAAGCGTTTCATGTTTTGCACCGCGTCTGCGGGTCCGGGCACATCGAACCTTCTCACTTCCGCTGCATTGGCGCATGCCAACCGTCTGCCAATGCTGATGCTCTGCGGGGATGCCTATGTCACCCGCCTGCCGGATCCGGTTCTCCAGCAGATGGAGAATTTCTACGACCCGACCCTCGGTGTGAATGATGCTTTCAAGCCGGTCACCCGCTTCTGGGATCGTATCGTTCATCCCGCTCAAATCATCCAGTCTTTGCCAAATGCTCTGGCCACCATGCTTGATCCGGCCGATTGCGGCCCGGCTTTCCTCGGTCTGCCGCAGGATGTGCAGGGCTGGGCCTATGATTATCCGGAAGTCTTCTTTGAGAAGAAAGTCCATCGCATCCGCCGTCAGGCTCCGGATGCCTATGAAATTGCCGATGCGGTTGCTTTGCTGAAGGCGTCCGAGCGCCCGATGATCATCGCTGGTGGCGGTGTGCAATATAGCGGCGCGGTCAAAGAATTGACCGCCTTTGCCGAAGCACACCAGATCCCGGTTGTCGAAACCATCGCTGGCCGTGCCAACCTGCTCAATGATCATGCGCTCAATATCGGCCCGATCGGTGTGACGGGCTCGGATTCGGCCAACATCATCGGCGAGAAAGCGGATGTCATTCTTTGCGTCGGCACCCGTCTGCAGGATTTCACCACCGGCTCTTGGACCGCCTTTGCCCATGAAGCCAAGCTGATCGGCGTCAATGCTGCTCGCTTTGATGCTGGCAAACATATGGCCGCCCCCGTGGTCGGCGACGCCAAGCTGTCGCTGCTCGCTTTGACCGAGGCTCTGGGCGACTATCAAGCACCAAAAGACTGGGTCTCCTTCGCTCAGGCCGAGCGCAAGACATGGGATGACTATGTTGCCAAAAACGTCTCCTTTGGCGGCAACAAGCCGAATTCCTATGCGCAGGCCATTGGTGTGGTCAACGAATTGTGCGATCCGCGCGACCGCGTGCTAACCGCATCAGGCGGCTTGCCTGCCGAAGTCACCGCCAACTGGCGGACGCTGGATATCGGCACGGTTGATGTCGAATTTGGTTATTCCTGCATGGGCTATGAAATTGCCGGTGGCTGGGGTGCCCGTATCGCTCAGGCCGAGCGTGAGCCGGATAAGGACACCATCGTCTTTGTCGGCGACGGCGCTTACATGCTGATGAATTCCGACATCTATTCTTCGGTCTTGACCCAAAAGAAAATGATCGTGCTGCTGCTCGACAATGGCGGCTGGGCCGTCATCAACAAGCTGCAGAATAATGTCGGCTCGGAAAGCTTCAACTGCCTATATGAAGACACCCCGACCATCCCCAACCCGTTCGATGTGGACTATGCAGCCCATGCCGCCTCGATGGGGGCCAATGTCGAAACCGTGGCCGATGCGTCCGAACTCGGCGATGCTTTCAAGCGTGCCAAGGCCTCTGACAAGACCTATGTGATTTACATGAAGGTTGCCGCCTATGATGCCTGGACCGCGCAGGGTCACGCATGGTGGGAATGTGGCACGCCGGAAGTCTCCGACAGCGAGAAAGTCCGCGCCGCCCATGAAGACTGGGAATCGGCGCGCCCCAAACAGCGCAAGGGTGTGTAACAATGACAGCCCTTCTTGATTCGATCAAAACCAACCGGTTCGGCGTGTTTGGCCGGGCAGGCATGGACATGTATGCCGACCCGATCGGGGTCAAAAGCGAGCATGCGGACACATTCAAGGCAGATCTTGGCGGCTCGTCCGCCAATATCTGCGCCGGCCTCTGCAAATTGGGCAGCTGGTCGACGTTGGTCACCTCGGTTTCAGATGATGCCATTGGCCGCTTTTGCGTCAATCGGCTGAACCATTATGGCGTCGATACGGACAATATCCGCATTGTCGGCGGCGAGCATCGCATTTCGCTGGCCGTCTATGAAAGCGTGCTGGAAGACTTCCAGAATGTCATCTATCGCAACGGGGCCGTCGATTTTCAGGTCACCGAAGAGGACATGGACAAGGTCGATTATGCCACCTTCGGGGCGCTGATCACTGCGGGCACGGTCTTTGCGAGCGAGCCATCGCGCAGCGCCACCTTCCGTGCCTTCGAGAATGCCCGCAAGGCTGGCATCCCGATCATTTTCGACATCGACTATCGCCCCTACAGCTGGCCATCGCCTCAGGTGGCTGCCGATGTTCTCTCCCGTGCGGGTGAGGAAAGCGATATGATCGTCGGCAATGACGAGGAATTCGGCTTCATGGCTGGCGGCATCGAAAAGGGCCTTGATAAAGCCCGTGAGCTGGCGCAAAAGCCCGGTCGTCTGGTCATCTACAAGATGGGGCAAGAAGGTGCGCTCACCCTGTTTGAGGGCGAGGAAATCCGCACGGGCATCTATCCGGTCACCGCGATCAAGCCAAATGGTGCTGGCGACAGCTTCATGGCGGGTCTGCTGGCCTCACTGGCCAATGGCTTCTCGTTGAAAGAGGCTGTGTTGCGTGGCTCCGCCTGCGCCTCGATGGTTGTCAGTCAGCCGGGCTGTGCGCCCGCCATGCCGACCGTGCCGCAGCTCGACGCCTTCATTGCCGATCATCCCGGCCCAACCGAGGCCTGAGGAGTACCGAGTTATGCATATCGCTCCCCATGACAATCAGAATAAGCCCATCGTGGATGCTGGGCATGATCTGGTGCCGTTGAACTATTTCAACATCGTCAAACTGAATAAGGGCGAGACCTTCGACTATGCCGTTCCTGGCTATGAAACCTGTATCGTGCCCGCCACTGGCACCGTGCATGTGGATGTCGAGGGTGCCGCCTTTGATCAACTCGGCAACCGGACCGTAGATGTCTGGGATGGCGACCCGGAAGGGGTCTATGTCCCCGTCGGTGCCAAGGCCCGCATCACTTGCCTCAGTGATACAACCGAATGCTTCATTGCTGGGGCCAAGTTTGACAAGATGCTCGAACCGTTTGACGTCCGTGTCGCCGATCTTGACATTGTCCAATATGGCTCGGACGAGACCAAGACCCACCGCAAGATCAAGCATATCCTTGGGGCCAATTATCATGACAAGGTTGGCCGCTTGTTGGTCAGCGAGCTCTTCACCGTCGGTGAGGGCGGTTGGTCCGGCTTCCCCAGTCACAAGCATGATACGGATCGTCTGCCCGACGAAAGCCGCCATGACGAGACCTATAATTTCCGCTTCAAGCCCAATTTTGGCTCAGGTCTGCAAATGCTCCAGCGGGTCGACAATGAGCCGGGCGAAGCCTATCACATCATGGATGGCTCGACAGTGCTGATCGATAAGGGCTATCATCCCTGCTGTGTTCTGCCCGGCTATCAGATGTATTATTTCACGATCCTTGGTGGCTTGTCCCAGCGATCTCTGAAGCAATATTTCCAGCCGACCCATGCCGAGCAACTGCACACGATCCCCGGAATCATGGATATGGTGGCCAAGTTCAAATGAGCCTCGTTACGCTGAAGGAGGTCCTTCAGCCAGCCTTGAAACAGGGCCATGCGGTGGCTGGCCTTGTGACGCTGGGTTGGGAGGATATGCGCGCCTATGTGGCCGCAGCCGAAGCTGAGAATTGCCCGGTCATTTTGCAGGCCGGGCCATCCTGTCGCGCCCACACCCCACTGCCAATCTTGGGCACAATGTTCCGGCATCTGGCGGAAGAGGCTTCTGTGCCGGTCGTCGCCCATCTCGATCACGGTTACACCATCGAGGAATGCAAGCAGGCGATCGAGTGCGGTTTCACTTCGGTGATGTTTGATGGCTCCCGCAAGGTGCTTGAGCAGAATATCGCCGAGACCGCCGCAATCGCCGCCATGGCCCATGCGGCCAACGTCTCCTGCGAAGGTGAAATCGGCTTTGTCGGCTATGCCGGTGGTGAAAGCTCCGCAGGCACCGACCCGGAAGACGCGGCGCGGTTCGCCCGCGAAACAGGGGTGGATGCCATGGCCATCTCGGTCGGCAATGTGCATTTGCAGACGGACCGAGCAGGGGGGCTGGATGAAGCCCGGATCCGGGCCATCGAAGCCGTGACCGATATACCCTTGGTCATCCATGGCGGCTCTGGCGTGCCGCTGGAACAGCGGACCCGTCTCGCTAGACAGTCGAAAATCTGCAAATTCAACATCGGCACCGAGCTGCGTCTTGCCTTTGGTACCGCGTTGCGAGAGGCCGTTAATGGCGATCCGGACTGCTTTGACCGGGTGCAAATCTTGAAGCAGACCCATGATCCGGTGATGGAAGCCGCCAGAGAAGCCTTGCACGCCCTCAAAAGCGCGTGAATGAAGGCCCAAACAAAAAAGCCTGCCAGACATCATGCTGGCAGGCTTTTCATTTCTCACAAGGCGGGAGCCCCTACGGCAGCGGTCTCAAGGTGCTGCGCTCAGTAATCGAGCATGGGAAAATGCGGGTTTCGGGATAACGGTCCGGATCGGCCAGCATCGCTGCCATCAGTTCGATCGAGCTGTTGACGATCTGAGAAATCGGCTGATGGATGGTCGTCAAATCGATATTCTGCCATCCCGCCATTTCCATGTCGTTGAGACCAATCAGACCGATATCATCCGGCACCGACATGCCACGATCTTTGATTGCCGACAAGGCACCAATGGACAAGACATCATCGCCGCAGAAATAGGCTTGTGCTGGTGTATTGTCCAGCAGGCGCATCATCTCTTCGCGACCGGCAGCAAAGCTGTAAGTGCGTGCGAAGGAGTAGCTGCATTTGACCTCGGGATTGGCCGACATTTCACTCATGAAGCCGGTATAGCGATCCTGCGTTGAGGTTGCACTTTCGGGGCCACCAAGAAAGCCGATATTGTCATAGCCTCTGGCGACCAGGGTTCTGGCCGCCATGCGGCCGCATTCGATATTGTCGATCCCGACCACGTGCACCCGCGCATTGCTTGACGGGCGACCAAAGGAATGGACCACCGGAATGCCAGCATCGCGAAAGGCCTGCGCAAATTCCGGCAGCAGGGTAGAGGAGGCGACCACAACACCATCCACCGAATATTGCCGCATCATCCGAACAGAATGCTGCGGATCAGTTTCCTCTGACAAGTTAACCAGCAAGGGGCGCAGTCCTTTTTCCTGCAATCCGCGAGTGAAGCGGTCAAAGACATCGAGAAACAGGGGGTTGCGGAAGTTGTCAGAGACAAGGCCCACCAGCTTGGTGCGGCCCGTGGTCAACGAAGAGGCGAGCGCATTGGGGCTATAGCCCAGCTCATTGGCGGCTTTCTCGACCTTCTTGCGCATCTTGTCGGAGACCGAAGCGCCATCGGTAAAGGTGCGAGAAACGGCGGACCGGCTGACGCCTGCTTTTGCGGCGACGTCCTTCAATGTAACAGCCATGCTGACTGGGCCTCCCAAACCCACTAGATCAGGCCCGTGATATCAGGCCTTGTTTATCGGGGTTTTGTGCGTGTTGTTCCTTCATAGAATAGCAGCAGAAATTCTTTTGCAACCCCTTGCAAATCTATTTCATTTTTATACATGGCCATCCAGCCACAATCCTTTGTGATTCGGGCATTTTAGATGGTTGCAAAATGCTGCAACGCAGTTCGGTTTGGACTGTTTCAGAGCCTGAACCGAGCCGTGTGGCTTTGGCGTGCGGCCGTTATGACTTGGGCAGACTGCGTGACCAAATGGTAGCCACAACCGTTTTTGGATCCTCAAGGCATGGCTGCTCGATTGTTTGTTGGTCGAGTTGAATCACAAGAGTGTAGAACTGTCCTGAACCGGGTGCTGGAGTCCCGACGACCGTGCAGGATGTGATCCGGTTGTAGGGAATGAAGAGATCATTGCCAGCAAACCAGGCTTCCCCGCTCGGGTGGCACGGATCACCGCGATTGATGATCACCAACTCCCCACCACCGTCAAGCATTAGCACACCTGTCGAGATTGCTTCATTGCCTTGCGCATCAAGGCAAGGCTGTCCTTGCGGCTCGAAATGCAGGGGCGTGAATGGTCCCCCTTCCCGGCGACGCAGTTCGAGCAGGGTTGAGCCGAAAAACAGATCCTCGTCGGAAAACTCAAACTCATCCGTATCCGCATTGGAAGCTTTGGCCTTGTCCGTCAAATGGCTGCGGACAAAGTCTGTGACCACTTCGATCAAATCGCTCGATACGCGATTGAAGGAAATGCTGGGTCGATTGCCATCCTTAAGATACAGCGTCCATATACCCTGCAATCGGTCGCCAAAGCTGCAGATGGCAGCAATATCGTCCCATGTGGCCTTAAGGGTCCATATGCTTGTTTCTTCCAGACGGGCAAGAGAAACACCCGCCTCGTCCACTGCAATAACCGCCTCATAAAGATCCATCCCGGGCCGCAAATTGCGCCGGTCGGCATTTCTTGGCACCTTGATCAAATAGGTTGCGTCGCGATACTCCGAGTAGAGAGAGCGGAAGCGCCGCGGCATGTCGGCCTCGGATTTGACCTCCGTCAGCCATGGGCCAAAGGCATCATATTCCTTGCGATCTTCCGGGCTGGCAGCGTGATACCAGTTCAGAGACTTTGCATAAGCAGTTCGAGCTTGGGCCATCTTCTCCTCCTCCAGTTTCCGAAAATGCTGGGCCATCAGATCAAGTCCAGTGGCAGCAGCCTGTCTATCCGCAAGCGCCATGGTCTCGAACAGCGCTTTGAGGTCGCGTTCCATCCTTTGCTTCAGTCGGTGCGCCAGAGCGACGCCTTCCGACGACAATTCAACAACATGGCTGCGATCATCCGCAGGGTGGGCCCGACGTGCAATCAGACCGAGCTTTTCAAGTCGCTTCAACACCGACGTCAGGCTCCCTTTCTGCATATTCAGCAGCCGACTGATGCTGGTCGGTGACAGGGGGCCGCGGTGGGTCAGTGTCATCAGTGCCATCACTTCGCTTTCAGGCAACTGCCGATCGTTGTAGGTCGCTCGATAAAGGATGGGCGCGACATGGCTCGGAACATAGCGCATGAAAGCCATCAGGCTGTTGTCCAGCCGCCCCAGTTCTTCAGTCATCACACCGCCCCGCCTTCAAAACCACGTCATCTTTTAAACTAGTATGATTTCTAACTATATCTTCGCAGGTATTTATGCGTCAAGGGAAGCCATCAGGCTTGGCTGTCGATTGTCTGCTGATATATTAGTTTAACCTACTGACATTACTTGTTAAAATATGGCGAAGACAAGATGTCACTCCCGACGAATGGATGAGTTGTCGGAGAGGAAAATATACTCTGATCCCAAATTCAAACGCGAATAAATTCGATCTTCAAACAATCTTAAAAAAGCCTGGATCCGGGCTGACTGCGGTCTGCTTCCTAGGGTTTTGAAACAGCAAAGACGAAGCTATTTGCGCCGAGCTATGCATAGACCGCGTATGAATTGGTCTGTTTGGCACAAGTTCACTATATGGTGAGCTGTCGAAATGTTCGAAAATATCGTCTGTTTGTTTGTAAGTTAAGTTGTTGAATTAGATAATAAAATATGTATGAACTAAGCTATTGGTATAGGTATTTATTGAGCTATGCAAAAATGTATGAGGTGGCCTGACAAACCAGCGCTTCAAGGAAAAGCAATTTCCCTTATATACGTTGGTTGTAAGCCACACTCTAACGGAGTTATCAAAATGTTCGACGAACTGAACGCAAAATCTCTCTTCGGTGCCTTCGGCAAACTGCCTGGTCTGAGCATCACCAAAAAACGCTATGAACTGAATGAGCGCGAACAGGAAGCCATGAAACTTCTGCGCGGCATCGATCTTTGAGGCCAATGGCCTCAAAGCCCGTTTGGGCTTGCAGCGCGTGTTGGCGCTGATCTGATCCCGAACGAAGGCACTGCAAATTGATCGCTGCAGCTCGATCATATGTCTTGCCCGGCACCCCACGCCGAAACAGGAAGGATGAGGACAAAGTCACTCATTTCGATCTGACCGGACTGGCAAAAAGCGACATCAATTCGCCACAACCTGTCGATAAGAACGCTGCACCATTCATTCAGACATATCGCTATCAGCACAGCGCTTCATTCAGCCGCAACCGCGTCGAAGCCGTGCCGAAACTGCTCCTCCCTTGCCAAGGGTGGAATGGCTGCGGTCGGGATATGTCGGTCAGTGAGGGACTGCAACTCGCATTGCATCTGCTGGCTATCGCGCGGATCGGTCGCCAAAAGGCGGACCACATGTTTGCCGGATTGGCTCAATGCCACCATTCGGTCCACGGTGCTGACAAACTCGCCGTCCGCGAAGCTCTGTGCTTCATCGATCGTCTGTCGCTTGGCTTCGCGTCGTGCCAACTCCAGAATGTCGAGGTTGGTTGCAGGGCCATGCAAGATCACATCAGCGCCTTGCAGCGCACGGATTGCCCGCATTGGCAGCAGATCGCTTTCTCCATGACTGGCATCAATGAATGTGACTGTTCCCGGCTTTCCTTTGAGTCGGGCCACTTCCGCGATGAAACCGTCGAAGTGAGAAACATCCGGAACCTTGCGACCCGAAAAGGCCAAATCAACGAACCCCTCCCAAAAGCGACGGCGTGGCGCACCAGCCGTCAGGTGCCTGAGAACGGCAGGGCGAACCCGTCGCGCCAGATCAGCCCAATCGGCCATTGTGGCCGATAACAAGCTTTCAATCCGTCGGCGAATGGCTTGTCCCAGAATGGGCGCAGCTCCATCAGTTGATATCCCGATCACCACAGGTGAGCGATTGACAATGGAGCCAAACTGAAACTGGCAATAGGCCGGTTTGTCGATGATATTGACCACCGCTCCCGCCGCGTTGGCCTGAAGTCTGAAGCGCACGCACTCATGAGTGGTTTCAAGATCGCCAATCGCCATCACAGCCCCGTCAAAGCTTGTCTCATCCCATTGCTTTCGATGCCAGATCAACTGGCCTGAATGACACTTGCCGTTGGTCAGAAGGTCGAGCATGTCTTCTTCCGGTGCAGGGGCATGGACATGAACCTCGGCACCGCTGGCTGCCAGCAGTTCGGCCTTCCACGCAGCCCCATCTCCGTCACCTGCTACAACCACTTTCGCACCCTTGAGGTTGAAGAAAACGGGCAAGGTCGCAAGGCAGCCAACCCGCTCACGGCGTGTGCGTCTTTTGCGTCGTCCGGCTTCATTCAGCAGCAATGTCATGGAGCATCTCCGCGATTTCCGGTTTGCAGGAGCCACAATTGGTTCCTGCCCGTGTCATGGCGCCGACCGCATCGGTGGATTGGCAACCTGCAGCGATTGCGGCCGCGATTTCATTCTGCCCCACCTGCATGCAGGCACAGACGATCTTGCCTTTGTCGGGCAGGGCGGCGCTGGGCACGCTGGCAAGCACTTGTGCCCGTTCAGAGAAAGTGCGCCGATGCCCGTCGAGCAACCCGGCGGCAAAATCACGCGACACCGATACAGGCTCTGCCGCGAGAAAGATGGCAGCGACCAACTGATCTCCTTCAAACTGGGCCAATCGCATCCGCTCCTTGCGCTGGTCCAGAAAGACGAGAGGGGAGGCGTCTGACGGAAGGTCAAACAGGCCGGCCATCTGATGCGGCGCAATAGCAGCAGGTCGCTCAGACAGGGCAAACTCCACCCGCCAACCATCTTTGCACTTGGCGATTGCCCAATAAGGCAATGCCAAGGCGACTGGCTTGTCTCTCAGGATCGCAAAGCCATAGCTCTGGATGGGGGCCGGGGTGAGGGTGACCCGTGCCGACTTGGATGCTGGCTGACCTGAAAAAGGGTCTGTGACCGGCGGTATCAAGACATCAACGCGGGCCTTGGCGCTCACCTGATCGGTCCAGTGGATCGGAACGAAAACCTCCCCCGGCCTGACACGGTCGGTGATCAGAGCACGGACAACAATCTCGCCTCGGTCGTTGCTGACCGAAACGAGAGACGCATCAGTAATGCCGCGCGCCTTGGCGTCCTCAGGGGAGAGCTCGCAAAACGGTTCGGCCAGATGCGCCGACAACCGGGCGCTACGGGCGGTGCGGGTCATGGTGTGCCAGTGATCCCGAACCCGGCCAGTATTGAGAATGAGCGGCTCGATCCCGGCCTTGCCAACGGCTTCGAGCTGTTCTGGCAATGCAACGTCAATTGCTCGCGCCCGTCGGTCCGGGGTGAAGAAGTTACCATTGGAAAAGAAACGAGTGGCCTTGGAAGATGAGGATTTCTCTTCGGTTTGAGGCCAGTAAAAGGGTTGCATGGCGTCATAGTCGGCGGCATCGCGGCTTGCCCATGCGCCAATGTCAAAATCGCGGCTGCCATCATTGTCCTGCTGGCTAAGTGCCGCATATTCGCTGAAAATATCCGCTGCATTCTGCCATGGGAACAAGGCCCCGTGACCCATCCTGCGGCCCACTTCGGCCATTTGCCACCAATCGGCCTTTGCCGCACCGGGGGCGGGCAGGAAGCTTCGCTGGCGGGAAATGCACCGTTCGGAATTGGTCACACTGCCCGCCTTCTCGCCCCATGCCAAAGACGGCAGCTTGATGTCGGCCAGATCGAGTGTATCGGTACGGTCCTGCACATCTGAGACAATCACCAGCGGGCAGGCCTTGATCGCAGCACGCACCGCATCGGCGTCCGGCATGCTGTCGACCGGGTTGGTCGCCATGATCCAGAGGGCCTTGATTTTACCGTCGCCGACCGCTTGAAATAGGTCAATCGCCTTCAGGCCCGGCTTGTGCGGCAGGCGATCCGTTTGCCAGAAGTCACCCACCAAGGCCCGATGGCTTTCATTTTCGATATCCATATGGCAGGCCAGCATATTGGCAAGGCCGCCCACTTCACGGCCCCCCATGGCGTTGGGCTGGCCGGTGACCGAAAAAGGCCCCATGCCGGGACGGCCAATTCGCCCTGTTGCCAAATGGCAATTGATGATGGCATTGACCTTGTCCGTGCCACAGCTTGATTGGTTGACCCCCTGACTGTAAACCGTCACCACCTTTTCGGTTTTCACGAACAGGCTGTAAAAGGCTTCAAGGTCGCGCTCGCTGAGGCCAGTGGCTTGTCTGATTGCCTCAGGGGTCAGCGCATTGGCTACCGCAAGTGCTGTTTCCATTCCATTGACATGATCGGCAACATAGATGGCATGATAGGCCGGGGACGCAGCCAGCCTTTGAAGAAGGCCGAGGAACAGCGCAACGTCCCCGTCTGGCCGGATGGCCAGATGCAGGTCGGCTAGATCGGCAGTGCGGGTGCGACGCGGGTCGATCAGCACCACCGTCAAGTCCGGATTCTTTTGTTTGGCAGCAAAGATCCGCTGATAAAGCACCGGGTGGCACCAGGCCAGATTGGTGCCCGTGAGCACGATCAGATCTGCCTGTTCCAGATCCTCGTAACAACCCGGCACCGTATCGGCCCCAAAGGCCCGTTTGTGACCGGCGACTGATGACGCCATGCAAAGGCGGGAATTGGTGTCGATATTGGCCGACCCAATCACCCCCTTCATCAATTTGTTGGCGGCATAATAATCTTCAGTCAGGATCTGGCCCGAAACGTAAAAGGCGATGGCATCCGGGCCATAGTCCGTGATGATCTGGTTGAAACGGTTCGCAATATGGTCAAGGGCCTTGTCCCATGTGACCTGTTTGCCATTCATTTCTGGCGACAGAAGGCGCTCTTCCAATCCGATCGTGTCCGCCAGCGCAGTTCCCTTGGAACAGAGCCGCCCATAATTGGCCGGATGATCAGGGTCGCCCTTGACCTTGACGCTGCCATCCTTGCCTTTCTGGATCAGGACACCACAGCCCACCCCGCAATAGGGGCAGGTGGACCGGGTGGTTGTCTCCTCTGCTGTCGCCACCATTTTTGTCATGCACCCAATCCCGTCAGATCGATCAGAATGTCCTGATCGGACAGTTTCACCGGGAAGCTTTTGGTGGCGCCTTCATCGGCACCCTGCGCCTGACCGCTTTCAAGGGAAATGACCCAATTGTGCAATGGGCAGGTGACACAGCCGTCATGAACGATGCCTTCGCTGAGCGGCCCTTTCTTGTGCGGGCAGGCATCTTCCAGTGCAAAGACCTGATCGGCGCTGGTGCGGAAGAGGGCGATGGTTGTCTCCCCCACCGTCAGCTTGCGGGATCCGCGAGCTGGAATGTCGTCAAGGGTGCCAACGCGCACCCAATTGTTGCCAAGCGCGTTCATTCTGCGGCCTCCATCAGCACCAGTGGATTGAATTCATGCTTGTCCTTGCCCGAAACCCGTTCGGACCATGGGTCGACCTGAGCAAATTTCTGACTGAAAACGAAACGGTCATAATAGTCTTTGCGGCGCTCGGCATCGTCGACGATCTGGGCCCGCACCTCGTCAAGACCAATCCGCTTGGCCCATTTATAAATGCGCTCCAGATAGAAGCCTTGCTCGCGATACATTTGCAGGAGGGCGACGCAATATTCCATTGCTTCCGCTTCGCTAGAGACATTGCAGAGGATTTCTGTGCCCTTGATTTCAAGGCCAGCCGCCCCGGCAAAATGAATCTCATAGCCGGAATCGACGCAAATGATGCCGATATCCTTGCAGGTTGCCTCGGCGCAGTTGCGCGGGCAGCCAGAGACTGCCAGCTTCACTTTGGCGGGGGTCCATGAGCCCCACATGAATTTTTCAAGCTTGATGCCAAGCCCGGTGGAATCCTGCGTGCCAAACCGGCACCAGTCCGAGCCGACGCAGGTCTTCACGGTGCGAAGCCCCTTGGCATAGGCGTGGCCGGAGACAAAGCCGACCTTGCCCAGATCCGCCCAGACGGCGGTCAGGTCTTCCTTCTTGATGCCCAGCAAATCGATGCGCTGACCACCGGTCACCTTGACCGAAGGAATATCGAATTTGTCGACCACGTCGGCAATCGCCCGCAATTCGGTCGAGGAGGTCATACCGCCCCACATCCGTGGCACGACACTATAGGTGCCATCCTTCTGGATGTTGGCATGCACCCGTTCATTGATGAAGCGGGACTGATAGTCATCCGCATAGTCTTCGGGCCAATCGGCCACCAGATAGTAATTGAGCGCCGGACGACATTTTGCACAGCCGCACGAGGTCTTCCATTCCAGAGCTTGCATCACTTCAGGGATGGTTTTCAGTTCCTTTGCCTTGATCAGGCGGCGCACATCGCCATGCCCCAGATCGGTACAAGGGCACATGGCTGCTACCGCATTGGGATTGTAGGCATCGCCCAGGGTGGCAGCCATCAATTGCTCGACAAGACCAGTGCAGGTGCCGCACGAGGCCGAGGCCTTGGTGTGGGCGCGGACATCATCAAGGCTGGTCAGGCCCTTGTCATTGATCGCGCCAACGATCTTGCCCTTACAAACGCCGTTGCAGCCGCAGATTTCTGCGTCATCGGGCAATGCTGCAACGGCTGCCATAGGGTCCAGCGGCGACCCTCCCTGATAGGCCTGACCAAAGATCAGCGTCTCGCGCATCTCGGAAACATTGGTCGCCTTTTTCAACATGTCGAAGAACCAAGGTCCATCGGCGGTTTCGCCATACAGCACCGCGCCAATGATCTTGTCCCCTTCCAGTACCAGCCGCTTGTAAACCCCTTTCGAGCCATCCCTGAGGACGATCTCTTCGCGGTCTTCTCCTTCCGCAAAGTCACCAGCGGAATAGAGGTCGATCCCTGTTACCTTCAGCTTGGTGGCCGTCACCGAGCCATGATATTCCGACGCACCGCCGATCAGATTGTCGGCAATGACCCCGGCCATGTCATAAAGCGGGGCCACAAGGCCATAACACTGCTGACGATGCTCGACACATTCCCCAAGGGAGAAAATATCCGGGTCGGAGGTGCGCATGTCGTCCGAGACTACAATACCACGATTGACCTCCAGACCGGCCTCTTTGGCCAGAGCCGTGGAAGGGCGAATGCCCACTGCCATGACGATGATCTTGGCGTCAATTTCACTGCCGTCCTCAAGGCGAATGCCTGTCACCTTGCCGTTGGATCCGAGGATCTCCTTGCTGTTGGCCTCGGTCATCACGTCAATGCCACGATCCGTGAAGGCTTTTTCCAGCAAGTAACCTGCAGTCGGGTCAAGCTGGCGCTCCATCAGGGTTGGCATCAAATGCAGCACGGTGACATCCATGCCTTGTTCTTTGAGGCCAGCTGCAGCTTCCAGCCCCAACAGACCGCCGCCAATCACCACGGCTCTGCCGCCCTGCTTGGCAACCTCAAGCATGCGTTCCACATCATCGAGATCGCGATAGGTCAGCACGCCATCCAGATCATGGCCAGGCAGGGGGATGATGAAGGGAGAGGAACCCGTAGCGACCACCAAATGGTCATAGGAGGCGCTGATGCCGTTTTCCGACGTCACAATCTTGGCGTCGCGGTCAATCACGGTCACCTTTGCACCTTTGTAGAGGGTCACGCCATGGGTCTCATACCAAGCATCATCATGGGTGATGATGTCTTCATAGGTCTTCTCGCCGGACAGGACCGGGGACAGCATCAGGCGGTTATAATTGACCCGTGGTTCGGCATTGAAGATGGTCACGTCAAAGGCATCAGGAGCCTTGTCGAACAGATGCTCCAGCATCCGTCCCGGTGCCATGCCGTTGCCAATTACGACTAGTTTCTTTTTCATAGGTCTTACTCCGCTGCAAAAGTCGGTTGCGAGCCGCGCTGGCGTGCCAATCGCGACGCCCTTTTTTGCTGGATTGATTGAAGTTGATCTGCTGATGGGTCTGCGCCACCCTCATAGGCTTCAAGGAAGTCGAGCAGTTCTTCGCGATAGGCGTAATAGTCCGGGTGGGCCAGCAGCTCTTTGCGTGAGCGAGGGCGTGGCAGATCGACTTCCATGATGTTGCCAATCCGGGCATTGGGGCCGTTTGACATCATCACCACCCGGTCAGCGAGCAAAATGGCCTCATCGACATCATGTGTGACGCAGATGGTTGTCACGTTGGTCCGGTCCCAGACCTCCATCAACACATCCTGCAACTCCCAGCGGGTGAGGCTGTCGAGCATGCCGAACGGCTCGTCGAGCAGAAGGAGCTTGGGCGAAAGGGCAAAGGCCCGGGCAATCCCGACACGCTGTTTCATGCCGTTGGAGAGGTCAGAGGCATAGCGATCGAGACTGTCGCCAAGGCCGACTTTGGACAGGTAATAATCAACGATATCTGCCCGTTCCGCCTTGCTGGCCTTGGGATAGACCTGATCAACGCCGAGGGCGACATTCTCCCGAGCGGTCATCCAGGGCATCAGGGAAGGGGCCTGAAACACCACCGCACGCTCTGGTCCGGCTCCGGTCACCTGCTTGCCATCCAGAATGATGCCACCGCCCGTGATCGGATTGAGGCCCGCGGCCATCGACAGAACCGTGGATTTGCCGCAGCCGGAATGGCCGATCAGGGTGATGAACTCGCCCTTATTGAGATTGAGCTCAAAGCCGTCGACCACGGTGAGTGGCCCTTTGGGGGTCGGATAAACCTTGGTCAGCTGCGAGAATTGCAGATATTTCTCGCTGCGTGGCGACTGGGCCGCCTCCTGATAGGCCTGCGGCAACGGCTTTGACCGGCTCGAGGGCAAGATATTGGGCAGTTCGATCAGATTGTCCGCATCACTGTGATGGCGTTCGCTGCCCACATTCATCAAATAATCGGTGATGGCGGCACGCAGGGCGATGAAGTCATCGTCATGGTTCATCTCACCACGATCACGCGGGCGGGGCAGATCAACCTTGAAGTCCGGCCCAAGGGTCGCATTCGGCCCCGGGGTCAGGGGAATGATCCGATCCGCCAGCAAAATCGCCTCATCCACATCATTGGTAATGAGAATGATGGTTTTCTTTTCCTGCTGCGAGATGGCCGCAAATTCATCCTGCAATTTGGCGCGGGTCAAGGCGTCAAGGGCTGACAGCGGCTCGTCCATCAGCAACACTTCTGGCTGCATGGCGAGCACGCGTGCCACGGCCACACGTTGCCGCATGCCGCCGGACAATTCCGCCGGCTTGCGGTCGCGGGCATGGGAAAGACCGACCATCTCGATATATTTGTCGATGATCGCGGCCCGCTCCGCCTTGGATTTGCGCTTGTGGACGCTGGAGACGGCCAGCTCGATATTGCCATAGACCGACAGCCACGGCATCAGCGAGTAGGACTGGAACACCAGTCCGCGCTCCGGGCTTGGGCCTGCAATTTCCTTGCTCTTGAAAATCACGCCCCCCTGATCCGGAGCGATCAATCCGGCCAGCAGGGAAATCAGAGTGGTCTTGCCAGAGCCGGAGAAGCCGACAATCGCAATGAATTCCCCTTCTTCTACCTTCAGGTTGATGTCGCTGAGGACATCGTTGCGGCTGGCCCCTTCGCCAAAATGCTTCGATAGGGCGGAAATTTCCAAAAAGGACATGAGATCGGCTCCCTATCGGTTGGCGCTGAAGGTGAAGGCGCGCTGCAGGGCATACATCACCCGGTCGAGCATGAAGCCAACGAGGCCAATGGTCAGAACGGCGACCATGATCTTGGCCAGCGATTGGGAAGAGCCATTCTGGAACTCATCCCAGACAAATTTGCCCAGACCCGGATTCTGCGCCAGCATTTCAGCGGCGATCAGCACCATCCAGCCCACACCCAGCGAGAGACGCAGACCGGTAAAAATCAGCGGCAGGGCAGACGGTAGCACCAGCTTGGTGATGGTCTTGCTGGTTGGCAGTTGCAGCACGCGACCCACATTCATCAGGTCCTTGTCAACCGATGCCACACCGAGCGCAGTGTTGATCAGGGTTGGCCAAAGCGAGCAGAGCGTCACCGTGATCGCGGATATCAGCAGGGATTTCGGCAGCCAATCGAAGGTGTCGACATAAAGGGCAGAGACAATCATTGTCACCAGTGGCAGCCATGCGAGCGGCGAGACCGGCTTGAAGATCTGGATCAGCGGATTGATCGCGCCATTGACCGTCTTGGACAGGCCAGAGGCGATGCCGAGCGGCACGGCGATCAGGGTGCCAATCAGAAAGCCAACACCAACGGTCACCAATGAGGTAACAATCTGGTCTAGATAGGTTGGTTTGCCAGTGTAAGAGCGCCACTTGACCTTGTCGGTCTTGCCGGCAGCTTCGAGCTTGGCGTTGCGCTTGTCCTGCCGTTCATAAAATGCAGCGGCTTTCTCTCGTTCGCGGATATGATCGTCCCACAGATTGCCTGCTTGTTCCCACACCTGAACCGGGCCGGGAATGGCGCCGAGAGAGGTCTTGACCTGCGGTGCAAGGCCTGCCCACAGCAGAAGAAAAAGCATGATACCCATCAAGGGGATGATCAGAACCCGTTTCAGTTCAGACAATTGCTCTTTGACATTGTCACCTGCGGCCAGTTTCAGCAAGGGCGTCAACCAGGACAGGCCAAGCGCATCAAGCCAGCTGCTGGCCTTGTTGATTGCCGCAAATAGGCGCTGTTGACGCGGACTGGGGCCGGACGGGGCCACGGAGTTGGAAGTTATGTCGGTCATTGGTTCGGTCCCTTATCTGAAAGTCAGATTGGTCGTCTGGCTGGTTGCCTGACAGTGTCGCTGGACCGCCCGCCCATCATTGGCGGACGATCCCTTGCGTGGCCTCACTTTTTGATGATGTCGCTGCCTTCAACCATTTCACCGGTCTTCAGGCCGATGGTCAGAGCGTCGAGATAGGCATTGGGCTTCTTGCCGTCATAAGCCACGCCATCGATGATGTCGGCGGCTGGTGTCGGTGCGCGATAGCCATCGCTCTCCCATGGGAAATCCGCTTCGGCAACATGGCCTTCTTCGACCAGCATCTTTGCGGCTTTCAGATAGATGTCCGGACGATAGACAGACTTGGCAACCTCGTCATACCAGCTGTCAGACTTGGCTTCCGGGATCTGGCCCCAGCGGCGCATTTGCGAGAGATACCAGACCGCATCCGAATAGTAGGGATAGGTGGCGAAGTAGCGGTAAAAAACGTTGAAGTCCGGCACGTCGCGTTTGTCGCCTTTTTCATACTCGAACGTACCGGTCATCGAGTTGGCGATGACTTCCGCATCCGCGCCGACATATTCGGAACGCGACAGGATCTCCACGGCTTCCATGCGGTTGGCATTGTCGTTTTCGTCGAGCCACTTGGCCGCTCGGATCAGCGCCTTGGTGATGGCGAGGGTGGTATTCGGGTTTTCCTCGGTGAACTCTTTGGTCATGCCAAAGACCTTCTCGGGATTGTTCTTCCAGATTTCAAAGTCGGTAATCACCGGTACGCCGATACCCTTGAACACCGCCTGCTGGTTCCATGGTTCACCGACGCAATAGCCATAGATGGTGCCTGCTTCCAGTGTGGCAGGCATTTGCGGTGGAGGGGTCACAGACAGCAGGGCGTCAGCCTTGATCTGGCCCGAAACGTCGGTCGGGGAATAGAAACCGGGATGAATGCCGCCCGACGCCAGCCAGTAGCGCAGCTCGTAATTGTGGGTCGAAACCGGGAAGACCATCCCCATATTGAACGGCTTTCCTTCGGCCTTGAATTGCTCGACAACAGGCTTCAGGGCATCGGCCTTGATTGGGTGCACCACCTTGCCATCGTCGCCGACGGGAATGTTTTTCTTCATCATTTCCCAGACTTCATTGGACACGGTGATGCCATTGCCGTTCAAATCCATCGAAAAGGGAGTGACGATATGGGCCTTGGTGCCAAAGCCGATGGTGGCGGCCAGCGGCTGACCGGCCAGCATATGGGAGCCATCCAGCTCACCGGTAATGGTGCGATCAAGAAGAACTTTCCAGTTCGCTTGTGCTTCGAGGGTGACAAACAGGCCCTCATCCTCGAAATATCCCTTTTCATAGGCAATCGCCAACGGTGCCATATCAGTCAGCTTGATGAAGCCGAACTTCAACTCATCCTTCTCGACATCAAGCATTTCCGCGTAGGACGATGACGCAAAGGTCACCGCGAGGGCGGTTGCGGTCATGAGAAGAGATGTTTTGATCTTGCGTGCTGCTGGCATAAATGCCTCCTGTTTGGTCCATAAAAAAAGCCATATCGGTGGGGACATTCCGGGAGGAGGAGAATGTCCAGACCAATATGGCTGCTTTGCCTTTTCATGACCCATCATTGGGCCAGCCGCATCGCCGCGGCATGTGAAACCTTGACTGCAATCAGCGTGCCAGTTTCAGAGGTTAATAATTAAGACGTTGAAATATAGGGAATAATCGTCACGAAAATGATTTTGAGAAGCTTTGGGATGCTATTTCATTTGATGCCTAAAATGTCATCAATACGTGCAAATGCTTAATTTTTGCTCACTCTTTGCCCGGCGACATAGGCGGCCAATGCATCAGGATCGAACGGAATCCGATCAAAAAAGACATCAGGTCCCAGCGACCCCAATCCCTGATCGGATGCGATTGGGGACTGGATATCCTGGGCACTCAGGATGTCTTGCTGAGTGTCGGGAAGGGCGATGTCCAGAGGAGCCAACGCCGCTCTGAGCATCTCGGGATGACAGGATGCCCGCACACGGGCAATATGGTCGTCACTCAGTTCCACATGCCCCCAGCGCACCATTTGGGAATAGAACCACAAGGCATGGCTTTCTTTCGGAAAGAGCGCAGCACGAGACAGTGGCAAATAGAAGTCCGGCATGTTCAGGCGCTCGGGATCAGTAAGTCCCGTCTTGATGGCTCCATTAAAGCCCGGCTTAAGGCGTGTTTCACTCAGCCCGATATAGCCGGGTGCGCTGAGAATGCGGCAAAGCTCCTCTTTGTTGGCCGGGGATTCAATCCATTCTGCGGCTTTATACAAGGCACGCAAGAGCGCATAGTGTGCTTCCTGCTGATCAAGGGCGAAGGACCGCCGCACGCCAAGCACCTTGTCTGGACTGTTTTGCCAGATATGACCCTTGGTGGTCAGCAGGACGCCATCGCCATCCAGAATGGCTGCGCTGTTCCATGGCTCTCCGACACAAAAGGCATCCAACGCACCGGACCGCAACGCATCAGGCATGGTGGAAGGGGGCAGAAAGACGATGTCGGTATCCTGATCCGGATCTATGCCACAGCCTGCGAGCCAATAGCGCAACTCATAATTATGGGCTGAATAGGGATGCACGGCCCCAAGGCGCAACTTGGGATTTCCACGTGCACGGCGATCCTTGATCATTGCTTTGAGCCGCGCCCCTGCCGCCCCGGCATCGAAGGAAACCGGCCCGGAGGCCGGAGCATGGCCATCCCATATCGACCGTGCCATCGTGACCATATTGCCGCCCAGCCCCAGAGCCATGGGCACAACGATATCCAGCGGCAGGGGAAACAGTTTGCAACTGGCGGCAACCGAAATGGGAGCCAACAAATGGGCAACATCGAACAGGCCAATCGCCAGTTTGTCCCGCAAGGTTGCCCACGAGGTTTCCTTGTGCAGATGCAGATCAATGCCTTCGGCCTCCGCAAAGCCGCACTCCCGCGCGATGATCAAGGGAGCTGCATCATTGAGCGCAATGTAACCTGCCTGAATATGGGTTGCTTTACTGGTCATGATTGCTCCTACAAATCCATTGCTTCCGCAGCTAGGACGATGCTGCTGGCAATCTCTGACATTTTTTTTTGTTTGTTCATGGCGGTGGTGCGGATTTGTCTGTGCGCCTCGCTTTCGCTCAGACCCTTGCGATCCATCAGGATTTCTTTTGCCTTGGTGACCACCGACTGGTCCTTGAGCTGGGATTTGGCCGCGAAAAGCTCATCCTCCATTCTCGAGAAGGCCCGGAAGCGGGCAATGGCCATCTCCATGATTGGACGAATGCGATCCTTCTTCAGCCCGTCCACCACATAGGCCGACACCCCTGCATCAATTGCCTCTTCCATGGCGGAGAGGTCCGATTGATCGACAAACATCGCAATCGGCCTTTTGATGGCCCGTGATAGGGCAAAAAAGGCCTCAAGCGTGTCGCGTTGCGGGTTTTCCAGATCTACAATGATGACATCAGGCGGGCTGGTCTGTACCAGCAGCGCCAGACCTGAGAAGCTGTCAACGATCTCGACATTCAGATAGCCGCTCTCGATCAGCCCCAACTTGATGATGGAAGCGCGCGTGCGGTTTTCGTCTGCGACTAGAATTTTGAGATCCGATGGTGACATGCCCGCACTTTTGCATATTGCTGCAGCGCGGAAAAGCGCAAACAAACAGCGTATTTTCTCAAACAATGGCGCAAAAATAGGCAGTTTTGATCGAGCAAATCGCACCCGCCATGCCGACGATCGAACGTCGTACCAAACGCAGACTATGCCAGAGGAGACAGCTTGGAATCACGAAAAGAGGGAGACTGATTGGATCAGGGAGAATGAATGGCTGGGGTGGTAGGATTCGAACCTACGGTACACGATACCAAAAACCGTTGCCTTACCACTTGGCTACACCCCAGCAGGTCGAAGCGCTTGGCTGCGACGCGAAGTAGGCTTTCTATACAGAAGCGATATCAGCGGTGCAATGCCCTTCCTGCTTTTTTCACAAACAAAGCGCAGCAAAAGAACGGTCTGGCACGGGGCTGGTTTCAAGGCAGAAAGCGATGTTGCTGACACATTCGCTGAACTTTCGAATAGGTTTTGCTGCCTGTCGAACAATGAGCGTGGAAATCTTCAAAAGTTTCGCACAATTGCCTTGAGAGACCCTTGCCATCACCGATTAGGAAGGCTATAAGCCGCCCACCAACGGTACGGAGCGTAGCGCAGCCTGGTAGCGCACCTGATTTGGGATCAGGGGGTCGGAGGTTCGAATCCTCTCGCTCCGACCATGGTACTTCCCCGAAAATTTGAAATACGCTGCTGAAAAGCCTATCTTTTCAATGCTTAGCTGAGCATTGTGAGAATATACTGGACCAGCACGAATATGGCTGCGCTGACGGTGCAGACAAAGGTCACGATCATGCCTCTGGTTCGGTAGGCAAGATTTTCGACCCCAGTCAGGGAATAGCGTTCGCGGAAGGCCACCCCGTAGGCATGGGACAGGCGACCCAGCAAGAATGTCGCGCCTAGCAGATGCACCCCCCAAGCCGGTAGGCCCTGATATTCTGCCAGCCCCAGAAGCAACAGAAAGATCGGTGCATATTCCGCCAGATTGCCGTGTGCCCGAACCGCTTGCCGCATGGCTTCTTTGCCGCCATCTCCCAAAGCGACTCTCAATTTGAGGCGATTGCGAACGACGTTGACGGATAAGGCAAGGAATAGAAAAGCAATGAGGGACGCATAAAGTGCTACAGTCATGGATTGATCTTTCGTGATGGAAAAACAGAATGTGTCTAAGTTGGAAATAAGAGTGCCTGTTTCTGCAAACAAGGCAGGGTTGAAAAATTACAAAAGGGAAGCACTCTTCATGCTTCCCTGAATTTGGCTGAATTTGCCTGAACTTGCCTGAACTTTCTCTCTATTCCCGAGCAAGCAACCGTTGTCTGGTAGCCGCATATTCGACCTTCAGTCGGTCGACAATCGCCTGAACCGGTTCGACACGATCCACAGTACCAATGCCTTGCCCCGAGCCCCAGATATTCTTCCAGGCCTTGGCGCCTTCATTGGTGGCCTTGGCAAAGTCCATTTTGTTCCGTTCTTCCTTCATCAGTTCTTTGGGATTGATGCCTGATGCGACCAGCGAGGGTTTGAGATAATTGCCATGCACGCCGGTAAAGCGGTCGGTATAGATGATGTCATCGGCACCGCAATCAACGATCATCTGCTTGTAGGCTTCCTCTGCATTGGCCTCGCGTGAAGCGATGAAGGCCGAACCGATATAGGCAAGATCAGCCCCCATGGCCTGGGCTGCCAGAATGGAGGCACCGGTCGAAATCGACCCCGAGAGCAACAAGGGGCCGTCAAACCATTGCCGGATCTCACCGACCAGCGCCATCGGCGACAAGGTCCCCGCATGCCCACCGGCACCAGCTGCCACTGCAATCAGCCCATCGGCTCCCTTTTCAACCGCCTTCTTGGCATGACGATTGTTGATGATGTCATGCAGGATCAGCCCTCCATAGGAATGCACTGCCTGATTGACCTCTTCCACGGCACCAAGCGAAGTGATGACGATCGGGACCTTGTGTTTGACACAGGTTTCCATATCCGCCATCAGCCGATCATTGGATCGATGCACAATCTGGTTGACGGCATAAGGGGCAGCAGGGTGATCCGGGTGCGCCTGATTGTGGCGGTCCAATTCTTCCTCAATCTGGGTCAGCCACTGATCCAGCTTTTCTTGCGGTCGAGCATTCAGGGCGGGAAAGGATCCCACAATCCCGGCCTTGCATTGGGCGATAACCATCTCCGGATTGGAAATGATGAACATTGGCGACGCCACAGCGGGCAGGGTGAGTGTGTCGAAAAGAGCTGGCAGGCTCATGGGAGTCCCCCTTGGAGAATGTTTGGCACATTACGTTAAGGTGAGGTTAGCGAATGTTCGAGCCTCTGTAAATGACTTCGAAAGGCGGAGAGCACTTGTCCACCTGACCGACGGTCAAACACAGTCAGGCGGGAGGGTCAGAAGACCATGCTGCCCTCGGAATGGGGTTCATGCGCCTTGTCTTCCGGCTCGATGTGAATGATCACGTCGGCATGTGGCATATTGTCCATCAGCGCATGCTCGATCCGGTCGCAAATGGCATGGGCGGTATCGACCGACATCGCACTGGGCACGACCAGATGGAATTCGACAAAGATCACCCGCCCTGAATGGCGGGTTTTCAGGTCATGCGCCTCGATCGCCCCATCGGCATTGGCCATGATGATGGTGCGGATCTGTTCTTGCTCTTCTTCATCGATCGCTTCGTCCATCAGGCCGCTCATCGAGCCTTTGAGCAAACCCCAGCCGGTCCACAGAATGCTGACCCCCACCGCAAAGGCGAGCAGAGGATCAAGCCAGTGCAGACCCGTCAGGGCTGCAATACCAACACCGGCCAGCACACCGACCGAAGAAACAATGTCAGTGAACAGATGCTTGCCATCGGCAATCAGGGCAGGGGACCGCATGCGCGTTCCCTGACGCACGAGCACAGCTGCCCAGATGCCATTGACCACACCGGCCCCGGCATTGAGCGACAGGCCGAGCCAATGAATATCGAGCAATCGGGGATTCATAAATCCCGCATAGGCTTCACGGAAAATCGACAGGGCCGCCAGCACAATGAACACCCCTTCAGCCACTGCCGAGAGATATTCGGCCTTGTGATGGCCAAACGGATGGTTGTCATCGGCAGGTTTTGCGCTGAGCCAGACAGCAATCACGACCCCAATCGCCGCCGCCAGATTGACCACCGTCTCGAGCGCATCCGAATACAGACCGACAGAATGGGTCAGCAGATAGGCTGCATATTTCATTGCCAGAACAACGAGCGAAATGAAGATGGAGCCAATGGCAAGATGCATGGCGGTCAGTTTTGAAGGGGAAAAGGGCATGATCGGACAAATTATAAGAGGGGAAGCGAAGGGGTGATCGCCTTCTTCTTGCATATCAGAGACAGGAATCCCACCCCGACAGATCACCCAGTCCAAAGCCGTGTATAAGTGGGCGAAGCGCCCTCCAATCCCGGAGCGATGATTGTCAGTCTGCATCGCACCACCTACACTGCCCGCAACAAAGCCAGCTGTTCAGGCTGAGCCCCCGCCTCAAGCTTCCCAGACCCACGCGCGGCATTGTCCCGGCGCGATTCCATGTTTCCCGTTTGAAGAAAGGCTTTTCGATGTCCCGTATCGTGTATGTAAATGGCGAATTTCTGCCAGAAGAAGACGCCAAGATTTCGGTCTTTGATCGCGGTTTCCTGTTTGCAGATGGCGTTTATGAAGTCTCGACCATAATCGATGGCAAACTGGTCGACAATGGTGCCCATCTCGCCCGTCTGGAACGCTCGATGAAAGAGCTGGAGATGGATCAGCCGTGCACGATGGAAAAGCTGGAAGCCGCCCAGCATGAGCTGCTGCGTCGCAACGATGTCAAGGAAGGCGGACTTTATCTGCAGGTCACCCGTGGTGCGGCCGATCGTGATTTTGCTTTTCCCAAAGAAGCAAAATCCTCGTTGGTCATGTTCACTCAGGCCAAAGCTGTGATCGACAATCCTGCCGCCAAGACCGGGATTAGCGTTGTTACGATGCCGGATATTCGCTGGCAGCGCCGCGATATCAAGGCCATTGGCCTGCTGCCCGCTTCGATGGCCAAACAAGCTGCGCTGAAGGCTGGAGCCGATGACGCATGGATGATCGAAGATGGCTATGTTACCGAAGGCTCGTCCAACAATGCCCACATCGTCACCAAGGATGGCGTGCTGGTAACCCGGGCCTTGTCCAACAAGATTCTGCACGGCATCACCCGCAAGGCTGTACTGGCCTTGGCTGAAGAAACCGGCATCACGGTTGAAGAGCGCAGCTTCACGCCCGAGGAAGTGGGTGAAGCGTCTGAGGCCTTCATCACCTCTGCTTCGATGTTCGTCATGCCAGTGACCAAGTTTGACGGCGAGCCCGTTGGCGATGGCCAGCCGGGACCGGTCAGCACCCGCCTGCGTGCGCTGTATGTGGCCTTTGCTCGCGACAGCCTGAGTTAGTCTCAAGCGGCTAATGTGGAATAGTTGAACCCCGTGCCATATGTCTGTGGCGCGGGGTTTTTATCAGGCAAGATAGCTGGCGATGCCGTCTGCGGCCCATCGCCCCTGAGACAGACAGGCGGTCAGCAAGTAGCCACCCGTTGGCGCTTCCCAGTCAAGCATTTCCCCGGCAACAAACAGACCAGGCTGAGACCGCACCATGAGAGACGCATCCAGCGCATCCAACGCAACGCCGCCTGCGGTGCTGATCGCCTCCGCCATCGGCCGCGTTCGAACCAAAGGCAAGGGAAGAGCCTTCAGGCTTCTGGCCAGCTTCTGTGGATCCTGCATGGTCTCGCGGTCTACCAAGGCTTTCACCAAAGCCGCTTGTAGCCCTTGCAGATGGATCGTTTTGCGCAAATGGTTCGACAATGACTGTTTGCCCCTTGGGCGAGACATCTTGGCAGCAAGCTGGTCATCACTTTGATTGGGCCGCAAATCGATCAATAGAGTGGCTTGGCCATCTTGCTCGATCGCATCGCGTAATGAAGCGCTGAGACCATAGACAGGCCCTCCCTCGATGCCGTGGCGTGTGATGATGAAGTCGCCCGTCACTTCATTGTCGCCAAAGGACAGGCGCACCGATTTGACCGGTTGACCCGCCCACTGCTCGGCAAAGGCCTCAGGCCAGTTGGCATCAAAGCCGCAATTGGCCGGGCGAAAGGCGCGCATCGCAAGACCACGTGCTTGAAGGACGTCCACAAAGTCGCCATCGGTCCCGAGCCGTGGCCAGCTTGGTCCACCCAAAGACAACAATGTTGCGTCAGCACGAACGGCCTTTTGTCCCTGTGGGGTGGCAAAGAGCAGCGCTCCATCGTTGTCCCAGCCGCTCCAGCGATGCCGTGCGCACAGTGCGACACCGCGTCCGTCAAGCCGGGTCAGAAGGGAACGCAGCAACGGTGAAGCTTTCATGGTGCTGGGAAAGAGCCGACCTGACGAGCCAACAAAGAGAGTTTGTCCAAGCCCTTCCATCCATGTGATCAGTTCGGCCGTCCCAAAGCGATCCAGCATGGGTCCCATGAAACCTGCTGCCTTTCCATAGCGAGCCAGGAAGCGCTCGGGGGCATCGATTCCGCTCTGATGGGATATATTCAAACCGCTCTTGCCTGCCATCAGGATTTTGCGAGCAGGGCTCGGCATGGCATCATAGAGCGTGATGGCCAGATCTGGCCGTTCGCTCGACAGCCGGTCTGCCGCCATGAGGCCAGCTGCACCGGCCCCGATAATGGCCACTTGTTTTTTGCGATGCGCCGTCATTGCCTCATATCCATTCTTGATTCCAATCTGCGAACTTGCTTCTTCATAAGCCTTGAAGCGCTGCTTGCAAATGCGAAGTGAAAAGAAAAACCTCCGAAGTGGGGGCTTCGGAGGCAGTTGGGACAGCATGTGAGTAAAACCGTCCGGCTCAAGTTGGATTGGTCTCCCTGAATATGGCCCGGACTCGCTTCGCTCCTCCGCTTGGTGTGCCAAGGGTCCATATTCCAGACACCGTGCCCCGCACGGCTTGTCTTATACCTCCGGGAGTGGGAGGTCGTGATGCATCGCATCACAGATCTATTCTTGCGGACCAGTGCGCCGGTCCCGGTTCATTTAGGGCTCAAGCGCGGGCCTCAGACGCGCAACCGACTGGCCGTCACGTGCTTTCGGAGCACCCACGATCGTCTGCCAGATGTGCGGATTGCCGACCGCCTGACGTTTGTTCCAGCGATATTTGACCTTCTGCCAAGGCAGGATCAGCGGTTCGAGATTGTCGAGCACAAATTCGCCGCGATCCGTGCGCACCACCAACACCGCATGATAGGTGCCGTCAGGCAGATAGGCGGTGGTGACCAGCAGTGCATCTGAAGGCCAGCCCCGGCTCAACAGCTCGCGCTGTTTCGTCAGGGCGTAATCTTCGCAGTCCCCCGCAGACACATAAACAGACCATTGGTCGACACGGCCATCGGCTTTCGGGGCAATGCTGTTGTTGATCACGCTGTTGATCGTGACCAGCTGTTGCCAGCTGGTCTGGGTCAGAATGACCGCTCCCTGACCATAGCGGGCACAGGCGCCGGGTTCCCGGGCGCAATAGTGGACATGACCGGCTGGTGGGCTGGTCCGCTCAACCACGCGCATCCCAAGACCCGACAGGGACACATCTGTCGCGCCGGTTGCTGCAGCATGGCTTGCACCAACCAACAGGCCAGCGACAAGGGTGGCTGCCTGCAAAATGCGGGATTGATTTCGATAGGAACGAAGTCGAAACAAGATCGGCCCTCCATAGATTTCGGGACCGAGGCTAGGCTTCGCTTTTAAATATGCGCTTTGAAACTATTGGAGATTTAAGATCGTTAATTCACAGATGCTTAATCATGACAGCGAAAAAAACGGGTCGGCGAATGGGCCTTGCGAGACCGAATTTTTGCCACGGATTGGCAAATCTCTGCTGGATTGACAAAATCCGATTTGCTGATCAATTCCCGAAAGACTTTGTTAGGCATGATCGAGAAAGACACCCCGACTTGCCATTCGTCAGAAGGTGGAAAAGAAATGAGGACTTTCAACCACATCTATCAATCAGCCTTAAAACGACCTAAAGCCAGACGCCGCATTTACGTCTTTCGCGCAAGACTTTGTTCACCATGATGGCTCCGGAAAAGACCGGCCTAGCGAATGAGGAAGAGCCCAGCAATACAACAGCATCACGGGCAAGACGGTGAATCACTATTCGAACAACTTGAATCACTCTGTGAGGCAACGGAATCATTTTCTCAGCCAGATGAATCTGTCTCTTCGCAATCCCCAGCAAGCCTCTGAAATGACTCTCGCTTCCAGTCTACTTAAAGTGGAATTTGCTTAAAGTGAGATCTTGGCTACACGGTTCGATAGGACAGACAAAAAGGGCGGACCCCGAAGGACCCGCCCTTGATATATGCTGAATTGATGAGCCGCTTGACGCCCATCACCGGGAAAATTCTCGATTAAAGAAGGTCGAGTTTAACGTCCCAGTTGTTGATCTTCATGGTGCCGTTCTGGGCATTGTTCAACTGCATCTTGAAGACGCAATCCCAAAGCTGTGGTTCGTGGCCAACGCCGCGAGCCAGGCAGTCTTTTTCAGCCTTGTCGAAATAGGCGTTCAGGATGTCTTTGTAGTCCGGATGCGCACAATTGTTGATGATGGCATGTGCACGGTCACGAGGAGACAGACCACGAAGGTCAGCCAGACCCTGTTCGGTTACGACGATGTCCAGATCGTGTTCGGTATGGTCAATATGCTGTGCGTGCGGAACGATGCAGCTGATACCGGTTGGATCGGTTTTGGTTGGACGGCTGGATGGGGTATGCATGATCTTCAGGAAGCCGGAGCGCAGGAAGTCGCCCGACCCACCGATACCGTTGACGATACGGGTACCGTTGATCAAGGTCGAGTTTGCATGGCCATACATGTCGATTTCAACCGGCGTGTTCATGGCGATAACGCCGAGACGACGGGCAACCTCAGGGTTGTTGGAGATCGACAGAGGACGCAGGACGATTTTGTCCTGATACAGCTCGCGGTTTTTGATGAAGCGTGGCATGCCTTCATTTTCCGACAGGGAAAGCGAGCAGGCAGATGCACGTTTCAGACGACCGGAGTCGAACAGGTCAAGCATACCGTCCTGAAGAACTTCGGTGTAAACCGACAGATCGTAGAAAGGACCGTTGGCCAGACCAGACACAACAGCGTTGGCGATGGAGCCCACACCGGACTGCAGTGGCAGCAGGTTGCCCGGCAGACGGCCTGCTTTTACTTCAGCGCCGAAGAAGTCGAGCAAATGGTTGGCGATAGCGATGGAATCTTCATCAGCACCGGCCAAGGAACGGCCTTTATCGGTATGCTCGGATTCGACGATTGCGACGATCTTGGAAGGATCGCAAGGCACATAAGTGGAGCCAATGCGGCTGTCAGCTTTGGTGACACCGATGATTTCACGATGCGGAGGCGCATGCAGAACCATCACGTCGTGCATTCCTTCGAAGGAAGGCATGGCGGTGTTGACTTCGATGATGATGTTTTCGCAGGTCTGAACGATTTCAGGGATCACACCAACGGAAGCGGAAGGAATAAGGCCACCATCTTCGGTGATGCCAGACACTTCGATGATCGCCAGATCGAGTTTACCAGACTGGGTGTCTTTGGTGTAGTAACCATAGGCCAGATCCTGAGCAAACAGGGACAAGTGCTTGTCACCCATGCGGATGCGGCCTTCGTTAATGGCCTTGGCGATGTTTTTACCGGTCTGGTAAGGCCAGCGACGGTCGATCATGTCGAGGCTTGCCCAACGGTCTTCGGTTTCTGCACCAACAGAAGCACCGATGAACAGGTTGAAGCGCATTTTGCCCTGAAGATTGTTCTCTTCAACATAATCGGCAAGAGCGATCGGAACCGCTTTAGGGTAACCGGCAGGGGTAAAACCTGACCAGCCAAGGTTCATACCGTCTTTGAACATCGGAAGGACTTCTTCGACGGTTTTAACTTTGTTCATCAGGAACGGACAGCGGACGCGTTCTTCCAGTGTTCCATACGTACCCATTCTTCTTTTTCTCCTGTTAAGCTGTTGCTCTGTTGCGAGCAACGAATTCAAGGGTCATTTCCCGTGCTTGGTTCCCGATATGCGTGATCGAGCAGAGGAAAGTCACCAAATCAGTTTTGAATAATTGAAGTGAAAGTCTGGTCTCTTGTGCAGTGGTTCTTGCGTTCGAATTGGATAGGGCAGGGGCAGCCTTGCAAGAAGCTGCCCCGATTGATGGGTCGGTGCGTTCGATCACATCCCGGCCACAGCACAGGCTGAGGCCTCTGGATTGGCCTCCAAGGCCTTGTTTGATCATAGCCAGTTGCGCTTTGGCAGTTTGCGTCACCGATTGAAACTCTCGTTGATCCTACAAAAGGTTTGACTTCCGAGCCGCCACACGGAGGCCTTCGCGGAATTTTGGATGGGCAATCTCAATCAGAGCGGCGGCCCGCTGCTGCATGCATTTGCCCTTCATTTCGGCGACACCATATTCCGTCACCACATTCATCACTTCCATGCGCGGACCCGTCACTGCGCAGTTTTCCAGTCTTGGCACGATCCGCGAAACCGTATCATTCTTGGCGGTTGAATGCAGGGCAAGGAACGATTTGCCCCCTTCCGACGCATAGGCACCGCGGACAAAGTCGAGCTGTCCACCTGTGCCCGAAAACTGCAGTCCACCCACCATTTCCGAGTTGATCTGACCGCCCAGATCCATCTCGATAGCCGCATTGACCGAAATCATGCCTTTGTTCAGGCGAATGTTTTTCGGGCTGTTCGTGAACGACGCCGGATAGCCGACAACGGATGGGTTATCGTCCATGAAGTCGAACATCTCGCGATTGCCCAATGCCAGCGTGTAGACATGTTTGTAGGGCAGGAAGGTCTTCTTGCGGCCATTGATGACACCTTGCTGGATCAGCTTAGCCATCGCGGGCGAGAAGAGTTCCGAATGAAGGCCAAGATCGTTCTTGTCACCCAAGAACCGCATCACGGCGTCCGGAACCGCGCCAATCCCCATTTGGATTGTCGCGCCATCCTGAATTTGTTCTGCAATCAGTTTGCCGATGGCTTCATCCACCTCGGAGCCGCTTTCCACCTCGTACTCCATGAGGGGGTGGTCATATTCGACCACTTGGTCGACGTCATTGACATGGACCAAACATTCACCAAATGTCCGCGGCATTTGCGGATTGACTTCCACAATCACATGTTTGGCCTTGCGGATCACGCTCACCGAAACATCAGGGTTGGTGCCGAGAGAGAAATGCCCGGATTTATCCATTGGCGACACGGTGACAATATGCACGTCCGGGCGCACATGTTCGGTCAACAGGCGCCCGGCCTGATGGAACATGCAAGGGACGAAATGCACCCATTCCTCGCCCTTTTCATGGCCTCTGCGCGCCAGTTCGCGGTCGGCGCGGGACATAAAGAGCGGATGTGGTTTGATGAAGGGAATCGTGTCCGGGGTGAAGATCGTGTTCAGATGCTCATCATGACCGTGCAGATAATAGACATTGAGGCGGGCATAGGCACCATCACGAGCGCGGTCTCCAACTGCCTTCATCAGGGCCAAAGGTTGCCCGGCACCCGATCCCATAATCAGGTTCATATGGTCTTTGATGGCTTCGGCTGCCTTGACTGGTGTGGTCAATTTGGCCTGATATTGCGCTTCAAATGTGGACATACCCGGTTCCTCTTCCCTGAAACGGATCGAAGGTCGACCTTCAATCGAAAGTATAACACCGGGTTTTGGGTTTCCCTATCGGACCAAAAGAGAAAAATGCGGGTCGAAGGCGTCCGAAAGGCCAATGTTTTTGAGGAAAATCTGGCGATTTTTTCAGCAATTTGGGCTGAATCAATGTGGCGATCCACGAGTCGATCTCAGGCGGTGCTTTGCCTCAGCTCGACGATGTGCTCTGTCTGGTAACAAAACAGGCTAGTTGGGCAGCAGCCTCTGCCTGTCCGCCATGCTGCGAGACCGGGCGTCAAATATGGATCCTAGCGCAAGCCATTTACCGCTGCCTGCCATTGATCAGAATCAGCGCGGCTGATCAAGTTGGGCGGTTGGTCCTCATGCATGATCAGAAGGCGGTCGGCCAGTTCGGCTTCGGCCTGTTTGTGGGTGACGAACAACAAGGCCTTGTTGGCGGTCTCAGAACGCAACACTGACAGGATCGCAGCCGCCGTCTCACTGTCGAGACCTTCCGTGGTTTCATCCAGCAGCCACAGATCGGGCTTGAACAGCAGCAGCCGTGACAGGGCGAGCCGTCGGCTTTCGCCACCAGACAGGCCAAGGCCATCATCCCCGAGCGTCTGCTCAAGTCCGGCATTCGAGCGTTCCAGCACCTTGGCCAATTGGGCTTTTTGCAACGTTTGCCTCAGCAGTGTGTCGCTGCCTGAAGCATCGGCAATGCGCAAATTGAAGGCCAGCGACTCGCGGAACAATTCCGTGCGCTGGGTCAATAGTCCGATGCGAGGCTGCAAATGGGCGGCCCGCCCATCTTCGTAATCCAGTCGGATGCGCCCGCATTGTGGATCCAGCAATCCCGAAACAAGCCCGAGCAGGGTCGATTTGCCCGCTCCGGATGCGCCCACAATGCCGATGGCCTCGCCTGAGCGCAGCGACAGGGAAAAGTCGGAAAAGATTAAAGCCGCCTTGTCGGAATAGGCGAAGTCCACGCGGCTCACCTCCAGCAGGATGGGGCCATGGTCGCTCAAATCCGTGCTTTCGTCCTCAAGAGGATCAGCCACCAAAGGCAGGATTCGCTGCCCTGCATAAATCGCTTTGCCGATTTCCAGCAAGCCGCGGCGGATGGGAGCCATCAATTCGGTGAGTGCCAATGTCGCCAGCACCGCCATCAACAAAACAGACCCGGATATCGCCTCTTGTTCATAGGCATATGCCCCGGTCAGCAGCACCGCCACCAGAGCCGCTCCGCCAGCGAGACTGATCAGCGCCCGACCAACCAGATCATGTTTGGCCAACCGGTCCTGCAAGATGTGAATGCGATCAGCAGCACGCTGAATCGCATCCACCTGATCGGTCAAGCGCCCTGCCATGATCAATTCGACCTGACCGCGCAGTAAATCGATATAACGCAGCCGCAGGGCTTCTGACGAAAAGGCCAACCTGCGTCCCAGACCGACACCAACCCGCCCCGCTTGCAGCGGCAGCAGGATCAGCGCCAGCAGCAAAATACCGCCAACAGCCAGCGCCATCGGGCCATTGATGGTATGCAAGGCGACCAGAACCACGAGGGTCGACAGAATGGCACTTGCCAGAGGCAGGACCACCTTGAGATAGATGCCATCAAGCGCGTCGATATCCGCAGTCAAACGGGCGAGCAGTTCCCCGGAGCGGAAGTCGCGTAGCCGCCGGAAGGTCAACTGAGAGATGCCGTCAAATACATAAAGCCGCAATCGAGCAATGAAACGGAAGGTGGCGTCATGAGTGATCACCCGCTCCCCATAGCGCCCGAAAGTACGGGCCAAAGCCGCCGTGCGAATGAGAAAGCCGGGATACAGTGTGTTGAAGGCCAGCGCCACACTGGCACCACTGAGCCCTGAAATGGCTGTGGCGCCAAGATACCAGCCCGCTGTTGCCATCAGCGCGATGCTGGCCAGCGCTGCCATCAATCCGATCAGCAGTCCCCACAGGAACCAGTTGGGATAATGCCGCCAGTAAAGCGAGAGCACAGACATCAAGGTCTTCATGATGCGTCCTCCTTTGTGTGGAGGGGGCTGTCGGCCGTTCGCTCAGCAAGCGCTGCTTCATCAAGGGCAGCCAGCTCTGCATGTGAGATGGCTTGCACGCGACCGTCATGCACATACAGGATTCGGTCGCAGCATTCGGCAACCGAGCGGTCATGGGTGGCAACCACCAGCAACCGTCCTTCAGCAATCTGCATCAGGCTGTCGGTGACCAGAGACGCAGTCTCGGCATCGAGATCCGCGGTCGGTTCGTCGCATAGAATAAGACTGGCGTCGCTCAGCATCGCCCGTGCAATCGCCAGCCGCCGCACCTGTCCCCCGGAAATGCCAAAGCCGGTTTCCCCGAGTATGGTCAGCAGATCGCGCGGCAGCTGGGTGACGAAGTGATCCCCGTGGGCGTGCTCAAGTGCTTGGCGCACCGCATCGCGATCTGCCTTCGGTGCAGCCAAGCGGACATTCATCAAAACCGAGCCATGGAATATGTGTGGCCTCTGGCCAATCCAGCCAATCGTTGGGCGCAGCGCGGCCCACTGTTCTGCATCAAGCGCCTGATGATTGATCTCAAGATTGCCGGCAAGAGGGGACAGGAAACCGCACAGGGCCCCTAGAATGGTTGATTTACCCGAACCGGACGCCCCGAGAATGGCGATCTTCTCACCCTTCTCGAAACGAAAGGAAACGTCTTTCAAGACAGCGGGTGCATCTTCCAAATAGCCAAGGTTTGCAGACTTGAACACAACGCTATCGATTGTGATCGGTGCAGATGCCGTGGAGGACGGCACCAAAGCGGTCTCCATCTCAGATCTTTGGGCCGTGATCCAGTCTATCGGCAACACCTGCATCAGGCGGTCGGCGGCCGCTTGTGCGGTTGCCTTGTCATGATAGGCGACGGCGAACTCCCGCAACGGAGAAAAGAATTCCGGTGCCAGCAACAATAAAAACAAGCCGGTGCCCAGCGTGATCGGGGCACCATAGGTGCCATAGTCGATACTGCCCAAATAGTGATAGGCGGCGAAAATGGCGGTAAGGGCAATGCCAAGCGCGGCGAACAATTCAAGCGCCGCAGAGGACAGAAAGGCAATGCGCAGAACCCGCATTGTTGCCTTGCGATAGTCCGTGGCCAGAATGTCAAACTCCTCTCGGGTGCGGCCAACGGCGCGGAACAGTTTCAGCGTCGTCATGCCTGACAGGCGGTCCAGAAAGAGGCTGCTCATGTCTGACAGGGCAGAGATCTGGTCGTCCGAGGCTTTCTTGGCGCGGATGCCGACAATGGCCATGAACACGGGCACCAAGGGACCACAGACCATGAGGATCAAGGCCGCCGCCCATGATATGGAGGCGGACGCGATGAGGATCATCAGCGGAATGACAATCAGTTGCCGCTTCAAGGACAGATAGCGTGCCGTATAATCATTGAGTGCCTCGATCACATCCGATCCGAGCGCAGCCACTTCTCCTGCCGCTTTGCGCTCCTTGTCGAGCGGGGGGTGGTTGGCCAATCGCAAAGCCAATAAACCGCGCAGATCCCGACGCACCGCACTGGACACATGATGGCCGAGGCGCCCCGCCAGATAGGCCAACAGCGCGCGCAGGCCGATGGATGCAAACAGAGCCAAGGCATAGGGGAACAGACCCGAAAGGCCGCTTTTGTCGGCGACAAGGGCATCAATGCCGAAGGCCAAAGAGAAGGCTATGGGAATGGCCATCAGGCCCGATGCCACGTCAAGCCAGGCCTTGCGGGACAGAGTGGAGGCGTGCGGTAACAGCACGGCGGCCAGCCATTGATCTGCTGGTCGCTTTTCCTTCCGTCTCTTGGCTCTTTCCTGCTTTGGCGCTCGGTCCTTGAACGTCTTGTCGTTAGCTGCCAGATCCTTGGTCATAAAGCGATATGCAATCCTTCCCTTGACAGATTGCATGGCCCGAATCCGGTAAAAAATCCGACAAATTGATGGTCCTCAATCTGTCAGGGTCTGCCATTGATCGGTCCCGAGGATCGTATCCCTAGGGTAGCAGACGCCGGAATCATTCGGGCTTGCAGATCTGTCGATTTGCTATGGCCTTTGCCGTTCTGAGCAGCAGACCGACAATAACTGGAATTAGTAGACCAAATAGACCAATGCCTGCAATGAGATGAAGGTCTGATTGCGCTTTTTCCGCAAACAATAATGTTGCGATGGTCAGGGCAGCCAAGGGGAAGCTGTAAGCCCACCACGACATGGCAAAGGGAATCCGCGACAGTTTTGGCAATTGGGTGAGAATGATCAGGAAGAAGACAATGCCGGTATTGTAGAGAATCCGCGCAAAGGGATCGAGCCCTCCGGTCAGGCTGACATAAGCCACAAAGCCCACCGCAGGCGGGGCGATCAGGATCATCAGGGTCGGCAGCAGCCGCTCGGGCAGGGGATTGTGAAAGACCAGCCGGTTGAAGACCAGTGTCAGCAGTACGATCCAGAAGACGATCCCGACCGAGAAATAGAACCAACCCAGCTCGATCAGGCCAAAGCGGCTCGCAGCGATTGGCACGATGATGTTGCCAACCACCGGAATGAACCAGGCCGGGTTGAGGGTCAGGGTTTCAAATGTCCGGTGGCCGATCCAGGCTGTTAACACCGCCAACGTACCCAACAGATGCAGCCCGGCCCCCAGCGCCCACACGCCTACAGCCAGCCCATGGGAGAAGGGTTCCATCGCCGTACCCACAAGAATGATGCCGATCGAGGCGGCTGGAAAGAAGCAGATCCGCACAGGATGATTCCATTCCCAGACAACCTGCTCGGGATAGCGCACAGCCTTCAGCCCATAGAGTGCCAGCAGGGCCACCAGTACCGCCACAGTGCCGATCAACAGCCCCAAACTGGCTCCATGCGCCACCCCTAGGCTTTTCTCAAGTCGTTCGGCGGCCAGAGTGAGCCCCGCCAGTCCCATCACCATGGCAAAGAAGGCATTGGGAAAGTGCGCCAATCTTGATGTGTCCGCCGGTTCCGGTTTTGCTGCCTCGACCTGTTTGGGCAATTCACTGGTGACCATCTGCGTCATTGTGCCTCTCCGTGGGCGTACAGTGTTTAAACAAGTAAACTTGATGCTTGTTATATTAAGTGCTAAAAGATATGCAACAAATGATCACGTTGATCACGGGAAAAAGTCAAATATATTCGAAAGTATAAACATACTTCGACCCATCATCGCTTTCCGACGAGGAGAGACGATGGCACTGCCATCCGGGCTTGTCACCCCGGTCTCTAGCTGGCTTGGGTGGCAGTGCACTTTACTTGACAACAGACAATCGGATTATGTCGGTGAAATTTGAAGAAGCAGCTTCGCAGGCTGGTTGACGAGATGCTTTTTACTGTGTGAGATGATCCGTAAAACAACGAATAAAATGAGAAGCGTGCACACACGCACCTGGGAGGTTTCATGCGACTGACACAGCATTCCAATTATGCCATGCGGCTGCTGATGTATTGTGCCCTGAAGCCAGACCAACCGGTCCGTTTGGCTGAAATTGCCGATGCTTACGATATTTCTGGACATCATATCAACAAGATAGCCCAGAGATTGACCCATATCGGCGCGATTCAGGCAATCCGCGGACGCAATGGTGGAATTCGTCTAGCCAAGGATCCCAAGGACATCAATATCGGCGAAATCCTCCGTCAGACCGAAGAGAATCTGGTGATCGTCGAGTGCTTTTCCGAGGAAAGCAATACCTGCCCGTTGATCAGCGAATGCAAATTCCGCTTGTTGTTGATGGATGCCTTGGCCGCTTTCCTGAAGGTGCTCGACGCCCACACATTGGCAGACCTTGTCAGCCACCCGGACTGCCTCAAGCCGCTTTTGGGGTTGAGCGATCAGATCGGAGCTTTGTCGGACATTCACCAGCCCGCCTGCAACTGAGCATGCATGCCGGGCGTCATGCCACCTTGCGCAGACGTGCCGGCAGGTAACGCAGCAAAGACCGGGATGGATCCGCAGGCATTGGTACAATCCGGGCAAGTTTGGCACCACCAAACAGGATCAGCAAAGCACCGAGCAAAGTGAACGGGCCCGGCACTTCCTCAAAGACCATCCAGCCCATCAATGTGGCAAACAGAATCCAGCTGTAATTGACTGGCCCGAGGATCGCTGCATCCGCCAGACGGAAAGCCTTGATGTTGAACAGCTGGCCGATGGTTGCCAAAGGGCCGATCCAGAGCAGGGGGGCTAGATCGGCAAAGGTCAGGGACGAGGTCATGAAAACATACCCAGCAGGAACCAATATCAGAAGGCTGCTGATGCCGGTGACATGCAAAATGACGCTGTAGGCCGTGTCCCGACGGGCGACAACCTTGAGAACCAACACCTCAAGACCCAAAATCACTGCCCCGGCCAGTGCCGCCGTTGCGCCCATCCATTCTTGCGCGGTGAGGGCAAGGGAAAACCCACTGTCTCCGAACAGCACGATATAAGCCCCTATGGCACAAAGGAAGCCAGCCACCCAATGGGCGCGCCGCACACGTTCTCCCAGCAGCAAAGCCGCCAGACCTATAACGATCAAGCCTTCGAGCAAACCAATCGCCGTTGCATCGGCAAGCCGCATATTGGCCGCAGCAAAGATGGTTACACCCACCCCGCTGAGTGCCAGCATGGCCCGCATCAGATGGGTTGAAGGATTGGACGCTTTGAGACCACTGAGCGGTGTTCGCGTGATCAGAGCAAGACTGGCAATCGAGACAAAGCCACCAAGAAAGCGCATGAAAACGATCAGCAGGATCGGCACCTCTGCCCCCATCAGCTTGCCCGCGGCAAAGATCGGTGTGAAGCAGGCCGTCCCGACCAATGAATAGGCGATTGCCTTCACTACATCTCTGTCCATGCCTGCCATCCCGCCACGCTCTTTTGACATCCGTATCCGTTTTGAATAGCGCGGACAATGACCGATTTAGCGATGGAAATGCAGCCGCCATTTTGGCATTATGGGTATGCGTAAATGCATGCAGAAAATAGTGAGAATGCGAAAATGAATATGAACTGGGATGATATGCAGCTTTTTCATGCCGCAGCGGTGGCTGGTTCAATGACCGGGGCCGCCCGTCGCCTGAACCTGTCGCAGCCGCAATTGTCCCGTCGCCTGCGCCAACTGGAAGATGGCATTGGTGCGCGTTTGTTCGACCGGACGCCGCAAGGCCTCAAACTGACACGGGCCGGAGAAACCCTGTTGCCCCACGCCGAAGATATGCGCAAAGCGGCCGACGCGGTCTACCGCGTGACGCCCAACCTGTCGACCAGAGGTTTGCGAAAGATCCGTCTCTCCGTCGACGACATGCGAATCCAGTTCATCAACCGGCATTTGACCGAACTGGTGGACGCGGTGGGGGATGTCGAGTTGGAGTTCTTCTCCACTCACCAGCATCTCAATCTGGTCGACCGAACCAGCGATTTGCAGATTCGCACCTGCCTGCCAGACACTGACACGGTGATCATGCGCAAACTCGCAGAGCAATCCTATGCGGTCTATGGTCAAAGGGACTGGCTCGCCAAATTGCCCGAACGCAGTATGGCCGAGCATCTCGCCGCCACACCATGGATCGGTTTTTGTGCCGATACCAAATGGTATCCGCAGGAGCATCTCTGGATGGAGGCGCATGTCACGGCGCCCGTGCGCCTGCGTTACAACTGCATTGCCGATTGTCTGGCGGGAACAAAAGCGGGGGTTGGGCTGGCCATTCTGCCGCGCTTCGTTGGGGAGGCTGACGACGCACTGATCAACCTGTCCGGCACTTTGGACGAGATGACCGGGCCGGAGCATGTGATTGTCAATCGGGATTTGCTACGTGAACCGGCGGTCCGCAAGACCATCGACGCTTTGGCAAAGATCTATCGTCACATGATCTGAAGCCGTCGGTTTCGCGCCACTTGCCAGTAAATCATTGAGTGGTTTGCATTTTGAGCCCAGATCGCTATGATGGCGCTGTCCCACTCTGGGCCTTGGCCTAGCCGATCCGTCATGGAAACGGATTGCGCGCCGCCTTTTCAAAAAACCAACAATTGCGCTTCAGCCCGATCTGACTGGGTCTGCTGTGCGCTGAATGGACGTGTCTTCAGACCCGGCTTGTTGTCGTGTCTGCGGGATAGACGTCAATTGAATAGGTGACCGATGACAAGACTTCGTTTGTCCAACTATGAACAGCATCTCAAATGGTTCGCCCTCATGTTGGGCGTGGTCAGCACGATTGGTATCGTGCAGGACTGGTATCCCTATACGATGTTCATCAATCTGCCCTTCTGCATGATCTGGATCTATTGCGCCTGGTTGCATACAGAACGGCAGCTCAAATACATCAATATCGTTTTCAGCTTGCTCTATATCTATGGCATTGGCCGTTACTTCATGCTGGACGCATGATCGTGTCTTGCCGCGGGGAGGGATTAAACCTCCCTGCGATAGATCAGAAAGGCATGTGGAATCATGCCGCTGCGGCCCGGCGCATCAAAATGCACTTCACTGACCATACTCAGTCCTGCCGCCTCAAAAGCCTTGAACTCTCCCAGCATCACAGGCCATGGCACCGTTTCCCATGCTGAACCATCGGGCCGCACACGGGCATAGACCAGCAGGGTTCCTCCGGGTTTTACCAAATCGGCAATCGCTGCAAAGGCAGGTTCCCGCAGGGCATCAAGCAGGGACTGCAACGTATAGCATTCATGCACCAAATCGAAACGGCCAAAATCGGCTGGCAGATCGAACATGTCGGCGACATGGTACTCCACCTTGCTGTCTGGATAACGCTTTTGCGCCCATTCAATTGCATCCTTGCTGACATCAAAGGCGAGGGTCTGATAGCCAGCCTTGGCCAATGCTTCGGCATTTTCTCCCAGTCCACAGGCGACATCAACGGCCCTTGCGCCAGTGGTTGCCGGGTTGGCTGCCAGCCACTCCAGCACCTCCGGTTTGGCATCTTCACTGGTCCATGGTATCTCGGCTTGGTTGCCTGCTGCACGCTGATAGACCGCCTCGAAAAAGGCAGTTCGCTCCTCAAGGCTATAACCATCTTCGATGTCTTCGAACCGCACCATCGTAATCTCCCACTGGTCTCAACACAGCCATTTTGGTCACCGGCTTTCCATCCGGGCTGAAATCATGTAGGCCTCATGGTCGGCCCGTCAAGATGCTTCGGTCAAGGGCTGGTTTGTTTGAGGCAGGGCGATCGCTGGAGGATTTCATGAAACCGACCAATTCCATTTATACAGGTTTGCCGACCACGATTTTTGAAACCATGTCCAGACTGGCCATCCAGCATGGCGCGATCAATCTGGGGCAGGGCTTCCCGGATGAGGATGGCCCGCTCGACATCCGGCAAATGGCCGCTGAACTGCTGATCGATGGGCCAAACCAATATCCCCCAATGCTCGGTCTGCCAGCGCTCAGAGAAGCCGTGGCAGAGGCGAACCGCCGCTTCTATCAGTTGGATATGGATCCAGCCACCAATATTCTGGTCACCTCTGGTGCAACCGAGGCTTTGTCCGATTGCCTCAACGCGTTGATCGAGCCGGGGGATGAAGTCATTCTGATCGAGCCGCTTTATGATTGCTATCTGCCACTGGCCGAGCGGGCCGGTGCGCACGTGAAAAGCGTGCGTCTTGTCCCTCCGGGCTGGAAGCTGGACCGCGCCGAGCTTGAAGCCGCCTTCAGCGACAAGACCAAAGCGATTCTGCTCAACAATCCGCACAATCCGGCGGGCAAGGTCTTTGACCGCGCCGAACTCGAACTGATTGCAGAGCTGGTCACAAAGCATGATGCCTATGCCATTTGCGACGAAGTCTATGAGCATATCCTGTTTGACGACCGGACCCACATCCCGCTGATGACCCTCGATGGCATGGATCAGCGTTGCCTGCGGATTGGGTCTGCTGGCAAGACCTTTTCGCTGACGGGTTGGAAGGTCGGCTACATTTCCGGACCGGCACAGTTGCTTGACCCTGTCGCCAAGGCCCATCAATTCACCACCTTCACCACGCCTCCGGCTCTACAGGCGGCTGTTGCTTTCGGTCTCGCCAAGGAGGATACCTATTATCGGTCGCTGGCCGGTGAGCTGCAAACCAAGCGCGATCATTTGAATGCCGGCCTTGCCGCAATTGGCTTTGCGATGATTCCCTGTGCCGGAACCTATTTTCTCACCGCCGACATCGCCGCCCTGTGCCGTCATAAGCAGTTGCCAATCGATGATGTCGCCTTCTGTCAGGCCATGACCGAGCAAGCGGGGGTGACCGCCGTACCTGTCTCGGCCTTTTATCGGCCCGGACAGCAAAGTGATATCCCCAGCCAATTTGTCCGCTTTTGCTTCTCCAAGCAGATCCCTGTTCTTGATGAAGCCATCGCCCGGTTGTCAAAATGGATCAAGGGGTGAAACCTGCCCCTTGCCTGTCCACAATCGGTTGCGTAAATTGGTCGCAACCGGTCAAAAGACCAGCATAGGGGCAATTGTCTAATGCTAATTGAGGTGGTGACCCGCGCGTCAGCCCCGATTAAAGTCCACACGACTTGATTTCCATTTTTGGCACGTCCGGGCGAGTTGCCTGTCATGAATACAACCGTTTGAACAATCGGGCTTTTTCGCTCGAAATTTGAATATAGGAGCAGTAGGCGACCCATGCGAGTTCTGGTGCTTGGTGGCTTTGGTCTTATCGGATCGGAAATCTGCCGAACTCTGCTCAAGGCCGGGCATGAGGTCGTCAGTCTGTCTCGCACGCCCAAAGATGCCTCTCGCCTGTTGCCGCAGGTGGAATGGCATACCGGAGACATGCGCCGCCTACAGGATCCCGGTGAGTGGCACCACATGCTCATTGGCGTTGATGCGGTGATCAATGCTGCCAGCGCCCTGCAGGATGGACTGTTGGCTGATCTGGAAGCCGTCCATCACCATTCAGTCAAGGCCTGCCTTGATGCCTGTATTGAACGTGGCATCATTCGCTTTGTGCAGATTTCTGCTACGGGCGCCGAACCAAATGCCCCGACACCTTTCATGCGCACCAAGGCTGCCGGTGACGATGCCATCATGGACTCGTCGATTGACTGGGTGATCTTGCGCCCCGGTCTTGTGCTGGCCCCGTCTGCTTATAGTGGCACGGCCCTGTTGCGCCTGCTGGTTGCTTTTCCCTACTGGCAACCGCTGGTCATGGCTGATCGCCGCATGCAGACCGTCCATGTTGAAGAGCTGACCGAAGCCGCCTTGATGGCGATTGAAGGCCGTATTCCGGCCCATGCGGACATCGATCTGGTGGAAGAGGAAACCCATTCCTTCGAGGATCTGGTGCGCGGCATGCGCGCTTGGCTTGGCTTCTCGCCTGCGCGCTACACCATCCGCATGTCGGAAAAATGGGCCGGAGTGATCACGAGCATTGCCAATGGGCTGGGACATCTGGGCTGGCGCTCGCCGCTCCGCTCAACCGCCCTGCAGGTGCTGGAAGGTCATGTCGCTGGTGATCCCACTCTGTGGCACGCCATTTCAGGTCGCTATTGCCGGTCCTATCAGGACACGCTGGGCATTCTGCCAAGCACCACACAGGAGCGTTGGTTTTCCAAACTGTCCCTGATGCTGCCGGTGTTGGTATTGACCTTGTCACTTTTCTGGGTGCTGACCGGGGTGATAACCCTGATCCAGATGCAGGATGCCACCAATCTTCTGGCTGAATCCGGCACCACTTTGTTGCAATCACAGTTCCTGTTGGCCAGCGCCGCGATGATCGACATCGTGTTGGGGGTGGCGATCCTTGTGCGAAATCTTGCCCGACAGGTCTGTCTGGCAATGGTGCTGATGACCATCATCTATTTGGCTGCCGCAACCATTCTGGTGCCTGATCTCTGGGCCGATCCGCTCGGCTCGTTGCTGAAGGCCGTCCCTGCCATGATGCTGGCCCTGATCACCCGCAGCCTGCTGACCACCCGCTAGATGTCAGTCTTTCTTCAAAGGAAGAGAAGGCCAAAGGTCCGCAAGGCTTTCGCGGCAGCGGCCGTGTTTGCCTTCCGTCCGCTCGGCAGCAAACATCGCCGTTAGGATCGCCTCTTCGGTGGCTTCAATCGTCGCACGGAAGAAGGGATCAAGCGCGTTTTCGTGCAAATGCTCGATCATCGTCACCGGATCCTGCGGCATATCATGCGGGATGCGGTTGGCCGTCGTGAAGGCCAGCACGATATCCCCGCTGCCCGAGCCAAACTGCGTGCCGGTCCGTGCCAATCCGGCGCTGGCTCGGACGCAAAGCCGTTGCAATTGCCGTGCGGTGAGGGGAGCGTCGGTGGTAAGGATAATGATGATAGAGCCTTTCTCCTCATCAGCACCTTGCTGTCGTTCAAGCATCCGCCCCACCGGCTGGCCATCAACCACCAGATCACACAGCAAACCCATATTGCAAAGCGTCAGCGCTGCAAGACGATAGGACTGCGGCCCTGCAGGCACAAGGCGTGAGGCCGAGCCAATGCCGCCCTTCAACTCATAGGCGCTCATCCCGGTGCCCGCGCCAATTGCCCCATGCTGACAGTGGCTCAAGCGCTGCACCAAGGCGTCCGCGACATGATCTTGCGTGACATGCAGGCCACGAATATCATTCAGATAAGCACCATCATTGCACTCCATCACCAGTGGGTTAACCGTTCCGGTGGCCTCGCCAATGGCCGGATGGTCGGCCAGCATATGCCGGACCAGCGCCGTTGACGCGGTGCCGACAGACAGCGTGTTGGTGAGGACAATCGGTGTCTCCAATTGACCCAGCTCGGTCAATTGCATCAGGCCGACGCTTTTGCCAAAACCATTGATCACATGGGCAGCAGCAACGCACTTTTCCTCAAACAGTGAGCCTCCATGGGGGTGGATCACCGACACCCCGGTTTGCACCGCACCGTTTGACAAAGTGACATGGCCAAAGGACAATCCAGCAATGTCGGCCATGCTGTTGGAAGGGCCGGGGGTCATTGTTCCGATCCGGATACCAAAATCTGCCGCGTTGCGTTCACTCATCGTCTTGTTGCCCTTTCGGCCTTCAATTGTCTTTCATTTGCGGCGACCCTAGGCAACTGGGCGGGGACGTGCAAGCCAAGGTAAGACAAAACGCACGATTAGTGACACCACACATTTCTCTGGGGACGGATCACAGAAACTTTTGTTGCGGAGGACCGTGAAAGAACAAAATTATTTTGACGTTTACGTCAAAACACGATTGTATGGCGGTCAAACAAATCAAGTGTGACTGGCCTTGGCCTTGATGAGGCGGCGCAGTCCAGAATGGTCGGGGAGGACCTTATGTCAGCAAGCATTGTTGGTTGGGCGCATAGCAAGTTCGGAAAACTCGAAGGAGCGACGGTGGAGTCGTTGGTGGTCGAGGTTGCAACCGAAGCCCTCGCTCATGCTGGTCTTGCGCCTGCGGATGTTGATGAAATCTATTTGGGGCATTTCAATGCCGGTTTCTCGCATCAAGATTTCACCTCTTCGCTGGTTTTGCAGGCGAGCCCCGACTTGCGCTTCAAGCCCGCCACCCGCGTTGAAAATGCCTGCGCCACCGGCTCCGCAGCCATCGCTCAAGGCATCAAGGCGATTGAAGCAGGGCGTGCCCGCAAAGTGCTGGTTGTCGGTGTCGAGCAAATGACCACGACCCCCGGCCCGGAAATCGGCGCGAATCTGCTCAAAGCCTCTTATCTACCCGAGGATGGGGACACCCCGATGGGCTTTGCGGGTGTCTTTGGCAAGATTGCCCATCTCTATTTCGAGCGCTATGGCGACAAGACAGAAGCCTTGGCAATGATTGCTTCCAAGGCGCACAGGAATGGCATGTCCAATCCTTATGCCCAGATGCGCAAGGAATTCCCGTTTGAATTCTGCCGCGACGAAAGCGAGAAAAATCCGATTGTTGCCGGCCCACTCAAACGCACCGACTGCTCGCTGGTGTCTGATGGGGCCGCTGCCGTGGTTCTGTCCGATAACGACTCTGCCAAAAGCCATGATCAGGCCATTCAGTTCCGCGCCAACATTCAGGTCAATGACTTCCTGCCCATGTCCAAACGCGACATTCTGAAATTCGAAGGGTGCCGCACCGCGTGGGCCCGTGCCTTTGAGACAAGCGGATTGACGCTAGCTGATTTGGCTTTGGTGGAAACTCATGACTGTTTCACCATTGCCGAACTGATCGAATATGAAGCCATGGGCCTTGTGGCGGAAGGCGAGGGCGAACGGGCCATCAAGGAAGGCCTTGTGCTCAAGGATGGCAAGCTGCCCGTCAATCCATCCGGCGGCCTCAAATCCAAGGGCCACCCAATCGGAGCAACCGGTGTTTCCATGCATGCCCTGATGGCGATGCAGCTGACCGGAAAGGCGGGTGACATGCAAATTGCCGACGCCAACATTGGTGGCATTTTCAACATGGGCGGGGCTGCGGTCGCCAACTATGTTTCGATCCTTGAGCGTGTGAAATAAGCCAGCAGTTCCAAGACTCAAAAGCTCCGCTTCTTGCCTGCTTGCGGAGCCTTTTTGTTCAAACCGTCTCAATCGCGCTTGTTCTGGAATACGGTCACCGTTAGTCTCCCCGGACTGCAGCTCTGCAATGCTGCCATGATCTCTCACCAAGGAGACCCTTCTATGGCTGTTCTGGTTGAAGTCACACGTGGCGCACGCGTGGAAAGCTGGCATATGGGCGCGATTGCCGTTGTCGATACCACCGGAAAACTTGTGACCTCTATCGGCGACATCGAAAGCCCGGTTTATCCGCGTTCGGCCATCAAAGGCTTACAGGCGCTGCCATTTGTCGAATCCGGTGCCGTTGATGCCTATGGTCTGCCGACTGAAGCCGTCTCGATTGCCTGTGCCTCTCACAATGGCGAGGAAAGCCATGTGCAGACTGTCCATAACATGCTAGCGGCGTGCGGTCTGACGCTGGACGCCATGGAATGCGGTGCCCACAGCCCGAAATACGAGATTGATCAGGCGATCCTGCATCGTGCAGGCATCGAACCAACCGCTGCTCACAACAATTGCTCCGGCAAGCATGCCGGTTTCTTGTGCTTTGCGCAGAAGGCGGGGCTCGATCACCACGGCTACATCAAGGCCGAGCATCCGGTCCAACGGGAAATCCGGGCCGTTGTCGAATCCATGGCCAGCTTCCAGATGGACGAGCATAGCGTCCATGATCTGTGCGGCACGGATGGTTGCTCGATCCCCACCTACGCCATGCCGCTTAAGAACCTCGCACATGCCTTTGCCCGGTTTGGCACCGGGCAGGATCTGTCGCCAGAGCGTGCCAAGGCAGCCAGCCATATCCGCCAAGCGGTGGCAAAGGCGCCTTACATGGTTGCAGGGCATGATCGGTTCTGCACGGGCGTGATGGATATTTTCGGTGAACGGGCTTTCGTCAAGGTTGGGGCTGAAGGCGTCTTTTGCGCCACTCTGCCAGAGCAGGGGATCGGCGTTGCACTCAAATGCTGGGACGGGGCGTTCCGAGCCGCAGAAGTGATGATGGCCGCTGTTATTGATGCCTTCTTGCCAATGAGCGAAGGTGAGGCCGTAGCGCTAGATCGCTGGCGTAGAGACAAGATGATCAACTGGAATGGAATCCATGTCGGTGATGTTCAACTGGCCGAAGGTGTCTTGAGTCATCTCATGCAGAGAAAAACCGCCTAGCCAATTGGGCACGATCGGTTGGGTACGACGCTGAAAAACAGCGTGCAGAAAAACAGGAAAGCAAGATTAATGTTGTCAGAGGTCGGATATCGCTTCACTCATACCATCAGCCGCACGCCGGGCAGCTCGATTGCTGACGGACTGAGGGCTGGCAGCGGACCGGACCCGGATCCAGCCTTGTTTTTGGCCCAGCATCAAGCCTATCTCGATGCGTTGGCCGAGGCCGGGGTGACGACACTCTGTTTGCCTGCGCTTGAAGCCTTCCCGGATTCGGTCTTTGTCGAGGATCCTGCCCTTTGCTTCCCCGAAGGTGCGATCCTGCTCAGGCCTGGTGCGCAGACACGCCTCGGAGAAGCTGAAGCCATTCTGCCGGTGCTGCAAGAGCAGTTTCCAACGGTGATCCAATTGCAGGGGCCGGGCTATGTTGATGGGGGAGACATCATGGTCACTGATCGTGAGGTGCTTGTTGGTCTGTCTGCCCGCACCAACGAAGAAGGATTTGAGGAACTCGCCAAGCATCTCAAGGCGTGGGGTTACAGGCCACGCATGATGAAGACCCCAGAAACCATCCTGCACTTCAAGACAGCCAGCTCATATCTGGGCAGTGAAACGGTTCTGTGCACCCGTGACATGGCCGAAAGCGGTTTGTTCGAAGGCTACAAAACCGTCGTGATACCGCAGGGGGAAGAGGTGGCAGCCAATGCTATTCGAGTCAATGACACCATCCTGATGTCAAAGGGCTTTCCCAAAACTGCAACCTTGTTGCGCAAAACCACGCCTGATGTGCGTGTTGTCGAACTCGACACCAGTGAGGCGGCCCGCGTGGATGGCGGCTTGTCCTGCATGTCCCTGCGCTACTTCAAAGGCTAGCGCCTCGTTCATTCAGACCAGAATATATTCACGCTCGTCTTTCCCGGGGTCCTTGGACGGTTCGGCTGCATCTTTATCGCCCACAAAGTCGGGGTCTGCCAGATTGGGCTGTTCCAAACCGAGAAACTCGTGAAGCAGTCGATTGATATCCTTTGGATAGAAGGGCTTTGGCAGGAAGCAGGCCAAACCGTTCTCGGCAACCTTGTCGTCCATATCAACGTTGCTGGTCGACATCAGCACGATGCGGCATTGGGGCTGCAATCTGAGAATTTGCTTTGCCGTTTCCAACCCGTTCTGAACAGGCATGTTGAGGTCAAGGAAAACGCAGTAATAGGGAATTTTGCGGCAAAGAGACACCGCCATTTCACTGGAGTCGGCCTCCGAGATCGCCAACGCGAACTGGCTCTCGCCAAGGACCTTCATCACGACTTTGCGCATGACGCGCGTATCATCGACGATCAACGCAGGGAGGGGATCTCTGGAAAGGCTGGCCCGTTTCATCACGCGCTCGAGGCTGGGCAGATCAACCGGTGCGACAAGGCAGTCATAGACGGAAGATTCAACAGCATTGACAAACAGGTCAGGGTTCGGAGCATCGACGATCAGTGCAATCACCGTTTCCTCGCCGATGTCGTACAATTGCATCGGCAAGTTCGTTTGATCAACCTCTTCAAAGCTACCGATCAACGCAAGATCATACGGCTGCTTTTGGGCTTTTTTAAACTTGCCCAAACAGTCTTCAAACGTCGTAACTTCTGTCAGGTCAGCAGTCACGTCCAACTGTCTGACAAGCTGTGTCAGCTTGTTTCGGTTGGTCGCGGATTGATCCGCGACCAGAACACGTTTGCTTTGTCGCACCATTGAAACCTGACCCTCTCTGCATGGGTCACACATATAGGTTGAATGCAAACCTATGGTGACTTGCAGATGTCTAAGTTTAGTCCCCCTCTCAAACGATACACGTCTTTTTGGTCAACTTGTAAGAAAAAAATGTCCGCCCAGCGGGCAAAATGTACCAAATAAGATTAGGAACGTTCGCTTCGTAAGCTTGTCAATAGCTGGTTGATGACATTTTCTACCGCGACAGACGCAGGCAGCTCACCAATCTCGACGGCATGCTCAACCTGTTTTAGCAACCCTTGAACGCTGTCATTCTCGTGCAGCATGGCGCGCATGCGATCTTCCAGCATGGCCCACATCCAGCGCACTTGCTGTTCGCTGCGCTTGGTTTGGAACTCGCCGGTTTCCGACAATTTCTCCTGATGCAACTCGACCTGCTTCCACATTTTGTCGAGGCTTTCATTGGCCAGACCGGAAATGGTCATCACCGGAGGGCTCCAGTTGGGGCTGGTTGGCTTCATGATGTGAAGAGCAGTGCGATATTGGGCTGCAGCCTTGCGCGCCCGCGTCCATCCGTCGCCATCTGCCTTGTTGATGGCGATCATGTCGGCAATTTCCAGCACACCTTTCTTGATGCCCTGAAGCTCGTCGCCTGCTCCTGGCAGCATCAGAACGAGGAAAAAGTCCACCATGTCGGCAACGGTGGTTTCTGATTGGCCGATGCCGACGGTCTCAACAAGAATCACGTCATATCCGGCGGCCTCGCACAGGAACATCGATTCCCGCGTCCGGGCTGCCACACCGCCCAGTGTGCCGGCAGATGGGGAGGGACGGATAAAGGCGTTGGTGTCAGTGCAAAGCTGCTCCATGCGGGTCTTGTCGCCAAGAATCGAACCACCTGTTCGGGTCGAGGACGGATCAACCGCCAGAACGGCAACCTTGTGGCCAGCTGCAGTCAGGTTCGAACCCAACTGGTCGATCGTCGTCGATTTGCCAACCCCGGGCACACCAGTGATGCCAACGCGGTGCGCTTTCCCAGAATAGGGCAGCAGTCGGGTCAAAAGATCATGGGCAATCATTCTGTGATCAGGCTTCCGGCTTTCGACAAGCGTGATGGCGCGCGCCAAAGCCGATCGGTTGCCTTCCAGAATTTGCTCCGTCAGTTTCTCCGCATTCAGACGATCAGGTACCATAGCAGTGCTTCCTTGGCCCGCTGCAGCGAGCTTTCATTCGTTTCGGACATCGATAAGGTCGGGTTACGGGGAACCCCTTTCCAGCGAGGGCGTTGAATCGCCTCCCAATGGATGTTCCCTATTGGTCTAACGTATAAAAGAACGATTGTCTGCCTGACCAAATGGACCAAGTGCCTCAAGGGTGTCAGGGGAAAATTCAGGATATGAGTGGATAAAATCAATAAGTAACTGGAATAGCGATAGAATCGCGTGTCGGGTCGGGTACGGTCATTGCACTGTCCACGTCACAGGCACTTTGGGGACGCATAACGACCCGATCCCCTTCGGTTGCGACCGCATAGGGTTCAAAAATCAGTTGGCCCTGCTGGCCGCCATTGCCAGAAACCGGCAATTCAGCGCGGAAACGCATCATGTTCCCCGCCAGACCATAAGGTGGTAGTGACGGCAACAACTCAATCAGTGCTTCTGTGACGATTTGACCGGTCTTGTTATCAACAAGAGTGAGGTGGAACCCATCACACCAACTGCCCGGAACCTCCCCTTCAATCAGCATGTCGCCCCCCAGCTCGGCATTCTCCCTTACCCCGTCCAGATTGACGCTGGCCGTTGAAAAACCGGTTGCCGTATGACGCGAGACCAACATGGCATCGCCTTCAAACAGATCAGCATAGGAGGCATCTAGGGAGGCGGCAAAGATCGCTGTCGGAATATAGACCGCATAGGGGCCATCAGCCTCGGCCCCGAGCAGACCGGGATTGAAATGGAAGGTCAGTCCGGCAATCTTGCCGGACAGTTTTGAGGGCACCAGCGTGAAGGTGTTGAGCAGATCAAGATCCGGGTTGAGATCCTTCAACCATGAATCCTGTTCGATGCTGATTGTCGTACCAAGGCGTATGGACTTCTGGCGCACGATATCGGCGCGCATATAGGCAGCTATCAGATTGATCGTGGCCTTCAATGCGTCATCATTCTGGCTTCCGAACAAATCGCGCAAACCAAAGGCCTGCTGTGAGCGGTGATCGAAGTTGAAGCTCAAAAGCTGAACATGCTTGTGTGCATCGCTCTCGGTGATGGTTTCCTTGAGAAACAGCGAGCTGAGCTCCGAGGACGAAAAGCGGTCTTCCACCCGACCGGAAATAACCCGTTTCGGTCGATCTGTCCCGCTCGTGTTGCCCGGATTGGCTTTCTGCTGCGCGCGCAGCTCCTGCCATTGCGAAAGGGCTCTGTTTTCCAGTGTTCCACGCAGAATTCTGCTGATCCAAGGATGCTCTACCAGAGCATTCGGCATCAGATAGGAAATCGAGGTATCTTGCGCATAAAGAAGGAAAGGACGTTGCTCGGTGAAAAGCACTGAAAAGCGCTGCCGTAAGCGGGGACCTTGCGGCACAATATTCGGTGCGCCGTCTTGTCGTGTATCCTTGGCTTCGGCTGTTGCGTCTGATGGTTCGAGCTGGCTTGTCGCCGCCGGTATGTCGGGGGCCTCTCCGACCGAGTCCTGCATTTGGCTTTTGTCGAGCGTGGTGGGCACATTCTCAAGGACAGGACTGGTCAGCGCCCGTGGCATGCTCTCAACTGGCACTGCCGGATCCGATGCGGTCTCCGATTTTCTCTTTGTAGCATCCGGGCCTGAAAGCTCGTTCTGCTGAGCCGGGGCAGCCTCAGTCCTGTTCTCAACCAGTTTGGCTGGCGACGGCTTGAGCGTCGGGGTGGAAGGCAATAGGTCAATGCCCAAATCCTGGGGTGGGTCTTGCACCATAAAACTGACCGGTTCTGCCAGTCCATCGGCCAATGCAGTGCCGTTGAGCAGCAACCCGCCCAGCAAGGTCAGGGACAAAAACAGGCGAGCGGCACGGCTGGTGCCATGCGCATCCATGCATTTGCCCTGATTGATCACTGCAAGCGGATTTTGCATTTGGGAGAAGGTCCGATCCGAAAAGAAAAACACTTTAACTATAAACATGCATCTGCACATAAATGAGGCAAGGCCCAATGACGCTCTTTTGCTCACCTTTTAAACACTTTAGGCCGCAAGGAGGAGGATTGGGAGAGAAAATTGGATCAAGGTGTCCAAAGAATGCGTTGCAGGGTGGCCTGATCAAACTGATTGGCAGGAGGCAAACGGTCAAATGGGCCGGTGAAGCCGGAGATCGCGAAAATCAGCGTGACTTTTTCGGTGTTGGCCGCCTTGCAAATCCCCATGCCGCGCCAAAGACCAGTGCCGACCCGGCAGGCACTGCGTGGCAGACGCGATTGCGCAAAGGACATGCCAAGACGCTCGCCATTCGGTCCGGCCACCGCATCGCCAACGCCATGAACAACGCCGATCTTGCCGCCCGTGCCTTTGAAAATCTGAGCCATCTGCAAGCCATTGAGAAAGGCCGCATACGTCCATTGCGTTCCAGTTTCACCAGCGGTCTGGATCGTTTCGATCTGATAGCCCGGCATGGCGGCGCCAATAGCCTTTGGCCCATAGCTGGTCTCAGATGTCAGGCCCGCAACGCCTGCATCGGTCACACTCAACACTGCCTTGGGGGGCGGTGCTGCACCCTGATTGCCAATCGGCCCCATGGAAACACCGCAAGCTGCAAGCGTTGCGCTGACAAACACGAATGCCGCAGGGCGCAGAATTTTAGTAAGGAATGCACGCATGAACTGAACTGACTGCTTTCTTCTTTTGTTTTGATGGCCGCTTGAGAAACGCCCATATCCGGCCAATGACGGGCCTGACAACGTCGGGTCAACGGTTCGCTCAAGACCGTTAGAACGAGAGCCTAACACCAAGGCCCTCCGGGTGAAAGTAGTCATGGCCGTCCAATGGGGATAAGCAAGGGGTTAACCATCATATTTGGATTGATCTTGACTTAATATGCGGCTTACATTCAACAAATCACGTAAAATGGCGCGATACCAAGCCCTTCACGTTCTGTTACCCGGGAACGGTGGCAGTCTCAAGACAAGGAATGACACGCATGCTTAATGATACTGTTGCTGAAAAACTCAATGCTCAAATCAATAGCGAGCTGTTTGCCTCTCACCTCTATATGTCGATTGCGGCCTATTTCGCCTCGCTCGATCTGACCGGCATGGCAAAATGGTTTCAGGCCCACTCGATTGAAGAGCATGAGCATGCCCGCAAACTGTTCGACTTCATGGAAAAAAGAGGCGGGCGCATCACCATCGGCAAGCTGGACGCACCCAAGGCGGAGTTTGACTCACCTGCGGATGCCTGGAAAACAGCGTATGAACATGAGAAGCATGTAACGGCCGCCATTCATGATATTTTCTCTGCCGCTGCAGAGGCTCGCGAATATGGCACCACGGCCATGCTGCAATGGTTTCTTGAGGAGCAGGTCGAGGAAGAGGATACCTTCCGCCGCAATTACAAATTGGCGCTGGCTGCGGGCGATGATGAGTGGAATCTTCAGGATATGGATGACCGTCTGGGGCAGCGAGCGCCAGCCCCGATGATCGAAGAATAAGCATGGCTTTGCCACAAAGGAACACAAAAAAGCCGGGCAACGCCCGGCTTTTTTGTCTTTCAATCAAGGCGATCAGGCATCAGCCAACGATGCAATCACCCGTGCCCAGGAGCGAATGCCCTTGTGGTAGCTCTTGAGATTATACTTCTCGTTTGGCGAATGGATATTGTCCTCGTCAAGCGCAAATCCGATCAGCATCGAATCCATGCCCAAAATCGTCTTGAACTCACCGACGATTGGAATCGAGCCACCCATGCCCATCAGAATGGCATCCTTGTTCCATTCATCCTTCAGGGCTTGCGCCCCTTTGGCCAGTGGCGGGAAGTCCGGCGACAGGCTGTGCGCTGGTCCAGCACCATGCTCTTCGAAGGTTACCGTACAGTCAGCCGGGACGCGCGCCTCGACAAAGGCTCGCAGATTGTCGCGGATCTTGTCTGGATCCTGCTGGCCCACCAGACGGCAGGAGACTTTTGCTGACGCCTTGGAAGCAATAACCGTCTTGAAGCCATCGCCGGTATAGCCACCCATAATGCCATTGAATTCGCAGGTTGGTCGCGCATTGATCTGTTCATAGACGCTGTAACCGGTCTCACCGGCCGGGATCGACAGATCAACTTCACCAAGGAAGCTCTTGCCGTCAAATGGCAGGGCATCCCATTGTGCCTTGACCTCTGGGGTCAACTCCTGCACGCCTTCATAAAAGTCCGGGATCTGAACGCGGCCATTCTCGTCATGCAAGTCGGCAAGGATTTTGCTCAGGATGCGGATCGGATTGGCAGCAGGCCCACCATACATGCCCGAATGCAAATCGCGGTCAGCCGCTGTGATGATGATTTCCTCACCAACCAGGCCACGCAACATTGTGGTGATGCTTGGTGTATCCGCATCAAACATGCCTGTATCACAGACCAGAGCCAGATCTTTTGACAGCTCGTCCTTGTTTGCATGCAGGAACGGCAACAGGCTAGGGGAGCCGCTTTCCTCTTCTCCCTCAAACAGGAAGGATACCGCCAGCGGCAGCGAGCCCGCAACGGCCTTATAGGCGCGGCAGGCCTCAACAAAGGTCAGCAACTGTCCCTTGTCGTCCGATGTGCCGCGGCCCATCATCATTTTTACGCCTTTGCGCTCAACGATGGTTGGCTCGAACGGATCGGTGTTCCAAAGGTCGACCGGATCGACCGGTTGCACATCATAGTGACCATAAAACAGCACACTGGGACCGGTTTTTTCTGCTTGGTCAGCATCATGGGCAACGACCATCGGATGGCCGGGTGTGTCCCGTACCTCTGCCGTGAAACCGATGCCATTCAGCTCGCCCGCCAGCCAGTCAGCGGCTTTTCTGCACTCGTCATTATAGGCTGGATCCGTCGATATGGATTTGAACCGCACCAGCGCTTCAAGACGGGACAGGGACTCATCGATATGAGCATCGATATGATCAAGTACGGCATCAAGTTTAGACATCGAACATCCTTGTTGGATTATGTGAGTTCGTCGGGGGGAGGGGCGCAAAGAGCCCAATTGGGAAGAGGTCAATCTAACAGCAAGATGCCTCACTTGCCAGACAGCGGGGAGTGCTTTTTCCGTCTCATGCACCGGCGTAAGGGAATCACTTCCAGTCTGAGGTAGCCAAATTGAGACTTGGGTGTAGTCAAAAGTAGCATGTAATTTGCGTCTTTTTCTAAAGTTAGTATATTTCGCAAATAAGATAATTATAATATAAAGACGCCATAAAAGACCGAAAGGTCAGTGAATTTGACCGTTATGTCATGGAATTTTTGCTCTGAATTTACCTAAATAACTCAGTATTTCAGAGGGTTAAGCCTGTTTTGTGGCCCCTGCTATTCCGCAGGGCAGCTGTGCGACACGTGCGGCTGGTGGTCGCAAGACCGGGCTTTGCCAAACAGAGTGATGTGAATATGGCATAATCAAAGTGCAACTCAGGGGCGTTCATCCTTCCGCTGCGCACCGCGCATGGAGCGGGTGTCACCCCTCAACAGGCTCAGCACGGGAGGATCCAGATGTCCCAAATGCTCAAAGCGCTCACCCGCCCATCGCGCCGGGATCTGCTCAAATTAACCGCAGGCAGTGGTCTTCTTCTGACGGCAGCGGCCGCAGCATCCAACAGCAAGGCGCAAACCAAGACCAAGGCTCATATCGTTATCGCCGGTGCTGGGGCTGCCGGTCTTGCCGCGGCCAACCGGCTGGCCAAGCAACTGGATGGGGTGAAAATCACCCTGATTGATGGTCGCAAGCGTCATCTTTATCAACCAGGTTTCACGCTGATTGCCGCAGGCCTCAAACCCGCCAACTATTCCGTTTCCTCCACCCGAGAATGGATGCCATCGGGGGCGGAGCTGATCGAGGAAGCCGTTGCGGAGTTTGACCCGGAAGGCAACAAGGTCATCACCCAGAGCGGCAAGGCCATTGCCTATGACTACCTGCTGGTCACAACCGGTTTGATGCTGGATTTCGATGCCATCGAAGGCTTCGAAAAGAGCCTCATCGGTAAGGACGGCATAGGGGCGGTCTATGCGGGGCCGGAAGAAGCTGAAGCCACATGGCGAGAAATGGACCGCTTCACCGATAAAGGCGGCGTCGGTCTTTTCTACCGACCAGCGACCGGTATGAAATGTGCCGGTGCGCCACTCAAATATACCTTCCTGACCGATGATCGAGCCCGCCGCAAAGGAACACGCGGCAAGATCGAAGTCCATTATGCCGCGCACAATAATGGCTTTTTCGGTGTGCCGATCGTCAATGAAAAGCTGCGCATGCTATTTGCCGACCGCGGCGTCAAGCCTGTCTTCAATCATGTGCTCAAAGCCATCGATCCGGGCAAGAAGATCTGCACCTTTGCCACACCGGACGGTGACAAGGTCATGCCTTATGACTTCACCAACGTCATCCCGCCCATGCGGGCACCCGACGCTGTGTTGAACAGCCCACTGCCGATCCATCCGGGCGATATGGCCAAAGGCGGCTGGGTGGATGTCGACAAATACAATCTGCGCCACAATCGCTTCAAAAATGTCTGGGCGGTTGGCGATGTTGCAGGCGTGCCAAAGGGCAAAACCGCAGCCTCGGTCAAATGGCAGGTACCGGTGGCGGTCGATCACATAATTGCCGACATCGAGGGCAAGACGTCCGACGAAGTCTATAACGGCTATACCTCTTGTCCGCTGATTACCAAGATCGGACGGGCGATGCTGATCGAGTTTGATTACAACAACAATCTGGTGCCCAGCTTCCCCGGTGTCATTGCACCGCTGGAAGAACTCTGGATTTCCTGGTTGATGAAGGAAATTGCGTTGAAAGCCACTTATTTGGCCATGGTGCGCGGCCGCGCCTAACCCTCGGCAAAGGAGTTGAAACAATGAAAGAACTGACACTTTCCACCCTGCTGGCGGTTTTCGAGGAAGTTTTCGGCCCCGCCCTTTTCTGGGCGCTGGTTGCACTGGCAGTCATCGGCCTGATCGCCTTTCTTTATGTGCTGTTCCGGGAAAGGACACTCGCTTCGGGGCGCTTCCTGCGTTCCGAGATTCTCGGCGTCATTGGTGGCTTTGCGGCCATTTGGTTCGTCCAGACAATGACCTCCTCAGGCTATGGAGACATTGGTGGCCCGATCGATCTGATTATCCTCGCCTTGATCTGGATTGCCGGAGCGGTTGGTACGGTCATGGTGGCCTACACGCTTCAGGGACTGCTATTCAGCAACACCAAAGCCTGAGCAGTCTCTGACTTGAGAAAAACAAAACCGGGCTCTTGGCCCGGTTTTTTGCGTCTTGCGAAGGCAAGGGAAGGGGGTCACAGGAAAATCACCTCTTCCTCTGCCGAAGACCCACTGCGGCCCGGCGCTTTCAGGCGCTCGAGGGCGTCTTCGCGGTCCGGATCAGACGCCGGTTTGTCGCTTGGCTGACTGGCGGGCGATGGCTCGGGTTCTCTGCTTATGTCGCGCCGTGACAGGTTCAGAACATCGCTTTGGGACGGGGGCTCTTCCTCAGTGCCGTCAACAGCCAAGGTCTGGGATGCAGGCAAAGAAGCAGCTTGGCTTTCTCGGAACGCATCGGATTTCGCTAATGACTGATGAGTCTGACCTGATGGGATGGGAGAGGGTGAAGATATCGAACCAAATGCCGGATCGTCCTTTGGAGCTGGCATGGCTTTGGTTTCCCGATGCTCCTGAATTTTCGGGGCTGACCAGCCCAGCTCTTCATCGCTCATCGGGATATAGCGCGCGGCAAGCTCCAGATGCTTTTGCACGGTTCCAGTGGAGGCCGGCAGGATCACCAGCGAGGCAAAACCCAGCTTTCTGGCATTGAGCACATCCTGAGTCGTCGCTTTTTTGGAACACAGGATCAGGCACACCCCGCGCCCTCCCGCAAACTCGACATTGCGTGCCGGAATGAGAATGTTGGCAATGTCCTGCGGTCCATAGGCTTCATCAACAAACACCACATCCACTTGGCCTGCCCCAATTGTGATAGTGGCCTGCTTGATGTCGGTCATGGAGATCGGATTACGAATGTCACAATTCTTCAGCAGTTCTGCCCACAATTGCCGGTCATGCTTGCGTGGTGCAAGAATGAGAACCGAGAGATCTTTGATTGGTTTTAAGCGACGCGACAAGATGGCCTCACACTTCGAGATATCTATGCCAAATCCTCCCGCAGCAAAGACAAAGCGCCACGAAAGGATAAATTGTTGGTCAATGACTGGACGCCCTGAACAGACAAGCCAGCAAAGGGTTCGTCTAGTGTCCGCTAGAATTCCTTGGATTTCGTAAACAGATACAGTTACTTTTGACTAATCATAGCGGTCGAAAGTCGCAGTCATCGCCCGCTTTTCAGACTGCCCAGAATGCCGCGCACCAAAGCTTTGCCAAGCGAAGTGGCGACCGAACGGGCAACGGACTTCATGGCCGCTTCAGCGACCGATTGCCTATTGGAGCGGCGGCTGGTCGTCCTGCGTCGTGATTGCCGTGTTGGACGGTCGTCGCGGCCGAAATCCGGCAATGAGAAGCCTGTACGGCCTCGTTTCATGCGGCCTTGCTCTTCGCGTTGTTTGTCTTCCTTGGCCCGCTGCGCAGCTTCGCGCTTGGCCTTTTCGGCCGCCTGTTCCTTGAGAATCTCATAGGCGCTTTCACGGTCAACGACAGTGTCATAGACCCCCAATACCGGGCTGTTATTGATCACTGCTTGCCGCTCGGCTGAGCTGATCGGCCCCAGACGTGAGCTAGGAGGGCGGATCAGGGTTTGTTGCACCATGGAAGGCACGCCCTTTTTCATCAGCGTCGACACCAGAGCCTCACCAACACCCATTTCCATGATCACCTGGCGGGTATCAAGCGCGGGATTGGGCCGGAAGGTATCAGCGGCCACCTTCACGGCCTTCTGGTCGCGGGGTGTGAAGGCACGCAGCGCATGTTGCACCCGGTTGCCAAGCTGGGAGAGAACCCCATCGGGCACATCGAGCGGGTTCTGGGTGACGAAATAGACACCGACGCCCTTGGAGCGGATCAGCTTGACCACTTGTTCGACTTTCTCGACCAGAATCTTCGGCGCGTCATCAAACAGCAAATGGGCTTCATCAAAGAAGAAGACGAGGCGAGGGCGGTCCCGGTCGCCGACTTCTGGCAGCTCTTCGAACAATTCAGACAGCAGCCACAACAGGAAGGTCGCGTAGAGACGCGGCGACTGCATCAACTTGTCTGCTGCGAGCACGGAGACCACCCCGCGTCCGTCACGGGTGGTGCGCATCAGATCAAGGATATTCAGCGCAGTCTCGCCAAAAAACTGCTCTGCGCCCTGTTGTTCCAAAACTAGCAGATCGCGCTGGATGGCGCCGATCGAGGCGGTGGAAATATTGCCATAGGCGGCAGACAGTTCCTTGCGTCGCTCTTCCATATTGACCAGCAAGGCACGTAGATCCTTGAGATCAAGCAGCAACAGACCCTCGTCATCGGCCAGTTTGAACGCGATGTTCAAAACCCCTTCCTGCGTGTCATTCAGCCCCAAAAGGCGTGCCAGCAGCAACGGGCCCATATCTGTGATCGTGGTGCGGATCGGATGCCCCTGTTCGCCGAACAGATCCCAGAAAATGGTCGGCATGGCTTCAAAGACATACTTGTCTGCAAAGCCGATTTTCTCCGCCCGCTTGGCGAGGAAATCCTTCGGTTCGCCCGCCGCTGCCAAGCCAGACAGATCGCCCTTGACGTCGGCACAGAAGACCGGCACCCCTGCATTGGAAAAGCCTTCCGTCAGGATCTGGAGGGACACCGTTTTGCCCGTCCCCGTTGCCCCGGTAATCAGGCCGTGTCGATTGGCCAATGCCAGATTGAGATATTCTCCCTGACTGGTCTCGCTCCCGTCTGCATTGGTAAGAAAAGAAGTTCCCAGATAGACCTTGCCGTCCTGCAGCATGTGCTTTCCCCGTTCCTCATCCTGGTCCTGCGACCATTGGGCATCCTGATTTTGCATCCACTCCCATGATCTATTCATACAGCGTTCAGGCAGCGTGCGATAAGGCTGAATGCGACAGAAGAGATCAATCCCACACCGATTCTTTTACGGTGCTTGTCACAAGCCTGCAACCGGCTTTTCGGAAATTGCTCTCGCATTGTGTCGCTGGGCTTAGATGGATAAGACTTGTGTCTGAGACGGACCATCTATGCTCTTGCCTTTGATGCAAGCATGTGTAGGGTAACGTACACGTAAGGTTTGAATCGGGAGACGGACCACCTTCCCAATTGCTTTGGATGAGCGGGGAGCGACCGTCGAATTTGTTGAAGGCAGTCACCAGCCAAGGGGAAGGGGCTGCTGCAAGGGAGACTAGAATGCAAGACGTCATTATTTCGCGCATCGCATCGGCCGCGGGTATTTCTGAAGAGATGGCTCAGGCTGCGGTGAAAATCATCCTCAACTTCCTTGCTAAGGAAGCCGACACCGACAAGGTGGAGCAGATTGCCGGAGCGCTCAATGCCAAGGAATTGCTTGAGGCAGAGAGCAATTCGGGCGGCGGACTGCTCGGTGGCCTGATGGGCGGCATGGGTGGTGCTATGGCCGCTATGAGCGAGCTGAACAGTGCAGGTCTCGGCATGGGCGAAGTGAAGTCCGTTGCTGGCGAGATGATTGACATTGCCAAGGAACATGTCGACGAGTCGATAGTCGATGAAGTGATTTCATCGGTCCCCGGCCTGAGCCAAATCATCTAGTCAGAAAGCGGCCCTTGCGGGTCGCTTTTTTTTGGCCCACTCTGGCTATGACGCGGTTGTTAACTGACCGGAACTTGATCAGTTGGCGACCACCGCGGGGATCAAATGGGGAGCCTGTCCAGTCCAATCATGAGCAAAAAGCTGGTTTGCAACGGACAGCGTTTGTACAGAGGAGAGAAGAATGTCGTCCTATCCAATTGCGAAAATCGAGGGTATCGGTCCAACCTATGCGGAAAAACTCAAAGCCGTTGGCATTTCCAACACCAAGGCTTATCTGGAGCGTGCAAAGGATCCGGCTGGCCGCAAGGCGCTGGAAACCGAGACCGGGATTGAGCATGCCCGCATTCTGAAATGGGCCAATATGGCTGACCTGATGCGGATCAAGGGTGTCGGTGAGGAATATTCCGAACTGCTCGAAGCCGCTGGCGTCGACACGGTCAAGGAATTGCGCAACCGCAATGCAGCCAATCTGACCGTCGCCATGAAAGAAGCCAACGAAAAGCGGAAGCTTGTTCGTCAGGTACCAGCCCAGAGCAATGTTGAACAGTGGGTGGCGCAGGCAAAAGAACTGCCGCCAATGATGACCTACTAAGCGAGTGCGAGCGGCTGGCCATCGCGGTTCGCGCGGTCAAAGGCTTGCCAGATGTGACAAGGAAAAGAGCTGGGCCAACCGACTATGATTGGCTCAGCTCTTTTTTGCAAATGGCCGGTCTGAAACGGTAGGGATTATTGGGCTTGTTGTTGCCAGCGCATGCCCATGCCGCGGCCCATTCCTCGGCCCATGCCCTGTCTCATCCCACGGCCCATACCGCGTTGCATGCCCTGTTTCATGCCACGGCCCGGTCCCCAGGTCTGGTTGGACTGGCTGTTATTGGCCATCTGTCCGTTGCGCGGCCCGAAGTCCGCGCTTGTCACTTTGCCGTCACCCGAACGATCCATGCCATCAAGCCAACGCTGGGTTTGAGCCAGGAATTCTTCCTTGGTCACAAAACCATCCTTGTTGGCATCATTGAAGGCGAGATCCATGCCAAACAGGCCTCGCTGCCCATTGGTGGCTTCCTCTGGCGGCATTCTCTGGTTGGTCAGGAAGGCCGTGAACTCCTTGGCGACAATTTTGCCGTCTTCATCATCATCCAGCACGCTGAAAAACTCGGCTCGACGCTCGTTGGCTTCTGCAAGGCTGACGGTGCCGTCTTCATCACTGTCCCAGCTATCGACGAACACCGGTTCTCCGGTGCGCTTGCCACGGTTGGGGAAGGCGTTGGTCTGAGTCTGATTGAAGTCCATTCTGCGGCCCATTCCCTGCCGCATGCCTGGTCCCATTCCTTGCCTCATGCCGGGGCGTTGCATTTGGAATTGACCGTTATTCTGTGTCATTTGCTGGTTGGTCTGATAACCGGGGCCAAAGGCCATTGCTGCGCCGGTCATAGCAACTGCCGCAATCAGAGCTCCGCTGAGAAGAGTTTTCATGATGGTCTCCTGTGTCGAGTTGGTCTGTATATTCAGATCTTAGCAACAATAGGAGCGGTTGACGTGGCTCTGGCGCCAAACAGGCAAGTGAGATCCCAGTTTTTTGGTAACCCACTGTATCGTGTTTCCGGACGGACAAACTTTGTTACAAAACACAAAAAATGCCGCGATGAAGCGGCATTCTTTGCAAGGCAGACCGAGAATCGGTCTTGCTGTCATCATCGAAGAGTCTATTGCTCAGGCAAGTGAGATCTGGGCGTAACGCAAAGCTTCAACGACCGTCTGGGTTTTGTTGGCCGCTTGCATCTTCTCTGAAGCATTTTGCAGATGGGCATGCACCGTCCGCTGGGAAATTTCCAACTCAACGGCAATGTCATTGGCAGTCTTGCCTTCCGCCGTCTTGCTCAGAACCATCTTTTCGCGCACGGACAGTTCGCCGGGACGGGGCGGCAGCAATGGCTTGACGCTGTGCATCGCTTCCATATCGCGACTGATCATGCTCATGGCATTGCACAGGTCAGCATCGGAAATGGTAACGTTGGCGCCGGCCAGAAGGATCAGTATCTGCAACTGCTCGAGCGGAATATGCATGCCGATCAGTGAGTCGAAACCATTCTGGTCACCGCTGTTGCGTTTAAGCAAACCATATAGAGGAGCGTTTGCCAGCCATTCGGTTTCTGCGCCATTTGATAGCAAGCGGACCGGCCTGTGAGCCACCGCAAGACGTCGCACGAGCGCGTCATTACCGCGAATCTGTGACAATTGAACAGGGGTGAGTGGCTCTTGGCCCCAATTTTGGTGAAGCACGAGCTTGCTCATGTCACGACCAGGAAGGGGGATGCCCGAAATCAGAACACGTTCCACACCATAAGTGCGAAATCGTTGCCCAATTTCCTGATATAAACCTTTTGTGCCACCGCGATTCTGTCCGGACAGAATCGCCTCGTTGGCAGACCATTGGGTATGGAACATTTATCTTTTTCTGCAATTCTGGTGTTGCGATCTGAGCGCCCCATCGAGACGCCTGATTTGTTATTTAAGGCAACATGAATCGCAATCCCGAACATTCAGGATCGAAATACAGTCGCTTTCCCCACTTTTACCCGTAGATATACCTGAACCATTGTTCCCTAAAGGGCAACCCAAAAGAGTGACAGCGCGACCATAAATATTGGGTTCTGAACAGATGTGAACGGCGGTTATAACGTTGGATTTGGCAAAAATGACGATGGTTTCGTCAAGTCTGCGTAAAAATCAATCGACCTATGCCTGTAAGACAAAGCGGAAATACCAGATCACCGGTGCGATGATTCGTAACAGTCTGGACTAGGCAGGGGTTAGGCATTTTCCCTGAGAATTTCGCCAGTTTCCGCAGCCTGAGAAAATGTATTTGAGACATATCAAACCCAAACCGGACCATTTGGCCAGCTTGCGGAACGGACGGGTGGGTCTTAAACCATAGTTGGATCCCGACCAGTTCGGTCACCTTCAATCCGTCGTTGAATCGTTGGGCCAGAATGGCTTCCGATTTCGGGTCCACGGCATTCGACAAGAACATCATGAGAGCTGAGGAGAATAGCGCATCTTTGGACAGGGACTTGCGATATAACAAAGCGGTCGATGTTCATTGCTCTATCATTCAGTTCAGATGCATGTTTCGCAAGGGAAGCGCCAAACCGCTGAGTGAGCGAGAGGGGCGGCGTTTGGGAAACTCAATCCGAGGTTGGAGCAGGGGCGCGAGCGGCGTGTTTCCTGTATTCATCTTTAACTAACTGGAGCGAACACGATGAGCGATGCTCTGAGGATAACTGACACTTTTCCTGGCTTCTCCCGTGATGAATGGGTTGCGGCAGTAGAAAAGGCCCTCAAAGGGAAACCTGTTTCCCGCCTGACCACCAAGACCGTTGATGGTCTTGAAGTGGAACCAATGTATCACCGTGCCAAAGGCAAAGAGCCTCTGGCCATGCGTGCAGACAACACCCCTTGGGCTGTTGCTCAGCGCGTCGACAATCCAGATGTCGCTAAAGCTAACAAGCAAGCGCTGGACGACCTGAAAAACGGCTCCAACATGCTGGTTGTTCCTTTCGCAGGCAGCGCAGCCGCCCGTGGCTACGGTATTGCCGCTGACAAGGACGCAATCGCCAAAGCACTCGACGGTGTCATGCTTGACGTCGTTAGCCTCCGCCTCGAAGGCGCTGGCCAGGCTGCTTTCGTAGAGTTCGTTGAAGCTAAGGGCGCTGCCCCAGCTGGTCTCTGCCTGTCCTTCGGTTTTGATCCTCTGGGCAACTTCGCTTCCACTGGTGGTGTTGCTACCGGTTGGGCAGCTGAACTGGCTGAAACCATCCGTGGCTTGCAGGACAAAGGCTTCAAAGGCCCATTCATCACTGTTGATGGCCGTCCTTACCATGATGCTGGCGCTTCCGATTCTCAGGAACTCGGCGCTGTTGTCGCAACCATCATCACCTATGTGAAGGCGCTTGAAGAAAACGGCTTTGACACCGCAGAGGCATTTGGTCTCATCGATGTCACCCTGTCCGTAAGCGCTGACCAGTTCGGTTCCCTGTCCAAACTGCGCGCCATGCGTAAACTGTGGGCGAACCTGCTGGATGCTGCTGGCGTTGAGTTCAAAGCGCTCAGCCTGCATGCTGAAACCTCCTTTGCTATGACCACCCGTCTGGATCCATGGGTGAACACCCTGCGCGTATCCACCGCTGGCTTCGCTGCCGGTGTTGGTGGGGCAAACAGCGTTTGCATCCTGCCACATGCCATCGCACTTGGCCTGCCAAATGCTCTGGGTCGTCGTATCGTTCGTAACCTGCAGATCATGCTGATCGAGGAATCCAACCTCTATCGCGTCACTGACCCTGCAGCTGGTTCGGGCTATGTTGAAGATCTGACCGACCAGTATGGCAACGCTGCTTGGGTTCTGTTCCAGGAAATCTTTGCTGCCGGCGGTATCGACGCAGCTCTGAAATCCGGTCTGGTTCAGGAAGCTATCGCCAAGTCGAGCGAAGTCCGTAACGCACTGATCGCCAAGCGTAAAGAAGCGCTGACCGGTTCTTCCGCATTCCCGAACATTCTGGAAGGCGAAACCGCTGTTGACGAAGCTGAACGCACCGAATTGGCTGCGGCTCCAGCAGGCGAATCTTGCGAACCTCTCAAAGTCTTCCGCTACTCCATGCCTTTCGAAGCGCTGCGTGATGCTGCCAAAGCTGCCGGTGAACCAACCGTCTTCTTTGCTCAGATCGGTAAAATTGCCGAATTCACCGCACGTGCAACCTGGGCGAAAAACTTCTTCGAAGCCGGTGGCATCAAGTCTCTGTCCGATCAGAACTTCTTGGAAACTGGCGAAATCGGCGCAGCCTTCAAGGCTTCCGGTGCGAAAATCGCTTGTCTCGTAGCGTCTGATGCTCGCTATGAAGAAATGGGCGAAGAAGTTGCCAAGGAACTCAAAGAAGCTGGCGTTGAAATGCTCTGGCTGGCTGGTCGTCCTGCTGACATCATGGAAAAACTGTCTGCTGCTGGTGTTGAAGCTTACTGCTTCGAAGGCTGCGACGTTCTTGGTGAACTGCAGAACATCCACGCTCGTTTGGGCATCGCGAAGGCTTAAGGCTTAAGGAACTTGAATTATGAGCAAACTCCCTAATTTTGCCGACGTCGCATTCAAGCCTGAAGGCCCAGTGGCCAATGGCTCCGACGCTTCCTGGATGACCCCTGAGGGCATCGCAGTGAAGAACACCTACACCGATGCTGACATCGCATCCTACGACTTCCTGGACAGCTACCCAGGTATGGCTCCGTTCGCTCGTGGCCCATACCCGACCATGTATACCCAGCGTCCTTGGACTGTTCGTCAGTATGCCGGTTTCTCCACCGCTGAAGAATCCAACGCATTCTACCGTCGTAACCTGGCCGCTGGTCAGAAAGGTCTCTCCATCGCGTTTGACCTTGCAACCCACCGCGGTTACGACTCTGACCACCCACGCGTGGTAGGTGACGTTGGTATGGCTGGTGTGGCCATCGACAGCATCTACGACATGCGCACCCTGTTCGACGGTATTCCGCTCGACAAGATGTCCGTGTCCATGACCATGAACGGCGCCGTTCTTCCAGTTCTGGCTCTGTACATCACCGCAGCTGAAGAGCAGGGCGTAGACCAGAAGTTGCTGGCCGGTACCATTCAGAACGACATTCTGAAAGAGTTCATGGTCCGTAACACCTACATCTATCCACCAGCACCTTCCATGCGCATCATTTCGGACATCTTTGCGTACACCTCGCAGAACATGCCGAAATTCAACTCGATCTCGATCTCCGGTTACCACATGCAAGAAGCAGGTGCGACCGCTGACCTCGAACTCGCATACACCATCGCCGATGGTCTGGAATACATCAAGTCTGGTGTAGAAACCGGCCTCGACGTTGATGCCTTCGCACCGCGCCTGTCCTTCTTCTGGGCAATTGGCATGAACTTCTTCATGGAAGTTGCCAAAATGCGCGCTGGTCGTCTGGTATGGGCGAAGTTGGTCAAGGAACGCTTCAATCCGAAGAATCCTAAATCCTACTCCCTGCGTACCCACTCCCAGACTTCCGGTTGGTCTTTGACCGCTCAGGACGTTTACAACAACATCGGTCGTACCGCGATCGAAGCAATGGGTGCTACCCAGGGCCACACGCAGTCCCTGCACACCAACGCGCTTGACGAAGCACTGGCTCTGCCAACTGACTTCTCTGCTCGTATTGCTCGTAACACCCAGCTGTTCCTGCAGCAGGAAAGCGGCACCACCAAAGTGATCGACCCATGGGGTGGCTCCAACTATGTTGAGAAACTGACTGCCGAGCTGGTAGAAAAAGTACTCAAGCATATCGAGGAAGTCGACGAACTGGGCGGCATGGCAAAAGCCATCGAATCTGGTGTTCCTAAGCTTCGCATCGAAGAAGCTTCTGCGAAAACTCAGGCTCGCATCGACTCCGGTTCCCAGACCGTTGTTGGCGTGAACAAGTATGTTCCAGAAGTTGACGAGCAGATCGAAGTTCTTAAAGTGGAAAATACGGTTGTTCGTCAACAGCAGCTTGAAAAACTCGAGCGCCTGCGGGCCGAGCGTAGTCAGGCTGATGTCGACTCCGCTCTGACCGCTCTGACCAACGCATGTGCGGCTGGCGATGGCAACTTGCTTGACCTCTCCGTGAAAGCTGCTCGCGTTAAGGCAACTGTTGGTGAGATCTCCGACGCTATCGAGAAAGTCGTTGGCCGTCACAAAGCAGAGATCAAGTCCATCTCCGGTGTCTACCGTAAAGAGGCTGCTGCGATGTCTGACAAAATCGAGAAGATCGAAAAACTGGTTGCTGACTTCGAGAAAAACGACGGTCGTCGTCCTCGTATCCTCATCGCCAAAATGGGCCAGGACGGCCACGATCGCGGCCAGAAAGTGGTTGCATCCGGCTTTGCTGACCTCGGCTTCGACGTTGATATCGGACCTCTCTTCCAGACCCCAGAAGAATCTGGCCGTCAGGCAGTTGAAAACGACGTTCACGTCGTAGCAGCTTCCTCTCTGGCAGCTGGTCACCTGACCCTGGTTCCTGCTCTGAAGAAAGTGCTCGAAGACGAAGGTCGTGGCGACATCATGATCGTTGCTGGTGGTGTTATTCCTCCACAGGATTACGATGCTCTCTACGAAGCTGGCGCTGCAGCGATTTACGCTCCAGGCACCGTGATTGCAGACTCCGCAATCGACGTGATCGAAAAACTCAACGAGCGTCTCGGCTACAAATAAGTCGCCCAACGTTCGAACGAGATAGGAAAGCCGCCCCACGGGGCGGCTTTCTTTTTATCTGGCATCTTGATCCCCTTGTCACAGATCCCACCTATGGATGATCCAAGCCGCATTCAGCAGCCATAGGGGGATACATCCATGCTGATCACCACCACCGATAATGTCGAAGGCCACCAGATCGTTGACTATAAAGGCATGGTCAATGGCGAGGCCATTCTGGGTGCCAACGTCTTCAAGGACTTTTTTGCCGGAATCCGAGATATCGTCGGTGGTCGGGCCGGAGCCTATGAAGGCGAGTTGCAAAAGGCGCGGGACATTGCCCTTGACGAAATGACCGAATATGCCCAGCGCCTCGGAGCCAATGCTGTGATTGGCGTTGACGTGGATTATGAAACGGTCGGTGAGCGTGGCTCGATGCTGATGGTCGCAGCCTCTGGTACTGCTGTCGTCATCAAGTAACGAATCTGCAATAGTCTCACGCAAACAGAACAGACAAGAGACTTGCCATGAAGAGCATCTGCATTTTTTGCGGCGCCAGCTGGGGCCGCAAGAAGGAATTTGAACAAGCTGCCATCACCCTATCGAAGGAAATCGTGCGCAGGGGATACCGCGTCGTTTATGGCGGCTCCTCTGTTGGCCTGATGGGCGTCGTCGCCGATGCCGCATTGGAAGCGGGTGGCGAAGTGATTGGGGTCCTGCCCGATGCTTTGATGCGCAAGGAAGTCGACCACAAAGGCCTCACCGAGCTGCATATTGTCGACAGCATGCATACCCGTAAAGCCATGATGGTCGAACTGTCCGATGGTTTTGTCTCGCTCCCCGGTGGGGCAGGGACCATGGACGAAATGTTCGAGGTCTGGACATGGGGCATGCTCGGTTGGCACGGCAAGCCATCTGCGTTGCTCAATGTCGATGGATATTATGACCATCTCATCAAGTTCTTCGACAACATGGTGGCCGAAGCCTTTGTCAAGCAAGGCCACCGCGATATGCTGATTGTTGAGGAAGAGGTGACCGCATTGCTCGATCGCATGGAGGGCTATCAAGCCCCTCAGAATGTCGGCAAATGGATCACCAAGGAAAGCCAGACCTGATGACTGGTCTCCAGACTCTCGACTTCATTCGCCTGTCCGAACTGCCTGACCTTGCCGCACCATGCGCCGCCTTTCATGCGGATTTGAGCGGTGATGACAGCATAGAGGGGTACGAAATGCGCTTGGCTGCCTTCCGCAAGCTGGCGCTTGATGGTGAGCAGGAAGATGCGATTGTCGCTTACCGGGCAGACGGGGAGAAGGAAGGGCAGATTGTCGGACTCGCGGCTCTGGTCCAGACCGATACCGAAGCCTTTGACGATCTTGGACCTTGGATTTCTGGTATCTCGTTCGCCCCTGACCTGAAAGGCTCGTCTCTGGCCCTTGATCTGGTCGAGAAGGTCGAGGCCATCGCCCGTGACTATGGCTTCGAAGAGCTGTTCATCGCCACTGGAGAGCCGGACCTGCACCGGACCAGCGGCTATCAGAAGATCGAGCCATTCGACAAGAACGGCTCGGAATTCTGGGTGTTGGGCAAGGCGCTTTAAAGATTCAGAAGCCCTGTCAGATCCTTCAGCTGCGCCAAGGGTGAGAAGTCGCGATACTCATCTGGTTGGCCGGTCCGGTTGATCCAGACCGTCTGGAAGCCATAGGCGCTTGCCCCGGCAATGTCCCAGCGGTTTGAAGACTGGAAAGACACCGCACTGGGGAAACAGCGAAAGGCCGTGGTCACCAGATCGTAGGTCGCCGGTTTTGTCTTGAAGGTGCGAATGCCATCGACCGACAGGACATGATCAAACAGGTCGCCAAGACCATTGCGCTCCACTGCCGACGACAGCATGGCGGGTGAGCCATTGGACAGAATCGCCAGTTCTTTCCCGCTTCCCTTCAGCTGCTCAAGAATGGTGCGCACTTCTTCATAGGCATCCAACTCCTCATAGGCCGCCAACAAATCGCCGCGCACAGCACGGTCAACTTCGGGATATTTGCTAAAAGCAAAGTCGAGTGCGCGCTCGGTCAGAGCCCAAAAGTCGACATAACGCTCCATTAGGGCATAGATCCAGCTATATTCCAGTTGCTTTAGTCGCCACAGATCGGAAAAAGCCTGTGCGTCTGGACCGAGACGATCGCCATGGCGGCGCACGGCAGAATGAACATCAAACAAGGTCCCATAGGCGTCAAATACGAAAATGGAGCATGGATCCTGTCCCGCCATGTCTCTCTCCCCCTTTTTTTATCGTCAGGTTCTTTTTTTATTCAGGTTGGCTTTGCCTTCAGGCCGAAAGCCATTTTGATTTGTTGCCTCGGCGCCGCAAATAACAGGGCCGGAGCGGAAAGGCAGAGTTGCCCATGGTTGACCATATTTCAAGGGGGCAAAGGGTCGTAGGCACCCCATAGGCGAGATGGTGGGGTAAAAGTGCGTAGTTTGAGAAGGTTTCTTGCGCTTTCTTTGCTCTTTCAACAGAAGAGAGAATGATTTGCACCTTATTTCATCAATAGACAGGAATGTCTTGACCTCTGCGCCCAGTTTGGTTTCCATTCAGATCTGAAAAATATCCTGCCATGCCTGCCGAAAGGCACCCCGGACACATCGCAATGCAAAGGATCAGGCCGGCTCCCGTGAAGGGTCAAAGGCCGGGAAAGTACCTGTATGCGCGAACCAGACAAGGCATGGGACAACAACTGAGGGAAAGACGATGACGGAATTTTCAAAAACCTGGACCTGGTACAAAGGGGAATGGCATGAAGGCAATCCGCCACTGATGGGCCCTCGGGCCCACGCCTTCTGGCTTGGCTCGACGGTTTTTGACGGTGCCCGCGTGTTTGACGGTGTGATGCCTGATCTCGACCTTCATTGTGGTCGCACCAACGATTCGGCCTCGGCTCTTGGTATGAATCCGACCATGCAGGTTGGTGAAATGATGGAGCTGACCAAGGAAGGCGCGGCCAAATTCGACGCAGGCTCTGCCATCTATGTGCGCCCGACCTATTGGGCCGTTGGGCAGGGCAATGGTGTCATCGCCGCCCATCCTGATGAAATCGACTTTTGCCTGACGCTGTTCGATGCCCCCCTGAACAAGACTGGCAGCATCAGTGTCGGCACCACCTCATTCCGTCGCCCGACAATTGAAACCATGCCGGTCAACGCCAAGGCAGCCTGCCTCTATCCCAACAATGCTCGCTGTCTCAACGAAGCCATTGCCAATGGCTTTGACAATGCGCTTGTTTGCGACATGTTGGGCAATGTTGCTGAACTGGCCACCGCCAACGTCTTCATCGTCAAGGACGGCATCGTCAAGACCCCGATCCCGAATGGGACATTCCTCAATGGCATCACCCGCCAGCGTGTCATCAAGCTGCTTCGGGAAGCTGGCGAAACAGTGGTCGAATGTACCCTGAAGCCGCAGGATTGCCTTGAGGCTGACGAAATGTTCTCGACGGGCAACTATTCCAAGGTCACCCCGATCCACACATTCTGTGATCGTGAGCTTGGTATCGGCCCCATCGCCGAACGTGCGCGTGCGCTCTATTGGGACTATGCCCACAAATAGAGGGCCAACGGCGCCTGAAAATTGGGCATTCACAAAGGGGAGCATTGCTCCCTTTTTTTGTTCTTGGAGTTATTGCATCCGTTAACAACCAGTTGGACTATTGCCCAGCTTTTGACATTTTGCTGATCTAGATAACCAGTGAGCGTCAGGAATGGATTGCCATTTTTGACAGGTTTCTGATCCTTGCAGTCTGCACCACGCCCATTGTGGCATGCCTGTCGGTCAAGTCAGGATCACGAAGACAGAATATTGAAGAGGTCCATCCCCGGATCTCTAATCTCAGGAGCTTGATTTTGGCGAGAAAGAGTCTTTATGCGTTTCTCTCATTGGCAATCACGCTCTCGGTCATAGCCGGACCGATGGTCATGCTCTCCTTGCCATCGCACGCTGCCCAGCGCCCCAATCCCAAACCGGAAAAGTGCTTCGCGCTGGCCAAGCAAATCGGAGCCTCGCGGGTCTGGTGGGGGCGCCATGTAGGCTCGCGCGAGCGAGACACGATGTTTGACTGGGGGCCGCGCCGGGAATATTTCAATGCAATCGGTTGTTTCAAGAGCCGTCAGGATTGTGAGAATTGGCTTTATTGGAAGCGCACCGAATTTTATGACTTCCACGCCATCAAACCCTGCCGACGCGGGCTCTGAGAGAGCGAAATTGGCTGAGGTGCAGCAGGCGAAGCAGAACAAGACAAAAAGAAACCCCGCCTCTTGAAGAGACGGGGTTTTCCTGTTTCTGAGGTCGTCAGTCAGAGACAGGTGCTTTTTCCCTTAGGAAGCAGCTTCCAGAAGCTCGGCGACATAGTCCCAGTTGATGAGATTGTCGAACCATGCTTCGAGATATTTCGGACGCGCATTCCGGTAGTCGATGTAATAGGAATGCTCCCAAACGTCACAGCCCAAGAGCGGCACGCCGCCATGCACCAGCGGGTTTTCGCCGTTCGGGGTCTTGGTGACAGCCAGTTTGCCGTCAACCAGAGCCAACCAGCACCAGCCAGAACCGAACTGGGTCAGACCAGCATTGATGAAGTCGGCGCGGAACTTGTCCATGCCACCCAGATCAGATTCGATCTTTGCGGCCAGAGCGCCCGGTACACCAGCTTCCTTGGCGACCGGCTTCATCCATTTCCAGAAATGGATATGGTTGTAATGCTGAGCCGCATTGTTGAACAGGCCCGGATTTTTGCCGTAGCTTTCCTTGACGACTTCTTCGAGGCTCTTGCCTTCCAGACCGGAATCCTTCAGCAGGTTGTTGCCGTTGGTGACATAGGCAAGGTGATGCTTGTCATGGTGAAATTCGAGCGTTTCAGCGGACATGAAGTCACCGAGCGCGTCATAGGAATAAGGAAGTTCGGGAAGTTCAAAAGCCATCGAATATCTCCTTGTCGAAAAGCCAGCATCTCCGGGAGGGTTTTGCTGTTTGATTTAGGTCAAAATAGGGTCAAAGCGGTCCGAGAACAAGGGGGCAAGGTCAATTCTTCGACGAACTGCTAAAAAATTCACAATTGAAAAGAAAGAGATAGAGCAATTATTGCGTCTCTTTTGAGATGTGGCATCAAAATGGCCGCGGTCGTGCTCTCAAGGCACTCATCGCCCAGAGCGCGAAAGCAGCAGATTCTGCAATCGATAGGAAAAATGAGAACGTGAAAAATCCTCTTCGCGGATTCTCTCATAGCATGCCTTCTTGATGCGGTAGATATGCGCCCGATCGTCAAGCAACTCCTGAAGTTGTACCGCCAACATAAAACCATCATCAATTGGCACCAAAGGCGCCACCATGCCACCTTTGAGAATATCCATCGCACCATTGGTGCAGGTGGCAACACAGGCAAGACCCGCATCCATCATGCTGCACAAGTCAAGCGAGTAGGCAGTGTCCCTTGAGGTCAGACAAAAAAGATCGATGCTGTTGGCCAACTCATAGCTCGATGCCACTCCGACAAACTCGATGAAGGGGGCGATATGATCCGCCAGTTCCTTCATGTCATGCTCGGTCGGTCCATTGCCAGCAACGACAAAGTGGATCTCCGGATGGCTCTGCTTGAGCAATTGCGCCATGTGAATGAAAACCCCAAGCCCGTCACCCTCAAGGAAAGGAGCGGAGGTGCCGATACGCAGCGGGGTCTGCTCGTCGGGCAAGGTTTTGACGCTATCAAACCGGCAATCATAGGGATAGGGCAGAACTTCAATCGGCGGACCATCCTCGATCAGGTCTTTCGCAAGGTCGGCAATGCCGGAATTCAGAACAATGATCTGGTTGGCTGCGCTGAAGCGCTCAACCTGATCATCGTGGCAAATGCCGACCACCTTGCGGGCAATCACCCCAAGACCGCGACAGGCATAGCCCTCATGAGTCAGCGCTATATCATAGCGCCAGCGCCGCATAGCAGTCAGGATCGGCCACAATTGGGGCGTGCGCATCAGCAACTTGCGGGCAAAGTCCGACAGGGGATGCAACGTTAACCCCTCGGCTCGTGCCCTGTCTGCCAACCGTGAGCCATTGGGAGCTATAATCGTGATGTCAAACTGCTGTGCGTCCAGCAACTCATCGAGATACAGCATGTAGGCCGCCTCGGCGAGAGCGGCGTCCGCACGGTCCGGCGCAAAAAACAGTAGGCTCGGACGGTGGGCTGCCTGTTCATTGGCCATGACATCTTTATGCATAACGCTAACAACCTGAAGAACGCGCCCACAGAAGGCGAATCACACTGAAGTTCCGACAATGGCCTGATATGGCAGGTTTGCACAAATGCTGCAACACAGTCTGTGGTGCCCAGGCGTCTCACAAGCATGAACAAGCCAGTATGGGGTATCAGCTGCCATATTCTCTTTTCCCCAAGGCCGTTTGGCTTTCGTTAACCCTAAAGCCCTTTCTTTCTTGCGATCCGCAGGAGGGAAACATTCGGAAACACAATCTGAAGGTTTTTCGCCTAACTTTTGGGCAGACACCAGATGGTGGCTCAGGCGACGGACGTGGGGAGATATGTCGTGCCCAACAGGCATTGTTTTAAAATAGAATATCTTGATGCATTTGATTTTCTGAGCGAAGAATTTCAGACCTTGTATGAGACCAGCAACGCAACGGTGTTCCAGCATCCGTTGTGGCTGCATCTGATGTATCAGAATCTCATTCCCAAATGCGGCGTTGATCCCGTCATCATAACGGTTCGTGACCCAAACAATGGCAGCTTGAAATCTGTGCTGCCGCTGGTGCGCAGTTCCTATGTGGGACTGAGTTGTATCGAGCCTGCAGATTTGGGGATTTGCGACTATAATGCGGCGATCACGGTCAAGGAACTTGGCGACGATTTGCTTTCCGATGACAGGTTGCGAGAGAAGATCATCAATGAACTGCGCCCGGTTCATTTGATCTTTTTCCGGAAAGTCTCGAAAAGTTGTGAGGTCATAGAGCAGATGCTCGGTGAAGGCGACGTTGGAGTAATGGAAAGCTGCGCTCATGACGTCGACCTTTTCGCCCCGTATGAGGATTGGAAGAAGGCAATCATGTCTTCAAGCTTTCGTAAGACCTTGCGGCGCAATCGACGCAAGTTGGAAGAGTTCGGCGAAGTTTCCTATGAAGTGCTTGACGACCCGGTAGAAATTCAGCTGGCAATGGATCTGATGCGCGAGCAGCGATCCGCGCGCTATGACGACGACCTGTTCCAGCAGGATGCTTTTTTTGACTTCTATTCGAAGGTTGCCAAGGAAGGGGCCCGGATCGGTCTGGCCCAAACATCAATCCTGCGTGCCGGGGGCGATGTTGTTGCAGTGGAATTTGGCCTGATCCATAACCATTGCTACCACTTCATTCTCGGAGGCATCACGGAAGGGCGGTATGCCAAATTGTCGCCGGGCATCCTGGCCATGGACTATGTGCTCGAATTTCGGGCCGAGCAAGGCGACCTTCGTGCGGACTTTACCATCGGGGATGAAGCCTACAAGGCGCGCTTTGGGGCAACACCAACTCCGCTCAAGCATATGGCGCAGGCTGAAAGCCTGATGGGATCATTGGCGCTTCAAGCCTATAATCAGGGCGGTCTGATCAAGACCATTGCCAAGAAGGTTGTCAACATGACCAGTCAACGCTTTGGTTGATCGCCATCGCTGAAGCCAAAACAAAAAAGCCGCCCAATATGGGGCGGCTTTTGTTGTTTGGGGGGCGATCAGAGCTTGCCGCTGATCTTCAGAGCAAAGGCATATTCAAGGGCGGTTTCCTTCAGGCGATCAAAGCGCCCTGATGCGCCCGCATGGCCGCTATCCATATTGATCTTCAGCAGCAGCAAATTGTCATCGAGCCGCTTTTCGCGCAGCTTGGCGACCCATTTTGCAGGCTCCCAATAGGTGACCCGAGGATCGGTCAATCCACCAACAGCCAGGATGGCCGGATAGGACTGTTCCCTGACCTGGTCATAGGGGCTATAGGCCGCGATCGTGCGGTAGTCTTCTTCCGAAGCGATGGGATTGCCCCATTCTGGCCATTCTGGCGGAGTGAGGGGCAGCGTGTCATCGAGCATCGTGTTGAGCACATCGACGAACGGCACCAAAGCCAGAATGCCAGAGAAAAGATCCGGTGCCATATTGGCAACCGCCCCCATCAGCATACCGCCAGCCGATCCGCCTTCAGCCACAATCCGGCCGCGCGCGGTATATCCTTGTTCGACGAGGAACTCACCCGCCGCAATAAAGTCCTTGAAGGTGTTTGGTTTCTTCTCGCGTTTGCCGTTGGAGTACCAGGCAAAGCCCTTCTCCTTGCCACCGCGAATATGAGCAATGGCATAGACAAAACCGCGATCCACCAGTGAGAGCGCATTGGTCGAGAAACTGGCCGGAATGGAAATGCCGTAGGATCCGTAGCCATATAACAGGCACGGAGCCGAACCATCGAGCGGCGTATCCTTGCGATAGAGCAGGGTGACTGGCACCTCGACCCCATCATGACTGGCAGCCATCAGGCGACGGGTGACATATTGTGACGCATCATGTCCTGACGGGATCTCCTGCTCCTTGCGCAGGGTCCGCGACCGGCTGGCCATGTTATAATCATAGGTACGCGAAGGGGTCGTCATCGAGCTGTAGCTGAAACGGATCACGTCGGTGTCAAACTCGAGCGAGCCTCCGAGCCCGAGCGCATAGGCCTCTTCCTCGAAGGCAATGGCATGTTGCGCGCCGTTGGCGATGTTGCGGATCTGAATCCGGGGCAGGCCATTGGCCCGCTCCATCCAGACCAAATGGCGCTTGAATATTTCATGGCTGAGGATCAACCGGCCCGGCTCATGGGCAATCATGTCTTGCCAATGCTCACGGCCCGACTGGGTCGGCGCAGCGGTGACCAGCTTGAAGTCCTCCGCTCCATCCGCATTGGTGAGAATATAGAGGATCCCCATGCCCTCATCGACGCTATATTCGATGCCAGACTCGCGAGCGGCAATCAATCGGGCCTTGGCCTCATTGTCCCGTGCGTCAAGCAAATAGCATTCACTGGTCTCATGGTCATGGCAGTCGATGATGATGTGATTGCCCGACTGGCTTTTGCCAATGCCGACAAAGAAACCGGGATCCTGCTCTTCATAGATCAGTGCGTCATCGCTTTGGGCTGTGCCGATCTTGTGGCGGAACACTTTGCAGGGGCGGTGGTTGTCATCGAGCCATGTATAATAGAAATGGCTGCTGTCCGCACTCCATATTGCTCCACCAGTGGTGCCTTCGATCTGATCAGACAAATCCTCACCGGTCGCCAGATTGCGCACCCGGATGGTGAAATACTCTGACCCCTTGGTGTCCACTGCCCAGGCAAGGCGCGCATGATCCGGGCTGTGAGCGGTCGACGCCAGCCGGAAAAAGGCATGCCCTTCCGCTTCCTTGTTGCCATCGAACAGGATCACTTCGTCGCCGCCTTCGCGCGGGGTGCGAACCACCAGAGGATATTGCCCGCCTTCAATGAAGCGCGAGCTGTAGGCAAAGGGACCGTCAGGGGAGGGAACGGAGCTGTCATCCTGCTTGATGCGCCCCTTCATCTCCTCGAACAAGGCATTTTGCAGGGTTTCCGTGTCGGCCATTTCCTGATTGGTATAGGCGTTTTCGGCCTCCAGGTAGGATTCAATGGCGTCGGGCAAGACCTCTCGGCCCTGATGCATAACCTCCTGCCAATTGTCCGCCCTGAGCCAGGCATAGGCGTCGGTCATTTCGATGCCGTGATGGGTAACGCTGTAAGCGCGCTTCTCTGCGCGGGGAGCATCAAGCGGATAGGCGGCCTTGGTGGCTTTAGAAGCGGAAAACTGAGACATTATGCTTTCTTTGTTTCGGGTCCATTCGTGAAGTCCAGAGGTAAGGTCTCGCAGTACATTCTGCAAGCGCCCGCCTTGCGGCGCCTGTGTTGTTCACGGGCTTTTGTTCAAATGGCGATAGACGAGGTCCTGTGGCTCTGTTCTTGCTGCATCCGGGTCGGGAACGGCCCCCATTCGCTCTGCAAGGCGCCGGGACCGGTCATTGGCCGGGTCCATGTAGCTGACAAGGCTTTGAAGCCCCAAAGAGGCGAAAGCCCAGTCCCGGAAAGCGCAGGCGGCTTCAAAGGCATAGCCTCGACCTTCTGCATGCGGATAGACAAACCAGCCCAATTCTTTTTCAGCAAAAAGCGGGCCATGATTGATGCCAACCTGACCGACGCACAGGCCAGTATCTTTCTCCTCGATCATCAGGGCTCCGTGGCCAAAGAGCGGCCAGTTGGCGACATCATGGCAGAACATGCCCCATGCTGCAGCAATATCATGCGGCCCTCCCATATACTGGGCGCGGCTTGACTGCATCAGGGCAGAATAGTCTGGCCAATCCGAGATCATCATGGGACGTAGCCGTAAACGTGCGGTTTCGATTTCTGGGATCGGTGCCATCAAATTCGCTTTGCTGAAAAGTCTGTATTGAAAAGTCAGGTATAAATGTTAGCTATAAGAGCCTCAGGGACAAGCCGCAAGGAGGAGCAATCCGATGCCGCATATGGTAATTTCTTACGCCAAGCCGATTGAAGAAAAAGTTGATATCGCAAAAATGGTTCAACTTGTCTGGGACACAGCCGACAAGACCGGTTTGTTCAATCCCGCAGCCATCAAGGTGCGCGCCCTGCCGGTGGAACACTTTTTGACTGCCAATACAGATCAACCCTTCATTCATATCGACGCAAAATTGTTTGCCGGACGCACCGATGCGCAGAAACAGGCGATGATTCAGGATCTGTTCAATGCGTTGAAAGGGCTGGTGCCTGACACGGTTTCGCTTAGTGTCGAGGCCATCGACATGGACCAATCCAACTATATAAAAAGCTGACTCACAGCGTGTGAGGCATGGTGAAGTAAGGCGAGATCCAGTTTCCACTCGTTTGGCTGGTGACGGTGTTGGCGACGCTGTGTCCGAGACAGCATCGCTGGCGGAGTGGGAGGCACTCTGAATGACCTTTCCGCTTTGCAAGGGTTCGGCAACTGATCGGGATTGGATAGCCAGAGTGATCGGCCGGTGGATCGGATCCCGCAATGCCGCGCAAATTCAGACAGCCATTCAGGCCGATTTGGCCTGACGTGCAACGCGCCGTCGCAGCAGGGTGATCAGGAAAATGGCCGTGGTCGTCAAGCCAATTGCAAGTCCTGCGGAAATGGCCTGCAACGGCCCGATCGTGTCTGACTTTCGCAATACACTCTCAGCAGGTGCCTCAGGATTGTAATAGACGGTCACCTCGGAGCCTTGCGCCAGATCCTCGATCTCCGTTTCCGCAACCCCTTTCAAGGTGCGGTCCGGATGATGACGGCTCAGCTCAGTCCCGATCAGGAACGAACCGTCCACCTCATAGCGATAGCGCACCTGCGGTTGGAACATTTCCATCTTGGAGCCGTCTGCTTTTGTGGTTTCGATGCTGCCGACACTCACTGCCACAATCTGCCCCTTGCTCGTCTTCCAGTTTTCCGGGATCTGGGCTTCCTGATAGCCGATATAGCCAAGTCCCGCATAGACAAAGGCCCCAAACATAATGGCCAGCAGGGGCAATAGGACAAGAAGAGAAGAAGAGCGGCGAGGGGAAGTGTCTTGGGTCATGTTCCTGTCCAGCAAGTGCGAGTCGAACGCCATTCCCACGCTGAAAAAAGCGTGGGTGCAGATGGCGCGACTGTACCCGCCTCAAGGCGAAATGCAATGCCAAATAGGCCGGATGCTCAGGATCGGTAACAAATTGCGTCGAAGACCGAAGGACCGATGGATGGCAGAAGCGGTGAGCGCCTTCACTCCTCGGGTTCGAACTGCAGGGCCACCCCGTTCATGCAATAGCGTAGACCGGTCGGTGCGGGGCCGTCATCGAACACATGGCCCAAATGGCTGTCGCAATCGGCACAGCGTATTTCGGTCCGTTTCATGAAGAGCTTGCGGTCGACATGCTCGGTGACAGCTTCCTCATTCGCCGGTGCATAAAAGCTTGGCCAACCGCTGCCGGACTCATATTTGGTGCCCGAATGAAAGAGCAAATTGCCGCATGCTACGCAATGATAATGCCCGTCCCGCTTTTCAGCATTCAACGGCGATGTGCCGGCCCGCTCCGTGCCATGCTGGCGCGTAATTCTATACTGCTCGTCCGTCAAAAGGGACTTCCAGTCAGCATCACTCTTTTCGATTCTGCTCATGATCTCCTCACCTTCATTTTTTTCGTTTCTGCATATTGTACTCGTCGAAAAACGACAAATATACAATCTGTTACCGGACCGATACGGGACCCTTGTCAGGACTTGCGAGAAATCTGGCAGATTTTGCGCAGGTCCTATTTGTATCTGATCCATTCTACCACTGCATAACCTAGAGGTCGTTTCACGCTTTTTCACATATCAGATATTACGTGTATATACTTGGTATTGGATTGAAGTGAATCGGAGAAAAGGAGAAGATCTTTAATTCCGAAACGGAAGGTTTTTTGTCAAAGAATGCGCAATAAGTCGAATTTGTGTAATTTTTTTGCTTTGTTTTATTGAATGGCTAACGGTTGAGGCTTTACCAATAGCGCAAAGGGCAGCATCCTTTGGTTCTAACACTAGAAAATGCGAATCTGTGAAACAAGCAGTTGCTACTGACTTGTGAGACTTGAAACTGCGAGGTTTGAGGTCTGACCAAGATGGAACGGGGCAGGTGCCCAGCGCGATTCAGGGGGGAGCCTGGGGCGCGAATAACAGACAAAGAAGCTGAATGGGGTTTGACGCATGGCGTTTGAATTCAGTGATGGATTATACTTTGCGATGGCTGCGCCCTTTGTCGCGGCTTTGATTGCGCCTCACTTATGGAGATTGATGGGTCACAATGCAGCATGGCTGCTGGCTCTCGTGCCCGCTTCGATCTTTGTCTATCTCTGCGGTTTTATCGAATTGGTGGCTCACGAAGGTGTTGGAGTGAAGCCGACCCCAATTACCTGGTTGCCACAATACAATATTCAGTATTCGCTGTTTGTTGACGGGCTGAGTTTGCTCTTTGCCCTGCTGATTTCCGGCATTGGTATCTTCATCATTCTCTATGCGGGCGGCTTTTTGCGCAAGCATCCAGAGCAGGGGCGCTTCTTTTGCTTTCTGTTTCTCTTCATGGGGTCAATGCTGGGTGTGGTTCTTGCCGATAACCTTCTGACCTTATTTACCTATTGGGAGCTGACGTCCATCACGTCCTTCCTGCTGATCGGGTTCAACCATCTCAAGCGAGCGTCCCGGCGTGCGGCCATGCAGGCCTTGGTGATCACTGGCGGCGGCGGGTTGGCTCTGCTGCCCGGCCTCATTCTCATGGGCTATGCTGGTGGCACCATGGAAATGAGCGAGTTGATTGTGATCGGCGACGTTCTGCGCGAACACTCGCTCTATGTCCCGATGTTGATTCTGATCCTGCTGGGTGCGTTCACCAAATCGGCTCAATATCCGTTCCATTCCTGGCTGCGCAATGCGATGGAAGCGCCAACTCCGGTCTCCGCCTATCTCCATTCCGCGACGATGGTCAAGGCGGGAGTGTATTTCCTGATGCGCGTCCATCCGGTGATGGGCAGCACCGAATTGTGGATGTATACCCTGCAAATCGTTGGCGGCTTTACCATGCTGATGGGCACGCGCATGGCTCTGCGCCAACTCGATCTGAAGAAGGCACTGGCCTACACCACCATCGCCTCGCTTGGCCTGCTGGTTATGCTCGTCGGGACCTCGTCTGAAGCGGCCATTGCCGGTGCTGTGCTGTATCTCTTCGCCCACGCCTTGGCCAAAGGTGGCTTGTTCATGATGGTCGGGACCATCACCGACAAATGCGGCACATCTGAAATCGCCGAATTGCGAGGTCTGCGCCACAAAATGCCGATCACATTCGTCGCGGCAAATCTGGGCGCGATGTCTGTTGGCGGCATCTATCCCTTCCTGGGCTTTGTCGCCAAGGAAGAGATCTATCGCGGACTGCAAGGTGGCTCATGGAACGAAATCCTGCTGACCATCATCGCAGTGGCTGGTAATTCGATGATGTTTGCGGCCGTTTTTGTGGTGTCGTTGAAACCATTCCTTGGCGAGGAAACCGAAAAGATGAAAGGCGCTCTGAAGGATTTTCAGCGCGGCCCGTGGTTGCTGTTGATCGGCCCGATAGCCCTGTCTTCGCTTGGCCTCCTTTTCATGTTCATAGGCCCGTTCCTCAGCGATAATTTGCTGACCCCGATGCTCTATTCGGTGCTTGGATACCATTCCTCGGCGAAATTGACCTTCGCGGTCCATTTCAATGAAGCGCTGATCCTGTCTCTGGTGACGATTGCTGGCGGTATCTTTATTTATTACGAGGCTGACTATATTCGCAGCATCCGCCAAGGGATTATTCGCACGATTGGCAAGGGGCCTGACGACTTTTTCGACACCTTTGTCACCGGCTTGATCCGCTTTTCTGCGCGTGTCACCCGTTTGTTGCAGACCGGCAATCTGGAAGTGTATCTGGCCGCAACCTTCGTTGTCGCTGCCGGCACCCTGCTGACGCCAATGATCCTGTTTGACGAACTGCCCGACTGGCCCTCCATGCCGTCATTGCACTTTTACGAGTGGGCCGTGGTGTTACTCGCAGTCGTTGGACTGTTTGCGGTCATCATAGCCAAGACCCGACTGACAGCGATCATTTCGCTGGGCATTCAGGGTTTCTCGGTTGCTCTGATCTTCCTGATGTTCGGTGCGCCCGATCTGGCTTTCACCCAGTTCATGGTCGAAACCCTTTCTGTTGTCATCATTGCTCTGGTGATGAACCGGCTGTCGCTGGAAGAAAGGGACAAGCGTCCGCTCGCCCAGACCGTTGGCGATTCCGCTGTGGCCATTGTCGTTGGTGGGTGCCTTGGCTTGCTGCTGATGTCTGTTACGCAAGGCTCCTTCGATACCAGCCTTCCAAACTTCTTTACCGACTATAGTCGCGTCATCGCCCATGGCCGCAACATCGTCAATGTCATCATCGTCGACTTCCGTGGCCTTGATACGCTGGGCGAGATCGCCGTGGTGATGATCACAGCACTCTGCGTCTTCACTCTGACCCTTGGTACCGCCAAGCAGTTCCGCGGCGGGCAGGGGGCAAAGGATCCTGCATTGCCGTCGACACAACAATCCAAGGATCAGAAGGGGGCGGATCAATGAACACTCTGATTTTCAGAACCATTGCGCCATTCATCGCCGCGCTGATGGTCCTCTTTTCGATCTTTGTCACCTTGCGTGGCCACAATGATCCCGGCGGTGGGTTTATTGGTGGCCTGATCGCAGCCTCTGCCTTCGCCATGTATGGCATTGCAGCGGGTGTTGAGAATGTGAGGCGTGCGCTCTACTTCCAGCCGCTGAGTGTGGCTGCCTTTGGCTTGATGCTTTCGGCCCTGTCCGGTCTGTTGTCGATCACCCAAGGAATGCCGTTTTTGACCAGTCAGTGGGCCTTCCCTTCCATCCTCGGGGTGGAAGTGGCTTTGTCGACACCACTCTTTTTCGATCTCGGGGTTTATTTCGTCGTTCTGGGCGGCATCACCTCAATCGCGCTGAAGTTGGAGGAGGAATAAGGCACCATGGAAACCATTCTCTCTATCCTGGTCGGCGTTTTCTTCTCCGTCAGCGTCTATCTGATGACCTCGCGGTACCTCATTCGCATCATTCTGGGCATTGCCATTCTAGGCAATGCGGTCAACCTGACGATCTTTACGTCCGGGCGATTGATGCGTGAAGTCCCGCCGATCATTCCGCTGGATGCGATGGTTCCCGCAGGGCCCACCGCCAATCCATTGCCGCAGGCACTGATCCTGACGGCGATCGTGATTTCCTTCTCATTCCTCGCCTTCCTGCTGGTGCTGGTCTATCGGGCCTATCAGGAATTGGGGACCGACGACGCAGTAGAGATGCGCGTGGCCGAACCGGCAGATGAAGACCTGCCGCCGGTAAGTTTCTAGGGAGACGCTGAGTTATGGCAGGAAATCTGGATCACGCCGTAGACTATTCTGCGGGCATGTTAATGGAAGCGACCCACTTCGCGGACTGGCTGATCATTGCACCGATCATTCTGACGATCGTTGGTGGCGCCTTGCTTTTGATGCTGAGGGAAAAGACCAAACTGCATGGCGCTTTGGCGACCCTGATCATGGGCTTGCTGGTGCTGGTTGATGCCTTGTTGCTGGCGCGGGTGCTGGATGTCGGCCCCATTGCCATGACGATGGGACGCTGGCTGCCGCCCTTTGGTATCACCTTCACCGTTGATGCCTTCGGCGCTTTGATGGCTCTGATATCGGGCGTTGTGGCCCTTGCTGTTTGTATCTATTCACTGGTCGAGATTTCGGTCACCGGTCGCCGTTTCGGTTTCTATCCCTTGCTGATGCTCTTGATGACCGGGGTGACCGGCTCGTTCCTGACCGGCGATATCTTCAACCTCTATGTCTGGTTCGAGGTGATGCTGATCTCGTCCTTCGGTCTGCTGATCCTTGGTGGAGAACGGATCCAGCTCGACGGGGCGCTGAAATATGCCATTCTCAACCTGCTGGCAACAACCCTGTTCCTGATTGCCACCGGCTTGCTTTACGGTGCAGTTGGAAGCCTCAATATGGCTGACATTTCGCTGAAACTGCCCGCCGTGCAGGAAGCCGGCGCACCGATCATCACCATCGGGGCGCTTTATTTCCTCGCCTTCGCCATGAAGGCTGCGGCCTTCCCGCTCAATTTCTGGCTCCCGGCCTCCTATCACACGCCCAATATCGTGGTGTCAGCCTTGTTTGGTGGTATCCTGACCAAGGTTGGCGTCTATGCCCTGATCCGGACGATGATCCTGTTGTTGCCGGACACCCGGATCATTTTGAGTGAAGTGATTGCCTGGGTGGCGGTCTTCACCATGATCTTTGGGGCTCTTGGCACATTGGCGCACAATGATATCCGCCGGGTCTTCGGCTATCTGGTCATTTCCGGTATCGGCCCCATGCTGGTCGGTGTCGCCCTTGGTTCGGAAGAAGCCATTTCCGGTGCCATCATGTATGCCGTCCATTCGATCATCGCGCTGACCGGGCTCTATCTCGCTTTCGGCATCCTGATGCGCAAGAATGGCGGAAAATACAATCTCTCCGACGTGGGGGGAGGCTACAAAGCCTCTGATGGCCTGTCGATCCTGTTTCTGGTCTTGGCCTTCGGGATTGTCGGTCTGCCACCATTCTCCGGTTTCTGGCCCAAATTCATCCTCGTCGATGCGAGCATTCATGCCGGTCATGGCTGGCTGGCCTTTGCCATCCTCTTCTCCGGTTTCCTGACCACCATCTCGGTTGGCCGCGTCTGGGCGCACGCTTTTTGGCGCGGTGGCCCCATCGGCACCACGGATGGCCAATTGGGCATGCCCTTGCAGGGTTTGACCAGACCAGTCCGCAGCAAAACCTACTTGCCGGTTGGTGCTTTGGTGGTGATTGTTTGCTTGATTGGGGTCTTTCCCTCGCCGCTGCTTTCCATCGTGCAGTCCGGTACCCAGTCGCTGCTAAATCCCGAGCGGTATGTCTCTGCGGTCTTTTCCGCAGCGACCGCACAGCAAAAGGCAAAACAGGCAGAGAAGGCACAACAGCCAAAAGACCATGAGGACACGGTCAAAGGCCATGACACCAAGACCGAGCCTATGAAACAGGAAGGAGCGCACTGATGCAGAATCTTCTTCTCGTCAATATCTTGCTGGCTTTGGTGTGGGCTGCCGTGAGCAGTTCCTTCACCGTTCCGAACCTGCTCTTTGGCTTCATGCTGGGTATGATCGTTCTGTTCATTCTGCGCGAACAGGTAGGTGCCTTCAGTTATCTGGGGCGTGCGCGGCGGGTGCTGTCGCTTCTGATGCTGTTCCTGCGCGAACTGATGAAGTCGGCCTTCCGCGTCGCCAAATTGGCGCTGAGCCCCAAACTGGAATTGCGTCCCGGTTTCATCGCCTATGATCTGACCACTGACCGCGATATCGAAATCACCATTCTAGCCAACATGATCACCTTGACCCCCGGGACTTTGTCCGTCGACGTCTCCGACGACAAGAAAACACTCTATATTCATGCTGTCACTTTTGATGACCTTGAAGAGCTACGCTCCGAAATCCGTGACGGATTTGAGCGCAAGATCATGGAGGCATTCAGATGATGGAAGGTCTGACTTTTCTCGATATAATCATTTTACTCACCTTGGTGATCCTGTCGATTTCCTTCTTGTTGACCAGTGTCCGGATCATCAAAGGACCCAGTTTGTCCGACCGGATTGTCGGGCTGGATATGCTGGTGGCTGTTGGCATCGGTTTCATTGCTGTCTTTGGCGTGAAAACTGGCTATTTTCTCTATGTCGATATCGCGATTGCGCTTGGTCTGGTGGGGTTTTTGTCAACGGTTGCTTTCGCCCGTTTCGTCTTGCGTCACGGTGATGACTCCGTCTTCCATGACAAGAAAGAGGCCGCTGAGGCCGAGCAATTGGCAGAAAAAGCCAGAAAAGGGGATGCGTCATGATTCATGATTTCGTTGCCGGTTTGTTGTTGTTGATTGGGGCAGTCTTCATCTTGTCTGCATCCATCGGTCTTCTGCGGTTCCCCGACGTCTACACCCGTATGCATTCCGCTTCGAAGGCCGGGACCGTCGGGTCAGGCGTTCTGCTGCTGGCGCTCGCTGTCTATTCGATGGAGTTCAGCGTCGTTAGCCGAGCCTTGGCGGGAATAGCCTTCTTTCTGATTACCGCACCAATTTCTGCTCATCTGATTGCCCGTGTTGCCTATATCACAGGAACCAAGCCATGGAAGGGCACGGTCATCGATGACTATGCTGCGAACGTCAATGAAAAGAAGCACAAACAGCCTTGATACCGTTAGGGAAGATGATGTAGAAAAAGTGGGGTGATCTGAAGGGATCTTCCCTTGAATTTATCTAATATGCTGTTTTCTCTGATTATAGTTTACTAATATTTTGCTTTGCATTGATGCGTTGCCCACAAGTGACCAAAGATTTGGTCGTTCTGTCTTGAAGTAAAAAGCGAGTTCCACTACTACTGTAGCAAATGCTTGCGGCTTTGCAGCCCCGCGTCAAAATGTTTAGCTCTAGCGTTTTCTCTCTCCACGAGAGATTGTGAGCAATTCAACAAGAAAGAATCCAAGAAATGTCGGAAAGCTCAGACAATAATGTGCTTATTGAACTGACCGCAGATATTGTGTCGGCCTATGTCAGCAACAATGCGGTCCCGGTGAACGATCTCTCGGGACTGATTGGTGACATTTACAAGGCACTGGAAGACACCAAGAAACCAGTGACCGAAGAAGTGGTCGAAGCTCCGAAACCAGCTGTAACCGTCAAGAAGTCGATTACACCTGATTTCATCATCTGTCTCGAAGATGGTAAGAAATTCAAGTCGCTCAAGCGGCATCTTCGCACCCATTACAATCTTTCTCCTGAAGAATATCGGGAAAAATGGGGCTTGCCTGCCGACTATCCAATGGTCGCGCCAAGCTATGCGGAAGCCCGTTCCAATCTGGCCAAGAAAATGGGCCTGGGACAACAGCGTCGTAAGAAATAGGTCAGCTCTCCAGCAGACGACCGACAAGCTATGGAAAGGCAGCCTCTGGGCTGCCTTTTTTGTTTCGCGATCAAAGGACGCGCTCAATCCCGGCCTTTACGCCTTTCATGCATCAGCCGCAGTTTTTCAGCCCGCAGCGCCTGACTTAGGCCGATGTGACGCGCGAGAGAATAGCGCCAATGACCCGTTCGGCCGCGGGCTCGCTCTCCTTTGACCAGCAGTGTCAGTTTTTGCAGCACTGCTTTGGATGACACCCGGTCCAGCCGGTCGATATCTGCCGGAAACAGATGTAAAAGACCCGGCAGATCTCGCCGACGATCGTAGATCTTCTCCCCGTGTCGCAAGCTTTGCTCCACCAGGTCAGGGCAGACAGCTTGTTTGGATGCAAATGGTTCGAGGAGTCGGTGGGCGGGGACAAGATCGCATCGCGCTGAAGCTTGTCCCTGCGCGCAGTCGTTGCGCCAATCCGTGCGTTTTGTCATACACACAGTGTCTACTGCAACCAAAGGGCGAGTATAAAGTGAGTGTTCGTATGACAGATTTCTTGCATGAACAGCCGGGTTAACTGTCTGAAAAACAGAAATATTCACTTTATCAACGAGCTGAAGAATAAATTTTCAAGAAAATTTTTAGCCACAACTTATACCGAGTGCACGTTAAAGTAGTATTGTCAGGGGTAAATTTTCCTAACATTTCTTTCGGATGGGCAATAAGGGAGACTTATCATGAATATGCAGCTAAACAGCACACCTGCTGATAGTGAACTACGGTCTGTTGAACCAAGGGGATTTCTGGACCACGACAGAACAATCCCGGCGTTGGTGATTGTCGATGAATTGGTGGCTCGCACATACCGCATGCCGCGTTCGGCACTTTATGCAGATACCCGTTGCCGCAAGACGGTCGCCTTTGCTCGACAGGTTGCCATGTATCTCGCTCATGTCAGCCTCAGTTACCCCTTGAAGCAGATTGCCGGCCATTATGGGCGCGATCGGACCACGGTCGCCTATGCCTGCCGGGTCGTTGAGGATCGTCGGGAGGAAGAAGAGACTGAACTGCTGATCAACAGCCTTGAAAGCGCCCTTGAAACCATGATGCTGATCACGCCTCTAACCTGCCGGAGGTCAAAATGAACAGACGCAAGACGGAGAAGATGCACTCAAAGGGGAATCCTATTATGCGACCTTGTCTGTCTGTCTTGTCGGCAGATGAAGTGCGGCTGCTCAAAGCCTGCCTCAAGTCCAAGGCGGCCGGGGTGAAAGCCAAAGAACCAGCTGTTCTGCACGATTTGCTGAGCAAAGGCTGCCTGAAGCAAGAGGGTGAGCAGATTTCCGTTACACCGGAAGGACGACAGGCCTTGCGTCGCGCGCAGCTAGCAAAGGAAGTGGACCAGATCTTTGCCGCTCAACATCAAGTCCGCACACGGATGGTCAAGGATCCAGCAAACAACGATGTGTCCGACATGGACAGGGGGCAGCCTTTGCCCAAAGGCGCTGAGCATCAGCCCCGCCCATGGATCAATCGCAAGGAAAGTCCGCTGGCAGCATTGGCTCTGCGCAAGAAGCCAGATGGTAGCACGATGCTGTCTTCCTCTCAATTTGAAGCGGGCGAACGCTTTAGATTGGATTTTGAACGGGGACAAATGGCCCCGATGATGGGGATCAATTGGGATAAGCTCGGCAAAGCGGGCGGTGGAAAGGGGCAGGGGTCATTCGGGCGTATTGAGATCAGCGACAATGCCATGGGAGCCCGTCAACGCTTCAGCCAAGCCGCCCTTTACGTGGGTGACGAACTGTTCGGAATTCTGGTTGACTTTTGTTGTTTCCTGAAAGGGCTCGAAACCATTGAGAGGGAGCGGCAATGGCCAGCCCGGTCCGCAAAACAGATCCTCTCATTGGCCCTTGATCGCCTTGCCCGTCACTATGGCTTGTCTGAAAAAGCGCAGGGGCCTTTGCAAAATCTCATTCGACACTGGGGAACGGAAGACTACCGCCCGCAAATCTGACCGAAGGGTTCCCCTCAGGCAGAAAGGGCGGTCTGTGCATCGGTCTTGATACGCCCGATCATTGCTGAGAGGCCGTTCGAACGTTGTGGCGTCAGATGGTCTCTTAGGCCAATCTGGTCGAAGACTGCTTCTGCATCAATGCCAACAATGTCTTTTGCTGGTTTGCCCGAGAAGGTTGCCAATGCGATCGCAACCAGCCCTTTGACGATATGGGCGTCGCTGTCGCCCTTGAAGGTCAGAATCGGATTGGCGCTGTCCCCTGATTGTTCGGTCTTCAACCAAACCTGTGAGACACAGCCTTGAACCTTGTTGGCATCATTCATCTCTTCTTCTGCCAACGGCTCCAGTTCCCGGCCCAGCTCGATAACATAGCGATATCTTTCCTCCCAATCCTCGATGAAGGAAAAATTCTCGATCAACTCTTCGACGGTCATGGGCATGGTGGTGCAGTCTCTTCCTTTGGGCCTTTGTCCGCTGAGCAGACTAAACAAGCCTGTCACGACGAGCAAGATGCAGGAAGACAAAGACGAAAAGAAAAAGCGCCGAAATGAAAGGGCAATTTCATTTCGGCGCGGCCACTGGCCCAGTGGGACGAGTATGGTCAGTCTCCTGAAGGGACCTGAGTGATGAGGTGGTTGTCATGGGTTTGACATAGTGGTCTCATCAGGGGTCTGACCCGGGGAAACGGGTGGCTTTACGGTCTGGCCTCCCGAAATTTGGAAATATGGTGGTAAGACAGGGCGTCTCTATTGCTGCAGATCGTTGACCAAAGCTGTGAGTTGCTTTTGATCATGGGCCAAACGATCCGATGGTTGATTCTGTGCCAGTTCGGTTTCTGCTGGGGCCTTCTCGTCTGATTGATCATCAAGATAGACATACAATTGCTTGGCGCCGTAGCGTGCCTTGGCGGCGAAATTATCAAGCGCCACTTCTCCCGCTGCACAGACGTCAGGTTGCCGCGAGCAAAAGCCGGTGAAATCGCTCAGCGCTGCCTGTGCGGCTGAAATTGCCTGAGTCGTGGAAAGCGACGCGTCCGATTGCTCGCTTCCTGGTTCCGCAGGCAGAATCAGGATGACCAGGGAAAGCCAGAATGCTGCTCTGATCAGGAATGACATTGTTTTGCCCTTTCATTACCCATATGCGGAGATCCAAGCTCCGATACCGTCCCATAATTGTGCCCTTGCGGATCTCTTTTGGATCCTTGCTTGCCAGGGCCGGCTTCTAAGAAAATCCGGCTCCCTGTTGGGCTTGAGCCTCAAGATAGAGGAAAGATCTCAAAGTCAGTTTGAGGGATTGAGTCAAAATCAATTCAAATTCGATCTATTCTGTAAGACACTGGTAACACTTCGGAAATGTCGTGGATTCCTGCGGTATGGAAGGCCCGTGACAGGGCCGAAATGTCTCTCCACATCGAAGGGAAAACCGCATTGCCCAATCTTTTAGACCGTTATACCCACAGGACTAAACGACAGATATCTCAAAAGAAATAAGGGGTGGAGGCGTTTTCGGAAGGAGTTTGTTAACCATAAAAGCGCTTTCTGAGCCAAAAGTGCCCAAAATCGGTTGCTGCTGCTTTCACGTTCACTTCCCAATGCCGATTTTTAGCGTTCCTTAAAAGTCTGCATGGCACTCTATGGCTCACAATACCAATCGGATCGTCCTTCCGAGACCCTGAGTTTGTATTGCGTATTCTTTTGTGGCCAGACCTTCATTGGCCATAGTCCGGGCGAGGTAAGACAGTGCAAGACGCGTTTTGGGCCAATACTCCAATCCAGTCCGTCGTAGATGGCCTTCTGCATGCAAGCGGCAAAGAAAGTGACAGTGAAAAGGCCCGTCACAGGGTTTTTATCGCGGTGCATCTCTGCGTCGGTGTGGCTGCGCTTGCGTTTTTGCCGCTTGTGATCCTGTTGTCCGGCCAACTTGATCCAACGCTATCAACGACTCTGTCTCTTGTTCCTCTCTGGATGCTGGCGCCGCTCGTTTCTGTCGCTTATCTGTCCAAGACCGGCAAACTTGGCAATGCCTTCCTGCTGACAGCAACTCTGACAGCCGCCTTCATTGGTTGGATCGCCGCGATGACCGGTGGACTCTATTCCCCTCATTTGATTTGGCTTGGCGTCATCCCATTGGAAGTGGCTTTGGCAGGCAACAGTCGAATCATCAAGCAGGCATTGCTGATTTGCTTTGCTGCCATTGCCTGTCTCTTCGGTGTGCAGGAAGGGCAGCTGCTGAGCACATTGCAAATCACAAGCTCGGCTCAATCTTTCATTGGCAGCATGTCCATCATTCTTGCCATTCTCTATGCCGGATTGCTGGCAGTGCGCATCGAACATCTGCACCGCTTCAGAGTGTCCAGCCTTTCTGCCAAGGAACTGCATTATCGTTCGCTGGCCAATACGGTGTCTGACATGATCACGCGCCACGACCGGTCCGGCGATGTGACTTATGCCTCAGATGCCAGCTTCTCGTTGCTTGGCATGCCACCAGAAGCTCTCTCCGGCAATAACCTGTTTCATCAAGTGCATATCCCTGATCGCCCGGCCTATTTGCGGGCCTTGTCCGATTGCATGAACCAGCCTGCTGATTGCAATGACCCGGTAACCGTGGAATTGCAGGTCATGCGCAAGGTGGACCCGGCCAATGCCAAAGAGGAAAGCGCCGCCGCTCCATCCCTTCTCTGGGTGGAAATGAAATGCTCTCCCAAGCGCGATGACACAGGTTACATTGTTGGTGTGATCGCCGTGTCCCGGGACATTTCCCAGCGCAAGAAAAACCAATTTGCTATGGAAGAAGCCCGTGCTGAGGCCGAAAAGGCCAATGAAGGAAAAATCCGGTTTCTGGCCAATGTGACGCATGAGTTGCGCACGCCACTGAACACCATCATCGGCTTTTCTGAAATTCTCTGTCATCCAGAACTGTCCTGCGACAATGAAGAGCGCAATCGCGAATATGCTGAGTTGATCCACAAGGGTGGCAACCATCTGTTGCAGTTGGTCAACAGCCTGCTCGATATGTCGCGGCTGGAATCTGGTAATTTCGAAGTCAACGCTCAGGCCTTTGACCTCAATGATCTGGTCATCGGTTGCAGCCGTATGATGCAGGCTGAAGCTAATCGTCGCGGTATCACCCTATACAGCCAGTGTGGCAACGATCTGCCCGACGTCAATCTAGATCCGCGTGCCTGCCGCCAGATCGTTTTGAACCTGTTGTCCAATGCTTTGAAATTCAGTGACAAGGGCGATCAGGTCTGTATCTCCGTAGGCCGCGTGCGGCCATCAGTGAAGGACAATATGACGGCAACCGAGCTGTTGATGATCAAGGTGAGTGACACGGGCATTGGCATCGATAAGAAAGACCTTCCCAATGTGGCGCAGCCGTTTGTTCAGGCGGAGAGCAGTCTGCAACGTCGCTTTGAAGGCGCAGGAATTGGCCTGTCGATCACCCGTGGTTTGGCTGAACTGCAGCATGGCTCCTTCCACATCAAGAGCGATTTGGGCAAAGGGACGACTGTTACCATCACCCTGCCGGTCGATATGGAAAAAGATACCGTCAAAGAAGCGACAAATTCGGTGGCCACATTGAAGGAGCACGTTGGGGATGGCGGCGAAAAGGCAGTCGCTCATAACGGAACAGTAAGCATTTCTGGTAAAAAGATCGCCTGATCTGCCAATGGAATATACGCATCGCCGGCTGGATGAATGGACCCGGCATAATCTTGGAACGAGGTTACAATCAGATGTCTGATACCTATGATACATATGAAGACTGGGAAGAGGAGGCCAAGAACAGCCCGCTAACCCTGGTTGGCATATTGGTATTGGCTCTTACCAGTTCCGCGATCATTGGCAATGCTCTCTACAATCAGCCGAAATCAGCCGAAAGAGACATGATGAAGCGCACGGTCAAGCAGACCACCGCGCCTCAGATCACCGGCACCGTTGGATCATCCCAACTTGACGGGTCAGCAATCAGCAAGGATCACGCAGCCCTCACCCTTGCGGTGCAGCGCCAACTCACCATGGCGGGATACTATGTCGGTCCGCTTGATGGTATGGAAGGGGCCCAAACCCGCGAAGCCGTGGCGGCCTATCAGGATGCCAATGGAATGACCACCGACGGGCGCGTTACTATGGCCCTTTATGATGTCCTGACCGGACGCAAAGCCGCACCACAGCGGACCAGAACCCCAGTGGTGGCGTTGCCGCAGCCGCAGAACGCGTCATCGGATGCGGTCAAGCTGGAGACCATGCCGAAATCCAAACCGCGTTCCATTAAGCTTGCCAATCAAACGGCTCGATCGAACCGAGTGGCGGTTCCGATGCCTGCGAAGCCGCAGCAGACCAACCTGGCACGCGGTCCGGTTCCGCCGCAGTCTATTCCCGTCTCAACACACGATCCAATGCTGGCCAAGGTGCAGGAAGCCTTGAAGACTGTTGGCTATGTCAATCTGTCTGTAGATGGCCTGATGGGAGACCGCACCAGCACGGCCATCGCCGATTTCCAGCGCAATCGCGGTCACCCGGTCACCGGTAAGGTCAATGATCGGTTGTTGCAGGAACTGATGATCATGGGTTATCTGGATCTCGGATAGTCAGTTTCTTCCAAAACAATCACCATATGGAGACGGTTTGCCGATGCGCATTACATCGGACTTGTGGGTCGCGGCCTATTTGCGCACCCGAAATGCCAAACACAAACCGTCAGTCCTGATGCGTCGGGGGGCTTCGGAGGCGGGCGCCATTTTTCTGCGCGTCGATCGCCTCGATGGAACCTTTGACCTTTACCAGCCAGCAAGTCAGTTTGCCTATCGCGACGAGCATATTGCCAGGGGAGAGCGCCTGTTTGAACCCTGCTTGCAAGGCGTCAACGTGTTTGATGTGATGGACAAAATCGAGGCTGAGGAAAAGTTCGACAGTGATTTCTGGTTGCTCGAAACCGAATGCCCTGAAGGCTCACACGATCTCATTCTGGCTGACGAGATGGACTGAGCAAAAAGAAAACGCCCTGCAAACACAGGGCGTTTCCAAAAAATTCCATTCTGATTGATCGCCTCTAGGCCCGATCTGCATCCGGAAGGCGACGCCCGAATTTCGGAGTAACCTTTGCTGCGGCCTTATCGTTGTCAACAAACCCTCGTTGGCGAGGCGACGCTGAGCCCTTGCCCTCATCATGGATGGTTTGATGCACAAAACCGGGCTTTCTCACTTCACCAAACAGATCACGGACAATCCGCGCGGCAGCTGCGGGGTACAGCTGATGATAAAGCGTCATCAACTGGGCAACCTTGTCATAGCTGTGCGAGACGGCATCCGGTCCATGCAGAACCATTGAAAGCGTGCTGCCTTCATCAAGTCCGATATGATAGAGGAAAGCAACAAGCGCTTCACCGCCCGTATCACACAGCAATGCATTCATCTGCACGCGGCTATGGCCTGATAGTGTGTGCAGCATCTCCGACAGCTCTATGCGGTCATTGCTGAAGCGCGCCATAACGAGTTGCTGCGCCGTTTCTTCATCAATCAGGGTGCGCTGGTTTCGGTTCTCGCCAGCCATCGCAGCTTCTGGCAATGTCTGGGCCATAACTTCTTGAAGCAAGGTCAGTCGGGTCTCCTGATCCAATGCATAAAAGCTTTCCGACATCCCGTCTTCAGGCCGTGTCACCCCTTGAATTTCACGCAAATGTGGCGCGTGGGGCAATGGTGTCGTGGCTTCGACCTCTGTTGGGATTGCGACCGTTTCTGCTGGTGTGTCTTCCCTTGCAGTCGCAGGCATGTCCGCGGCCTTGAGGCTTTCATATTCCTCAACATCGACCACCCTGTGGGCGGACATCTCTGGCAGATCCGTCATGTTTTCTGCTGCATTTGCAGAGGGTGGTGTGGTCTCGGCTGCCAACGCGGCTTTTTCTCTTGCCAATTGCTCAAGCACCACCTGCATAGGTGCAATTTCCACCTCGGACAAAGCGTAAGAGCGGCCATTTTCATGGATCGTAATGTCGATTGGCTCGACCAGATCAACATAAGGCGTCACTCGTTGAGACTGCCCAAGCAGAAGCTCCGTCGCCGATGGTAAATCAGGGGTCGCTTCGACCAGATCAAGATCATCAAGGGACATCACCCTTGGTGCGAAACCGGTATTGACGTCATTGCGTGTTGGGACAACCTCGGCATCCCTGTCAGTTGCGGCCGGCTTTGGGGTAAAAGCAGGATCAAGCGGACGGGAGTCAATTCGAATATGTTTGTCCTTGATCGCCTCTGCTTTGGCAGGCACCGCTTCAGGGACGTCGTCCACCTTGTCCGGCTCAGCGAGCGAAGCTGCAGCTGTGGCCTCCAGATCCTTTGCCGACTTGGCTGGTCCTAAGTCCGTTGCTTGCACCGTTTCGACAAAGCCTGCTGTGGCACGGGTGGCACTCTCCGAATCGAAGTCCCGGTTCAGCTTTTCCAACGCACTCAGCCAGTCATCTTCAGTGGCTGATGACAACTCAACCTTTTTCGCTGCGCTCGCAAGCAGCGCGTCCGCCAATGCGTCGCTGTCTGCACTTGTCCGTTTGCGTATTGTGAGGGTGATTTGCGGTTTGCGCTTTTCCTGATCCTGCAATGTCGCAGCCTCTGTCCCTGCAGGCATTGTCTTCTCACTCGACAGAGAAGTTGAATGCGTGGGTGCAACGCTTGCTGTGGCCACTGTGACGTCTTGGTATTGCTTTGCAACCGAACGCTCAGGCTCGACAGGAGCCGCATCATGCATCAAGGGTGCTTCGGCGGCAGCTTCCATGTCCAAACCATCAGGGGTCCGGAAAGAAATCGTTGCGGTTCTCAAAACCGGGTCGATCACTTCCAGCGGAGGGATGGGGGCATTGGCTGAATCGAATGCGCCGATGGTGAAGCGCATCTGGTCCGCATCAACGCCAGCGGCACCCATCGAGTCTGCTTCCATCCGCACCAAATCTTCATCAGCAAGGGAGGCAGCCAGCGCTTCGATGGCGTCATCATCCAGTGTAGACCAATCGACCTCACCCGCAGTGATGGCCTCGTCCTCTGCTTGAATCAGATCGCTCTCAGCCAGCGTCTTGGCCATGGCGTCAATGGCGTCCTCATTGACTGCTGACCAATCGACTTGGCCTGCGGCAAGCGCATCATGATCCATTTGCGCCGAATTTTCCTTGGCCAGCGATCCGGCCAGTGCTTCGATGGCTTCGTCATCGAGCATTTCCCAGTCATCGCCGCCGAGTTTTTCAAGCAGCGCAAAGTCGCTTTCATTCAGAAAGTCTTCGTTTCCAGACGCGGTCTCAGAGGTAGGTGCTTCGGCATCCGTCTCAATCTGAGCCTCCGGTGCCATGGCTGGATTGGGCTTCATCGGGGCGTCTTCTGCTTCTTCAAACAAGGAATCGAGTCTCTGTTGCAATGTATCCGGCTCATCAAGGGTCAAAGAGGCGTCAGAGAGATGATCAGACTGGACTTGGTCGGTGGTGACACCTTGTTCAACAGGGTCGATGGAATCCCCTGAAACGGACGTGGCGTCAAGGGCGTTCGGCTGATAGTGGGCATACCAATCCTGCTCCATAGAAGAGACCAGTGTGTCCAGAGTGTCGTTCGTCTTGTTCGTCATCGCCTGCTGTCCCGTCAAGCTGGGGTCGATCCTGCCTATGCGTTTAATTCGTTGTTTGAGCCCATCCGATAGCCCCGATAGATACGCCATATTGTGGTAAAGGCGCTCGGCAACCGCTGCTTCACCAAATGAGAGCAAGTGTGACACCAGCACTGGTGGCAAGTCGTGCCGATGGGCAATTGCTTGTCGCTCTGCCGCCGTTCCCTGCAATATCTGCGTTGTCAGTTCAGCTTCGCCCAAAATGGGCGAGTGTGCAAGTATTGGCATTGCTACGCGTTTGTCGTCACAACAAAGCAGCGTCAGAACGTCGAGCGGGATATGGTGCGATTTGCAAATGCGGCTGGAAACTTGAATGCGTTCTTCGAGTTGGGCTGAGTTATAGAAGCGATGAAACTCCGACGAAAAACGCGCCTGCGTCTTTGCATCAAACCGGCCCGCCGACAAATAAAGAGCGGTGACCGAGGACAAGCTGGTTCTTTCAGAGCTGGTCATTTATTTGACCCCTCAATAAATCGAAAGAACAGAGCGCGGCGACGCTTAACCGACATTCACTTGATCCTGAACGCTTGTAATGTGAAATAATCCAACGCGGCAATCGTGGTCTGCAAACTTTAAATTCTTGTTAACCATGATCAAGACTGGACAATTATCCACCAACCGAACCACAGATAAAACCAAACGCCAGACGCTCGACAATCGCGACTTGGAAACTTTGGGCTTCTGAGAAACAATCAAACCGTGCGATTCGATCCAACCGGTTAAGCAAGTATAACTTGGTTGGTCCCGGATCAACTATAGGCAAGAGAACCTGTTTGGTTGCAGCATTGATTAGTCAACACAAAATTGCTGGCAAAAGACAAAAGCCACTTGGACGCCTCACGGCAAACTGCATGATCATGATTGCCGTCTGTGCTGGCCTTGTTGGATGCACGTCGACGCAAGGAGATCTTGGTCGGCCAGCAAAGAATGGCTTCGCGGAAAGCTTGATGGAGCTGGGTGGAGAGGCACGGGCCAAGCTTTCAGGTGAGCTTTACTCTGACTTCAACCGTACGGATGAAGAAAAGCTGATGCGTGACAAGGCGTGGATTCTGATCCGCCCGCCGCACGCAAAGGATTGGGTATCGCCTAATTTGTGGAATCTCTTTTCCATTCGAGATGTGACGGTTCACGTTCTGACCGAAACCCAGAGGACGCGTCTGACCAAGGAAGTCGACAGCGCTTTTGAATCGAAAAACTATTATCGTGCCCTTCGAACCGAACAATATGCCTCCCACCATGTGCGATATGATCGGGTGATAACGGACATAAATCAGGACCGCGAGGCATTTGCTGGCTTCGTACCGGTGGCCGAACGGGTGCTGGAAATGGACCGGCAGCGGATGGCTGCCCTTAGCCGCCTGTCCGACATGGATCCCCGGCAACTGGAAGATGCCTATGCTCGCGTGGACGAAAATCGACGATTTATTGGCTGGGTCTGGCGGGCGCTGCAATATCGTATGCGCGCCTATGCCTATGCGATCAAGAGACTCGAAGTCGAAACCCCTTCGCCCAAGGTGGCGGATGCTAGCCGCGCTTTGAAACGTCTTGAAGAGGATTTCCAGCGTCAGAATGGGGCAATGGATGCCGCGCCGAACGATCCTGATGCCTCAGCAGAGCGACGGTCACGTTACAGCCGTCGCCAATGGGCTAAGGATGATCCCAATCTGGTGAAATAGGGAGCCGGATCGGATTTGGCACGGGTCGGTGCTGGTTACTGCCCGGCCTCGGTTTCCCAGAGTGGTTCACAAGACACAAGGCGCATCGCCTCGGTGAGGCGCGCACGTTCCTTTTCATCATCAACGAAGCCACGCAGCAGCAAAAGCCCCTTATCGTCGTTGGCTTGAATGACAATGGTCGTGTCGTCGATCAGATCACGGCGCTCGCTGAGCAGACGATATTGCCCCTTTGTGCCTAGGATCACATTGATATTCGGGCCAGACACTTCGTTTGTCAGGCTATATTGGCTGCGGCCATAGCGGTCGAGATAATTGAGGCTCCAGAAGTCGGTTTGCAGATCCCCTTTCATGGCGATCGGTGCTCCCGAAATGTCGGTTCGGCAAAGGCCATAGACAAAGGTCGGGTCGAGATCGTCCGACAAGGCAACCGCCTCATGAGGGTCGGAGATAACCAACACCCGGTGCATCGGACCCATGGTCAGAACCCGGTGCCAGATATCATTGATCGAATAATAGGGAAGGGCGAAAATGGTCCCGATGTGAATGAGCACACCGGTCAGGAGTGCCGCTGCCAGGACATAGAGAACGCGGATCATTGGCAACTCACCCATGCAATCTTTGGCAACTCGATCTCGCCCAATCCGACTCCCGTTGTCAGCGACGTCTGATAGAGTCGCAAAACCAGCGAGTAGGATCCCACCGGATTGGTCATCAACCAGTTGCCACCCATGGCATCGGGCCCGGTCGTTACCTCAAATTCCTGCCCACTCAGCCAAGCCACATTGCGGCTGTGAACGCTGTAGCGCAGAGAGGGATTGTCAATCAGCTCCCCCTTTTCTGTCAGGACGGAAAGGCTCCAAAGTCGCGCGGGTAGATGTCCTCCGCGGATGTCATACTGGCACGCACCATCAAGCGGCGTGCCGTCGTCATCGCTGGTGGCAACAAAAACCAGACCCTCTCCGGCACCCATTGGCACCGAGCCACGGCGGGCCTGATCGGCGATTGTATAGGGATTGGCATCCGGTCCGATGGAGTTTGGCCAAGAACGCCAAGCCCCCACCTTGAGTTGCTCCAACTGATCGGCATTGTTGACCGCAAAGAAGGCGCTGCCTGTGCCCAGACCCGCCGCAACGACGATGAACAGAAGTATGTCCCTCAACAACAACACGCCATACGATCCTTGCAGCGCTCCGCGAATGTTATTCTGACCTGTAGATCAGAATCCTGTTTCATGCCCGGGCATTAACCCGGCAAGAGTTTCAGTTCACATCCGTACAGGGATTTGCCGAAAGGTCAATTGGTGATTGGGAATAATGCGCAAAAGACTACGTGCAATTCAGGAGTTTGTGCCCGAAAAGTGCAGGTGTGTCAGTTGTTTTTCCAGTTGGCTTGCAGGTCGATGAGGCCACTTTGCGTCGGGGACTTCATCGGGATCAGGCCACTGAGTTTTTGCCGTCCACCCACGAAGCTGCTGGCTTGAGGAGTTGGCGAAGACTTCAGCTTTTGCGCTTCGGTTGAGCGGAACAAGCCCGAAAGCGTGTCAAGTTGCTTGACCACATCGGGACTCAGACGCTGGTTGCCGCGCTTGGTCTTGAGATCCTTGATCCGCCCGCCAGCGGCCAGCTGAATGGCGCTGTTGTGCTTCTGTAGGCTATCCGCGTCATCGACGAAAGGCAGGGGCTTCAAGGCAATCTGCTGATGGGCGGCGCTCATGATGGCCTGCCAGGTCATAGCTGGCAGGCGCCCGCCGGTATTGCCTCTATAGGCCGAGGAGTTGTTGTCATTGCCGAACCAGACAGCGGCAGAATAGTTTCCGGTGAAGCCACAGAACCAGGCATCCTTATAACCGGTTGTCGTACCCGTTTTGCCCGCTGCCCGAATGCCCGGCAATTGTGCCCGTCTCCCGGTGCCGCTTTCAACCACCGTGACCAGCATCTGATTCATTCGAGCAATGGCTTCTTCCGGGATCACCTGCTCGATCTTGACGTCACGCTTGCGATCAAAGATGACCCGGCCTTTGCTATCGAGCATCTGCAGCACGGCATGCGGTTCAGACTTTTTGCCACCATTGGCAAACACCGCATAGGCCGTTGCCATTTCCATGACCGTAACCTCGGCTGCCCCCAACGGCAGCGAGCGGGTGATCAACAATTCGGACTTGATCCCCATTTTGTGTGCGGTTTCGACTATCTTGTCGCGGCCAATCGCCTGTGCCAGTCGAACCGGCACTGTGTTGATTGATCGTTTGAGGGCATTGGTCAAGGTGACCGGGCCGGCATAGCTGCGGCCATAGTTACGCACCGACCAGTCACCAATGGTCAGCGGAGCATCCTGAATGACGGATTTCGGTGTATAGCCATTCATCATGGCCGTCGTATAGACAAAGGGTTTGAAAGAAGAACCAGGTTGTCGTTTGGCATCGGTTGCGCGGTTGAACTGGCTCTTGCCATAATCGCGACCACCGACAATCGCCACCACGGCACCATTCGGCTCCATCAGGACGGCTGCACCTTCGGTTACACCAACCTGTTTGCCATTTTCACGCAAAACGCGCTTGACCGCCTGTTCTGACTGCTTCTGCAAGGTCATATCGATCGAGGTCTTGACGGTCAGAACCCGGTGCTGACTACCCGCCAGTCGTTTGACCTCGTCAAAGGCCCAATCAAGGAAATGATTTGGTGTTTCCGCGTCATTCTTGTCAATCGGTGTTGCTGGATCACGCAAGGCGCCAACGATCTGACCCTCTGTCATGAAGCCAGCCTGAACCATATTGATCAGCACTTCCTTGGCGCGGGCACGGGCCCGTGGCAAATTGACATGCGGGGCATATTTGGTCGGCGCTTTGAACAGGCCTGCCAGCATCGCCGATTCTGCCAAAGTCAGATCCTTGGCCGATTTGCCGAAATAGAATTCTGCCGCCGCCGCAATGCCGTAAGCGCCGCCACCCATATAGGCGCGGTCCAGATAAAGCTTGAGGATCTCTCGTTTCGTCAGATGGGTTTCCAGCCACAGAGACAAAAAGGCCTCATCGATTTTGCGTTTCAGTGTCCGTTCGTTGGTCAGGAAAATATTCTTAGCTAACTGTTGCGTAAGGGTCGAGCCACCCTGAACCACGCCGCCTGCGCGGGCATTTTCGACCATCGCGCGGGCAAGACCGAAGAAATCGATGCCAAAATGCTCGAAGAATCTTCGGTCCTCGGTCGCAAGAACCGCCTTGATGAAATGGTCCGGCAGGTCCTGCAATTCAAAGGAATCATCCTGCAAAATACCGCGGGTGCCGATTTCATTGCCAAAGCGATCAAGAAAGGTAACGGCATAGTCTTCCTGAGCTGGCAAACCATTCTCGGTCAGCTCGAAATTCGAAATTGCAAGGGAAAGGGCGAAAATCGAGCCGAACACCGCCATCGTCAAGCCACCGGACAGGGCCTGAACCAGCCAGAATTTCCAGCCATTGACCGAGAAGCGGCGCATGAAGCTGTTGCTGGTGTCGATGAAGCGTCCCAGCATGCCCCAGAAGTGGTAGACAGCTGTATCGATCAGGGCATCAAACGCCAAAAGCTTGGTCTTAAGCTTGGTTTTTGTCCTATTTTGATACGGATCGCGCAACATTCGGGGCAACTTCACTGAGGTTTAAAAGTTTAGGTATGAGTTTTTTCATATTTGGGGGGTGCTGTGCAAGCCTGATGCCAAGCAAACGCAAAAGAAATCTCTCAAGTGGGAAATCAGACCCTAAAAGCCTTCCTCCCTTGACAGTCAAAGCAAAGCGGGCCAGTCATCAGAGCTGACCGAAAACAGGACTTTCATCCATGACAGATTCCAACGATTTCCTGACACCTGCATCCAAGGCCGACGCTGAGACCAAACCGTTCTGGCAGCGAAAAAGCCTGTCGGAAATGTCAAAAGCGGAATGGGAATCGCTTTGCGATGGCTGCGGCCGCTGCTGTTTGAACAAGCTTGAGGACTGGGACACTGGCGAGATCATCTGGACCAACATTGCCTGCACGTTGCTGGATGATCAGACCTGCCGCTGCAAGGATTATGACAACCGACTGGAAACCGTGCCCGATTGCGTGCCACTGAATGTCGAGAAGGTGCAAAGTCTATCCTGGTTACCACCCACTTGCGCCTATCGCCTGCTCGATGAGGGCTTTGACCTCTATTGGTGGCATCCCTTGGTATCCGGCGATCCCGATAGCATCCATCAGGCTGGCATTTCGGTGCGCGACAAGGTGGTGTCAGAAGATGGAATGGCGGTAGAGGAATATGAGCAGCATGTGGTTTTCTGGCCCGGATTCGAAGACGACGAGCCACCAAAGCCACTCAAGTGAGTGATTGATTGTATTTGTTTGAAAAGTAAAGTCCTGAAATTGCACGATAAATTGATTGTTCAATCTAAAAATACAACTTTAACGATTATTTTTGTTGACATGCGAACGCAGGTCGTATAGACATTAGGTACAGTCGGAGAGGTGCGAGAGTTCACCACTCTGAGCTGTTTGGATTGCGTTGATCCGCAATCATTCGAACAACCGCGCCCCCTAGGTGCGGTTTTTTTGTGGCTACGCTCTGGATCTCCGGGACGGTGCTGAGCATGGCTCGCGCCGGACAGCGGGGCAGTGGGGCAAAGGGCGCTATATCAGGAACATGCATGAGCAAGAAGAGGTCGGACGAACGAGACTGGCAAGCCATTCGGCGTGCCTGGGAGGTTGGCGACAAGCCTGTGGCCCAGATTGCACGAGCATTTGGGGTTCATCGCGACACGATCTATCGGCGGGCAAAAGTCTGGCGGCAGGACGCAGCGGACCAGACATCCCAAAAAGAGATCCAAAAACAGCCAAGACGGGCCTCCGCACGAGGACAAAAGACAAAAGCCGCCAGCGCAGAGGCGCAGGACCATCTGACCATGGTACAGCGGCTGTTCAACGCGACGGACCAGCAGATCCGCCATCTCGAACAGCAGCATGAAAGCGGAGAGGCTGCGTTCGATGAAAAAGAAGCCCGTATGCTAGGCACCATTGCCCGAACGCTTGACAAAATCATGGATCTGACAAGTCAAAAACCCGCCGAGAGCGACGGGGATGGAGAGAGCGTCAAATCAAACAAAGCCGGAGACAAAGTCAATGAGCGAAGCGAAGAGCAACTCGATCTTGACCGCCTCCGCCAAGACCTTGCGCAGCGCCTTGATCGATTGCAGCAAAGCGGATCGGGCGCAATTTCTGGCGAGCCTGTCGGTTGATGAACTCAATGCTTTACTGAGTGACTGGGAAATCTGGGCCCGGCCCGACCAACTGCCTCCCCAAGGCGACTGGACCACATGGCTGGTAATGGGAGGTCGGGGCGCTGGCAAAACCCGCACCGGGGCAGAATGGATCAAGGCGCTGGCATTGGGGCGCGCACCCTTTGCGTCCCAGCCCCATGGGCGCATTGCTCTGGTGGGGGAAACCCTGGGCGATGCACGCGAGGTGATGGTAGAGGGTGTTTACCGCCCCTCAACTGGGCCTCTGTTCCTTCCATACTTGAAAGGGGCAGGGGCTTCTTTTTGCCAATATCCAACCAAATTACGGAGGAGATCCGGCATGTCGGCAGCATTATTGACACCACCCCAGATCGAGCCCGTCAGCCTGTCTGACATCAAGGCCTATCTGAAGATCGACCATAGCGATGAAGATGATTTGCTGCGTGCATTTCTCACCAGCGCCCGGATCCATCTTGAACAGCTAATTGGGCAGCACCTGATCACCCAGACTTGGAGGGTCATTCTCGATGGGCCGTTCGGGGCCGTGATAACCGTGCCTGTTGCGCCGCTTGGTGCCATTCTCAGTGCCGCTTTCCTGTCCTCCGACGGTGATTTGGTGGCCTTGGGCAGCGAAGCCTTTTCGATCAATCAGCCAAGCGGTCCTGCGACCATCCGCACCATTGGCGGTCAAGTGGCCTTGGCGGGCTATCGCCTGCAACTCGATGTCGAAACCGGCTTTGGCGCGACCGCAGAAGAGGTGCCTGCGCCCTTGCTGCAAGCCATTCGGATGATCACCGCCGAATGGTATGAGCGGCGCCTGATTGCCGATCCCGGCTCATTGCCCGCACTCTCAAAGGCACTCGCTCCATTGATCGCGCCCTACCGCACTGTGCGGCTGTGAGGGGATGCTATGACCGAGACAAACGCCGCTTCCTTCGCCTTTGATCCATCGGCCTTGCGTCATCGGATCAGCCTCAAAAAGCCAGCCGCGCCGGATGCGGACTGGCTGACGCCTGAAAGCCTTGAGACCGTCGCCACCGTCTGGGCGGGGATCCTGACCAGCCAAGCAAGGCAAAATATCGCCGCTGATCAGGCCGACAATGCAGAAGAGATCAGCTTCGTCATCCGCTATCGCAGCGATGTCACTGGCATCACTCATGTCGAGGAAGACGGCCACGGCTACGCCTTGCAATCCATGCATGACCCGGATCATCGCAAAAGCTGGTTGATCCTCAAAGGCAAAAGCGAGATCGGCCATGGTCTCTAGCGCCCAAGCCATCAAACAACTGACGCAAAGACTTCTTGCCAAGGTCGCCCCTGAAGTGAAGGGGGAGATTGAGGCCGAGGCCGAACGGTTGCAAATGGATTTGACCGTCACGCTTGAATTGGAGCAGCTAAAGGCTCGCCTTTCCTTGACAGGCCCTGATTTGCTCGCCCGCCACTATGGCGCGCCAGATGCGCCGGCTGACCACTCGATCACCCGGATACTCGCAGCCTGCGCCAACAATAGGAGGCACCAGCCATGACCCTTGCCGCTACCCAACTGGAAGCCGCCATCCATGCTCGCCTGATCGCCGACACGGCCCTGATCGATCTGCTTGGTGGGGCCAAAGTCTATGCCGAAGCGCCCCGCAACAGTGCCTTTCCCTATATCACCCTTGCGGTATCACTGTCTCGAGACTGGAGTACAGGAACCGAGACCGGAGGCGACCATCGCTTGATCCTGACTGTCTGGGCTGGCCGCAATCACCGCGACCAATTGGCGGCCATTTTGGCGCGGATGTCTGACCTGATTGTGGCCGAGGGGCTCAGCCTGCCCAACCACCATCTGATCAACATGCAGCAACAAAGCTGCGAAATCCGTTCAGACCAGCGCAACCGCGCCCTTCAGGGGCTGATGCAACTGCGGGCCGTCACCGAACCCATCGCCAACTGATTTTACTTTCCCCTTATTTTGGAGATTTTCCATGACTGCACAACGCGGTAAGGACCTATTGCTTAAAGTGCGCAATGAAGCAGACAGTGCCTTTGTAACCGTCGCAGGCCTGCGGGCACGCAGCCTGTCTTTCAATGCGGAAAGCGTTGATATCACCCACACCGAATCCGCAGGTCAATGGCGCGAGTTGCTATCCGGCGGTGGCATGCGCCGTGCGAGCCTGTCCGGCAGTGGCTTGTTCAAAGATGTTGAAAGCGATGAACGCCCGCGATCGTTGTTCTTTTCAGGAGTATCAGCGCAGTGGCAGGTCATCATTCCCGATTTCGGCACATTGGAAGGCCCGTTCCAAATTTCAGCGCTGGAATATTCCGGCCAACATGACAACGAGTTGACCTTTGAGATTGCGATGGAATCCGCTGGCGCCCTCAGCTTCACAGCGCTTTAGGGGGAGCAAGGAAATTGGCAAACAAAAGACGCGGAGAGATTGATCTCACCCTCGATGGCAAGACGTATCCTCTTTGCCTGACCTTCGGGGCCTTGGCCGAATTGGAAGACAAGATGGGACTTGCCAATATCGGTGAATTGGCGGGCCGTTTTTCCAATGGACAGGTCCGCAGCGCGGATCTGATCAGGATTTTGGGCGTGGCCTTGCGTGGGGGTGGCAACGATGTCTCTGATCGACAAGCCGCCTCAATGCGTTGCGAGGGAGGGGCGGGTGCTTTGGCGGTGGCACTGGTAGAGCTGTTGCAACTCACCTTTAACCCGGAACCAAGCCCCCAAAAAACACCATGAGGGGAGCAGAAAGCCAGCATACGGGTGTCGCAGAAGTGGCTTTTCCGTGGACCTTATATTCTGCCATTGCCTTGCGGGGGCTTTGTTGGACGCCAGAGATCTTCTGGCAATCCACCCCGCGGGAAGTGTGTATGGCATTCGCGGTGAATCAGCAGATTTCGCCTCCCTTTGATCGCGCGACCCTTGATCAGTTGCAACAAGCTTTCCCCGATGAGGGGCAGTCCCAACAGTTTTGACGAAAAGAGGAAATGACATGTCCGCAGAAGTCGTGGAAACAGCGGTCATCGAAGTGGAGGCCGATCTCAAGTCCTTCACCAGGGATCTCAACGCCGCCAAAAAGCAGGCCGATATGCTGGGTGACAAGGTTGGCGATGCGATGGCTGATGCCCTGATCGGTGGCCGTAGTCTTGAACAGATTTTTCGAAATCTCGCACTGGATGTCAGTAAGGGCTTTTTGACAGCAGGCATTGCCCCTTTGCGGGAGTTGGTCTCGGGCGGCGTTTCAAATCTTGCGCAAGGCTTTCTTTCTTCCTTGCTGGGTCCGTCCGCATCACAGGGCATCGCTGGCGGCATGACACCCTTTGCAACAGGCGGCGTGGTCAATGGGCCGACTTTGTTCCCTATGGGGGCAGGGGCGGGCCTGATGGGAGAAGCGGGCCCTGAAGCCATTTTGCCGTTGCAACGAGGGCCCGATGGTCGCCTCGGCGTCTCTACCGGATCTGGCCAGAGCGCAGCGGTTTCCATCGTGATGAATATAACCACACCGGATGCGCATTCCTTTGCCAAATCGGAAAATCAGATAGCAACAAAATTAGCCCGCGCCGTCGGACGGGGACGGCGCGGGCTTTAACAAGCTGGTGCAAGACGAGGAGGGGCTCGATCACCAACCAACTGACAGGAGAAAAAGACATCTCTTACTCCTTTCAATCAGCCCCCGGCGCTTCATGGAAAGAGTGAACTGTGCAGTAAGTACACTATTTCATGCGACCAACTAACTCACCTTGATCAAGATCAAGCAAAGCGTGGAAACAAACTGGACCGACCGTCTAGGCACGCGGAGTCTGCAGTTTTACGCGTCTTTTTGTCAGCCTGCGCGTTAGCACCTGAGAGGGAAAATGCCTCTCTGGTGAAGGCGATCTTCTATGTTTATCTCCTTAGACCGGATCATCAAAAATGAACGGATTTCATGAAACTCTCTTCCCCTTGCATGTAGGCTTTGGCGCTTCGGGCGGGCCGATGCGCAAGACCGACATTGCGGCTCTGGTCTCAGGCTTTGAGGAGCGCAATGCCAGATGGGCCAACTCCAGACGCAGCTATGATGCCGGCACCGGTTTGAGGTCCCTGCGCGATCTGCAAACGGTGCTCTCCTTCTTCGAAGAAAGGCGAGGGCGGCTTTATGGCTTCCGGTTTCGCGATCCCCTGGATCATGCGTCCTGTCCCATTGGTCAGCAGCCGCAGGCAAGCGATCAGTCTCTGGGCTTGGGAGATGGTGAAACGGTCAGTTTCCATTTGACTAAGACCTATGGTGGCTTGCATGCCCCCTATCAACGCAAAATTACCAAGCCAGTGGCCGGTTCGGTGCTCATCGCGGTGGATGGCGCTGCGGTCAACGATGTCGCAATCGATGAAGCAACGGGGGTGGTCACCTTTGCCACCCCGCCATACGCAGGCAGCGCGCTGACAGCAGGGTTTCAGTTTGATGTTCCGGTCCGCTTCGACACCGACCAACTGGAATTCTCACTCAGTGGCTTTGAAGCCGGCGACATCCCGTCTGTGCCCTTGATGGAGATCCGCCTATGAAAAGCCTAACCCCTGACCTCGCTGCCCACTTGCAAACGGGAGCGACGACGCTCGCCACCTGCTGGATTCTCAAACGCACCGACGGCTTCACGCTTGGTTTTACCGATCATGATGAGCCTCTGACCCTGGAAGAGGTAACGTGCGAACCTGCTACCGGCATGACAGGCTCCGAAATGCGCCAAAGCCACGGCTTTGCCAGCGATGATCAGGACATCAGTGGCATTCTGTCATCAAGTGCAATTTCGGAAACCGATTTGATCTCCGGCCGCTATGACGGCGCGACTATCGAGACATGGCGGCTCAATTGGCAGTCGCCGGAGCAAAAACTGCACTTGCGCACCGGCTATCTGGGCGAAGTAAAACGCACAGAAACTAGCTTTCAAGCGGAAATTCGCGGGCTCTCAGTGGCGATGGAGCAGGAGCAGGGCCGGATCTATCAATATGGCTGTGATGCCACCTGTGGCGATCTGCGCTGCGGTCTCGATTTGACAAGGCCGGATTTGCATTTTGATGGCACCATAATTGCCACATCCAGCCAAACAAATTTGACCGTCAATTTCACCAACCGCCCCTCTGCTGGTCGCCTCGATCTCGGTCAGATGACGCTCTTGTCCGGTGAGGCTGAGGGCATGGTGTTTGACATCATGAGCCACAACCATGCCGAAGAGCACGATCAGTTGGAGCTTTGGTTGCCACTTCATGGCGATGTGGCTCCCGGTGATCAAGTTCTTGTCCAGGTGGGCTGCGACAAGAGCTTTGCGACCTGCCGCGATATCTATGCCAATCAGCAGAATTTCCGTGGCTTTCCGCACATTCCGGGAAATGACTTTGTGCTGAGTGCCCCTGATCAGCATCAGGTCAGGGACGGTTCTACCCTGATGAAGGAATGAGATTATGAAGGCGCGATCTGAAATCGCAATTGGGGTTGAGGATATTTTGTCCGAAGCGCTGAGCTGGGAAGGTACCCCTTACCGTCATCAGGCCAGTTGCAAGGGCTTTGGTTGTGATTGCCTCGGGCTCGTGCGCGGTGTCTACAGTGCCTTCTGGCCGAATGATACGCCTATCCCCACCTACAATCCGGGATGGGCAGATGCTGGCGGCACTGAAACACTGGCAGAAGGGGCGGCTCGATATCTCGTCTCCAAGCGGCTCGAAGATCGAAGCCCCGGTGATGTGTTGTTGTTCCGCTATCGGTCCGAGTTCCCCGCCAAACATGCGGGCATATTGCTCACTGGGAACCAGTTTCTGCATGCTCACCACAATAGTGCCGTTTGCCGTGCTTCCCTGTCCGACTGGTGGGAGAGACGCATCGCCTATGCTTTCGCCTTTCCCCTGTCTCTGGCGAGACAAACCAACAAGAGGGAGATACATCCATGACAACGCTGGTTTTGCGCACTGCTGGCAGTGTGATCGGTGGCTCGTTGCTCGGGCCACTCGGTGCAGCCATTGGGGGGGCTTTGGGAGCGAGTGCTGGCTATGCCCTAGACCAGTCTCTCTTTGGTGCTGGCTCTCGTTCGGCTGAAGGTCCGCGCCTGTCTGATCTGGAGGTCCAGACGTCCACCGAAGGTGCCCCGATCACACGGCTTTATGGCCGGGCAAGGCTCAATGGTCAGATTATTTGGGCAACCAACTTCACCGAAACGGTTACGCGTCGTGAGCAGCGCACCGGCGCGGCCAAAGGCGGCATGTCTGGAGGTTCCGTCGAACAGACAACCTACAGCTATTATGCCAACTTTGCCGTCGGCCTGTGCGAAGGTGAGATCGCCTATGTCGGTCGCATCTGGGCCAATGGCACCGAGTTGGACCTCAAGGACATTGCCTACCGGGTCTATCGAGGAGATGAAGACCAGTTGCCAGACAGCCTGATCGAAGCCAAACAGGGGGCTGGCAATGTGCCCGCCTACAAGGGGCTTGCTTATGTGGTGTTCGAAGATTTGCCGCTCGGCGCCTTTGGCAACCGCATCCCGCAATTGAGCTTTGAGGTGGTGCGCCCGGTCGGCAAGCTGGAAACACAGATCCGTTCGATGGTTGTGATACCCGGCGCGACCGAGTTTGGCTATGACGCGTCCGAGGTGACCCGAAAGAACGGGGAAGGGGAATGGACGAGTGAAAACCGACATACCTCTGAACCGTTGACCGATTTTGAGACCTCGCTCGATCATCTTTGCGCCCTGTGCCCCAATCTGGAACGGATAGCGTTGGTGGTCAGCTGGTTCGGCTCGGATTTGCGTGCGAGTCATTGTGCAATCAGACCGGCAGTAGAAGACTCTGGCAAAGTAACCAAAGGTGCCACTTGGTCCGTCGCAGGCCTGACAAGAGGCACCGCACCGGTGGTAAGCGAAAGTGATGGCCAGCCTGCCTACGGCGGAACACCATCCGATGACAGCGTCAAACACGCCATTGCCGCTATCCGGATGCGTGGGTTGGAAGTGGTTCTCTATCCTTTCGTGATGATGGATGTTCCAACCGACAATACGCTTGTCGATCCATATGGAAATGTGAAACAGGCTCCCTATCCATGGCGAGGACGGATTACCTGCTTTCCCGGTCCGGGTCAGCCAAACAGTGCCGACAAAACCGATGAGGTGGACGCGCAAATCGCTCAGTTCGCCACTTTGCAAGACTGGAGCTATGCTCGTTTCATCCACCATTATGCCCAGCTCGCAGCTGATGCTGGTGGTGTCGATGCTTTTCTTATTGGCTCGGAGTTGCGCGGATTGACGTGGTTGCGCGATGCCCAATCCGACTATCCCTTCGTGAATGTGCTCAAAACCCTCGCTGCTGAGGTGAAGAGCATCCTGGGCTCGGACTGTCTTCTGACATATGCTGCTGACTGGAGTGAGTATTTTGGCCACCAGCCTGTCAATGAACTCGGCGATGTTCACTATCATCTCGACCCTCTTTGGAGTGATGACAATATCGATGCCATCGGGATCGACAATTATATGCCTCTGTCTGACTGGCGGGCTGGCGACAGTCATCTCGACGCGGCCATGTCTGACAATGGTCTTGATGAAGCCTATCTCCAAAGCAACATTGCCGGGGGTGAAGGCTATGACTGGTACTATGCCAGCGAGGAGGACCGCCAGTCACAGGTCAGAACGCCGATTGCAGATGGGCTGGCAGGCAAAGATTGGGTCTATCGCTACAAGGATTTGGTGAGTTGGTGGCAAAATACGCATCATGACCGACTGAATGGGCAGGAAAGCGAAACCGCAACAGCTTGGGTGCCGCAATCAAAACCGATCTGGTTTACCGAGCTCGGCTGCCCAGCCGTCCATTTGGGACCGAATGAGCCCAACCGATTCCCGGATCCCAAGTCGGTAGAGAGTGGACTGCCACACCATTCTGTCGGTGCTCGGGATGATTGCGCTCAAAGAGCGATGCTTCAGGCTTGCCACTCCTATTGGTCGAACAACGAAGCGCACAGCAATCCCGTGTCTGCGCATTACGGCGGACCGATGGTCGATCCAGATCGGATCCATCTGTGGGCATGGGATGCCCGCCCATTTCCGGCCTTTCCTCTGAGTCGGGAAACATGGGCAGACAGCGAGAGTTGGAACAAAGGTCACTGGCTTAATGGGCGCTTGGGGAGCGCCAGTTTGAATGGCGTGATCAACACCTTGCTCAAGGACTTTTCCCTGCCGATGACAACCATCTCGGCGACCTTGCCAGTGATTGATGGCTTCGTTGTGGATCGCCCCATGTCGGCCCGATCCGCTTTGGAAGGGTTGTGCAACTTCTTCGGATTGAGCATGACAACGGCCAATGACCAACTGGCATTTCACCCCATGCAAACTGTGTCTTGTACCAGCCTGACAACTGAAAATCTGGCTGAGAGCGAAGATACACCTCATATTCTCAAGCAGGCCGAAGCTTGGGAAAGGGAAGCCGCTGCCGTGTCGGTTGGATTCAAGGAGGTGTTTCTTGACTATCGCCAGTCTGTGGCGCGCTTTGCCCAGCCTGCAGCTCGGTCGCAACGAGAGGTCAATCAATCAACATCCATCCTGTCGACACAACCTGTCATGATGAATGCTGCAAGAAACTGGCTGCGGGAGCAAAACCATGCTCGGCACTCCATTCAGTTTTCATTGCCACCTTCACAAATCGCGTTAGAGGTGGGTGATGCCATCACGTTTGATATGGACGGAAGTCCACAACGCTATCGGATCGTAGAAATCGAGGATGGCGCTTTGCGCCAGATACAGGCAACCCGACTTGCACCACGCAATGCTGCCCCGATCGCCACTCGGAGCAGAGCATCTCAACATCTTAGTCATTCGACAATGCTGCCGATTATGGAAGTCCTTCATTTGCCGCTTCTTCCCGGCCAGAGTCAAAAGCCATACGCACCCTATCTCGCGGTTTATGCCAAACCATGGCAAGGGGCAGTCGCTCTTTATCAGGGAGACAGCACTACAGGATTTTCCTTTCGCCAAACCCTTGAAGTGCCGGCAATCATGGGAAATTTGCTGTCAGATCTAAAGCCCGCTTTGCCCAATGTCTGGGATCGCGGAAGCCAGCTTAGAGTGAAGATTTACAACGGTAGCTTGGCCAGCATTCAACCCGAAGCTGTCTTGTCCGGAGGCAACGCTGCGGCCATTAGGGCGCAAGATGGCTCATGCGAAGTCTTGCAATTCACCAATGCGGAACTGACCGGCGATGATAGCTGGCTCCTGACTGGCCTGTTGCGTGGTCAATTGGGTACGGAAGAAGCCGCAAAATTGGGGGCCGTCACAGGTGCGTCCTTTGTTTTGCTCGATGAGGCCGTTTTGCCATTGCAAAGCTCGGAGCGGGATTTAGGCAAATCCCTAAAGCTTCGCATGGTGCGAAGCGGGCAACTGATCAATGCAGCTGATACCAGCGACCAGATGATCGACATGACTGGACGCGGAATGCTGCCTTTGTCGCCTGTTCATTTGCGCCTGACGTCTGAGGAAGGGGGCGGGTTGCACTTCAGATGGCTTCGCAGGGATCGTTTGGGGGCTGACAGTTGGACTGGTGCAACCATTCCTCTGAACGAAGACACTGAGAGCTATCAGCTTCGTATTCTACATCCTCTGACAGAGCAACTGGTGCGAGAGGAGGTCGTTACTCAACCCGAATGGCTCTACACCTTGCCAGTCCGACAGGCCGACGGAATAAGCGAAACTGATCATCTGATCATCGAGATCCGGCAGATCGGTCGCACAATCGGGGCTGGAGCCAAACTGTCCAGACGCATTGATCTGGAGACCCTCGGGATTTCAGACAGTGCCCCGAACTAACTTCCTATCTTTTTGCCATCAACAAACTGAGGAGATTATTCATGATCTATTCTTCCAACACCAAGCCTTCTTGGGAATCCAAGATCAACTGGACCCAGATTATTGCTGTCTTGGCAATGGGATTGGCCATGTTCGGCATTGATCTTGAGCCAGATCTGCAGGAGCGTCTTGCGGTTGCACTCTCGAGTATTGCTGCGGCGGTGACAATTATTTGGCGCACCTGGTTCACCACAAAAACACTCATCTAGTCGCCACCGTCTCAAAACTTCGATTGACAGAACCTGCCTCCGCAACAGATGCGGGGGCTGCACCATTTGGGAGATCTCGCAATGCTGGTCCTGAAGCAACTCTGGAAACTGGTCCTCCTTCTGCTGGATTTTTGGTCACTATTAAGAGTTGTTGATCGAAGCCCGAGCCCAAAGGGGGTGACTTTGAAAAGAGACTTCAATCATGCCTATCGCAGCAAATGGCCACATTCAGCAAAAGAAACAGAAGCTGGGCACAAGATTAATGGGGCTGACCAGTCTGTTGATGCTGACAGCCTGCACAGCACCGATGGCTATCGGCGGGATTGATCCGACCAAACAGACTGCTTCGCTATCCGCCCTGACTGATGTCGATGTGGAGCCTCAGGCCATTTCGTGCTTGCTGTTTGACCCAATCCTCTGGTCAGTCGACGATACCGCGCCAACTATTCTCCAAATCAAACAACACAATCGCAAACTTTCGCTCTATTGCGAAACTTCGGATGAATGATTGTCATTTCTGACTGGGCCAAAAGATGAATGGAGTAACGCGCGCATATTCATGTTCAGTTCAGTGATCATTGACTAAATTGCCCTTATGAAAATTCGGACCATCATCTCTTTTCTGCTGTTGCTGGTCTCGCTGTGGGTCATTCTTCTGAGTTTTTCAGACACAGCAAAGGCTGCTGACTGTCTGTCAGCGCAGGAGACCCGTCAGGCGATCAACAGCGGACAGGCGCGCCACGTGGCCGGAATCTCGGCCGCGGTAAGCCGTGCTGCGCGAGGAGATGTCATCAATGTCAAACTTTGTAGAGGGGGCAGCGGACTGGTTTACCAGCTCGTCACGTTGTCACGTCAAGGCGCAGTCACCCGGTTTGTGATTGACGCCAAGTCGGGAGCAATCCTCTCAAAGGGCGGCTCGTGATGGGCAGCAAATGGTTCGTTTAGGTGGATGGCAAGATTGAAGACTGAATTTTGGGGGTGCAAATGCGTGTGTTGGTTGTTGAAGATGAAGAAGCTCTGAATCGGCAGTTGAAAGAGGAGCTTGAAGAAAATGGCTATGTTGTGGATGTCGCCTTTGACGGAGAGGAAGGACACTTTCTTGGTGATACGGAAACCTATGACGCCGTGATCCTTGATATCGGATTGCCGAAAATGGATGGCATCAGCGTTCTGGAAGACTGGCGCAGGAATGATCGCAACATGCCAGTGCTTATTCTGACAGCCCGTGACCGTTGGAGTGACAAGGTGCAGGGCATAGATGCTGGTGCGGACGATTATGTTGCAAAGCCATTCCACATGGAGGAAGTGATTGCTCGTGTCCGGGCTCTTGTCCGGCGCTCTGCAGGGCTTGCGTCGAACGAGATCCATTGTGGCCCCATTCGTCTCGATACAAGGTCTGGGCGCGTGACGGTGGATGGTAGCTCGGTCAAATTGACCTCGCATGAATATCGTCTGCTTTCCTATTTGATGCATCATCAGGGTAAGATCATCTCTCGGACCGAGTTGGTCGAGCATTTGTATGATCAGGATTTTGATCGGGATTCCAACACCATCGAAGTCTTTATCGGCCGTTTAAGGAAAAAGCTCGGCGTAGATGCCATTCAGACCGTTCGTGGTCTGGGGTATAACTTGGTCGTTCCGGGTCGATAAGTTCCATGAAGTCCATCACGCGATATTTGCTGATCAATGCCTCCATCTGGGCGATCATCGTTGCTTTTGCATCGGGGTTGCTGCTGTCGGAAATGTTCCGCTCATCAGCCCTGCAAGCTTTTGATGAGCAGCTTGATATCGTGTTGAAAGTTCTGGTTGGCGATCTTGCTGGTCAGGGAGTGGACGATACCGCGCTGGCCCCTCCCACAATCGTCGGAGAACCACGCTTTGGGCTTCCTTTGTCGGGTTGGTACTGGACTGTCAGTCGCGCGGGAAGTGAAGAGATTTTGCTCGCATCAGAGTCCCTCGTCGGTGGCTCCTTCTCCATCTCTCAAGATACAATCACCAGCCTGACTGATGCGTTGGGCGCAAGTGCTCAGGGGCGGGGGCCGAACGGTGAGCGGATCCGAATCCTGCAACGTGAAATCTCCTTTGCGGAAGGCAACAAACTGATTGTGCGCGTGACAGGCAATCTCGAAACCCTTGAAGAGCGGGTATCATCCTTCCAGGCTCGTGCCTGGACGATCATGGCCCTGTTCGGTGCTATTCTGCTGGCGGTTTCCACTTTCCTTGCAAGAATGGCCTTACGCCCTCTGAACCAAATGAGCGAACAGGTAAGAAAAGTTGCTGAAGGTGAAGCCGAGTCTATCGAAGGTAGCTATCCCGTTGAGATTGCGGGCCTCGTGAATGAAGCCAATCTGCTGATCGAATCGAACAAGGAAACACTCGAACGTGCGCGCACGCAGGTTGGCAATCTGGCCCATGCATTGAAAACACCACTATCTGTCATCGCCAATGAAGCGCGAAAAGTCGACAACAGTCATGCGGACCTGATTCAGACCCAGAGTGACTTGATGAAGGACCAAATCCAACTCTACCTCGAGCGTGCCCGAATCGCAGCCCGCCGAAGTGTGATGGGCACTACGACAGATGTTGGGCCGGTCATGTCGCGGCTGGTATCTGCCATGCGCAAAATCCACCCTGAAAAGAGCATATCGTTTCATTCCCGAATTGGGCTACCTATCAGTTTTAGAGGCGAAGAGCAGGATTTCGAAGAGCTGGTTGGTAATCTGCTGGACAATGCCTGCAAGTGGTCGAATGGGGCTGTGTCCGTGACACTTGCACTCACGTCTGAGGAGCAAAAACCTGCTCGTGGCAATGGGATACCGACGGACGCCATACGCTGGCTTACAATCACGATTGAAGATGACGGTCCTGGTATGACTGATGAACAAATCGTCGTGGCACTTCAACGCGGCCATCGACTTGATGAAAGCAAGTCCGGCTCAGGTCTGGGCCTGTCGATCGTTGAAGAAATCATCTCGATGTATCAGGGAAAGCTGGTCTTGGATCGATCAGAGCTTGGAGGCTTGAAGGCTAGGATGTTGCTGCCTGCTTTGATCAAACAGCAAGTCAACGACTCTTGATAAATGGATGCCGTTGGCAAAGCTTGATGCCATCGTGATACCCGGATCGCGCCAAACTTTCGACATGATCCGGAACTACTTCATCCTTTAACGCGTTTAGTCCAAGTCAGGTCAACTTGGGGCCGGTTGTCACAGGGACCCGGTTTGTACAAATAGGGGCTAGGAATGAAAAGAAAATCAATCGCAATTGTCGCCGTTGCAGGCATGTTTCTCGCTGGTTGTCAGAGTGGCAGCTTGGGAACTAAGGAAACACTCGGTGGCCTGACCGGAGCTGTGGCAGGCGGCATCCTTGGCAACCAGGTCGGTAAAGGTGAAGGCCGTGTCATTGCAACGGTCCTCGGAACGGCGATTGGTGCGATTGCCGGTTCAGCAGTAGGCCGTGCTTTGGACGAAAACGACCAGCGCTACGCTTATCAAGCCCAGAGCAGGGCTCTGGAATATGGTCGCTCAGGGGCTCCCGTTGATTGGCGTAACCCTGATACGGGTCACTATGGCCAAGTCGTGCCTAGTCAGGCTTACACCACCAATAGCCTGATGTGCCGCGACTACACGCACACCATTTATATCGATGGCCAGCCACAGACCGCGCGCGGACAGGCATGCCGCCAGAGTGATGGCACCTGGAAACCGGTGAGCTGAGGCACGACTTGAATTATTGGAAAAGGGCGGTGCGGCTTGCATCGCCCATTTTTTTGTTGCTTTCGGACGTCAAATGACTGAATTTTGAGCGCCGGATAGGATTTTTTAAGGCTTTATAAGCTTTAAATGGGGATGAGTGAAATGAACCGAAATACCTGCCGGAGAGCTTGAATGCCAGACAATGAAAAGATGAAAGAGAAGCTAGGTCGCTATCTTTCGACTTTGTCTGAAAGTGCGCAATTGCTCCTTCTCAAAAGTTTGGAGCGCGATATTGATGCCATAAAAGAGGATCGTGCCACTCAGTTGATTCTGGAAGCGCTGCTGAATATTCGCAGGGAGATCAAACCTGCCGTTCCAGTATCAGAGTTTGTTCGGAAAGAGATTTTCAAGCCTTGCGAACCGTTCCTCTCCGAGATCGACCACATCAACAAGATACAGGCACGCATCAGCCCCGCGTCAATTGAGGCAATCTGGCTGTGGATCGCCCGTGATATTGCCAGCCCAGAGCAAAAAGCACGCCTTGAAGAAGATACCAACGATCAGGATGGAAAACTTCTCAGTGGCAAAGTGAGAACGCTTTGTGAGGAACTGACCGCATCAGCCCAAACCTATGTCAACAAGATGAAGCGTGATCCCGACATCGCACGTAAACTCGGCAATCAGTTGGGGGGAGCAATCATCTATGAAGACTTGCTCGAAGTGTTGCTATGTCAAGAAAGGTTGGAGAACCTAAAGCCGGTGATCAGCCGGTTACCTGCAGAAATTTCAAGCTGGAACGGTCCTGAAGGGACCGAAGCCTGCAATCTTCTTTGCAAAAGAGTGCAACAGGATCCAATGAAAGCGTCGTGGGTTTTTTCAGCGATCACCCGTCATCTGACGCAGCCCCGGTTGAAACTGCAACTGGCGACGAAACTGGCCGGGTCCGATGATGCCATTCAAGTTGCTGCGACTGTCTATGCGCCTGCCGTCAAGCAGGTGATGGCAGATCTTGAAGCGAGCCTTTCCCTGTTTCAGGCTTCTTTGAAGGATGGCGGCGATAAGAGCAATACGATCAAATACTTGTCGATGTGGCGTAAGCTGACAAAGGCTCTGGAAACCGAGCTTGAGCTACCCGTGCAATCGCCATGGGGCAAATCTGTTGCAGCGATGAAGACCAAGCTTTCCGAGCTGTTGAAGCAGGAAATTGTTCCGGCTCCGGGATTGGTTCGCAAGGTATTGCGTGCCCCTAAGAATGGTGCAAAAGAGCATGTTGACGAAAGCCTGTTGAACGACGCGATGAAGGCGATTGAAATCTTCCACCACGTAGAGCGGATGAAAGACATTCTGGCGCTGAACGCAGAGATATCCCGCATCCGCAAGGAACTTGACCAGTCCTTCGAGATTCTATCGACATCGATTGTTGACAGAACCAAGCTGGCAACCGGTGAAGATGTTGAAGTCTGCAAAGTGCTCGGAGACGCTGCCGTCACTTTGGCGCAGCATGTTTTTGACGAAAATTATGCGAATTCTCTCCGGCGACAGCTCCGTGCAGCATCGATGGTTCCGGAAGTGCCTGCAACAGAACAAAAAGCGGTTGGTTCCTAAACCCGCTACCCCCGTGCCATACCTGAGTTTGCTTTGGATGATTGCCTAGCAAGGTAAGCATGATGATCCTCTGCTTGCCTGAGCATCTTCGCAAGAACGTCAGGTGTTAAATATTAAATCTTCGTAACCTGTCGGTCCAATTGACAAAAAGCAAACGTCAAACAGATGAACATGAGTTAATTTGACTTCCCACGCAAAAGCGAAATGCTGTGTCGAGACCAAATTACGAAATGGACCCCTATGTTCTGGACCTTTGCTGCCATCCTGACATTCGCCGCTGTTGCTTCGGTAATCTACCCGCTCACGAGGAAATCTCGCAGATTGCAAAGTGCAGACGCCTATGATCTGACCGTATACAAGTCTCAGTTGAAGGAGATTGACGGCGATGTGGAGCGGGGTCTGATCGCTTCGGATGAGGCAGATGCAGCACGTGCGGAAGTTGCGCGTCGATTGTTGATTGCGCAGGAATCGCTCGAGAAATCTGAGCAAACCTCTTCAAACCGCGCCTCTAGGAAAAAGGCTGTTCAGGAGAAACCTGCGACGCCATCAACCACAGCAAAAATAGTTGGTATCGCTGCGGTCATGATCGTCCCTTTCATTTCTATGGGCCTTTATGTGGTTCTGGGGTCTCCCACGCTGCAAAGCCAACCGTTGGCAGCACGCTTGCAAAAGCCGCCAGAAAAGCAAAGTCTGACCGAGTTGGTTGCGTCGGCTGAGAAGAAGCTCAAGCAAAATCCCGATGATTTGCAGGGCTGGAAAAAGCTCGCTCCGATTTATCTTTCCATGCGTCGCCCCAACGAAGCTGTAAAGGCCTATCACAATGTTCTGCGGCTGGAAGGCGAGACTGCTGAAACACTGACTGACCTCGGTGAGGCATTGGTGGTGCGTGAAGCTGGGATTGTGTCGGATCAGGCGTTTGATTTGTTCAAGAGGGCAAATCAGTTGGACGCCCGCTCTCCAAAGCCACGCTTCTTCCTTGCCATTGCTCTTGGACAAAAGGGGCAGGAGCAGGATGCTATCAAAACCTGGGATGCGCTGATCAAGGACTCCAAGCCGAGTGCCCCTTGGGTGTCATTTGCCAAAAGCCAGATTGCAGCCTTGCAAAAACGCCTCAATAGTGACGTTGCGGGTCAGAAGACGACAACGCCGCCGCATGGCGCAATGGCACAGAAAGAGTCCACCTTGTCCGGGCCTTCCGCAGAAGATGTCAAGGCGGCGTCAGAGATGACCACTGAAGATCGCCAGCAGATGATCGAGAATATGGTGTCTCAGTTGGCTGAGAGACTGAACGAGGAGGGCGGCTCTGCTGATGAATGGGTCAGGCTCATTCGCGCTGAGCTGGTGCTAAACCGTCCAGATGAAGCTGCAAAAACTGTCGCCAAAGCGATGGAGTCGCTTCAGTCGGATGTTGAAGGCCTTGAGAAGGTCAAAGCGGCTGCTCGCTCTTTGGGTGTCTCTGTCAATCAATAATATCTCGAAACCAATCAGGCCAACAGAAGATGTGGTCGAAATGAGGATCGTTTCATGACAAGAAAAAAACGTAGAATGATGCTGATTGGTGGCGCTGGTGCGGTGTTGTTTGCTGCAGTCGGGCTCATTCTCTTTGCCTTGCAGGATCAGATCGTCTTCTTCAATTCACCCAGTGATCTTGCCGAAAACGGGGTCAAGCCTGGGCAGCGTATTCGGTTGGGCGGCCTTGTCAAGGAAGCCACTCTGATACGTGGTGAAGGCACCGAAATATCCTTTGTTGTGACCGACGGTGGGGCGGATGTGAAGGTCACTTATGCTGGCATCCTTCCGGATCTGTTCCGTGAAGGGCAGGGCGTGGTGACCGAAGGAGCCATGAAATCTGATGGCAGTTTTCAGGCTGACACCGTGTTAGCCAAGCATGATGAAACATATATGCCGAAAGAAGTTGCCGATGCCTTGAAAGAACAAGGCCATTGGCAAGAGCAGGAAGACGTTCAATCCAACTGACCCTAGGATTGCAACACAAAACTGGGACCACTAACATTGCCCCGACCTTCGCGCTCGCACATGCGATGGTCGGCCATGTCATTTTTGCAGCTGGCCAACCCGTCCAAGTGGTTTGTCAGCATTGATTGGAGAGACAGCATGATCATTGAACTCGGTCACTATATGCTCGTTTTGGCATTTGCCTTGGCCCTGATTCAATCCGTAGTGCCGATCTGGGGTGCGCAAAGCGGCAATGACCGGCTAATGGCCGTCGCCAGTCCCATTGCGGTGACCCAGTTTCTGTTTGTCGGATTGGCTTTTGCTGCCCTGACCAACGCCTATGTGACATCTGATTTCTCTGTCCGCAATGTCTGGGAAAACAGCCACTCAGACATGCCGCTGTTGTTCAAGTTCACATCGGTTTGGGGCAACCACGAGGGATCCATGTTGTTGTGGGTATTCATTCTCGTGATTTTCGGCGCGATGGTTGCGGTATTCGGTCGAAATTTGCCACCGCAACTCAAAGCCAACACCCTTGCTGTTCAGGGGTGGGTGACGGCATCCTTTTTGGCCTTCGTGCTCTTTACCTCCAATCCATTTCAGCGCATTGCGAATGCACCCATTGAAGGGCGGGATCTTAATCCGATCCTGCAGGATATTGGCTTGGCTATCCACCCGCCGTTGCTCTATCTCGGCTATGTCGGCTTTTCCATCGCCTTTGCTTTTTCGATTGCAGCCCTGCTCGAAGGCAGGATTGATGCGGCATGGGCCCGTTGGGTGCGCCCTTGGGTTCTTGTTGCCTGGGGCTTCCTGACCATTGGCATTTCCATGGGGTCATATTGGGCTTATTACGAACTCGGCTGGGGCGGGTTCTGGTTCTGGGATCCGGTTGAAAATGCCTCCTTCATGCCTTGGTTGAGTGGCACCGCCTTACTTCATTCCGCCATTGTGATGGAAAAACGTGGCGCGCTGAAAGTCTGGACAATCCTGTTGTCGATTCTGACCTTCTCGCTGTCGTTGTTGGGCACCTTCCTTGTGCGCTCCGGAGTCTTGACCTCGGTGCATGCCTTTGCGACGGATCCATCCCGCGGTGTGTTCATCCTTGCCCTGTTGGTTGCTTTCATTGGTGGTGGTCTCGCACTCTTTGCGTGGCGCGCTCCATTACTGCGGCAGGGCGGTGTCTTTGCCCCGATTTCGCGGGAAGGGGGGCTGGTGCTCAACAACCTGTTCCTGTCGGCAGCCACCGCAGCCGTGCTGGTTGGTACCCTTTATCCATTGGCGCTCGAGGCCATCACTGGCGCCAAGATTTCCGTCGGTGCTCCTTTCTTCAACGCTACATTTGGCCCGATGATGGTGCCTTTGCTTCTGGCTGTTCCCTTTGGTCCTCTGCTGGCTTGGAAGCGGGGAGATCTTTATGCGGCTTCCCAACGGCTCTACATTGCCTTCGGTCTGGCACTGTTCGTCATGGCGGCGAGCTTTGCGTTGATCGAAGGCGGGGCAGGTCTGGCACCGCTTGGTATTGGTCTTGCCGTATGGGTGATGATCGGGTCTTTGGCCGAAATTCAGTTGCGCGTGGGGCTTTTCAAAATGCCATTCGCAACATCGCTATCTCGTATGAAGGGTTTGCCTCGCACGGTCTGGGGATCTGCCCTGGGGCATTTTGGTCTCGGCATGACTGTCCTCGGTCTGATCGTTGCAAGCGCCTTCCACAGTGAAAATATCCTTGTGATGAAGAAAGGCGATGTTACCGAGTTGGACGGCTATCAGTTTGAGCTGACAGGCTTCAAGGAAGAAGCTCGGTTCAACTTCGCTGACATGGCTGGCACATTCCGGGTCACCAAGGACGGGGAGTTCGTAACCGAACTGCATCCGATCAAGCGCGTCTACACGTCACGCAACATGCCGACAACTGAGACGGCCATCCACACGATTGGTGGCGTATCTCAGATCTACATGTCTCTTGGTGACAAGCAGAAAGATGGCGGCATCGCAGTGCGCATCTATCATAAGCCATGGGTCACCTTCATATGGCTTGGGACTGTCGTTATGTTCCTTGGTGGCTTTGTCTCTTTGACGGACCGCCGGCTACGCATCGGGGCACCAGCACGACGTGGACGGGCCAAACAGGCTGCAGGCACCGCATAACATCGATCGGGTTGATACAAGCTATGGACAAATTTTCCATGAAACCTCTCAGTCTCCTTTCAGCTCTTCGGTCCGTGATGCTCGCTTTGGCGATGGTTTCGGGGTTGGCGATCGGTATGGTGCCCGCCTACGCGGTCAATCCAGATGAAATACTCGATGATCCTGTGCTTGAAGAACGAGCTCGCCACATTTCTGCGGGATTGCGTTGCCTTGTTTGTCAAAACCAGTCAATCGACGATTCCGATGCCCCTTTGGCAAGAGATCTGCGCATTCTTGTGCGCGAGCGATTGGTTGCTGGCGACAGTGACGCAGAAGCGAGGGAGTTTCTGGTTAGTCGCTACGGTGAGTTCGTTCTGCTCAAGCCGACATTCTCTGCAAAAAATGTCATTCTCTGGGCTTTCGGACCGCTGGTTCTACTGTTTGGCTTGTTTGCAATTCATCGCCTTTATCGCAACAACAAACAGGTGGCTCAGACTTCAGCAGCCAAAGGTAGTGATCAGCTGAGTGAAGCTGAGCAGACGAAGCTCAAGAAAATTTTATCAGAATAGGGCTGTCCGAAACTGGCATTTCCTCTCATCTCTTCTAGATAAATAGACAAGAGGCGCGTCGGCTCGGCACGCTTTTTTGTTTATTACATGAGGGGCTGGTCATGATCAGAAAAGAAAACTCGACACAGAGAGTAACCTTCGAAGGGTCGTTGGGCGATGTCCTGCAGGCCCGTTTGGAACTGCCGACAGGCCCGATCCGGGCCACCGCCATTTTCGCCCATTGCTTCACCTGCTCGAAAGACATTTTCGCCGCCAAACAGATTGCCACCCAGTTGGCGAGCAAGGGCTATGCTGTATTTCGTTTTGACTTCACAGGTCTCGGCGCATCGAAAGGTGACTTTGCCGACACCAACTTCTCTTCCAATGTGGAAGACCTGTTGCGAGCTGCGGCAACCCTGCGTGAAGCAATTGAGGGGCCGAGCCTGTTGGTTGGCCATTCCCTCGGTGGGGCCGCAGTCCTTGCGGTTGCTTCGCAAATTCCCGAAGTAAAAGCTGTCGCCACCATCGGTGCCCCGTCTGATGTTCAGCATATCGAGCATGCCTTTGGCTGCGACATCGACGACATTCGTGATCATGGCGAAGCACAAGTTTCTCTTGCTGGCCGTCCCTTCACGATCAAGAAACAGTTTTTGGAAGATCTGAAGGCGCATAAACTCATCGACCAGATCGCCAGCATGAAAAAAGCTCTGATGGTGCTTCATTCCCCTATCGACGAGACCGTGGGCATCGACAATGCGTCTGAAATCTTCATGGCTGCCAAACATCCCAAGAGTTTTGTCTCCCTGGACCATGCTGATCACCTGATCACTGACAAGGATGACGCAGTCTATGTGGCCAATGTAATTTCCGCTTGGGCATCGCGCTTCGTTGATGGGGGCCATGCGCCGCAAAAAGAAGTGCCACTGGGTGCTTTGGTGGCTGAGACCGGATTGGGAAAGTTTCAGAACTATGTGCAGGTCGGACATCACACCCTGCTGGCAGACGAACCCAAGGATGTTGGTGGCCTCGACACTGGTCCAACGCCTTATGACTTTCTCGCCACCGCGCTAGGAGCTTGCACCACCATGACTTTGCGCATGTATGCGGACTTCAAAAAACTCCCTGTCAGTCACATTGCAACCGAGGTGATTCACAACAAGGTCCACGGGTCAGATTGCGCAGAATGCAGTGCGGGCGATATCGAAAAGAAATCCAACAAAAAGGGCAAGATAGATCGCTTCGAACGACGGGTAACAATAGAAGGTGACCTTAGCGATAAGGACCGGCAATCCTTGCTCCGTATCGCAGATCAGTGTCCCGTGCACCAGACCATGGAGCATGGCTGTGTGGTCGTCACCAGCTTGATGGACTAATCCTCGCACCAACTCTTTTCATCCAGAACAGGCTGTGATAAAGACGCTTCCCCGGCACCCGGTGCAATCGCATCGGGTGCTTTTTATTCTGCATTGTGCCAAACAGAGCCCGGCAGGCAAAATCGGATGGGAGCATGGGGATGTCAAAGCACGCTTATTGTGGACTGGACTTCGGCACATCGAATTCAACGTTGGGGCTCGTTGTCGATGGCAAACCAAAGCTCGTTGCGCTGGAAGCCGGAGACGTGACGCTGCCCTCTGCCTTGTTCTTCGATTTTGAAGATCATAAGGTGCACTTTGGCCGTGATGCGATTTCCACCTATATGGAAGGCGGCGAGGGCCGCTTGATGCGGGCGCTGAAGTCGATCCTCGGCACCTCCACGATCCATGAAGCAACCATGATCGGTCCGGAGCGCAAGCCCTTCACCGCAGTGCTTGCACTGTTTCTTCAGCATATGAAAAAGCAGGCGGAACAAGCCGCAGGTCAGGAGCTGAGCCATGTGATGATGGGAAGACCTGTTCATTTCGTGGATTATGACGACACCGCTGACAAGGAAGCCGAAGACACTTTGCGTGCCATTGCCGCGGAGGTTGGTTTCAAGCATATCGAATTTCAATATGAGCCGGTTGCTGCCGCGCGGGACTTCCAACAAACCAACAATCGCGAAGAATTGGCGATGATCATCGATATCGGCGGCGGCACTTCTGACTTCACAATCCTGAAAGTATCCCCGGACGAAACGAGGCGGACCGGCAAGCCATCCGATACAATTCTGGCCAATGCCGGCATTCATGTCGGAGGGACCGACTTTGATCGATGGCTTTCCCTTTCGCGCCTGATGCCTTTGCTGGGCTATCAAAGTCCGATGATCAAGGAAGGACGGTTGATGCCAGTCGGCTATTATCACGATCTGGCTACCTGGCAACGGATCAACTTCCTTTATGATCACAAGACCTTCAGCGACTTGCGTGTCTTGCGCAGAGAGGCAAAGGAACCAACCTTGATCGAACGCCTTTTGAAGATACTAGAGTTGCGTGAAGGCCATAGGATCGCACTGGGTGTTGAAGCAGCCAAGGTGGCGCTGTCTGATCAAATGGAAACGGAGTTGCCCCTTGACTTCATCGAAGCCGGTCTGAAAGCACTGATGTCCCGCGATGATCTGGTCGAAGCGTTGAACGATGGCACCGACAGAGTGAAAAAGGTCATTTCGGAAGCCATCGCAAGCGCTCAGATCAAGGCTGACGATGTGTCAGTGGTCTTTCTAACTGGCGGCTCCACCAAGGTTCCTTTCATCCGCAACAGTCTAACCGCAATGGTGCCCAAAGCCCGGATCATTGATGGTGATGCGTTTGGCTCAGTCGGCGTCGGGTTAGCGCTCGAGGCGCATCAACGCTTCGCTTAACCGATATACCCCTTGCCAACAACAGGGCTTTGCTGTTTCAATTGAAGGGGCAAGCCCTTGGTTGAATGTGGCAAAAACTGGCCCAATTGGGGCGAAGTGGTCTGGTGTTTTATTACGTTAATCGTCCGATAATTGTCGGTGCATTTGTAACGTTCTGATTTTGTTGATATTTTTATTTCATATCAACATTACGTAACTTTAATAGAAACACCTCGTCTCAGGCCAATTTTGCCCCATATAAAAATATGTATCGTACGGATGACGTATTTTGCGACGAATAGCCATCCTCAAATTTTGATGATGCCGCGACCGGATCCGTCAGGGCGCGACTCACGAATTAACTGACAGACCTTCATTTTACCGCAAATATGTGTGTCAATTTGCGGCTGACAGATCGAGCGGAGACAAGTTTAGATGAAGACGATTTTTAAGAAAGTACCAGTGAAAGCAACCATGCTGGCGTCCGCCCTGTCTTTGGGTGTTGTTGCCGGTGCAACCGTGCCAACGCTGATGACCGGACAACCCGCCGCCAATGCGGAGCCCGTTCAAGTCACCACACCTGCCCGACCTTTGGACTTCACCGCAGTTGTGAAAGCCGTGAAGCCTGCGGTGGTTTCGGTTCAGGTCAAAACCCAGATTTCCACGCCTGAAGGCAACAAGTTCGGCATTCCCGGTTTTCCTGAATTCCGTGACTTGCCAAAGGATCACCCGTTCAACCGTTTCTTCCGTCGCTTTGGCGAAGAGCAGGAGGGGAATGGCGAGAAGCGCAAGCCGCGCCCACGGTTTGGCCAGTCTCAGGGCTCCGGTTTCTTCATTTCCGATGACGGGCTGGTGGTCACCAACCATCACGTGATTGACAAAGGCAGCGAATTTACGCTGGTCATGGATGATGGCTCCGAGCTGGAAGCCGATTTGCTTGGGTCCGACGAACGCTCCGATCTTGCTTTGCTTAGGGTAAAGAATCCGGACCGTAAGTTTGATTATGTGAGATTTGCCGAAGAACTGCCTGATGTTGGGGAATGGGTTCTCGCCGTTGGCAACCCGTTCGGTCTGGGTGGCACTGTTACAGCCGGTATCGTTTCGGCCCACGGTCGCGATATCAATGCCCGCAACTATGAGAGCTTCATTCAGATCGATGCTGCGGTCAACAAAGGCAATTCCGGTGGCCCGACCTTCAACCTGAAGGGCGAGGTAATCGGGGTGAACACCGCCATCTTCTCACCGTCTGGCGGCAATGTCGGTATCGCATTTGCCATCCCGGCGGAGGTTGCCAAGGATGTTGTCGCGGACCTGAAAAATGGTGGCAAGGTGAAGCGCGGCTGGCTTGGGGTGCATATCCAGAATGTCTCCGAAGACATTGCCGACAGCCTTGGTCTGGCCGAAGCCGCAGGTGCAATGGTTACCCACACCGATGAAACCGCACCTGCCTACAAAGCAGGTGTCCAGATTGGTGACGTCATCCTTGCCGTCGATGATGTGCCGGTGAAAAGTACCCGCGAGCTTGCCCGTGCCATTGGTCGTGCTGAGCCTGAATCCGACGTGGAACTGACTATCTGGCGCGAAGATCAAGAGATCAAGTTGAAGGTCCATTTGGGGTTGTTCCCGGATCAGGTCAGCAACGACACCGATGAGCAGACCCAGCCACAACAACCAGCAGCCCCGGCTGAAGTTGAAGAATTCGGTCTCGAGTTGCAGGCAAGCCCGGATGGCGATGGGGTTGCCATTCTGAGCGTTGATTCGAACAGCATTGCGGCAGAGAAAGGTCTGGCAGAAGGGGATGTGATTCAGTCTGTTGCTGGCAAGAAGGTGGCAACCATCGGTGATGTGCGCAAGCAATTGTCCGACGCCAAGAGCGGCAACCGCAAAACCATCCTGATGCGGGTGAAAACCAAAAATGGTGTTCGTTTCGTCGCCCTGCCGTTGAAAGGCAACTAAGCGACAGATAGAATCAATTTCGGACGATTGGGCGCGGTCACCTTCTGACCGCGCCCTTTTTTGTTGTCCTGCCTGTTGTGATTTCCCTGATTTTGCCGACATGCTGGCCAAGTCTGTGACTTATCGCGGCTTTCCGACAATGCCCCTTTGCTCACAGTCAAAGACCGTTATAATCGCCATGATTTTCCGTGTCGCCTGAGGAGCGCCGTCCTCGTGGCGGAGAGAAGCAATAAAAGAGGAAAAGCATGCGCATTCTGATCATTGAAGATGACATTGAAGCTGCGAGCTACCTGATCAAGGGACTCAAGGAAGCGGGTCACGTCTGTGATCATGCCGCAGATGGTGATCAGGGCTATGCGCATGCAGCCAAGGGCGGGTATGATATTCTGATCATTGACCGTATGCTGCCTAAGCGTGATGGGCTTTCCATCATTGAACAGCGGCGCACGGAAGGCGACGAGACGCCAGTTCTGATCCTCTCCGCCCTTGGAGAAGTCGATGACCGGGTAACCGGCCTGAGAGCCGGAGGGGATGATTACCTCACCAAACCCTACGCCTTCTCGGAGTTGCTTGCCCGTATCGAGGTGATGGCCCGTCGGCGCAGCCCCGGTGAAGTCGAGACCATGTATCGCCTTTCCGATCTGGAATTGGATCGCTTGTCCCACACAGTAAAGAGGTCCGGCCAGACAATCCTGTTACAGCCGCGCGAATTCCGGCTGCTCGAATATCTGATGAAAAATGCAGGTCAGGTTGTTACCCGCACCATGCTGCTGGAAAATGTCTGGGACTATCATTTCGACCCGCAGACCAACGTCATTGACGTTCACATTTCCCGTTTGCGGGCCAAGATCGACAAGGGGTTTGAACCTGCATTGCTGCAAACCGTGCGTGGCTCCGGCTATAGCCTGCGCGAGCCTGATTGATGCTGCAGGCAGGGCTGCGGTCTTGCCTGTGAGAAAAGGATATCCCGGCAGAATGGCAGTGGGCTCGATTAATAAGATCATGCGAACAACAGCTTTCAAGCTGTCCGCAATCTACTTGATCATCTTCACGATCTTTGCCGTCTTTCTCATCGTCTATATCGCCATCAACACCCAGATTTTAATGACCCGGCAACTCAACTCGGCGGTTGAACTTGAGGTGAGGGGGCTGGTCGAGCAATATCGCTCCGGCGGTTTGCCGCACTTGGTTCAGGTCATCGAGGAACGATCCCGGCGGCCGGGCGCAAGCCTCTATCTGGTTACCGATTTTCGTGGCCACTTTGTAGCGGGCAACGTCTCGACCCTGCCCAAATGGGTTCTGGATGAGCGCGGTGCGATCCAACAAACGGTACCCTATCAGCGCTTGGGGGAAACCACGCGCAAGGAATACAACGCCGTTGTCAGCGTCTATGAGATTTTTGGCGGCTACCGTTTGCTGGTTGGGCGCGACGTGGGTGAGCGCGAAATCTTCCGCAAGGTGGTCGAGCAAGCCTTCATCGTCTCGGCGATCCTGATGATCCTGCTCGCCCTACTGGCTTGGATTTTCGTGTCCCGCAAGGTGCTCAAGCGGATTGATGTGATCGCCGAAGCTTCCCACCACATCATGGAAGGCCAATTGGACGAGCGCCTGCCTGTGACACAGGCAGGTGATGAATTTGACCGGTTGTCCGAGAGTCTCAACATCATGCTGTCGCGCATTGAAGGCTTGATGCATGGCTTGAAGGAAGTCTCTGACAATATCGCCCACGATCTGAAGACGCCCTTGACCCGCTTGCGCAACCGGGTTGAACTGACTTTGTCGTCTGATGACGCTGATAGCGAGACTTATCGCGCTGCTTTGGAGCAGACGCTCGAAGAGTCCGAGAGTCTCATCCGTACCTTTGATGCCTTGTTGCGGATTGCCCGTGTCGAAGCCAAATCCACCCAAATCGAAAAGGTATCTCTTGATATCGGTGCCATCGCCGCCGACATGGCCGAACTATATGAGCCTGTGGCAGAGGATGAAGGGGCCGAACTCACCTGGGATGCCGGACCGGGCTTTGAGATTGAGGCCAATCGAGAACTGGTCAGTCAAGCCGTCGCCAATCTTATCGACAATGCGCTGAAATACGCCGTTCGTCATGCCGTTGAACGGCGCGGTCTCGCTGTGGGTGATCACGACAAGCTACCGGATATGGCCCGCATTCATGTCTCCATAAGCCGCAAGGGAGACATTCCCAAAGACAGAGCCGTTGACAATCGGCCAATCCTTCTAACTGTTGCAGATAACGGTCCTGGCATCGCCAAGGAAGACCGGGTGCGGGTGTTGCAGCGCTTCGTGCGGTTGGATAAGAGCCGCAACCAGCCCGGCTCGGGTCTTGGTCTCAGTCTCGTCAATGCAGTCGCAACCTTGCATGATGCGACCATCATCTTGGGTGATAACGAGCCGGGGCTGATCTTTACGATCCAGTTCCCGCCTTTGGACACAAGAGAGGATGACGAGATGGAGCAGACGCAGGAATCAGAATAAACCACCTGCCACCAGTTGTTGGGAGAGCGGGGACTAAAAAAATCAATATAAGGGGAAGTGGAGATGGCTCAAGAGGAACAAACTGGTGGCCTGATCGATCCATTCTGGCTGAAGGCGACAGCTCTGCCGTTGATGGGAGAGGCTGACGCAGCCTTCGAGCGCCTGCTTGACAGCCGCAAGAGCTTGTTGGCGCGGGATGCGACAGCAGAAGAACAGATTGCATCCCTTGATGCAGCGATGCGTGTTCCCAATCTCAAAGCCATGTTGGCTGCCACCTGCGAAAACTCTCCCTATTTGCGTGAATTGATGGCAAAGGATGTAGCGCGCTTGTCGTCCATTCTCAGTGAATGCCCAACCGCACGCATGGCACGGTTGGTGCGGCAGTCCATTGAGGAGCCACAAGCCTCTCAGGCTGACATCATGCGCCATCTGCGTCTGATCAAACAGGATGCCGCGCTGACCATCGGCCTCGCTGATCTGGCTGGCCTGTGGTCCGTCAATCAGGTGACCAACGCTCTGACCGACATAGCCGACGCTACCCTGCGCGGGGCTCTGCGGTTCGTGCTGAGTGAGTTTCATCGCCGTGGCAAGCTGAAACTGCCATATCCAGAAAATCCCGAGCGCGATTGCAGCTACGTGGCGTTGGCCATGGGCAAGCATGGGGCAGGGGAACTGAATTATTCCTCCGACATCGATCTGATCATCATCTATGACGGCGACAAGGCCCCGTGTGATGATCCGATGGAGATGAGCAGCATCTTCGTCCGTCTGACCAAGCAATTGGTCAAGATCATGCAGGACCGGACCGCCGAAGGCTATGTCTTTCGTACGGACTTGCGTTTGCGTCCCGATCCGGGCGCAACCCCGCCAGCAGTCTCTTTACTGGCTGCCCTGCAATATTACGAAAGCATGGGGCAGAATTGGGAACGTGCCGCCCTGATCAAGGCGCGTGCCTGTGCCGGGGATATTGCTGTCGGAGAAGGTTTCCTGCAAGAGATCGTCCCCTTCATCTGGCGCAAATATTTCGATTATGCAGCGCTTGCCGATGTCCACTCGATCAAGCGCCAGATCCATGCCCACAAGGGCCATGACACCATCGCCATCAAGGGGCACAATGTGAAACTTGGGCGTGGTGGCATCCGCGAAATCGAGTTCTTCGTTCAGACACAGCAGCTTATTGCGGGCGGCCGGAATCCTGCGCTGCGTGGGCGGGAAACCATTCCCATGCTAAGCGAGCTTGTCAAACTCAGCTGGATCGAGCCTGAGGCCCGCGATGCCCTCACGAAAGCCTATGCCTTTCTGCGCAAAGTCGAGCATTGCATCCAGATGCAGCGCGACGAGCAGACCCAGAATTTGCCGCAAAGCGACGAAGGGATTGCAGAGATTGGTCGGATGATGGGCTATCCTGATGCCGATCAGTTTAAAAAGGACCTGCGAGGCTGGCTGGAATGTGTTCAAAGCCATTATGTTGAGCTGTTCCGAGAAGAGCATGAACTGGGGGCGGAAGGCGGCGGCAATCTGGTCTTCACCGGCGAGGATGACGATCCCGAAACGTTGGACACCCTGTCCCGCATGGGCTTTCAGAATCCCAGAGAAGTTACAGCTGCCATTCGCAGTTGGCATTTTGGCCGCTATCCCGCGACCCGGTCGACCAAGGCCCGGGAGCGCCTGACCGAGTTCACCCCTGATCTCCTGAAGGCACTGAGCAACACCGACAATGCCGATGCCGCTTTCCTGTCCTTTAACGAGTTTCTGGCCGCACTGCCATCCGGGGTGCAGGTTTTCTCATTGTTGCGCAACAATCCGCAGCTTTTGGAAATCCTCACCATCATTCTTGGCACCTCGCCGCGCTTGGCCGCAACGGTGGGACGCCGCCCGCGGGTGATTGATGCCTTGCTGGATCCGGCTTTCTTTGGCGATATGCTGGAGCGGGACAATCTGGAATCTCAGCTGGACCGAATGCTGAAAGAAGCCACTCACTATGAGGAAGCTCTGGATGGTGCGCGTATCTTCGGCCAAGAGCAACTGTTCCTGATTGGTGTGCGCATTCTGATGGGGGCGATTTCGGCCTCACAGGCCGGTGCAGCCTATGCGATGCTGGCTGGTGTGATCATTCGCAAGATGCTCGATTTCAGCCAGAAAGAGCTGGAGCGTCGTCATGGACGCATTCCCGGCGGTCGGGTTGCTGTCTTGGCAATGGGCAAGCTTGGGGGGCGCGAAATGACGGCTGGCTCCGATCTTGATTTGATGCTTCTGTATGATCATGACGAAGGCGCCGCCTTTTCCGACGGTGAAAAACCGCTCGCCCCTTCGCAGTATTTCGCCCGCCTCACTCAGAGACTGATCACGGCCCTGTCTGCACCAACAGCGGAAGGGGAACTGTATGAAGTGGATTTCCGGTTGAGGCCGTCAGGCAATTCGGGGCCGTTGGCAACGTCGCTCAAATCCTTTAAATCCTATCACGCTAAGGACGCCTGGACGTGGGAACATATGGCATTGACCCGCGCGCGCGTGGTGGCGGGCGACAAGGCCTTTTCTCAAGTGGTGCGCGATGAAGTGGTGGGTATCCTGACCCAGCCGCGCGACGAAGCCGCCATCCGCAAGGATATTGCCCAAATGCGGGGCCGTATTGAAAGCGAAAAGGGCACCTCAGATCTCTGGAACATCAAGCAAGTGGCTGGCGGTCTGGTGGATGTCGAGTTCATCGCGCAATGTTATCAGCTGATCCACGCCCATACCCATCCGGCGGTCCTTCATGCCAACACAGCCGAAACCCTGCGCCTTTGCGTTGATGAAGGACTGATCGATGTAGGGGACGCAGATACACTTGTTCCAGCCATTCGGCTGTATCACGATTTGACGCAGATCGTTCGGGTTTGCTTTGCGGAACAGTTTGATCCAGACACAGCAACCAAAGCCTTCAGGCAAGCGCTGGTTCGTGTTTCTTTCGAGCCTGACATGCCGAGGCTGGAAGAGCGGATGCGTGATTGTCAGACTGCCGTCAGGGCCTGCTTTGAAAAACTGGTGGGTTCCGTCAAAAGCTAATGCAGGAGCTAATTCAGCGCGCCCCAAAAAATAAGAGCGGAAATTCGAAACATGTGGATCGAATTCCGCTCCAGGTGCCAGCATGTCGGAGGCGGCTGCTGATGCTCACTTGGTGCTGGTTTCCACCTGAGCGCCTCCTCCTCGGGAGAACTCTGGATGCATCCATCCATGACGGTTGCGCAGATGCTACCAAGGGGACAAAACGGTTTGCCTTCTCACATCCGTCAAGCAACATCATGTGCTTGATTCGTGGATTCTTCCTTGTGATGGGTCAAATTACGTAGATCTTCGTTGGTGGACAGTTTTTTGGGCAGACGTACCGATACGCGTGTTCCCTGACCAATGCGTGACCGAATTTTCATCATGCCACCAGACAGACAAATGATCCGTCGGGCAATCGATAGCCCTAAGCCCGAACCTTTGTGTGTCTTGGTAAACTGGTTCTGCACTTGCTCGAACGGAAGACCAATCCGGTCTATCGCATCCTGCGGGATGCCGACGCCAGTATCGGTAATGGTGAGAACGGCCTGACCATTGCTTTCCGAGCCAGTTATGGCAATGGTGCCACCTTCAGGAGTGAACTTGACCGCATTGTCGAGCAGATTGAATATCACCTGTTCAATGAGATGTGGATCGGCATGGGCTCCAAGATGGGCTGGCATCTTGTCGTGGAAGGAAAGATTGCGTAGCTCCGCTTTGCTCTCGATGCTGTCATCCTTGATTCTGGAAACCATCTCGGACAAGTCGACCGGCTCCGGAAACACTTCCAGTTCCCCATCTTCCAGCCTCGACATGCTCAGGATATCATCGATCAGATGCAGCAAATAGGCACCACTATTGTGAATGTCGTTAGAATAGTCGCGATATTTGTCTGTCTTGTGTTCGCCAAAAATCTCGTTCTTCATCACTTCCGAGAATCCAATGATGGCATTCAGCGGAGTCCTTAGCTCGTGAGAGATGTTTGCAAGGAACTGCGATTTGACCCGGTTGGCAGCCTGCGCATTGTCTTTTTCTCTGGCATATTGCTCGGTCATGACGACAAGCTGCTGTGCCTGACGTTCCAAGGTTTGGCGAGACTGGCGCAAATCAGAGATCGTATCAATTAGCTGCTGTTCGCTTTCGAGCAGACGGCTTTCCTGCAGCTTCAAATTGGAGATGTCGGTGCCGACCGAAACAAAGCCGCCATCACTGGTGCGGCGTTCGCTGATTTGCAGCCAGCGCCCGTCTGCCAGTTCGGCTTTGTAGGTCCTTGCGGCCCGGGCCGCAGTGCCGGAGCGGTCAAACAGCAACTCTTCCGCATTGATTTCCTGATCGTCTTCAATGCCAACCACATGTGGTTGACCCCGGTCCATCAACTGATTGTAACTCAGGCCAATGATGTCCTCATCGCGGTCAATATTGTAAAGCTCCCGATAGGGCTGGTTGCAGAGCACCAGTTTGTGGCTGTCATCCCACAAGACGAAAGCTTCAGAAATCGTGTCGACGGCATCGCGCAGGCGCATATCTGCCCGCTTGCGTCGTTCATTCGCCGCAATCTGTTCTGTCACATCAATGACCAGTCCCATCAGATGCAGGCGGTTGTTCGGGCTCCGGGTCAGTTCAGCGCGAATTTGCAGCCAGACCCAGTGGCCCTTTTCATGGCGCATGCGAAATTTTTGGTCCATCATCATGGACTGTGTCGACAGGAGTGTCTCGATATGCTCGTGAAGATTGCCATCTTCGGGATGCATACGGGAATTGAGCTGGGCAAAGCCGATCAGATCGTCACTGGGCGCCATGCCGAGCAAATCATACATCGAGCGAGACCAGTAGATGTGACCGCGAGCCAGATCCCAGTCCCACAGGCCAGAGCGGGAGCGTTTGAGTGCGGCATCCATCCGACGGATTGCGGTGAAATAGATGTTGTCTGCTTCGCGTGCCCGTGCACCCTGACTGAAAAAGGCATAGACAGTGAGCAGAATGGTTCCACTCATCACGAGGAAGACGATCACGCTGATCGCCACGTCGCTCCGCCAGTTCCTGAAAATGTCGCTGCTCTTGCGCAACACCACGACCGAACCTCGGCCCGCCCCCAGATGATGCACGGTTGCCATGGCTTCCACGTCGTCATCCAGCGTGGTGCTGAACACCCCTGCACTCGATCCCAGATACTGAATGCCTTGCGACCGCCCCAACAGCGCCACGAGAGTTTTGCGCATGTCCTGCGCGTCTCGAGGGATGGACGCAACGATCATGCCGGTACTGTTGGTCAGATAAATCTGGTAATTGTCCGCCAGCTTCTGATTTGGCAGGGAGGCAAACAACCATTCCTGATACTGGTCCCTGCTTGGGGAGGTGGCTTGATAAGCAGGATTGGTTGACTGCGTCTGTTCAGGGAGAGTGGTCGAAGCATCCGGCAGGATTGGCTTTGCTGGCTGCTTGGTGGTGATCCGGTTGGCGTCAGCCACCCCTTGCTTGGTGTGCTTGGTATCATGGGCGTCCTGTTGGCTAGACACCCGTGCTGTAACCAAAGCGGTCAAAAGCTGGATTTCGGTTTCTGCATCCGCTTTCAGGGAGAGTTTTTTAGATGCCAGATCATCGGCTCGCCAGAGGCCGACCAACGCAATGAAACTTAGGATGATCGCAGGAATAATATGGCGCAAGAGAGGTTCTTCTCGCACGCGGGACATGTAACTTGGCCCAGCCAGCAAACGTGCCGGCCCTGAGATGGGGTCGTTCATGTCCGAAGATTTCGATCCTAAAAAACGGAATCGAGTATCTTTATGCGCGCTGACTGTTCCAGCCTGCGTCATTGGAGGCCTCCTGACTGAAGCTTCTTTATTTTATTTATCCGGAGGTGTGCCGCATCTCCGATCCAAGGTTATTTGAATCGATGCGCAGCTTTTTGTCTAGAGTCCCGCATGAATTTTTTGGTTAACAAGGCGTTAATGTTGCCGAGATTACTTTAACACCGTTTCAGCCTGTTAAAGACTCAGGCCGATTACTCATTGCAAGCACCGATTGACGATATCAGCAACATCTTTTGATAGCATTGAGCTTTCAGCGATTCTGCGCAGCGCGTGCTCTGCGCTGGTTTGACGATCCGCTTCCAAGGCGCGCCATGATCGAAAGTTGTTGGCCAATCTGGCGGCGGTTTGTGGATTAACTGTGTCTTGTTCCAGCACGACGTCTGCGAGGAGAGAAAAACCGGCCCCATCCTTGCGATTGAACTGCAGCGCATTGTTTACGGCAAATGCTCCGATCAGAGCGCGTACCCTGTTCGGATTTTCCATCGAGAAGAATGGTGCCTTCATCAATGTGCGCAGTCGCGCGATGGTGCCTTGTTCCGGAATGGATGCCTGTAGCGACAACCATTTGTCGACGACGAGTGCGTCATCTGCATATCGTTGATGGAAGTCCGCCAGCAACCCTTCCGCGGTTGCTGGACGATTGGTCGCCAACGATGACAGGGCCGCAAACCGGTCGGTCATGTTGGTCGCATTCTCATAGTGATGCTGAGCGAGGGTGGTGACGGCCTCCGCTTTGGTTGCCAAGAGAAGATCCAGCAGGCAATTGCGCAAATCCCGTCGACCGGCTGCAGCGGCGTTCGGGCTATAGGGTTTATCATCCTGCAGGCTCGTATATAACGCAATCAACCGGTCCCCCAATTGAGATGCCAGCTCCTGTCGCAGCTTCGAACGTGCAGCGTGGATCGCATCGGGATCGACATCCTTGGCGATCAGACGGGCAATATCCCCCTCGCTTGGCAGGCGAAGCATCTGGGCACGGAAAGCGTGCTCGAGGCGTTCATCAAACAGACAGGCGTCCAGCGCCGACACAAGAAGCGGATCCACTTCGCAGACAACCGGTCGGTCACAGTCCGCAATAGAGGGCCTGTGCGCATTTGATTGCTCGACGAGATGTTCAGTGAAGATCTGTTGTGCCGCTTCCCATCGATTGTAAGGGTCGCTGTCATGCCGCATCAGGATCAGATTGTCATCCAGCGTTAAGTTGGTGCGTAAATGGACCGGTGCGGAAAAACCACGCAACATCGAAGGAATAGCGTCTTTCTCCACACCGGAAAAGACGAACTGATGCTGGCGGTCAGTGATGTGCAACAAAGTGCAGTCACGGTCACCAACCTGCTCGCCGCTCTTGCGATCATGAATCGCTTCAAAGCGCAGGCGTGATCCATCGCGCGCCACCAGACCGATCCGCAGCGGTATGTGCATCAGCTTCTTGGTCGTCTGACCCGGCGAAGGCGGACAGGATTGCTGCAAGGTCAGGGACAATTGCTTGTGTTTGGGATCGTAGAAATAAGTGGCAACGACCGTAGGTGTGCCCGCTTGCTCGTACCAGAGTGCGAACTGCGTCAGGTCGACGGCACATGTTTCGGAGAAGCAGGCCAGAAAATCCTCGATCGTCACGGCCTGACCATCAAACCGATCGAAATAGAGATCGAGACTCTCGCGGAAACCCTCGCTGCCGACAAGGCTGTGTAGCATCCGGCAGATCTCCGCGCCCTTCTCATAGACTGTCGCGGTGTAGAAATTGTTGATCTCTGCATAGGAATCCGGGCGGACCGGATGGGCGAGGGGACCGCTGTCTTCTGGGAACTGGCGGGAGCGAAGCTCGCGGACATCTGCGATCCGCTTGACCGGACGCGAGCGCATGTCGGACGAAAACTCCTGATCACGAAAAACCGTCAGTCCCTCCTTCAGGCACAGTTGGAACCAATCCCGGCAGGTAACGCGGTTGCCACTCCAATTGTGGAAATATTCATGTGCGATCACTGCCTCGATCAGTGCATAGTCCGTGTCAGTTGCGGTCTCGGGCTTTGCCAGTACATATTTATCATTGAAAATGTTAAGCCCCTTATTCTCCATCGCCCCGAAATTGAAGTCGGAAACGGCGACAATCATAAAGGTGTCGAGATCATACTCGCGTCCATAAGCCGTCTCATCCCATGCCATCGAGCGCTTGAGGGAATCCATGGCATAGGCCACTCGGTCTTCTTTGCCATGTTCGACAAAGATCTTAAGCGAAATCTTGCGGTTTGAGCGGGTAACAAAGTGATCTTCAACACAGGCCAGATCGCCAGCAACCATGGCGAACAGATAGGACGGTTTGGGAAAAGGATCGCGCCAAAGGGCATAATGCCAGGCTTCGCCATCAATATTCCCATCAGGTGGCAGCAGCTCGCCGCTTTCGACCAGATTGCCATTGGCCAGCAAATGCGTGAGGCGCTTGGGCGCTTCAATCCGCACATCATACGTGCTCAGGATGTCAGGACGGTCATAGAAGTAGGTGATTCTGCGGAAGCCTTCTGCTTCGCATTGGGTGCAAAAGGCACCATTGGAGGAATAAAGCCCCATCAATTGTGTATTCTGGTTTGGGGATAAACGGGTCGTAATTTCCAATGTGAAGCGCCGATGCGGGGCATGATTCAAAGAAAACCGCATTGGATTTGCACTGAACCGCTCCTCCCACATTTCCTTGCCATCGAGACGCGCATCGACAAAATCCAATCCATCGCCATCCAAAATAAGGCAATGCCCTGCCGGATAGGCAGCCCGAGGCACAATTGTTAAACGTGAGATAACAGTGGTTTCTTCGGGATCCAACCGAATGACCAATGACACGTGCTCGATTGTGTAGGGCGTGGGTTTGTAGTTGCACAGCCTGACGATTTTTTTGTCTTTTGTCATGAAGGATCGGTCTCGACGATGGAATATTACATAGTTGTGGGAATCTAGAAGAAACACCGAGGGGTTCGCAAGCCATCAACAAGGCGCATTTGCAACAATTGCGCAAATATGACGTAAAGGCCAGTTTTGCGGGATTTTATTCTAGCTGAGATTGTGGAGCGCTGACATCTTGCAATCAAGTTGCCAAGGCATTTGCATAAATTTAGTGTTGGTACGAGAAAACCCGTTTGATGGCACCCTCGACCCTGTGAACAATGGGAAGAAACGTGACTTTTCGCAAAAATTGCAAAAGGAGCAACTCCTTTGCAAACCGGACGATCTCCAGACCTTTTACACTTTTGCAAAATGTGTCAGGTTCCATGAAAGTGATTTATTTCAATCACTTAGTGGTTGCCGCCCAGTTTGAACGGAACAAACTCTCGAACATCCGGGTCAACGATCAAAGTGCGATCAATTGGCGGCATGGCGCGTTGGTGGCAGTTTTCCCTTTCACAAATACGGCAGGAAACCCCAATTTTCTCAACACTGGAAGCGCTTTTCAGGTTTAGCCCGTCCGAATAGACCAGATCCTCCGCAAAAGACAATTCGCACCCAATGCCGATTGCATAGCGGCGTACTGGCGCATGATACCCAGCTCCGAATTTTGCAATACTGGTGGCAATGCAAAGATAGCGAACCCCATCTGGCATCTCGGCGATTTGAACCAGAAAACGACCTGGTTCTTCAAAGGCTTCGTGGACATTCCAAAGCGGGCAGTGGCCGCCAAAACGGGCGAATTGAAACCGTGTCGCAGAGTGACGCTTGTTGACATTGCCCGCTCGATCGACCCGCAAGAAATAGAACGGGATCCCCCGGGCCCCGGATCGTTGCATGCTGGAAAGGCGGTGGCCAATCTGTTCCAGTGATGCGCCGAAATAGTGGCTCATGCGTCTCAGATCATGACGCATTTCCTGAGAGACTTCCAGAAATCGACGATAAGGAAAACAGAGTGCACCGGCAAAATAGTTGGCTAGACCGATGCGGCAAATGGCTTCCGCAGCCGATGACTGAAAGTTGCCCTGAGCAACATGCTCCTCGATCAGATCGGAATATTCCAAAAGGGCAATTTGGTGCGCCAGAAGGAAAGTCAGAGAAGGGTCATCCTGCGCTGAGTTGAGACTCAAAACCCGGTTTTCAGAATCGAATTGACGCATCGTCTGATCGTTGGCTGCATGATCCTGATACCGCACGCGCACATTGTGCCTTTGCTCAAGATAGGTTTGGAAATGGGGCAGGCGATTCCCTTCCAACATATTGTTGCGAATGCCCAAATCCTCGGCAGCACGATCCAGTTGATCAATATAGTTATCGTGATAATGAAAGTAGTCTCGCACCTCTTCATAGGGCAACAGAGACCGATCTTCACCGGTATTTTTCTGTGACGACAGGGCGTCATCGAGCACCATCAGACGTTCATTCACACGTCGATGAGCGGTGTGCAAATTGAGGAAGGCCTGCGTGAGCCAAGGGGAGTTGGAAGCCGCCATTTTGAGCTCTTGCAACCCCGGATTCGTATCGCGAAAAAGCGGGTCGGCGAGGGCCTCTTTCAAATCGGCCAGGACACGATTGGTGTCTGCAGATGCCAACTCAGCCAGTGAAAGATTGAAATTCTGCGTCAGAGCCAGCAAGACAGTGGTTGTCAAGGGTCTTTGATTGTTTTCTATCTGATTGAGATAGGAAGTGGAGATGCCGATGCGTTCAGCAAAGCTCATTTGTGTCAAGCCAAAACTTTCACGCAGCGTTCTAACCTTCGGTCCGACAAACAGTTTTTCAGCCATTATACCCTCTGGACTTTTGCAAACTTTGCAAATTGCAAAACGCAACTGCGAAAACTTTCGCAAATTAACTCAATAAAATCAATCCCTTCATTGACTTTCTTGCAGACCCGTCGTCTAATCACCCTCAAGCACTGGCCCTTTGGCCAATGCAGGTGAGATAAAAGAATATGCGGTATTTGCCGTAAACCGCAACGTGGTTGTTACTACGTACAATGCGCGAATTGACGCAGGTCATAGGAACCAAGGGTCGATCCGGCATATAGGCAAAGAGGGAGCTGGTCGAGACATTCTTCGAAAGAGCCACGAAGAAGAACCAAACCAAAGGGCTGATTTTCTAAGTCTGACTACGGACGGGAAATACCTTAGGGGTTTCGACCAAAACTTGTTTTGATCAACGCTTTTACTTCTCTTTGTGAGAAGGGGGAAAACCATGCTTCTACTCGACGATACTGGCAACGAAGTACGCCGCGGACTGGGTCATCACATCGAACAGGGCACCGTCAACTACCGCACGATTGTACTGGCTGAGCCACATCCGGTCTTCACCGAATGTCTCCTCAGCATGCTGGGCATCAAGCGGGAATATACTCCGGTTCTGGATTGTTCCGAACTGGAGCAGATGCTGAGCGCTGCGCCTGACCGGGAAGACACGCTGCTGCTGCTCAATCTGGATGCCACCTCCAGCCGCGGTTCCGCTGCATTGAATGATATTCGCAAGGTTTACAAACGCGCTCGCTTGATCCTGATCTGCAACGAGTCCGATCACGGCCTTGCTCACTACGCCTTGGGCAATGGCGCTGACTGGGTTGTCTTCAAAACCGCGCCTGTATCAGAGCTGCGCGCAGTTGCAAAGCGCATCAAGTCCGGTATCGCCGATGACGCCCTGTTTGAAGAAACCGAAGCTGTCATCGAACGTTCTACCCTCTACTCCAAGCTCGCCAATCTGACGCCAAAACAGATGACCATCTTGCGCTATTTGCGTGACGGCCTTCTGAACAAGCAGATTGCCTATGAGCTGGGTCTGACCGAAGCAACGGTCAAACATCACATCTCGCTGATCCTGAAAAAGCTCAACTGCTATCGCCGCACGCAGGCCGTGGCGATTGCCAACCGCATGATGTAAGGACGCGGCCACTCCTCCCAAGCCGCTAGCGAGATGATGTTAGAAAGAGAGACGTGTCCCCTGCACGCCTCTCTTTTTTTGTCTTCTGGGACCATGGAGACATCAAAATAGCAGATGCGCTGAGTCGGACAGCAGCGGGCGTTTGTTCAAGGCTGTTGAAAAAGGATAGCTCATTTTGACGCAGCTCAGTGGACAGGCTTGTCAAAAATGCCGTTATTTTGGCCCTCGCCATAAAGAAATGCCGGGTTCTTCACGATTCTCAAGTGGGAAGCGTACGTTCGTTTACACAAAGGAAAGGTTGATGCCGAAGACTATGCGTAGTTTTAAGCGAGAATTCCTGCGGAGGAAACGGGATGTCACTGCTTCCTAAAAGACTATCAACCAAAATTCCAGTGATCGTGATCGGGTCAGTGACCTTGCTAGTCGCGGCATTGGTTTCCATCGCTGCCTGGATGGGAGGAAATACCTCAGTCAGCCTCACCGAAACTGCATTGATCAACGCGGCAAAAGGGCGGACCAGTACAGTGACGCTGTATATGGACCAATTGCGCGGCAAGATGAATACTGTTGCCAGTCACAACACCACGGCCGATGCGGCAAGTGATTTGTATGGCGGCTGGCGCGTCCTGAAAGCAGAAGCGTCCGAGACTCTGAAAAAGATCTACGTCACAGACAATCCGAATGCGCCAGACGAGAAGTACAAACTCTCAAAGATCGACCATGATAGCTATTATGGTCAGTCCCATGGCAAGCATCAGGAAGACATTGCAACGCTGCTTGAAGGTGGCGCATTCCGTGATCTGATGTTCATCGGCAAGGAAGGCAATGTCTATTATTCCTACCGCAAAGGAAAAGCTTTTGCTCGCAACATCAATGAAAGCGGTGCAGTCAGTTCTGAACTGAAGGTGCTGCTGGAGCCGATTCTCAAAATGGCGGCTGAGGGCTCTAAAGAAAAATACAAGGGCAATGGCTTCACCGGTTTTGTTGAGGTAGACGGCAAAGTAACCGCTTACATGGTTGCTCCTGTTGTCAAATGGGATCAGGTTCTGGCCGCCGTCGCAGTCGAAGTTGAAACCGAGACCCTTGCAAAACTGATTTCCGACTCTTCCGGTCTGGGAGAGACGGGTCAGATGATGCTGGTCTCTGCGGATCTGCAGCAAGTCGATTTTGCCAACAACATCGTCCAGACGCTGCCGAAATCGCTGAACGAAATTGCGCTGAATGCTGTGGGTGGAACCATGGCAAGTGGTGATGCTGAAGTGAAGGGTGTCGCCAACCGCGCTGTGGCTGTTCCTATGGCCGTGCTGGGCACGCAATGGGCAATGATTGCGGAGCAATCCTATGACGAGTTGCTGGCACCATCCAACAAACTGACCCAGAGCTTGCTGTTGGTGGGTGGTGTGTTGTTGGTGATGATTGGTGGTTTCTGCGCCTACTTTGTTCGACACTCGCTGGCACCTTTGCAAAAACTCAATCAGGGTGTGACCCAGATTGCACAAGAGAACTTCTCTGTCGATTTGCCCGACAGCTCGCGTCCTGACGAAGTGGGGGAGTTGAGTCGTTCCGTTGAGATTTTGCGTACCAACGCATTGGAACGCCGTCGTCTGGAGGAAGAAGGTCGGCACGAGCAATCAGAGCGCGCCAAGCGTCAGCAGGCGATCGAAGCCATGATCGATGGCTTTAGAAATTCCTCTACGGAGCTGCTGAACAACGTGTCCACCAACATGGACGCCATGAAGGCAACGGCACAGATTCTCTCTGGGATGGCTGACGAGACCGCAGACAAGGCCACAGTGTCTGCGTCTGAGTCTGAAGTGGCTTCCAGCAACGTGCAGACGGTTGCGTCCGCAGCCGAAGAGCTGGCGGCCTCTATCGAAGAGATTAAGCGTCAAGTCACCGAAACCACCTCAGTGGTCAATCAGGCCACCAAGGCCACGCGCGTGACGACGGAAACCATCTCTGGTCTGTCCCTCTCGGCTCAGAAAATCGGTGATGTCGTCGCCATGATCCAGGCCATTGCCGAACAGACGAACCTGTTGGCACTCAATGCCACGATCGAGGCGGCACGTGCTGGCGAACATGGCAAGGGCTTTGCTGTCGTGGCATCAGAAGTGAAAGAGCTGGCCAACCAGACTTCCAAGGCGACCGAGGAAATTGCCAGCCAGATTCAGGGGATCCAGGGTGCCACTCAGGAAGCCGTCCATGCCATTCAGGGGATTGCCGAAACCATGGAAACGGTCAACGAATATACGCGGACCATTTCTCTGGCAGTCGACGAACAAGGCAGTGCGACTTTTGAAATCAGCCAGAATGTGGCCAAGGCTGCCAGTGGCACCTTGGCTGTGGCTGGCAACATGTCGCAATTGTCCCAAGCTGCAGCGGAAACCACTCAATCCGTGGACCAGGTCGAACAGAATAGTCAGGATGTTGCCATTCAGACCAGCCGTTTGCGCGATGAAGTGGATCGGTTCCTGAAAGGTGTGTCTGCTGCTTAACTGATTTGGACAAAGCCAGACAGATGTTATCAACAGAGGCGAGGTCCGTCAGGCCTCGCCTCTTTTGTGCTTTGCTCAAACGTTGAGCAACTGAATAAATAATAAACAGTAATATGCAAAATAGTTTGTCAAAATTTGAGCTGCATGTAGGTAGTTTAACTTTGGAAATGAGGCGGAATTGTAAAATATTGAGACAACAATGAATTTTACCATTTTCTAATTTAAGTCGGCAACACTGAGGGAAACTTATCTCGAGACAAGAGAAACCTGATGTCGATCCTTCCAAAACGCCTCGTTACTAAAATTCCAACCATTATGGTTGGATCTATTATCGTGATGGCTGCGGTTTTCGTTTCTGTGGCAGCATGGATGGGAGGCAATGCCTCTGTGCAGCAAACAGACGGGACGCTGCTCAATGTTGCGAAAAGCAAGACGAAAATTCTCGAACTCTATACAGAGCAATTGCACGAGAAAATGACCGCAATGACCGGGAATGTGGTCACCATAGACACCAGCTCGGAAATGTATGCTGGCTGGCGTATCCTCAAGGACAAGGCTGCTGAAACGCTGCATGGTCTCTATATTGCCAACAATCCGCATCCGCAGGACGAGCGTCACAAGCTGGCAACCGCCGAAGCCAAGAATGTCTATTACACCAAGGCCCATGAAAAGCACCATGTCGGTGTCGGTGAACTGCTCAAGGGCGACGTCTTTCGTGACATGATTCTGTTCAGCAAAGACGGCGATGTTTTCTATAGCTATCGCAAGTCTGACCTCTTCACCAAGTCACTCGCTGACGGTGCGGCTTTCGATGAGCGTCTGAAGGCTGTTGTCGAGCCTGTCGTAAAAATGGCTGCTGACAAGTCGACTGATCCTTTCACAGGTCAGTCTTTCACCGGCTTCATCGAAGTGGACGGCCATTTGGATGCCTTCATGGTTGCTCCAGTCTACAAGAATGACAAGGTAATCGCTGCTGTTGCATTCGAAGTCAACATCGACAAACTTGCCCAGATCGTCAATGACCGCACAGGTCTTGGCCAGACCGGGACCGTCGATCTGGTTACCGCTGATGGCCATTTGCTCGATTTTGACGCTATGAAATTGGTCAGCGCGACACAAGAAGAAAAGACGATGGCAACCGCAGCATTGGATGTGGGTTCTGCTTCCGATGATCTGGTGATGAATGGCACGAAGTTCCGCGCCAATGCCGCACCGTTTGAAGCTTTTGGTTTGAAATGGACCGTCGTCGCACGCCAAACCTATGATGAGTTTCTGGCTGCCTCCAACAGTCTGACCAATAGCCTGTTATTGTTGGGTGTTTTGTCGTTGTTGATCATGGGTGGGCTGAGCGTATTCTTTGCCCGCATCTCGATGGCTCCGCTCCAGAAACTCAATCGGAGTGTGACCGAAATCGCACGCGAGAATTACGATGTCGAGCTGCCTGACAGTGAGCGCGAAGATGAAGTGGGTGAGTTGTCCCGTTCCATCGAGGTGTTGCGTGACAATGCCCTTGAGCGTCATCGGCTGGAAGCAACCAGTCAGCAGGACCAGACCATGCGTGAGAAGCGTCAACAGGCAATCGAGGTGATGATTGACGAGTTCCGGTCCTCTTCTATGGAATTGCTGGGGAATGTCTCGAGCAACATGGACTCTATGAAGCAAACAGCCAATCTGCTTTCCAGCATGGCTGATCAGACCTCGAGCAAGGCGACAGGCTCTGCCTCCGCCTCACAGGTCGCATCGGGTAACGTCCAGACCGTTGCTTCTGCGGCTGAAGAGTTGGCCGCCTCGATCGAGGAGATCAAACGACAGGTCAGTGAAACGACGCAGGTTGTAGAGTTGGCCACCAACGCCACCCGCGAAACCACCGAGACCGTGTCTGGTCTGTCCCATTCCGCCCAGAAGATTGGCGATGTCATCGCACTCATTCAGGCGATTGCAGAGCAGACCAACCTGCTGGCCTTGAACGCGACCATCGAGGCTGCCCGTGCAGGAGAACATGGCAAGGGTTTCGCTGTTGTTGCCGCTGAAGTGAAGGGGCTGGCCAACCAGACTTCCAAGGCAACTGAAGAGATTGCCAGTCAGATTCAGGGCATTCAGGGGTCTACGGAAGACGCCGTTCGCGCCATTCAGGGCATTGCCGAGACAATGGAAAAGGTCAACGAATATACCAAGACCATTTCTCTGGCGGTGGATGAGCAGGGCAGTGCCACCTATGAAATCAGCCAGAATGTCGCGCGTGCCGCCAGTGGTACTCAGGAAGTGGCCGGCAATATGGATGAGCTGTCTGCAGCCGCTGCCGAAACCACCAATGCGGTCGATGAAGTCGAACAGAAATCCCGCGACGTGGCTGCGCAGACCGAGCGTCTGCGCGAGGAGGTCGATCACTTCCTCAAAGGCGTTGCCGCCGCATGATCAGGCAAACTGTATCACCAAAAGAAACGGGGCTGTCATGGCCCCGTTTCTGTTTGTTCTGACCAGTTGGTCAAGCTTGTAGGCGCAAAAGATTTGACGAAAAAGAATGCCTGCGTTCGAGTGGTCGCATAGACACTTGCCGCGACGCAAGAAATCGGTTAAATCAGAGCTATGACACATTTGATCGCAAACAATCGGGACTGGTGGTGGCAGACGCATTAACGGCGGCTGATCCTACCCTTTTGCTTGCATAAATTGAAAATGGGATATGGCCGTCGGATTTCCGGCGGCTTTTGTGTGTCTGGCAGGTCCTGCTCATGAAGTCGCCGAAAAGAAGCGGCTGAGACAAACAACCAAGACATGGATCGGCAATCACCGGATCCGTACCAGTGAGGGTAAAATGACGAATTCACACCGCATACCCGTCTCAGCAGAGATCGAGTTTTTTCCTGACGAAGACTATATCACGGAAGGTGGTGTCGAAGTCCTCCGCTCCGCGGGTAAAGACAATTTCGAGACGGCCTTGTCCGATTGCCTCTCGAAGCTTGATGAACAGCGCGGCGTGGTGCTGGTCTCCAACTATGAATATCCCGGCCGTTATACCAGAAGCGAGTTCGGTTTCGTCAATCCGCCTCTGGTGATCACCGCGCGCGGCCGCACGATGACCATCGAAGCATTGAATGATCGCGGCGTGGTGCTGATGCCAGCCATTCACAAGACCATCAAGGACCTCTTTATCCTCAAGAGCTATCAGGCAGACGACACCCAGATTTCTCTCGAAGTGAAAGAGCCGGAGGGCACCTTTACCGAGGAAGAGCGCAGCCGTGTGCCCACCGTCTTCTCGGTGGTGCGCGAGATCGTCGCCCTGTTCAAATCCGGTCAGGACAGCATCCTCGGCCTTTACGGGGCCTTTGGCTACGATCTGGCCTTCCAGTTCGATTCCATTGAGATGCAGCTTCAGCGCCCGGATGACCAGCGCGACATGGTTCTCTATCTGCCCGATGAAGTGATTGTCGTCGATCTCTATGCCGAAGAGGCGACCCGCTATCGCTATGACTTTGCCTTTGAAGGCAACACGACCGAAGGCATGGAGCGCCCAGAGCGTAAGGATCCCTTCAAGCAAACCGACCGCAATCCGCCTGAAGGCGACCACAAGAAGGGCGAATATGCCAATGTGGCGCGCAAGGCGGTCGACTATTTCAAGCGTGGTGACCTGTTTGAATGCGTGCCCGGCCAAACCTTCTATGAGCCGGTCAAATGCCTGCCTTCTGCCATTTCCCGTCGTCTGCAACAGATCAATCCCTCGCCCTATGGCTTCATGATCAATCTGGGTGCCCAGGAATATCTGGTCGGTGCCAGCCCGGAAATGTTCGTCAAGGTTTCTGATGGCAATCTGGTCGAAACCTGCCCGATTTCCGGCACCATCCAGCGTGGTCGCGATGCGATTGAGGACAGCGAACAGATCCTCAAGCTGCTCAACTCCAAAAAGGATGAGAGCGAGCTGACCATGTGCTCTGACGTCGACCGCAATGACAAAAGCCGCGTTTGTGTGCCAGGCTCGGTCCGGGTCAAGGGCCGTCGACAGATCGAGCTTTATTCCCGCCTCATTCATACCGTCGATCACATCGAAGGTCGCCTGCGGGAAGGCCTCGATGCGATGGATGCCTTCCTGTCCCATGCATGGGCTGTCACCGTGACCGGAGCGCCAAAGCTCTGGGCCATGGACTTCATCGAGAAACACGAAAAATCGCCGCGCGCATGGTATGGCGGCGCGATTGGGATGATCGGCTTTGATGGCAACATGAATACCGGCCTGACCTTGCGCACCATTCGCATCAAGGATGGCGTGGCAGAAGTGCGTGCCGGTGCCACCTTGCTTTATGATTCCGATCCTGATGCGGAAGAAGCGGAAACTGAACTCAAAGCTTCCGCCATGCGGGCAGCTATCCGCGATGCGGCCAATCCGGAAAAACTCGCTGCAGGCAACCCGCACCGGCAGGTTGGCACTGGTGTCAAGATTCTTCTGGTCGACCATCAGGACAGCTTTGTGCATACGTTAGCGAACTATTTTCGCCAGACCGGGGCTGAAGTGGTGACCGTGCGGACGCCCGTCGCCGATGATGCCTTTGACAAGGTCCGGCCGGATCTGGTGGTCATGTCGCCGGGGCCGGGCTCGCCGCAACATTTCGACACCAAGACGACCATCACCAAGGCTCGCGCCCGCAATCTGCCAATCTTCGGCGTTTGTCTCGGCCTGCAAGCCATTGCAGAAGCCTTTGGCGGCTCCCTGCGTCAGCTCAGCGTGCCAATGCATGGCAAGCCTTCGCGCATTCGTCTACAAGGTGGTTCGCTGTTCAAGGGATTGCCAAAACAGGTGGTTGTCGGGCGTTATCACTCGCTGTTCGCTGATCCAGTCTCCCTGCCACAAGAGTTCGACATCACTGCCGACACGGATGACGGCGTCATCATGGCGATCGAGCATCGTAGCGAGCCGATTTCTGCGGTTCAGTTCCATCCCGAATCGATCATGACATTGGGTGGCAATGCGGGCATGCAGATGATTGAAAATGTCATTCTGCGGGTCAAGGCGGCGAAATAGCCGCAGGCAAAAGAGTGCGCGCCCCATTTGGGCGCGCACACCCTGTTTTTCTCCACAATTGCACTGCGAAAGCGCAAGCGTCCTCAAGCAAAGGCGACAAGGTTTCATTTTGTCGCTAACATGTTCGCAACTGCGTGCTTCTCTATTGATATCACGGGGGAATTTCACTGAGACACTGGACTGCAGCCAGCCGTCGCACTTGAAACAGTGAAATGAGAGGACATCAAAGAGAAGACAATTGATGTGGGCTAGGAGTGGCAAATGACGGCGCATTGGACAATCGCAACGGTTCGCAAGGCACTGGATGAGGGCAAGATTTCCTCGGTCGAATTGGTCAGTGCTGCCTTCACGGAAATCGAGAAAGAGGGAGGTGAGGGGAACCGCACATTCATTCGCACCTTCAAGAACACCGCCATCACACAAGCTGCAGCCTCCGATGCCCTGCGCAAAATGAATGTGCCTCAGGGGCCGCTTGCAGGCATTCCGGTTTCCCTCAAGGATCTGCTTAATGTGGCGGGAGAGCCAACCACTGCAGGCTCTGCTGAGTTGGCCAAGATCGCCCAACCGGCATCCGCTGACGCCGACATTGTCGCGCTCTTGCGCGCTGCCGGGGCTGTTATCCTCGGTCACACCAACATGACCGAGTTTGCCTATTCCGGCCTTGGCATCAATCCGCATTTTGGCACGCCACTCAATGTCTGGGATCGTCAGATTGGCCGCGTGCCCGGAGGTTCCTCGTCCGGGGCGGCCCTCTCGGTTGCGGAAAACATGGCTGTTGCTGCCATCGGGTCGGATACGGGCGGCTCCATCCGCATCCCGTCAGCCTTCAACCGACTTTATGGTTTCAAGCCGAGCTTCGGTCGTCATTCCCTCAAGGGAGTTACCCCGCTTGCTCGCTCCCTGGACACGGTTGGGCCTCTGGCCAACTCCGTCGAGTGCTGCCGCATTATTGACGCAGTGATGGCGGGACATCCTGTTCCTGAAGCCAACCTGCGATCCCTTGTGGGCAAACGCTTTGGCATTCTGGAAACCATTGCATTGGACGATCTGGATGTCGAGGTGGCGGGCAGCTTCGTGCGTGCGCTTGAAACAATCGCTAAGGCTGGTGCGCGTCTTGAGCGCATCAAGGTCGATGCCATCGAGCGTTTCTGGGACATTGCCAAGCTTGGTAGCATTGTCGGGGCCGAAGCCTTCCACGCCCATCGTGGCTTCTTGCAAGGGCATGCCAACGGCATGGATCCCCGTGTCCGTCAGCGTCTGGAAGTGGCAGGTGGCATCTCATCTGCCGACTATCTCGACATGCTTGATCTGCAAAAGGACATGCAGGTCCGAACCCATCTTGCGACCCGCAATTATGATGCCGTCCTGATGCCGACAGTGGCCATCGCACCACCGGAGCTCAAGCCGATCCTGGCGTCCGACGAACTCTACGGGGAAACCAACCTCAAGATTCTGCGCAACACGGCAATCGGTAATATCCTCGGACGCCCAGCCATGACCATTCCCATCGGGATGCCTGATGGTGCGCCAGTCGGCTTGATGGTGATGGGGGAGCATGGTGGCGATGCGGTGGTGCTCGATCACGCGGAATCGATCGACTACGTCCTGCGGCAATAATTGTCAGGCAGATACGCGTCCGGAATCAGTAAGTCGAAATAATTCAATCGCTGAATTAAATCTTCGAGTTTCACTGATAGCACAATCACTTAACGGGGTTGAACGAGGTTAATTGGTGTCTTAAACGAAAGGCGTATGGACGGAAAAGCCGGAATATTGGTTGTTGCAGTTGCGAAACAAAACTGCCTAAATTTCAATCACAGCCATAAAATTAGCCGTTTTCTGCGCTTTTTTCCGTTGATTGGATGCTTGCTTTGTTGCTAGGCAGCAATTCTGTGTGTCTCCTATATAACGGCAACTGATTTATCCACAAGATATATTCTAATACCAATTTGTCTGGTGATCAGCCGATCACGCAACTTTTCCGCGTCGAGTAGGCGAGATACGCAACAATTAAAATTTGCGATGCATTAAAGCATAATTATTGTCGAATACTCGTTGGCGAGATGTATTGGTTTGGTGCGCATGCGTGATCTGGCGATCTTAGGATGCACTTGCATGGATGACGCAACTTGGTTATCAGGACGCTGTCCAATAAGGAAAAATACCAGCATGGATTATCTGGACCGGCATTTGTTGTTGCTTTTGCAAAAAGATGGCCGGCGCGCTAGCGCTGACCTTGCAAAGGAAATCGGACTTTCGGTAAGCGCTACCAATGAACGTGTGCGTAAGCTGATTGATTCCGGAGCTGTCGCTGCCATTGAGGCAGTGCTCGACCCTGTGAAAAGCGGGTTTGGGGTGACAGCCTTCATTTTTGTCGATTTGGATTACTCGTTTGACGAAAACGAATTTGTATCCAGCGTTGCCAGTTTTGATGAAGTGCAGGAGATGCACCATGTCACCGGACAGCATTCCTACCTTTTAAAGGTGAGGACGCGAACCAACGATGACCTGAACCACTTCATCGTTAAGTCGCTCAAAACCCAACCGGGAGTGCGGGCGACAGAAACGCAGATTGCGCTGAATACAGCGAAGGAAACCAGAGTTTTGCCTCTATAGGGAAATGTCTTAGCCCCAGTGGTTTAAAGATGCGGCCCCTGTAGTGGCAAAGAAGAGCGTCAGAGAAGGATAGGCAACCTCGTCCCCCACACATGGTTGCCAATAACAATAATTCTCTGCCGTAGGGCCCCACGGCCCGAATACGCAGTCCGTTTGGCCTGCGGGCTGGTCGTCGTTGTCCCCCGCAGCGGCGACCAGCTGAGGGACGCCATCTCTACCCCCAGATGGTGTCTCATAAAGTCAAGGTTTTACTAAAAAGGCAGCCATCAGGCTGCCTTTTCTCTTTTTGCGTGGGCTTGCGTGGTGTTGCAGTCAGGCAAGAAATGCTTTGAACGCATGGTAGGACGCCTTGGGCAGACGCTCCAGCGTATCAAAGTCGACATGAATGATGCCGAACCGCTTGTCATAGCCCAGCGCCCATTCGAAATTGTCCATGAAGGACCAGACAAAATAGCCTGTCAAAGGCACGCCATCCTCGATCACTTCAAGCGCTGCCTTGAAGTGCATGTCGAGATAGGCGATCCGTTCCTGATCATCCACTTCGCCGTCAATCAGATGGTCGTCGTTGGCCATGCCATTCTCGGTAACCGTCAGTGGCAGCGCTCCGGTATGGGTTTCGCTGATCCAGCGTAGCAGTGCGCTGAGGCCTTGGGGATAGACTTCCCAGTTCATTTCTGTCTTTGGCAGGGGGCCCGGCTCGGAGGTGAAGTTCGGCAGCGTGCAGCCCTCACATGGTTCCTTTTCGACCACCAGATTGCGGGTGTAATAGTTGATGCCCAGCCAATCAAGTGGCGCATTGATCGCCGCCATGTCGTCCTGCCAGCCCGTGGGGAGATAAGGCTCCAGATACGTCACGACATCTTCTGGATAGGCGCCTTTGAACAGGCCGCCAAGGAACCAGCGGTTATAGATTCCTTCAGCAATTCGAGCCGCTTCGATCGAGCTTTCCTGATCATCAAAGGGCGTTGTATGCTCAAAATTGAGCACTATTCCGAGATTTTTCTGCTCCATTGACCGCAAAATCGCCACCGCTTTGGCGTGGGACAACAATACATGATGGGACGCACGGGTCGCTGCGCGAATGTCGCGCAGCCCTGGTGCATGGATCCCGTGATAGTGGCTGAGCCATGTGATGCACCAAGGCTCGTTGAACGTTGCGACGCTTTCGAGGCGATCCCCCATACGTGTGATCATGATCTCGGCATAGTCGGCAAAATGGTCGGCAATATCCCGGTTCTGCCAGCCCCCAAGATCCGACAAGGCGCTGGGCAACTCCCAATGATAAAGGGTGAGGTGGGGTTCGATATTGCGCTCCAGCAATCCATCCACGAGGCGATCATAAAAATCGAGGCCTTCTGCATTCACTGCGCCTTTGCCCTCAGGCATCACCCGCGCCCATGAGCTGGAAAAACGATAGGAGTCAATGCCTAGGTCGCGCATCAAGTCGAGGTCACCCTGCCATTTGTGATAATGATCGCAGGCAATGGATCCATTCTCGAAATTGACCACATTGCCGGGACTGGTGGCAAAAGTGTCCCAATGGGAGCTGCCGGCGCCGCCAAATTTGCTGCCCTCGATCTGATAAGCCGAGGTCGACGTGCCGAACTTGAAGTCATCGGGAAAATCAGAGCGTGAAAGAGAAAAGGACGTTTGTCGTGTCAGTGCTGGCATTGGGTGCCTCATCGCATGTGATTGGATAGAGTTCGAGATTTGAAGGATCAGACGCCTCAGGTCCAGTCGACAGACTAATCGCCTAGATAGGGGCCGGTAGACCGACCGACCACGAGATCTGTCTCCCAGAGTTCTTGGGTGAGGGGTTGATCCGGATTGTTGATCCGGTCGAGCAGGATTTCCGCCAACCGCTTGCCAGCTTCCAAAATGGAGGAGCGAACAGCAGTGAATAGTGGCACACCTGAATGCTGCAAGAAGGAAAGCTGGTCATCAAAAGTCAGGATGGACAGATCACGCCCGATTTGCAGTCCCATTTCCTGTGCAGCACGCACCACCCCAAGGGCCGTCAATACCGATGATGTGAGGATTGCGCTCGGTGCTTCATCGCGTTCCAGCAATGTGCGGGTAACCGAGTAGCCATAGGGTTCGATCATGTCGGAGGAGAAAATGAGTGCCGGATCAGGCTCAAGTCCATGCTCTCGCAGGGCTGCCTCATAGCCGATCTTGCGGCGATAGGCGAAATCCATTTCTTCCAGACCATTCAGCAGGGCGATGCGCGTGTGACCCAAATCGAGCAGGAAGGTGGTTGCCCGCTTGAAGGAGCTGCGATTGTTGACATCGAGCCAGCAATATCGATCCTTGCTGACTTCGGTCCGGCCATGAACGACGAACGGCACCTTGAGGCTTTCCAGAAGATCAATGCGCGGGTCTTCCTTGAAAGGGCCGTGGACGATAAAGCCATCCACCCGACCTGAGCGTGTCAACTCGCGATAGACGCTTTCCTGCTCCGTGTCCGGCACCACCGAGATGACCATGTCATAGCCGTTGCGCGAATAGGTCTCGCCAGCCCCGGCGATGAAATCGGAAAAGTGCGGGTTGATCATCGAATGCTGCGCATTTTGCGGCACAACATGGGCAACCGAACTCGCACGCCCCATGGCCAGTCGTTTGGCGGAAGAGGAGGGGTGGTAATTGTGTTTCTGCGCAGCTTCCAGAACCCGCAGTCGAGTCTTCTCGCCGACTTCCGGATAACCATTAAGGGCGCGGCTGACCGTCGTTTGGGACAGATTCAGAATGCTGGACAATTCTTTCAAATTCACGGCTGCGACCTCACAAAAGATGCGCACAGGCAAGGGCTTATGCAGGCCGGAAGATTTGGCCTGCTTCTGCTTTTCTGGCTCGGTGGGCGATAGGAAACCGTTTGCACAGCTATCCAAAGCCCTATCAAAAGTGATCTCCATCTTACACATAGTTTGGAAATTTCTGCAATACCGATTGCGCGGGGCTTTGATGCTGCATTTGCGAAATATGACAGTTTGGAACGATTGAAATCTGATTTTTCTCAAGAAGATTGCTGATTTTTGCCAAAAACTGCCTTGACTCTGCCAATCATCCAAAGCATGCTCAAAGCAATCCAAAGCGGTTTGAAAATCGCTTATCCATCAGAATAATTGTTGATCAACAAATGCCTTTGGGAGGTTTTGCGAAATGTTGAAGACACTAATGATGGGCGTTGCTGTTGCTGCTCTTGCTGCGGGTAGTGCGCAAGCCATGGATCATCTGAAATTTAAGCCGGGCGAAGATGCGCGCTTGAATTGGGCGTCTTATGAAGCGCTCAAGAAAATGGATCTCAAAGGCGAAACCATTACGGTCTTCGGGCCTTGGCTCAGCGTCGATAAGGACCTGTTTGAAAGCGTTATCGCCTATTTCGAGGAAGCCACAGGCGCCAATGTCGAATATGCTGGTTCCGACAGCTTTGAACAGCAGATCGTGATTGATACCGGTGCAGGCTCCGCGCCGAATATTGCCATTTTCCCGCAGCCGGGTCTGGCCGCTGATCTGGCTTCCAAAGGCTTGTTGACCCCTCTGTCTGACGAAACCAAATCATGGGTCAAGGACAATTACGCTGCTGGTCAGTCCTGGGTTGATCTTGGTACCTACAAGGGCAAAGACGGCAAGGACGACTATTTCGGCTTCTTCTATAAGGTCGATGTGAAATCTTTGGTCTGGTATGTGCCGGAAAACTTTGAAGATGCTGACTATGAAGTGCCCGAAAGCATGGAAGAGCTGAAAGCGCTCAGCGAGCAGATCGTCAAGGATGGTGGCAAGCCATGGTGTATCGGTCTGGGCTCTGGCGATGCGACCGGCTGGCCTGCAACCGACTGGGTGGAAGACTTCATGCTCCGCACGCAGTCGCCAGATGTCTATGACAAATGGGTCACCAATGAAGTGAAATTCAACGATCCTGCCGTTGTTGGTGCGATCGAGGAGTTTGGCTGGTTCGCGCGCAACGATGATTTCGTTGATGGCGGGGCAGGGGCCGTTGGCACCACCGATTTCCGTGATAGCCCGAAAGGCCTCTTCTCCTCTCCTCCGAAATGCTACATGCATCGTCAGGCATCGTTCATTCCGTCCTTCTTCCCGGAAGGTACGCAGTTGGGTGAAGATGCGGACTTCTTCTACTTCCCTGCCTATGCCGGCAAGGATCTTGGCAAGCCGGTTCTGGGCGCAGGCACTCTGTTTGCGATTACCCGCGAGTCCAAAGGCGCGCGCGCTTTCATCGACTTCCTCAAGTCGCCAATCGCGCACGAAGTCTGGATGGCACAGTCTGGTCTGCTGACCCCGCATAAAGGGGTGAATGTTGATGCCTATGCGAATGATGCGCTGAAGAAACAGGGTGAAATCCTGCTCAATGCAACGACCTTCCGCTTCGACGGCTCTGACCTGATGCCCGGCAAAATTGGTGCCGGTGCCTTCTGGACCGGTATGGTTGACTATGCTGGCGGCAAGGATGCCCAGACTGTCGGTGACGAAATTCAGAAAACCTGGGACGCACTCAAATAAGCGAACCCATGCTGAATGTTGGGAGTCCCCCAACCTCCCAAACTGGATGGTTCCCGCTATGTGCGGGGACTGTCTGCTCGGGGCTTGAATGCTCCGTTTAACAAATGGCGTCACCTGTTCTGGTCGCAAATCATCGAAGGGCAAGACATGCCCGAAATGCCCATGATGCAGCCAGAGGCGAAATCGATCAGGATCGAAAACAGGACCAAGTCTTCATATTAGGCCAAAGCAAAGGCAACGCGGTTACCCGGGAGTGGCAACGAGCGAGGCTGGACTTTCAGCCGATTTGGAGCAGACTTGAGGAATGTTGGATTTCCAAGTCTTCAGCAAAAACAGATAAGCAGCGTTTTGATCCAATCCCGCATGGATTGTCGGAAAAACGCTCAAGGTGGAGCGCGACAGTATGGAACAAATTGCATCCGCACTCGGCATCGTCGTCGTCGGCGTCTTGGGTTGTGTGGTCTATTTCGTCGGTTCGAACTGGTTCCTGGATCGGCTATACCCAGCTGATGCAGCCTCACCGGAACAAAGTGTGCGCAATCTGGCGATGGTACACCGGATCAGACCTTGGCTGTTTCTTGGTCCGGCCCTTTTGGCCCTGACCCTCTATCTCGTCTATCCGGCCGTCGCATCGCTGATCTTGTCGGTTCATGACAAGAATGGTGACACCTTCATTGGTCTGAACAATTATATCTGGCTGTTTCAGGACCGCGAATTCCATCAAGCGATGTTCAACAACATTCTCTGGTTGGTCTTTGTGCCGGCCATGTCGACCTTCTTCGGGCTGGTCATCGCCGCCCTGACCGATCGCATCTGGTGGGGCAATATTGCCAAATCGCTGATCTTCATGCCGATGGCCATTTCCTTCATCGGGGCGTCGATCATCTGGAAGTTCATCTATGAATATCGTGGTGAGGGGTCGGTTCAGATCGGCCTGCTCAACGCTGTTGTTGAAGCCATGGGGATGGAACCTCAGGCATGGATCACGCTGCCTTTCTGGAACAATTTCTTCCTGATGATCATTCTGGTCTGGATTCAGACCGGCTTTGCCATGGTTATCCTGTCCGCTGCCTTGCGCGGGATCCCTGAGGAAACCATTGAAGCCGCGGTTATTGATGGTGCCAATGGTGTCCAGATCTTCTTCTACATCATGGTGCCGCAAATCTGGAAAACCATCGCCGTCGTCTGGACCACCATCACCATCACGGTGCTAAAGGTCTTCGACATCGTCTTTGCCATGACAAATGGGCAATGGGATACGCAGGTTCTGGCCAATCTCATGTTTAGCTGGATGTTCCGCGGTGGCGGTGACTTCGGGCGCGGGGCGACCATTGCGGTCATCATCATGCTGCTCGTTGTTCCGATCATGATCTGGAACATCCGTCAGGCCAACGCAGAAAATAAAGGGCTTTAACATGATCTCGGGATCCAAAACAAAATCGCCCTTGATGTGGGTTGTGCACCTGTCCGTTGTGCTTTTGGTCCTGCTCTGGACCATGCCGACCATCGGCCTGTTTGTCTCCTCGATCCGCGACAAGGATCAGCTGGCCGTCTCCGGTTGGTGGACAGCCCTGTTTTCCTCAGAGCAGAATCTGATCGGTCGCAGCCTTGGGCCGGACAGTCAGATTGAAAAAGACGGTGTCTTCGTCATCCGCGGCAACATTCTTGAGGAAACCGAAAAAGCCGGAAAGATCACGGCATTTGGCTGGCGTGCTCAGGAACCGACAGCCTATGAGCCGGGGGCAGTTGCGGAAATGCGCAAGGGTCAAACCCTCAAGGTTGAGGCAGATGGCTCCTATGAATTGACCTCTTCGACCAAATGGAAAGGCAGTCGCGGCAAACGGCTCTTTCATACCGTTGCCAGTCCACCAATCTTTACCCTCGACAATTACCGCGAAGTGCTGACCGCTGAAGGCATTGGCCGCAGCTTTATCAACTCGCTGACAGTGACCATTCCGTCCACCATCATCCCGATCCTGATTGCCGCCTTTGCCGCCTATGCGCTGGCTTGGATGCAGTTTCCGGGCCGTGCCATTCTGGTTGCTGTGGTGGTTGGCCTGCTGGTCGTGCCGCTGCAAATGTCGCTGATCCCGCTCCTCCAACTCTACAACAAGATCGGGGCCTTTATGGGGGTGCCTGCCAAGACCTATCTGGGTATCTGGTTGGCCCATACGGGCTTTGGTTTGCCGTTGGCGATCTATCTATTGCGCAACTATATCTCCGAGTTGCCAAAGGAGATCATCGAGTCTGCGCGCGTCGATGGCGCTAGTCATTTTGATATCTTCATCAAGATCATCCTGCCGCTGTCCTTCCCGGCGCTGGCTTCCTTTGCCATCTTCCAGTTCCTCTGGGTCTGGAACGATCTGCTGGTTGCCATGGTGTTCCTGGGCAATGGAGAAGATCAGCTGGTCCTGACAGGTCGCCTAAGAGAAATGCTCGGCTCGCGCGGGGGCAACTGGGAAATCCTGACGGCTTCCGCCTTCATCACCATCATTGTGCCCCTTGGCGTCTTTTTCTCGCTCCAGCGTTATCTGGTGCGCGGTCTGCTCGCCGGCTCAGTGAAGGGTGGCTAGGAACATTCAACCCTGTTTTGCATAACAAGAACAACACAGACATATCGGAACAAACATGCAGAATACCAGCATTGACAAGGATTGGTGGCGTGGAGCGGTGATCTATCAGATCTATCCGCGGTCCTATCAGGATAGCAATGGCGACGGCATCGGTGATCTCAATGGCATCACCCAACGCCTGCCATATGTGGCTTCTCTTGGTGTGGACGCCATCTGGATCTCGCCGTTCTTCACCTCGCCGATGAATGACTTCGGGTATGACGTCTCGAACTATTGCGATGTCGATCCGATGTTCGGCACATTGGCCGAGTTCGATGCCCTGATCGCCAAGGCGCACGAGTTGGGCATCAAGGTGATGATCGACCTCGTCCTCTCCCACACGTCCGACCTGCATCCATGGTTCAAGGAATCTCGCTCCAGCGCCGACAATGACAAGGCTGACTGGTATGTCTGGGCCGATGCCAAACCGGACGGCACCCCGCCCAACAACTGGTTGTCGATTTTTGGCGGCTCTGCGTGGGAATGGGACACAGGTCGGCAGAAATATTACCTGCACAACTTCCTGACCAGCCAGCCGGACCTCAACTTCCACAATATGGATGTTCAGCAGGCCCTTCTGGATGTGACCCGCTTCTGGCTTGAGCGCGGTGTCGATGGCTTCCGGTTGGATACCATCAACTTCTATGTCCACAGTCAGAGCCTGAAAGACAATCCGGCTTTGCCGCCAGAGAAGCGCAGCTTCAACACCACCACTGACGTCAATCCCTATGCCTTCCAGTCGCATCTCTATGACAAGAGCCAGCCGGAAAATCTCGAATTCCTGAAGAAGTTCCGCGCTGTTCTGGATGAGTATCCAGCAGCGACCGCTGTCGGCGAGGTGGGTGACGAAGAGCGGGGGCTTGAGATTGTCGCGGACTACACCTCGGGCGGTGACAAGGTGCATATGTGCTACGGCTTTGACTTTCTGGGCCCTCGCGTACCGGATCCGAAGTTCGTTCATGACGTTTTCAGCGACTTGCACGAAGCTGCCCCTGATAGTTGGCCTTGCTGGGCCTTCTCCAACCATGATGTGGTCCGCTATGCAACGCGCTGGCCGGTCAATCCGGATTTGCAGGATGCAGCCAATCACATGCGCATTGCCTTGCTTCTTTCCATGCGCGGGTCCGTCTGCCTCTATCAGGGCGAAGAGCTTGGATTGGAAGAAGCCGACGTTGCTTTTGAAGATTTACAAGATCCGTATGGCATCCGCTTCTGGCCAAAATTCAAGGGCCGTGACGGGTGCCGAACGCCGATGGTTTGGGATGAAACCAAGCCACAGGCAGGCTTCTCCGAAGGCACTCCGTGGCTGCCCGTGGCCGATAGCCACAAGCCGAAATCGGTCGCTCAGATGGAAGCCCGCAATGGTTCGCTATTGCATCACTACCGCCAGATGCTAGCCTTCCGCAAACAGCATGTTGCCCTGATCAAAGGGGATCTGTTGTTTGTCAATACTGAAGGCAATGTGCTTACCTTCATGCGTGAATTGGGTGAGGACCGTGTCTTTTGTGCCTTCAATCTGGTGGGAGAGGAGCAGGAGGTCGCCTTCGACAGCCTCAACATTGAACCACTTGAAGGCTGTGATTTCGGCGCTCAGATCAAAGAGGGCAAGCTGCGACTGCCTGCCTACGGCGCTTTCTTCGGCGCGCTCAAGTGACCTTTCTGCCCGCCGCCCGCCTGACAAGCCGGGCGGCTGGGTTAAACCCATTTCCAATGTCGCCTGACGGCCTGCTCAAGGCCAACCTGCGACGGACACAATCGACGGGAGGACAGGATGGCAAGCCTGAAGCTCACCAATATTGAGAAGGCCTACGGCTCGACCAAGGTTCTCAAGAATATCAATCTCGAAATCGAGAAAGGCGAATTTGTCGTCTTTGTCGGTCCTTCGGGATGTGGCAAATCCACTCTGCTTCGAATGATTGCCGGGCTGGAGAGCATTACTGGCGGATCGCTGGAGATTGACGGTCAGGTCGTCAACGAGGTGCCTCCGTCCAAGCGTGGTATCGCGATGGTTTTCCAGACCTATGCGCTGTATCCGCATATGACCGTGTTCGACAATATGGCGTTTGGCATGCGCATCGCCAAGGCGAGCAAGGAAGAAATCCAGGAGCGGGTCACCAAGGCTGCTGAAATTCTGCAATTGACCCCATATCTGGAGCGTTTGCCAAAAGCTTTGTCCGGTGGTCAACGCCAGCGCGTTGCCATTGGTCGCTCGATCGTGCGCAACCCGAAAGTCTTCCTGTTTGACGAGCCTCTGTCCAACCTTGATGCCGCCTTGCGTGTGGCGACCCGCATCGAGATTGCCCAGCTCAATGAGAGCATGCCGGATGCGACCATGATCTATGTGACCCACGATCAGGTCGAAGCCATGACATTGGCCGACCGGATTGTCGTCCTGTCGACCCGTGGCATCATCGAGCAATGTGGCGCACCGATGGAGCTGTATCAGAATCCACGCAACGTCTTTGTCGCCCGCTTCATCGGCTCGCCTGCCATGAATGTCTATGACTGCGTTGTCGCCGAGACCGGCGACCAGACCAAAGTTTCCTTCAAGACAGACGAGGCAGGCTTCACCGTTCAGGTGCCAAGTGCGGCCGAGTTCAAAGGCAAGAAAGCCAAATTTGGCGTTCGCCCGGAAGATCTCCGTCTGGCAGAGGAAGGCGAGGAAGCCCTGTATGATTGCGAAGTGCGGATCGTCGAGAAACTGGGTGAAGTCACGTTGCTCTATCTTGAGCCGCCGCAACAGGGAGCCGAGCCTCTGATCGCCAAAATCCCCGGCAATCATGACTTTTCCCGCGGCGAAAAAGTTCGTCTGACGGCAGACGATTCCAAGCGTCATCTCTTCACCGAGGACGAGCGCTCTTTCCGTTGGCTCAGCGAAGAATAAGCCAAAATGTCCCCACGACAAAAAGCCGGATGAGAGGTCATCCGGCTTTTTGTTTTGCTATTCCTGCCAATAAAATGATCAGTCAATCGATTCCAAAACCGAGCGAATGATATCCATCAGTTCGTCAATCTGCTCTTTCTTGATGATCAGTGGTGGCGACAAGGCGATGATGTCGCCGGTTACCCGGATCATGGCCCCTTTCTCCCAGGCCTTGACCATTGCCTCACTGGCCCGTGCGGTTGCTGCATTCGGACGTGGTTCCAGCTCGATGGCGCCGACAAGGCCCAGATTACGCAAATCGATCACATGGCGGGTGCCTTTAAGGCTATGGATCGCATCTTCCCAATAGGAAGAAAGCGAGGCAGCCCGCTCAAACAGGCCTTCCTCGGCATAGGTATCAAGGGTCGCAATACCGGCCGCCGCCGCCAGCGGATGACCCGAATAGGTATAACCATGGAACAGCTCAATCGCTGCATCGGCATTTTCCATGGCCGAGTCATAGATCTTGTTGGCGACAATCACGGCCCCCGCTGGCACCACCGCATTGGTCAGCCCCTTGGCCGTGGTGATGATGTCCGGCTTCACGTCGAAATAGTCCGCAGCGCTGGCCGCACCCAGACGACCATAGGCGGTGATCACCTCATCAAAGATCAACAGGATGCCATAGCGGTCACACAATTCCCGCAGGCGCTTCAAATATCCCTTCGGCGGCAACAGCACGCCGGTTGACCCAGCCATTGGCTCGACGATCACCGCTGCAATGGTCGAAGGATCGTGCAAGGCCGCGATGTCGATCAAGGCATCGGCTTTTTCAACACCATGCTCAGGGCAACCGCGTGAGAAGGCATTGCGCGCCAGATCATGGGTGTGGGGCAAATGATCCACCCCTGTCAGAAGCGAGCCGAAATGCATGCGGTTCTTGACGATGCCACCCACCGAAATGCCACCAAACCCGGTGCCATGATAGCCCCGTTCGCGGCCAATCAGTCGGGTACGGGCCGCGTCGCCCCGCATACGGTGATAATGCAAGGCAATCTTCAGGGCCGTATCGACCGATTCCGAGCCGGAATTTGTGAAAAAGACATGGTCCATGCCTTCAGGAAACAGGGCCGATACGCGCGTGGCAAACTCGAACACCTTGGGATGGCCGAACTGGAAGTTCGGGGCATAGTCAAGCTCGGCAACTTGCTTCTGGACCGCTTCGGTGATCCGGGGGGCATTGTGGCCCGCATTGACGCACCACAGTCCTGCTGTGCCATCGAGAATTTCACGGCCATCGGCGCTCTTGTAATGCATCCCGTTGGCAGACACGACCATACGGGGATCCTTTTTGAAGGCCCGGTTGGCGGTATAGGGCATCCAGAAACTGGACAGGTCATTGGGCTTGGAAGACATCTCGTTCATGTTCGCCTCGTCAAGGGTGATTTGTGTTTTTCCCGATTGTGCGAATTTTGCTGATAACGAACAAGTCTTTATCTTGATTGCCATAAGAGGCTGAAATTACGTGGCTAGAAATTGAGATGTTTAGTATATTGAACAAATGAACATTTCGAGCGACGAGGCGAGCATGACAGAGGCACTGCAATCAGGTCGTGATGAGGCCGCTCACGACATCCGAACAGATATCGGTCAGCGACTGCGTCAGGTGCGATTGGCGCATGGCCTCTCCCAGCGGGCCCTGGCCAAGCGGGCAGGGGTCGCCAACGCCACCATTTCGCAAATAGAGAGCGGAGATGCCAATCCGTCTGTCGGGGCACTCAAGCGCATCCTCGATGGACTTGAGATGGATATGGGCCAATTCTTCACCCTTGAGTTGAGCGATGGTGGTCGGCATTTCTACAAGGCCAGCGAGTTGGTCGAGATCGGGCGTGGCAAGACCTCGTTCCGGCTCGTTGGGGCAGATCGCCCACAGAAGGCCATTCAAATGCTGCATGAAACGCTGATGCCGGGCGCTGACACCGGTAGGGTCTTTCTCAGTCACCAAGGCGAGGAATGCGGTATCGTGATATCAGGCAGCCTTGAGGTGACCGTCGGCGAGGCGCGTCAGGTCTTGCGAGCCGGGGATGCCTGGTACTTCGATAGTGCGTTGCCACACCGCTTTCGCAACAAGGGGGCCGAGCCTTGTATTTGCATCAGTGCCTGCACGCCGCCCTCTTTCTGAAGGGGGACAAAAAAGGGCCCACAACGGGCCCTTTGATCGACGGATTGAAGCGCGCTTAGCTGTTATGCTTGGTTTCGACCGCGTTCGATGACAGCCGGTTGCCAACGGCGATCAGGATCAGCACGGAGACATTCATAACCAGCGCATAGATCGAGGACGGCACCATGAAGCGTCCGTCGCCGAGGAAATTGGCAATCACCAAAGCCAAGGCCACATTCTGCAAGCCGCACTCAATGGCGATGGTCAGTGACTGACGAGTTTCCAGCTTGAAGATCTGGCTGATGATCAAGGCAGACGCGATGGCCAAACCGTTCAACAGGATCACGGCGGGGCCAACGGTGCTCCAATGGGCTGTGATGCTGCTCCACTCGCTGTAGAAGGAGGTGAAGACGATGGCTGCGAAAATCGCCGAAGCCACAAATTTCGCCGGGCTTTCAATTCGCTTGATCAAGCTTGGCAGGAAATGTCGCAAGGTCATGCCGATTGCCAGCGGCAGGGCAGAAATGGCCAGAACCTTCAACGCGGTTTCACCAAATGGCAGGGCGTAGAGATTGGACTCGGAGCCAGCCAAACCCGTTTCGCGGAACAGAAGGAAGGCGGCAGAGAGGGCCGTTGGGATGGTAATGAAGGCAAGAAGGTTGGTGATGATCGTCAGCGAAATCGACAGAGCGGTCTTGCCGCGCGCCAGCACGGTGAGAAGGTTCGAGGTGATGCCGCCGGGGGCTGCTGCCAGAATGATCAAGCCGATGGCATAGACTGTGTCAAGTTTGGTGATCAACGCCACACCGAAGGCAATCAGAGGCAGAAACAGGATTTGTGCCACAATGCCCGCACCGACAGCCCGCAATTGCTGAAACAGAGCTTTAAAATCTTGCAGTCGAACTGACAGTCCAACCGTAATCATGATCAGTGCCAAACCCAGAGGAATGAGAGGTGTGTTCACGTTGTAACCTTCCTGATGCCAGTCCTATGCCCGCGTCGACCAGCACTCTGATTTATTGCCTGCACCGACCATAGCCATTTTGGTCAGCACCCATCTTTGACGATAGTCATGCGGCATACGATTTTTCACATACATCGTAAGTCTTACACCTATTTGCCACATTTCTGCGCAGAAATACAAGCATTAGCAGCTATGCAAAAGTGGGGGAGAAAGCTCGAATTCCGGTGAAACAGCGAGGCAATCTGGTGTCTTCATTCAGCATTTGCACCTTGATGGATGTGATCTGGAGCCTAACGATAGAAAGGAGTGTTTAAATTTGAACATGAACTGCATATTTATAGGGCATGATATCTTGACCCGTGGTCGGGCTTTCGATCATATGTCATCGTGATACCGAGATAATAAGGAACCAGCATGAAACAACTTCTCCTTGCCGCAACCCTCATCCTGACCGCCGCGTCTGCGCAGGCTGCGGACTGGTCCGTCGGCTCGATCACCGTATCCGATCCCTTCGCCCGCGCGACTGCTGGTAAGGCAAAAGCTGGCGGTGGATTTCTGATGATCACCAATAAGGGCGAAGCAGATCGATTGGTCGCGGCCCATGCCGATGTGAGTGCGACCACCGAACTGCATACCCACATCCATGAAGGCAATGTGATGAAGATGCGTCAGGTCGAGGCGATTGATGTGCCCGCCAATGGCGAAGTCGCCCTGCAACCGGGCGGTTTTCATGTCATGTTCATGGGACTCAATGGGCCGCTGAAAAAGGGCGAGACTTTTCCGCTGGAACTGACCTTCGAGAAGGCGGGCAAGGTCACGGTTGACGTCTCAATTGCTTCGATCGGGGCCAAAACGGCTCCGGATATGGACCATTCCAAGATGGACCATTCTGAGATGGATCATTCCACAATGGATAAGGCCGACATGAAGCATGACGACATGCAACAGGGCGACATGGAGAAGCATGATCACGGCAAGATGGATCATTCCAAAAACTGATTCAGCCTCTGATATTGCTCTTGGAACGACAAAAGCCCGGCAATTGCCGGGCTTTTTGCGTGGTTCTGTTCGCAGGTTTACGCGAACAGCATTATGGCACTGAAGGCAACGACCCAGACCAGCTGAAATTGTGATGTTGCGACCAGACATTGATTGAGATCGGCAGGCGTTTCAGCCAGAAACAGTTTGCGGATCGGCATGGCAAGCGCATAGGCGGCCAGAATGGCAGTCACCACAAGGCTCACCAGACTGACGGTCCCATGATGAATCAGATTGAAAACATGGATCATGCCAATGCAGGAGATCAGCATCATTGCGGTATAGAGGCGCTTGGTCTTGCGGGGCCCCAACTGGATGGCCAGCGTTCTGCGGCCACCTTCCTTGTCGCCAACCCGGTCGCGGTGATTGTTGACGGTCAGAACGGATGCAGCCGGCAGTCCGATATAGACACCCGACCAGAAACTGGTTGATGTCCATTCTCCAGTCAGCAAAAAGACACTGCCCATCACCGACATGATGCCGAAGAACAGAATGACAAAGACCTCACCCAATGGCGAGCCGGAAATCGGGTAGGGGCCGGAGGAATAACCAAAGGCGCAGACAATCCCGATCGCGCCGATGGCCAGAATGGGAAGACCACCAAAATAGACCAGATAAAGCCCACTGAGTGCCGCAAGCAGCAAAAATCCAACCGCCGCCTTGCGCACCGTGGTCGCATCCATTAGCCCAAGGCTTGTCACGCGCGGTGGCCCCAATCGTTCACTGGCTTTGTCCAGACCGGAACTGGCGTCTGTGGCATCGTTCCACAGATTGGTGGCAATCTGAATGGAGGCGGCGGAAATCAAGATTGCAGGCAGCATCAACCAATGGACTGGAGCGGTGCCGTCAAGCACCAACAAGCCCGCCAGTAGCACCGGGGCAACTGACAAAATAATGGTTTTGGGTCGCGTCGCCATCAGCCAGACTTCAAGCGAGCTGAGGGTCATCTGTTCCTGTAGCGCCATGAATGTCTCCAGCTGGTTTGAGCTTGCATCTCTTGTCGGACGCGCCGTCGGTCGGCATTCAGAACGGTCGTATCATACTTTTGTCGTATGAGAAAATCCAGTCTCTTTGTGACTTACCCAGACTAATGGTCCAGCAATACCGACGTTTTGAGCCGCAAACAACAGGGGCTGGCCTAGCGTCCCCGGATAACTCACGGGTCCCGGAGGTGATCCCACAGGATCACTCTGCAGCGATGGAAAGGTGCCCGGCGGCCAATGCAGCCTCAATGTCCGCAGTCATCAAGTCACCCACCCAGTCTTGCCCCCCGACAGGGGTCAGAAAGTGGGTCTGCGGTGGCGCGACAGAGGCGAGTTCGGCCATATCGTCGACTGAGTGCGACCCCAGCCCGTTAAATAGCGGCAGGACCAGTGTGTTGGGCAGCATCGTGCCGATGACGCAGTTCAGATGTGGCGCTTCGTCGAGAAACGCACAGGAGACATCGCGGAAATAGCCGGTCGTGCGAAGCTGGTCCGCCAGTTCGTTTGCCCGTTTGCTCGACTGCCGGTCAACCGACGCTCCATGCGCAGCGATCAGCAAATGCGGCCGTGTGCCGGTTAGCTTCATGCGATTCATATCGCGCACCAAAGCGCCAGTGACTGCGTCCGCCAACCAATTCGATACGCCAAAGGGCTGTAACAGCCGCGTCGGAGCGTTCACGTTTCGCGGATCCGACCCGGTGGCTTCGGCAATTTTCTTTGGCAGAATCCGATTGCAAAAGAAGCCATCGGCCATGAAGAATGGATAAATCAAACGGTTGGGAGCGGTTAGCCTGTTCCAGGCCTCGGCAATGCTGGGAGACCCACGCAACACGCCAGCTTCGACCTGGACGTCGCCAAGATTGTTCCGCACTTCGTCAGCCAGCTCCAACAGACGTGCATTATCGCAGCGCCCGCCACGTTCGCCATGGGCAACGATCAATACGGCCTGTTCCGAGGCATGTCTGTAACTGTGCATGGCGAACGGTCCAAAGTCTGTCTTGGGTGTTACTGCCAACGCATCTGCAATAGCAAAGCGAAGAACAGGAAAAACGAAACTTTACTGGTGCTCAAAAACACCTGCAATTGGTACGTGCCAAACCGACAGTCGGATCAGGTGGTCAGAAAACCCATCTCACCCGGTTGGCCCGTGACGACAGTCTAACATAATTCTCAATTCAGTATTTTACCGTATGGTGAAGAATTTTTCGAAATTTTCTCAGACTGTTGGTCCGTCTTTTCCTTTTGCCTGCATAAGTTGGAATGCGCGTAGAAGACCATTCTTGAGCCGCCTGAGCTCAAGCCTCTTTGGCTGAGAGAGATTCGCGTGCCGCTTCAACAGCTCCCATCAGGGCATCCGACAATTCGAGATTGGCGATATGGGCCTGACCTGCGTCACTCATTTTCGGCAACACCTTGGCCAGGATGCTGATCACCTTGCTTGTCTCATGATCTGCGGCAAAGTCGAGGGCATAATGCTGCAAAAAGACCAGACAGGCGACATCCTCGACCAACTGGGCACGCGGGTCGCGTTTCAGGTTCTTTTTCAGCAACATATCAGACACGACGCTCTGGGTATCTTCATCATAACCTTGTGCCGCCATGATACTGCTGACCTTTTGCGCGTGGTGGCGCTTGAGGGCATTGCGCCACTGGTGGTATCCGGGCCGGTCCCGCGGATAGTCATCGCGTGGGATGATCCAGCGTTCAATATGCTGCCCGCGTGCAGCAATCCGTGTGAGCTCATCCGCTTCGGGCGCAAAGGCCTCGCACATCAGGCTCATGCGGATGCCATAGAGCAGTTCCTTCGGGATTGGAGCCCCCCCTTGGGCCAGCTCCAGACGAGGATCTGCTGCATTGGCCTGATCTATGGCTTCGATGACGGCTTCATAGGTGGACATGGGACACTCCGATCAATGCTCCCGATAACAGGATGCGGCAAGGCTTTGAGGAAGAAGCCTACGCAACAGTGCAAATTCACGCAAGCGGTTCGGCACCGCGTCCGAAATCAAAAGGCTTTTGTTCCCAAATGAGACGTTACCTTCTATATTGGACATGATCAGATACTTCATGCTTTAATATATTCGAAAGCGCGAAGAAACGGGAAGAACACCAACCAGACGGGAACGTGGCCATGGCTCTTTCGCAAACCTTTTCGGCCCCTTTGCCTCCTGATCGCGTTCATCAATATGTCGACGCTTTCCTTAAAACCCCAAATTCCATCTATATTGGCCACATCGCCTCGGCTGCGGTTCTGCTTTATATTGCCAGTCAGAATCCCGCCGTTCCGGTTTGGTTTCTCTATGCCTGGGCCTTCCTTGAACTGATCGGCTATCCTGTTCTGATGGAAGTCTGGCGGCAAGTCTATCTGCGCAAGGAGCGATCCAAACGCAATCCCTATCTCTGGATCAAGCTGATGGACGTCTTGTCGCTAATGGTTGGCACCAGTTGGGGGGTGATGAGTTTTATCAGTCTCAATCCCGACAATGCGGCCCATTTCGCCATCCAGATGTCGATTGCAGCAGGTGCGACGGCCGCAGCCGTGCGTTCGCTCGCCATCTTTCCGCGCTCCTTCATACTTTATGTCATTCCCTTTCTGGGGCTTCTGGCCCTGCGCATCATGCTACTGGGGGATGATTTCATTCTGCTCGGCGGACTGGTCATTATTTTCATGCTGATGTTGCTGCGCTTCGGCTCGGATGTGATGGAATCCGTGTCGCAATATATTGACATCAGCACCGACAATCTCGACCTCGCGCAGCGCTACCGGGATGCAGCGGCGGAAGCCGACCACGCGAACCGGGAAAAGACACGACTGCTGGCTGCTGCCAGTCATGACTTGCGTCAGCCCATCCATGCCATTGGCCTCTATATAGAAACCTTACCGCTCGACAAGATGGATGAACGCAGTCGTACAACACTCGAGCGTATTCGCAGCAGTCTGCAAACCCTGTCGAAATTGTTCAACTCGCTCCTCGATGTCAGCTTGCTTGACAGTGGCAAGGTGCAGGTTCGCCCGCGCCTGTTCGACCTTGAGGACATGCTCAATCATGTGCTCGACGACTATGAGCCATTGGCCGAGATTGCCCATGTTACTTTAATGCTCGAGTGCCCGAAGGTGGGCGTCATGGGCGACGCTATCCTTGTCAGACGGATGGTGCAGAACCTGCTCTCCAATGCCATCCGTCATGCCGAGGGAGGATCCGTGCGGATCCATGTCGAGCAATATCATGGGGAGGAAGGTGATCGCCTCTCAATTGCCGTCATAGATGACGGTCCGGGAATCGCAAAGGAACATCAAGCGGTGATTTTCGAGGAGTTCACCCAGATATCCCGGCGCGCGGGAAGGGTGAATGCAACCATGAACAGTACCGACAATCAGCAAAAAGGGCTGGGCTTGGGGCTTGCGATTGTCCGTCGACTGGCTGATTTGCAGGATTTGTCCCTTGATTTGCAAACCAGCCCGGATGGCACCTGCATCAAAATTCTCAATTTCCGGGCCGAAGCCCTGAAGCCACATAGCAAAAAACGCGAACAAGCCAGTGCCAAAATGGGTGCACGATTTCATCAAAAGCGCATTCTCTTGGTCGATGATGACCGGGAAACCCTCAAGGCAACCGAGGAACTGCTGGCAAAATGGGGGTGCCGTGTTTCGGCTGCTGCCAATCTCGCCGAGTTTGCCACGATTCAGGGACCGTTCGACCTGATTGTCAGCGATTATGCTTTTGAGGATGACTTTACCGGCATCGAGGTGGTGGAAGCCGCCCGCAGTCGCTTTGGTGCTGACTTGCGGGCGCTGATCATTTCGGGCGATTCCTCGGAATATGTGCAACAGCGCGTGAAGGACAAGGGGTTGTTGCTCATTCAGAAGCCGGTCCAGCCGGTGCAACTGCGCTCGGCCATGCTCGACCGATTCCTCTCCAGCCACGCCGGCGAGCAGGTCCTGTCATGACAGGCCATAGCTGGCCGCCATGGCGGATGCCGCAGCTCTGTTGGAAACCCCGAGATTTTTCATCAGGGCGGAGACATGACTGCGCACGGTGAAGGGAGAGAGATCCAGCTCACGGGCTATCTCCTTATTCGACAGGCCATGGCGCAGCAATTTCAGGATTTCAATCTGGCGGGGCGTCAAATCGCCAAGCGGCACATGATGCTGCTGTCCCATATCCTGCGACAGGGTTGCATCGCTGATGCACACCTCGATCTGTCCTTGCATAATGTTGCGGATCGCCCGCATCACTTCCTGTGAGGATACGGACTTGGAGATGAAACCATTGACCCCAAGGCCCATGATCTGTTCGATCTCGACCGGGTCGTTGAGCATCGAGACTGCAATGATCGGGCAAAGGGCGAAACTCTGCCGCAAGCGCTTCAGGTCGCGCATATAATCAAAGCCAGGAAAAAGCAGGTCGGACAAGATCAGATCCGGGGAGGGTGATTTTGCAATCAGGCGATTAAGACTGACCCCATCGCCTGCTTCTTCCACCTTGGAACCGGGAAACAGGTCTTCCAGCAACAGCGTCATGCCAGACCGATAAAGCGGATGATCATCTGCCAAAATGATGCGCATATCGGTCTAACTCCCTGAAAACGGCTGTTTTGGGTTCTGTTCCCTCATAAAAGTCTGGTCCCAACTGTTGCCCTTGTCCAGATGTACATCTGTATATGGCAACCGATGATCGTCAGGCCCGCAGGCAATCTCAGTGGTCAGATTTTTCGAGGAAATGCTTGTCGAGTCCCGTCAGATAATCAAGACCTTCCTTGGTCAGCTCGACCGGCGGCACATCGGCGCTCTTGACCATGCCCTTACGGGCCAAGGCAGCCCAGACACCCCGATTGGTGAAGCCGCTGGCATCTGCTGCATGCACGGTGAATTCGCCGACATGGAAATGGTCTCCATGCGGGTGGGGCACGCGCGGGATGGTCACCGAACCATCGGATCCCCAAGCTTCATCGGGCTGGGTGCGGCCGAGAATTTGCAGCAGCACAAGGGTGCGCAGCTGGAGTTTGTTCAGTTTGAGCGGATTGACGCGTTGCATGAATTGTCTTTCTCGAAACAATGATCAGGCCGATGCTCGCGGCCCGATCTGGCTTGTTGTGCGATCCTTACATCTGCGAGGTGACCGGCTCAGCCTTCATTCTTGAAGAAGCCGGTGATGCTTGCAGAGGCAATCTGGTTTCGCATGATATTAAACCGGACATAGGCCCCTGTCATGCTCGTTGTGTCAATCGCCTCAACAGAAAGCGCATGTAGTGTGAAGATATAACGATGGGCTGGATCATCCGGCGGAGGATAGGCACCGGTAAAGCCTTCAGTGCCCGCATCATTCAAGGCACTCAACGCGCTTTCCGGCAGGGAATCGCTGGCAATCTGACCGCTTTCGGTGACCGGCAGATTGGTGATGATCATGTGCCAGAAGCCAGAACCGGTCGGAGCATCAGGGTCATAGCAGGTCAGCGCAAGGCTTTTGGCTTCGCTCGGAACACCGGACCAGACCAGAATCGGGGAAAGGTCCTGTCCACCAAGACCGGCAGACACGGATTTTTGCGGTAGCGGATCGCCGTCGTTAAAATCTGGGCTAGTCAATTTCATATCAAATCTCCGAATAAAAATGGGAAGTTCGAGGAAAATGGTAGTCTTGTAAAACCTGAGTTTGAGGAAATTTCATGACAAAGCAAGGGGCGAATGCGCGCGCGCCACAGTCAGAAACGCGAGCCCCGGTTCGCACAGATTGTCCTTATCGCTGCCCCTCTTCATTCATGTCTATTTCCAGATTGATCCGGTCCGCTGAAAAGCGGGTTTTCGAATATTCGATCGGGCGTCCCTCCAGATCATGGTTGATCGCATGGGTGACCAGCACGATGGCGCCGGGCGTCAGCCGCATGATCCGCACATCATCAACCGTCGCGTGATAGGCCTCAATGATGGTCGAATGCCGAACATAATCTGACAGCCCACACGCCGCAAAAGCCTTGGTCACCGAGCCAAGGGATTGATATTGTTTGGCAAAATCGGGAAACCGCGCTGCATCATACCAGGACGTCGACCGGCTGACCGGAATATCGTCCCCCATTCCGACAGTCCGTGCGCTGAAAACCGGCGCATCAAGCGGCAACCCCAACGCCTCTGCCACATCATGCTTGGCAGCCACGCGGTCACAGCTCACAAGAACCGTGCTGCCCGTCGTGCCCTGTGCCGCCATGCCCGCAGAAAAGCGTGTGCGCTTGGAAATCGGATAGGTCAGGCGATTGGGTTCGATGATGAAGGTGCCGCGCCCCTGTTCGGCCCGCAGGATGCCATCATTGACCAGAGCCGAAATGGCCGAGCGCACCGTATGGCGGTTGACGCCAAATTGCTTGGCCAGCTCCATCTCGGGAGGCAGCTTGCCACTGTCATCCCCAAGACCGGAGGATATGCCCGCCCGGATCGCATCGGCAATCTGTCGCCACAGGGCCACGCCGCTGCGCCGTTCAATCTCGCTTTTCAGGGTCTCGGAAGCCATCAATCGGTCCTTTGATCTTGCCGCCCGGTCTGGTTGGTCCTTTAGCGCGATTGCCCGCCGCAGTCCAGTTCTTGCTTACAGACTTTTGCGTATCTTGCTGGAAAGCGTATGCAATTTGCAATCAGCGCGCCAGAGGGCGCAATGTCCTAAGGACTTTCATCAGTCTTTGATCCCTTCGTCACATAGCTGTCACCATTGGTGCGTAGAGATCGGTTCAAATAGGTTGTCTAGTAAAATAGACAAATTTAAACCCCAGATGCGACGGATCTCCCATGGAAGACAAAAAAAGCTCTCAGGCGACGCCGCAGACGCTCTCCGCCGACCAGCTTGCCCACCAACGCCGACTATCGATTTTGGCCAATGCCCCAAAGCAAGATTTGCTGCAGGCTTGGCTTTCCCTTGAACTGGATCCCGGCTGCGAATTGCTGCGCGGCCCGGAAACTGGCTTGATCGCCCTGCGTGGTCGCATGGGGGGCGGTGGTGCGCCCTTCAATTTTGGTGAAGCCACAGCCACCCGCGCCACCGTGCGGATGGAAAATGGCGCCATCGGCCATGCCATCATGCTCGGCCGCGATGCAGGCAAGGCAAAACTGGCTGCGGTCATCGACGCCATGGCCACGGATCGCGCCACCGCTGATCTGATCGAACGCCAAATCCTGACCCCGTTGGAACAAGCCGCCAAAGAGCGCGACAACCAGAATGCTGCTGAAACGCAGGCCACAAGGGTCAATTTCTTCACCATGGTCAGAGGGGACGATTGATGCAGATCGCACAACCCAACATGCCGAGCCCAAAGGACGCTGCCAAAGCGATGCAGGGCGGTTTGAGTGAGCCAACCCTTCAGACCCAGCGCATTTTCCGCGCCATCATGGATGCCATGGCCCGCCCGGGCACCATCAAGCCAACCAAGACCGATGCGAAACCGCCATCGGGTCTGTGCCCTCTCATAGGTGCTGTACTGGCAACCCTAGCGGATGCCGACACCCCGATTTGGCTGGATGAAGGCCTGAAAACCACACCAGCCGTCACTGATTGGTTGACCTTCCATGTGGGTGCACCATTCGCCGTCGAGCCAGCCCGCGCCACCTTTGCCGTGCTTTCAGATGCGCAAAAGATTGCGTCACTCGACATCTTCGCACAAGGCCAGCAGGACTATCCAGATCGCTCCACTACCTTGATCATAGCCGTTGATGACCTATGCATGGATGGAGACTGGATCCTCTCTGGCCCGGGTATCAAGACCACGACATCGCTTGGTGTCACGCCCATCTCACCACTCTTTCAAGATCAATGGATTGCCAACAACAATCGCTTCCCGCGCGGTGTCGATGTGATCTTTGTTGCCCCGGATGCCATTGCTTGTTTGCCACGCACTACACGGATCAAAAACCAGAAAACGGGAGGCCGCTGATATGTATGTTGCCGTAAAGGGCGGGGAAACCGCCATCAAGGCCGCGCACCAATTGCTGGCCGACCGCCGCCGGGGGGATCGCGATGTCGATGCCCTATCGCTTGACCAAATTTCAGAGCAATTGTCTCTGGCCGTTGATCGGGTGATGAGCGAAGGGGCGCTTTATGATCGCGAACTGGCGTCACTGGCCATCAAACAGGCCCGCGGCGATCTGATCGAAGCCATCTTCCTCACCCGCGCCTACCGCACCACCTTGCCACGCTTTGGCTATTCCGAGCCGATTGACACCAGCGCCATGCAAATCCAGCGCCGCATTTCCGCGACCTTCAAGGATTTGCCCGGTGGCCAGATTCTTGGACCAACCTTTGACTATACCCACCGTTTGCTGGACCCGGCTTTGGCAGGGGACGAGGAAGTCTCAGCCCCCCAAACGGCCGAACTGGCCGATGACGCCGAAGCCATGCCGCGCGTTTCTGATCTGATTGCCGGTGAAGGCCTGATGGAACCCGATGGCGTGCTGCCAGAGGGCAAGCAAGACTGGCCAGAGCCAGGCGACATCACCCGCAAACCGCTCGATTTCCCGCTCACCCGTGACCAGCGCCTCCAAGCCTTGTCCCGTGGCGATGAGGGCTTTTTGTTGGCGCTTGGCTATTCCACCCAGCGCGGCTATGGCCGCAACCACCCCTTCGCTGGCGAAATCCGCATTGGCGAGGTGGATGTTATGGTCGACGTGCCAGAGCTGGGCTTTGCGGTCTCCATTGGTCGCATTCAGGTCAGCGAATGCCAGATGGTCAACCAGTTCAAGGGCTCACGCACCGCGCCACCACAATTCACCCGCGGCTATGGTCTGGTCTTTGGCCAGTCGGAGCGCAAATCCATGTCCATGGCCCTGTGTGACCGCGCCTTGCGGTCCGACGAATTTGGCGAAGACATCATCGCACCAGCGCAGGATGAGGAATTTGTCATTTCCCATTCCGACAATGTGCAGGCCACCGGCTTCGTCGAGCATTTGAAGCTGCCGCACTATGTCGATTTTCAGGCCGAGCTGAAGCTGGTGCGCCAGATGCAGGCCGAATTCTACGCCAACCACAATCCTGATGCCAATCCGGCGCAGGCAGACAGCGATCAGGAGGCGGCACAATGAGCAATAAAGCGAGCATCACGAGCCTTTCCGACCCAAGCGCAATTGCCAATTACAATTTCGCCTATCTCGATGAACAGACCAAGCGGATGATCCGCCGAGCGATCCTCAAGGGCATTGCCATTCCCGGCTATCAGGTGCCCTTTGCCAGCCGCGAAATGCCCATGCCCTATGGCTGGGGCACCGGTGGGGTGCAGGTGACCGCCTCGATCCTTGGGCCAGATGATGTCTTGAAGGTCATCGATCAGGGGTCGGACGATACAACCAACGCGGTCTCCATTCGCGCCTTCTTTGCCAAGATGGCCCGGGTTGAGACCACCACCCAGACCAAAGCGGCCAGCGTCATTCAGACCCGTCACCGTATCCCCGAAGAGCCCTTGAGCGAAGATCAGGTGATTGTCTTTCAGGTGCCAATCCCCGAGCCTCTGCGCTTCCTTGAGCCGCGAGAGACCGAGACCCGCAAAATGCATGCGGTCGAGGATTATGGCCTGATGCATGTGAAGCTCTATGAGGATATCGCCCAGAAGGGGCATATCGCCACCAACTATGCCTATCCGGTCAAAGTGAAGGGGCGCTATGTGATGGATCCGTCGCCGACCCCGAAATTCGACAATCCGAAAATGCATCAGATGGAAGCCCTGCAGCTTTATGGCGCCGGGCGCGAAATGCGCATTTATGCCATCCCGCCCTATACCGATGTCGTCAGCCTCGATTTTGAAGATTATCCCTTTGAAATTCAGGCCTTCGAGGAGCCATGCGCTCTGTGTGGCGGCACAGGCGTCTATCTCGATGAGGTCATTCTCGATGACAAGGGCGAGCGGATGTTTGTCTGCTCCGACAGTGATTATTGCGAAGACCGCCGTGCACAGGGTTTCCGCGGCCCGATGGCACCAGATGCCAACCATGATCAAGAGGTGCCAGCATGAGCCAGCCACACTCCTCCCAATTCCATGGCAAAGAGTTCGAGGCCAAATCCTCGCTGGTTGCCCAGCGCCCGACGGACCTCAATGAAGAGCCTTTGCTGCAGGTCCGCTCGGTCAGCAAATATTATGGCCGACGCGTTGGCTGTGAAGAGATCAGCTTTGATCTCTGGCCCGGCGAAGTGCTGGCCATTGTCGGCGAGTCCGGGTCAGGTAAAACCACCTTGCTCAACTGCATCTCCACCCGCCTGACGCCAACCTCCGGCATGGTCAATTACCGCATGCGCGATGGGGCGATGCGCGAGGTCTTCCGGCTGGGTGAAGCCGAAAAGCGTTTTCTGATGCGCACCGATTGGGGCTTTGTTCATCAAAATCCCGCCGACGGACTGCGCATGACGGTCTCTGCCGGTGCCAATGTCGGCGAAAGGCTGATGGCCATCGGTCAGCGCCATTATGGCGATATCCGCCAGACCGCGACCGATTGGCTCGAACAGGTGGAAATCTCCGCCGATCGCATCGACGACGAACCTCGCGCCTTTTCCGGCGGTATGCGCCAGCGCCTGCAGATCGCCCGCAATCTGGTCACCGGTCCGCGTCTCATCTTTATGGATGAACCAACCGGCGGTCTCGATGTGTCGGTACAGGCTCGGTTGCTCGATTTGATGCGCGGTCTGGTGGCCGAATTGGGGCTGGCGGCGATTGTCGTCACCCACGATCTGGCAGTCGCCCGTCTGCTGTCCCACCGCATGGTGGTGATGAAAGGTGGCCGGGTCATCGAAACCGGTCTCACCGATCGGGTGCTGGATGATCCGCAAGCGCCTTACACCCAGCTACTCATTTCTTCCATCCTGCAGGTCTAGAAAGGCTCGATTGATGACGTCTCCCAACCATGAGATGAAGGCAACGCCGTTGATCGTCACCAACGTTGCCAAAAGCTTCGTCATGCATTTGCGTGGCTCGATCACCATTCCCGTGGTCTCGCGGGTCAATCTGGTGCTCCATGCGGGCCAATGCGCCGTGCTCGGTGGCCCGTCCGGGGTTGGCAAAAGCTCGATCCTGAAAATGATTTACGGCAATTACGCGGTCAATCAGGGCCAGATCCTGACCTGTCACCGTGACAAGATGGTGGATCTTGCCACCGCCGATCCGCGCACCATCCTGTCGGTCCGCCGCGAAACCATCGGCTATGTCAGCCAGTTTTTGCGCGCCATGCCCCGTGTCTCGGCCATGGATGTCGCAGCCGAGCCGCTGGTTGCCCAAGGCGCGGATGTGGCGGAAGCCCGCGAGCGGGCCTGCGCGATGCTTGCGCGGCTCAATCTGCCTGAAAAGCTCTGGCAACTTCCGCCTGCCACTTTCTCCGGTGGCGAACAGCAAAGGGTCAACATTGCCCGTGGTTTCCTCACCGATCACCCGATCCTGCTGCTTGATGAGCCAACGGCCTCGCTTGATGCCGCCAACCGCGCGATTGTCATTGATCTGATCGAAGAAAAGAAAGCCAAGAATGTCGCACTGCTCGGCATTTTTCACGATGCCGATGTTCGTGACGCCATCGCGGACCAGATCATTGATGTCTCGAGCTTTGCCACCAATGCCCAACTGCAGACAGAGCAAGCCAGAGACAATCTGGTCGGAGCCACAAGCGCATAAGGAACGATCATGCCGGACCACCTGACCAATAAAACCCGCCTTGGTGTCGACCCTTTGATCCATGAGACAGCCAAAGTCAGCGACAGCCTGCTTGGTCGTTACACGGAGGTCGCCGACCGTAGCCGCATCGCCGAGACGACCATGGGCGACTATTCCTATGTGATGCTGGATTGCGACATATGGCATGCAGAGATTGGCAAGTTTGCCAATATCGCCAATGCGGTGCGCATCAATGCCACCAATCACCCCACATGGCGTGCCACCCAGCATCATTTTACCTATCGCGCGTCAGACTATTTTGCGGATGCAGATATGGATCAGGACTTTTTCGCCTGGCGTCGCGATAACAAGGTCCGGATCGACCACGATGTCTGGATCGGTCATGGGGCAACCATCCTGCCCGGTGTGCGCGTTGGTCATGGGGCGGTGATCGGGGCAGGGGCGGTGGTCTCAAAAGACGTGCCTGATTATGCCATCGTCGGTGGCGTACCTGCCCGCCTCATCCGCGAACGCTTCCCTCTAGAGATCGCCAAACGTTTGATTGCATTGGCTTGGTGGGACTGGCCCCACGAGGATTTGCGCGCTGCGCTGGAAGATTTTCGCAATCTTCAAATTGATGCGTTTTTGGCGCGTTACGAGCGCTGATTGCAACGGCATTATTCCTGATCAAACGGCTATTTGTTTTGAAGGTTTATCCGCAGGAAAGCATCGCCTGTCACACAACTGAAACATGCTTTACATGCGCCTTTCACAAAGAATTCGTAGATGTTCGCCAGATCGAAACGAACAATTCAAAGCGCATTGCTTGGCGCTTGCGGGAGAAAACCAGATGCTGGAATTGACCAATGTGACACGCCGCTTCGGCACCAATACAGCCGTTGACTCCGTCACAGTGACCATTCCACAAGGCCAGATGGTTGGGATCATTGGACGCTCTGGGGCGGGCAAGTCGACCCTGTTGCGGATGATCAACCGCCTCATTGACCCGTCCGAAGGCGCGATCTCCTGTGATGACAAAAAGGTCTCGTCGATCAAGGGGCGTGAGTTGCGCGATTGGCAGCGCGATTGCGCCATGATCTTCCAGCAGTTCAATCTGGTGCCACGGCTCGACGTGTTGACCAACGTGCTGTTGGGCCGTCTCAATCATCGCAACACGCTGCTTAATCTGTTTAACATCTTTACAAGGCAAGAGCGGGCCGAAGCCCTGATCGCACTTGAGCGACTGGGCATTGAGCAAACCGCCTTGCAGCGGGCAGGGACCTTGTCCGGTGGTCAGCAGCAGCGTGTCGCCATTGCGCGCGCCTTGATGCAGAGTCCCAAGGTCATCTTGGCAGACGAGCCGATTGCATCCCTTGATCCGCTCAATGCGCAGATCGTGATGGACAGCCTCAAGGATATCAATGAGCGGGACGGCATCACGGTGGTGACCAATCTGCATACCCTTGATACGGCGCGTGCCTACTGTCAGCGGATCATCGGCATGTATCAGGGCCGTGTGGTGTTCGATGGCCCATCCTCTGAGCTGACCAATGATGCGGTGAAGATGATTTACGGCTCTTTGGAAGATGCCGAAATCTCCGAAGCCATCACTTCGACCTCCATCAAGGAATCTTTCGAGCCAGCCGTCGCCCCGGTCGCGTCAATGGCTGCAGCCGAGATCGCTTCGCCAGCGTGAATAGGCCAACAGTGAACGAACCAAAAATCTTCGATTTAACAACAGGGATGACACCGGCTAAGCCGGTTGAAACCAGGAGACACGAACATGTTTAAAAAAGCAATTCTTGCCGCCGTTTCCGTGGCTGCTCTGGCAGCCGGTGCCGCTGCGCCTTCCTTTGCCGCTGAAAAAGAATTCCGCATCGGCATTTTGGGTGGTGAAAACGAAGCGGACCGTCTGCGCAACTTCCAGTGCCTCGTTGATGCCCTGCCTGCTGCCATCGGCGTTGAAAAGGTTTCCCTTTTCCCCGCTGCCGACTATGACGGCGTGATTCAGGGCCTGCTCGGCGGCACCCTTGATTATGCAGAGCTTGGCGCTTCCGGCTATGCCAAAGTGTATTTGAAAGATCCAAAGGCCGTTGAGCCAATCCTGACCACCGTTCAGACCGATGGGTCGACCGGCTACTATTCCGTCATGGTTGCTCGCAAGGATTCCGGCATGTCCAAGCTGGAAGACATGAAGGGCAAAAAACTCGGTTTCGCCGATCCGGATTCCACCTCCGGTTTCCTTGTCCCATCTGTCACCCTGCCTGCTGCTATTGGTGGTCAGATCAAGGAATATTTCGGTGACACCGGCTTTGGCGGTGGTCATGAAAACCTTGTTCTCGAAGTGGTCAAAGGCAACTTCGATGCTGGCACCACCTGGTCTTCCGGCGTTGGCAAATTCGAAGATGGTTACACCTCTGGCAACCTGAAGAAAATGGTCGATAAAGGCATCCTCGACATGGGTGATCTGGTTCAGCTGTGGCAGTCCCCACTGATCCCGAATGGCCCGATCGTTGTGCGCTCGACCCTCAGCGACGACACCAAAGCCAAATTCAAAGCCTTCATGATGGCTCTGCCAGAATCCAACCAGGATTGCTTCTCTGCCATCCAGGGCGGCGATTACAAAGGCTTCACCGAAGTCAATGAAGAGTTCTACCAAGCCATCATTGCTGCTCGTAAGGCAAAAATCGGTTCTTAACTGGATCGCATTCTCAAAGCTTTGAGAATGGATGACTGGAAATGAAATGATGGGTGCGGAGCATGTCCGGACCCATCGCAACTCTCAAATGCACATCAGGTGGATGAAGAGGCTGGCAACAATCAGGCAGATGCCTGATTGCGCTTTTCCTTTTGTGCGATGGCATCAGCGGCTCAGCTGATCGTTCGGCAACCATCTCCAGTTTTGTGCGCTGATCCGGAACCAGCTCGCTGACCATCTAGGCGAGACTGCTCTGGACGCTTTTTCTTTAGTTCGGTGAAGACATGACAAACATGACGCCCACGATCCCCTTGTCGGAAAGCAACAAGACTGTTGAGCGCCATTGGCAGGACCTCAACCGCAAGCGCCGCACCTACACCCTGTTGTCGGTTGGGATATTGCTGGTCGCCTTGCTTTCCTCGCTCTGGTTCGCCAACGAAACCAATGCGGGTAAGTTCTTCGACCGATTGCCTTACTTTTTCGATTTCTTTTTGGATATGGTGCCCCGCGACGGACTAGAGATCTGGCGTGCCTTGTTTGATCTCGACACGCCTTACGCGGACGGATCGTTGAAATACAACTATCCCGAAGGTCGGATCTATCTGACCGAAAGCCTCTATCTGCCGGAATATTTCTACAAGATGCTGGAGACGATCAACATCGCGATCGTCTCAACCCTGATCGGCTTCTTTTTCGGCTTTATTCTTTGCTTCCTTGCTGCATCGAACCTCACCACCCGGAAATGGCTGCGCTTCGTGGTGCGTCGCATCCTTGAAGTTCTGCGCGCCTTCCCGGAGATTGTGATTGCAGGCTTCTTTGTCGCGGTGCTGACCCTTGGTGCAATCCCGGCGATGATCGCTGTGTCGATCCATACCATCGGCTCGCTTGGCAAGATGTTCTTTGAGGTGGTTGAGAATGCTGACATGAAGGCCGACGAGGGCTTGCGGGCGGTAGGCGGCAGCTGGGTCGAGCGGGTCTGGTTCGGCATCGTGCCGCAGATCCTGCCCAACTTCCTGTCCTACGGATTGCTGCGCCTCGAAATCAATGTCCGCGCCTCCACCATCATCGGTGCCGTTGGCGGCGGTGGCATCGGAGAAGCCTTGCGTCTTTCCATTTCCCGTGGCCATGAAGCCAAGACCTTGGCCATCGTCCTGCTCCTGTTTGTCACGATCATCGCCATCGACCAATTTTCCGCATGGCTTCGCAAGAAGATTGTCGGTGATCAGGCCTTCGCCTTTGGCGGCAGCATTTAAGAGGAGACAAGACAATGACCACTTTAACCGCTTCTCAGCTCGACGCCGTTATGACCCGCCATCCGGACGTTTTTAGAGCCAACTGGGTGAAACGTTTTCGCGGCTGGATCATTTCGGTCGGCATCATTGTCTATCTGATCTTTGCTTGGCAGTTTTTCCAGATCGGGCAGGTCCTGAACAATGGCAACTGGGGCATTGCCGGTTCCTATCTTGCCGATTGGGTGTCCTATGAAGTGCGCCCGGATGTCGAGTTTGATGATGGCTTCATCAAGGTCGAGTTTCCACGTTTCTCGCCCTTGGGTAAGGACCCGCATCCAAGCTGGATTACCGAGACCCGCAAGATCATCGATATCAAACCGGCAAAAGCAGAAGAGACAAATACCGCAGCAAAACCCGCCGAGGCCTTCAGCTTCATGGCGCCGGGGGCTGGCACAGCGGACAATCCGGTTGCTCCGGCCAAGACACCGGCAAAGGAACCCGTGATCAGCTTCATGGCCCCAAGCGCACCAACCGCCACCAATCCGGCAACGCCGAGCGCGACGACCACCATCGAAGCCAAACCAGAACGCCGCGAAGAAACGGTCTATGCCGAAGTCGCCATCGGCTCCGGTGTGGTTCAAGTTGAACCGGATCTTGTCACCCTTGTGCGCGGTGAGGAGACCCTTGTCATTGACATTGTCCAGGATGAACGCGTGCGGGCGCGTGGGGCGCTTCCAGACTGGGCCACGCAGAAATATGAAGATGGTAAGATCATCGCCCAGTTTGGGGTTGACGGCCGCATTGAGGTTGAAAATGACGAGGTGAAAATCCGCCGCCGCTTCCTTGGTTGGGAGAATTTCATCTTCGACACCAATTCACCTTACTGGAACAAGAGCTTTGGCGAAGTGATGGCGCTGATCTCCTCCGGCGATCGGATCAAACCCGAGATGTCCAACCTGTCGCTGGCTATGGACAACATCATCAACAATGCGGAATGGCAACATGGAGATGTCTGGATCAAGCTGCTGCAAACCATCGTCATGGCCTTTGTCGGGACTTTGTTCGCGACGTTTCTGGCCTTTCCGATGGCCTTTCTCGCCGCGCGCAACATCACCCCGAACCGTCTTGGCAACCAGTTGATCAAACGTCTGTTCGACTTCCTGCGCTCGGTGGACATGTTGATTTGGGCTTTGTTCTTCACCCGAGCCTTTGGTCCGGGGCCTCTTGCGGGCATGTCGGCCATCTTCTTCACCGATACTGGTACGCTGGGCAAACTCTATTCCGAAGCGCTGGAAAATATCGACGACAAACAGCGTGAGGGTGTCAAGTCGCTGGGGGCCAATCCGGTGCTGGTTCAGCGCTATGGGGTGGTGCCGCAGGTTCTGCCGGTCTTTCTGTCCCAGTCGCTCTATTTCTGGGAATCCAACACCCGCTCGGCCACCATCATCGGCGCTGTCGGGGCAGGGGGCATCGGCCTCAAACTGTGGGAAGCCATGCGCACCAATCAGGATTGGGAGAATGTGTTCTACATGGTTATCCTTATCCTTATTGTTGTCTATGTCTTCGATAATATTTCAGGAAAGCTGCGTGCCATGCTCACCAAAAGCTAGGCACCGGCTGCCCGCCGCCTGAAGACTCATCCAAAGCCCCAAAGGAAACCGCTGTGCCGCGCTACGCTCTCTTCTTCGCTCCACCAAAAGATGATCCTCTGACCGAAGCTGCCGCAATCTGGCTCGGTCGGGATGCCTTTGGTGGTGGCGACATTGATCGTCCTTCTCTGATGGACGGACAGTCGCGTGAGGCCTTTGATGCCATGACAGCCTCTCCGCGACGCTATGGGTTTCATGGCACACTGAAAGCCCCCTTTGAACTGGCACCGGGCACCAGCATCGATCAACTCGTACAGGCACTCGATACCTATGCGGCGGGCCTGAAATCCTTCACGCTGCCAATGTTCGAGGTCGGGCGGCTTGGTCCTTTCTTTGCCCTGCGCACAGAACGCCCAAGCGATGATCTCAAGGCACTGGCCTCCAGTCTGGTGCGCGACTTTGATCCCTTTCGCGCACCGCTCGATGCCCATGACATTGCCCGCCGCAAGCCCGAAAGGCTAAGCGACAGCCAGCGGGACAATCTGATGACTTGGGGCTATCCCTATATCTTTGATGATTTTCGCTTCCACATGACCCTGTCTGACCCGATCTCCGAGGAGTTGGCGGACCGGTTCGAACAGGCGGCCAATCGTCATTTTGAAACTGTCCTGAGGGTTCCTCAATCCGTCTCGGCCCTCTCGCTGTTTGTTGAGGCTGAGCGCGGTGCACCCTTCAAGGTGCTTCACCAGTTTCCTCTTGGTTCTGGCTCAGCCTGACGCCAAGGGATCGCGCCATTTGTGGCTGCCGATTTGTTCAATGCGGGTGACCTTGCCCCACTTAGGAAAGACGTTCGACATGAACCGAGACCTCATTTTAAAAGACGCGCAAATCGTACTGAAAGACGAAATCCTGCGCGGCCATGTCCATGTCAAGGACGGCATCATCTGCGATATCTCGGAAGGTGAGCTGCCGGAGCCATTGGAAAGCATGGCTTATGATCTGCAAGGCGATTATTTGCTGCCGGGCTTTGTTGAGCTGCATACCGACCATGTGGAAGGCCATTATGCCCCGCGTCCGAAAGTCCGCTGGAACCCGATGGCTGCGGTGTTGGCCCATGATGCCCAGATTGCCTCTTCCGGCATCACCACCGTGTTTGATGCCTTGCGTGTGGGGCTCGATTCCGATGCCGACCTGACCTACGAGGACATGAAAGCCCTTGCTGACGCCTTCCATCGCGGTGTCGAGGAAGACACATTGCGGGCCGATCACTTCCTGCACTTGCGTTGCGAAGTCTCTGCCGACGACTGTATCACCGCCTTCCATCAGTTTGATAATTACCCGTTGGTCAAGCTGATTTCTGTGATGGACCATGCGCCGGGGCAGCGTCAATTTGCCCAGCTTGAGGCCTATGCGATCTATTACAAAGGCAAGCTGAAAATGACGGATGATGAATTTGATCTGTTCTGTCAGCGCCGAATGGAAGCCTCTGCCCGCAACTCCGACAAACACCGCAATGCCATCGCCGAAATTTGTCAGCAAAGGGGCCTGATCCTTGCCTCTCACGATGACGCGACCATTGCTCATGTCGAGGAGGCAATCGCCCAGGATATTCACGTTGCGGAGTTCCCGACCACCATGGAAGCGGCCAAGGCGTCCCATGACGCAGGTCTTGCTGTTCTGATGGGGGCACCAAATGTTGTGCGTGGCGGTTCACATTCTGGGAATATCGCTGCGGCAGACTTGGTCAAAGAAAGGGTTTTGGATATTCTCTCTTCAGACTATATTCCGATGTCACTGGTTCAGGCCGCCTTCATGCTTGCCGATGACGATCACGCCATCTCGTTGCCGGAATCTGTGCGTATGATCACCCACAATCCGGCTCAGGCTACGGGTTTGGATGATCGCGGTGCTATTGAAATCGGCAAACGGGGCGATCTGGTTCATGTCCGCAAATCGGGCAACACGCCAGTGATCCGGCAGGTCTGGCGCAAGGGACAACGCATTGTCTGAGTGCGATGACAATTGAGAATGCAAGATGAGGGAAGGGTACGGAGATCGCAATGAACGAGCTTGGCATGCATGACCTGAGTGAAGCAGGATATGGCACGCTTGTGTTGCTGGTGGGGCCTAGTGGCTCTGGCAAGGACAGTGTGCTGAACTATGCCAGAGAAACCTTGAAAGATGATCCTCGCATTCTCTTCGTCCGTCGCTGTATCACCCGATCAAATGGCGATCCCAGCGAAGATCATGAAAGCATGAGCGTTGCGGCTTTCCAGAAGGCGGAAATGCAAGGGCAATTCGTCATTTCCTGGGGTGCGCACGGACTCTATTATGGTCTGCCAGCCAGTTTGCTCGCTCATTTGCAGACTGGCGGTGTGGCCATTGCCAATGGCTCACGCAAGACCATACCGGTGCTGCGCGACCAGTTTCCCCATTTCCATGTGATCAATCTGACGGTTGAACCTGACATTCTGGTCCAGCGATTGTCTGCCCGCGGGCGGGAAAATGCAGATGAGATCCGTCAGCGCATCGCGCGGACCAAGAAGCTTGAAGCCGAAGATCTGTTTGACGAGGAAACCATTCATCTCGACAATTCCGGTGACATTGAAGCTGCCGGTCAAGTCTTCGTTGATATGTTGCTGGACTGGGCGGAGAATCCTGCCTGATCGCCCAATCTGTTGGAAAATGCTCCATCTGGAGTGGCGCTGCATTTTGCTACAATTTGGTTTAAATTGCTCCAGCAGGGTTATCGATTGCGAAGCTCTGTCTTCAAGATGCCGATTTCAAACCTTTTTACCAGATGCGAGCTTGCCTATAATGATGCGATCCAAACGCGCCCGATGCTATCTAGCATGACGGCGTTCACTGTTCCGCATCAGGAGGCACCGACGATGGTCAGTAACACGATGCTCGCCTATTTTGCTGCCTTGTTTGGCGTTCTGGCGATGATTGCTCCGCTGTTGAGCACCCCGGTTTCCCGCTTTGTTTTTGGTTCGGTGCTTGGCATCGTCGTCACCACCACCTGGCCTGTCGCCAAGATCCTGTTTGGTTAAGGCGCTCCAGGTCTGTCGCTCATTTGTGCTTCTACAACTGATGCCGCATACCGAAGCCTTGCGAAAAATGCTATTCTGTATAGCGGAAAGACCTTCCATGGCTTTGCATGACGTGAAGCCGATAGCGCGCTCTCCGCACGCGCTTAAATCCTAGTCTCACGCCCCAAGCATTCGGAAGGAAACAACGCCAACGTGAGGAGATTGGGTTATGAACAAAACAAGAACTCTTGTGTTGGATTTCAGACATCTCAGACGTGACGATGTCTCCATCGTTGGCGGCAAGAATGCGTCACTTGGTGAAATGATATCGCAACTTGCAGCAGAGGGCATTGCAGTCCCGTCAGGCTTTGCAACCAGCGCCGATGCCTATTGGTCCTATGTAGAATTCAACAATATTCGCAGCAAGATGGCCAACTGTCTCGATGAATGGCAGTCGGGCAAGACCTGCTTGGCTGAGACCGGGCGCGCCGTTCGGGACCTGTTCCTGCGCGGTGACTGGCCTCAGGATGTCGCGCAGTCAATCACGACTGCCTATCGAGGGCTGGAACGCGAAGCAGGACAGGATGATCTTTCGGTTGCCGTGCGCTCAAGTGCCACGGCAGAAGATCTGCCAGACGCCAGTTTTGCCGGCCAACAGGAAACCTTCCTCAATGTTCAGGGGGCCGATGCGGTTCTGCGTGCCTGCCGCCGTTGCTATGCTTCACTCTTTACCGACCGGGCCCTAAGCTATCGGCAACTGAATGGCTTTGATCACATGAAGGTTGCGCTCTCCATCGGTGTTCAGCGCATGGTCCGCACCGATCTGGGCAGTTCAGGCGTGATGTTCTCCATCGATACTGACACCGGCTTTGACAAGGTGGTGCTGATCAATGCCGCATGGGGCCTGGGGGAAAATGTCGTACAGGGCGCCGTTGACCCGGATGAATACCAGCTCTTCAAACCTTTCCTTGCAGATGAAAGGGTGACGCCGGTCATTGAGCGCAGAAAGGGTGAGAAGGCCATCAAGATGGTCTTTGGCGACGCCGAGCATCCAACCCGCAACGTGTCCACTTCGCGCAAGGAACGCGATGCCTATGTCCTTGGTGATGATGACCTGTTGCAGCTTGCCCGCTGGGCGGTTCAGATCGAGAAGCACTATGGTTGTGCCATGGATATGGAATGGGGCAAGGATGGCCTGACGGGCGAGCTGTTCATCCTGCAGGCCCGACCGGAAACCATCCAGTCCCGCCGCGAAGGCAACAGCATCAAGACCTATAGCCTCAGCGAGCGCGGTGAAGTCCTGTGCAAGGGACTGGCCATTGGGGACGGGGCAGTCACCGGTCGAATATGTCTGATCGAAAGCGCCAAGGATATCGATCGCTTTGTCGATGGTTCGATTTTGGTGACTGAAATCACCGACCCGGACTGGACCCCGGTGATGAAACGAGCCGCTGCCATTATCACCGACCATGGAGGGCGCACATCCCACGCTGCGATCGTCAGTCGCGAGCTTGGGCTGCCTGCCGTCGTCGGGGTGGGCAATGCCACCTATCTGCTCCACGATGGGCAGGATGTCACGGTGTCCTGCGCCGAGGGCGACGAAGGCATCGTCTATGCCGGCACTGCCACGATTGAAGCAAGCGAACTCGACATGTCGAGCCTGCCGGAAACCAAAACCCAGATCATGCTCAATCTGGCCAATCCCGGCACTGCCTTGCGCTGGTGGCGGTTGCCATCTGACGGCATCGGGCTGGCGCGGATGGAGTTTGTGGTCAGCAACACCATTAAGGTCCATCCAATGGCTTTGGTGAATTTTGACCAACTTAAAAGTGAGGAAGAACGGGCCCGGATCGAAACGCTGACAGCGGATTATACCGACAAGAAAGACTATTTCGTCGACAATCTCGCGCGCGGCCTTGCCCGTCTGTGTGCGGTGGCGCATCCCAAACCGATTATCATCCGGATGAGTGACTTCAAATCCAATGAATATGCTGGTCTGCTCGGCGGGCGCCAGTTCGAACTGGACGAAGAAAATCCGATGATCGGCTTCCGTGGTGCCAGCCGTTACTATTCCCCACGCTATCGGCAGGGCTTTGAACTGGAATGCCAAGCCATCAAGCGCCTGCGGGACGAGCTCGGCTTCACCAATGCCGTGGTGATGATTCCCTTCTGCCGCACGGTTGAGGAGGCAATCAAGGTGCTCGGCGTTATGGCTGACAACGGCCTCAAACGTGGTGATAAGGGACTGGAAGTCTATGTCATGTGCGAAATTCCAAGCAACGTCATCCTTGCGGCTGACTATGCCGATCATTTCGACGGCTTCTCCATTGGATCGAATGACTTGACCCAGTTGACCCTTGGTGTTGATCGGGATTCAGAGTTGCTCTCGGGCCTGTTTGACGAACAGAATGCGGCGGTCAAGTGGATGATCCGCCATGTCATTGAAGAGGCACGTGAAAAAGGATGCAAGGTTGGTCTTTGTGGTCAAGCGCCAAGTGATCATCCTGAATTTGCCGACTTCCTGGTTGAATGCGGCATATCCTCGATTTCGGTCACGCCAGACAGCTTCCTCGCGGTCAAACTGCAAGTGGCGCAAAGTGAGCAGAAGGGACAGGAAGCCCAAGGCGCAGCATAACGATGCGTTGTACGCACAGGAAAACCCGGAGCGGGCAGATCGCTGGCAATGTAAGGGAGAAGTGGCTGGGGATCCTGGACTCGAACCAGGACCGACGGAGTCAGAGTCCGCTGTTCTACCATTAAACTAATCCCCAGCAATTACAAAGGCTTAAGCCTATGTTTTACAAGATTTGGTAGAATGTTTTACAAATCGTTGGTGGACGCGTTCTAGCTCTGTCCTTTTGGGCGGTCAAGG